>JBBRQY010000008.1:0-162667 GCA_038225655.1 Phycisphaerales bacterium | reverse complement strand
AGGGTTCACGGTGAGCAAACCGAATGTGGATGTGGTCGCGGAGTACATCCGGAATCAGAAAACGCACCACGAGAAGCAGACCTTCGAGGCGGAGTACCTCAAGATGTTCAGGGACACCGGATGGGAGGGTGATCCGAAGGATTTGTTTGGTTGATGGGATGTTCGTTCGCCCTCCGGGCAGGAAGGCAAAGAAGGAAGAGAAGTGATGGGGTGGCCTGGACCGGTGGCTTGCTCGCAAAGCTCGCTTCACCACCGGCAACCATCGGACGCCCTCCGGGCGAAAACAAGGAGAACTCCGTGTGTGTCCGGAGTGCGGGAGCACGGGGCCCTCAACCTCCAACACTGCCCCAAACAGCTCCTGTTCGGCACCGAACAACGATTTCTCGGCACCGAACAGCCGTTGTTCGGCACCGAACAATCGTTTCTCGGTGCCATACAGCCGCTGTTCGGTGCGTAACAGCGGCTGATAGGTGCGTAACAGCGGCTGTTTGGTGCGTAACAACTCCTGATAGGTGCGTAACAAGAGCTGTTACGACCACTATCCGGACCTGAACCCCAGCTGGGGCTTCAGGAACGCGGTTCGGTGTCCGTGAACGTGGCTCCACCACCGAGACCCGTCGCCCGACCTTCACTGACTTCACCGTCCCCGCCTCCGCCGCCAGCCAGGGCGCGCAGTACATCGTCCAGGGCTTCCGCGGCACCCGCTTCGGTGACGCCTCCGACGCCATCACCGTGCAGTTCGGCATCGACGCCGGCGGCGGGGCGTTCACGAGCGCTCAGTTGAAGATGGCGGCGTGAGTAGTGCCGAGTGCCGAGTTCAGAGTGCCGAGGGCAGAGAGAGCAAAGCAAGAGAGAACGCAGCCCCGGGCTTGATGGCCCGGGGCTGTTTTGTTGAGGATGTGGTAGACTGTGGCCATGGTGTTGCAACAGCCAATCCGCCGGACAGCAGGAGTGCTCATGCATTTCTCCTTGTGGCTGCTGACTGGTGCCGTGCTCAGTGTGCTGGTCACGTGGAGCGCGCATTGGTTGCCTTGGGGATGGAAGACGGGCGATGTCTCTGATGCCGCAGATGTGCTGCCTGCCGGTACAGAGTTCGCATGGCCCCAGCCAGTACCGCCGTCATGGCCTAGAGCGGCGACCAAACTGATCAGTTCTTCCTCCTTCTGGTATGACCACGTGTGGTGGGAGGCTGAAGTCAGATCGCCTGAAGGTGAACTGTCCTGGCTCCAGTTGTGGGACAGGCGAGCCGGTTGGCCCTGCCGATGTTTGCACTGGTGGAAGTTAGATGGATTGGGTGGCAATCCTGAGCAGTGGAACGGTGTGAAGCATGGTCGCTTGGCGGTCCGCTCTGCGAGGTCGCTGCCATTGCTCCCTCTCTGGCCCGGCTTCGCCATCAACACCGTCTTCTACGCGCTGATTGCGTGGGGCCTCTGGCAAGTCCCGCCGACGATCCGTCGCCGCCGACGTCGCCGCAATGGGTTGTGCGTGCGGTGCGGGTATGACTTGAAGGGGTTGGGGGGGCTGGCGGGGGGCTCGCCGTGCCCCGAGTGCGGAACCCAACCCGGAGCGCAATGAAAAACCGGAGCCCTGCGGCTCCGGTCTTTGTTGTTCAACTCATTGTGTGAGTCGTGCAATCACGAGCGACTGGATTACCAGCCGCCGCGACCGCCGCCACCACCACCGCCGCCGCCGCGATGGCCACCACCACCACCGCCGCCGCCGCCGCCACCCTCACGGGGCTTGGCTTCGTTGACGGTGAGGTCGCGACCGTCGACGTTCTTGCCGCTCAGAGCAGCCATGGCCGCCTTGGCGTGAGCGTCGTCACGGAACTCCACGAAGCCGAAGCCGCGGGGGCGGCCGGTTTCGCGATCCATAACGAGGGACGCCGAAGCGACCTCGCCGTGGGCCGCGAAGAGCTCGCGGAGCTGGGACTCGGAAGTGTTGAACGAGAGATTGCCTACGTAAAGCTTCATGTGCTTTACTCCTTACCCGAAAACTACCAGATATACATACGACCGTGCTTGGACTCGGGCAGAGAAAGCGTCGGGAATCCTGGAGGACTCGACCGACGGGGCCGGGCCAGAACAG
The DNA here is from genome assembly GCA_038225655.1 of Phycisphaerales bacterium. Classification (GTDB taxonomy): domain Bacteria; phylum Planctomycetota; class Phycisphaerae; order Phycisphaerales; family UBA1924; genus UBA4658. The sequence continues at coordinate 160,579 of JBBRQY010000008.1, read as the reverse complement.
AGATCACCAGGAAGCATAGGCAGCCCGCGGGGCCGGGGTGGTCGAATGTGGGGCGGGAGTGGCGGGCACGCGCCCCGGCGCGTTTCCGCCGTTTCGCCGGATAGCATCACCGCTCGCACCCACCCGCCCCGAAAGGACCCGATGGCCGTCTACAAGTTCGAGCGGTTCCTCCGGCAGTCCAACGACACGGGCTTCGACAAAGCCCTTCCCGCCGGCTCCCCCACGCCTCGCTCCGGAATCTACCGCTGCGACGGCTGCGGCCTGGAAATCGTCGCCGCCGCGCCCGGCACGCTTCCCAACGGCGACCACCACACCCATACCTCGCAGCAGAAACTCGTCCGCTGGAAGCTCATCGTCGCCGAGGGCGGCACGCCGGACCCGATGGCGACGCGCTGAGTCGCTGAATCAAAACGAAATACGTCCTATTGCGGTGAGTCCACTCTGCCGCACTCGGGGCACTTCGCGCCAGACGGAAGGCCCGCCAGCGAGTACCCGCAGGTGCTGCAACCGCCGAGGCGCTGGCGTTGAATGTGCGAGCGCCACGCGATCACACTCGGTGCGGCCAGCAGGAGGAACGGCATCCAGAGGGGGATGTAGAGTTGCCACTTCGAGGACGGAAGAAACGGAGGCAGCATGGCGGGCCTGCCGGTTCGCTCGATGAACTGCGGCCACCAGTGCAGTCCGGCGTCCGGCTTTCCGCCCCGCATGAACGGGGAGCCATTCCATCCGACGAATGCTCGATCTCCAAGTTCCAGTTGGTTCAGGGCGATTGGGGACAGGTCTCGGCCTTCCACATACCAACGACGTGTGTCGTGGTCAATGCACACAGTTCCCGCGGTGACGATAAAGGCATTCGCGCCGCCCAAGTCCACCAGTAAGTCGCCGAACTGACTGGCCACCCACAAAGTTGCGCAGAGCGCGGCCGCCGCACCAAATAGCCAGCGGGCGGTCCAGTTCATGCGTCTGCGTGGCGTTTGGGGCGTCGTGCCCATGCCAGCAGTCTACGTTGCCGCCCGGTTTCGTGTGTGCAGGACACCCGACCTGCTTCTCTGCTAAACTCGCCCCATGCCCGGACCCCGCTCTACGCACCCGTCCCCCACGACCCGCAAGAACGCCCCGCTCGCGCCGCCCTTTAGCGGCGTGCTCGACATGATCGGCAACACGCCGATGCTCGAACTCGCCAAGCTGGATGTGGGTACCAGCGGCTGCCGACTCTTCGCCAAGATGGAGCTCGCCAATCCTGCCGGCTCCATCAAGGACCGCATCGGCCTCTCGATGATCGAGGGCGCTGAGAAGGACGGTCGCCTGAACCCCAAAGGCGTTCCCCCGCCGACGATCATCGAAGCCACCGCCGGAAACACCGGCCTCGGCCTCGCCCTCGTCGCCCGCCAGCGCGGCTACACCATCAAGGTCGTCGTCCCCGACAAGATGTCGCAGGAAAAGATCCAACACCTCCGGGCCATGGGCGCGGAGGTCATCCTCACACGCAGCGACGTCGAGAAGGGCCACCCCGAGTACTACCAGGATGTCGCCGCCGCGCTCGCGAAGGCCACTCCCAACTCTCTCTACACCAACCAGTTCGGCAATCAGGACAATCCTCGCGCCCATTACGAGACCACCGGCCCTGAAATCTGGAAGCAGATGGAGTCCGTCGGCGGCGTGGACGCCTTCGTCTGCGGCGTAGGTTCCGCCGGAACCCTCAGCGGGGTGGGCCGCTCGCTCCGCGAGCGGAATCCCAACGTCAAGATCGTGCTGGCCGACCCCGCCGGCTCCATCCTCGCCCCGCTGGTGAACGAAGGCAAGACCATCAAGCCCGGCTCCTGGCTCGTCGAAGGCATGGGCGAGGACTTCATCCCCGACATCTGCGACCTGAAACTCGTCAGCGAAGCCGTCACCGTCACCGACGGCGAGAGCTTCTTCGCCGCGCGTGAACTCCTCGCCAAGGAAGGCGTCCTGGCGGGCTCTTCCACCGGCTGCATCCTCCACGCCGCGCTCGTCTTCTGCCGCAAGCAGACCAAGCCCCTCACCGTCGTCACGCTCGTCTGCGACTCCGGCGCGAAGTACCTCTCCAAGATGTTCAACGACTTCTGGATGATGGACAACGGCTTCATCAAGCGCGAGAAGACCAACGACCTGCGCGACCTGATCGCCCGCCGCCACGACCACGGCGAGGACCACACCCTTCTCGACACCGACCCCATCCGCCAGGCCATCAAACGCATGGGCATGTACGGCGTCAGCCAGATGGTCGTCACCGACGCCAGCGGCCTGGTCGTCGGCATCCTCGACGAGGGGGACATCCTCCTCGGCGTTCACACCGATCACGAAGCGTTCGAACGCCCCGTCTCGGACTTCATGACCCGCCGCGTCGAAACCGTCTCCCCCGAAGTCCCCGTCTCCACCCTCATGCCCATCTTCCGCGCCGACCGCGTGGCCATCGTGGTCGACAAAAAGGGCACCTTCTACGGCCTGATCACCAAGATCGACATGATCAACTACCTGCGATCGCAGCTCATCCGATAGTTCAGCGAGTTGCCATGTGGTCTACGGCTTCTCGTCTTTGCGCCCCATCACGCTCGCCGTCTGGCTCCCCGTCCTGAACGGGTAGAGCATGTGCGTCGCCAGCGACTCGGGCATCTGATATCCGACAAGTCCGTAGCGGCTTGGCAGCACGCTTCGCGGGAAGTGGGCCGTACCGAACAGCAGATCCCAGATCGGGAAGATCCCCGCGAAGTTCTTGTCAATCCCCTCATCGTCGGAGGTGTGGTGCCAGCGGTGATAAGCGGGACTGACGAGCACCCAGCGCAGCGGGCCGAAGTCCCAGCGGACATTCGAGTGCAGGAACATCACATAGAACGAGACCAGCGGCACCACGGCAACGACCGAGGCGGGAGAGAAACCCAGCAGCACCACCGGCAACACCTGGCAGGAGCGCGTGATGAGGTCGTTGAGCGGATGGACACGTGCCGAGGAGATCCAGTTCATCTCCTCGGGGGAGTGGTGAATCGCGTGGATGCGCCACCACCGCCCGCGGTGCAGAACGCGGTGCGTCCAATAGTCCACGAAGTCCGAAAGAATCAGAATCTCCAGCGCCTGCACCCACCACGGTTGCCGCGCCAGCGGCCCGACCCCGCCCATCAGGTTCCCCGGCGCTCCGTCACTCCATCCCCATCCCGCCGCGCTCGCACCGAGAACGACGAGCAGAAAGACCCCGGCCAGTGCCGCGGCGGTAATGCACCGCGTAAGCAGGGGCGTGGCGAACCAGTAAATGATGTCCAGCGGCAACCCCTTTCGCCAGACAAGAGGCTGAGGATGGGCGGGCGCGAAACGCTCCGCAGGCGTCAGCACGATGGCGCACAGCACGCCCAGCCCGAGCGTCTGGAGCACAGCTGCCGTACCCGGAAACAGCGGCCGCACAGTGTTGAAGAACTCGGCGGGTGTCATAGAGAGACCTCGCGACCTTCCGGCATCATTCTATCGAATCACGCGCCGACTCGTCGGCAAACGTCTTCAATCCTCTCCGCTGGAGCGGTTTTCATTCGGGAATGTAGCCCTTTGGCGACTCGGCCATTTGCCATTCAGCCCCCTCCCCGCCACCATTGCCCATGAGCTACGACCATTCCTCTTCCCCGTCCCCCATGCACCCCGACACCCAGTGCATCCACGCCGGCCAGAAGCCCGAGCCCATCACCGGCGCGGTCATGCCCCCAATCTTCACCACCTCCACCTACGCCCAGAAATCCCCCGGCGAGCACTCCGGCTTCGAGTACAGCCGCTCCCACAACCCTACCCGCTACGCCCTCGAACGCATGGCCGCACGGCTGGAGGGCTCCAAGCTCACCGAGGGCCAGGACGCTTCCTACGGCGGCTTTGCCTTCGCCTCCGGCCTCGCCGCGATGGATTGCGTCTGCGAAATGCTCACCCATGGCGACGAGGTCGTCTGCATGGACGATGTCTACGGCGGCACATTCCGCCAGTTCACCCGCGTCCGTGAGCGGTCCCAGGGGCTGAAGCTCAAGTACGTCGATCTCACCGATCTCACCAAAGCCGCCGCGGCCATCACCCCCAGTACCAAACTCGTCTGGGTCGAAACCCCCACCAACCCCCTCCTGAAAATCGTCGATCTCGCCGCCGTCGCCGCGATCGCCCGCAAGCAGGCACCCAAGGCGTTGCTCGTCTGTGACAACACCTTCGCCTCGCCGATCAACCAGCGCCCCATCGAACTTGGCTTCGACATCACGCACCATTCCGCCACCAAATACCTCGGCGGCCACAGCGACGTAGTGGGGGGGATGCTCGTCACCGCGAGCGCCGAACTCGCCGCCAAACTCCGCTTCCATCAGAACGCCGTCGGCGCCATCATGGGCCCCTTCGATTCCTACCTCGTCCTCCGCGGCATCAAAACCCTCGCCCTCCGCATGGCCCGCCACAGCGCCAGCGGCATGAAAGTCGCCCAGTGGCTGGAAAAACACCCCGGCGTTGATCGCGTCGTCTACCCCGGCCTCTCCTCGCACCCGCAGCATGCCCTCGCCAAGCGTCAGATGGGCGCGGGGGGCGGGTTCACGGGCATGGTCACGTTCTTCATCAAGGGGGGCCTCGATGAGTCTCGACGCTTCTTGGAAAACCTCCGCCTCTTCACCATCGCCGAATCCCTCGGGGGCGTGGAATCCCTCGTCGATCACCCCGCCATCATGACCCACGCCAGCGTGCCTCCCGCCCAGCGAGCCGCCCTCGGCATCTCGGACACGCTCATCCGCCTTAGCGTCGGCATCGAACACATCGACGACCTTATCGCCGACCTCGACCACGCCCTGAAGGCCGCGCACCACGCCCCCGCAGCGCCGACGCACGCCTAAGCCGAACCAAACTCCGCCGAGAACGCCTCGCGGAACATGATGGGCTCCACCGGCTTGGGCAGCAGCCGCCGCCTGCGGTAGCGAGCGTCGCTGAGCATCGACTTGGGGCTGGCATACCCGGACACGAAGAAGTACGGCAGCCCCGATTCCTCAAGACGCTTGGCGACCGGCTCAACGGTCTCGTTGCCGAGGTTGATATCCAGCACCGCCGCGTCGCACTTGCCCAAATCAAGCAACTCCATCGCCTTCACCACCGAGGGCACCGGTCCGAGCACCTCGGCGCCAAGCTCCTGGAGCAGGTGCGCGATGCCGCGTGCCGTCATGAAGGAATCCTCCACCACCAATACGCGCATTCCCTTCCGAATGCCCGACGCGATGTCCTTCGATTGCATCATGGGGCTTCTCCCGCACCCTGAGGATGGCGTACTTCCTCAAAAATCCCGCGCTTTGTGTTCTGATCGTTCAACGGAAACTCAATGGTGCATCGCACCCCCTCGGGGCGATACTCCGTTCGAACATCGCCGCCAAGCTCGTACGCGACGCCGTCTTCGATCAGTTGGGTGCCCAAGCCCCGCTTGCTCGGCGCGGCCACCGGCGGCCCGCCGGACTCTTCCCAGGTCAGCCGGATCGTCGGCGGCCCATTATTCCCCGGAAGAGTTTCCCAGCTGAGCGACACGCTCCCGCTGCTGGTCGAGAATGCCCCATGCTTCGCCGCGTTGGTCATAAGTTCATGCACCGTCATGCACAGCGTCGAGGCCGCCTTGGGCGAGAGATACACGCGTTCACCATTCGTCCTGAATCGTCCCGCTCCAGAAGTGCCGTACGAATCCGTCGTCAGACGGACGAGATCTTCCAGCACCACCCCTTCCCACTTGGACGCGGCCAGCGCGGCGTGGGCCTTCGCGAGCGCACGCACCCGCCCGATGAACGCCCGGCTGAAATCGGCCATGGAGGCCGATGACCGCACGGACTCCTCGGCAATCGAGAGCACCACGGAGAGATTGTTCTTGACGCGATGGTCCAGCTCGGCCAACAGGAAAGTGCGATGCCGCTCGGCCCGCTTTCGATCGGTGATGTCGAGCTTGGCCCCGGTAATGCCGACAATCTCCCCCAAGGCGTCACGCAGCGGCTCGGCACGAAACTCGAAATAGCGTGTATCCGCGCCCACCCGCAACGCAACTTCCGCGTGCGTCCCCTCACCCTTGCCGATCACGCCCTGCTTGAGTATGGTCAGAGTCTGGGCCGTGTCCGGAGGAAACAGATCTTCGTCCCGCTTTCCGATCACGTCGTTGGAACGCATTCCCAACTGCGGATTGCTGATCCACGTGTACCGAAGTTCGCGGTCCTGGTTGAAGACAGTGAACAGCCCGCTGTTCAGAGCGACCCGGAATCGCTCCTCACTGGACCGGAGCGTGGCCTCGACTCGCTCGTGTTCCTCCACCTCTTTTGCCAGGCATACCTTGAGCCGTTCCAGCTCGGCGGTTTGCTCCAGAACTTGCCGCTCCAGCTCTCCTTTGCTGCCATACTTTTGCGCGTCATGTTGGTCCAACGGACCTCCCTTTGGGCTTTCGTGCCCACAGGAACATACGCTAAATCGTCGGGGCTCGCATGAAGCCCCAAATAGAGCCCTCAGAAAAGGCAACTCTGCGGCCATTGCTCCACAAAGAGTGATTCTAAGTATCCGGCTTGTACCGATCGCTCAAAGAACACCCGCCCGGAATGAGCGAGTGGTTGGGGGGGAGGGGGGGCGAGCGAATCCCGCGGATTTCCGTCCGAAGTTTGAGTGCGTTAGGTATTACTTGCCAGGCAAAGGAAGTGGTTGACCGGGAGCCGCCCCCGCCGGTGCGGCCGGCTCCTTCAACAAGTCCATCATCGTCGTATTCACCGACCGCACCTTCCAGTCGATCGGCGAAAACGCAAACGCCGCCCACTGCCCGTTCAACTCCGCAACTTCCTTCCGGATCGCCTCTTGTGTGGATACCGGCGGCGACGGTGCCGGGTCTCCCGCCTTGGCCGGATCCGCAGGAGTTGCGTTCACAGACGCGGCCGTCGGCAACCCCGCCACAATCCCCTCATCCGCACTTGCCGTCAATCGCCACCACACCTTCGCGTCCTTCGTAGTGCTCGTCGCGGTGACCACCAACCCATCAAACGTTCGCAGCACGATCGTCGGCCCCGGCTTCACATCCACGCCCGCCGGATCGGTCCCGGTCGCTCCCGCCACATCCTGAAAGCTCAGCGCCGTCAGCGTCGCCGCGATCGTCTCTCCCACGCCCGGGTCCTTCAACTCCCGCCCCGCAGGAATGTCCTTCACAACAAACGGATCCGCCTGCCGCTCGCGCTCCACCGCCACCACCGTTCCTCCCGCCGCGGCGTTCTGCGTCACTACAACGCTCTTCACGCGCTCCTTCTTGATATCCGCGAACTTCGTCTCCAGCCACCCGTTCGGCTCGTGCGGCAGTTCCACAGTTCCCGAAGCCAGCCACGACTGCGAATCCCCCGGCTTGCGGATGTACACGCCCTGCGCCGTGTTCGAGCCCAGCACACCCTGCCCGCCATACTTCGGGTTGCCCAGAATGATCGATCCCAACTCTTTCCCAGCGCCATCTTTCAGCGTCACGAGTACGGACTGGGGTACGGCCTTGTCCGCCGCATCGCCCGGCGGTGCAATCGGGTCGTCCACGCCCAGCTTCGCGTACTGATCCGGCCGCGTCGTCTTCGGCTCTTCAAACTTCAGTTGTGAGAGCCCCACGAGCGCATTGCGAACCGCCTCCAGCTTCGCCGGATACCCCGCCTTCTCCGTCACCTTCCACGTCTCCCCATCCTTGCGGATCGTGAACTCCATCGGAGCCCGCTTCACCGTAATCTGCCCCACATCTCCGGCGTGCGTCGCCAACGCCGGCAGCGCAAGCCCCCCCGCCCCCTTCGGCGCCGCCGCCGACTCGCTCTCAGACCCCCCGCGTGTGAGCACATACGCCACACCCGCACCGGCAATGGCCAGAACCCCAAGCGTCGCAAGTACTTTCGTATTCATGTGACTGTTTATTCCCGATTCGTAATCTCTGCCTTCACATCCGACATCCGCCATCACCCACCCGACATCGCCTCAACCCTTGCTCGCCTTCTCCCGATCCGCCGACCGTCTGCTCGCCCGATACCCCGCCAGCCCGATCGCAAACACCGCGATGATCGCTGGCATCAGCCCGATGTTCATCGCCATCAGCCACGACTGCAGCGAGCGAGTGTCCTTATCCAGATTGAACTTCACCTCGCGCAGCTCCTTCCGCGTCTGCACCATCTGCGTCTTGAACCCGTCGATCGCCGTCTGCTGCTCCGCGCTCAGCACGAGCTTGGCGTCCTTCCCATCCGGCCGCTGCTTCTGCATCGCGTTAATCTGCTGCTCCGTTTCGGTGAGCTTCTTCTTCAGCTCTTCTTCTTTCGCGTGGTATCGCTGCTGCGCCTCGCGCTCCAGGTCTTGAATGCGAGTAAACGGCCGCGCAAACTTCCCGCGGGCCCGCAGCCCCATCAACTCCGTGGACCCCGAAAGATTGTCCACCGCCCCGACCGCCAGCGCGCCGTTATCCGAAAACTCGTTGTACCCCAGCAACATGTTCCCCAATCGTTGCTCGCGTATCCAGAACGGATCCGTCAGCATGTCGCAGTCCGCAATCACAATCACTCCGATCGAATCCGCTGCCTCCGCCACATGCGGCAGCGGCGTCGCCGGCGGCGCGTTCTTATCCCCTTCCACCGACGGATCCATTTTCGGCGCACCCTCCGGGAACGCCGTCTTCGCCTTCCCGCTGATCCGCACCGCCAGCCACAGCGGCTTATCCCCCGGCTTGTACTCAGCCAGCAGCTTCTTCGGATCCGGAATGAACGAGATCAGCGAAGTATCGATCATCGAGCCCTTGTCTTTCGCCGTCGGCAGCGCAGTCGTCGTCAGCAGCGGCTGCACATCCGTCCCCACCCCTTCCTTCTTCCGCAGCACTCCCGCCGTCCCCACCTTCACGCTCTCAAGCTGCCCCGTCACCGGATCGGTCGTGCTGATCGACTGCCGATCCTTTGTCAGATCCAGGAACGCCACGTACGGCGCGAACTCCTGCCGGTTCCCCTGCCCCACCGGCACCTGCAGCGCGGCGTTCATATCCGCCGCAATCTTCCCCGGCTCCATCTCCACGCCCCACGCCCCCATCAGCTTCGGCAGATCGCTGCTCTTGGGCGCCTGCATCGCCTGAAACTGGTTCATCCCCGGCGGTATGTCCGAGTCGCAATGCGGATCGACAAACAGCAGCACGCGCCCTCCCCGCAGCACGAACTGATCCACCGCGTACTGCGTCGGCTCGCTCATGTTCTTCGGGTGCACGATCACCAGCGTCTTGATGTCCGCCGCAATCTCCTTCGCATTCGTCGCGACCGGCTTGACGTCAAAGTTATCCTGCAGTTTCTTGTAGATCTGCCAAGGTGGCGCGCCCCGCCCCTGCATCATCGGGTTCTGCTCCGTCCCCTGCAGCGGCAGCCAGGACATCAGCCCGATCGTCTTCCGCGGCTTGTCCGAAAGCTGCGAGATCAGCTTCGCCACGTCATATTCCAGGAACTCCTCCTTCGACGGGTCAAAGAACGGAATCACCTCGGTCCGGTCCACCGCATTGGTGGCGACGAGACCGAAGTACAGCCGATCATCCCCGTGCCCCGTCGCCAGCCCGGCGATACCCGCCGCTACCGCCTGATCTTCCTGCTCAGAGAACGGCTCCGGGTCGACGATCGCCAGCTTCAGCTTCCCCCCGGAAGTCCGCGCAAACTCCGTCAGCAGTTCCTTCACACGCTGCGAATACGCCTTGATCGGCGCGGCCGAGTTCGCCGTCTTCTCCGTCAGAAACAGCGTCAGCTTGATCGGCTCCTGCAACCCCGACGCGATGTTCTTCGACCCCTTCGAGAGCGTGTACAGCTTCCCCTCCGTCAGGTCCGTCCGAACATTCGTCAGGGCCTTGCCCGCCACGATGTTCACCGCAAAGAACAGCACCAGCGCCGCCGCCAATGCACCGATCGCCATGAGTCCTTTGTTCTGCATGATGTTCACCCACCCTTCTTGGCGTCCACGATGACGCCGGTGGTAAAGAGGAACGTCGCGATCAGCGACGCGAAGAAGATGAGGTCCCGTGCGTCGATCACGCCCTTGCTGATCGAATCAAAACGCGTCAGGAACGAGAAGCTCGCGATCGCATCGATGATCGACTGCGGCGCCCAGCCATTGAAGAACGTCAGCACGGGCTCATATCCAGAGAGTAGAAAGCCGAAGCACACAACGACGGTCACTACAAAAGCGATCACCTGATTTCGTGTGATTGACGAGATCGCCGACCCGATCGCCAGGAATCCCCCCGCCATCAGGAAACTCCCGATATACGCCGCGACAATCACCCCGTTGTCCGGCTTGCCCAGATAGTTTACGGTGATCCAGATCGGGAACGTCAGGATCAACGCGATCCCCGTGAATGCCCACGCCGCGAGAAACTTTCCCAGCACCGCCGCGCCCAGCGAAATCGGCAGCGTCAACAGCAGTTCGATCGTCCCGCTCTTCCGCTCCTCGCTCCAAAGCCGCATCGACACGGCGGGCACGAGGAAGAGGTAGAGCCATGGATGGAACGTGAAGAACAACTGCAGCGATGCCTGCTTGGCGTCAAAGAAGTGGCCCAGCTGAAACGTGAAGATCCCCGTCGTGAACAGAAAGATCACGATGAAGACATACGCCACGGGCGTCAGAAAGTACCCGCCCAGCTCCCGCTTCATGATCGTCAACGTCCCAGAGAGCGGCCCCGGCCGCGCCTTCGACGCCACATTCGCTGTAGTCGCAGAGATGCTGCTCATGCCGCACCTCCCTTGCCGCCATGAGAGGGCCGCCCGGTCAGCGTTCGGAACACCTCATCCAGTCGTCCCGGTTCGGCCCTCAGTTCATCCACTTCCCATCCCTTTCCACGAGCAAGCTGGCTCACCTCGCCCACGATGTTCTGCCCGCTCTTGGGCATCACCACGAACGTGCACGTCCCGTTGTGCATCGCCGCATCCTCCACCCCCATCACCTGCGGCAGCCGCTGCAGTTCATTCCGTGCCGCGCCCACGATGTTCGACCCCGTCGTCCGGATCGTGATTGTCACCGCGTTGTGATACTTGGACTTGCTCCGCAGCATCTCCGGCGTCCCATCCGCCACGATCCGCCCGCGCGAAATCACGATCGCCCGCGTACACACCGCATCCACCTCTTCCAGAATGTGCGTCGAAAGCACGATCGCCTTCCGCGCCGCCATCTCCTGAATCAGCGTCCGCACCTCGTGCTTCTGGTTCGGGTCCAGCCCGTCCGTCGGCTCATCCATGATCAGCACATCCGGATCATGCAGCAGCGCCTGCGCCAGCCCGACGCGCCGCTTGAAGCCCTTGGAAAGCGTGTCGATGCTCTGCCGCATCACGCCCTCCAGATGCACCCGCGACACCACCTCATCAATCCGGCTCTTCCGCGCCGCACCATGCAGCCCCCGGATCGCCGCGATAAAGTTCAGAAAGCTCTCCGGCGTCATATCCGGATACGCCGGCGCGCCCTCCGGCAGATACCCAATCACCTGCTTCACCGCCAGCGGGTCCTTGGCAACATCATGCCCCGCGACAATCGCCGAGCCCGACGTCGGTGTCAGGTACCCCGTGATCATCTTCATCGTCGTGGACTTCCCCGCGCCGTTCGGCCCAAGGAAGCCCAGCACCTCGCCGCGCTGCACATTGAACGACACGCCGTCCACCGCCGTGAACGGGCCGAACCTCTTCACCAGTGCTTTGATCTCAATCATGCGGTTGGTTCCATCTGCGGCCAAAGGTCGCGGCCCACGAGTCGGGCTCGTTGAGCCCGCAAGGATGCGAAAGTCGGGGCAATCCGTCAAGTCGGCAGGACGTATGCGAAGGAGAAAGGCCCAACTGTGGATGAAATGGGGACGAGTCTCTGAACCGGCACCCCCCATGCGCACCGACCGCGCGGCCGGGGAATCGGGGGAACATCTCAGTTCTACGCCCACCCACCCCCATTGCTCGGCTCCCGGCACGATCCCTACTATGCCCCCCGTTGGCCACCTTAGCACAGTGGTAGTGCAGCGCTTTTGTAAAGCGCAGGTCGTCAGTTCGAATCTGACAGGTGGCTCTTGTTCCTCTTCTCGTTTGCATCCGCCCCGAATCCCGATTGGCACGGGTCAGAGAGCGCTCCTACTCTCTGCCCGCAGTAGTTTCGTGGGCTGGGAGCGATCATTATGAACAACTCGAATCTGTACCGTTGCGGTCTAGCAGTCGTTGGCTGCGCCCTCTCTTCTTTCACTGGGCCCGGAGCGCTCGCGGATGTCAACCGCTTTGACGGCCTGGGCTCCGTCCCCGGCGGCCTCTCCACCGCCGTAGCCCTTTCGTCCGATGGCACCGTCGTGGCCGGCAACCTCGGTTCGCCCACCCTCGGCGGCCAGGGCTTCCGCTGGACGCGTGACACCGGCACCGTCCGCATCGGTGCATTCGGTTCATCCCAGGCCCAAACCACCGTGCTCGGCATGTCCGGCGATGGCTCCACCCTTGTCGGCGTCGCAGCCGTTGCCCCGAACGGCCAGGCATTCCGTTGGACGGAGGCCTACGGCCTGCAGCCCATCCCCGGCACCGCGGCCTACGCCGCCTCCATGGACGGCTCCGTGATCGTCGGCGAAACACAACTCGCCGGTGGCTCAAGCGCGGCCTACCGATGGACCGCCCTCACCGGCCTCGTTGAGCTCGGCAACCTCAGCGGCGAGGATGGCCACAGCGGCGCACGCTGCACCTCCGCCGACGGCCTCACCATCGCCGGTTACTCCGACCCCTTCTTCCCCGTCGTCGGCCACATCGAGGCCTTCTCGTGGACGCCCGCGTCGCTCATGCTCGGCCTCGGCTGGCTCTCCGGCGGCGGAACACTCAGCATCGCCAACGCGGTCTCCGCCGATGGCACTGTCGTCGTCGGAGAATCCGATTCCTCCGCCGGACGTCAGGCCTTCCGCGCCACCCTCGCCGATGGCATGCAATCGCTCGGCACGGTCTCCGGCGGATCCGCCGGCACCCGCGCCTTGGCCGTCTCCGCCGATGGCTCGGTCATCGTCGGCACCGAAAACGACGGCGGCACCACGCAGGCCTTCATCTGGACTCCCGAGGCCGGCATGCGCAGTCTTCGCACCGCCCTCATGCTCGATCGCGGCCTGGATCTTTCCGGCTGGACGCTCACCGACGCCCGCGGCATCTCCGCCGACGGCCGCACCATCGTCGGAAACGGCATCAGCCCCTGCGGCCGCGCCCAGCCCTGGATCGCCCACCTCGGCACCGCTCCCCCATGCACTGCCGATTTCAACGGCGACGGTCAAACCAGCACCCAGGACATCTTCGCATTCCTCGACGCCTGGTTCGCCGGCGCGGGCACCGCCGACATCAACCACGTCAACTGCGTGGACACGCAGGACATCTTCGACTTCCTCGCCCTCTGGTTCGTCGGCTGCCCCTGATCCCCTGACAGTGACCGGTCCGCCCGATGCCCAACTCGCGGCCACGGTATCCTGCCACCCCAATGGCTGCCCCGGCACATCCAAGCGTCCCCAATCCCCCCGCCTTCGGCGGGGGGGTCATCGCCGCCCCCCTCCCCGGCGCACGCTTGTCCCTCGCCCTCCTTCTCCTCATCAACCTCTTCAACTACATCGATCGCCAGGTCCTCGCCGCCGTTGAGCCCCTGATCTCCAAGGACCTCATCGCCCCCGGCGACCCAGACGAAAAAACCAAAATGGGCGCGCTCGCCACCGCCTTCATGGTCAGCTACATGCTCACCGCTCCCATGTTCGGCCGCCTCGGCGATCGCATGAAGCGATGGTGGCTCATCGGCATCGGCGTCGTGCTCTGGTCGATCGCCAGCGGGGCGAGCGGCCTCTCCCACCCCATCGGCGCGGCCCTCAAAGCCGCCAGCATCGGCTGGATCACCGGCTACGGCGTCCTCTTCCTCACGCGCTGCTTCGTCGGCGTCGGCGAAGGCGCGTACGGCCCCGTCGCCCCCTCGATCATCAGCGACATGTATCCCATCCAGCGCAGAGGCGCGGTCCTCGCGTGGTTCTACGCCGCGATTCCCGTCGGCAGCGCGCTCGGCTACATGCTCGGCGGTGCGATCGGCCCGAAGTACGGCTGGCCCACGGCCTTCTACGTCGTCGTCCCTCCCGGCCTCGCCCTCGGCGCATGGTGCTTCTTCCGGCGCGAACCCAAGCGCGGCGCAATGGAATCTGCAAGTGGGGCGGAGGGGGGGGCTGGAAGCGGAAACGCCCACAAGGTTGATCGCGCCGTCATCAAAACCCTCCTCAAGAACAAGTCCTACATGTGGGACACCCTCGGCATGACCGCCATGACCTTCGCCTTCGGCGGCGTCGGTTTCTGGATGCCCCGCTACGTCGCCGAGCGCCTCGTCAACGAAGGCATCATCACCGCCGAAACTCCCGACGCCGCCCTCAAGCTCGCCCTCGACCAGGCCAACACCCGCTTCGGCGCGATCCTCGTCGTCATGGGCCTCATCGCCACGCTCGCCGGCGGCTGGGTCGGCGACAAGCTCCGCACCAAAATCAAGGGCTCATACTTCGTCGTCAGCGGCGTCGCCATGCTCATCGGTTTCCCCCTCTTTCTCGCCCTCCTCGTGACGCCCTTCCCCTACTGCTGGGCCGTCATCGCCGCGGCCATCTTCTGCCTCTTCTTCAACACCGGCCCCACCAACACCATCATCGCCAACGTCACCCCCGCCGCCATCCGCTCCTCCGCCTTCGCCCTCTGCATCCTCGTCATCCACGCCCTCGGCGACGCCATCAGCCCCGCCGTCGTCGGCCTCGTCGCCGACAAAGCCCACAGCATGAACGCCGGCTTCGCCGTAGTCAGCGTCATGATGCTCCTCAGCGGCATCTTCTGGCTCTGCGGCGCAAAGCATCTGGAGGGCGACACCGAACGTGCGAAGGAAGGGTGAGCGCAGGTGAAGCGAGTAGGCTCAGTCGAGGATGCCGGCGCGAGTAGAAGAGGAAAAACATCCACCGCAGAGTCCATGAAGTCGCCGAAAGCCCAAAGCCCCGGGCCAGATTGGCCTGCGCTGCTTTGATTGCCTGGTAGACTCAGCCAATGGTCACACTTCGGCGCAGAGTGATGTGCTCGATTGCTGTGTGGCTGATCGTTGGAATGGTTGTCAATGTCTGTGTCGCTTGGGTTGGCGAACGGTTGGGCGTGCGGCTTGGGGCCCGCTCAGGAATGCCCCAGTCATTGCTCAATCCGAGTTGGCCAACGAGGGTGCCCGATTCGTGGCCACCACCTGCGTCGTCGCATCGCTCAACCGCCGTCTTCGGCGACAGCGGGATTTGGCAGTCTGCACCGGATGACTATTTTGGGATGGTGATTGTGCATCGTGAAGGGTGGCCATGGCGGGCAGTGCACGAGTGGACGCTTGCGGGGCTACACCTCCCGGCGAGAGAGACGCATGGGCTCTTGCTTGTTGGCGCTGGCAAATGGCAGTATGCAGTGCCCATATACCCGCTCTGGCCCGGCTTCGCCCTCAACACCATCTTCTACGCGCTGTTCGCATGGGGCCTCTGGCAAGTCCCGCCGGCGATCCGTCGCCGCCGCCGCCGCCGCAATGGGTTGTGCGTGCGCTGCGGATATGACTTGAAGGGCCTGCCCCCCGGGTCGAATTGTCCCGAGTGTGGAACGCATCCCCCGGCTTGATGAACAGCACAGCTCTTTGTTTATTGAAGCCAACTCCCTTGGCGGGCTGCCCAAAGCCCTCCACGTCGAAGCGCGACTGCCCGCCTCCCCCAAGCCCATCACTCCCACCCCCACGCCCCTACGCCTTCAACCTCTTCTCCAAAAACTCCACCTGCACATTCTTCGCCTCGTTCCCGAACTTCCC
Organism: Phycisphaerales bacterium; assembly: GCA_038225655.1. Taxonomy (GTDB): domain Bacteria; phylum Planctomycetota; class Phycisphaerae; order Phycisphaerales; family UBA1924; genus UBA4658. Next base: position 144,769 of record JBBRQY010000008.1, on the reverse strand, counting down.
GAACCCCGAATGCTCCTCCGGCGCGCCCGTCGCCGCCCAAGTCTTCCACTCCACCAACTCCGGGTCCGCCCCGCGTGCAATATACTGCCCCCGCAACCGCTCCAGAAACCCGCGCTGGATCGACCACGGCACGATCCGGTCATCCTCCCCATGCAGCGCAAGCAGCGGCAGCGGCCGGAACTCCCCCAACCTCCGCATCGCATCCAGCGGCCCAACTTCCGCCTCCGAAAACACCTGCCCCCATGGCCGCGGCCCCTCCGCCCTGTACAGCGACCACAAATCCCCCGTCGTGCATTCCACCGCCGCGCACTTGAACTGATGCGGTTCGCACAACCTCCGCAACGCCGCCATCCCCCCCAGCGACATCCCCCCAATCCCCAACCGATCCAGATCAAACACCCCCTGCCACACCGGATCCGCCAGCGCCTCCACCACGTGATCGATCTCCCCGATCATCTGCGCCAGCACGCTCAGAGTTCCCGCCGCACCCTCCACCCGCGCATCGGCCCGCTCCCCATGCCCCGGCAAATCAATCGCGACCCCCGCAATCCCATACTTCAACCACCGAATGTACCGCCCCGAATCCAACTCCTTGTTCGCCGTCCGCCCATGCATCCAGATCATCGTCGGCGCGGGTGTCAGCCAGTCCGGATGACACAGCAATGCCGGAATCGCCGGCACGCCGCCCACCGGCAACATCACCGTCCGCGCCTTGTCGCGGAATGAGGCGGGCAACTTCGCGAATCGGTCAATCATCGTCCGCATGGTACGACCGAATGAACTCACCGCGCGAGGCGCAAAGGTTTCGGAGAATGCCCTTCCCGCGAAGAAATGAAGCCGGCGCGAAGCGAACGAAGGGAATGCCTTGGTTTGAAGCAAACTCCCATCTTCGCCTCTTCGCTCCAGCTTTCTTCTCTTCGCGGTGGATGCCTTTCCCCGCGTTCTCAGCGTCTCAGCGGCGAATCTTCCCTATTCTCCCGCGTGCCCACTCCCCGCATCATCGACCTCGGCCGCCTCTCCTACGCCGACGCCTACGCCCAACAACTCGCCCACCACGAAGAAGTCCTCGCCGCCCGCGAGTCCCCGTCTTCACATCCCACATCCGACATCCACCATCCGACATCCCCCGATCCCGGCCGCATCCTCCTCGTCGAGCACGACCCGCCCGTCATCACCATCTCCCGCCGCGCAAACGCCCGCGCCCATCTCCTCGCCGCCCCCGACCAACTCGCCGCCGCCGGCGTCGAACTCGCCGAGACCGACCGCGGCGGCGACATCACCTATCACGGCCCCGGCCAACTCATCGCCTACCCCATCCTCGACCTGAACTTCTACCACCTCGGCCTCCACGCCTATATGCGACTGCTCGAACAATCCATCATCGACACCATCGCGAAGTGGGGGATCACCGGCGAACGCGACCCCGCCGCAACCGGAGTCTGGATTTCGCCTTCACATCCCACATCGCTCCCCTCAGGCCCTTCCAAGATTGCAGCTCTTGGCGTCCGCATCCGCCGCTGGGTGAGCATGCACGGCCTCGCACTCAACGTCACCACCAACCTCGACCATTTCAACCTCATCGTCCCCTGCGGCCTGGCCGGCCGCGGCGTCACCAGCATGAAACAGGAACTCGGACCGGGCTGCCCGTCGATGGACGAGGCCAAGCGCGCCCTCAGCCGCGCCCTCGTGACGAATCTCGAACAAGCCCGCACCGCCCCCACACGCCCGGAATGAGCGAGTCTTCGAGCGAATCCCGGGCGCGCACGCTCGATTTCTACTTCAGATGCGTATCAGACCTCGATCACCATCGCCACCGAGTTCCCCCCGCCCAAACACAGCGCCGCCACCCCGCGCTTCCCGCCCGTCCGCTTCAACTGGTGAATCAGCGTCGTCAGCACGCGAGCCCCGCTCGCCCCGATCGGGTGCCCCAGCGCAACTCCTCCGCCGCAGATGTTCAGCTTGCTCTCCGGAATCCCCAGTTCCTTGATATTGCACAGCACCTGCGCCGCGAACGCCTCGTTGATCTCAAACAGATCAATGTCCTTCACCGTCAGATGCGCCTTCGCCAGCACTCCCCGCACACCCTCGATCGGTGCCGCAAAGATCTCTTTCGGCGCGATCCCGCTCGTGTGATACGCCACAATCCGGGCGATCGGCTTCAACTCCATCCGCTCCGCCGCGCCCAGCGCAACCACGCACACCGCCGCCGCCCCATCCGAAATCTGCGAAGCGTTCGCCGCCGTCACCGTCCCCTGCGGGCTGAACGCCGGGCGCAGCTTGCCCACGCCCTCCACAGTGCTCTCGGCGCGAATCCCTTCATCCGCGCTCACCCCCGGCGACTTCTTGTCCATGCACTGCTCGCCCGTGAGCGCAACGATCTCGCTCTTGAACCACCCGTTCTTCGTCGCCTCCGCCGCCCGATGGTGGCTCTGCACCGCGAACCGATCCTGCTCCCCTCGCGTGATCCCGAACTTGCTCGCAATGAAATCCGCGCTGTCCCCCATCGCGCACGCCTCGAACGCGCAGCGCAGCCCGTCGTACGCCATATGGTCTTCCATCGTCGCCGGCCCGTACTTCACGCCCTCGCGAATGCGCGCAAAGTGGGGGGCCGCCGTCATGTTCTCCAGTCCGCCCGCGATCACGCACTCGGCATCCCCCGCCTTGATCGCCGCGGCCGCCCGCATCACGGCCTCCAACCCCGACCCGCACACCTTGTTGATCGTCATTGCCGACATCGTGTCCGGAAATCCCGCCTTCAACGCGGCCTGCCGCGCCGGATTCTGCCCCACCCCCGCCTGCAACACACACCCCATCAGCACCTCATCCACATGCCCCTTCACCATCGGCACCTCATCCAGCACCGCCTTGATCGCGTATGAGCCCAGCACCGGCGAAGGCACGCGCGACAGCCCACCAAAGAACTTGCCGATCGGTGTGCGCTTGGCGGAAACGATCACGGGGATATTCGACATGCTTGCGGCTCCTGTGTGGCCGCAACTATAGATCGGGTTGGGTGGCACGGGCATCTTGATGCCCGTGGTGTTGCAAGCCACGCAATCTGTCGCGATCGATCTCCCCAGTTTCCAGCGCCGCGCTTTCAGCCCCCACCGCCATTAAGATGGCCGTGCCACCCGATCACTGCCGCCCCGCGACGCCGCAATCTCCCGCTCAATCTCCGCCTCCTCCTTCGCCCGCGCAATCCCCGCCGCCCACACCACGATCCACGCCACCGCGTACCCAGCCAGCACCCAGGTCAACCCCATCGCCATCGCCTGCACCCCGCCGACGATGAACAAGCTGACGCCGACGATCAGCAACCCCATCGTCGCCAGCCCGCCCACCATCACGCCCAGAAACCTCCGCTCATGGGGATGCGCCGCCGAACCATCCGGCGTCGAATGTTCCCCTTTGAACATCTCCGCATCCGTCGCGTGCGGCTCCGCCCCGCTCGCCCGCCCCAGCGGAATCGCGGTCACAGCATCCAACACCACAACATTGAAGTCAGGCATCGCAGGTCGAACCGTTGAACTCGAAGAACCCACTCGATCGGCGTTTAGATCGGCACGCATGGTGTACCTCCTGATCCGATGAACTCGGGATGTCTCTACCAAACTATACAGGAAATCTATGCAGCAAGACGCGGATCGCAGGTTTTCCGCAGAAAAACGGGGGGGTGCTTACCCATCGCAATCCCGCGTCACTGCAACCATTCCGCTCAGGCCGCAATCGCACCGGTCGAACCCCCATTCCTACTCTTGCCTCCCACCCAACCACCCCTCCGTGAGTCTCCCATGGCCATCGACACTGCCCACGCAAACACGCCCACGCTCGTCCACACCGACACCCACGTCACGCTCCCGCGCGATTCCAACCAGGCCCTCGGCATCGCACACTACGCCCTCGACTTCATGTGGGCCGGCGCACGCGACAAGGGCCACGCCGATCCCGACCGGTCCGTCCTCGATCGCATCGAGCTCTTCCACACCGACGCCTGCCTCTGCGGCGTCTCCGCCCTCGCCCTCGGCACAAACGCCCCGAATCTCCTCCGCCGCGAAGCCCTGTCCTACCGCACGCCCGCCGCAGGCAACGGCTCCTTCGCGCCACCCTTCGGCGCCAAGCACTACGGCGCAACCGTCTTCGGATCCAACATCCCCGTCCAGCCCGAAAAGGCCGTCGCCGCCAACGGCGCGGCCGTCCGCGAATGGGATTCCAACGGCACCAACTTCGGCTATAACCCCACCCTCGGCCACATCGCCGGCGAGTTCGGCCACAATGACTTCTATGGCGTTCCCATCGCCGCCGCACAGCTCGCCGGGCTTGACGGTGCCGCCGCCGTCCGCGGCATGCTTCTCCTCGACGAAATCCGCGGCCGCCTCTCCGAGGTCTTCTCCCTCAAAACGTACAAAATCGACCACGTCGTCCACGGCGCGATCGCCAGCGCGGCCACCTTCGGCGCCATGCTCAAGGCCACCCCCGAGCAGATCGAATCCGCCATCGGCATGGTCGTCGCCCACTACGTCCCCTTCCGCGCCATCCGCGCTGGCAAGCAACTCTCCGACTCCAAGGGCGCAAGCGCGGCCATTAGCACCGAGGCCGCCATCCTCAGCATGAAGCGCAGCATGATGGGCTTCCTCGGCCCCCGCGACATCTTCCGCAACCCCGAAGCCATCTTCCGAATCTTCGAAGGCCCCGGCCAGATGTTCGTCTCAGTCCGTGGCACGGGCGTCCCGCCCGTGTCTTCCGCGAATGGACAAAAAGCCGCCTACGCCTCCCCCTTCGACCTCGTCCTCGGCAAGCGCGGCCACGACTTCGCCGTCATGGGCATGCACTTCAAACTCGGTCTCTACGAGCACCAGTCCGCAGGCGCGCTCCAGGGCATGCTCGACCTCATCAACAAAACCCCCTCACTCCTGGACGACCCCCGCGGCGGGAACATCGCCAAAATGGTCGTCACCGCCTACGAGCCCGCCTTCGGCATCATCGGCGACCCTGCCAAGCGCGACCCCAAAACCCGCCAGTCCGCCGACCACTCCATGCTCTACCTCGTCTGCACGAAACTCCGCAAGGCCATCGAGGCCAGAGCCAAGGGAGCCAAGTCCTTCGACTTCAAGTCCTTGATGCTCCTCCCCCACGACTTCTCCGCCGACGCCATCAAGCACCCCGTCACCCGCTCCCTCATGGAAAAGATGACCTTCCGCCACGGCGGCGAGGAATACGACCGCCGCTACCCCGACGGCATCCCCACGAGCATCCAGATCACCGGCAAGGACGGTACCGAACACGACTCCGGTCTCGTCATGTACCCCTCCGGCCACGCCCGCAACACCACCGCCGACCTCCCCGACATCCTCAACCACAAGTTCAAGATGCTCAGCGAACTCGCTACTGGTGCTGGTGGCGACGACCCCGCCGCAAGAGCGATCGTCGATCGCTACTCCAACATCCGCAAAAAGCCCGCCCCCGCCATCGCCGACATCCACAACTTCCACCTCATCGTCCGCGATCGGTTCGAGTGATCCACAAAAGTGATACGACCTTGCACAAGGCGGCAAAGTCGTGGTACGTGGAGTTGGATCATCCGACGCGGGCCACCCCGAGAACTTGTGGCAGCCTTGCCGCAGCTGCCGAATAAGGGGCCACAATTGTTCCTCTCTCAGGAGCCCTAGTATGGAAGCCCGGCAGAAGTTGTTAGCGGCGCTCACCTTTTTCGTGGCGCCAGGGGGCCTTCTGGCCCAGCCACTCCCGCCCCCACCTCCGGGCGTACAGGTCAGCAATACCTATGGGATCGAGTTCGCCACCGTGGGCGCACCCGGCAACGTGCCCCATGCGGGCATCGGTGGATCAATTCCGAATCCCCGCCTTGTCGGGACTTCCTTTGGATCGGTCGCGGTCCCGTACCGAATGGCGAGGACCGAGGTCACGACCGCGCAATGGCTGGAGTTCGTGAATACGTTTTCCATTCAGACATCCTTTCCAACAGAGCTTTGGGGCCTTCCATCCTTCACCCAGGAAACGCCTCCGTTCTGGGGCGCCCAGGTTGATCCCACCTATGCGGGACCGGGTACGCGATACCGCGTAATTCCAAGCATCCCGACATCGGCCAACATTCCGGTAAGCGGAGTTTCTTGGCGAGATGCGGTGCTCTACGCAAATTGGTTGAACAACGGTCGGTCGCTGGACCCGTCGTCGCTCTGGAATGGCGCGTACGACACGAGCACATTTGGGGCCATCGGCGGCGCGGCCACGGATCAAATTACGCACAACACAAACGCACGTTTCTGGATACCGTCATATGACGAGTGGGCAAAGGCAATGTTCTTTGACCCTGCGAGGCCCACCGCCGACGGATACTGGAGTTTTTCCACCGCATCCGACAGCCCTCCCGTTTATGGCCCGCCCCCGACCGGCATGGCAAACGCCGGCTTCACGACCGGAACATTGAGCGAACTGGCGATTCCAGTTGCCTCGTACCCAACTGCTCAGTCTCCATGGGGCCTTCTTGACGGCGCTGGTAGCCGGACGGAATGGACCGAGTCGATAAGTCCTTTGGTATCCGGGGCTAGAAGATACCTCGCCGGCTCGGCCGCGGGATCTAACAACGTTCCGGATCTGGACATGATCGGGCACGTTGGAACGGCCGCACCGGACGGCAGACTGGCCGATGTTGGATTTCGATTGGCCGCCGCGGTTCCTTCACCTGGAGCGGGCGCACTTACAGTTTCCCTGGGACTTGTTACAGTGGTGAGATCAAGGAGGAGATCGCCATGGAAAGTCCACGGAAAGTGCTCGGGGGCCTGCTGTTCCTAGAGCCTATCCGTAAACCCGTTTCAGCAGGATGATCGAGCAGCCCAGGTGCAGGAAGCCTTGGAAGAGCAGGGTGGATTTCTCGTATCGGATGCACAGGCGGCGGAAGTTCTGGAACCAGGAGATGGTGCGTTCGACGGTCCATCGCCGCTTGTACCGGCGCAGCGGGCGGCCATCCTGGGTGACGTTCTCTTTCTTGCGGTTCTTGCGGTGCGGGGCGATCATCTCGGTGCACTCGTCGTCGAGTTCATCGTCCAGCGCATCGCTGTCGTAGGCCTTGTCGCCGATGATCCGCTCGGGCGCGTCGAGCGTGAGCATGAAGTCGAACAGACCCTGCACCAGCGTGCTCTCGTGCGGGCCGGCGCTGCCCGTGGTCACGGCCACCGGCAGGCCGCGTGCATCGACGAGGACCATGATTTTCACGCCTTTTCCGGCCTTGGTGAGGCCCACGCCGTCGCCCCCGCCCCGGGCCTTGCTGAACGTCGCGTCCACGAAGCACTCGTAGAGCCGGTACTCGCCGCGCTCCTCAACGAGCCAGCCCGCGTCACGCATGATGTTCTCGAACACGCCCGACCTCACCCACATCGTGAAGTACTTGTGGACCGCGCTCTTGGCCCCGAACTCGCGCGGCAGGTCCTTCCACTTGGCCCCATTGTCGAGCACCCAGAAGATGCCCCGCAGCGCCCGCCGCTTGTCCATCGCAGGCCGCCCGCCCTTGGGATTCACCGGCGCATCCGGCACACGCTCGGCCAGCCATTCCACTTGCGCATTAGTCAATCGCATCGCCATGCAAGGCTATTCGCGCCTCCCACCTCACCGGTTGCGCGGTTTACGGATAGCCTCTACTTAAGCTGCCACCGACCGCGGCTTCGCGCGGTCGATGTCTCTTCGGTGGCAGCTGCCGATCGAGTTGACATTCCACCAATCACAGCCCGGAGATTGAACGGTCGGGGTGTCTTTGTCTGCCCCCTCAGCCCAGAGAAAGGCGCCGCGCCCCCACGCGCCATTTCTGTATACTCGCGCGCGGAGACCCAACCTCGTGCCCCCACCCCTCTACAAAAACCTCACCCTCCAAGTCCTCACCGCAGTCGCCATCGGCATCCTCATCGGCATGCTCTGGCCGGATGTCGGCATCGCCCTTGAGCCCCTCACCAAGGGCTTCATCAAGCTCGTCAAGTTCATCATCGCCCCCGTCATCTTTCTCACCATCGTCGGCGGAATCGCCGGCATGGGCGATCTCAAACGCGTCGGCCGCGTCGGCCTCAAGGCCCTTATCTACTTCGAGGTCGTCACCACCATCGCCCTCGCCATCGGGCTTGTCATCGCGAACGTCCTTCGCCCCGGCGCAGGCGTGGACATCACTCACATCAATCCCGATGACGTCAAGACCGCAACCGCATACGCCGCCAAGAGCCACACCTTCACCGAATGGCTCCTCGGCATCATTCCCGACAGCGCACTCGGCCCGTTCGTCGGCGGCGACGCCCTCCAGGTCCTCTTCGTAGGCGTCCTTGTCGGCGCGGCCATCGCCACCATGCCCGCCGCCGCCGCTCTCAGCGGCGAAAAAGCCGCCGCCCACGCCGTTGAAACCCGCGACTGGATCGTCGACCGCGTCCATCGCCTCACCGAGGTCATGTTCCGCATCGTCGCCATGATCATGCGTCTGGCGCCCATCGGCGCGATGGGCGCAATGGCCGCCACCGTCGGCCGAAACGGCCCCACCGTTCTCCTCTCCCTCGCCAAGCTCATGGGCTGCGTCTACGCCACCATGGTCCTCTTCATCATCCTCGTCCTTGGCTCCGTCCTCCGCATCTGCGGCGTCTCACTCTGGCGATATCTCGTCTACATAAAGCACGAAATCCTTCTCGTCCTCGGCACCAGTTCCTCCGAGTCCGCCCTCCCGCGCATGATCGTGAAGATGCAAGCCGCCGGCTGCGGCCGCGACGTCCCCGGCCTGGTCATCCCCGCCGGTTACTCCTTCAACCTCGACGGCACCAGCATCTACCTCTCCATGGCCGTCCTCTTCATCGCCCAGGCCTACGGCGTCGAACTCACCATCTGGCACCAAATCGAAATCCTCGCCGTTCTCCTCCTCACCAGCAAGGGAGCCGCAGCCGTCACCGGTGGCGGCTTTATCACGCTCAGTGCCACGCTCGGTGCGGCCCACTCCACAAGCAAGCTCCCCGTCGAAGGCCTCGCGCTCCTCGTCGGCGTCGATCGCTTCATGAGCGAAGCCCGCGCCATCACGAACCTCATCGGCAACGGCGTCGCCGCCATCGCCATCAGTAAGATGGAACGGGAGTTCGACCCCATCCAGTTCCGCGCCGCCTGCGATGCCGATTCGCACCCCAACACACGCCCGGGATGAGCGAGTCTTCGAGCGAATCCCGTGGATTTCCTCAGCCCCAACCCCAACCTCAACCTCAACCCCAACCCCTACCCCTCAATCCAAGCCACCGTCTCCCCCCGCCCCTCCGCCTCCAACGCAACCCGATGCCAGTCGCTCACTTCCCCCCGCATCGAACCCGCCAACTCCTCCCCCGTCACCCACACCACCGCGCTCCCCGGCAACGTCTTCAACTCCAACCCCTCCCGCGGCCCCTTCCCCCGATAAAACCACGCCACCACGCGATCCGCCTTCCCCCCGCTCCCCCGCGCCATCAGCCGCACCGCCACATCCAAGTGCAGCGCGCCCGTGCTCCACCCCAACTCCTCCTTGATCTCCCGCCGCAGGCACCGATCCGGATGCTCCCCCGGCTCACGCTTTCCCCCGAAGCACGCCAGTTTCCCCGGCGCATCCTTCGCATCCGCGGCCCGTCGCTCCAACAGATACCGCCCTCGCTCATCCCGCAGGATCGCGCAGCAATACTCAGGCCACTCCGGATGCTGCAACCCCGGACGAGCCACGCTCGCAACACCTGGCAACACAATCGAACTCACTTCTTCGGCGTCTCCGTCGTCGGCGATGTGCCCGCCGGAGCCGTATCGGGCACGCTCGCCGAAGGCGTCGCCGCCTTCTCGGGCAGCTTCATCGCCGCACGCACCTGCTCGGTAATGTCCACGCCATCCGGCGCCACGGGTACGTGCCGGCTCAGAAACTCCTCCACAAGCTGCTGCGGATTGTGCGCCTTGATCTCACCCTTCTTCTGCGCCATCACATACCCATAGCCCAGCGAGTTGGCCACCTTCTTCGTCTCAATGCACACCTTCCCATACGCCTCGGCAAACTGCGAAGCCACCAGATCAGAGTACCCATCCGCCGCCGCCTGCCGCCGCGTCACGTACTCCTCCCGGTTGGACTGAAACTTCCTGAACTTCTCCTGCGCGCCGGGCTCCTTCGGGTCCGCCGCTTGCAACTCCTTCTGCTCGCGCTCCAACTCGTCTTCCATCGGCTTCAGTTGCGTCTTCACCCGCTCCTGTTCCGAAACCTGGGCCGGCTTGTACTGGTCGCTCTCCACCATCCGCTCCACAAGCTGGTAAATGTCACACGTCGCCAGCTTCGCCGCCTCCACCACCGGCGGAGCCCCCGCCGGGTTCGCTGCGGCCGATCGAACCAGCCCCAACCCGCCCGCCTGACCAACAAGTGCGGCTAGAGCAACAACCAGCGTGGAATACACAAGAACGCGCTCAGTGCGACGCATGGGAATGTCCTTTCTGCGAGAAGTGCAAAACGGTCAACCGACTTCGAGCCGAACTGTATCGGGGAACCCGGTCCAAAGTTCGTCTACCGTCCATCGTGGGCGAGGACCTGCACATCCGTAATCTGTACAACGCCCTCGACGGGTGCACCATCGCCGACGCGCGCCGCCTCCACGCCCGCCTCCGCGGCCTGGATCGCAACTCCCGCCATGCCGGAGCCCGCTCCGGTCCCCCAAACGACACATTGTCCCGCATCGCTCACGAAATAGAACGCTCCACCGCCCGCGTCGCCGCCCGCCGCGCCGCCGTTCCTGCCATCCACTACCCCGCCGATCTTCCCGTCGCCGCACGCAAGGACGAGATCATCGCCGCCATCCGAGACCACCAGGTCGTCGTCGTCTGCGGCGCAACCGGCTCCGGCAAGACCACGCAAATTCCCAAAATGCTCCTCGAACTCGGCCGCGGCCAGCGCGGCTTCATCGGCCACACCCAGCCCCGCCGAATCGCCGCTCGTGCCGTCGCCCAGCGTATCGCCCACGAACTCGGAACGACAGTTGGCAGTGGTGGCGGTGGTGGCGGTGGGGGAGCTGGGGGAGTGGTCGGCTACAAAGTCCGCTTCACCGACCACACCAGCGAGCGCACACTCATCAAGCTGATGACCGACGGCATCCTTCTCGCCGAAACCCAGCACGACCGCTCACTCTCCCAGTACGACACCCTCATCATCGACGAAGCCCACGAGCGCTCCCTGAACATCGACTTCCTCCTCGGCTACCTCCGCCAACTCCTCCCCCGCCGCCCCGATCTCAAGCTCATCATCACCAGCGCCACCATTGATCCAAAGAGCTTCGCGCACCACTTCACGCAGGCCTTCATCCTGAACCCCCGCGGTAACGCGGGGGCCACAGCGGCCCCACGCCCCACCTCTGTCCCCATCATCGAGGTGTCCGGCCGCACCTACCCAGTCGAGTTCCGCTACCGCCCCCTCGAAGCCCAACACCCCGACGAAGAAGATCGCGACGTCGAGCAAGCCATCCTCCACGCTGTCGACGAACTCAGCGTTCATTCAGAACCGGCGGGGTCACCCGCCGGCGCTTCTGGCGCGCACTCCTCCCCCGGCGACATCCTCATCTTCCTCCCCGGCGAACGCGAAATCCGCGAAACCGCCGAAGCCCTCCGCAAGCACCCCCTCAAGCCCACCCACCGCGTCGACGTCATCCCCCTCTTCGCCCGACTCTCCCCCGATGAGCAGCAGCGCGTCTTCGATCCCGTCCCCGGCCGCCGCCGCATCATCCTCGCCACCAACGTCGCCGAAACCTCCCTCACTGTCCCCGGCATCCGCTCCGTCATCGACGCCGGCGTCGCCCGCATCAGCCGCTACTCACCCCGCATCAAGGTCCAGCGCCTCCCCATCGAGCCCGTCAGCCGCGCCTCCGCCAACCAGCGCGCCGGCCGCTGCGGCCGCACCGAGCCCGGCGTCTGCATCCGCCTCTACTCCGAAGAAGACTTCAACGCCCGCCCCGAGTTCACCGACCCCGAAATCCTCCGCACCAACCTCGCCAGCGTCATCCTGCAGATGAAGGCCCTTGATCTCACCGGCGGCGGCGGTGATATAGAGAACTTCCCCTTCATCCAGCCCCCCAGTCCGCAGAACATCCGCGACGGCTACGACACCCTTCTCGAAATCCACGCCCTCGAAGGCGGCGGTCTGCGCGCCGATCTCACCAGCATCGGCCGCCAACTTGCCAAGCTCCCCATCGACCCCCGGCTGGGCCGCATGCTCATCGCGGCCGACTCCGAACGCTGCCTGGCCGAAGTCCTTGTCATCACCGCCGCCCTCGCCACCCAGGACCCTCGCGAGCGCCCGTTGGAACGGCAAGCCGAAGCAGACGCCGCCCATCTGATTTTCCGCGAAGAGGGCTCCGACTTCCTCGGCCAGCTCAAACTCTGGCGCGAACTCCACAAGCAGCAGAAAGCCCTTTCCGGCAGCCAGTTCCGCAGATGGTGCCGAGACAAGTTTGTCTCCTACCTCCGCTTCCGCGAGTGGCACGACACACATACCCAGCTCCGCGAACTCATGACCGAGATGGGCTACCACCTCAACACCCAGCACGCCAAGCCCGAGAACATCCATCGAGCCATGCTCACCGGCCTCCTCTCCTCCATTGCCCGAAAGAACGACGCCACCCAGCGCGACGTCGCCCTCGGCGATGGCGACTACGACGGCGCGCGAGGAATCAAGCTCAACATCTTCCCCGGCTCGGTGCTCTTCAAAAAAACCCCCAAGTGGATCATGGCCGCCGAGATCGTCAAGACCACCCGCACCTACGCCCGAATGGCCGCCAGCATCTCCCCCCAGTGGATCGAGCAACTCGCCCAGCACCTCGTCAAACGCACCCATGTGGAACCGCACTGGGATGCCGAGCGCGCCGAAGCCGTCGTCTACGAATCCCAATCGCTGTACGGCTTGGAGATCGTCAAACGCAGACGCGTCCCCTACGCCCCCATCGACCCAGCCGCCAGCCGCGCCCTCTTCATCCAGCACGCCCTCGTCGGCGGCGAGTATCTCACCAACGCCAAGTTTTTCGAGCACAACCACACGCTTACCCGCCACATCCGCCAACTGCAGGAGAAGTCCCGCACCAACGATCTCCTCGCCGACCAGTCCCGCCGCTTCGAGTTCTTCGACCGCCGCCTTCCCAACGATGTCTCCAACGGCCCCCAGTTCGAGCACTGGCGCCGCAAGGCCGAATCTCGCGAGCCCACGCTCCTCCTGATGCAAAAGAAGGATCTCCTCGCCCCCGGCGTGCAGGAACCCCCCGCCGAGCAGTTCCCCGATTCCATCTCCTTCGAACGAGAGCCCCGAGCGCAAGCTCGGGCATCCGAGATCCCTCCCTTCCTACTCGAATACAAGTTCGACGCCGGCGCACCCGACGATGGCATCACCATCATCGTCCCCATCGACCGCGTCGGCGAACTCACGCAGCAACGGCTCGACTGGCTCGTCCCCGGCGTCGTCGCCGAAAAAATCGAGCATCTCATCCGCGAACTCCCCAAGTCCCTCCGCGCCAGCTTCGTCCCCGTCCCGCAAACCGTCGAACGCATCATCCCCCGCCTCCCCTTCGCCCGCGGCGACTTCATCGACTCCATAACAAGCGCACTTCGCGAGGCCACCAACATCTTCGTCGCCCGCGACCAATGGCATGCCGAGCGCCTCCCCAAGCATCTCGTCATGAACATCCGCGTCGTCGATCCCAAGGGACGCTCCGTCATGGCCGGTCGCGATCTCGGCGCGATCCGCCGCGAGTTCGTCGGCCAAGCCGAGCAGTCCCTCGTCCGCCTCCCCGAAGGCCCCTTCAACCGCTCCGGCATCTTCCATTGGGATTTCGGCCCCCTCCCCGAGCGCGTCGAGATCCAGCACGCCGGCAAGTCCTTCACCGTCTTCCCAGCCCTCAACGACGAAGGCGGTACCGAAGACGTCGCCATCCGCCCCTTTGTCAGCGAAGACAAAGCCCACACCGCCCACGCCGCCGGTCTCCGCCGCCTCTTTTTCCTCCACACCCGGCGCGAGTGCCGCTCCCTCATCGAAACCACCCCCGGCATCGAAAAACTCTCCCTCCTCCACAAAGCCCTGATGAGCGCACCCTACGCCAGCGGCTCCTCCAAATCGCTTCTCGAAGAACTCGCCGAACTCACCGCCCAGCGCGCTTGGGACTCAACTCACACGCCCGGGATGAGCGAGTCTCCGAGCGAATCCCGCGGATTCACGCGAGCAGTCGATCGACGTGCGACATCCTCACAGCGGGCCATCGCCTCCGATAGCTATTCCGATACCCCTCGAACCAAGGAACTCTTCGCCGCCCGACTGAACACAAGCTGGACCCGCATCGGCCCCTCCGGCGCAACCGTCTTCTCCCTCGCCGAATCCATTCTCCGCAATCACATGGCCATCACTCCGCTGCTCGAAGACAGCGCCAGCAAACCCGAGCACGCCGCGGCCATCCTCGACCTCCGCGTCCAACTCGCCTATCTCTTCGCCCCCGGCTTCTGGACCCGAACCCCCCCGGAGTGGCTCGCCCAATACCCCAAGTATCTCGCCGCCATCCGCCGCCGACTCGATCGCCTCGGCGGCATCGAAGGGCTCCTCCGCGACACCAAACTCATCCACGAGATCGCCCCCTGGGTCCTCAAACTCCGCGTCCGCGTCGAGCAAGGCGCACCCTCCCAACGCGCCGACCCCCAGCTCGTCCTCTACCGCTGGATGCTCGAAGAATGGCGTGTCGCCCTCTGGGGAGCCGAAGGCGGCCGCCAGGAAACCCTCATTCCCGTCTCCAGCAAGCGGATGGAAGAGCAGTGGGGGAGGGTCGTCGCTGGGGATGTCTGAATTCTCAGACCTGAACTTTGGTTTTCATCCCCCCCGTGGTACGCTGAACGAATGGCCACTCTCGCACGATCCCTCCCCGTAATCGTCGCCGCCTTACTTTGCTTGTTGTTCGCCGCCCTCGTCCCTTCCGCCCGTGCCGACATCGCCATCAACACCTTCGGCCCCGCCGATTCTTACAACACCTCAAACTTCAACTCCTTCGGCGGCATCAGCGCAACCGGAAGGATCGCCGCGCGATTCGTTCCGCCCGCCGCCGCCACCATCGATCGCGCCAGCGCAGCCATGGCCTACGCCCTCACGGGATCAACCACCGTCACGCTCTCGATCTCCATCGAAGCAGCGGGCGGCGGCCCGGGATCGACCGCGCTCTGGACCTCCAACACAATCACCGTCAGCGCGGCCGGCATCTACCTCTTCACCGGACCTTCGATCAATCTCGCCGCCGGACAGGCGTACTGGATCACCGCATACGCGCCATCTTCGTCGTCCGGGCAAACCCGCTGGTACGAAAGCAGCCCCGGCGTCGCTGGGTCCGTCGGGTTCGGTCCCTCGCCATGGCAGGTCGGCGGAGTTCTCGCGCTTCCCGCCCTCCGCGTCGAAAGTCTCCCCGTCTCCGGCGCATGCTGCAGCCCGCTCACCGGCGGTTGCTCCGTCCTCCCCGGTCCCACGTGTACGCTCTTAGGACTCCGCTTCGACGGCGGCGGTTCCACCTGCGGCGTAATCGCCTGCCACATCTGCCGGGGCGATTTCAACAACTCCGGCACCATCAACGCCGCCGACATCTTCGACTTCCTCGCTGCCTGGTTCGCGGGGTGCTCCTAATACGAATCATGTTTCATTCACACGCCCGGGATGAGCGAGTCTCCGAGCGAATCCCGCGGATGCACGCACGATTTCTATTTCGGATTCGTATAACCCCGCACGCCCACCATGACTCCCTGCGAATCGCCGCATTCCCCCGCATGAACGATTGAGCAACGTGCGGCAGGATTGTGCCGAAGCGATTCCGGTTCAAGCCCCATCTTCATCTCTTTCCGCGTCCCCCGTCCGCTCCAAACCCCCCGCGTTCCCCGGGGCGGATTTGCAGCGAGACACCCCCCGCGCCCCCATCGCGCCATCCCTCTACCCTTCCCCCCCTATGCACTGGACCGACGAAGTTGCCGACATCCTGAAGACCTACCCCATGCCCGCCAACGCGGCCGGCATCCACGTCATCAACGATTCCAAAACCCCCTCCGGCCGCGCCCACGTCGGAGCCCTCCGCGGCGTCCTCATCCACGACGCCATGTTCCGCGTGCTCAAGCAGCGCAACGTCCCCGTCAAGTACCGTTTCGGATGCGACGACTTCGATCCCAATGACTCCCTCCCCTTCGGCATGGAGGAGTTCTACACGCCCCACCTCGGCAAGCCCCTCTGCAACTGCCCCCCTCCGCCCACTTGGCCCGGCTTCGGCCCCAAGGACGCCACCGACATGGCGGACTTCTACATCCGCGACTTCTGGTCCGTCTTCAAGGACCTCGGCGTGGAGTGCGAGTTCTACCGCATGCGCGACATCTATCGCAACGGCCAGTTCAACGAGCCCATCGACCGGATTCTCTCCCAGGCCCCCAAGGTCCGCGAGATCTACAAGGAAGTCTCCAACTCCGACCGCCCCGTCGGCTGGCTCCCCTTCCAGACCATCTGCGAAAACTGCGGCAAGGTCGGCACCACCGAGTGCTCCAACTACGACGGCAAAACCGTCGAATACGTCTGCAAGCCCAACCTCGTCGAATGGGCCAAGGGCTGCGGCCACCGCGGCAAGGTCTCCCCCTTCAACGGCAACGGCAAGCTCCCCTGGAAGCTCGAATGGGTCGCCAAGTGGGCCACCTTCCCCGTCACCATCGAAGGCGCAGGCGAAGACCACAACACCAAGGGCGGCTCCCGCGATGTCGCCGCGCACTGTCTCAAAGCAATCTACGGCCGCGAAGCCCCCCAGAACATCCCCTACGGTTTCATCCTCATCGGCGGCGCGAAGATGTCGAGCAGCAAGGGCCTCGGCGTCGCCGCGCGCCAAGTCGCGGACTTCCTCCCCCCGGAAATCCTCCGCTTCCTCATGATCCGCACCAAGCCCAAGAGCCAGGCCAACTTCGAGCCCACCGAAGAAGCCCTCGTCAAGCTCTTCAACGAGTTCGACCGCGCCCACCTCAAGACCTACACCGATCCCAAGTACCCCGAGCACGAGAAGCAGAACTATCTCCTCAGCGAAGTTGGGTGGTCCGGCTCTCCGAGCCGGACGAATGCAGCAGACTCCCGGCTCGGAGAGCCGGGGCACCCGGGCAGCGAGGGCGCCTTCTTCGACTGCGAGTTCCAGCTCGTCCTCGCCCTCGTCCAGATGCCCCACCTCGACATCTACGCCGAGTTCGAGCGCATTAAGGGCTCCGCGCTGAATACCGTCGAGCGCCATCACCTCGACGCCCGCATCCACGCCGCCAAGCACTTCATCGCCAACATCGCCTCCCCCGAGGAGCGCCTCACCCTCCAGACCTCCCCACCGCCGCGCACCACCGAGCTCTCCCCCGTCCAGCGGGGCTTCCTCCACGCCCTCGCCCACAACCTCAAGACCTGTGAATGGAACGGTGACGCCATTCAAGCCGCCGTCTTCGACGCCGCCCGCGCCACCCCCATCGACCAGCCCTCCGCCTTCCTCGCCTTCTACCGCGTCCTCCTCGACAACACCAAGGGCCCCAAGGCCGGCAACTTCCTCGCCTTCCTCAAGCGCGATGATCTCGTCCGTCTCTTCTCCGCCGTCCCCCTCAACGAAGCCGAGTACCTCGCCGCGGCCAGCTCCTCCATCGAGGACATCCGCAAGTTCGCTCAGGACGGCAAGGCCAAGGCCATGCACGCCACATTCACCACCCGCAGCGCAGGCGCCGCCCACTTCGTCGAAGCCCGCATCACCACCGACGACAACAAAACCCACGTCCGCCGCGTCGTTGTCCCCGACGGTCACAGCGCCGAAGAGACACTGCGACTCATTCGCAATGTCCTTCCTGTCCAGATCGCTTGAATGCAGTCCTGCCGTGTTGGCGTTCGGTGATTCTCTCCAACTCCAACTCTGACAGCAGGTTGTCCAAGCTGTATCGCGCGATGGCCACGGGCAGACAATTCTTGGGCCGTCCCGAGCCACCTCGACCCATTCGTGGTGCATCCTGGTCACATAACGGATAGGCATGTCCTTTGCATGGTGAATCCTGTCCGGCGATCACGCCGGCGTGGATGGAATCCCGCCGGCTTGATCGCTCAACTCACCAGGGGATTCACCATGAGATATGCGATTTTCGCTCTACTGACCGTGCTCTGCCTCGGATTCAACACGCTCGCCAACGTGATCGTCTTCGAGCAGCCCTCCAGCCCCACCGGCGGCATTCACAAGTCCGCTTGGTACCCGCCCGACGGCCTGGACGGTGATGAGTACGCCTTCGACAACTTCACCCTCGCCTCCAGCGCAGCAATCAGCGAAATCCACTGGCGCGGCGGGTACACCAACTACCTCTCCGGCGCAGGCCGCGCCCCCGTCTCCGCATTCACCATCTCCATTTATCGCTCCATCGCCGCGGGCTCGCAGCCCGACCTTGGCGCCGGCGGCCGCCTCGTCCAATACAACGTCAACAGCAACGCCGGCGAAACACCCGTCGCCATCATCGGCGGCGTGCAGATGTACGACTACGCCTTCACGCTCGCCACGCCCTTCCCGGCCGCCGGCGGCACCAAGTACTGGGTCCAGATCGAAGCGTCCCAGGGAGTCACGGCCACCTACGGCTGGCCGCCCGATTGGGGCCTCTGCACCGCCACCGGCGGCGACAGTTCCTACATGCGCCGCATCACCGGCGGCCCCATCCAGATGCTCGCCGCCGACCTCGCCTTCTCGCTCTACACCTCCGGCGCGCCCACCGTCAACATTGCCGCAACCGCCTCCCCCGCCGCCGCCGGCATCATCACCGGCGCCGGTCCCTATCCCGTCAACTCCACCGCCTCCCTCAACGCCGCAGCGAACGCCGGCTGGGGCTTCGTCAACTGGACCCAGAGCGGCTCGCAAGTCAGCACGAACGCCCACTACACCTTCACCACAACCGTCGACCGCACCCTCGTCGCCAACTTCGTCCCCTCGTTCACCATCACCACCAGTTCCTTCCCCGTCTACGGCGGCACGACCACCGGTGGCGGCGCCTTCAACAGCGGCTCCACGGTCACCCTAATCGCCACCCCCAACCACGGCTTCGTCTTCACTGGCTGGTCCGACGGCGCGCCGGAGGCCTCGCACTCTTTCCCCGCCTCCGCCGACGTCCAGCTCACCGCCTTCTTCGTCTCCGCCCCGAACTCCGTCACCTTCGACTTCAACGCCGCCCCGCAATACACGCCGTTCCCCATCGATCAGTCCGTCAGTGGCCTGACCGCCCACTTCGCCGGTGGCTACTCCATCCAGCAGGTCGGCGCCGTCGGCATCGCTCCCATGGGCTTCTCAGGCAACTGCATCTTCCCCAACAGCGTCTACGGTGCCGACATCCTCATCTCCTTCTCCCGCACGCTCACCGACTTCTCCATCCTGTACTCCACGCAGGAGCTCGGCTGCGACTCCTCCGCCACGATGCGCGTCACCGCCTACCAGAACACAGCTCTCGTCGCCACGGCAACCACCACCGCCCCCGTCCCCGGTACCTGGCCAAGCGGCACACTCGCCATCGCCGCCCCCTCCGGCTTCAACAACGTCGTCGTTCACTACGACGCCCGCCCACCCACCTGCGCCGACTACGGCGTCATCTTTCTCGCCGACAACGTCACCGTCACCATGATGCCCGTCCCGGTCTGCCCCGCCGATTTCAATGGCGTCGGCGGCATCACCGTCCAGGACATCTTCGACTTCCTCGCCGCCTGGTTCGCCGGTGATATCCGCGCCGACTTCAACACCTCCGGCACACTCTCAGTTCAGGACATCTTTGACTTCCTTGCCGCCTGGTTTGCCGGCTGCCCGTAACCAATCCCCAAACGAAGGAAACATCCCATGACGTACGCCCGCCCGACCATTCTCGCCGCCCTTGCGTTCGCCGTATGTGCCGCGCAGAGTCACGCCCAGATTCAGACGACCCAGACCTCGGACACCGCGGCGCTGGCCGCCGCTCTCAACCCCACAGGTCTCACCATCACATCAGTCGTTATCCGCAACGGTGTCCCGGGGCAGTTCGGCACTTACACCCGCTTCTCCGCTCCGCCCGTGACCATCCGGGACGGTGTCGTGCTGTCGAGCGGAAATGTCGCGGCCATGGGGCCGCTTCCCGAGGTGCTTGATCCGACATACGACCCGGCCTCGCCCCCGCCCGCCGTCAACTCGCAAATGAACCCCGAGATCGACGGTGGCACCCAGGAGTTCAACGACTTCGGCATCCTCAACGGCAACATCGAAAACTTCCAGGCCTCCTTCGACGTTGCCGCTCTCGAGGTCCACTTCACGCTTGCGGAGGACAGCCAGGTCCGCTTCGACTTCCTCTTCGGCTCCGTCGAATACCCCATCTGGACCAGTTCCTACACCGACGCCTTTCTGGTCTTCCTCGACGGCACCGACCCCTCCAGCCAGATCGCACTGGACCGCAACGCCCACCCCGTGCAGGTCGGAGCTTCCTTCGCCGGGCTCACCGTTACCAACGATGTCAACACCGCATTCGCCGCCCCGCACGGGCTCATCCACCATCTCACCACAACGACCGCGCGTCTGGACGCCGGCTCTCACACTCTCATCTTCGAAGTCGGCGATGTCAACGACCACATCCTCGACAGCGCGGTCTTTCTCGCCAATCTCCGCACCGGCACCGGCACCCCCGGAACCGACCCCAGCGACGACTGCCGCGCCGATTACGACTCCAACGGCACCGTCAACGTGCAGGACATCTTCGGCTTCCTCGCTGGCTGGTTCGACGGTGAACTCGACGCCGATTTCAACGGCGACGGCGTCATCAGTGTGCAGGACATCTTCGGCTTCCTCGCCGCTTGGTTCGCCCCATGTCCTACGCCCTGACCCCTCTCCGCCCCCAACACCTGATCCACCACCACGTCGCGGCATGCGCACTGCACCTTTGCACGCGCAGCCGCGACATTGTATTCAATGCGCCTCCGCTCCCTCAGCGTCCTCCCCCGTGCGAGGGCAGGAACTCGTAGTTCGATCCCCCTTGTGAGAACTGCCCCTCGCCACTGCTGTATGAGCCGTTGCGGCCGCAAAAAATGACCAGCGGGATCGTGCTCACAAACGCCACGGTCTCGATCGCCCCCGTGATCTGGTCATTCCCCGCGCAACCGCCCAGCGGCAGCACCCCCGCTCCCGCGGCCATCGCCACCACCCATCCCAGCCCGCGCATCCGCCTCTTCATCACACTACCCATGCGAACCTCCATTCAACCAAAGCTCGCCGCGCTCCGCACGCCCCCGATTCCTCAACCCCACCCCAACTCTACCACAATCCCCCCGAAACCCGAAACCCGAAACCCGATTCCCGACTCCTCATTCCCGATTCCTCCTCCTCCTACCCTCCCCCCCATGCGCGACCAACGCCTCGATAAACTCGCCGACATCCTCGTTCGCTACTCCACCAAGGTCAAGAAAGGCGACCTCGTCGCCATCGCCGGCGACCCCGTCGCCATGCCGCTGATCGAGGCCACCTTTGAGGCCGTTCTCCGCGCCGGCGGCCATCCCTTCTGGGCCCCGCGATCCGAGTCCCTCAACGGCATCCTCCTCGCACACGGCAACGATGACCAGCTCCGCTACTGCTCCGAACTCGACATCCACCGCGTCTCCAAAATCGATGTCCAGATCGGTTTCTGGGCCGAGAGCAACACCAAGTCCCTCGGCAGCATCGACCCCAAGCGCGTCGCCGCGCACCAGTCCGCCCGCAAGCCCTGGTTCAAGGTCTTCATGGAGCGTGCCTCTAAATCCACAGAGCCCGGCGGCCTCCGCTGGTGCGGCACGCTTTTCCCCACCAACGCCAACGCCCAGGACGCCGAGATGTCCCTCACCGCCTACGAGGACTTCGTCTTCAAGGCCGGCCTCCTCCATATGCCCGACCCCGTCGGCGAGTGGGAGAAGATCTTCGCCCGCCAGGAGCGCGTCCGCGAATACCTTCAAGGCAAGAAGGTCGTCCACTTCAAAGTCGCTCCGCACGCAGGCCATGATGGCACCGACCTGAAAGTCGACGTCTCCAAAGCCACATGGGTCAACTGCGGCGGCCTGGAAAACTTCCCCGACGGCGAAGTCTTCGCCGGCCCCACGCTCCCCACCATCGGTGGCTTTGGCGTCGAAGGCCACGTCAACTACACCTTCCCCGCCGTCTATCAGGGCCGCGAGGTCGAGGGTGTGCGCCTTGCGTTCAAGGGCGGCCGCGTCGTTGAGGCCACCGCCAAGAAGAACGAGAAGTTCCTCATCGACATGCTCGATCAGGACGCCGGCGCCCGCAACCTCGGCGAGATCGCCATCGGCACCAACTACTCCATCACCGATTTCTCCAAGAACACCCTCTTCGACGAAAAAATCGGCGGCACCTTCCACGCCGCCGTCGGCGCGGGCTACCCCGAAAGCGGCTCCTCCAACGAAAGCGGCCTGCACTGGGACATGGTCTGCGAGATGCGAAAGCGCGGCACCAGCCCCGGCGGCACAATCACCGCCGACGGTGAAGTCTTCCACAAAGACGGCCAGTTCCTGCCGATCACAGGGTTCTGAAGTAGCACGGGCTTACCAGCCCATGTTTCAGGCGCCGCGCCCGAACTCCGCCCCCTCATACGGAACCCCCGCGGTAACGCGGGCGGCCTCCGTTGCTCACAAAACAGAGCCCCAGGCGCAAGCCCACCTCTGCCCGTGCCACCGGATGTCGTCGCTTTGGACGACAGCCGGTACGGTGGGTGCAATGACTCACGCACCGGCTGTCCGCAAACCGGACATCCGGCGGCACAATCATCAACGAATCACGCCGCCCGCGCCCCGCACTCCGGACACACCGCCCCAGCCGCAAGCCCGGTGCGGTCGTAGTTGCACTTCGCACAAAGATTCAACCGAGCGCGGCGGCGGGCGAGAGTGTCGAGACGCCAGGATGTGACACAGGCCATGAGCACCAAGAGAATCGGCAACCATAGAGGAATCCAAACCCATACGAACCGCCGTGTGAACCTGCCATCAAATCTGAAGTAAAACTCTCCCGGGTCAGAAACGAAGTGCAAGCCGCCCAGCTGAAATGGAGGAGGGTCAGACGAAATCACAACCTGAAGCTCGCCGTGTACCACCCCAGCGCGCCAACCCGTGTGGCTCCAGTATTCGGCAAAGTTCCACCCACTCCCGGCCCACGCGACCACCAGCAGCACCGTCACCGCCGCCCCGCCCCACTTGATCGTCTTGCGGATTCGAGGGTGCGGCTTCACGTTGGCAGTCTACCACACTCCGGACACACCGCCCCCGCCGCAAGCCCGGTCCGGTCGTAGCCGCACTTCGCGCAGAGATTGAGCAGAGCGCGGCGGCGGGCGCGGGTGTCCAGACGCCAGGCGGTTGCGGTGACGGCGAGAGCCATGCTGGTTGGGAACCACATTGGGATCAGCCCCCCGCGAGGCGGCGATGGCGACGAGTCATAGTGGAACCACCATGCCCACGGAGAGCGCTTCGACGCTCGCCCCATGCGCCAGCCGGGGTCCGCGAGGGCCGACAGATCGACACCTCGGACGATCATGATTGAGCCGTGCTCGATACTCTCAAAGGAACCTTGGCTGTAGCGATCCACGCGCCACCACGTACTGCCAATCCATACCACCCCCATCAGCACCGTCACCACCGCCCCGCCCCACTTGATCGTCTTGCGGATTCTCGGGTGCGGCTTCATCCCATCAATATATCACACCCCACCCTTCGCCCCGCACTCCGGACACACCGCGCCAGCCACAAGCCCGGTCCGCTCGTAGTTGCACTCTGGGCAAAGGTCAACGCGAGCGCGGCGGCATCTATCTCGACGGTCGAGCCACCATGCGATTCCCGAGAGCCCGAGGCACGCCGTGGAGATCAGCAACAGATGTGCGATGCTGATGGACAGTTGGGGCGCAGGGCGATCATAAGACCACCACCTCTCTTTCGATGTCTTGCCCCAGACAAACGCAGGGTCGTACTCGGGCGGGGCGGGCACAACTTGCCCGTAGGAAAAATCGAACACATCAAGCCGGGCCCATCGGCCGTCCTTGCTGTGCCAGAAATGAGCTCCGACGAAGAGGAATAAAACAAGCCACCCTGGAACAAGCGCCATGCCCGCGACCAGACCACCCCATTTCACCATCTTCCTAACACGCGGATGCGGCTTCACAACGTCACCCTCGCCTTCCCGCACTCCGCTTTGCGTGACCGTTGAAGTGCCATTCCCACCAAGATACCCGGCGGCCCCATTTTTCGTCTTCGACTTGCTCGGTGTATGTGTATCCGGAGGCGCGCCCGTCGCGTAACTCCTTCCTCCCCAGCCGCTTAGAGAATCCAAACGAAACCCAACAAATCCACTTGACACATCCAAACAAACACAGTACTCTCTCCCAAATGCCCCGCTCTTCCGTCCCAACTCCCTGCACCCCAACTCCCGACCAGGAGCCCCGCCTCCTCGCCGCTCTCGACAGCCCCACCCTCTCCCTCCGCGAAATCGCCGAGACCTTCAACACCACAACTGAATCCCTCGCCCTCTGGATGGCCCTCCCCGAAATCACCGCGCGGCTGTCCTACACCGATTCCATCACCACCTGGCGAACCCGGCTCCTCGCCCAACAGAGTCTCATCAAGGTCGTCGCAACCTGTTCGAAAATCCTCGATGAGTTCAACGCCAACCTCCGCTTTCCTCTCAACGTGCCCGCCGCACCCGCCTCCGCGACTCCTTCCGAACATCCCGCATCAGCCACCCCAAACTCCGCATCGACGGACCCCATCCTTCTCTACATCCGCCGCGCCGAATCCGCGCGCCGCGCCGCCTCTCTACTCGTCCGCCTCTCCCGCCTCTGCGAAACCACACGCACCCACCGTCCCACCGATCGCTCCGCGGCCGACCTCTCCCCCCATCACCCCGCGCCCAACTCAACGCGCCCTGAGCGCACCGAGCGAGACCTTCGCGCCATTCCACAAGTCGCCCAAACCCCGATCGCCCACGCGCGCCCCACCCATGTTCCGCGCCCCCCCGAGCCCGCAACTCCCGCCCCGCTCCCTCGAACGTCCCCCCCGCGCCACGATCGACCCAACCTCCCCATCCCCAACGCCCCCTCCCCCCTCAACCCCGCTCCAAACCGAAATCACACCTTCCGACCACCTCGACCCCTCCGCTCCCCACACTCCCTCCTCACCGCCGCCGGCGCAAGCCCCCAAGAACACTGGCCCTGACCTCCCCTTCCGGTCCTAATCCTGCTCCGAATCGAAATCCGAATCTCCAGCCCCTCAACCCAGTCCTCTCTCTCCGCGACCTCAACGTCTCAGCGGTGTAATTTCTCCCTTCCTACGCATACCCCAGATCCTCCAAATCCTCCTCATCCAACCCGAAGTGATGCCCGATCTCGTGCAATATCGTGATCCGTATTTCCTCGTAGATGGTTTCTTCCGCGTGCTCCGCTTTCCATCCCAACGCGCGGCCATCCTCATCCTCCGTCGCCAGGTTCACGATTCCCTCGCGGAAAATGTGGATGTGCTCCTGCCCGAACGAATCGTTCCCCGGCACGCCCCACCCGCCCGGGTCATCAATCGACCGGTCCGTGATCGCAGTCCCCGTGTGCAACCCGCATAGCTCGCCGTACGCCTCCTGCTCCTCGTCAGGCGCGATGGTGCCGTCGGCGATGAGTTGCTTGATCATTTCCTTTGATGGTCGATCCAGCACGACTAGGGGCACCTCATCAATCAAGGCGCGGATTCGTGCTGGGAGCGAGTCGATCGCATCCTGCATGAGGGCATCGAAGCGTTCCTGCTCTGCCTGCGTCACGCCGCGCCTCCGGCTCCGGGAGTGGGGGGAGTGTGGGTGGGGGGCGTGGGAGGCGTAGTGGGGGGCGGAAGAGTTGTGCCGGTGCCGGAAATCGGCCGCGGGCCAGTATCTGTCACAGGCACATTCGGATCAATCATCTTCATAAACCCGCTGCGCGGCGACGGTCTCCCTTCGCGAATCACTTGGCGAACCGTCATCTTCGGGATCAGAATCGCGCCCGCAATGCGCGCCGCGTCAAGGAGCGAGCCGAGCGCACCAATGGAGAGCAGCAAGCCGCCGAACGCGACCATCACAACGCCGACCATTCGCGCCACTTCGCCGCCGGGTGCGCCGGGAACCCGACCGAGCAGCGCACCAATCGCAATGACGCACGCGGCAATAGCCATGGCGTACATCGTCTGCCGGTCCACGCGCCCGGTGCGAAGGACCATGCTGCGGGCCACGAACAGCCGCGCGTTCGGGCGTTGCAGCATGATCAGCGTTGCGATCATCGCGCCGGCCGAGGCAAGGTAAAGGGACATGTCCGCCGATGGAGCCCAGCGAGAGAGGTAGTGCTGTCCACCGGCGCGGTCCACCTCCATGTGGTATCGCCACAGCGCCCAGCCGAGGGGCACGTACATCGCGGTGGCCAGCGCGGCCATGATCGAGTGCGCCCGGGCGATCCCCGCATGCGGCCGGATCAGCGCGAGCGAACCCAGGGCGGATGTGCCGAGACCGAACATCACCCCCAGGCCCGCGCTCGGACGGTTCACGCGCGCCCCGAGTTGATGGAGGATGTCCGCGCCTTGCGGCAGCCACGACATCAGCGCAACGGCGACGGCGCCAAAGGCCCAAAGAATCATGCCGGCAGCGGTGAGCCGCGGGAAAGTGATCGGGCGCAGTTCGCTCGCGTACGGATCGACAAGAGAGAGAATGGTCGCGCGGACGTTGGTGCCGCACTCAGGGCACATGGAACGGATGGAGAGACCGCGGAGGTTGTACCCGCAGACAACGCAGGGCAGATCGCCGCCAAGCTCGCGGCCGAGGCCGGCGTCCTTGGGCGCGGCGAGCGGCGCTATCGGAGTGGGCGCGCCCGAACCACCGTTCGGTTCCATCCCCCCCGAGGTTGCAGGATCATTAGGCATCGTGCGGACAAGCGTACACGAAGTTTGAGCGAAGAGGAATCGCGCCAATGGTCAACCGTGGCCGCGACCCATCCGTATACTTTCACGTTCAGGCCGGTCTCTACCACTTCGGCCAACCTCGATGCGGGCACCAACCATGTCTTCACCCATTCAGCGGCTTCGTGACAACATCTCGAGTGTGTTCCTGGGCAATGCGCTGGCCGTCGATCAGGTGATCTGCTGCCTGCTGGCCAAGGGGCATGTGTTGATTGAGGATGTGCCGGGGGTCGGGAAGACGGTGCTTGCGACCGCGCTGGCACGCTCGGTGGACTGCTCCTTCTCGCGGATTCAGTTGACGCCGGACTTGCTCCCCTCGGACATCATCGGAGTGTCCCTGTTCCGGATGGATGCGGCGGGGACCAATGGGAGCGGGGGCTCCAACGGCCATGGGCTAAAGGGTTCTTTTGAGTTCAAGCGCGGGCCGATCTTCGCGAACATTGTGCTGGCCGATGAGATCAACCGCACGCCCCCGCGCACGCAGACCGCGCTGCTCGAGGCGATGAGCGAAGCCACGGTGACCGTGGACGGCAAGACGCATGTGCTGGATCAGCCGTTCATGATCATCGCAACGCAGAATCCTTTCGACTTCGAAGGGACGTACCCGCTCCCTGAGAATCAGCTCGACCGGTTCTTCATGCGGATCTCGCTGGGGTATCCCTCTGCGGCGGTCGAGCAACGGGTGCTGGCGCTCCGCCCGGCGGATCATGCGCTGCACGCATTGAAGCCGGTGCTGCACTCGAGCGATGTGCTGGCATTGCAGGCGCAGGTGGATGCGGTCAGGATGGATCAGTCGCTGATCGAGTACATCATCGCGCTGGCCGGGGCGACGCGATCGCGGGACGATCTGCAGGTGGGTCTCTCGCCGCGGGGTGCGTTGGCGCTCGCGCAGGCCGCGCGAGCGACCGCCGCGCTGCATGAGCGGGATTATGCGGTTCCCGAGGATGTGATGGACAATGTTCTCCCCGTGTGTGCCCACCGGATGATCGGACGGAGCTACTCGTCCCCATCGCGCTCGAACGCGAGCCGCGGGGAATATCCCCCGGATTCGCCCCAGGGGATCTTGATGGCAATCATGGAATCGCTGCCGAGTCCGGCGTGAGAGCTACAGGCCGCGCAGGGGCGGGTCTTTGGGTGGGTCCTTGGGCTTGCCGGCGATCAATGCCGTGAGCATGGCGGCAATCGCCATGGGGCCGAACGCGAGCATGGCGGCGAAGCCGATGGCCGTCTTGGCCACTTCCTGCTTCTCTTCGTGATGCTTCTTCCAGTCGCGGTCGCCGGGTCCTTGTGCGGCGAGTTCGCCGTCTTCGGGCTCGCCAAGGTCCTGCGTGGACCAATCAATGTCGATGGCTTCTTTACGGATGGCAGTGAGTTCAAGCTTGGCGGCCTCGAGATCGCGGCGGCGTACCTGCACGCGCAGGGGCATGGAGGAGGCGACTTCCCAGGGGTTCATCGATCCCACGGTGGTGGCGGCGAAGGCGTAGATGCCGGATTGTTCGAGGGCGTCGCGGATGACCTCGGCCTCGAAGGCGGAGGCGCACGTGGTGAGGTCAACGAGGATGTCGGGGTCGGTTTCGGACATGCGGCTCCTTCAATGGTACGCGTGGGGTCCGGATACCCTGTTTTCCCTTGACCGAACCCGCACCCAAGCCCAAGCACGTTCCAGTTCTCCTGCGTGAGGCGATCGAGTTGCTCGATCCGCGGCCCGGGGAGACGGTGATTGATTGCACAGCCGGGTTGGGGGGGCATGCGGCGGCGATGGGGGAGCGGGTGGGCGCGGCTGGGACAGTGGTGCTGTTTGACCTGGATGGGGGGAATCTGCGGGCGTCGGTGGAGCGGGTGGGTGGGGTTGCCAATGGGCCGCGGGTGGTGGGGCATCATGCGTCGTTTGCCGAGGTCGGATCGCGAATGAAGACTGGTGAGGTGGGGTTGGCTTCGGTGCTGCTGGCGGATCTGGGCTTTGCCTCGCCGCAGGTGGACGATGCGGCGCGGGGGTTTTCGTTCATGCGGGAGGGGCCGCTGGACATGCGGCTGAACCCAGAGGCCCCGATTTCCGCGGCGGAACTGGTGAACACCATGCCGGAGACCGAACTGGCGGAGTTGATCCGGGATTATGGGGAGGAGCCCCCGCCGATTGCTCGGCGGATTGCCTCGAAAGTTGTCCAAGAGCGTCGGGCGGGCCCGATACAGACCACGGTGCGGCTGGCGGAGATCGTCCGTTCGGCGGTGCCCGTGTCATTCGCGGCACGGTCTTCGATCCACCCGGCGACCAAGACGTTTCAGGCCTTGCGGATTGCAGTCAATGACGAGATCGGGAGCTTGGAACGGCTGCTGGATTCGATCGGTCGGGCGGCTGGCATGGTCGTTGCGGGGAAGGAGTCATGGCTCGCCCCCGGGGCCCGGATCGGGATCATCTCGTTTCACTCGCTGGAGGACCGGCCGGTGAAGCAGAAGTTTGCGGACCTTGTGGAACGAGGGCTGGTGGAACCGCTGACAAAGAAGCCCATCACCGCCAGCGATGATGAGCTGGCTGCGAACCCCCGGGCCAGATCGGCCAAGCTGCGGGTGGTGCGGGTGACGGGGAATGTGGAGAACCGGACCGAGCGGGAACGCCGGGCTGGAGGTTGATAGCATGTATTGTCCGGCGGAAGGTGGAACGGAACTCCACCACGACCAACCGCCGGGCTTCCAGTGAGTCGTTTGCAGGGACGCAATCGCCGTGACCAGAGAACACAAGCTCGCGCTCATCGTCGGATTCGCGCTCGTCCTCGTACTGGGCGTGCTCGTCAGCGACCATTTCTCCAAGGCCCGCCAGGCACAGATGGCCGGGATTGGGGATATTCGGCCGCCGACAGATCGGGAGATCGGCACGGGAACTGCGGGTATGCGGTCCACTGGCCTGACGGCTCCGGCTGCTCAGCCGGAGCCAGCCGCCGCCCGCGCGGATCTTCATGCCTTGCCCGGATTTGCCAAGGGCGATCCCTCGCTGTCCGGGGGTACTCAGCTTGCCACGAACACGAATCCCGGTACCCCGCTGCTTGTGCATGTGCAGCGAGGGACCGAATATCTGCCGCGCGGCGATGAGCACTATGACCCGCCGGCGGGCGTGACGCCTCCTCCTCCGGTTGTGCCGCAGATTCCGATGACCCGCTACGACGTGAAGGAGGGCGACACGCTCTACGGCATCGCCCAGAAGATCTACAACGATGGGAAACTCTGGGAGAAGATCCGCGATTCGAACAAGGACAAGCTTGGGTCCGGCGGGACACTGCACAAGGGCGTGACGCTGCTGCTGCCTCCGAAGGATGTGCTGCTGGGCAAGCCGTATGTTCCCGTTGCTGCACCGGGCACACTGGTGAACGGGCCACGCGGGCCGCTCAGCGATCCCGCGTTGCCGAAGGCGGATGCGAAGCCGGTTGTGGCCGGCGATTTCCGCGAGTACGTCGTCAAAGACGGAGACACTCTTGTCGCCATCTCCCGGAAGATGTTGAACTCCGGAAAGCGGTTCAACGAGATCATTGAGGCGAACAAGGGGACGCTCGCCGACCCCGAGTCGCTCAGCGTCGGCATGAAACTCCGTATTCCCGCCAAGTGACTCCACGCGCACGCCGATCATTCACGAGAATCTGCGAGATTTGCTCGCGGACTCGTTCTTCCCGGGCGTGTACTTTGGTTTGAGGTGAAGCATGGTCTACAAGCTAACCGCATTGGTCGTGGGGATGGGTCTGGTCGCTTGTGTTCTGCTGGGCATCCGGCAGCTTCGCGTGCAGGCGGCCCACGAGATGGCGGATGTTCAGAACCGCATTGCGCGGCATGATCGCGAACTGTGGAAACTTCGGGCCGAGATTGCCAAGGTCACCACGCCGGACCGGGTGGAGGTATTGGCCCGGAAGTTCGGCATGCTGACGCCGATCAGCGATGAGCGGTTCTCCGTGCTGGCGCGGCTGGAGGCCCTTGATCTGACGGAGACAGCGTCGTTGGACCCGCAGCACGGCACGAACCGATAAGAGCCGCCGCAGCGGCTCGCTTCTTGACCGCTGGCCCCACCCCCTCATGGGAACGACGGAGCTCGCGGTGACCACAATCAATCCTGAATCCATGACCACCCGCACCCTGGCCGCGGCAGGCGAAGCCCGCTCGGCGTCGCGCATCGACTCGGTGGCGAAGCTCGCGGCGATCGGCATGGTGGGGGTGCTGGCCGTGATGCTGGGGCGCGTGGCGCAGCTGCAGATTTCGCCCGGCCAGAAACTTGCGCCGTTTATCAGCGAGCGGATCACCAAGGTTCCGGAGAAGGCGCCTCCCGGCGACATCACGGATCGGCGCGGCATTCCCGTGGCCACGGCGAAGTTCGGCTACCGCGTGTTTGTCGATCCGATCGACTTTCCGAATCCTCCCGGCGAGGCGATCAACCTGCTGGCCGACGCCCTTGGCATGCCAGCGCCGCTGCTGGCCAAGAAAATTGTTCCGGCGATGGATGGCAATGAAGAGATTATCGCGGCGCGTTCTGACGAGGATCCGCCGGAGGAGACGGGCAAGTTCAAGCGATTTGTGCCGGTCTCCAAGGTGCTGGAGGATTGGCGTGTGGACGCGGTGAAGGGCCTTCGCATCGCGGGGAAGATGATTCCCGGTGTGCATTTGGAGACGCGGCCGGTGCGAGACTACACGGCGGCCGCGATTGCGGCGAACGTGGTCGGGATGGTCGGCGGGGATATGACGGGACTCTCCGGCGCCGAGCGCATCTATGGCTCCCTGATTCAGCCCGAGCCGGGCACGTTGCAGTACGTTCGCGATGCGCGCGGCGAACCGATGTGGATCTTCCCGGGCGGGTACAAGCCCCCGGAGCGCGGCCTGGATGTGCGGCTGTCGATGGACCTGGAAATCCAGAACATCGTTGTTGAGGAGTTGAAGCGCGGCGTGGAGGATGCGGATGCCGCGGGCGGGCGATGCGTGGTGATGGACCCATACACGGGCGAGATCCTCGCGATGGCGGACATCGTGCGCCCATGCAAGGACGCGCGCGAGTACGACTGGAGCACGTCGATCCCCAAGGGCGGAAACGGCACGCGGTACAAGATTATTCCCAAGGACACGCAATCCAAGATCGATCCCGCGCTGGCCCGCAACCGGTGCGTGGAGGATGTGTATGAACCGGGCTCGACGTTCAAGCCGTTCATGTGGTCGACGTGTTTGATGCATGGCGTGACGCGCCCGGAGGAGTCTTTCCCGATCTATTACGGGCACTGGATCACGCCGTACGGGCGGCACGTGGACGACGTACACACGAACTTCGATCATCTGAAGTGGACCGAAGTGCTGATCCAGTCTTCCAACATCGGCATGACGCAGGGCGTGTCGCGTTTGACGTTCCCGCAGACGCGGAACGCGATCGTCTCGCTGGGCTTCGGTCGCAAGCCGGGCCTGGGTCTGCCGGGCGAATCGCCGGGAATGGTGACGAGCGAGAAGGCGTGGAGCAAATATACGCAGACGTCGGTGGCGTTCGGGTATGAAGTGGGCGTGACGCCGGTGCAGATGTGCCGCGCGTTCAGCGCATACTGCCGCACGGGGGAGCTGGGGGGGACGATTCCGAATGTGCGGCTGACGGCCGCGGATTATGAGCGTGCGCTGCACGAGCCGTGCACGCGGGTGTTCCCGCCGGGGATCGCGGATAAGACGCGCGAGACGATGAAGGGCGTGACGGACATTCTGGACGGCAATCTGGCCAAGAAAAAGGGCAAGGAAGAGAACTTCCGGTACATCTCATTCGGCAAGTCCGGAACGGCCCAGGCGCCGCTGGGGAAGGCCCCGGAAGGCAAGCACAAGCCCAAGGGCTCGGACGGGTACTACGGCGGGCAGTACAACGTGAGCTTCATTGCGGGCGGCCCGTTTGAGGACCCTCGCATCGTGGTGCTGGTGGTGGTGGATGACCCGGGGCCTGCACTTGTGAAGGCAAAGCAGTACTTCGGATCGGTGGTGGCGGGGCCGGTGAACCGACGGATCATGGAGCGGACGCTGGGGTATCTGGGAGTTCAGCCGAGCGTGCCGTTCGGGGCGCCGGTGGCGAGTGCGGAGACGGAGTGACTGCGAGCTCGAAGAGGCCTTGCGAGTCGGTTGCAACATCACGGGCGGACGAGCCGCCCGTGCCACCCAAGTCCGTCAGCGGAGGGGGCGGGCCATGTTCTGCATCTCGGCGGGGCGGAGAGCGTTTTCGAGGATGCGGATGTCGTTGGTGGAGAGGGAGCCGTTGGCGTCCAGATCGGCGGCGGAGTCGTAGGGGCCGTTGACGAGTCGTTGGAAGGCGAGATAGAGGTCGTCGATGTTCACTACGCCGTTGTGGTCGACATCGCCGGAGCCGACTGAGACATTGACGGTGTATGTGGTGACGGCCGAGCGGCCGGTGGCTTCGAAGGCGACGACGGTGACCGAGTTGGCTCCGGTGTGCAGGCCGCCGACGGTGCGACGCCATTCGAAGCGGTCGTACTGCGACGCCTGATTGGTCGCGTTGACCATGGTGAGCGGGTCGCCGGCGGGTGGGTTCACAAGGATGTATGCGCTGGTGGTGGTGCGATCGGCGGCGATGACGCGGAAGATATTGATGGGCGTGGTGATGGTGAGGGCGGCATCTGCGAGCGCGACGGTGGGGCCGCTGCGATCGACGTAGATGACGGCGCGGAACTCGGTGAAGATCGGGTCCGTGCCGGAGGGGCGGCGGCGGAAAGCGACGACCTTGATGTAGTGGATGCCCTCGTTGAGTGAGCTGGTGTTGATCGTCTGGCGGTACAGGCCGTTGGTGACGCCTACGGTGGTGGCCAGGGGCGAACTCTGCGTGACGAAGCTCTCGAAGCGGGGGATGTAGGAGTCGGTGTCGGGGAAGTCCGGGCCGCCGTTCTGGCCGTTGAAGTCAACCGCGGCGCCGGCGGAGGGGTAGCCACCGTCGATGCGGAAGCATGCGAAGTCGTCCCAATCGGGGTCGCTGGGGTCGGTTTTGTTCGTGGTGAGGCGGATTTCGAACTGGGCCGCGTCCACGACGGGGATCGGAGTGATGCGGCGCTTGTAGGCGGGGATGGAGGAGGCCTCCGGGGCGAGCTGCGATGGGAACGCGGCTCCGCTGGTTTGCAGAATCTGCAACGTGCCGCTCGGCGCGGCGGGGGCGTAGACAACGTAGCCCTTGTGGTGCTGCACACCGGAGGCGTTCTGGTTGAAGGGGACGGTGATGAGCACGCGGCGGTTGGCGTCTGTGACGAGAAGCTCGGGGATGGCGTTGGTGGGATCGATGACGGGATCGCCGTGGTTTCCGGTGATCTCATGGAGCCGGGTGCCGGCGGGGAAGGAGGTTTGGATGTTGCGCTGCGTCGTTCCGGAGGCGTAGGAATCGTTCACGGCGACGAGGACGTTGCCGGAGTGATTGCCGCCGCCGAGGTCTTTGGCGCGCTCGAAGACGAGCACGTCGGCGTTGGAGGTGTTTACCGAGTCGGTGGAGTTCAGGAGGAAGAAGGAGCCGCGGGCGTAGCCGTTGGAGAGGCGCACGAGGTTCGTCAGGTCGGAGTTGAGGTTGGCCCCTTCGGTTCCGAGGGCGGTGGGATTGCCCTCGCGCGGCCAGAAGCCGCGGAACTGGAAGAGATCGATGAACTGGCGCGAGTTGTAGTAGACGTTCGGCGGACCGGGGCGGAAGAGGAGGTAGCACCACTCGGGGAGGCCGTACATATTCGGGCCGGGGAGAGGCGGGGGAGAGCCGCCATCGCCGGTGGAGCCGTTGTCGTGGCTGAAGAGATGGTTCACGCCGAGGGAGCCGTTGTTCAGCCCGTCGTCCTGCGTATCGAGGTGGGCGTTCAGGACGTTCTGCCACGCGCCGAAGCCGCGGGCGTTCAGAAGGTCGCGGAGCTGGCCTGCGCCGTTCAGGTCGAGGGCATCGCGATTGCCGAAGCCGTCCTTGCGGGTGTAGGTCTGCGTGAAGGAGTTGGAGTCGACGATCTCGCCGAAGGAAAAGGGCGTGGCGGGGTTGCCGCCGAAGGTCTTGCGGCGGAAATAGACGCTGGAATCGAAGTACTGATTCCAGAACCACTGCGGGATGTGCTTGGCGGCGTCGAGGCGGAAGCCATCGGTGTGGATGACCTCGACCATCCATTGCACGAAGCGGGTGAGGTAGCCGGTGGCGTTTTCGGCGATGGGGTCGCCCTGGGTTGGGTCCGCGGTGTTGAAGGGGTAGATCGTGACGGACTGCTGACCGGAGGGGAGAGCGGTGTTGTTGAACGTGAGCGGGGTGAGCTGCAGGTCGGGGTAGAACCTGGTGTTGGCGGGATCGGGCTTGTTGCGCACGGTTCCGGCGGGGATGTTCAGGGAGTTGCCCGCGGTGGTGGGCTGGCGGATGTACTGGTAGTTTTTTTCCTGCGCGATGTCGATCAAGCTGAGGAGATCGCCGGTCCAGAGGTTGTAGTTCGCGCCGTTGGGATCGATGGACTGGGTGGTGCCGTCGTGGAAGTCGCCCCAGGTGTCTGTGCCGATGCGGAGGGCGAAGCCGGGATAGCCGCCGGCGTTGTAGAAGTCGTTGGAGTTGTTGCGCCCCGAGTCGTGGTTCATGATGATGTCGAAGTACACCAGCGACGAGGACTGGTGGAACTCGTCCACCATGGCGCGGATCTGCTCCTGCGTGCCATAGGCGGTTTCGTTGCCGGGGGAGCCGAGATCGAAGCGATCGAATACGTCGTAGCCGGGACTGGTGTTGTCGGCGGCGCGGCTGGGGGGCGGGAGCCAGACGGACTCGTACCCGGCCATGAAGAAGTCGGGCGTTTTGTGCTCGATGGTGGACCAGCGGGTTTCGAACCACTGCAGGAAGACGGGGTGGTTGTCGGCTCGGGAGGGAGCAGCGGCGACGAGGCCTGCGGCGGAAGCGATGGCCGCGAGGATCGCTCGATGAGCGAGGGGGATTCGACGGGAACGCTGGGCGGTGGTCACGGACATCCGCTTCGCTCCTCGGAGGCGTGCGACAGGAAGACCGCCGCCGGTGTGGGCGTCGGAGCGGGCCGATTCGGCACCGCGATATGCAAAGATAATCCGAGTTCGTCGTCCTGCAACGGAACGAGGGGCTTTCGGGTTCAGATTCGTTCGTCTCCCGGACGGGAGGGGCGAAATACGTTTACGGGACGGGCCGGCTTGGCGGATTTGGGACTGTCGGCGGGGCGGCGAAGGGGGATATTCCCGCGACGATTGAGCCGCGTGAGCCGGGATGGACGAGTTGACGCATGAAGGCGTCGTACTCGCCGGCGGCGACAGTGGTGTCGCCGAAATAGGCCTCGAAGATGCCGGGGCCGCGGCGGGCGAGGAGAACGCGGCGGGCGTCGTTCACGCCGAAGGTGCGGATGAGCTGGACATCAATGGCGCCGGAGGCGGTGTCTTTGAGCAGGGCGGCGAGCCCGGCGTGGTATTTGCCGTTGGCGCCTTCGTCTATGAAGTGGGTGAAGGCCCAGACTTGGGCGTAGTAGGTAAGAGCGTCGTCGTTGCCGGAGCTCATGAGGTTCTGCGGGGCGGCTTCAAGGAGCGCGCCGAGGGACATGAGCTTGTTATTTGCGGCGGCGCGGCGGAGCTGGTCGAAGCGCTCGGTGTTGAACCAGGGGACGAAGAGGGCTCCCCCCCCGCCGTGGGCATCGAAGCGGTAGCCCTCCATGTAGGTGGCCATGCCTTCTTCAAGCCAGATGGGGAGTGGGCGCTGGAAGGCGCGCTGGGTGTATTGGTGCCAGCCCTCGTGGGCGACGATGGAGAGGGTGTCGCGGGCGCCGATGTCGAAGAGGAGGGCTTTCCCGCCGAAGGCAAAGCCGCCGCGGCGGATGCGGAGGAAGAGATCGGCTTGCTCGCCGGTGGTCTGGCGCGTGAGGAGGGCCCAGTCGGCGCGGTTGCGGAGGATGTAGGTGTCGAGCTTGAGGGAGGGTTCGGGGAGGGTTTCGGTGGGGGACTGTGCGTCCGGGCTGGTGATGCAGGAGCGGTAGGCGGCGAGGGCGGACTCGAGGAAGAGAGGGACGCGCGAGGCGAGGACGGAGTCGTGCTGGGTGGTGAAGAGGCGGTAATGGGCGGTGCGGACGAGGCGGCCCTCGGCGCTGTTGTAGGACCAGGGCTCGATGGACTCGATTGCGGTGAAGGGGGAGGCGGGCTGCGAGGAGGTTGGGGCGACGCCCATTGTGGCGGTGCCGGCGATGGGGGAGGAGGGGGAGCGTGTTGCGGAGCCGGAGCAGGCGGAGATGCTCATGCACGCGAGCGCAGCTGCGAGCGCGGCGATCTGTTGCCCGCTCCGCGGGCTTGGAGATGCGAGTGGTGCGGGTTGGTCGGTCTCGCGTTTTCCGGGGCTTGCGCCCCGGGCTATGCGTGTGTCGGCCGCTCCGCGGCGTGAGCGAACACTGGGCGATGTGTCGTTGCGTCGAAGATTCGTGGCCGTGCGCATGGGTGGTGTCATCGGGCGGTGACGCTACATCGACTTGAGCTTGGCCTCAATCGCGGCGATCTCGGCGCGGATCTTTTCCAGTTGGGCTTTGGATTCTTCGACGAGTTTGGGCGGGGCTTTGTCCACGTAGCCGGGATTGGAGAGACGGCCGTTGAGGGCGGTCTCGCTTTTGATGAGGGTGTCGCGTTGCTTGGTGAGGCGGTCTTTTTCGGCTCCGGCATCAAGCCCCCCCGAACCCTCGGCGGCGGCGTCGGCCAGGTTGGTGAGGTGCATTTCCTCGCCTGCGGCTCGGAAGGCGACGGCGGGAATGCCGGAAGTGGGCTTGGTGGTCGTGATGGATTCGAGGCCGGAAAGGTTCTCGACAAGGCCCGGGGCAGCAGCGGCGATGCGCTTGGCGGCGGCTTCGGAGCAGTGCAGGGTGATGCGGCGCTTGGGGAGGACCTGGCGCTCGGCGCGGATGTTGCGGATGGTGGTGATGAGTTCGCGGAGTTCTTCGAACTGCTTCTCGGCGGACTCATCGATCAAGGAGTCGGCGAGCTTGGGCCAGGAGGAGGTGCAGAGGAGATCGGCGGAGTGCAGCGTGATGCCGTCGATGGGGGGAGCGGGGAGCGGATGCGACTTCAACTGCTCGAAGATCGCTTCGGTGATGAAGGGGGAGACGGGGTGGAGGAGACGGAGGATGATGTCGAGAGCGGTGCGGAGGACGGCGCGGGTCTGCGGGTTCTGATCCACGGTCGGCTTCACGGCCTCGAGGTACCAGTCGCAGTAGTCCCACCAGAGGAGCTGGTACAGGGTCTGGCAGTAGTCGGCGAACTCGTAGTTCTTGAGTGCGTGCTCGCAGGCGCGTGTGGCGCGGGCGAGGCGGCTGAGGAGCCAGCGGTCGGGGAGACTCAACAGAGGCGTGGGCGCCCCCCCGAGCCCACGCAGGGTGTCATCGTGTAGTTGCGGCGCGGCGTTGCCCGGGCTTGCGCCCGAGCCTCTGTTTCGATCGAGGATTGCGATGGCGAAGCGGCTGGCGTTCCAGAGCTTGTTGACGAAGTTGCGGCCGGCGTCGAACTTGTCGCTGGAGTTCTTGCCGGTCTTGGGGTCCAGCTTGACGGGCATGCGGACATCCTGCGTCTGCGTCGTCATCTGGGCGAGCGTGAAGCGCATGGCGTCCGCGCCGTGGGACTCGATGATGTCCAGCGGGTCCACGCCGTTGTTGAGAGACTTGGACATCTTGCGGCCTTCGCCGTCTTGGACCACAGCGTGGATGAAGACGTCGTGGAAGGGAACTGGACCGGAGCCATTGCCATGTGCATGCGTGGCGTTCGACTCGTTCACAAAGCCGAACATGCTGCCTTGGGCGCTGTCGAACAGTGGCATAGCAGCGCGAATTGCTTGTATTGCAGCGTCGGTATCCGTGATTGCCAATCCGGATGATCTCAGCAAGGCGGTCACTGCGGCCGGATCATCTCCAATCGCCGTGCTAGACATCTTGTCCAGCACACCGCGCACTATTCCAAACAACGGGGAATCGCTCGTTATTGTAATCCACGATGTCGTAGACGTGCCGGTGGCATGCATCTTGACGGCACCGGAAATCCCCAACGCGGAGAGTGCCTGACCGAGCACATTCATGCTTTGTTGGAGGAGCGGATTGGCAGAGCCGTTGTATGGGTGGTCAATTCCCCCGGCGTGAGTGAAGGGTTCGATCGTCCAAGTGGACGCTGCCGGAAGCAAATATCGATTCATCATCACCATGCGGCTTACCCAGAGGGTGATGATCTCGCGGGCGGTGGAGAGGACGGAGGTGGGGTTGAAGGCCTCCAGCAGGCCGGCGGTCTGTGGGGACTGCGCGGGGTCGGGCCAGCCGAGCGTGGAGAGGGGCCAGAGGGCGCTGGAGAACCAGGTGTCGAGGACGTCGGGGTCTTGACTTAGCCCCGAGATCTTTGTGCCAAGCGACAACGCTGCACCCATTCCCGCTTCCCCTGGAAACAGATGGCGTGCTTCGTCATAGCTGTTGCCACCTTCAAGCCACCGAGAGAGCGCATTCAACGCCGATTGCGCTCGATCGTCTCGGGCGCAAACGAAAATGGTACGAGCGGATGCACTGACGTGCGTGTGGCATTCTCCGCCAAACGACTCACACAGTCGGGCAAGCGCTTCCTCAACATCTCCCCCGTGGAAGGAGAAGATCGCATCACCGACTTCAGACGCCAACTCTTCGTTCTGAAGGGAAGCAACGCTCCACACCGGAATCCGATGCCCCCACCAGAGCTGGCGGGAGATGCACCAGTCGCGGATGTTGTCGTGCCACTGCTCGTAGGTCTTGGCGTAGCGGGCGGGGTAGAAGCGCATGGAGCCGTCGCCGTTGGCGACTTCGGTCAAGGGGGAGAAGCCTGCGGTCTCAAGGATCAGCGATTGCGCGCGCTCCTCGCCGTCGGTGCCGGGCGAGACGGCGATGTGAACGGTGACGGGAAGTTCCATGTCTTCCATAGACTGCGCTTCCGCGGGATCGACCGTGATGGAGATGTTCTTGGCGTGACGAATCAGATCGTGGGCCAGCCAAGCGTATTGCTTCGAGATGAGCTCGCAGCGATCGCTGAAACGCTGGCTCCACACGATGGGATGTCCCCCGTGTGGCGATCCATGAGCGCCACCGGTGCGATCCGAAATGTCATGAGACTCACCGGATTCAAGATTCGTTCGATTGCCTGAGCCCTTCACTTGAGCGAATGAGCCGGAAGTTTGAGGGAATGCTGCATTCGCTGGATCTCTCACGGCATTCGTTGCAACTTCGTTCGGGTTCGTTTGATCGGAGTGGGCGTTCGTTCGATCCGATGCGCCGTTCGTTCGATGGGATCGTTGCTCCGGGACGAGCGCACGATTCGCGGCTCCGGATAACCGATCGTCGGTTACGCGGACGTACCACTGGTCGCTGAGGTAGGGCTCGATGATGGCTTTGGAGCGGTCGGAGCGTTTGACGTTCTGTTTGTAGGGTTTGGTTTCTTCGAGGAGGTTGCGGGCCTTGAACTCGGCGACCACTTTCTTGCGGGCTTCGGCCATGGTGAGGCCGACGAGGATGTGGGCGTCTCCGATATCCGACCAGCCGTGCTTGTCGCTGACGCGGCCGTCGGGGGACATCATGTTGATGGCCGCGAGGTTGTGGCGCTGGCCGAGCTCGGCGTCGTTCTGGTCGTGCGCGGGCGTGACCTTGAGGAAGCCGGTGGCGTACTTGGCCTTGGGGTCGTTCTTCTCTTCCTCGTTGCGGGCGAGATGTTCGGGGAGGACGACATAGGAGTCCTCGACGATGGGGATGATGCGGCCGACGAGCGGGAGTTCGGCGTGCAGGCCCTTCAGCGCGTTGGCGCGCGGGTCGTGGGGGTTGATGGCGACGGCGGTGTCGCCGAGATAGGTTTCGGGGCGGGTTGTCGCGACGGTGACCCAGGCCTGGTCTTCGCCCGGGTGTTGGTCTGCGCCGGGGTAGCCGCGGCGGGCGAGTTCGTTCCACGTCACGGGTTGGTGGGTACCCCGGTTCTCCGAACCGGGTTTGTCGGATGGGGAAGAGCCAGCCCCGGTTCGGAGAACCGGGGTACCCAAAGCATGAACCAGCGGATAACGCAGGTACCAGAAGCTGGTGTCGATGTCTTCGTCGTAGCACTCGTCGTCGGCGACGGCGGTTTGCAAGGCGGTGTCCCAGTTCACGAGTCGCTTGCCGCGGTAGATGAGGCCATCCTTGAAGAGGCGGAAGAAGGCCTCGCGGACGGCGCGGGCGCAGATCGGGTCCATGGTGAAGCGCTGGCGGGCGAAGTCGCAGGAGCAGCCCATGGACTTGAGCTGGCCGGTGATGCGGGCTTCGTACTCATCCTTCCACTGCTGCACCTGCGCGATGAACTCGTCGCGGGTGAAGTCCTTGCGGGTCTTGTTCTGTTCCTTCTTGAGGCGGCGCTCGACAACGGCCTGAGTCGCGATGCCGGCGTGGTCGGTGCCGACGATCCAGAGGGTTTCGAAGCCCATCATGCGGTGGGCGCGGATGAGGGTGTCTTGGAGCGTGTTGTTCAGGGCGTGGCCGAGGTGGAGCGCGCCGGTGACGTTGGGGGGCGGGATGAGGATGCAGTACGGCTTCTTCTCGCCCGAGAGGACGCGCGCGGGATCGGCGTGGAATGCGCCGGAGTCGTCCCATTTCTTCAGGATCGCGGGCTCGACGGCGGCGGGTTGGTAGGCCTTGGAGGCGCCTGGGGCGGGTTGTGGTGGTGGGGTTGGGGCGTTTGTTGAGGACATGGAGGGCTCGTGTGGCGCGGGCGTCGGGCCGTGCGGTTCTGGTGGGCGGAGAGTGTAGGAAACAGTGGGTGGGTGGAATCGGGGTGTTCACGGGCGATTGGGGTGGGCTTGAATCAAGGGACTCGGGCGGCGGCCGCCCGAACATGGGCTGGTAAGCCCATGCCACGTCAAATGCCGATACTCTTGGGTATGACGACTCCTGATCCCAGCCGGCGCGGATTGCTTGCGATTGTGGGGCTGCTGTTTGCCGTGCTGATTGTCGGCGCGGTGTTTGTGGCCAAGTCGTTCCTGACGGTCGTTCCCGCCAAGGCGAACGCGGGGAACAACACGCGGAATGGGGCGACGGCGATTGAGGCGGGGTTGGAAGCCGCGGCGACGTACCAGCGGGAGCGGAAGTTTCCCGAGGCGATGGCGATTCTGGGGAAGCTGGCGGAGCAGAGCCCGACGGATCGAGCCGTGCGGATTGCGTACGCGCAGGCGCTGATCGGGCAGGAGAAACATGCGGAGGCGTTTGAGCAGTATGAGGCGGCGATCAAGCTCTCGGGGGCGTCTCCGGTGAAGCCGACGGGGGCGGAAGCGGCCGCGCCGACGGGGTTCAAGCGCGATCCCGCGCTGGCGCAGCTGCACTTTGAGGCGGGGACCACGGCGAACATGGTGGGATTCTCCGATCGAGCGGAGGAGCACTACTGGATGGCGCAGGTGCTGGATCCGATGGAGGCGAAGTATCCGCTGTATCTTTCCATGATGCAGTTGAAGAAGGGTGGGGAGGAAGCGGACGCGGCGGCAGGGGCGAGCTTGCTTCGCGCCGTGAAGGTGAATCCGGACCTGGCCGAGGGGTGGGGGACGATGGCGGAACTGGAACTGAGGAAGAACCAGTTGGGGTTGGCCAAGCAGCACATTGAGACGGCACGCAAGCTGCAGCCGGAAGTTTCACGCTGGCGGATCGTGCAGGCGCGGATACTGAATCGGCAGGGAGAACCGGAGCAGGCCTCGGCGATTTTGCAGGCGCTGCCGACGTCGGATCGGATGAACAAGAGCATTCTGGAACTGCAGTCCGAGTCGTTCGGGCTGATGCAGAAGCCGTATGAGGCGGCGACGATGTACGAGCAGGCGCAGGAGCTGGCGCCCGCGGATGCGGAGTTGGCATATCAGGCCGCGCTGTGGTTCAAGCGTGCGGGGGATGTGGCCAAGGCGCGGGAGAACGCGATGAAGGCGAAGATGCTGGGGCATGAGGGGGGGAGGGAGTTGCTGGGGACGCTGGGCACGGGAAAGTAGATTCCGGTGGATTTCTATCGCGGAATATCCGCGGGATTCGCTCTCAAAGCGTCGCTCATCCCGGGCGTGTGGCGGATTACACCATGTTGCGGCCGCCGTCGAAGCGGATGATTTCGCCGGTGAGGTAGGTGGCTTCGAGCGCGAGCCAGCGGACGACTTCGGCGCATTCCTCGGGGGTTCCGGCTCGGGCGAGGGGGACGCGGTTTAAGTAGGCCTGTTGGGCGGCGGCATCGGATTCGTGGCCGCTGTCGGGCCATGCGGCGACGCCGGGGGCGACGCCATTGACGCGGACGCGGGGGGCGAGTTCGCGGGCGAGGGTTCGGACCATTTCGGCGAGGGCGGCCTTGGACATGGAATACGCGGCGAAGTCGCGCGAGCGCGGGAGGCCGTGTTCGCCGAGGGCGTGGATGTCGCACATGGCGACCATGGAACCCCCACCGACGCGGTCGGAGGAAGCGAGCAGCGGGCCGAGGTGCTTGGAGAGGAGCAGGGGTGCGAGAGCGTTGATGCGGAAGGCCTCAAGGGCGGATTCGGGCGTAAGGGAGGCGAGGGGCGTGCGCTCGTAAGTCGAGGCGTTATGGACGAGGACATCCAGGCGAGGGAGTGTGCGCGCGAGGTCGAGGCCGAGCGCCTCGACGGCTTCAGGATCGCCGAGCTCCACGGGAATGGCGCGGCACTCATTTATGGACCCGCCAAGCGCGATGGCGTCGGCGATAGTTTGCTCGGCTTCGGGTTGGGAGCCGCGATAGGTGATGATGATGTCGCACCCGGCTTTGGCGAGCGCGAGTGCTGAGGCGCGGCCGACACGCTTGGCCGCGCCGGTGATGAGGGCGAGGGGGCGGGAGGCGTGGTGCGGAGCGGGGTGGGCGGGGGGGTGGCTCATCCGTGCGGACCCTCGCCGTGGGGATCGCGATCGCCGCCCCCACCAATGTCGTGGGGTCCAAGTTCGTCCGGATCGATGTCCACCGTTTCATCGCGCGAGCCGACGGTGTCCGGGTCGAGGCGCTTGCCGGATTCGGCCCAGGCGTCGGTCACGATGCGGGTTTTCTTTTTGCGCTCGGCGGTGCGGAGGACGATGCGGCGCTGGCGATCGAGGATGACGAGGACGATTCCGATGACCAGCATGACTCCGAGGACCATGCCGCTGGTCCAGACGGCCCAGTGCTTGACGGCGATGCGCTGCTCAGAGGTGTAGTGCTTGGTGCCGGGGGTGGTCGCGCTGTCGCTTGGGGCGGGTTGTTGTCCCAGCGTTAGGTTGATCTGGCCGCTCGGCATCGGGCGACTATACGAGGTATGGCTCCGGGCCGCGCCGGTGCGTGTTTACTGCGAACCGGAGTTAGACACTACGTGGATCGCGCCGCCGACGCGGACGATGCCGTAGCTCTGGCCGGTCTGCGAGAGCGCGCTGATGAGTTGGACGTCGTTGAGGATGCAGATTCCCGCGCTGGTCGGGGTGGAACCGGTGGGTGGTGTGCACTGGCGATCCGGGATGGGCTCGTTGGTCACGATGCGGATGTGGGTGGCGGCGAGCGGCGCGGGGGAGG
Organism: Phycisphaerales bacterium; assembly: GCA_038225655.1. Lineage (GTDB taxonomy): Bacteria > Planctomycetota > Phycisphaerae > Phycisphaerales > UBA1924 > UBA4658. Next base: position 100,284 of record JBBRQY010000008.1, on the reverse strand, counting down.
GAACGGCTTGCGGAAGCGGAAGTGGGGCGGGGGCAGGGAGGGCGGTGCAGAATAGGTTGCGGTCAGGAGAGCGGGATGCGAGGGGCATGGCATGTGAGAACCCCGGGGTTGTGCGCTGGGTGCGCGATCGACAGAGTTCTAACGACGCCGCGGACCCGGATTGGCGCAATCGGCGATGGATTCGCCTACTCTTTGTGCCGACTCGCACTTTCGGAGCCCCAAGCATGAACTACGACGCACAGCAACCCGTGATTAACGACCTCGAGGCGCGGATCTTAACGATCCGCGACTCGCTTTAACTACGAAAAAGGGCTGAAGGACATCGCGGAGCTTGAGGCGCGGATGGAGCAGGCGGACTTCTGGAACAACCAGCGGCAGGCGCAGGCGGTTGTGCAGGAGCTCAAGGGGCTGAAGGCGAAGTTTGAGCCGCTGAAGGGGGCGATCGCGGACTTTGAGGACGCGAAGATCGCCTATGAGATGGCGAAAGAGTCCAACGACAAGGACCTTCTGGCCGAGGCGGATGCGCAGTTGTTCACGCTGTACGGCAAGCCGGACAAGGACATCTCGGGGCGGATGGACAAGATCGAGCTGCAATCGCTGCTGGCGGGCAAGCACGACCACCGGCACTGCTTCCTGACGATCCAGGCGGGCGCGGGGGGCAAGGAGGCCAACGACTGGGCCGAGATGCTCCTTCGCATGTACATCTTCTACTGCGAGAAGGCCGGCTTCGCGATGGAAGAGGTGGCCAAGACGTACGGCACGGAAGTGGGCGTAGATCAGGTGACGCTGCACATCAAGGGGGCGTTTGCGTTCGGGTATCTGAACTGCGAACGCGGCACGCATCGGCTGGCGCGGGTCTCGCCGTTCAACGCCGAAGGCAAGCGGCAAACGTCGTTTGCCACGGTGGATGTCATTCCGGAGTTTGAGGAAGTCTCGCTGGAGATTCCGGAGAAGGACCTGGAAGTGACGCCGTTTGTCCGCGCCAGCGGTCCCGGCGGGCAGAACGTGAACAAGGTGGCGAGCGCGATTCGCATCGTGCACAAGCCGACGGGGATTATGGTGGTGGCGAGCACGTACCGCGATCAGCCGCAGAACAAGAAGCAGGCGATGCAGGTGCTGATGGCCAAGCTGGAGCTGATCGAGGAGGAGCGGAAAGAAAAGGAACTGAGCGCGGCGACTGGTGGTGCGGTGGAGCGCGGGTGGGGGACGCAGATCCGGTCGTATGTGTTCTACGACAACCGGGTGAAAGATCATCGGACGAACCACGAGTCCACGGACTACGAGCGGGTGCTGCGCGGCGAGGTGCAGCCGTTCATCGATGCCGAGCTGATGCGCCGGCGGAAAGAGAAGTCCGAGGTACAGGCGGCGGTGAATCGGTAGTTCGACACACAGGGGCCATCTTCATGCCCACGCTCAGCGAGTTCTACGGCATCTCGATCTGCATGTATTTTCAGGACCATGCGCCGCCGCATTTCCACGTGTTCTACTCCGGCGAGGAAGCACAGGTCTCGATTGAAACGCTGGAAATCGTCCGCGGGACACTGTCCAAACGGGCTCACAATCTCGTCGTCGAATGGGCGTTGATCCATCGCCCCGAGCTCCGGCGTGCCTGGGCGCAGGCCATCACGCCCGCGCCGATCGACCCGATCGACCCGCTGCCCTAAGATTGCGCATGGTTCGCATTACCTCCGCCAAAGCCGAGGCCGGCTACGTCCTCTGGCTGTCGTTCACCGACGGATCCGAGGGCCGCGTGAATCTCGCCCATCTTGTGGGGCGCGGCGTCTTCGCGGCGTGGAATGACGTCCGCAACTTCGAGCAAGTTCGTGTCGATCCTAAAACCCGGACGGTCTGCTGGCCCGGCGACATAGACCTTGATCCCGACGTCTTGTACGCGCAGGCGACGGGCAAACCAATGCCCGGGGAAAATGTCGCTGCTTGAGCGTTGTCGGACATTCAGGTTGCGGAAAATCGGTTCATGGGCGGAAGCCCGAACGCGACGGGTTCTCCCGGCGTTGCAACAAGATCAGCTCGCCACTCGCTTTCGCCTCCCGAGCACGACCGCGCCGCCAAGGAGCACGCCGGCAAGTGTGGGCGCGCTGGGTGTTGGGCCGGCGAGACCTGGAGAGTAGATGGGAAAAGTCGTTCCGTTGCTGAAGATGCAGCTGGCCTGCGACGGGGGCTGCGCCGCGGAGTACCAGAACACCGACGAGTATGCTGTCGCTGCCAGCGGCGGGGAGAACGTCGCCGAGAACTGTGAGGAGACGGGGCCCACGGGGAGTCCAGGGATGTTCACGACAGGGGTTGCACCGCCGAGCATTCCGTACGCGGGGTTCACGCCCGTGAGGTGCGGCGGGAATGCGCCGAGGATGTATTGCTGACCAAATCGGTCGAGCGACTGGCCATTGCCGAAGATCTGGAACGCGTAGATGAACTCGCCGGGAACGCTGGCGGGTCCGCCTGCGCCGGGTGCGAAAACGGCGAAGTCCACGTTCACGTTGACGCTTGGCGAGACGAAGGACTGGCTGGAGTGCCAACCCGCGAGAGCCGCCGGGTCGGAGGCGAGCGGCCCCACGGCCAGAGCTTGGGCGGAGAGCAGGGCTGCGGAGGTCGTCACGAGGAGTTTGAGCGTGGTCATGAATTTCCCGGGTATGAGAACTGCTGCGGAGATCGAGGCGAGATTGAGTCTGTCACACAAGTGCCGCATTTCCAAGTCGGATCGGCGGTTTTCATGCATTTGGGTATGAGAATGGGTTGGGGCGTCCGAGGAAGTCGCAACGCTTCGGGGTGAGTTCCGTTAACATGCCTACGGAGGCCGCCATGGAACCCACACCCGGATTGGACCGAACCAAGTCGCCCAAATCGCTGCTGCCTTCGACGCCCGAGGGGTGGCTCATGCTCGTGGCGGGCATCGCTTGCATTGGGTACGGGCTGTACACCGTTGTGGCAGCGTTTGTGGACAAGACGACGCTGAGTCTGCTCGGCATGTTTCTGCTGGCGCTGGGTGGGATGGTGATCCCGATCCGCTGGGTGGGGCTCGTCGTGGGGCTGATTCTTCTTGGGCTGGGGGTGTTCATGTTTGCGACCAACTACGTGACCGTGCAGGCGTTGGTAGTGTGCGTGCTCGGCCTGATCGCCGTGGCGGAGCGTTGGCGCAGAATCTGAGCGGTGTTTTCCGGATTGCCGCCAGCAAACTCCATATCCTTTGCACGCCCGGTCGCAGCGTGCGATGGGGTTGTTCTCCATGAAAGGTGCTCATGTCCGCAACTCTCGCCGCCGCAGCTCGTTCCATTCCCGCACGCTCGGACCGGTTGGCCGCGCTGCCGCCGTTTCTGTTCGACGAGATCGATCGAAAAAAGCGTGAGCGAATCGCAGCGGGCGCGGATGTGATCAATCTGGGCGTGGGCGATCCGGATCAGCCGACGCCGGAGTTCATCGTTGAGGCGATGAACAAGGCGATGCGCGATCTGGTGAACCAGCAATACCCGGCAGTGGGCGGCGGGCTGAAGGTGTTTCGCGAGTCGTGTGCTCGCTTCATGCACGCGCGGTTCGGCGTCACCGTGGATCCGATGAAGCACATTGTCTGCTGCATCGGCTCGAAGGATGGCATCGCGCATCTGCCGTGGGCGGTGACGAATCCCGGGGACACGGTGCTGCTGCCCGATCCGGCGTATCCGGTGTACGAGATCGGTGCGGCCTTGGCGCACTGCAAAGTCCATAAGATGCCGGTCTCAGATGAAACCGGCTGGCGGCCCGTGTTTGCGGACATTCCCGCCGGGGCCGCGGCCAATGCCCGCCTGCTGTGGTTGAACTATCCGAGCAATCCCACCGCCGCAGTCGCCGACTTGCCGTTCTATGAGCGAGCGATCGAGTGGACGAACGCGACGTGGTCGCGCGGGCCGGGCGGGCAGCAGCGCGGGTGCATCCTTGCCTCGGATCTTGCATACTCGGAGTTGTACTTCGAGCACAAGCCGATCTCGATATGGCAAGCGGCCAACGCGGACATCGGGTCCACTCCCGCGATCGAGTTCCACTCGCTCTCGAAAACCTACAACATGACGGGGTGGCGCATCGGGTTTGCCGTTGGGCACGCGGACATCATTTCCGCGCTGGCGGGGATTAAGGCAAACGTGGACTCGGGTGTCTTTAATGCGATTCAGGTCGCTGGGGCGGCCGCGCTGGATAACTATCAGCACGCCGCGGTGGAACGCATGCGCCGTCTGTATCGGGAACGCCGGGATGTGATCGTTCCCGGGTTGCGGGCGGCCGGGTGCGAGGTCTCCCCTCCCGAGGCAGGGTTCTTCGTCTGGGCCCGGACCCCGAAGTCGCCCAGCGGGGTCCATCAGGACTCCATGGCCTACGCGGGCCGGCTGCTTGCTGAGGCGGACACGGTGGTGGTCCCCGGTTCTGGGTTCAGCCCCCGGGCGAAGGAGTGGTTCCGGGTCGCCCTGACGGTCGATGCAGACCGCATGGCCCAAGCCGCCAAGCGGATTGCAGGACTGCCGCACTAAGCCCTTTTGCCTTGCAAAGAATTTTGACATTTTCATGGCCAGTCCGAGCCAGACCACCGGGGTTGGCACGTACAGGTATATGAGGGCAGAACAGGGCCGCCGCCGAGGTCTTTGGACCTCGGCGGCGGTTCCATTTTCCGGCCATTCGGCTTTCTCGGTGCTCCTCTCATGCTCTGGGCTCTTCTCATCCTCGGACTTTTGATCGTCGCCGGCGCGGCCGCGATGTTGCTGCGCAGAAAGTCCGCGGAGCAGCAAGCCGTGGAGGAGCGTCGCCGCCGGTTTGCCCTGAAGGACACAGGGGAACGAGTTGCGATGGCTCCGGAACGGGCCCCGGAGCCGAAGCGAGAGATTGCCGAAACCGATACCCCGATCTTCTCCCGCACTGCGACGGCGGCCGACGCATTGAACGATGCCGCGATAGAGGCCTCGTCACCACCAGCTACGGTGCCCGGGTTCGCGGGGCGCATGGTCAGTACTCCGGACGGGGAGATGATCCTGACGACGCCTCCGTTCGCTCTGCGCGATGCGCTCTTCTCGAACAGGTCCGGCCGGTTTGTGAACATGCTGGCGCGCCGGGCCCCTGCGTGGGTGATTGTCTGCCCGCGAGTTCGGCTGGATGCGCTGCTGACGCCGACGAAGCCGGATGGACGGGACGCGGCGGATTGGCGCGATTGGCGCAGGCGGGTTCGCGTGCGGTCGGTTGATCTAGTGCTCTGCGACCGGCGCACGTGGCGGCCGCTGGTGGCGATTCTGTTTGATCAGACGCGCAACATCGACGCGCGGAAGGTGGCTGGCGGGCAGGATCGGATGATCGACGAGGTGCTTGGCGCAGTCGGGCTTCCGTTGCTCCGTCTCAGCGGTGTGTTCGAGCGCGACTGGCCGCTTGTCAAGCCGTATGTCGAGGAGAGCATTCTGCCGCACATGACCGACGAGCAGGTGCTGGACGCTTCGATGCGCACGGAGCGTGTGAGCGGCGAGGGGGCCGTCGCCCTGCTTCGGATGGATCAGGAAAAGGGATGGATGCTGGAGTGACGGGCGCTGGCTCAGCGTCCGTGGCTGGCGGCCGCCACCGCCACTCCGATCGCCACCACGATCAGGATCACCACCGTGACGATGAACCCGATGGTGTGCAACACCACGGAGACAATGGCACAGGTTTTTCCTCCTTGTGTATGGCCGCGTCCGAGGGGGTCCATTCTTCCGGCGTTCATGGCTGCCAGGTCCGCGTTGGCCATGACCCACGCGGCGATCGCCAGACCGACCGAGATGAGCCAACTGGCCCCACAGCATGGGAGCAGGGCCACGCCGAACAGGGTCAGCAGCCAGACCCCGAGCGATCCGATTCCCAATCCGAGGATCAGCCCGCCCCGATGCGGGGCGATGCCCTGATACAGCGGTCGCGGACCGATCGGCGGCATCAGATCAGGGGGGATCGACGGCTGCGTCTGGGCGGGGGGAGTGGGGAGGAAGGGAGGAATCGGGGGCGGTTGTTGCGACATGCGGTATCCTGACTTGGTTGCCGCCGGGTTCGGGCGCGTTGTGCGGTCGGGAAGGCGTCAAGATACTCGGAGTGGGCTCGTGCGGCAAAGCTCATTCAGCGAACATCCCGGCCACTTCAAGAGCGTGGTCGATGCCGTGCTTGCTGCTGCCGATCCCGGGGAGGCGCTGGTGCGACACTGGCCGACGGAGGAGCGGGAGGCCGCGGCGCTGCGGGGGGGCGTGCTGGTGGCGGCGGGGAAGGCCTCGGTGGGAATGGCGCGGGCGGCGGTGGAGCGGCTGGGGGTGAAGCCGTCGGTCGGGGTTGTGCTGGTGCCGGCGGGGAGCCGGCCGCCGCAGACGTTCCATGCGGCGGGGCTGCGGGTGTTTGAGGTCGATCACCCGCTGCCGACGCAGCGGAATCTGATCGCGGCGCGGGCCGTGGGAGATGCGGCGCGGCTGGCGTCGTCGCGGAAGGTGCCGCTGGTGGTGCTGCTGTCGGGCGGGGCGTCGGCGCATCTGACGGTGCCGGATCGCGGGCTGACGCTTTCGGATGTGCGGACGATCACGGATGTGCTGCTTAAGAGCGGGGCGACGATCGCGGAGATCAACGTGGTGCGGTCGTGCTGCGAGACGCTGAAGGCGGGTGGGCTGGCGCGGCTGGCTGCGCCTTCGTCGGTGCACGCGTTCATTCTTTCGGATGTGCTGGGCGATCCCGCGCCGGTGGGGGTGATCGCGTCGGGGCCGACAGCGGATGTGAAGGTGTCGGCGGCGGAGGCGATGCGGGTGCTGGAGTCGCGCTCGCTCACGGCGGCGGTCCCGACGATCACGGCGCACATCGCCGAGCAGGTGAAGAAGCCGCCGGTGCGGGCCGCGGTCACGAACGCGACGAACATCGTGATCGGCTCGAACAACGCGGCGGTGGTCGCGGCGCGGGCCGCGCTGGAGGGGTTGGGGTTCGCGGTCGTTGAGGCCCGGACGTCGGTGGAGGGGGATGCGGCGACGCGCGGGCGGGAGCTGGCCGCGATGCTGCTCGCCAGACAGACGAGCGCGGCCGGTGGAGGCGATGGGCGTGGTGGTGGGGCGATCGCCGTCGTCTGGGGGGGCGAGACGACCGTGGAGGCCCACAAGGGTGGGAGCGGTGCGGGTGGACGGAATCAGGAGGCCGCGCTGGCCGCGGCGATCGCGCTGGAAGGTCGGCCGAATGTCGCGCTCATGTGCTTCGCCACGGATGGGGTTGACGGTTTCACGCCCGCCGCGCAGCCGCCGCACGCGGGCGCGATCATCACCGGGAACTCCGTCGCGGCGGCCCGGGGGGCGGTTCCGGCGGTCGATCCGGCGGCCGCGCTGGCGGGACACGATTCCTACGGCTTTACGAAGGCGGCGGGGGCGGCGATCAAGACGGGGCAGACGGGCACGAATGTGAACGACATCTGGGTGGGGCTGGCGTACGCAAACGCCACATAGCACATGGCACATGGCTACATAGCACATGAAGGCAGGGCGCGCGGCCTCTTGCCTTGAATGTGCCATGTAGCCATGTGCTATGTGCTATGTCCGCCCCCGTGGTATCCTCCCTCCAGCCGACCCCTTTCCCCGGAGGCCCACAACATGCTTGCCGCCGCGTTCACGATCCAGCAGATGCTCCTGGGGATGAAGCAGCACAGCGCGAGCGACCTGCACATCAAGGTGGGTGTGCCGCCGACGTACCGGATCAACGGCGTGCTGCGGGCGATCGGCGCGGGCCCGCTCTCGGCCGAGGAGGCCGACCATCTGCTCGATCCGATCGTGCCGGAGGTGCTCAAGCCCAAGTTCATCGAGCGCGGCGATCTGGACTTTGCTACCTTCAACGCGGATGGGGACCGCTTCCGCGTGAACATGTACCGCAGCGGCGGGCACGTCGCCGCGGCGATCCGGCGCGTGAAGGCGGAGATTCCCTCGTACGCCGAGCTGCACGTGCCGGATGTCTACGGCGAGCTGATCTCCCGCACGAATGAAGGGCTCATCCTCGTCGTTGGGATCACCGGCTCGGGCAAGTCCTCCACGCTGGCCGCCATGGTGGAGCAGATCAACTCCACCGAGGCGTGCAACATCATCACCGTGGAGGATCCGGTTGAGTATCGCTTCAGCCCCAAGAAGAGCATTATCAGCCAGCGGGAAATCGGCATCGACGTGCCGGACTACAAGACGGCCTTGCGGTACATCGTCCGGCAGGATCCGGATGTGATTTTCATCGGCGAGCTGCGCGACCACGAGACCGTGCTGGCGGCGATCCAGGCCGCGGAGACGGGCCACCTCGTTTTCGCCACGCTGCACACGGCCGACACCATGCAGTCCTTCAACCGCATCCTCGAGTTCTTCCCTCGCGAGGAGCACGGGTTCCTGCGCTCCTCGCTCTCCAACACGCTGCGGGCCATTCTGGCCCAGCGACTGCTCCCGGGCGTGCCGAACATGAACGGGGGGCAGGGCGGCGTGGTTCCGGCCTGCGAGATCCTCATCAACACGCCGATCGTGCAGCAGAAGATCCGCGAGGGCGAGGACAACGACATTCCGAGCATCATCAACGCCAGCCGCCCGGAGGGCATGCAGAGCTTCACGCACGCGCTGGCGGACCTCGTGAAGAAGGACATGGTGACGGCCCGCACGGCGATGGCGTACGCGCCCAACCGCGATGCGCTCGACAGCGAGCTGAAGGGCGTGGAGGTGAAGGGATCGACGCTGGTGGGGCGGATCAAGAAGGCGTGAGCCGGCGAGAAGACCAGGACATTCACCACTGAGGGCACAGAGAGCACTGAGAAAGGCGGGCAGAAGGCGCACGCAGAGGTTGCGGAGGATGGCGGAGGTGCGCGGAGGAGGAGGGGATGTGGCGAGCTGTAGAATAAGGACGTGAAGCCGCACCCGAGTATCAGGAAGACGGTGAAGTGGGGAGGGGCGGTGGTGTCGGTGCTGCTGGTGGTGGTGTGGATCGGCAGCGGGTGGATATGCCTGGAGCGAAGGGGAGTGCCGGACTCCTATGCCCTCGAGGCCGGATCGTTTCATTACGACACATGGAACCAGGTCGGCAGGGAATGGGGAATCTTCACCGATGGATGGGAGATTTGTCGCCGCACGACGCCCTTCCGTTGGTGGTATCGCTGGGAGAGTCCGCGCGGCACGATCTTTCGCGACATACCAATCTGGCCCGTGGCCATGTCCTCCCTCATCGCCGCCATTGCGGCATGGCGATTGGAAGTCCTCGCTCACAAGCGCTCGTCCACCACCTGTTCCAAGTGCAGTTACTCGCGGACCGGGCTGCCGCGAGCCACTGTCTGCCCCGAGTGCGGCGCGGCCGCGCCGACCGGTGTGGCGCGGGTCTGATACGCTGAACCCATGCGGCCGCACCCGAGGATCAAGAAGACAGTGAAATGGGGAGGGGCGGTGGTGTGCGTGGTCCTATTCCTTGCGTGGATCGCCAGCAAATGGATCGCCGTGGACTTCGTTGCCGCTCCTTGGGCCGTGGGAGTTGCCGGAGGGCGAGCAGTATTCGTGCAGGGCCCCGGGCAGAACCCGTTGACAGGCCGCGGGTGGCATTTCACTTCTCCACAGAACTACGAGGAGTGGAACTGGCGGTGGGACTTTCGATCGGTGGCCGGATCCCGAGGGGTTTGGCTGCCTCTTTGGATTCCCGTGTTGCTCGTGTGCGCTCCCACGACCGTCGCCTGGCGTCTAGACACGCTCGCCCGCCGCCGCGCCAACAAGCACCTGTGCACGAAGTGCAAATACGACCGCACCGGCCTCGCCGCTGGTGCCGTCTGCCCCGAGTGCGGCGCGGCCCCAGCCCCCTCCTGACCGTTCCCGATCTTCGCTCCCCCTTCGCCCCCTTCGCGGTGAGTGCTTTTCTTCACGCGACGAAAGGCACGCGCCGCGAAGAGAGCGATGGCGGGAACAGAAGAGGCGAAGAAGAATAAAGGAATGGGCAACGCGCGGTAGGATGTCCCCGTGAAGCCGCACCCGAGAATCAGGAAGACGGTGAAATGGGGAGGCGCGGTGGTGTCCGCGCTGCTGGTGGTGGTGTGGGTGGCGAGCGGGTGGCTGGACGTGCGGTGGGAAGACCCCGAGGGGCACCGAGTCTCTGTGCACGGTGGGGAGTTCTGGATCGCCCGCGGCTATCCCAGGTATCACCAACTCCCGTGGTCGGGCAAGGGAATAAGCATGCGAACGCACGCATGGTCGCTATACCCGCAACGCCCGCTGGATTGGGCTGGTCCTCGTACGAGCAAGGTGGATTGGATGTTTTCCTGCGCGCTCTGGTTCCCCGCGTCGATTGCGCTGCTGGCCGCGCTCACCGCCTGGCACCTCGACACCCTCGCCCGCCGCCGCACCCGCATCGGCCTCTGTCCCAAGTGCAGTTACAACCGCACCGGACTCCCGCCCGCCTCCGTCTGCCCCGAGTGCGGCGCGGCCGCGCCGACCGGTTCGGCGAAGGCCTGATACGCTGCACCCATGCGGCCGCACCCGAGAATCAGGAAGACGGTGAAGTGGGGAGGGGCGGTGGTGTCGGTGCTGCTTGTGGTGGTGTGGATCGGGAGCGGGTGGTATTACGTGCAATCGGGGACAATTGCGGGGTGGTACGCGCAGGTGCATTGGGGCGAACTTCTTATTTCATACCGCTCGGGGGTGCAGTTGGAGCATCGATTCGCGGCGTTCGGACGCCCCACCTACTCAGGCATCGGCTTGCACAACATCGTCGGAGATGGGCCTCTGCCGTTCGCCCTCTCTTGGCGATTGCTTCCGCCCCGGAGCCATCTACCGCCCTTCAAGCCAGGAGTGTGGGACGATTGGCACATCCCCCTCTTGTCTCCAATCGTGCTTGCGGCGGGAATCACTGTCGCCGCCTGGCGTCTCGACACCCTCGCCCGCCGCCGCGCGAACAAGCACCTGTGCCCGAAGTGCGCCTACTCACGCACCGGCCTCGCCGCCGGAGCCGTCTGCCCCGAGTGCGGCGCGGCCGCGCCGGTTGCGTAGGTTCCGCCGCGTGTTGCCTTCCGCACGGAGTGCGCACGATGGTTGCCAGGGGCGCGGATCGCTCGACCGAAGGGAGAGCGATCAAGCCCCTGGAAAGCGGGCCACCCCCCCTCTCCCTCTCTTTCTTCCTCGCCCGGCAGGGCGAACGCCGCGCCTCGTCCGCCCTGCCGGGCGGGAAATAAATCCACGCCAACCAGGGGCTTGCTCGCAAGGCCTCGCCGCGCCCCTGGCAACCATCGTGCGCCCGAAGCGGGCGAAGACAAAGAGCATCGCACATTCGGAGGGGCCGATACGTTGAGCCCGCCTTGATGTGCCCTGTAGCGATGTGCTCTTTGCTCAGTGGCTAGCTCTGCCGCGCGTCGAACGTGGATGAATCGCGCAACGTCTCCCACGCGGGGCGTTCCTCGTCGGTCAGCGTTTTGGGGACGACGATCTTGAGTTCGGCGTAGAGGTCGCCGTGGTCGCCGGTCTTGTTGGGGAGGCCTTTGCCCTTGATGCGGAGTTTCTGGCCGCTCTGGGAGCCGGGGGGAACGGTGATGGTGATCTCGCCGTCCATGGTGGCGAGCGGGACCTTGGCGCCCAGCGCGGCCTCCCACGCGGCGATGGGGAGCGTGACCAGGAGCGTGTGCTTGTGCGCGGGGTCCAGCCGGAAACGCGGGTCGGGGGCGATGTTGACTTTCAGGAGCAGGTCGCCGGCGGGGCCGCCGGACTGGCCCTCGCCCCCCTGGCCGCTGAGGCGGATGGTGGAGCCATCCGTCACGCCCGAGGGGATGCGGACGTCGAAGTTCTTGGTGGACTCGTCGCCCTCTTCATCGGTGCTGCTGAGCGAGATGCGGCGGGTCGCGCCGTGGAAGGCGTCGGCGAGTGAGATAGTGATTTCCACTTCGTGCGTCTGGCCCTGGCGCGGCTGAGCGCGACGGCCGCGCGTGCCTGCACCGGCGCGGCCGCCGCGCATGGCCTCGGCGAAATCGTCGTTGCCGAAACCTCCACCGCCCATGCCTCCACCGCCGCCGAAGACGGACTCAAAGAAGTCGCTGAAGTCGGACTGCCCGCCCCGCCCGCCGCCGAAATCAACGCGGGTGCCCCCCGGGCGGGCCCCCGCCCATCCGGGGGGCGGACGGAACTCCTGGCCCTGCTTCCAGTTCGCGCCGAGCGTGTCGTACTTCTTCCGCTTCTCGGGATCTTTCAAGACCTCGTAGGCCTCGGAGATCTCCTTGAACTTGGCCTCCGCGGCGGGCTCCTTGTTCATGTCCGGGTGGTACTTGCGGGCCATGGTGCGGTACGCGCCCTGGATCTCGTCCTGGGTCGCGCCGCGGGCGACGCCGAGGGATTGGTAGTAGTCCTGAAACTTGGCGGGCATGGAGGAGGGATCCTTCGGGCTCGGACCGGCCGCGCGAAGCGCGCAGCACAGCCGCCGGATGGTACGAGTACAACCGGCGTGCCAGACATCCGTTTGCATGTGCCGACGGAAGGGGAGGCGAGGGGTTCGGGGAAGGGGGCGGGCGGGGAGCGGGGCTTCCAAAGTTGCAGGATGGCAGGGCGCGGCTGCCAAGATGACAACCGGAAAGGGCGTTTTGCGGCCGGATAACCGGGGTGCGGGGCGGGCCGCAGGGCAGTGGGGGGGTTGGCACGGAGTTTGATCTTGGTCCGTGGTCCGGGAGCGATTCCGGCGTCAACCCAGAACCCATGTGATTGAGGAGATTTCAGCCATGATGACCTGTCGACCCAATGCTTCGTTCGGTGCCACGTTCGCGACGTTCCCCGAGGTGGAGCGTCTGATGGGCGCGTTCGCTGCGCCCGCCCGCCAGCCGCAGGAGTTCCATCCGCCCGTGAATGTGTGGGAGGATGCGGCCGCGCTGCACATCGAGTCCGAGCTGCCCGGCTACACGCTGGCGAACCTGGACATCACCACGCTCGGCGATGAGCTGACGATCGCGGGCAGCCGCGAGGAGGCGACGCCGGGGCACAGCGCGTATCTGCGGCGGGAGCGCGGCGGCGCGGCGCAGTTCAAGCGGACGCTGCGGATCGGCATTCCGTTCGACGCCGAGAAAGTGAGCGCGTCGCTGAAGAACGGCGTGCTCACGGTGACGCTTCCCAAGGTGGAGCCGGTGAAGGCGCGGAAGATCGAGGTTCGCCCGGCCTGAGCCGGGGATGCGACGGAATCACTTCTCATAGACATACACCACATTCACGGAGCGATGAACATGACTTGCAACTCCAACTGCGGCTGCGGATCTGCGGCCGAGACGACGAATCAAACCACTCAGACGGCTCAGACGACCACGCAGACCGCCGCGGCGCCGGTGGCGACGTTCCGGCCGGAAATCGACATTCGCGAGACGCCCGAGGCGTACATCGTGGTGGCGGATGTGCCCGGTGCGACGGCCGAGGCGGTGGACATCACGCTGGATCAGGGCGTGCTGACCTTCCGGGCGACGGTGCCGACGCGGGAGCCCGCGGGGGCGAGGCGCGTCGTGCGCGAGTACGGCGTGGGGCACTACGAGCGGAGCTTCCGCATCGGCGAGGGCGTTGATACGGACAAGATCGGCGCGGAGGTGAAGGACGGCGTGCTGACGCTGACGCTTCCCAAGGCCGAGACGACGCGGGCACGGAAGATTCAGGTTGCGGGGTGAGTTCGTCACTCCCTGACCGCAAGAAAGACTCTCTCGCACGGGCCGGGCGGGCGCTTCCATCGGGATCGCTCGCCCGGCTTGGTCTGCGCCCGGGGTCAGCTTCGCGTAGCAGGAGGAGCGCCCCAGCGCATCTTGGTGATGAGAGTCGTCCAGTACGAGCTCTTGGGATTGCGGACGAAGCGGACGGGCTGGGTGTGCTTGCGGATGGCGACGGTCTGCCCGGCGTGCAGACGCCAGGCGACCTGGCCATCGAGGACGACGGAGGTTCCGCCGGAGATGCCCTCAAGCTTGGGATCGTCGTTGGCACGCAGGAGCGTTAACTCGATGGTGGTCTCCGCGTTCACGACGACCGGGCGGAAGGCGAGGGACTGCGCGGCGAGGGGCGTGAGGGCCATCGCGGGGACATCCGGCGAGATGATCGCGCCCCCGGCCGAGGCGTTGTAGGCGGTGGAGCCAATGGGGGTGGAGACGATCAGGCCATCGCCGGTGACGGTGGGGCCGTCCACGCCGCCGATGCGGATGCCGATGGTGACCATGCGGTAGGGCGGGCCCGCCGCGATGACGACGTCGTTCAGCGCGAGCGTGCGGGCGACTTGCTGGACATCCACCACACTGGCGGCGTGCTGCGCTTCGCCGGGTGAGACGGAGACGCGGAGCATGGGGCGATCCTGCACGAGCAGCGGTTTGCCGCCGAGCACATCCGCGCCTTGTTCACGCAGGGCGGGCAGGTCGAACTCCGCCATGAAGCCGAGCTTGCCGAGATTGACGCCGAGCATGGGGAGGCCGAGGTGGACACAGCGGCGGGACTGGCCCATGAGCGTGCCGTCGCCGCCGAGGACCATGATCAGGTCCGCGCCGTGGGCCTGCTGAGGCGTGATGGTGGAGCCGTTGGCGTCGTGCTCGGCGACGAGCTGGCCGTGCTTGGCGATGAGGGCGCGGATCTCCGGAAGCTCGGAGAGCACCTCCGGCTTGTCGCGATTCACGAGGAGAAGTACGGAGCGGCCCATGGGGGGAGAGTTTAGGGCCGGGCGGCGTGCTTAGCGTGTCGCGGCCATGCTCGTACGGGTGACGTGGATCTCGGGGAGTGAGCCGGGCTTGCTCGGCGTGGAGCCGAGCTCGGCGGCGCGGCGGATGCCGCGGGCGATGCCCTGCTGATCGATTCCGGCCTGCGCCAACTGCTTGGCGCGGGAGTCCTGGATGATCCAGGAATCGGGCAGACCCAGGCGGATGACGCGGGAGGCGTCGAGATTCATCTCCTGCGCGGCCTCCAGAACCGCGGCACCGAAGCCGCCGACGATGGAGTGATCCTCCACGGTGACGATCGGGATGCGGCGTTCGAGCAGCGAGCGAACGAGGGCCATGTCGATGGGCTTGGCGAAGCGGGCGTCGTAGACGGCGACTTTGTACTCGCCCTTGAGCTCGGCGGCGGCGTTGAGGGCGTCGATGGCTGGTGTACCGAAGGCGAGCACGGCGACATCTGGAATGTGGGATGTGGGATGTGCGATGTGGGATGTGGAGACGTCGAGATCGGGGGTCAGGCAGCGTGCTTTGCCCAGCACGTACTTGGGTGTGGCGCCGAGGGACTTGGTGACCAGATCGGAGACGTTGTCGCGCGGGTAGCGGACGCTGGAGAGGCCTTCCTCGTAGCCGACCATGAAGTCGATGCACTCCTTGAGGGAGGGCTCGTCGATGACGGCCATGATGGCGGCGTTGGGGAGCGTGCGGAGCAGGGCGACATCGCAGAAGCCGTGGTGAACGGCTCCGTCGCCGCCGACGAGGCCGGCGCGGTCGAGGAGAAGGCGAACGGCGAGGCCCTGGAGAGAAACTTCCTGGAAGGCCTGATCGAAGGCGCGCTGCACAAAGGTGGAGTAGACGGCGAAGAAGGGCTTGAAGCCGGTCTTGGCCAGGCCCGCCATCATGTCGAGGGCGTGGCTCTCGCAGATGCCGGTGTCGAAGGAGCGCTCGGGGAAGGCGGCGAGGGGCTTGTTGATGCCGGTGCCGTCGGGCATGGCAGCGGTGGAGGCGAGCACCTTCGGGTCGCGCTTCATCGCGTCGACCATGATCTCGCCGATGGCGGCGGTGAAGGAGCGGCCGTCCTTCTTGATCTCGACGCGGCAGCCCTCGCGGACGAAGGGCGCGGGAGAGTGGAACGCGCTCGAATCGTTCTCGGCGAACTCGTACCCCTTGCCCTTGATGGTCTTGACGTGCAGGACCATGGGGCGGTCGAGGTCCTTGGCTTCGGTGAGGAACTCGATGAGCGTGGGAATGTCGTGGCCATCAACAGGGCCGACGGTGAGGAGGCCGAAGTGCTCGAACCAGGCGTTCTCGTGGACGACGGACTTGGTGATCTCGCCCGCAGCGTGGTAGGCCTCGGCGATGAGGGAGCCGCCGGGCATGCCCTTGAGGACTTCCTTGCCCTTCTTCTTCAGGTCGGCGTACTTGTGGCTGAGCCGCACGCGATCGAAATACTGAGCCATCGCGCCCTGCGGCTTGGAGATGCTCATGCCGTTGTCGTTGAGGATGACGAGGAACTGACGCTTGAGGGTGCCCGCGCCGTTCAGGCCTTCCATGGCGACGCCGTTGACGATGGAGGCATCGCCGATAATCGTTGCGACGCGCCGACCCTTGGTATTCGTCGCGGGATCGAAGCCCTCTTTGTTCAGCGAGTCGCCGCGGGCCATGCCGACGGCGGTGGAGATGCCGGTGCCGGCGTGGCCGACTCGGAAGAGGTCGTATTTGCTCTCTGCGGGCTCGGGAAATCCGGACATGCCCGCGCTGGTACGGAGGTTCTTGAGCAGCGGGAGGCGGCCGGTGAGCAGCTTGTGCGGATAGCACTGGTGGCCGACGTCAAAGAGGAGACGGTCCCAGCCGAAATCGAAGACGTAGTGCATCGCGATCGTCAGCTCGACGACGCCGAGGTTGGGCGCTAGGTGGCCGCCGGAGATGGCGATCTGGTCGCAGATGGCCTTGCGGATGTCCGCCGCGACTTCGGGAAGCTGGGAAACGGAGAGCTTGCGAAGGTCGGCGGGGGTCTTGATCGATTCCAGAAGCGTCATGAAGTGGATTCCGGGTGCGTCCGTGCGGGCGTTGGGAGAAGATCTCTTCCCGGCCGAGTCCTGGCCGGGAGTTTTTTGGGATTCTTGGGGCTGATAGTACGCAAATCGGCCGGGTGATGCCGGATGGGTGAGTTTCTTTCGGAGTCGGTTCGGGTTGGGGGGGGAGGGGCTACTTCGTGCGAACGGCCATGTAGGTGGAAAGCTGGCGAAGGGGCTCGGCGGGCTCGCCGAGGGGCTCGAGCGCGGTGAGGGAGACCTCATGCAATCGACGCACCTCGGCGCGTGAAGGTTCGATGCCGATAACCCCGGGATAGGTCAGTTTTCCTGCGTCCAAGTCCTTGCCGGCCTTCTTGCCCAGGTGCTCGGTGGACTGTGTGACGTCGAGCAGATCGTCGACGATCTGGAACATCAGACCGATGGCTTCGGCGTAGTGCGTGATGGCGCCGAGGGCGTCGAAGCGGCCTGCGCCGGGGCGGCCTTCGAGCGCACAGAGCGCGCCCATGCGGCATGCGGCGCGGATGAGCATGCCCGTCTTGTTCTTGTGGATGAGTTCGAGCCGCTGCTGCGGCGTGAGGCCGCCAGCGAAGCCGCCGAGGGTGTCGTAGACCTGGCCGGCGATCATGCCGTTTGTGCCAAGTGCGAGTTCATGGACGAGGCGAGCTTGCAGTGTGAGGGAGGGGACGCGCTCCGCGAGGATCTGGAACGCGCTGGTGAGCATGCAGTCGCCGGCGAGGATCGCCATTGGCTCGGATGTGTGGCGGTGGAGCGTGGGACGGCCGCGGCGGAGATCGTCGTTGTCCAGGCCGGGTAGATCGTCATGGACGAGCGAAAAGGCGTGAATGAGCTCGACGGCGGCGGCGGCGGGGAGGCATGCGGCAGGGTCGGCATCGGGGGCGACGGCCGCGAAGGAATGCCAGCAGAGCAGCGGCCGGGCCCGCTTGCCGGGGCCGAGTGCGGAGTACTTCATTGCCTCGACGAGATTCTGGGGGAGGCCAAGTGAGGAGAGGGAGTCGTCTACGGCCGCATCGACGCGCTTGGCGGGGGCGGTGACGATCTCGGGGAGATCGGCGACGTGCGTGGAGGCGTGGAGCGTCCGTTCGGCGTCGGGGATGTTGATGGAGACCTTGGGTGTGGAGGAGGTGCGCGGCATGAAGGAGTCAGTATATGGATGGAAAGCGGCACGGGCTTGTGGGCCGTGGGGTTTGGTGTCGTGTGGTGTCGGGGAAGGGACAAGTCCGTTCGAGGCGGCCGGAAGATGGGCCTGGAGGCCCATGCCAGGGGGACTATTTTTCGTGGCTCTTGAAGAGGTCGTAGATCTGCTGGGCCGTTTCGGCGGAGTAGACCTGGTGGCGGAACTCTTCGAGATTCATCAGGCCGGAGATATGGGCGAGGGCCTGGATGTGGGCGGAGGTTTTGTCCGGCGGGCTGGCGAGCAGGATGATGAGCTTGACGGGCTTGGCGTCGATGGACTGGAACTCCATCGGTGTGGCGGGCTTTCCGATGGCGATGGCGGGATTCTCAACGCCCGGGGACTTGCCATGCGGGATGGCGAGGCCGAGGCCGATGCCGGTGGAGCGCGTCATCTCGCGGGTCCAGACGGCTTCGCGCAGGGCCGCGGGCTGCTTCACGCGCCCTTGCGCGCCGAGAAGGTCCACCAGTTCGTAGATCGCCTGCTGCTTGTTCGTCGCCACGAGGGGACAGATGATGCAGTCGGGCGTCAGTATTTCCGTGAGCTTCATGGAGCGCGCCTCGTCCGCCGTGACGGGGGAAAATGGGGCGGGAGTGTACCCATCACCCGAGGAGTGCGGCGTAGGAGCCGTCGCAATAGCCGACAGCCGGTTCGCCGGGAAGGCCCCGGGGGGCGTGGGAGTGCTCGCGGGAGACGCCGGTTTTGTGCCAGTGGTCGGTCCAACGGGCCTGGTCGCGATTTTCTTCGGGCTCCATGGAGCACGTGGAATAGAGAATCTTGCCGCGAGGGTTTTCGGTGAGCAGCAGGATGGTGTCGGCGATGATCTGCTTCTGCACGCTGAGGAGGGATTTGAGGGACTCGGGGCCGAAGCGGTAGCGGGCCTCGGGGCGACGGGCGAGGACGCCGGTGTTCGAGCAGGGGACATCCAACAGGACGAGATCGGCCTTGGCGTGAAAGCGCTGGGTGATCTGCTTCATTCCCATGACGTTGACCTGCTTGGAGCCCTTGAAGGTCTCGGTCAGCACTTTGTAGCGGTCGCCGTCGACGTCGGTGGCGATGATCTCGGCGTCCGGGAAGGTGGCGGCGAGCTGGCGGGTTTTAGTACCCTGACCTGCGCAGAGATCCATGACGAGCTTTGGCCGCAGATCGGCGACGCCCTGGATCGTGGCCGACGAGGATGGATCCTGCACCCAGATGTCGGCGCGTTGCTTGAGGAGGGTGACGAGCGCGTGGTTGTTGCCGCTGAAGACGTGGTGGCCGGCGGAGTTGTGTGCGGTGAGGCCGGAGGGGAGCGGTGCGCTCGCGTGGGAGGTGTTCAGGATGATCGGGGGCTGGGCGCAGCCGTGCAGTGCGAGGGCGCGGACATCGCGCATCTGCTGGAAGAGGAGCCAGTGCTCAAGAATCGGGCGCGGGTGGCTCGTGGCGATGCACAGGCGATCGAGTTCGTCCTCTGGGAGAACGGGCTCGGCGAGGGCGATCGCGCCGCCGGAGGATGTGGGAACTTCATCGCGCAGGCCGGTGTATCGCTCGCGGGCGCGCTTGTCCTCGGTGGGCCGAATGGGGATGAGCTTGCGGAGGACGGCATTCACGAGGCCGCCCGCGCCGGGGCGGATGACGCGCTTGGCCCACTCCACGGCGTGGTTGGTGGCGGCGTGAACGGGGACGCGATCGAGCAGGACGATCTGGGCCGCGGCGGCGATGAGCACACCCTTGAGCTTCGGTTCCAGATTGTCGAAGGGCTGGGCAGTGCAGCGTGCGAGGAGGAAGCGAAGGAGAAGCCAGTTGCGGATGGCCGCGTCGTAGATGGCGTGGGCGAAGGCGCGGTCGAGGTCCGACATTGGGGCGGTCTCGGTCTCCAGCGCGTGGTCGAGGGCCGTGAGGTCGAGGTCGGGGAACATGCGGGCCTGCCGCGCCAGCGAGCGGCACGCGGCGTGGCGGGCCGGGTCGCCGAGGGGGGCATCGCGCGGGGCCTGGGTGGAGGAGGTGGAGGACGTTTGCGGGGTGGGGGTGGGTTTCACGTGGGTGGGGTCTCGCTGCAAGGATACGGGGGGCGGAGCCCGAACTCTGTCCTCTCGAAGGAACACCCGAAAGAAAAAGACGCTCACGCCGGGGGGTGGGGTTTGAGCTTCTTATTCTGTTGATGCACACATGGCCGGCCGCACCCACAACTCTGGTTCCCGCCGCGGCCTGCTCGCGGGGATGCGCATTCGCATCAAGCTGATCTTTCTGCACACGTGTTTTTCATTGGCGCTGGCGGGGGTGCTGGTGCTGGCGCTGCGGCCGGCGATCTCGGAGGTCGTGAAGCAGGCGGAGGCGCATGAGGCGGGGGTGGTGCTCAGTTCGCTGCTGGCGGAGCGGGCGCGGGGTGGGGCCATGCCTACGTTCGGCCCCGGTGTGGTGGTGCGCGTGGGCGCCGCTGCGCAGGTGGGGATTGATGAGGCGACGGCGGCCCGAATTCGCGCGGAGAACGCGGTACAGACGGTAGTGCATCCTTCAGAGAAACCGGGTGTGCTGAACGCCGCATCGCCGAGCATGGTGGGGCTGGAGGCGGCGAGCGAGGAGTTCGTGAGTGTGACGGTGACGCTGCAAGGGGCGCGGGATGCGGTGGTGCGGCTATACATGCTGATGACCATTGCGCTGCTGGCGGTGTACGCGCTGGTGGCGGCGGCGCTCGAGCTGTTTGTGTTGCCGCAGCATGTGTATGGGCCGATCCGGACGCTGCTGGATGCGGATGCGGCGGTGCAGGATGGACGCACGGAGGAGGAGATCATTCCGGAGGCGTCGATCCCGGCCGATGAGCTTGGGGAGATCATGCGATCGCGCAATCGGTCGATCGAGGCGGTGCGGCGGCATGAGCGCGACCTGGCGGAGGCCATGAAAAAGCTGGAGGAGGTGGCGACGGATCTTCGTCGCAAGAACCACATGCTGGAGATGGCGCGGCGGAACATGGCGGATGCGGACCGGCTGGCCTCGCTGGGGCTGATGAGCGCGGGAATCGCGCATGAACTGAACACGCCGTTGGCGGTGTTGAAGGGGCTCGTGGAGAAACTGGCGACGGAGCGACAGGGAGTGGAGACCTCATCCCGCGGGCCGGTGACAGCCAACGAGGCGGCGCTTATGGTGCGAGTGGTGGGGCGGCTGGAAAGGTTAAGCGAGAGTCTGCTGGACTTCGCGCGTGTGCGTCCGCCATCGAGCACGCTGATGGCGATGCGGCCGCTGGTGGATGAGGCATGGACGCTGGTGAAACTGGATCGCGGGGTGGAGGGGCGAAGCGTGGAGATGGTGAACGATGTGCCGCAGGAGCTGCACGCGTGGTGCGACTCGGACCGGATGGTGCAGGTGCTGGTAAACTTGCTGCGGAACGCGGTGGACGCTTTGGCGGGCGGTGGGGGTGGTGGTGGGGCGGGGCGGCTGGTGGTGATGGGCGAAGTTGTTCGTCGCGACGGGGCGAGCGGTGTGGGGGAGCAGGAGTGGTGCTCGATCACGATTACGGACAACGGCCCGGGGATCGACCCGCGCGTGATGGCGACGCTGTTCGAGCCGTTCGCATCGACGAGACTGGACAGCACGGGAACGGGGCTGGGATTGGCGGTGGCGGAGGGGATCGTGCGCGAGCACGGGGGCGTGATTCTTGCACGCAATCGAACGGAGCCGGCGGGGGCGACGGGGGCGGTGTTTGAGATCGTGCTGCCGGTGGGGGGCCAGGGGGGTGGAGAAGGAGGGGAGTAGGGAGCGTGGAGGAATGAAGAGGGAAGGGGAGCGAAGGATGGGTTTGCTCCGATTTGAAACTATGGGAGTAAAGATCTTTTGCCCCACGCCTTGACTGCCCAATTGCCATTCGGTTTCTCCATCCCTCTTCTGTTCGACTTCGGTACACTCCCCCTGTGTCACCTGCCCATGAATCCAATCCCGCTCCCGATTCCACCCGTCCCGCGCTGAACATTCTCGCGCTGGATGACGACGCGGACTTTCGCGAATACTTGCGCGGTGTGCTGGAAGCGGAGGGGCACCATGTTCGTCTGGCCGGCACGGCCGACGCTTTCTTCGCGCTCGCCGAGCAGCAGCCGCCGGACATTGCACTGCTGGACATGAAGATGGGGCGGGATTCCGGGGAGCGGGTGCTGGAAGAGGTGCGGAAGCGGTGGCCGAAGATGTGCGTCATTGTGGTCACGGGGTATCCGTCGCTGGATTCCATGCGGAGCACGTTCAAGCAGGATGTGTTCGACTACCTGGCCAAGCCCTTCTCGCTGGAGGATCTGCGAGCGACGCTGGCGCAGGCGGCGAGCGCGTTCGGGCTGGGGCAGCGCCCGCAGGATCGGTTGCGGCATGAGTTGGGACGACAGATCCGGCTGGCCCGCACCGAGCGGGCCTGGACGCTGAAGGATCTGAGTGAGAGTTGCGGGATCAGCGTCAGCCAGCTTTCGAGCGTGGAGCGTGGGAGCCATCTGCCGAGCATCGAGTCGCTGCTGGCGATCGCGAGCGCGCTGGATCGGAAGGCGTCGGTCTGGCTGGATGCGGCGGGGCTTTAGCGACCCGAGCGAGCAGGCTCCGAGTTACTGTGCGAGAAGTTGCGCCGCGAGTTCGATCGGGTGAATCGCTGCGCGGCTCGTGCCATCGTGGATCTGGTGCCGGCACGATGTTCCCGTGGCGACGATGATCGCATCTGGCGTGGCTTCGCGCACGATGGGCAGGAGCGAGAGTTCGCCGATTCGCATGGAGAGTTCGTAACGGTCTTTGCCGAAGCCGAAGGAGCCGGCCATGCCGCAGCAGCCGGTGTCGAGGACTTTCAGGCGATCGCCGACGAGGCGGCGAAGCAGGCGGGCGGAGGACTCCGCGCCCCAGAGGGATTTCTGATGGCAGTGGGCGTGGAAGAGAATGTCGGATGTGGGATGTGGGATGTCGGATTTAGGAGCAATGGGGTGCGAATCCCAGAAGCGGTCCACGAACTCCTCGGGGAGCATCGCCTTGGCGGCGAGTTTCTCGCGAAGCCGCTTGTCGGTGCGGCAGTTGAGGCCGAGCCAGTCGTCTTTGATCGCGCTGAGGCAGGAGGGCTCGCAGACGATGATGGCCTTGACGGAATCATCCTCAATCGCGGGGCGAAGCGCTTCGACGGCGGCATCGATGGTCGCGATCGCGGTGGCGAGCATGCCGACGGAGATCATGGAGCGGCCGCAGCAGTGGGAGCCAGAGAGTTCGACGTTGTAGCCGAGAGCGCGGAGCACCTTGAACGCGGCGTTGCCGATGTGGGATTCGTTGTAGGTCGTGAAGCAGTCGGCAAACAGAACGATACGCGATGTCGGATGGGTGATGTCGGATGTTGGATGTGAAGACGATGAAGCAGCGGTGCGGTAGAGGGAGCGGGAGAAGCGGGGCATGGATCGCTTCTCGTGGACTTGCATGACGCGGTTGATGATCGCGCGAGCGGGGCGTGTGCCGTTGAACCAGTTGGTGAGATCCGGGGCCAGCGAGCCGAGGCGATTGAGAATGCGGACGTGGCCGACCAGCAGCGACGAAAACGGAACGGCCAAATCCTCACCAAGACCCTTGTGCTGGCTGGTGTATCCCTGCGCGAGATATTCTGCTTTCAGCCGTGCGATATCCACATTGCTCGGGCACTCGCTCTTGCAGGCCTTGCAGGAGAGGCAGAGGTCGAGCGTTTTGAGCGTTTCCTTGTCGTTCCACGCTGGGGCCGCGTGCCCAACGCCGAACGGCTTGCTATGCGGCCCGAACTGCCCGGTGATCGCCAGCCGCAGTGCGTTGCCGCGGCCGCGGGTGCTGTGGCGTTCGTCCAGCGTGGCCTGGTATGAAGGGCACATCACGCCGCCGCGTTTGCGGCAGACGCCCGCGCCGTTGCATTGTTCCACGGCGTGGCCGAAGCCCTCGGAATCGGAATAGTCGTAGTACGTGACGGGAAGAGCCAAAGCAGCGTTGTGTTGCTGAGTGAGCTCTATCGAACCCGACGCAACGCCGTATGGGACGGCACCTCCACCCTGCAACTCCGCATCAACGCGGAGATTGGTCGTGATGCTCTCCACCACCCCCGCCCCCACGATGTTCCCGGGATTCATGAGGCCCTTGGGATCGAAGACACGCTTGACATCGGCGAAGGCCCGCATGAGCTCGGGGCCGAAGAAGCGTTCGAGGAGCGGGCCGCGGACGCGTCCGTCGCCGTGCTCGCCGGACATGATGCCGCCGCAGGAGCGGGCGAGGTCCGCCACTTCCACCGCGATGGCGCGGAGTCGGTCGCGATCGGCGGGGTCGTGGATATCAATCATCGGCCGCACGTGCAGCACGCCGACGGATGCGTGGGCCCAGTAGGCCGCACGTGTGCCGTGGCGCGTCACGATCTCGCGGAACTTGCGGACGAACTCGCCGAGCCGCTCGGGGGGAACGGCGTTGTCTTCGACGAAGGTGATCGGCTTGCGATTGCCGGGCATGCCGTGGAGCAGGGGCTCGCCCGCCTTGCGAAGGGCCCAGGCCTTGGCCATCGAAGGAGCGTCGGTGAGTTCGCGGATGGCGTTGCTGCTCATGCGTGTGCCGAGGGCGGCACGCAGCGCGGCAAAGAGTTGGGGCAGTGTTCTTGCGGCCCCATCGGCCCCATCGGCCCCGGCAGCCCCGGCGTGACCGCCGGGGTTCTGTATGAAGTACTCGACGTACAGAATCGCTTGTGCGTTCCCGCGCGCTGTGCGCGGCATGATCTCCAGGTATTTGCGGCACTCGTCGTTCCCGCGGGCTGCTTCGAGCACGACATCATCGAGCAGTTCGACCGCGCTGGGGCCGGTCGTCAGGATGGGCAGCACGGCGTCGATCGCTTCGTCCACGGAGTCAAACGCCAACAGGGCGAGCCCCTTGGCCTTTGGCACAGGATGCAGCTTCAGCGTTGCGCCGAGGGTCATGGCGAGCGTGCCCTCGGAGCCGCAGAGGAGCTTCGAGAGGTCCACCGTTTCCGGTGTCGCGCCGCGTTCTGCCTGATCAAGGATCATGTCCAGGCCGTACCCGGCGTTCCGCCGAACAGTCTTGGGGAAACGCTCGCGGATCAATGCGGCGTTGGCTCGCACGATGTTGAGAACGCCCGCACCGAGGCGGCGCGCAGTCGCGTTCGTCGCGCCAGCGTTCGGCCCGAGCCAGAGCCGTTCACCGGTGGCGAGCACGACCTCGATGCGTTCGACATTCTCGCTCGTGCGGCCGTAGAGAATGGAGCGGGCTCCCGCGGCGTTGTTGCCGATCGCCCCGCCGATAGCGCACTGGCGCGTGGTCGCGGGATCGGGAGCGAAGAAGAGGCCGGTGCCACGCCGCGCCAAGTGCTCGTTGAGTTCGTCGATGCCGATTCCGGGTTCGACCTCGCACGTGCGATTGGTTGCATCCACGCTTCGCACGGCCCGGCAGCGCGGCGTGAGATCGATCACCACCGCACTATTTGTGCACTGCCCTGCGAGCGAGGTCCCCCCGCCGCGGGGGAGCATGGGCACACCCTTCTGTCCGCAATACGCCACAATATGGGCCGCGTCGGCAACGCTCCCGGGAACCACGACGCCGATCGGCTCGACCTGATACAGCGAGGCGTCGGTCGAATACAGAAGCCGATCGTGTGTACCGAACCGAACCTCCCCGCCTTCGCCGACGATCGAGCCCAGCTCTTTGGCCATCCGCGCGCGTTCGGGATCGCCGATTGGCCCCCCGGTTCCGGAGATGCCTCCGTGCGGCGGGGACTGGCGGGGTTGCCGGACGTTGTTCAGAACGTGCAGTTCAGGCATGGGTGGGCGAGTGTATGGATTTCCGGAGACGTGCAACCACGACCGGCCATATCGGACAGGGGATAGTGCGCGCCCAGCAGACGCACCGATACCCTTGTTGAGTTCTTCCGCCTCTCACGGAGCCCACGCATGCTTGCCCGAACACTCTCGCCCCTCGCCGTCGTGCTCGTTAGCGGTTTGGCCATTTCATTGGGAGCGACCGTTTCGCGTGCCCAGACGGAGCCGGCACCAGTGCCGGTGTCGCTCCCGGCCGCGGCGGCTCCGATCCAGGTCAAGCAGCCCGACGGCGTCGCAAAGGCCCCCCCAGCGGCGGCGGTACCGCCGCCCGTGGTGGCGCAGCCGTTGATCATTGCGCCGAAGGCCGAAGAGACCCTGCCGATCCGGAAGATCACGCTGTACCGCTCGGGCGTCGGTTACTTTGAGCGCACCGGCGATGTGACGGACAACGCCGAGGTGACACTTCGCTTCAATACAGATCAGATCAATGACATTTTGAAGTCCATGGTGCTGCTGGATCTTGGGGGTGGGCGGATTGACAGCGTGTCGTATGGCTCCAAGGAGCCGCTGGCGAAGCGGCTGGCTTCGTTCGGGATCAACATCGCAGACAACCCGGGTGCGAGTGAGATTCTCCAGCGTCTGCGCGGCACGGCGGTGAAGATCACCATGCCCGATGGAGAGTTTTCCGGCACGATCATGAACGTGGAGATGCGCCCGACTGTGTATCAGAGCGGCGTCGGAAGTGGGGGAGGCGCGGCGGCCACGGTTCACACCCTTCCGTGGATCAACCTCGTTACGCCCGCGGGAGTTCGCTCGCTGAATCTTGCCAACTCCACGGGGTTCCAGATTCTGGATGCAGCGCTGGCGGAGGAGCTGAACAAGGCCTTGAGCGCACTTGCGGAGTATCGCGCCGATCGCACGAAGACGGTGGACCTGCGGTTCGCGGGCGCCGGCAAGCGGCAGGTGATGGTGGGGTATGTGCATGAGATGCCGGTTTGGAAGACCTCGTACCGGCTCGTGCTTCCCGAACTGGATTCTGGTGGGAAGACCAAGGGCCAGTTGCAGGTGCAGGGATGGGCCGTGGTTGAGAACACGACGGATCAGGACTGGAACGGCGTGCAGCTTTCGCTGGTCTCCGGGCGGCCGGTGAGCTTTCAGATGGATTTGTACGAGCCGCTGTATTCGGCGCGGCCGTGGGTGGCTGTGCCGACGATTCCTGGCGTGGCTCCGCGCATTTTCGGGCTGGGGGTGGATGCGGAGCAGCTTGACGATGCCCTGAGGGACGGACGATCCAAGGAAGCGTTGCTCGCCAATCCCATGCAGGCCCAGGCACTGCGCAGGTCTGAAAACGGCATGGCTGCGCCAGGGAGGCCAGCCGCTACTCCCGCGCCGGTATCCATGGCGTCGGGCCGGGCGATGGGTGGGCGGGGAGCTGCGGTGATGGACAAGCTGGAGACCAGCTACTTCGGCGTCTCCGGCGGCGACATGACCGACTACGCCGCGAAGGCCGCGGCAAATGCCCAGACCGTTGGCGAGATTTTCCAGTTCCAGGTCTCATCACCCGTCTCCATTGAACGCCAGCGTTCGGCGATGATTCCGATTCTGACCGCGGCGGTCACCGGGAAGCGGGTTTCGATCTTTAACGCCGCGGATGGGTCGCAGTTTCCGATGCGCGGCGTGGAGATTACGAACGACTCCAACCTTGCGCTGCTTCCTGGCCCGATCAGCGTCTTCGATGGCCCGGCATACGCGGGTGATGCGCAGATCGGACAAATTCCCAAGGGCGACAAGCGCATGCTCGCGTACGCGCTGGACCTTGAAATGGCGGTGCTCACCAAGCCGGAGAGTCGATCGACGATGACGAAGATCACGATTGTCAACGGCTCGATCCGGCAGTCGTTCAAAGACCGGCTGACCACGGCGTACGAGTTTGCCAACAAGGACACGCAGCACGGGCGGACGCTGATTTTGGAACACCCCAAGGCGGGGGACTACGAACTCGTGGAGACGGAGAAGCCGACGGAACTGACGCAGGACCTGTACCGCTTTACGCTGACGATCGACGCGGGCAAAGCGAAGAAGTTCTCGGTATCGCAGGAGCGGACGCGCTGGGAGGATGCGGGAATCGTCGGGTACGACATGCCGACGCTTCTGCGCTTCCGGACCGACGGGAAGCTCTCCGACAAGGTGCTGGATGCGGTTCGAAAGGCCGCGGATAAGCAGGCCGCGATCAACACCACCGAGCGAGCCATTGCCACGACCAGCGCCAGCATGGACGAGATCAACAAGGATCAGGACCGCATCCGGAAGAACATGCAGGCGATCGATCGGGCCAGCACGCTTTACAGCCAGTATGTCTCCAAGCTCACCGCTCAGGAGACAAAGCTGGAGGAACACCGCGAGCAGCAGGGGAAGAACCAGAAGGCCTTGGACGAGCAGCGGGCGGACCTGGCGGAATATCTACGTGCCCTGAATGTGGAGTAACGTGGGAAACGAAGCGAAAAACGAAAGTCGAACAGCGAAAACCTGAGCGAACCTCCCTTGAGGGGCGTTTTCGCTCTCGATTTTTCGTTTTTCGCTTTTCCCTCCTCCCCGCCTATATTCCCCTCACACCATCGGGGTGTAGCGCAGCTTGGTAGCGCGTTTGACTGGGGGTCAAAAGGTCGCAGGTTCAAATCCTGTCACCCCGACTTTGTTCAGAGTGAAGCCCTTCGATGAGCACATCGAAGGGCTTTCTCGTTGTGGGGATGGGACTTATGGCGCAGTTTCGATGGTTCAAATACCTGCGCCGCATGGGCGCAAAATCGCCGGAAATCGCCTGACTCTTGAGAGGATTTGAACACTCAACCCCGCGCCCACAGGCTAGGTGCTAGACGGCTTCGACCGCCATCGGGGGTGCTCCCGACGCTTGCAGCGCGGGATACGCCTGCTCCGGTCTCGTATCCTCCAGTGCAATGCTGCTTGAGATCTCCACCACGCATACTCCTGCCGGCGACCTGGGCTATCTGCTGCACAAGCATCCGGGGCGGGTTCAGACCTTCAAACTGGCGTTTGGCGATGCGCACGTCTTCTACCGAGAAGTGACCGCCGCGCGCTGCGTCGCAGCTCTTCTCATCGATGTAGACCCGGTAGCGCTTGTTCGAGGCAAAGGTCGCGAGCGAACGCTTGACCAGTACGTCAACGATCGCCCCTATGTGGCGTCGTCCATGCTCGCGGTGGCCATTGCCCAAGTGTTCGGAACTGCGCTGGCCGGGAACTGCAAAGACCGCCCGGAACTGGTGACCACGCCGATCCCCTTGTCCGCTCGGATTGCATCGATTCCGTGCCAAGGAGGCGAAGACTTGCTCAAGCGACTCTTCGAGCCGCTTGGTTATCGCTTGGCCGTCACTTCGCATCTCCTCGATGAGCAAGTTCCAGAGTGGGGAGCGTCGTCGCTATTCACGGTCACGATCGACGCGACAAAGACGCTGTCCGACCTGCTCAGCCATCTGTACGTGCTGATCCCGGTTCTCGACAACGAGAAGCACTATTGGGTGGGCGACGACGAAGTCGCCAAGCTCCTCCGTCACGGCGAGGGATGGCTGGCGAGACATCCGGAGCGGGAGCTCATCGCTACGAGATACCTGAAGTACAGGCACCATCTCGCGGACGACGCCATCAAGCAGTTGCGTGAGCAGGACGGCGAGGGACCGGAGGAAATCGAGGCCGATTCACCAGATGACCCCCGCGAGGAGGCGGCGGAGCGCCAGCTCAGCCTGCATCAACAGCGGCACGGCACCGTGCTCTCGGTGCTCCAGGCCAAGGGGGCCAAACGCGTTATCGACCTTGGGTGCGGCGAAGGCAAGCTGGTTCGCGAACTGCTCAAGCACCGGGCCTTCGAGAGGATCGTCGGGATGGATGTTGCGCACCGAACTCTTGAGATCGCCGCGGACCGTCTCCGCCTGGAGCAACTTCCGCCGCTGATGCGCCAACGTGTGGAAATCGTCCACGGGTCGCTGATGTACAGAGACAAGCGGCTGGAGGGATTCGATGCCGCCGTGCTGTGTGAAGTGATCGAGCACATGGACGAGCCGCGATTGTCGGCGATGGAACGTGTCGTGTTCGAGTTTGCCAAACCCGGGATCGTGATCGTGACCACGCCCAACAGCGAATACAACGTGATGTGGGAGAGTCTCGACGCAGGGGCCATGCGCCATCGGGATCATCGTTTCGAGTGGACGCGTGAGCAGTTCCGCACTTGGGCAAGCGAGGTCTGCGCTCGCTTCGGATACGGGGTGGAGCTACGGCCAATCGGTCCGGAAGAGCCGAATGTCGGATCCCCTACGCAGATGGGGGTGTTCACCCGTGCCAGCTGAGATCAAGGTTCCAGAACTGTCGCTCGTCGTCATGATCGGCGTTTCCGGCTCCGGCAAGAGCACGCTTGCACGCCGGCTGTTCAGGCCGACGGAGATCCTGTCCTCTGACACCTGCCGGGGCTGGGTGTCTGATGACGACAACAACCAGGAGGCTACCGGGGATGCGTTCGACGTGCTCCATTACGTGGCTCGCAAGCGGCTCGCCCGGGGCTTGCTGACGGTCGTTGATGCTACGAATGTCCGAGCCGAGGACCGCAAGCCGCTCGTCCAACTCGCGCGGGAGTTCCACTGTCTTCCGGTGGCAATTGTGGTCGATACTCCCGAACGTACCTGCCACGATCGCAACTTGATCCGGCCAGACCGCAGCTTCGGGCCTCACGTTATCCGCAATCAGAAGATGGCCCTTCGTCAGGGGATGCGTTCTCTGGAGCGCGAGGGGTTCCGGCACGTGTTCTTTCTGAGGACACCAGAGGAGTGTGACGAGGCGACGCTCGTCCGTGAACCGCTTTGGAACAACCTCAAACACGAGGCCGGGCCATTCGACATCATCGGTGACGTTCATGGGTGCTACGACGAACTGATCGAATTGCTCATGAAACTCGGGTACACCTTGACGCAGGCGCCCGGCGAGCCCGAAGGCTCTTGTGATCTGCGCTATCCTCCAGGCCTGCCACGGAAACTCGTGTTTGTCGGAGACTTGGTCGACCGCGGCCTAAAGACACCGTCCGTCCTCCGTCTCGTCATGAAATTGGTTCGAGAGGGCAAAGCGCTGTGCGTGCCCGGCAACCACGACGTTAAGTTGCTCCGAGCGCTGCGTGGCAAGAACGTGCAGATCACGCACGGGCTGGCCGAGTCACTGGCCCAACTTGGGGCCGAGCCCGAGGAGTTCCGCAAACAGACCGCGTCCTTCATCGATGAGCTGGTGAGCCATTACGTCCTCGACGGCGGCCGCCTTGTCGTGGCGCACGCCGGAATGAAAGAGTCCATGCAGGGACGTGGTTCGGGCGCCGTGCGAGAGTTCGCACTGTTCGGGGAGACCACCGGAGAGACCGACGAGTTTGGACTGCCTGTGCGGTACAACTGGGCAGGGGAATACCGGGGCAAAGCGGCCGTGGTGTACGGACACACCCCCGTGCCCGAGCCCGAGTGGTTGAACAACACAATGTGCATCGATACCGGATGCGTGTTCGGCGGATCATTGACGGCCCTTCGCTGGCCTGAGAGGGCGTTCGTCACGGTCCAGGCTCACGCGAAGTACGCGGAGTCGAAGAAGCCCTTCCTCCCCGAAGAGCAGCTTGCCCCGCTGTCATTGCAGCAGCAGCACGACGATGTGCTCGACCTTGACGACATCTCGGGCAAGCGGCACATCGAGTCCCGTTTGATGCGAACGATTACGGTTCGTCAGGAGAACGCCGCGGCGGCCTTGGAGATCATGAGCCGCTTTGCGGCAGATCCGCGCTGGGTCATCTACCTACCTCCCACGATGTCGCCGTGCGAAACCAGTCGCGAACCGGGGATGCTTGAGCATCCGAGGGAAGCGCTCGAGTATTTCCGAACCAACGGCGTCGGACGCGTGATCTGTGAAGAAAAGCACATGGGATCGCGAGCGGTGGTGATCGTCTGTCGCGAGTCCGACGTGGCCAGGAAGCGGTTTGGCGTCGCTCCATCCGTGACCAAGTCGGCACTGCTGGGGCCGAACGCGGCTGCTGAAACCCTCGGACTCATTTACACGCGGACAGGCCGGCCGTTCTTCAACGACCGTGCGACCGAGCAAGCCCTCCTGCGGCGACTCCGCGATTCGATCACGAAGTCTGGACTTTGGGATGAACTCCAGACGGACTGGCTGTGCCTTGACTGTGAGCTCATGCCGTGGTCGGCCAAGGCTCAGGCCCTTATCAAGGAGCAATACGCGGCGGTCGGCGTTGCCGCGATGACTGGGCTTCAGGGAAGCGTTGCCGCGCTCGAACAGGCGCATGCCCGTCTCCCGGAAGTGGGGCTGCTTCTTGACCGGCATCGCGAACGGTTGGAGTTGGTCCGAAAGTACACGGCCGCCTACCGGCACTATTGCTGGAACGTCACGGCCGTCGATGACCTTCGGCTCGCCCCGTTCCACCTTCTCGCGAGCGAGGGCAAGGTCCACATGGACCGCGATCACCTCTGGCACATGGAGACACTGGCCCGCATCGCGGCCGCCGGTGACCCGGTCTTTCTCGCCACGCCGTCCAAGGTCGTGGACCTGTCGAGCCAGGTCAGTGAGGAAGACGCCACGGACTGGTGGACGGCCCTCACGTCGCGCGGGGGCGAGGGAATGGTGGTCAAGCCGCTGGAGTTCATTGCCAAAGGCCCCCGTGGTCTGCTCCAGCCGGCGATCAAGGTCCGGGGACCGGAGTATCTTCGGATCATCTATGGCCCGGAGTACACCCTCCCGGCCAACCTCGACCGCCTTCGATCACGAGGCCTCGGGGCGAAGCGGTCACTCGCCATGAAGGAGTTTTCGCTCGGCGTGGAGTCCCTCGAACGGTTTGTCCGGCGGGAACCTCTTCGACGGGTTCACGAATGCGTGTTTGCGGTGCTCGCGATGGAGAGCGAACCTGTCGATCCGCGGTTGTGAGGACTCTGTGGCCGCTCTCACGGTTTCACGCTCAGCAACAACCGCGTTTCTGGCTCCCAAAGGCGGATTCCCTCCACAAAAAGTTCAAACCGTGTTCTGTCACCCCGACTTTGATGGCTTGATGGCCTCGGCAAGTGCCGAGGCCATCGGCGTTTGGGTATGAGTTTGCTCTGTGTTCGTTCAGCGCACTCGCAAGCGCTCGGATTGAACTGGTGATGGAGGGAGAGGCCTTCGCCACCCTTGCCGCGGCAGGACAGCCCCCCAAGCGATTGCAGGAGTACCGTTGTTTCGGGCCGTCAAACGCGCAGACACCCGCATCATTGCATCGATGTCTCGGTCCATCGCACACGCCATTGTGATGACCATGCGCGATTTGGCGGGTGATGACGCGCTGCCAGCTATGCTTAGCCGTTGGAGTGTCAGGGTGGTGTCTCTCGCGGCCCGCACAGGGCCAACAAGAAAGGCTGGCGCCCGTGGCGATTCCCTCGGAGAAAACCAAAGGGAGAGATTCGCTTATCGAATCGGACTCGACCCGCCCGGGAGTTTTACTGGAAGCCTTACAGGCTGCCGCAGGGGGTTGCCCTGCCCTTGGTTCGACGTCACAGCGTTCCGCAGCAGTGCACCCCTCGGACGTCAGACCTAACTCGCACTTTGTTGCCCTGAGCAAGTTCGCGGTGGCCAATGGCATGATTGCCGAAGTGAAGCACGCATTCCGCAGCCGACCACACAAGGTCGATGATGCCGATGGGTTCCTGCGTATGGAGGTCATCAGCCCGATGGAGGACCTCAACGAAATCTGGCTGATCACCTTCTGGCGGGACGAGGCCAGCTACAAGGCCTGGCATCACAGTCACCTCTACCGCGAATCCCACGCTGGGATCCCCAAGGGGCTCAAACTTGTTCCCCAGAGCGTTGCGATTCGATTCTTCGAGGGCGTCGCGAGCTGAAGGGCACACAAATGGAGTCCAGCACCGCGAAGGCGGCAGAGATACTCACCTCCATGCGAGGAGAGGTCGCCGATGCGATTGTGGAACGCCATTATCAGTTGCACCCGGAACTAGAAGCCCGTTACGGCGAACGTGGCCGCCAGAAGTGTCGCGAGGATTCCGCGTACCACCTGACATATTTATCCCAGTCGCTGGCAGTATCGGCACCCACACTCTTTAACGATTACATCGCCTGGGCGAAGGCCATGCTCGTGGGTCGTGGCATCGCCGCTCAGGACCTCGAAGACAATCTTCGCGTCATGTCAGAGGTACTGAAGGCTCGACTTCCCGTAGAGATGGCCGCTTGCGCGACCGGTTATGTCGATAACGCGGTCACTCAGCTCGCTCAGATGCCAAGTGCGCCGTCAGCGTGCATCGCTCCAGAGCAACCCCTCGCCCGGTTGGCGGAGTCATACTTGGCGGCCCTCCTGGGAAGCAGAAGACAAGAGGCAAGCCGCCTGATTCTGGAAGCGGTTGGCAGTGGCGCGTCAATCAAGGATATCTACACGTACGTTTTTCAGCAGTCGCAGTACGAGATCGGCAGACTCTGGCAGGTCAACAAGATCACGGTTGCCCAGGAGCACTACTGCTCCGCAGCGACTCAAATGATCATGTCGCAGTTGTACCCGCAAATTTTCGCGGGGCCGCGGGTATCACGCCGTTTCGTGGGGGCTTGTGTCGCTGGCGACCTTCACGAGATTGGAATGCGGATGGTCTCGGACTTCTTTGAGCTTGAAGGTTGGGATACGGCATTTCTCGGTTCCAACGTACCCACCGCGGACCTGATCAAGACACTTATCGATTTTCATCCCGACGTTCTCGGCATATCCACGACCATCACGCCGCACATCGCCGCCGTCGCCAAGACGATTGCCGCGGTTCGCGCCACTCCCGCCTGCGCCCGGATCACCATCCTCGTAGGCGGCCCGCCGTTCTGTGCGATCCCGGACCTATGGAAGCAGGTCGGTGCCGATGGGACTAGCGCCGATGCCCGCGGCGTGGTCGCGGTCGCGTGCCGGTTGATCGAGGTTGGAGCACCTCCATGAAGCAGCCTTCTCAAGGAATGGGCGCGGCCATTTTGTGCGATCTCAACGGAGTTATCACACGCATTGCGATTGATCAACTGGACCTCGCAGACCGATCTCCCCCGGGAAGCCTCTTTGCGGCAGTCTTCGACCCCGCCAGCGCCGAGAAGGTCGCAGGATTCATCTCTGAGATCCTGTCCAACGGCGCCGCGTTCGATTGGGAGTTGACCGCTTCACTTGCGGGCGTTCTGGTAACGCTTCATTGCACGGGCTGTCGGGACGATGGGAGGCTCTGGATCATTGTGGCCCGGACGCATGTGGCCGCGACTCTCGTACTTGAGGAAATGAGTCTCATCCAGAATGAGCAGACAGGCATGCTTCGGGCCGCCATGAAAGAAGCGAGCCTTCGCAGCAAAACCAGGGAGGATGAGTCCCACTTTGACGAGCTGACCAAGCTCTACAACGATCAGGGCCGTATGCAGCGTGAGCTCGCCCATCGCAACGCGGAGCTGGAGACCCTGCGAGCCGATTTGACAGCGGCGAACGCCAGACTCACTGCACTCGCAACCACCGACGGCCTGACGGGAATCGCGAACCGCCGCGCCTTTCAGGAACGGCTTGAGCTCGAGTACGCACGCTCTGTGCGATATTCCGCTCCGCTTGCACTTCTCATCCTCGACGTAGATCGCTTCAAGGGGTTCAACGACACGTTTGGACATCAAGGGGGCGACGAAGTGCTCCGGAAGCTCGGCCGGCTCCTGGCGACGTGCGCCCGCGACACGGACTTCGTGGCTCGATACGGAGGCGAAGAGTTCGTGGTGATACTCACGAATACGAACATGGCGGCTGGGAGTGAAGCCGCCGAGCGCCTCCGCAAACTCATTGAAGCTGAGCAATGGCCGCACCGCGCCGTGACAGCCAGCCTGGGTTTTGCCATTTGGGACGATGGCATGAAGAGCGCTACGGAGTTGATCGAGCGGGCCGACAAAGCGCTGTACTATTCCAAGCACCACGGCCGAAACCGGGTGACTCACTGGCTGGACCTGGGTGCCGACCCACCTCGCCAACACTGAGCGCTGGCCCCAATCGAGGTTGATCCGTCACGGTGCGCTTGGCTGGCGACTGAGTTGTCCGTTTGCCCAATCCCTCCACGCTGGTGAATCGCCTTCCAAGGCGATGATGGCCAGGTGCTCTCGTAAATGGTCGTCGGAGTGATACGGATTCGGTCTGAACTTCGCGCGCCTGTACGGCGCACGGTCGGGTGGCGCGGTCGAGAATGTGTGGCAGACTGTCCATCGCAACGGCAAGGAGGCCGACGATGGATGTGCCAGAACGAGAGCCGGGTGACATCGAGAAGCTCGAATGGTTGATCGCTCGCGAGCGTGACGGCGATCAGCGTGATCGCTATCGCAACGCGCTGTGGGCGATCCGGGGCTGGGAGGCCCAGCGGATCGCCGAGGCCCTTGGGTGCTCGCGGCGTGCGGCCCAGGACTGGGCGTACCGCTACCGCGACAGCGGTGTGCGCGGCCTGACTCCGGGCAAGGCGCCGGGCAACAAGCCCATCCTGCCGCCGGAGCGGCACGAGGAGTTCAGACAACCCGGTCGAGAACCTCTGGGCATATCTGCGCAGCCACTACCTGGCCAGCCGCGCCTTCGATGACTACGACCACATCATGCAGGCGGGCACCGACGCCTACCGCGCGCTCACCGACGAGACCTTCCGATCCGTCTGCCGATGCCCGTACATCGAGCGCATTCTGTAGACCGAATCCGCATAAGAGCACGACGCGATGGGACGGCTTTTGCGTGACATATTCGATTTCACCTGGTGATCTGAGCTCTCGGGTCTTCACAGGAAATGCCCTCGATGTCCTGTCGTCTCGGAACGTTTCAGGTCCAGGCGGCAAAGAAGGCGAATGGCCCGTAGCGGCCGACATCGGATCTGTGCCGCGTCGCGCCTGTTGTCGGAAAAAAGCGGCGTCACGATACCCGTCGCGCGAAATAGATTCCATGGTTCGCTTGCATTGGCAGCGGTACGGTGTAGGGTCAGGTGTGGGTCCGAGAACTGCAAGGTTCCGGCCCAAAGAACATTTCACGCTTACGTCGTCGGAAGACTAGATGAAGGGCAGGTCGCGATTGCGACAGGCCCGTTGGCGAGGAAACCGACGCGAACGAACACCTGCGGGTGCTCGCCCGCGCCGGTTTTTTGCGTTTGCTTTTATCGAATCGGAATGTCTCGGGCCGCTGACGCGACCCTTTGCAAACTCTCTGTTTGTCGTTGTTCTCCACTCTCTCTCTCAGGAGGTCTGATCATGTACTCTCGCATCCCGGTTTTGGGTATCGCTGCGCTCGCAG
Organism: Phycisphaerales bacterium; assembly: GCA_038225655.1. Taxonomy (GTDB): domain Bacteria; phylum Planctomycetota; class Phycisphaerae; order Phycisphaerales; family UBA1924; genus UBA4658. The sequence continues at coordinate 63,335 of JBBRQY010000008.1, read as the reverse complement.
CGGCTGGAATGGCCGCGCCCGCACAGGCCACGTTCTTCAGCTTCGCGTCAGATATGAACTCAAATGCGTATACGTTCAGCGGCACGGCGGGGACGGCCGGATCGTTCAATATCACGGATTTCAGCCGGCCGAACACGTTCACCTTGCTCATCGACGACAACAACGGGCCGCTCCCGACACTCTCGATCGCCGTTGAGTTTCATGCGGCCCTGACGGCCAGCGCCGGTCAAAGCACGAATATCACGGGCAATGTGTACCAGCACTCGTATAGCGTGACGGGCACGTTCGGTTTCTTTAACGCCTCGGGAGCCGCGCTCCTGACCGCCGCGGTTGGCGCCATCAATCCGGCGATCCTCACCGTTCCGGGAACGCAGAACTCGTGGTCCAGCGCCGGCGCGGTGCTGGGCGCCAGCTCGTTCAGCGATATCACGTACACGGCCAGCAGCGCTCTGATTACGGCGATGGGTGGCGCGGCGATCGCGGCCCAATACGGCATCTTCGCCAGCAGCGGAGCGGCTCCTTCCGACTTTGCATTTGATCTGACCGTGCTCAATGCGGGCGCGATCGGCCAGAACGTGGCGATCGATCCCATCACGAAAGCCCCCACGAGCGCGTGGCGGTCTGAATCCTCGTACTCCGGTTCGGCCGGCGTGTTTCTTCCCAGCCCGGGCAGCGCGGCCCTTCTTGGCGCGTCGGCTCTGATGATCGGCTCACGCCGTCGTCGCAACTAATCAGATCATCTTCGAACAAAGTCACACATGGCCAGTGGGGTGCGGCAAGGCAAGATGCCGCGCCCCCCGGCTTTTTTTCGGAGCATCGTCATGCATTCACAGGCACGTTCCCGAACCCGGCGAACCCACCACGACAACGTCCGCTGCGAGCCGCTGGAGCCGCGAGCCCTGCTGGCCGCGCACGCGATCGCAGACTATTTCCCTCTCGACGCCTCAACCACCTGGAACTACTCCGGCACGCTCAACGGCAGCCCGATGACCGCGATCGCCTCGCTCAGCGCGGGTCCCTCGCTCTCGGGCATTCCGAGCACCCGGATCACGACCGTGTTCCAGCCCAACGCGGGAGGATCGCCGACCACCGACACACGGTATTTCGCGCACACCGTCACCGGCCTGCGCCTGCTCGGCGAGGACATCGTCGAACCCTCGATGACCAGCGGCTCCGCGTTCGGAGTCGGGGCGCGTTGGGTGACGCCCTCGTTCGAAGACGGGGCGGTGATCCACATCGTCAAGACCTTCAGCGGGTCGGCCAACGGCCGTGCGTTCACGGGCCGTTTCGTTGGCGACATGACCATCAATGGCGTTGAGGTCATCGACACTTCCGCCGGATCGTTCGAGGCCATCAAGATCAGTCTGGTCGGCGCGTTCACGGAGAACGGCTCGACGGGATGGACAGCCGACGGGACCATCGCCGAGACGCGATGGATGGCCCGCGGCGTTGGATCGGTGCGCGTGGACTACGCCGAAGCCACGAACTATTCCGACCTATCACCAACCTCGCTTCGGTACAACATGGGGCTTACGGCCGCCAGCCGCCTTGGCGACATGACCGGCACACTTGTCACAGGAAAAACGGTGGTTGTGGCCTTCGGCGACACTTCGCCGGGCGCGGCCGACGGAACAAACTTTGCCGGCGTTGACATCAACGGCGCCACGAAGACTCGGCTCTTCAAGATCACGAACACATCGGGGAGCAGCATCACTCTCAGGCCCGGATCGCAGGGCTTCATCACCATCTCCGGCGCCAACGCGGGCGAGTTCACCGTGATTCGCCAGCCCTCGCAGACCATCCTGCCGGGGCAGACCGCGCTCTTCTCCGTGCGGCTTGATCCCGCGGCGGAGGGATTTCGCTTCGCGACGGTCTCGTTTGCCACGGACAACAACAGCAGTCATCCCTTCACGTTTGATATTCGTGGAACGGGCATCTTCATCGGCGCCATCCATGTGACCGGCGGCGCGGGTACCTCGATTCTCAACGGATCGACTGCCGCACAGACCGCCGACGGCACCCGCTTTGGTCCCGTGAGCGCCTCAGGTTCGGCGAGCGTGGTGCGAACGTTTATCATCAGCAACTCGGGAGTCGGCCCGTTGGTGCTTTCCGGCATGCCACGAGTTTCCATCAACGGCTTGGGCGCGCAGAACTTCGTCGTCACCGCGTTCCCGGCGGGCTCCGTAGCTCCGGGCGGCACGACCAGCTTCTCGATCTCGTTTGATCCCGGCGCGCTGGGAGCCACGGGCGCGACTATTTCCATTCTCTCGAATGATCGCTTTAACTATGTGTTCACGTTTGCGATCGCCGGCACAGGGATCTGACCGTTCGATTCGGGGAAACGCGGCCTGCGGATGAGCGCGCCGGTCCGTGGCGCGACCTCACATTTACCATACTGCACTCTTCTCTGGCCGCCGCGTCTCGAAATGGGATGCGGCGGCACTTGTTTGCTCGGAAGCAATTTGTTTGGCTCCAGTGGCCTGCGAGCACTTTCTGCGGCTAATTCTTGCGCGTGCTCGCCGGAATCTTCACATGCCGAGGCAGAAGCCCGGGCAGATGACACCGGGGTGCAGACGAACTACCTCGATCAGGCGTGCGGCGCGCTCAGAAAGTTCGATTGTGGCACAGAAAGGGCGTCCATGGGCAATCGACCAAGCATGGGATTTGCTCAATCGGGAGACGAGATGTTCGTTTCATGCAGAGGCCTTGACTTGGTATCGGAATGATGTAGTGTCAAGAGCGGACGGGTTCAAGTCAGGTTCAGCTTTGTTCGGAATGTCAGAGACAAGGTCGGAAGCCTCAGCGAAGGGAAGTCCGGAAGTTCCGGGAGGCCCGCTGACGAGGAAGCCGACGCGATCGAACGCCCGAGGGTGTTTGATCGCGTCGGCTTTGTTTTTGCGCAATGTGTGTTGTGTCCAAGTGGACAATGGCAGAGATCGATGCGTTTCAGAGAAAGGATGAATCGATGCGAATCGAACAGGAACAATCAAATCGCAAGAGTCCGGGGGTTGGACAAGCACCGTTCGCCGTCTGCCCGGACTGTGGAGGAGGAATGGCACGCTCTGAGCAAGTCCCCTCACGAATGACTTGCCAGGCCTGCGGCGAGACCCAGCAGATCGAGGAGTTGAGGCCAGAGTCGGCACAACGCCAGGAGAGCCACTTTCATGATCGGGGGATCAATCGGTTGCGAGCCGCCTTCATCGGCCGGAAGGATTTGCCATGACCGCCGTAGGACGGCCACGGTTGTAGGGAGAAGAATCGCTGCAATGGAGTCGCTCCATGGTTGAGTGTCCGAATCCATTCTCCCAGTTCGTGCACAGTCCCTTCGCGGACTTCAATCGCACCGGGGGAGCGAGCGTGCAGGAAATCCTCGACTTCCTGAGCGCGTGGTTCGCCGGATGTTGAGTATGGCGGATGGTTGATGCCGAATGTCGGATGTGCATGCAAAGACAGCGGCCCCGGTCAGTTGACCTGGGCCGCTTATTTGTTGTCTTGAGGGGCATGTGGGCTGGGCCACGTTCTGACGCAGGAACGGAGGCGAATGGAGGGGGTCGCGTGGGGTGGGGCGCGGCAGTTGACCCGCGTGCGGCCGCAAGCCGTCCGGACGGTTGACACCGACCGTCTGGACGGTATCCTCGTTTCCATGGAGCCGGACAAGCTCGATACTCCCAGGGACCGCGTGCTCGACGCCGCAGAGGCGGTGGTTGTGCGTCAGGGTATTGCGAACCTCACGCTTGAGGCCGTGGCGACCGAGGCGCGGATGAGCAAGGGGGGCTTGCTCCACTACTTTCCGAACAAGGACAGTCTTGTCGAGGGGCTGGTGGTCCGGTGTGCGGAGCATTGGCGTGCTGGTTCGATCGAGGCGTATGAGAACACGTCCGAAGGGCCTGGCCGCATGGCGAGGGCGCTTCTGAGCCATTTGGCGGACTCCGAGGCGTGGACTGAACAGTGCCAGCAGAGTTCTTCGGCGGCGTTTGCGGCACTCGTGCAGAACCCCAAGCTGATCGAGCCGATGCGGGCGGTGTACAGCGAGCTGCGCCGGCGATTGACCGAGGACGGGCTCGCGCCCGGCGCGGGCGAGACAGTTCTGGTAGCGATGGATGGGCTTTGGCTCAATCGAGTGCTGGGTCTGGCACCGGTGGACAAGCAAAGGATGGATCGGATCAGGCATGCGCTGGAGACTTTGCTGACGCCGGCCGCACGTTCGGACGAGCCCGGGCGGCGAAGCCCCAAGGCGAGCGCGAGGGCTCGCGGCGGCGCAACACGTTCAACGAAGTGAGGAACAGACGATGAGACGGGCATCCGTGGTAACGTTGATTATTGTGATTGTCGGGTTGCTGGTTGCGGCCGGAGTCGTCGCGACGATCAAACTTCGGCAGCACAAGCCCGATGCGCCCGCCGGGGCTCCATTCGAGCCCTCCGAGGCCGCGGAGTTTATGGACGCGCGCGAGGTTCAGTGGCAGCCGACGGCGGACCTTGTCGGCACGGTCTTTGCCATGAGATCGGTGACGGTGCGAAACGAACTGGCGGGCGTTGTTCGTTCCGTTGGATTCCAGTCCGGAGATACGGTGGCGGAGGGTCAGATTCTTCTGCGCCAGGATGAAAACGCCGATCGCGCTGACCTTGAGGCCGCGAAGGCGGCCGTCCGCGTCGCGGAGGCGAACATCGTCCAAGTGGACACACAGATCAAGCTGGCCGACGCGGAGCTGGGGCGCATGAGCGATGTGCAGTCGCGCGCCATATCGCAAATGGACATCGACAGGGCACGGACGAAGGCCGATTCGGCTCGTGCCGACCGAATCCGATGGCTGGCGGAAGTGGATCAGGCCAAGGCGCGGGTGGCGCAGGTCGAGGCACGCCTGGCCAAGCTGACGATGAGTGCTCCCTTCCGTGCCCGGGCTGGCATGCGGACCGTGCATGAAGGGCAGTTCTTGAAAGAGGGCGTCGATGTTGTCGACCTGCAAGAACTTACCGATCAGATATACCTCGACTTTGCAATTCCGCAGCAGTATGCCCCGCGCGTCAAGGAAGGGGCCATCGTCATGGCCACGGGCGAGTTGCTCGGGCCGGCACCGGTTGCGATCAAGGTCGTTGCGGTGGATGCCACCGTCAGCAACGACACGCGCAACCTGCGAGTGCGATCGGTTGTAGACAACCCGCGCGGTTCTCTCGTGCCGGGGATGTCGGTGCAGGTTCGCGTACCGATTGATGAGCCCATGCCATGTGTCGTCGTTCCGAGCATGGCGGTGCGGCGAGCGGCCTACGCGAACTCCGTTTTTGTGATCACACCCGATCCGGATGGCCAGACCCTTCGCGCCCATCAGCGGTTTGTAACGCTCGGGCAAACGCTCGGGGAGAATGTCATCGTGCTTACGGGGCTTAAGGCGGGCGAGCGCGTCGCGGCCGCGGGCTCGTTCAAGCTGCGCGAAGGTGTGAAGGTCATTTCCGGTCCGCCGGGAGGCCCGGCAGGCGGAGCGGCCGGGGAAGCCGCGCCCGTGGCACCCGCGTCCAAGGGGAATGCCGCCCCCGGCAAGTAAGCCGCGTTGGGCGTGTGCGGTGAGCAGACAAGACCACAACGCGCCGGCCGGCGCGGGGAGCCATTTGTGCGATCGTTCACAGACATTTTCATCAAAAAGCCGGTGCTCGCTCTCGTGGTCAACCTGATCATCCTGGGCGTGGGTTGGCGGTCGATCAGCTCGCTGTCGGTGCGGCAGTACCCGCGACTGGAATCCAGCGCGATCGTGATTTCGACCATCTACTCCGGCGCCAGCGCGGAGACGGTGCGGGGGTTCATCACGACGCCCATCGAAAGAGTCGTTTCCGCGATCGATGGGATCGACTACATCGAGAGCGCGAGCCGTTCGGGCGTGAGCACGGTGACCGTGCGCTTGCGGCTGAACCACGATACAAACGCCGCGCTCGCGGAGATCAGCGCCCGTTTGAACCAGGTGCGGAGCACACTGCCGCCGCAGGCCGAGGCGCCCGCGGTGGACATCCAGCGCACCGATAAGCCGTATGCGACGTTCTACATCAGCTTCACGAGCGATCAGTTGAATCTGATGCAACTGAATGACTTTTTGGTGCGCGAGGTTCAACCGGAGCTGCAGACGATCCCGGGCGTGCAGCGTGTGGGCGTTGAGGGCGCGCGTGAGCGAGCGATGCGCGTGTGGCTCGATCCCACGAAGCTGGAGAGTCTGGACATCACGCCGCAGGAAGTGTGGCAGGCGCTGGGGCGGAACAACTTCCTGGCCTCCGTTGGGCGCACGAAGGGACGGGATGTGCAGGTGGACCTGCTGACCGACACCGACCTGAAGACGGCCACGGAGTTTGAGAACCTGGTGGTGCGCGAGCGCGAGGGCACGATGGTGCACCTCAAGGACGTGGCGCGCGTGGAACTGGGCAGCGAGGAGCCGACGGGCCAGGCCGGGTTCAATGGCAAGCCGGCGGTGTGGCTGTCTGTCTGGCCCCTGCCGCGGGCCAATGAGCTCGATGTCGCCGCGCTCCTCAAGAAGCGGATCGAGGAGATTCGTCCGACGCTCCCGGCGGGCGTGGAGATGACGCTGGCGTACGACGGCACCTACTACATGGACCACGCGATCAAGGAGATTACCGTCACGCTCGTGGAGACGGTCGGCATCGTGTCGCTGGTTGTCTTCCTCTTCATGGGGTCGCTGCGAACCGTGCTGGTGCCTTTGGTCGCCATGCCGGTGTCGTTGGTGGGGTCTTGCATCGCCATCCTGCTCTTCGGCTTCTCGCTCAATCTGCTCACGATCCTGGCGATCGTGCTGTCCGTGGGACTGGTGGTGGACGACGCGATCGTGGTTGTGGAGAATGTGGAACGCCACATTCGCGAGGGCAAGGGCAAGCTGGAGGCGGCTCTGCTGGGGGCGAGGGAACTGTTCGCGCCGATCATCTCCATGACCATCACGCTCGCGGCGGTATATGCGCCGATCGGGTTCCAGGGCGGGCTCACCGGGATGCTTTTTCGCGAGTTCGCCTTCACTCTCGCGGCCGCCGTGGTGATCTCGGGAATTGTCGCGGTGACGCTCTCACCGATCATGAGCGCGTGGATGGTGCCGGCGGGTGACAAAGAAGGCCGGATCACGCACTTTGTCAATGGGCTGTTCGAACGGCTGCGCGCCGTGTATGAGCGTGCCCTGGCACTTGCGCTCAAGGGGTGGTGGGCCGTGGCGATAGCGTCGGTTGTGATCTGCGCCATGGCTCCGCCGCTGTATCAGAGATCCAAAAAGGAACTCGCTCCGACCGAGGACGAGGGGATCGTCTTCGCGGTGGTGCAGACGGCCCCGGATGCGACGCTCGACTACACCGTGCGCGGATTCTCCAAAGTGGCCGATGCGTTCCTGTCCGTTAAGGAGGCGAAGTTCTTCTTCCAGGTGGCCCAGATGGAGATGGGCGGGGGCTTCGGTGGCATCCAGACCGTGGACTGGGACAAACGCACCCGGACGACCGCGCCCATTCAGGTTGAGGTAATTGGGAAGCTGATGGGGATCAAGGAGCTCCGCTCGATCGCGGTTCGACCGGCCCCGCTGCCGGGCGCGGGCCAGTTCGACGTTGAGCTGATGGTGACGAGCACGGAGGAAGCTCCGGAGATGGAAAAGTACATCGGCCAGATCATCGGCGCGGGCTATGGGAGCGGGAAGTTTGTATATGTGGACTCGGACCTGAAGATCGATCTTCCGCAGACACGGATCGAGATCGACCGTCAGAAGGTCGCCGATCTCGGTCTGGACCTGGCGGATGTTGGGCAGGATCTGGCCGTGCTCCTCTCCGGCGGGTACGTCAACCGCTTCAATGATGGAGGGCGGAGCTACAAAGTGATTCCGCAGGTCGAGGATCAGCGCCGGGCCAACCCCGAGCAGTTGCTGGAGCTGAAGGTCCGGACACGCAAGGGCGGGTCGGTGTCGCTGCGGTCGCTGGTCAATCTTCGCACCGAAACGGTGCCCCGCGTGCTCAGCCGGTTCCAGCAGCGCAACAGCGCGAAGATCTTCGGCGTGGTTGCGCCTGGAACGACCAAAGAAGAAGCCCTCAGCGCGCTGGAGGCCGCGGCGAAGAAGATCGTCCCCGCGTCGTACGCCATTGATTACGCGGGCGAGAGCCGCCAGATGCGGACCGAGGGGACCTCCCTGCTCGCCACGCTGGGCTTTGCGATCGGGCTGATCTACCTCGTGCTCGCCGCACAGTTCGGCAGCTTCCGCGATCCGCTGATCGTGCTGCTGGGCTCCGTGCCGCTCGCGCTCACGGGAGCGCTGGTCTTCACTGCGACGGGGTTCACAACGATCAATATCTACTCTCAGGTGGGCCTGATCACGCTGGTGGGGCTCGTAGCGAAGAACGGCATCTTGATCGTGCAGTTCGCAAACCACTTGCAGGAGACGGGCCTGAGCAAGCTTGAGGCGGTAAAGCAGGCCGCGTCGACACGCCTTCGCCCAATCCTCATGACGTCCGCCGCGACCGTGTTCGGGCATCTCCCGCTGGTCTTCGTGACAGGTGCGGGCGCGGAGGCGAGAAACAGCATCGGCATCGTGCTGGTCAGCGGCATGGCGATCTCGACGATCTTCACGCTCTTCGTGGTGCCATCGATTTACGTCCTGCTTGCGGCACGACGCGTGCCGGAGCCCGCGGGCATTGAGTCCGACGCGTCGGAGACTCCCTCTCGGAAACTCGCGGCCGTATGAGGAACGAGATCATGGAAGCACGTTATTTGACTCTCGGACTTCTCATCGCCGCCGGAGCGCTCCTGGCGGTCGGCGGCTGCACGGTCGGGCCGGACCACGTCGCGCCTCCGTCGCAAACCCTTGCGGCGTGGCCAGAACCGCTCGAGGGCGGGTTGACCGGGGAGATGCCGGATCTGCGCGAATGGTGGCGCGGTTTCAACGACAAGACGCTCGATTCGCTCGTGGACCGTGCCCTTGTCGGAAGTCTGGACTTGCGAGAGGCCGCGGCACGTGTGCGCGAGGCCCGTGCGCTCAAGGGTGTCGCCGCGGCCGACCAGTTTCCGTCGGTGAACGCGAGCGCATCCGCCTCGTCGCAGCATACCAGCACGAACTCTCAAGGCGGCCCTGGTGGAGCACCGGGACAGACGAGCGACTTGTATCAGGCCGGATTCGATGCGACCTGGGAGCTGGATCTCTTTGGCCGTGTTCGCAGGTCAGTGGAGGCCGCGGATGCGGAGACCGACGCGGCGGTTGAGTCGCAACGCGACGCGCGGATCATGCTCGTTGCCGAGGTTGCGCGGAGCTATGCGGAGTTTCGGTCGGCACAGGCGAGACTCACGATCGCAGGGGAGAACGTTCGGATTCAACAGGACACACTCGACCTCTCGCGGGACCGGCTCCGGGCCGGCCTTGGCAACGATCTGCAGGTTTCGCAAGCCGATGCATTACTCGAAACCACACGCTCGCAGATTCCCGCGCTGGCCCAGAGTCTGAAGCAGTCCGCGTTCCGACTCGACGTTCTGCTCGGCTTGGCGCCGGGCTCGCTCGCGGCGGAGCTTGAGGCGGGCGCGCCGGTTCCGCCGGTGCCCGGCGCGATTCCGGTCGGCCTTCCGGCCGACCTCCTGCGACGCCGCCCGGACATCCGGCGCGCCGAGCGGTCTGTCGCCGCGGCCACCGCAAGGATCGGTGTCGCCAAAGCCGACTTGTATCCGCGCTTCACGCTCAGCGGCTCCTTCGGGCTGGCGAGCGACCACTTCGGGCATCTCGTGGTGACCGACAGCCGCACATGGAGCGCCGGCCCGCTGGGGGTGCGCTGGCCCGTCTTTGACGCCGGACGAATCCGCGGCAACATTCGGGCGCAGGAAGCCCGACAAGATCAGACACTGGCGGCCTATGAGCGGACGGTCCTGCGGGCCTACGAGGAGGTTGCCGGGGCGCTCGTCGCGTATGCGAGAGTTCGCGATCGGCGCGACGCCCTCACCAGAGCTGTTGCCGCCGACCAGCGCGCCGTGGATCAGGCCGACGATCTCTGGCGACATGGGCTGACGGATTTCCTGAACGTGCTGGATACGCAGCGTGCGCTCTTCCAGTTGCAGGACCAGCTCGCCGAGAGCCAGGCAGGCGTGACGACCAGTCTCGTTGCGCTCTACAAGGCGCTAGGCGGCGGGTGGGACGAACGCTTACAGGCGTCCGGCCATTCAACGGCCGAGTGACGGCACTGGGCGTATCGCGTCGTTGGCCGCTACGACTCATTCCAACACAAAGTCCGCGATCTCTCTGGCGACGAACCGGTCGGTTTCTTCTCCCATGCGGAATCCGACGCACCGGAAGCCGCACTTTTCCAGGATGTGCCGTGAGGGTGCATTGGTGCGGGCCGTTGTGGCGTGCAGCGGGCGGCGGGGTTCTTCGGCGAGGAACATCGCGAGGGCGCGCGACGCGATGCCCTTGCCCCAGTGCGGGCGCGCGATCCAATATCCGACGGCGTCGTGACCATCGGCCTGAAAGCGCGAGATGCTGCCGACGATCGCGCCGTCAATCTCGATCACACGGGAGTTGATGCCCGGGTCGGCGAGGTTGCGTTCCCACGCGGCGAAGAATACCTCACGTGTACGCGGCTTGGTTCCTGCCATGTCGTTGGATTCGGGATCGGCCTGAAACTCGAATAGCGCAGGCAGATCGCCCGGCCCGGCGGGGCGGAGTCGAATCGCATTTGTACCGGCGTCGCTGCGTTGCATCGTAAATCCTTGTTGAGGGAAACGCTCGCACGATGATCGGGGTGGGCGGCGCGGATGGCTTGTTACGGCACCCATCCCGGCAGCGCGGCCGCCTGCTTCACCCATTTCGCCATCTGCGGCTCGTCGAAGTCGTTCTCGTGGATGTCGATCCAGCGTGCGTCCTTGCCTGTACCGCCGGGTGGAACGGGTTTGAGTGATGTGCCGCGGAAGAAGGAGACCTTGACATAGCGGGTGAAAACGTGGAATGACATGAACCAACCCTGGCCTTCGACGCCGTAGAACGGCGAGTTCCATTTCACGCATTTGCGGAGGTTGGGAACTGTGCGCACGATGAGCGCGTCGAGACGTTTCCCGATGTCGCGCTTCCAGCCGGGCATATGGCTGATGTACGCTTGCACAGGGGCGTCGCCATCCGCCTTTGCGATCTGTGGATTGCCGCCTGAGAGCAGCTTCGGCGGATTGGTCTTCTTCGCTGATCGCGCGGGCGGGCCATTCTCGGCGACGGCGGCTTTCACAAGCGTCTTGAACGCGCTCCTCCAGCCCGCTTCGAGCTTTTCCCCTTCGTGGATGTCGATCGCCCTTCGCGTATTGCCTTCCAAGCTGGAGTTGAAGAGGCCGGCTGGGTCCGGGAGGCGGGCCCCCTTCGCGAAGGTGAGCTTCACGATGTTCTTATACGTCTCCCCGGTGCAGACCATGCTGCTGTGGGAGTCCGACCAGACCGGCACGCCCGCCATCGCATTCGATGGCTTCTTCCATTTGCGATCCTCGATCATCTCGGGAGCAGCTTCCAGAATCAGGGCGCGTATGCGGTTAAGGGTCTCCTCGCGCCAGTCGATCGCCCTGGACTTGGCGGATTGGGTGGGAATGGTGGCCGGTGCCTGCTTGCGTGGCTTGAGTGTGTGCGACGTGTTCTTGGGCTTTGGTGTCTTCGCCATTCGGGAAGTCTACGAATGCTCCGAATCCTCGGCGAGCTCGATATGGGCGACGGGAAGTGTCCACCTCCTCGACCTTAAAACTCGGGTCAGCTTTGTGAAATAAAAACGCTCGACCCCGTGCCTTGACAGGATCGAGCGTCGCGAGAAAAGTGGCTTTGGGAGGGGCAGGGCTCAAGGGCAGCCAGCGAACCAGGCACCGAGGAAGTCGAAGATGTCCTGGACACTCAGGCCGTTGACGCCGTTGAAGTTGGCGCGGGGATCGGCCGCGAACCAGGCACCGAGGAAGTCGAAGATGTCCTGGACGTTGAGTGTGCCATTCTGGTTGAAGTCGGCGGGACAGGAGATGTGACAGGAGATGTTGAGGACGCCATGGCCGGAGGCGGAACCGCTCACGTTGGTGTAGCCGCCGACACGGATGAGGTATTGGAAGCCCTGGAGTGTTGGGAACGAAATGCGAGATTGGTACTGGCAGGGAGAGCCCTCTGCGTCGCCGCTGTCGTCGTTGCAGGCGAGCGAGCTGCCGGGGGAGGCGGGAGTTCCCAGGCCGAGGTAGGAGGCGAGAACAGTGTCGAAGCTGCTGCCGCAGGTGTCGATCGTGGTTGTGCCAGTACACGCCGCTGTGTATGCAAACCAGACATCCTTGCCGAAGGCCTGATTGCATCCTGAAACGCCGTTGGTGGTGGCGGTGCACGTGTCAAAGGACGTGGTGCCGACGCCGATGGCGATCGCTCCGGGGGCTTCGTCGTTGGAAGGGGCGGGCGTGAAGTCGTTGATGCGGAGGATGTAGTTGCCCTGATCGCCGCCGTATCCGGTGACTCGAATGAGGTAGGTCTGTCCGGCGTTGTAGCTGAAGGAAACGAGCGAGTCGCGCTGCGGGGGAGCGAATCCGTCGTCGTTGCAGGCGATCAGGTGTTCGTTGCCGGGAGTCGGGCAGGCCGTGTGAACGCTGAGCACGGTGTCGAAGGCAGAGCCGAAAGTGTCGATGACGATGCTGCCGGAGCAGGCGGGCGTCCAGGTGTACCAGGCATCCGCGCCGCCGTTGGGTACGCCGCAGCCGGAGATCGGGGCGCTGCTCGGCGATGCATTGAGGGTGCATCCGGCAAGGACGGTGCTTTGGCCGAGCATGGGAAAGACCGGAGTCGCGCCCTCGCATGAATCTGAAACGGTGGGAAGGGCGAAGCTGTAGGCCGCACCGCAGTCGACGGCATTGAGGCCATCCCAGCCGGTGTCTCCGACGATGAGATGCGTGCCATCGGTGACGACCGAAGAGGCGAAGTTCTGGATGACGGCATCGGGCGAGCGCAACACGGCTTCCTGCGTCCACACGCCGTTAACGCGACGGAAGACGTAGGCTTTGTGGCCGCTGTTGTAGGGGCCGCCGCCCGAGGCGACGATGATGCGCTCCCCCGCAACCGAGACCGACGATCCGAACTGGTCGTAGCCGGTGCTGTCGGAGGAGAAGAGCTGCTGGTCAAGCACCCATTGCCCGGCGACATATTTGTAGACGAACACGGTTCCGGAGTCGGTCTTGTTGCCGCTCTCGGCGGGGGTTGAGTCGTGCTCGGGTGCGCCGACGACGACGAAGGTACCGTCGGTGGCGACGGATGCTCCGAAGTGATCGCCCTGGGCGGGCGTCGGGGCGAAGAGTCGGTTGGCGGGCGGGTCTGGAAGCCATTGGGCAGCGGCGTTCTTGCGGTAGATCTTGATGAATCCAGTGTCCGGAGGCCCATTCATGCTGCGGCCGTTGGGCGCGCTGCAGACGGCGACATTTCCGGAGATCGCGACGGCATCGCCGAGATGCTGATTGGCGTGCGTTCCGGTTGCGTCGTGCTCGTCGATTCTGGTGTCGTAGCCCCAGGTTCCGTCGGGCTGACGCTTGTAGATGTCAACGAATCCGGCGTCGGTGTCGGGGGTGGCTGGGTTGTCCATGAAATCGAACTGGGGCGCGCCGAAGATGGCATACTCGCCGCTCAGGGCAACGCTCTTGCCGTCCTGGGCTCCGGTCTGCACGTTGTACCACGCGCTAGTCTGGGTCCACGTCGAGTTGATGCGTTCGAAGAAATAGAGTGCACCCCCGTTGCTGGAGTTCGGGGCTCCGACGATCATGTAGGGATCGCTGAAGCCGATACTGGCGCCGAAGAGCGCGCCGGCGAGGATGCTGTTCGGATTTGCGTGGATCTCATCGACCTGCACGAACTGGCCATTGCTCAGGCCATACATGTAGACGCTTCCGGAGTTCGCGCCGGCGGGCGCGTCGGCGAGAAAGGCGCCAATCGCCAGACGGGGCCCGGATGGCGTGGCGGACATGGCCATGGCGTTTCCAAAGTAGTCGTTGGCCGCGCGATCGCCGGCGACGATGAGATTTGGCGTGCATTGGGCGCGGGCTGCCCCCGCGGCACCAAGTAGGGCCGAGAGTGCCGCGAGGAGTGCGGGAGCGGAGGGGATTCGACGGAGATTCATGGGAGGGGTCCTTTTGCGTACGACTGGTGGTGGATGGAAGGGCGGCACATGCCGCCGTGATGAATGCAGACACGCGAAATGCGGGCATGGTCCTTAGCGATTGGGGAATGAGTTGGAAAAGAAAAACGCCCGATCCCGCGTCGTGGCGAGATCGGGCGTATGGGGAAAGACGGCGGGTGATGCCGGACCTGATGATGGTCAGGGGCAGCCAGCGAACCACGCACCGAGGAAGTCGAAGATGTCCTGGACACTTAGGCCGTTGACGCCGTTGAAGTTGGCGCGGGGATCGGCCGCGAACCAGGCACCGAGGAAGTCGAAGATGTCCTGGACGTTCAGCACGCCGTTCTGGTTGAAATCGGCAGGGCAGTTCGGAACGAAGCTGAGGTTGAGCACGCCGTCGCCGATGGGCAGCCCGGTGTCGTATCCGGCGATGCGGATGAGATAAGGGAAGCCGCCGAGGATGGTGGTGGAGATGGCGGAAGTAAGGTGGCCGCAGGGGTGGCCCGCGCCGATGTCATCGTTGCATGCGACCTGGGTGGCGCCGTTGGCCTGCGTGGGGCAGGTGCCGGTGTTGTAGAGGGCGAGGATGGTGTCGAAGTTCGAGCCGCAGGTGTCGATGTTCAGGACGCCGGTGACGGAGGGAGTGAAGCGGTACCAGACGTCGTTGACCCCATGGGCCATGCACGTGCCGACGACGCCGGAATCGGTCGTGGCCTTGCAGTTGGAGAAGGTGTAGGCGTTGCCGCTGGTGACGGTGATCGGGCTGGAGCACGAGTCGTTGGAGGGGGACTGCCACTGGTTGATTCGGAGGTTGAAGTCGCCTTTGGCGCCGTTGTAGCCGCCGACGCGGATGAGGTACGTTGTGCCCGCGACGTAGTCGAGCGTGACGAGGGAGTCGTGGCCAAAGCCGCTGGCGTCATCGTTGCAGGTGATGGTGTGGGTGCTGAAGATCCCGCCGAGGACGCCGCTGGGGCAGGAAGAGTGCACGCTCAGGATCGTGTCGAACGCGGAGCCGACGGTGTCGATGATGGCGTTTCCGGAGCAGGAGGGCGTCCAGGAATACCAGACGTCCGGGCTGTCGTTGGCCCCGTTGTCACAACTGGCCTTGATGTCCGTAGTGGCGAAAGTGGTGCAGCCGGTCATGCTGCTGCCGACGAAGGGGATCGGGTTGGAGCAGGGATCGCCCGTGGCGGAAGGGGCCGCGGCGTAGACCGCGCCGGAGTTCGAGAGCCCGTTCTCGTTGTCAACGTTGTCGCCAACGAGGATGTTGGTGCCGTCAAAGGTGATGCAGGAGCCGAAGCCGTCGATCGGGGCGTTTGCGCTGTCCGGATCGGTCAGTCGAGCATCGAGCGTCCAAGTGGCCGCGGCCGTGCGGGTGAAGATGTAGGCCTTCTGAGCGCCCCCGCCATCTTTGCCGCGTGCGGCGATGGCGACACGGTTTCCGACGACGCTGACGCCGCCGCCGAAGCCGGCCAAATCCGTAGCATCCGGCGCGAAGATCTTGCCGTCGGGCTGCCATGCGCCTCCACCCTGACCGTTGGGAACATAGCGGAGCATGTAGACGCAGCCGGAATGCTGCTTGGCAACGTTGTTCGGGCTCTCATTTGCGTCCATGCTGTCGCCGGGAGCGCCGACAGCGATGGTGGCGCCGTCGGTGCTGACGGATGTGCCGAACTGGTCAAGGGGCTGGATGCCGGCGTCGGTGTACCCGAAGCTCGAAGGCGTCTCGCTGATCCAGGCGTTGAAGATCGACTTGCGGTAGATGTGGATCGCGCCGTGCTCATCGGGGGCGTTGTAGAGCGGGGCCTTGCTGCCGGGCATGCCGACGACGCAGACATCCCCGGAGATGGAGACGGAGTAGCCGAGCTCGGCGTGGTGCTCGGCGTTGGTGTTGTCCGCATCCTGCTCGGTCTGCTGGAACGTCCAGAGACCGTTGAGCTGACGCTGATAGAAGTGGACGGCTCCCGCCCACTGATTGTCCGCGTTGCCCAGCGGGGTGGACTTGAACGGCTCACCGACGACCATCCAGTCACCCGAGACGCCGACCGACCAGCCGAACTCGCCGTTCGTGCCGCCGGAGGGCGCGTCAACGCGATTGTCGAGATTCCAGCCACTGCCGGCCCGTCGATACGTGTAGACCGCGCCGTTGGGGCCCACGCCAGTCGCGCCGACTGCGAGAGCCGGGTAGTCGTAGCTGACAGAGCTGCCGAAACTGTCGTTGGGAACGCCATCGATCGCGGTGAGCGTGAGGATCGGGAGCATCAGCCAGGATGAGCCGGCCTTGACGCCGAAGCGGACGGAGCCGGCGTTCAGGCCGTTGACGCTGTCATCTGCGGCCATGCCCATGGCGCAGACCGGCACGCCGCCGGGCTCGTGCGAAAGTGAGAGTGCGCCGCCGAAGAAGTCATTAGTAGCAAGGTCGGAGGGTTGCAGTTTGAGGAACGAGCATTGCGCGTGCGACGCGGCGGCTCCGGCGAAGAGCGTCGTCAGTGCGGCGCAGCAACCGAGTGTTGCACGAAGATGGATTCGGGACGGGTTCATGGGGGACTCCTGGGGATGGGGGGTGGGGGGTGGGGGGTGAGACGTTGGGTGTTCTGGAAACGCGGGCGGCACACGAGGCGGCTTGCGTGCATGCAGACACGCGGAATCCGAACGCCGACCACAATGGCGGAACGAAAATCCTGAAAACCGAGGGCGCGTTACCATTCGCTCACTGAACAGGAGGTCGCGCCATGGCGATGCAGCCCGAGGAAATGACGGTTCTGCTCGAACGTGCGTCGGGCGGCGATTCATCCGCCTCCGCCCGGTTGATGGAAGCGGTGTATGACCAGTTGCGGGCGCTGGCGGGCTCATACGCGGGGGGGCGGGATGCCAATCACACGTTGCAGCCGACTGCACTGGTGCATGAGGCGTTCATCAAGCTTGTGCAGAGCCCCGGCGTTAAGTTCAACGATCGGGCCCACTTCTTCGCCGTGGCGGCGACCGCGATGCGTCAGATTCTGATGGACCACGCCAGGAACAAACGAACCGCGAAGCGGGGCGGAGACGCCCGGAAGATCGGGCAACCAGAGGATTGGGATCGAGTCACGCTGGCGAATGCGGATTCGGGGATGGGCGATGCCGATCTGGTCGCGCTCGATGATGTGCTGAGCGAACTGGCCCGCCAGGACGAGCGGATGTACCGCATCGTGGAGATGCGGTTCTTCGGCGGGCTTGAAGTGGCGGATGTCGCCCGCTTGCTGGATGTCTCCAAGTCCACCGTGGAGGGGGACTGGCGGGCGGCCCGGGCGTGGCTAGCGGTCAGACTCGGGGCTTAGGCGGTCCGAGGGCCCCACTGAGCATGATCGAGGAG
The DNA here is from genome assembly GCA_038225655.1 of Phycisphaerales bacterium. Taxonomy (GTDB): domain Bacteria; phylum Planctomycetota; class Phycisphaerae; order Phycisphaerales; family UBA1924; genus UBA4658. Next base: position 45,898 of record JBBRQY010000008.1, on the reverse strand, counting down.
ATGAGCTGCAGGGCGCGGCGCCACTCGGATTCAATGAGCGGCGTCCAACCCTGGCTCGTCTCGTGCATTGCTTCGAGGATCAACTCGCAAACGATGGGGTAATGCTCAGGGCGGGCTCCGTAGCCGGTGTGCCGAGCCCCGAGATCGCGCAGCCGCTGCTGCATCGCATCAGGCGTGCGGAGGCCCTCGATGACCATGCCGAGCGAGTCCATGAGCTTCTTGCGCTGGGCCGCCATGTCCGAGGGGAACATCGCTCGGAGGGGAGGGTGTTTGGCGAAGAGCTTGTCGTAAAACCGCGCGGCGATGGCATCGGCGTTCGGCGCCATGGAGGTGAAGCTCTCGTCGAGGAGGCGGATCAGGGCGGCGTCGGAAGCCACGCCGCGCGGCGCGGATGTGGTCATGAGGGGATGGATCGTGACGGAGCCGTGCGGCCTGGGTCGCCCGGCGGGGTCGGCAGAGTGAGCCGAAGTTGGGAGCGAATGTTCCGGATGGTCGGGGTGTGGCATGGTGTATGGCAGTGGCCGAGAGTGGCCGGGGCGGTTCCTAGGATAGGAAACGCGAAACTCTCCACCCGACCTTGGAATTTTTGAGCGGATTGCGAGTTTTGTTCCCAACTTGCCATGCCGGGCACCAACGAACCCAAATCTCCGTCGACTTCTGTGGAACGCTCGGCGCGAACGGGCGTCCAGGGGGCCGACGGACGCGAACAGCCGTCGCGATTTCAGCGCGTGATGGCCTTGTTCCGCGAGGCGGTCGGTCTGGCGGGAGAGGAGCGCCTGCGCCTGCTCGACGAACGGGCTGCCGGCGATGCATCGCTGCGAGCGGAGGTGGAGGCGATGCTGGGCCGTGATGCCCGGGCGCACGCAACGGGCCCGGATGTACACGCATTGCGGGCGATCCAGACGGGCGCTGGGCTGGCGATGGCCGAACACACGCCCGGAGGCGTCGAGGGCGGAGGATTAGCGCAGGCGGAGAGCGATGTTGAGATGCCGCGGCTGGCCGGGCACTATCGCATCGTTCGGTTGATCGGCGAGGGTGGGATGGGCGTGGTGTACGAAGCCGAGCAGACGCTGCCGAGGCGGGTGGTGGCGCTGAAGGCGATCCGATCGGGCTTGATCGGGAGGCAGGTGCTGCGGCGATTCGTCCGCGAGGCGCACATTCTTGGGCGACTGGCGCATCCCGGGATCGCGCAGATCTACGAGGCGGGCATCGTGGAGGATGGAACGCCCGCGAACGCCGAGCAGGCGTACCTGGTGATGGAGTACGTCGATGGGTTGCCGCTCACGGAGTACGCGAGCGATCTGAATGTGAGCATTCCGGACCGCCTGGAACTGATGGCGCGGGTCTGCGATGCGGTGCAGCACGCGCATCAGCGGCGTGTGATCCATCGGGATTTGAAGCCAGCGAACATCCTTGTGGACGCAATGGGGCAGCCGAAGGTGCTGGACTTCGGCGTGGCCGCGCTGGCGACGGATGGGTCGGGGCAAACAGATCGCGACGGCTCGATGGAGACACTGGGACTCCACCTCGTGGGGACTCTTGCGTACATGGCGCCGGAGCAGCTTGCGCCTGGTTCCGAAGCGCCGGACACGCGCAGCGACGTCTACTCGTTGGGCGTGGTGCTGCACCAGGTCATGTCGGGAGAGTTGCCGCTGGCGGTGAAGGGGCTTTCGCTGATGGATGCGGCACGAGTGATTCAAACCGATGTGCCGCCCCGTCTGGGAACGAAAGACCGGCGATTCCGCGGGGATATCGAGACCATCGCGGCCAAGGCGCTGGAGAAGGACAAGGACCGCCGGTACCAGTCCGTGAGGGAGCTGGCCGAGGACCTTCGCCGGTGTGCGGCGGGGCAGCCGATCGCAGCGCGGAGCGCATCATTGGGGTATGTGCTTCGGAAGACGGCTAGGCGGCACTGGGTCGCGGTGCTGGCGGCGAGCGGCGCGATCGCTGCGGTTGCGGGGCTGGGCGTGTACGCAGGGATCGCGGCCGTGCGCAACGAACGGCTGGCTCATGAGCTGGCCGAGCAGCTTGGGGACAGCCAGATCGAGCGGGCGCGACTGCTCTCCCGGACCGAGCAGGCCAGTGCGGCGGAAGATGCGCTCTGGGGGGAAATCGCAAAGCGCCCGGATTCCACCCTGGCTCGCTGGGCGCTCTGGGATCTGTATTCCCGCTCGCCGTGCCTGGCGACGCTGCCATCGCGAGAGGCCAGCGCGTTCGACGTCTCGTTCTCTCCGGATGGAACGCAGATCTCTGTGGCGAATCGGCTGGCGGGTAAGGTGGAAATCTGGGATTCTTCGTTCACACATCCGATTCACACATTCGATGTTGGAACGAAGAAAGTACTGGCTGCAACCTTCACGAGGGATGGGCGGCGCATTGTCACGGGGGACTACGAGGGGCGCCTCAAGATCTGGAATGTGGCGGACGGCGCGATGATCGTGAACCGGGACGCGCACAAAGAGGGCATCGGGCGAATCGCGATATCGCCCGATGGCTTGCTGATCGCCACGGCCGGGCGGGACGAACATGTGCGCCTTTGGGGCGCCGTGAGCGGCGACCCTGTGCATGATCTTACTGGACATGCCGCGTCCGTCGAGGGGCTTGCCTTCTCGCCGGATTCGCAAACGCTTGTCACCGGCGCGGAGGATCAGTCAATCCGCATCTGGAATGTGGGAACGGGCGAGTGCATCAAGGTGTTGCGCCCTCCCGAAGGTGCGGCCAAGACGGGCACGTCCGCCCTGGCGTTCAGCCCGGATGGGAAGACTATGTATTCCGGGGGTCTCGATCGGTCACTCAGGGTCTGGGATGTGGAATCGTGGAAGGTCACCTCGTCAACCTACGAAGTACCTGGATATCCGTACGCCATCGTGCCGGCTCCGGATGGCAAAACGATTTATTTCGCAAACGATGCTGTTGAGGTGCGAGACGCCACCGACGGGCACCTGCTCCGGACCATTACACAACCGGATGGAACGCGGCGAGCCCTTGCCCTCTCGCCCGATGGCCGGCGACTGGTGACCGCGTCGATGCGTGGGCGGGTGTCGCTTCTCGAGACAAGCCCCGGCGCAGGGCGAACGTCGTTTGAAACCGACTCGCCGTTTTACTGCGAGTTGGCGTTCAGCCCCGACGGCCGCACGCTCGCCGGGCCGGGAAAGGGAACGTCGGTGGTGTTGCGGAAGGTCGGACGTTGGGATGAGCACGCCGATCTGCTGGGGCATACTTCGTCGCCACTCGCCACCGCATTTTCGCCCGATGGCGGCTTTCTCGCGACCGGATCGTTCGGCGGAGAGGTCTTCCTGTGGGACTTGGCGGCGGGAGCCACGATCGCTCGCATCAAGACCGAATCCGGGCGCGGCGTGATTGCGCTGCGAATGTCACCCGATGGCCGCAGCTTGCTTGTTATCACCGCGGACCCGCGCGTGATCGTCTATTCGATTCCCGGACTCGTGCCCGCGAACGAACTCGATCTCTCGCCCTTGGGAAAAATCTCCGGGCGTATCTTGAGTGCCGCATGGTCGCCCGACTCCCAGATTGTCAGTCTTGGAACCGCGGCCGAAGTGTTGGGGATATGGCGGATTTCGCAGGGCCCAACAGCCGGACTCAACAAGCCCGAACGGACGGTGGCTATTCATGATGCGCAATCCTCACTGGTCTTTTCACTCGATGGCAAGAAACTGATCGCCGGACTGGACAAGTCGATCGCGGTTATCGACGCAGCAACGGGCCAGGTCGATCGCCGGCTGCTCGGGCATACTCAGCCGACCGATGGGCTTGTATTCGCGGACGATCGCACGTTGGTTTCGGCCAGCCGCGATCGAACGATCCGTCTCTGGAACTGGCCGGGGGGCGTGCCCCTGGCCACGCTGGAGTTGGGCTCTCGCCAGCCCGCCTCTTTGGCGGCCTCGCCCAACGGCCGCTGGGCGGCGTGCATGGTCGAGCGCAGTGGCGTCGTTGTGTGGGACCTTTCGTACTACAACCGGCATGTCGCCGGAAACGCGGAGTGGAATCTTGGCCGCCTGCTTGAGGGGCCGCCCACCGAGAAGACGCGCCGGCTTTTCAATGACTTGCGAGGGCGCGTGCCGCCTGCCGACGACCGTCCTCCCGGGCGTTAAACGCCACACGTCGGGCTGAGGCGTAGACGACCTGTCGGTTGACCCCGTTCAGGTCCCGCTCGTCCCTCTCATCCTGCGCAATTTCTGCTACACGCGGCGGGGACGCGCCGATACCCTCATTCGTGGACCCATCACGCCCTTCCAATACGCTCTTAACCGGCCCCGACGGCCCGCCGCTGATCATTAACGACGGCACCCTTCCCGGCTTGGTGGCCTCATGGGCCGAGGGTGTAGTTCGTCCGGCCGCCACGCGCCGACCCCAGGATTCCGGCTCCCGTGCCGGCCCATTCGTCTGGTTTCCGGCCGACGATCGCCCCGCCCGTGGCCGGCGCCGCGAAGCGGTCGAGCGCCAAGTGGACCTTTGCTCGCTCGCCGGCTTCAGCGACCGAGCAGCCCTTCGAATCGACCCTCCTGCTCCCGGGCAGCCACCCCAGAACGAAACGCTTCAGCAGGGTACGGCACAGACGGTCATGCTTCTGGCCGCGTGTATTGAGGCGGCTTCTCTGGGGCTCTCTCGCGTCATCTGGCCGGTTCGAACCGCGGGTGGTGGGGTTGGTCGAGATATCGACATGGATGCCCTCGCGACGGCGTGCGATCGGGCACTGCTGGCTGGTCAACTCGTGGGCTTGGATGTGATTCGCATCGGCGACACCGCGGGGGCGGCGGGGGGGGGCGGCTCCGCGCGTTCCATGCGCATCGAAACGCCCTATGTCGACCTGACCGATGCGCAGATTATGGACTTGGCCCTGGATATGGATGTGCCACTTCACGCCGCGTGGTGGTGCTTGAACGAAGATGCCAACCCTTGCGGACACTGTGCCGCATGCATGCGATGGCGTGAAGCGTTGGCCTCTGTTGATCCGGCGGGGCGGTTGGATATTCAGGTGCTGGCAACGTCCTCCAGCCGTGGCGCCACGGCGATCGGTCCGCTGAAACAGACGTAAGTTACTCGCTTCGCCGCATTCGATTCAGTGAGCAGTTGGAGACCGGCCGATAGCAATGGCCGCGTGTCCGTGGGCGTTCGGTTGGTCTGTTTGAGTAAGGAAGTGCATCGTGAGCAGGAATGTTGCCAGGGGTGGAATGGGGGGCTGGCGGGAGAGCGGGGCACCCTCAAAGGGCGGGCAGGCGCTGGGACGCATCATTGTGCAGAAGTTCGGCGGGTCGTCCGTGGCGAACGCCGCGAAGATGAAGGCGTGCGCCGCACGGGCCGAGCAAGCCGTCAAGCGTGGGGACCGCGTTGTCATTGTGGTCTCGGCGATGGGGGATACGACCGACGATCTCCTCGCGCTGGCGGCCACTGTGACAGACAAAGCCGATAAGCGCGAGATGGATCAGTTGCTTGCCACTGGCGAGCAAGTGAGCATCGCGCTGATGACCATGACGCTCAAGGGGATGGGGCTGGAGGCGGTGTCTCTGACCGGCCAGCAGTGCGGCATGCACACGGATGAGATTCACACACGCGCCCGCATTCAATCCGTCGATCGCTCGCGGCTGCTTGCGGAGCTGGCGCAAGGCAAGATACCCGTCGTCGCGGGGTTTCAGGGAATCTCTCCCAATGGTGATGTCACGACGCTGGGCCGGGGCGGCTCGGATACGACCGCGGTTGCGTTGGCCGCGGCGATCGAGGCCGACGAGTGTGAAATCTACACGGATGTAGACGGCGTCTTCACGACCGATCCGCGGATCGAGCCGAAAGCTCGACCTTTGGCGAAGATCTCCTACGATGAGATGATGGAGGCCGCAAGCCAGGGGGCGCGGGTGATGCACCTGCGTTCCGTGGAGCTTGGCAAGAAAGCGGGCGTGCCGATCCGCGTGCTGCACAGCCAGCGACCTTTGGACTACCCCGGGCGTGGAACGCTCATTTGCAACGCCGCAACAACGACTGGTGACGAGATGGAAGACAGGCAAGCCGTATCAATCGTGGCACTCAAGAACGATCTCGGGCGCGTGACGCTGGAGGATCTGCCCAATCGTCCCGGCATCCAGCGCGACATTTTCGAGAAGATCGCTAAGGCCGGGATCAGCGTGGACGACATCATTCAGAACGAGTTGGAGACCGGCGCAAACCCCGGCCAGCGGTGCAACATCGTCTTCACGCTGGACAAAGCCGACTTGCAGGATGTCACGCCGATCATCGAAGGCGTGCTGAAGTCCGTTGGGCAGGGTCGCACCAAGATCGACTTGGGATTGGTGAAGGTCTCTGCGATCGGCGTTGGCATGCAGAGCCAGCCGGGCGTGGCCGCGACGATGTTCCGTGCCCTGGCGGACGCGGGGATCACGATCGCGAACATCACGACCAGCGAGATCAAGATCTCGTGCATTCTGCCCGAGGTCGACGGGGCCAAAGCGGTGCGGGTGGTGCATGATGCGTTCGGGCTGGGGGCAGTGTCTGCGGGGGTGTGAGCATTCGCCGCCGAGGGTTGACCCTCATCCTTCGGGCAAGGGCACCTGCACAACAAGCGCGGTCGCGATCACCGGGTATTCGACGCGCAGGCGGTGGAGCACGAACTCTTCGGCCTCCCACCCCAACCGTTCGAAAGACGTGCGCATGACATCCACGTAGTCGGTCACATCCGAGAGCCTGGCCCGCGTGAGACCCGTGCCGAGCGTTCGCACGGACTCCGCGTGCGGAAGTCGATCGGCGGACGCGGGGAGTTGCCGGTACCACGGAGTTCCGCATGTTTCGCCGTACAGTAAGCAGGCGGGGTGCACGTCTGGGAACAGTGAGCGGTGCGCCCACAGATCTATGACGAGCGACTCGATCGGTGTGCGCACCGAGACGGCCGTGTTGCTCACGGCGTTGTGCTCGTCGCGAAAACGGGATGCGGCCGCGAACTGGACCTCGCCGGAAAAGACCGTCGCCGCCGCCAGTTCGCCGATCGGCGATTCGCCGAGTTGATGCTCAGCGATGCCATCGGGCCCGGGCACGACGCGGATAGCCGGGAGTGGGTTGGAACAAAACTCCCGGAGCAGGGGCACGCCGTTCTGTACTCCCTCCGGATCGATCGGGCGGGATTCCGCGGCGTGCCGTGCTTTTCCATCGTTGTCGAGCACCACCACACGGGCCAGCGGCAAGGGCGCACCAGGACGAATTCGGCGCATCCCGACGAATCCCCGGACCATCGCGATGTCCATCATGCGACCATCCGCCGAAGGATGCAGCAGCTTGCTGAGCACCCGCACACGCATCTGCATGCCCCAGGTCGATCCGGCGCATCGAAAGGCGCTTCGTCGGAATGGGCGGCTATCGGCTTGCACGAGAGCGTTGTCGGAGAGCCCCGCGAGCATCTGCTCCAGCGATGCGCGATCGCCCGCGTGGGTCTGTACAAGCTCTTGGAACCGCGAGAATGCAACGCGGACACGTTGGATACTTGTCGCCGCAACACCTCGATCCGCACTGGCCGAAAGCAGGATCTCAATCCCCTCCTGTCCCGGCAGGTATTGCACATCTGCGAACAGATCGTGCCCCGTCACGATTCTCAAGACCTTCCAAGCCAAAGTCGGATGGATATTCAGTCGACGAGCAAACTCCCGCGACCGCCGTTCGCGCGCCCCCAGTGCTCCTACCACGCATCCCAGCGATGCCTGAACTTCCGACAGCACCACGTGCGCCTCCGACTGCAGTTCAAGGCGTGTTGCAGGGTGCTGCGTATTCGGGGTGCGAGTATTCCGTGGGACCGACATGCGAACATTATACAATCAAAGTGTTTCTGAGAAAAGTCCTGAGAAACAAATGGATTGATTTGAATTCGCGGGTATTTTCTCCTGCATCCGGCGTTCCGGAGCGCGCCGCGATCGGCGCGTTCGGGCGGTCATTCAGGAGGATCTCATGCCGAATCTCTTCGTTCGTACATCTGCGCTCGCAACACTCGCGGCGACCGCCCTGATCGGAACTCCGCACGCTTCGGCCCAACTCGTTACCGTCCTGAGTCAGGACCGCTTTATTGAGGGGACTACGGTCAACACCGCGGAAGATGGTTCTATCTCGACCAATGGGCCGATTCGCGACCAGGCCCCTGCCGGAGACTTTGGCCCCTGGCTCGACATGCTCACGGTGCCCGGCAACATCACGATGAACGGAAACCAGGACGGCGGTTTCAACGGTACCGACACGTTCATGCTCAACGCGTTCGGGGTGACGCTCGGGGGCGGCGGAGGGCCCGGCACTGCCGGAAACTCCAGCGTGACCAACCGCTTTTCGTTCACATTCCAGGTCGCTCAGACCGCCATGTTCACGCTCAACGGGCTGATTGGCAGTCAGCCGCCCATGGTCTTGAGCTTCCATCTTGTCGGACCTGGGGTGGCGATCAATGACAACTCCTCTGCTGGCGACGTCAGCTACACCGACCGGAGTGGCACCCTTGTGCCGGGCACGTACACGGTGACGATTGAGGGAACCGGCGCGGTGACGTACACCGGACCCGGCGGCAATGGAGCGGGTGGGGGGGCTACTCCCATTACGCTGGTGATCGCCGCGGCACCTCCCACTTGCCCCGCCGACTTTAATGGCACGAACGGTCTGACGGTTCAAGACATCTTCGATTTCCTGGCGGCTTGGTTCTCCGGTGATCCTCGTGCAGACTTCAACCACGCCAACGGCCTTGGCGTCCAGGACATCTTTGATTTCTTGGCGGCATGGTTCGCAGGGTGCCCCTGAGTCTTTGAGACAGCAGGCCGCAAACGGCGCTCTGTCAGGGAATCGCAAGCTCGCGCCTTTCGTTGATGGGCCGGTTCGAGGCGTTGTCAATGCGGGGAATCGGGATCGGCGTACTATCCGCCCCCATGTCTACCCCCACCGAATCCACTCTTCCTATCGCCGATCACCGTGTTTCCCGCGCCGGCCGCGGCGTCATCCACCGCTGGCGGGAGACGCTTATTCCCACCGCCCGCGAGGCGCCCGCCGATGCGGAATCGCCGTCGCACGTGCTGTTGAGCCGCGCGGGATACATCCGCAAGCTGGGCTCGGGGATTTATGACTATCTGCCGCTGGCGCACCGTGCGCTGCAGAAAATCAGCCGCATCGTTCGCGAGGAGATGGACGCGGCCGGGGCGAGCGAGCTGACGCTGCCGGTTATGCTGCCCATCGAGCTGTACGCGGGGACAAAGCGCGACAAGGACTACGGGGACCTGCTCTTCAAGGTGACCGACCGCAAGAACGCCGTGAGCGCGCTGGGGCCGACGCACGAGGAGCCGGTGACGGAACTCGTGATGGCGGGCGTGACATCGTACAAGCAGTTGCCGCTGACGCTGTATCAGGTGCAGACGAAGTTCCGCGATGAGGCGCGGCCGCGCTCCGGGCTGCTGCGCTGCCGCGAGTTCATCATGAAGGATGCGTACTCGTTCCACATGAATGTGGAGGGCGAGGGCGGGCTGAACCAGATTTATGACGCGATGTACCGGGCGTACACGAATGTGTTCACGCGCTGCGGGCTCTCGTTCACGATCGTCGAGGCGGAGAGCGGACCGATCGGCGGTTCGGCATCGCATGAGTTCATGGTGAACGCCGAAAGCGGCGAGGACACGATCCTGAAGTGTCCGGCGAGCGGGTACGCTGCGAACGTGGAAAAGTGCGAGATCGGGCCGCGGCCAGCCCCGAGCAAGGGGTACTTCGGTGGGGATCCGAGTGGGCCGCTCGAAGAGGCGCACACGCCGGGGTGTCCGGGGATCGAGGATGTCTGCAAGTTCATGAAGGTGAAGCCGCAGCACATGCTCAAGAGCGTGCTGTTCAAGGTGAACTCGACGGCGGAGGAACTGGCGAAGCACGGCGAGGAGTACATTCTTGCGGTCGTGCGCGGCGATCATGACGTGAACGAGGGAAAGGTGCGCGACGCGGCGGAGGTGAAGTCGATTTCCCTTGCTGATCCGGCCGAGGCGATCAAGAACGGCTTTGCCATCGGTTTCGTTTCGCCGCGGGCGGCAGTGGGGAAGAAGGGCGTGCTGCTGCTGGTAGATCGCGATGCGGCGTTGAGCTTCGACGATGTCGCGGGTAAGTCCAAGTTCTGGGTGACCGGCGGAGACAAGAAGGACTACCACGTCAAGCACTTTAATTGGATTCGCGATCTTGGCAAGGACCCGCTCGCGGCGAACCCGCACAAGAAGGAGACGCACGGCGCCGGCGGCCTGCGCGGTGGGGATGACTACATGATGGTGGCGGATGTGCGGAACGGGATCGTGGGCGATCCCTCCCCACGAGACGCGAACGCAAAACTCGAAGCCGGACGCGGCATTGAAGTTGGCCACATCTTCAAGCTCGGTACGAAGTACTCGGACGCGATGGGCTTCGCCGTTCTCGACCAGAATCAGCAGAAGCGGTCGGTGATCATGGGGTGCTACGGCATCGGCGTGAGCCGCACGATGGCTTCGAGCGTGGAGCAGAACCATGATACGGACGGAATCATCTGGCCTGCGGCGATCGCCCCGTACCACGCCCTCATCGTGCTGATGAAGTTCGACGACCCCAAGCACCTCGATGCGGCGAAGCAGGTGGCGAGTTCACTGGCCGTCGCGGGGTACGACGTCCTCATCGACGACCGCGATGAGCGGCCGGGCGTGAAGTTCAAGGATGCCGACCTGATCGGGCTGCCGCTGCGGATCACGATCGGTGACAAGGCGTTGGAGGCGGGAGGGGTGGAGTTCAAGGCGAGAAGCGATAAGGGGAAGGGGGAGGTTGTTCCGTTCAGCAGTTTGGTTGAGAAGGCCAAAGGTGTGCTTGGCGTTGCGACCTGAGTGGATGTGGATCGACTCTCGCTGAGCCAGCCACATATCGGCTTGTACCAGGCTCGGAGAGTCAGGCCGTCCGCTACCATCCGCCCTCATGTGGCGCGGCATCTCGCTCGCAAACAAGTGCTTGTTGCTCTTCGGCGGCGCCGTGGTGCTGATCATTGTCGCCGCGCTCGCGGTGCCGTGGATCCGCATGAACGCGATCGTGGATGAGGCGCAGAAAGACCTTTCAAAGCAGTGGGTGGACGTCTGGGAGCGCGGCGTGCGCGGGGCGACCGGGGGAGGAATCATGGGGCCGCCCAGGGCCGCGCTGGGTGGGGGGGTGAAGGACGAGATTGGTGATGCGACGATCCGGCTGATGAACCTTGATGAGGCCCGTGCCGCGGCGGTCGCAGGGCTTCCCACTCCCGGGGCGGGGGACGAGTTTCTTGCCCGTGCCTTGAAGACCTTCAACGGCGCGGCGGGGCAGCCGGAGCAGAACGAACTGCACGAGGCACGCTGGGTGAACGCGGGGGGCGTACGCGAGTATCGCTTTGCGAAGGCGGTTCGCGACGTCGACAAGGGCGGCGCGCTCTCGGGCGTCGTACTCCTGAATCGCACCAACGCGAACGCGGGCGGCCAGTTGCTCGCGAACACGGCATATCTGCTGAGCGCGGGGCTGATTGCCCTCGGCCTTGCTCTGCTGGTATTTTACCTGATCACGAACAAGCTGATTCTGTCCCCCGTGCGGGAGTTGAAGGAGACGGCCGAGCTTGTTCGGGAGGGCAATATCTCCACCCGATCGGACATTCGCACCGGCGATGAGTTCGAGGAGCTCTCCGAGACATTCAACCAGATGCTCGAGGCGATCACCACGAGCCAGGAGCAGTTGCGTGCGATCAATGCGCAGCTGGACCTGAAAGTGAACGAGCTGAGCGAGCGGAACACGTCGTTGTACGAGGCCAATCGCGTGAAGGGCGAGTTCCTGGCGAACGTGAGCCACGAGCTCCGCACGCCGCTGAACTCGATCATCGGGTTTGCTGAGTTGCTCCACGAGAACGTTGCAAAGGAAGAGGAACACGTTTCGAGCGGTGCATCCGGGGTGTCTCTACTGACGGCCGAGGACGCCGCGAAGCTGGCCAAGCGGAAGCGGTATCTGGAGAACATTCTCGGCGCGGGCCGATCGCTGCTGGAGATGATCGAGGGCCTTCTAGAGATGGCGAAGGCGGAGGCGGGAAAGCTCGATCTACGTATCGAGCCCATGAATGTTCGCGACGCCTGCGAGGCCCTGCTGGCCCTCATCCGTCCGCTCGCCGACCGCGGCGGTGTGGATCTCACGACCGAGATCTCTCCCGAGATGCCGAACATCGATACGGATGTCAAGAAGTTCCAGCAGATCGTCTTTAACCTGCTCTCCAACGCTGTGAAGTTCACGAGCGAGAAGGCCGCCGACGAGAAGAACTCCGGCAAGAATCCAGTTGCAAAGGTCACACTCCGTGCCGAGCGGCTGATCGGGCGCGGCAGCGAGGGCGTTGAAGCGCAGGACCGCGTGCGCATCAGCGTACTGGATACCGGCCCGGGCATCGCGCCGGAAGATCAGAAGCGTATCTTCCAGAAGTTCGAGCAACTCGACACGGGCCACACGCGCCGCCATGCCGGCACGGGCCTGGGCTTGGCCATCAGCAAGGAACTCACGATCATGCTTCAGGGCGAGATCCATGTGGAGAGCGAGCTCGGCCGCGGAGCGATGTTCAGCGTTATTCTGCCGATCAGCGTGAGCACGGATCGGGCCGACGAGATGCGGACCGAGATGGCGTTTCGGAGCAAGCTGGCGGGGCAGCGTTGAATGCCCGCATCCTTGAAGCCGCGCCGCTTTCCACCTACCCTTCGCCCCCCAAACAAAGGAACTCATTCATGGAAACTACACTCATTATTCTCAAGCCCGACGCCGTGCAGCGGGGCCTTATGGGCCGCATTCTCAGCCGCTTCGAGGAGAAGGGCCTGCAGGTCGTCGGCGTCAAGATGATGACAATCCCGATGTCGCTCGCCGAGAAGCACTACGAGTCGCACGCGGGCAAGGGCTTCTATGCCGGGCTTGTGAAGTTCATGACCTCCAGCCCGGTGCTCGTGCTGGCCCTGCGCGGCAATGGCGCGATCGCGATCGCCCGGAACATGATGGGTGCGACGTTCGGCTCCAAGGCCGCCCCCGGCACGATCCGCGGCGACTTCGGCGTCTCCAACTCTTTCAACCTGATCCACGGCTCGGACAGTCCGGAGGCCGCGGAACGCGAGCTGGGACTGTTCTTCACCAAGGGCGAGGTGAACAACTGGCCGCGGAACTCGGACGCCTGGGTGTACGACATATCCGGCGGCAAGATCGAGTGAGGTCTCGGATGTGCGGGTGTCGGATGAAATGAATCGGAGGTGGCAGCCGATGCGACGCTTTGCGCTGGTTATCTTTGCCGTGGTGGGGTTGGTGTTCGCGGCATCGCTCGGCCTGCTTCTGGCGATGAAGCGGGCCCATGACGGCGCGAAGACCTTCGCGGGCACGTCGTCGACTCGTTCTACAGATCCGCTCCAGCCGGACGACAACGCGAAGGATCTGTCGATCCCGCCGTTCACCCTGACGGATCAGGATGGCAAAAAGATCACGAACGACATCTTCACCGGGAAGGTGACGATTGTCGATTTCTACTTCACGCACTGCAAGCTCATCTGCCCCGCGCTGGTGCAGCACATGCAGGACCAGCAGCGTGCCTTGAAAGGCAGCGAAGGGGCAGCGGTGCGGCTACTGAGCATCTCCGTCGATCCCGAGCACGACACGCCCGCGGTGATCAAGCAGTACGCCGCCGAGCACGATGCGGACCCGGCTCGATGGACGTTTGCCACCGGCGATCGCGCGACAATAGGGCGCATCATTCAGCAGGGACTGAAGTTCCTCGTCGGCGAGGACACCAGTGAGAAGAACGTGATCGATCTTGGCGCGGGTGCGAAGATGAACAACATCCTCCACCCGTCGTGGTTCGTATTGGTCGGACCGAAGGGAGAGGTGCTGGGTTTCTATCTCGCCGAGATGGACGAAGATATGGCCGCGCTCACCGAGCGTGCGAAGGCGGCCAGCGCCAAGCTGGGGCGATGAGCCCGATCAGTTGGACGCTCCGTCGAAATGCGAACTGATCTTCGGGCGTGCCGGTGCCGGTGCAGGGGGCTCGGCGATCGGTGCAAACGTCTCCCAGCCGCCCCCGAGCGCCTTGTACAGCGCGACCAGATTGCTCGCCACGGCCCGGTCCGAATCGCTGAGCGAATCCTGGCTGGTGAAAAGCGAGCGCTGGCTGTCGAGGACGCGCTGGAAGTCGGCGATGCCCGATCGGTAGAGCTCGTTGGCGATGTCGAACGCGCGTTGATTAGAGGAAACCGAGTCCGCGAGCATCTTGCGGCGTGCCTGCTCGCGTGTGTACGCGGTCAGCGCGTTCTCGGTGTCCTCGAAAGCACGGAGCACGGCCTGCTCGTAGCGAATCAGGGACTGCTCCGTCCGGGCTTCCTGCACGTTGATGTTCGAACGAATCCTCTGCCAGTCCAGCACGGGCCACTTCATGGCCGGGCCGAAGGACCAGAACCGGCTGGAGGCGTCGGGGAGCGTGGGCACCTTGTCAGCGGCGAAGCCGAAGGAGCCCGTGAGTGAGAATCGCGGGTACAACTCGGCGGTTGCCACTCCGATGCGTGCTGTCGAGCCCGCCAGATCGCGCTCGGCCTTGCGAATATCTGGGCGGCGGCGGAGGAGCTCGGAGGGAAGGCCGATGGGCACCTCGGGAGGCACGCCGGGTATGGCCGCAGCGGAGGCAAGCTCTTGTGCAAGTACGGTCGGCTGGCCCCCCAGCAGCACGCCAAGACGATGGATAGCCGCCTGCACCGACCGATCGAGGGGGGGTACTTCGGACTTTACGATCGCGAGCGAACTCTCGGCCTGGGCCACGTCTAGATCGCTTGTGAGCCCGGCCTTCAGACGGGACGAAGCGATGTCGAGCGTGTCCTGCTGGGTCTGGATGTTGCGTCGTGCGATTTCCAGGCGCTGCTGGAAGCCGCGTAGCTCGATGTAGTTGCGCGCCACTTCGGAGACGAGGGTAACGAGCACATCACGTCGATCCTCTTCAACCGATTGGATGTCGGCGTCGGCGGCCTCGACGTCGCGTGCGATGCGCCCGAAGAAGTCCAACTCCCAATTGGCATCGAAGCCCGCCTGAAAAAGGTTCACGTCGCGACCGCCGGCGAACGAACTTTGCGCGGTGTTCTTGCTTTGGCGCGATCGAGAGGCGTTCGCGTCGAGATCCACCTGGGGGTAGGCCGCCGCGGCGACGACGCCGCGCTGGGCACGGGCTTCCCGCACGCGCGATGCGGCGAGCTTGACATCCAGGTTGCCGGCGACTGCGCGATTGATAAGCCCATCCAGTGCAGGGTCTCCGAGCAATCGCCACCATGCGGCGTCCACCGATTTGGCGGCGGCGATCGCGCTCGGCCCGCCGAAGCCCTCATCACCGGTGTGCGAGAACGAACCGGGCGTTGGCGGGTTTGGAGGCACAAAGTCCGGTCCGGTTTTGCAGCCGGCCAGCCCGACGGCCGCGACGATCATCGGCACACCCACGCTGTATCGAATCAAAGCACGATTCATCCGTTGCATCCTTGCGGCCAGCCGCGTCAGTTCTTCGTGTTCTTCAGGTCCTTGGCCGCTTCGTCAGGATCCGCGCCGAACTTGGCGTCGCCGAGCGGCGGGGCGTTGAGGAAGACATCCATCTGCTGTCCGACAAAGACCGGCGCGGCCAGATCAGCGCGTGTGAAGGCACAGATGACTTGCAGGACACGTGTATCAACACGCTCCCCGCTGGCGCCCGTGAGCGACTTTTTGGGGATCACATACGGCTCGAAGCGGACGAAGCGGATGGGCACGCGAAGTTTGCTGTTGCCGCGAATGTACGCGAAGCCGGAGGCTCCGGATTTCACGCGCCAGGCGTCGTTCTCGTCGATGTCCACGCGGATGTGGAGAATGTCCGTGCCGCCGATGATCATGAGCGGAGAATCGGGGGAGCCCGTGCCACCAGCGGCCCCGTTGTTGCCGCCGCTCAGGGCGTATTCGCCCAGGCGGATGTTCACTTTCAGGATTTCGGCATCCACCGGGGCGCGGACCGTGAGGCGATCGATCTCGGTGCGGGTGCGTGTGGCGTCGGCCTGGGCGGAGGCGAGGTTGGCCTTTGCTATGTCAAGGTCCGGCTTCCATGCGCCGGCTTTGAGTAGGTCCAGGTCCGCCCTGGCCTGGGCGACGCGTGTCTGGGCGGTGAGAACGCTGAAGCGACGGCGGCTGAGTTCGTCCGCGCTCACCGCGCGGTTGTCGGCCTTCTCCCACATGGCCAGTTGGGTGTTGAGATCAGCGACCTGGCTCTCGGCCTCGTGCAGACGGGCCTCGGCGGGGGGAAGTTCCTCGGGGCGGGGCATGGCGGCGAGCTTTGCCACGCTGGATTGCGAGGCGGCGACGGCGGCTTCCCGCATCGCGAGTTCGGACTTGAGCGAGCGATCGTCGATCATGAAGAGAGGATCGTTCTGCTTCACGCGGTCGCCCGTTTTGACGTAGATGTTGGTGACTACGCCGGGGACGTTGGTGCCCAGGGAGATGAACTCGGTGCTGGGCTCGACAAGACCTGCGCCGGGAACTTGTGAGTCGTACGGGGAGGAAGCAGGGGCAGCCACCGGCGCGGCGGGAGGACGAACTTGGTTCTGTCCGAGCACCGTGAAGACGGCAAAGGCCGCCCCAAGAGCTGCTATCAGCGGAAGAATGTACTTCATGAACATGACGGATACTCCGGCGGGCGTCTGCCCGATTGATGGACAGGTGCTAGTGGGTCCCTTCGGCTGCGATCGCCTCGCGGCCGACAATCGTCTTGACGATCCTTCCGTCGTCCATGGTGGCGATTCGATCGGCAAACCCGAAGATGCGGGCGTCGTGGGTGACAATCACGAGCGTGCGTCCCTCCCCCATCGCTACGTCTTTGAGCAGACTCATCACGACGTGACCGGTCTGATGATCCAGCGCACTGGTGGGTTCGTCGCACACAATGAGCTTGGGGTCGTGGACAAGCGCGCGGGCGATGGCGACGCGCTGCTGCTGCCCGCCGGAGAGGTTCTTGGGCAAGCTGGTGGCCCGATCGCCGAGCCCCACGCGCCCGAGGAGTTCAGTGGCCTTCTTGAAGGCGACCGAGCGGGGCACGCCGTTGATCAGCAGGGGAACGGCGACATTCTGTGCGGCCGTGAGTGCGGGGAGAAGATTGAATTGCTGGAAGACGAAGCCGACGGTTTGGCCGCGGAAGCGCGTCTTCTGACTGGCGGACATCTTGGAAAAGTCTTGTCCGAAGACGATGCACTCGCCTCCATCCTCGGGGTCTTCGTCGCGATCAAGGATACCGGCGACGACTGAGATGAGCGTGGTTTTTCCACAGCCCGATGGGCCGACGAGCATCATCAGCTCACCGACGGGAACGCTCAGATCGACGCCGCGCAATGCGTACACCTTGGTGCCGCCCGTGCTGTACGTCTTCTTGACGTTCTTGCAGGACACCGCAAACTCGCCGGCGGGCCGGTTCCGAGGGTCATTAAGGACTGGAGTTGAGGCGGTCGTGAGGGACATAAGCAGATCGTGAGTTCCGGAAGAATGAGGAGGTGGTTGGAGCGTTAGCCCTTGAAGACGATGGCGGGCTCGAGACGCATGACTTTCCAGATCGAGAGGAGCGAGGCGATGACGCAGATCACCGTCACGGCAACGGCCGTGGCCGCCGGGATCTGCCAGACGAGGCGGAACGCAAGTTCGGATCGACCGCTGAGCAGCCCGAAGAGTGAGGCCAGCCCGACTCCGAGTCCATAGCCGATCAGACCGACCACGACCGCCTGAAGAACAATCATGCCGAGGAGCCGCCAGTTGGACGTGCCCATCGCCTTGAGCGCGCCGAACTGTTTGAGGTTGTCGAGCGTGAAGTTGTAGAACGTCTGTCCGGCAATGACAGTGCCGACGATGAAACCGAGGGCGACCGCGATGCCGAAGTTGATCGGGATGCCGGTGTATTTCATGAAGTATGTGTAGGTGAGCACGGAGAAGTCCCGGGCCTTGTACGCGGCAAGGCCGGTTGCTTTCTGGATGCGGCCGCAGAGGTCGGCGGTGTCAATGCCGGGCTTGGCCTTCACGAGAACAAAGGTCATGAGGCGTCGCTCGCGGGGGGCGAAGACGATGGCGCGGTTGTAGGTCGTATAGATGACCGGCTGACTCTGGAACGTGCGAGAGACTCGGCAAATGCCCACGACGACGGCGCGATGGTCGTTGAGCTCCAGGTAGTCGCCGACTTGCAGCGGTATCGATGGGCCGCTCGGCTTGCCCGTCACGGGGTCCACTGGCGCGGGACGTGCGAGCTTGCCGTTGGCGCCCGTTTCGTCCACGATGACGCTGTCGGCGCGGCGGAGATCGGCGATCGAACCCTGGCCGGGGACCATCTCGGGAGGGCCGCCGATGAGGGTGGCGTCGTCCACGCCGATGACGTTGCAGGTCTGAAAGGAGCCGTTGTCAAGGCGTGCTTTGAGCAGGCCTTTGTACAAAGGCAACGCCCAGTCCACGCCTTCCACGCCTCGGACGCGATAGAGCATCGTGTCCTGCAGCGGCTTGAGATCGTCGATGAACTGGACTTTCGGATCCATGACCCAGACGTCGGCCTGGGGAGTATCCGTGACGAAGCCGAATGTGCGGCACATCAGTCCCACGAAAATCGCGAGTTGCTGCGTCATGAGCAAGCTGGCGAACGTGATGCCGAAGATGATCCCTAGGTACTTGGCCTTATCGCCCATCAGCATGCGCAGCGCGACGAAGTTCATGGGCGATCTCCGGTTCCTACGGGACGATTTCCCATCGCCGCACGCGCCTGGGTCAGGCCGCCGAGGGCGAACGAGTGAATGTGCGCCGCGATCGATTCGAGATTCTCGGGGGAGTACCCGAGGTGCGGCATGAGACGGGCGATCATGGGACGGCAGTGCCAGTAGAACAGACATTGGCCAACCACGCTGGCCGCGCAACGCTGCACTTGCTGATCGGTGGCCCCGGGGCCGAGAATCTCACGGACGATGCCCTGCAGCATCAGGGCTCGCGGCTTGATGTTCCGGTCGATGAGCTCGTCGAGGGCGAAGGTCGGCTCCACCATTTCGCGAGCCATCAGTCGCTGGTGCCAGGCGGGGCGATCGGAATCGAATACCTTCCGCATGAAGTGCACGATGAACTGTTCGAGACGCTTCTCGGCCGAGAGCCGGGCGAACTCGGGGGAAACAGCGGGATGGCGATCGTTGGTCGCGTCGTCCACGTATCGAAGCACATCTGAATACAAACGCTCTTTGCCACCGAAGTGGTAGTTGATCGAGGCAATATTGGCCCCGGCACGCTTGCAGATCTCCCGAATCGTGGCGTCTCGGAAGCCCTTTTCGGCGAAGACCTCGCCGGCCGCTTCGAGAAGGCGTTCCTGCGTGGAATCGGCCTGGGAAGGGATTGGAACGCCTGTTTCAAGCATACGTTTGATACAACCGTATACTCGTGAAAAAGCCGGTCAAGTACACAGACTGCCGGTTCAGGATGGCTTGTCTGGGTGCGTAGTGGAAGCGGTCGTGGGGGCGGGGTGGGGGGTGGGAGGACCGCCGCCGCGGACCAGGGCTCCTCGGGTCCATCTTCCGATCGCTTCGGTACCGCCCTGGATCACTACGTAAAAGAGGGGGACCAGGAAGACTGCCAGCACGGTTGCCGCGATCATTCCGCCCATGACCCCCGTGCCGATGGACTGGCGCCCGGCCGCGCCTGCACCTTTGGCGAGTGTGAGCGGGAGGACACCGAGAATGAACGCAAGAGAAGTCATGAGGATGGGCCGGAAACGCTGGCGTGCGGCCTCGATGGCGGCCTCGACGACGGTCTTGCCCTGGTCGCGGAGGACGACGCAGAACTCGACGATGAGAATGGCGTTCTTGGCCGAGAGCCCGACGAGCGTGAGGAGCCCGACCTGGAAATAGATGTCGCGATTAATGTTGCGGAGGTAGACGGCGACGAGGGCTCCGAAAACGCCTAGGGGGACGGCGAGCATGACGGCGATGGGGAGGGACCATTTTTCGTATTGGGCCGCGAGTACAAGGAAGACAACGACAAGGCCAAAGGCGATGACCATGGGGGCGGTGTTGCCGGCGCGTACTTCCTGAAAGGATGGGCCGGACCACTCGTAGCCGTAGCCCTCGGCGCCAAGGTTGAGTTGCTGGAAGACATCGCCGACGGCCTGGATGGACTGGCCGGTGGAGAGTCCGGTGGCGGGAGCGCCGGTGATCTGTACGGAGGGGAAGCCATTGAAGTGGCTGACAAGATTTGGGCCGACCTGGAAGTTGGTCTTGACGAGTCCGGAGACGGGGACCATGTCCCCGTTGCTGTTGCGCACGTACATCTGCTTGATAGCTTCCGGGCTGGCGCGGAACTCGGGTTCGGCTTGGAGCTGGACGCGCCAGACGCGGCCGTACTTGTCGAAGTCATTAACGTAGAGGGCGCCGAGGTTGGTCTGCAGGGCGTCGAAGACCTGATTGATCGGGACGCCAGCGGCCTTGGCGCGGTCGCGATCGAGATCCACATAAAGCTGCGGCTGGACGACACGGACGGCGAGGGTCATGCCCTGCAGCTCGGGGCGCTTGGAGCCCTCGGCCACGAAGCGGTTGGCGGCGGCGACTAGGTCTCGCACGTCCTGGCCCGTGCGAGCTTCGAACTGCATTTCGAAGCCGGCTCGCTGCCCAAGGCCCTGGATGGAGGGGGGATTGACGGCGATCACGAAGCCCTCGGGCCGAGCGCCGAACTTGGCCATGGTCCGGGCGATGACATCGCGGGCGTGCATGCCGGGCTTCTCGCGCTCGTCCCATGGGCGGAGGCGACCGAAGACGATGGCGGCGGAGGTGGAGTTGACGCGTCCGGCGAACAGATCGAGGCCGACAAGGGCGACGGTGTGCTCGATGCAGGCCTTTTCGTCGTTGAGGAGATAGGACTCAACGTCGCGTACGACGCGGTCGGTGCGGTCCACCGACGCGCCGTCGGGAAGGAAGATCGCGGTGATGATGTAGCCCTGATCCTCGTCGGGAATGAAGCCGCTGGGAATCTTGCGGAACAGACCGACGGTGGCGACGGAGAGGGCGAGGAAGAGCAGGACGGGGAAGACGGCGAAACGGATGCCGGCGCGGACGCCGCCTGTATAGCCGCGCGTGAGAAAGGTGAAGGCCATGTTGAACCAGCGGAAGAAGACTGCGTCGAGGACACGCTGTACGAGCCCCTTCTTCTCGTGGGGGGACTTGAGGAGCAGGCGGCAAAGGGCCGGGCTGAGGGTGAGGGCGACGAAGCCGGAGATGGTGACGGAGACGGCGATGGTGACGGCGAACTGCCGGTAGAGCTCGCCCGTCAGGCCGCCGAGGAAGGCAACAGGCAGGAAGACCGCGCAGAGGACGAGCACGATGGCGATCACCGGGCCGGTGACTTCCTCCATGGCCTTAATGGTGGCCTCGCGGACAGGGAGATGCTCTTCCTCCATGATGCGTTCGACGTTCTCGACCACCACGATGGCGTCGTCCACGACGATGCCGATGGCGAGTACAAGCCCGAAGAGCGTCAGCGTGTTGATGCTGAAGCCGAGCAGATACATGCCGCCGAAGGTGCCGATGATGGAGACGGGAACGGCCAGGAGGGGAATGAGCGTGGCCCGCCAGTTCTGCAGGAAGATGAACACGACCAGGAGGACCAGCGCCACGGCCTCAATAAGTGTTTGCACCACTTCCTTGATGGAGACCTGCACGAAGCTGACGGTCTCGTAGGGGATCTTCCACCCGACGCCCGGCGGAAAGGCCAGAGACAACTCGGTCATGGCCTTGTTGATGTCCTCGTACACCTGGATGGCGTTGCCGCCGGATTGGAGATTGACGATGATGGGGGCGCTGGGCTGCCCGTCCATGCGGCCAATGTTGTCGTAGGACTGGGCCCCGAGCTCGACGCGCGCGACATCCTTAAGGCGGAGGATCGTGCCATCGGTGCCGGCGCGAAGGATGATGTCCTCGTAGTCCTTGGTTTCCGAGAGGCGGCCGCGGGTCAGAACGGGGACCGTGAGATCAACCTCGCCGCCGTTGGGGCGCTGGCCGATGCGTCCGGCGGCGAAGATGGCGTTCTGCTCGCGGATGGCGGCCGCGACATCGCTGACGGTGAGGCCACGCTGGGAGAGGCGCTCCGGGTTGACCCAGATGCGCATGGCGTAGTCCTTGGCGCCGAAGACGGAGCAGTCTCCGACGCCGGGAATGCGCTTGAGGCGGTCGATGACGTTGATGGTGGCGTAGTTCGCGAGGTACACATCGTCGAACTGCTTGGTCGGGCTGGTGATGAAAACGACGCAGACAATGTTGGAGCTGGTCTTGGTGATGGGAAGACCCGTGCGGACTACATCCTGCGGCAAGCGCGGCTGCGCGATGGCGAGGCGGTTCTGCACGTCAACGGCGGCGAGGTCCTGGTTCGCGCCGATCTCGAAGCTCGACGTAAGCGTCATCGTGCCGTCGTTGGCGGAAGTGGACTGGTAATAGATAAGGTTCTTCGCGCCCGAGAGTTGCTGCTCGATGGGTCCGGCGACAGATTGGGCGACGGTCTCCGCGCCCGCGCCCTGATAGGTGGCGGCAACGGCGACGCTGGGGGGAACGATGTCCGGGAACCGCGCGATCGGAAGAGCGCGCATGCTCACCAGCCCCGCCAACAGAATGACGATCGAGAGCACCGATGCGAAGACCGGTCGATCGATGAAGAACTTGCTGATCATGGGCGCTTACTTCCCTCCGTCTGTGGGCGATGCGCTGGACGGCTTCGGGGCGGCTGCGGGGGGGGCGGGGGTGGCGGTGGTGGGGGGAGTGGCGGAGATGGAAGGGGGGCGGGTGTACTCGGAGCCGATGGTGACCACCGAGCCGGGCCGGGCCTTGGCGAGTCCCTCCACGATGACTCGGTCGCCGATCTTCAGGCCGTCAAGGACGACCCACTCGTCGTTGAACCACGCGCCGGTCTTGATGGGGCGGACCTCAACTTTGCTCCCCTCGCCAACGACCATGACGATCGGGCCATTGGGTGTCTGCGTGATGGCTCGCTGGGGCACGGCGAGCGCGTCGGGGCGTTCCCATCCGAGGATGCGGGTGCGAACGAACTGGCCGGGCTTGAGGGCCTCTTCAGGAACGATTGTTCCCGGCTTGGGGGCGAGCACGCGATTCTCGAAAACAGCGCGGGCGGTGGCGGTCCCGCTGAGCGGGTTGACGGTGGCGTCGAAGAAATCGAACTTGCCGGAGGCCTGGTACTTGGTGCCGTCGAGGAAAACGAGCTCGATGCGACGGCTGTTCTCCGGGAGCACGATGCGCTTGGCATCCACATCGGATTTCCACTCAAGCCACTCACGCTCGGGAATGGAGAAGACCACGAACATCGGGTCCACCTGCCAGACAGTAGTAAGAAGACTGTTGGAGCCCGCATCGACGAGGGCTCCCGGCTCCTTCAGTGTGCGGCCGACCTTGCCCTTGAGGGGAGAGGTGACAGTGGTGTAGCCGAGATTGAGCGTGGCGAGATCCACCTGGGCTTCGGCGTGGTGCAGATCGGCTCGGGACTGGGCTTCGGCGGTCTGCCAGTCGTCGAGCTCTTTCTGCGTCGCGGCCTGTTCGCTGGCGAGTTGCGTGATGCGGACGAGTTGGCGGCCCGCGTTTCCGAGTTGCAGACTGGCTCGCTCACGCTGGGCTTTGGCGACATCCAGATCCGCCTGGAAAGAGCGAGGGTCGATCTTGTAGAGGACCTGACCCTCGTTCACCAGCGTGCCCTCTTCGAACTCGCGGGTGAGCAGGAATCCCTGCACGCGGGCGCGAATCTCGACCGTCTTGGAGGCCTCGGTTTGCCCGACGAACTCGTAGATAACGGGAACGGTCTCCGGTTTGACGGTGCGGACGATGACCGTGGCCGGGGGAGGCGCGGCCGCGGCGGGGGCTTCATCCTTCTTGCAACCCGCGGCGACGAGCAGGAGCGGAACCATCAAACAGAGGCGCGCGGATGTCTGGCGGCGCTCTGGAAGCACGCCCGATTCGGATGTGCGGCCGGCGATTCCGGGGTGGAACGATCGGAAGACTGGCATCATGAGCGATACTCCATGCGGGCCCAGGCGCGGGAGCATCTCGACGCTCATCACTACATTCTCGTGGGGGGGGGTGGGGGGGGGGGGGGGGGAGGGTGGGGCCGGGGTGGGGGGGGCGGCGTGCGAACAATCAAGTCGGAGCGATTGGTCCAGTTGTGCGTATTCTCACGGGAATGAGCCGCAGCATGGAATCCATCAGCGTATTCGACATCTTCAAGATCGGCGTCGGGCCTTCGAGCTCGCACACCATGGGGCCATGGCGCGCGGCGCAGGCGTTTGTGGGCGTGTTGCGGGAGCGCGGGTTGCTGGGGAAGACCGAGCGGGTGGTGACGGACCTTTTCGGGTCGCTCGCGAAGACGGGGCATGGTCACGGGACGGACGTCGCTGTGATGCTCGGGCTTTCGGGTGATGATCCGGTGACGATCGATCCCGCATCTATTCCCGACCGCATTGAGACCATGAAAGACGCCGGTCGGCTGCGGCTCGGCAACGAGCACGGCGTGGACTTCGCCTTCCTGCGCGACATCCAGTTCCACATGAACGAGTCGCTCCCCTTCCATCCCAACGGCGTGCGGTTTACTGCCTTCATACAGAACCCCCGCGGTCACGCGGGGGCGGTTGGGGCGGCGGTTGGGGCGGCGGGAGCCGACGTTGCTCCCGCCCCGGAGGTGATCTCGGAAACCTACTACTCCGTCGGCGGCGGATTCATCGTGCAGGAGGACGAGAAGCCGACGGGATCGCGGGCGGTGGTGCTGCCCTTCCCGATCGACCGTGCCGAGGACTTGGCCAAGTGGTGCAAGGGGAAGGGGGGGAAGGGGCAGTGGGCAGTGGGCAGTGGGCAGTCGGGAAATGCAGTTGCTTCGCCTTCCCCACTGCCCACTTCCCACTCACCACTGCCTTTACCTCGGACCATCCCGCAGATCGTCATGGAGAACGAAAAAGCATGGCGGCCCGAAGCGGAGGTCCGCTCCGGGCTGCTGCACATCTGGCGAACCATGGGTGAGTGCATCTATCGCGGGTGCCACACCGAGGGCGTGCTGCCGGGTGGGCTGAACGTGACGCGGCGCGGGGCGACGATGAACCGCAAGCTCATTTATGGCTCGGGATACTCCGGCCGCTGCGAGTACGACGATCTGGACGGCTGGCTGGAGCTCGTGCGCCACTCGACGCGGGACTTCCAGCAGATCCTGCGGTGGGTGAGCACGTTCGCGCTGGCCGTGAACGAGGAGAACGCCGCGTTCGGCCGCGTCGTTACGGCACCGACGAACGGGGCCGCGGGCGTGATTCCCGCCGTGCTGATGTATGCGTGGTGCTTTTGCACGGGTAGGTCCGGCTCTCCGAGCCGGACGGAGGGTGGTGGAGGCACGGAGACCCGGTTCGGAGAACCGGGGTACCCAGGCATCGGCGAGCAAGGCATCATCGACTTCATGCTCACGGCGGGCGAGCTCGGCTCACTCTTTAAGAAGGGCGCGACGATCTCCGCTGCGATGGGGGGCTGCCAGGCGGAGATCGGCGTCTCCAGCGCGATGGCGGCGGGCGGGCTGGCGCAGGTGCTGGGCGGAACGGCGGGCCAGGCGATGATGGCCGCGGAAATCGCGATGGAGCATCACCTGGGCATGACCTGCGACCCCATCGGCGGGCTGGTGCAGATCCCCTGCATCGAGCGGAACACGATGGGCGCGATCAAGGCGATCACGGCGGCGCACATCGCCCTCGAGAGCGACCCGGAGAAGGCGCGGGTCTCGCTGGACGGCGTGATCAAGACGATGTGGGAGACCGCGCTGGATATGCAGGGGAAGTACAAGGAGACTTCCGAGGGCGGGCTGGCGGTGCATATCTCGGTGGGGGTGAGTGAGTGCTGAGGGAAGCGAAGACGATTCACCGCTGAGACGCTGAAGGCGCGCAGGATCGAGAGGCAAGAGGGGGTGCCGAGGTCGGCTGCTTTGAGCCGGCCACGCCCCCCCACATGTTGCAACAGCATGGCCGATCCCAAAGCGGCTCGACCATGGCACCCGGCAAAGGCGGAAGGTAGCGGGACGAAGATGATGCCACCTGCCGGCCCGACCTCGCCCCTGGCATTGGGCCATCAACTCCAATACACCCGGATGCGAACCAAGCCGGTTGCATCATCTACCCGAACCTCGGCGAACTCCGCTCCTCCGCCGGGCGTGATGGTGAACACCCGTGTGGACCCATCGACCATTGGCGTAGATGCGCTTGGTCCGGGCGATGCGGCAAGCCAACGGGCGATTGATCCGCCATCCGTCTTGAACGAGACTACGAACTCGCGCGTGAACATGCTCCCCTTGACAGCGACATCGGCATCACCGGCGGGAACGGGAAGCGGAGCAACACGCGCCCACGCGCAAGTCGTCGCGATCGCTTCCCAGCGCGAGTACCAGGACCACGCCCACGACCCACTCGCGATGGCCACGATGAGCCCCGCCAGCGCGCCGATCGCCCACCGCAACAACCTGGAGCGCGGCTTGCCGGGTCCGATGCTCGCCCCATTTGATCGCGGTTGCATGGCCGATCATACCCTGTCAGAGGGCCGCCGATCCGCACGCGTTGTTGCGTTCGGCCTTTCCGGGGTTGGGGGTGCGGAGGAAGGGGCCTCCCCTTCCTCTGCATCAGCGCACCGTGATCGTCACAACATTCAATCCCGACTCCGTCCTCCTCCTCCCTCACGCCGCGATCGCCATGCTCGTCGCGTGGTTCCACGGGCCGACCTTGCCCTTGGCGCGCCACCAAAGCCGCGTCGCGCGTGAGCGAATCGATCGATGCGCTCGCCTGAGGCGCGTGCCGGGCCACCGTTTCGATCGATTCATCCGCCGCGCACGCTTCGCGCGCGGGCGTGTTCGTCGATTCGATCGCCGCACACGCGTGCACGCTCACAGAATCGTCGCCGCGCGTCGTTGATTTTGGCAATTATCGCGACCTCTTCCCGCGCCGCTTGCCAGCATCATCGTCCGATCACTGCGTCAAGCCGTGCGGGCTGGACCGTTTGTCGCGTGTGCGCGGCCGCGCAGGCCATCCGCGCGGTGCGTTCGCTGCACATGTCGTGATCACGCCGGCCCGCGCGGCCGACGTTGGGCGGCAGAATCGCGAGCGCTCGACTTCCGATGTTCGGATGCTCATGACGCCCGCTCGTCCCTCCCCCCCCTCACGGCCGCATCGGCCAAGGAGTCTCCCATGGGCGTCGTCCCAAGCTCACGCATCGCGAAGGTTGAGTTCTATGAAACCCACGCTCCAATTTGGGGTATCGGACCTACATTGATCGGCCTGACTGCCGTCCAGGTCACGAACATGACCGCGCTGACCAAGGCGGCCCGCGACGCGTACAACGCGCAGCAGACCGCGATCGACGCGGCCAAGTCCGCCACGACCAAGTTCTACAACGCCGTGCATGACATGCAGGGGCTCGGCGCGGACCTCATCGCCAACATCAAGACCTTCGCCGAGACGACCAACAATCCGAACGTCTACGTGCTCGCCAACGTCCCCGCGCCCGCCGCGCCGACGCCCGCCGGGCCCCCCGTCGCGCCGGACATGCTCAACGCGGTGATGAACTCGGATGGCACGATCCATCTGACGTGGAAGGGAACGCTGGCCCAGCGGCAGTTCTTCAGCGTCTGGCGGCAGTTGCCCAGCCAGTCCATGCCGGTGCAGATCAGCGCGGTGGCGGCCAAGGAGTACACCGATGTCACCGTGCCGCGCGGCTTGCAGCAGGTGATCTACAACGTCCGCGCCCACCGCGACAGCGCCGTGAGCGTGCCGACGTCCAACCTCGTGGTCTACTTCGGCGCGATCCCCGGAGGCGGCGGATTGGCAGCGATGGTCGATGGACAGGTGATAGGAGTCATCGACCCGGCGGCGCAGAGCAGGCGGCTGGCGGCCTGAGAACTTTTCACGATTGACTCATTTCAGCGGCCCCGGGCTCTACGGCTCGGGGCCGCTTTTGTTTGCGCTGGGAAATTCGCGGTCACCCTACCGCGCCCGACCGAGCGTTGTGGGAGCCGGCGACAAAGCCACGCTGAGCTCGGCCTCCGCCCGCGTCCAGTCTTCCGCGGCGTCTCCCGCCCGACCCGACCGCTGCCGCGCCTCGAAGATCTCATAGGCCCGGGCTCGAACCTTCTCCGGGTCGGCCTGGAGAGAAACCTGTTCGTTTGCGGACTCATGCGTCGGCGCTCCGCCCTCGTTCTCCCACCCGGCCAACGGCTGCGCGGTTCTTTTCATCGACTGCGTCGGTTTCTCGATCTGTTTCTGCGTGCTCATACTTGGTCACTCGGAAAAGGTGAAGGGTAAAACGGGCACATCTCTCCACCATCGCTCGCCGCATGGCCGGAGGATGAGTGGGTGCTCGCCTGCAACATGCGGATGGCGAAGCAGCGGCGCGTGAAACCCGGATGAACTCACGCGTGCTGTCGGCGGCACGCGGCGTTCCCGTGGCTACGTTTGTGCAGGAGGTACACGGATGTTCTCACAGTTCGCCCGCTGGGCGTCTCGGATGCTGGGCCGCCCCAGCGCGTTCGCGATCGCGATCGTGCTCTGTATCTGCTGGCTGGTGGTCAGCCCGCTGCTGGACTCCAAGCTGGACTGGCGCGATCTGCTGCTGGTGAACACGCCCTCGCTCTTCACGCTTCTCATGGTCTTTCTGGTGCAACACACCCAGAACCATCACAACGATGTCGTACAGGTGAAGCTCGATGAGTTGATCCGGGCCCAGAAGGGCGCCCACAACGCGATGGTGAACCTTGAGGAGCTCACGCCCGAGGAACTCCTACGCGTCAAGGAGAAGTACCAGTCGCTCGCCGAACGCATCAAGCATGCCGGTGCCCAGAGCGCGATCGCCACCGGTACGCCGCACCTGGATCCCATGCCGGTGAAGGAATCGTGATGGATTGTCCCGTGGCACCACCGTGCCGCGGCAGGAATCCCCGGTGTAGACTCGCCCGGGCCGCGGCCGTCGCGGGCCGGAGGCCCCCCGTCCCCCCCAACCCATGCCCATCCTCGGAATCCATCACGTCGCGATCATCTGCTCAGACTACGCGGCGTCGCGGCGGTTTTATGTGGAAGTGGTGGGGATGAAGGTGATTCGCGAGGTCTGGCGGGCGGAGCGGAAGTCGTGGAAGTGTGATCTGGCGGTGGGGAGGTTTCCCGATGGCGGGCAGATAGAGCTGTTCTCGTTCGAGAACCCGCCGCGGCGGCCGTCGTATCCGGAAGCGTGCGGGCTGCGGCACCTGGCGCTGAATGTCGATGGCTTGGACGCGGAGGTGAGCAGGTTGACCGCGCTCGGGGTCGCGGTCGAGCCGATCCGCGTGGATGAGTACACCGGCAAGCGGTTCACGTTCTTCGCGGATCCGGATGGGTTGCCGATCGAGCTGTATGAGGCGTGAGGGGGAGGGAGGGGACGATGACGACGACGATCACTCGCGAACGGCCGGACACGGAAGAGGCGAAGTCGCTCATCGATGAGCTGGAAGCGGTGCTGAATCCGAACTACCCGCCCGAGAGCCGGCACGGCTACAGCGTGGAGAAGTTGATCCGCGAGGGCGTGGCGTTCTTCATGATTCGAGTCGATGGCGAGGCCGCGGGGTGCGGCGGGATACTGCTTGTTGGAACGGAGTATGGCGAGTTGAAGCGGATGTATGTGCGCCCGCAGTTTCGCGGGCGTGGGTTGGGGAAGATGATGATCGAGCATCTCGCGGAGCATGCGCGGGAGGGGGGGCGGGGCGTACGCGTGCTGCGGCTGGAGACGGGGATTCACCAGCGCGAGGCGATCGGGCTGTACGAGCGGATGGGATTCGTGGTGATCGGGCCGTTCGGGCCGTACACGAACGATCCGCTGAGCAGGTGCTATGAGAAGCGGATCTAACGACTTTGGCCGCCGCATGGATCATCGGCGGCGAAGGTCAGCGGCGTCGCCGTTGACGGGTTCCCAGTTGTTGCCGTTGGAAGCGCCTTTTGCGCCGTATTCGTATCCGCCTCCCCGAGGGCTATCGCCGCTGACACCGGAGCGAGCGGGGGGACCAAGGACTGACGAGCAGGCGGAGAGCCCGAACACGGCGCAGGCGATGAGCGCGGCGGCGAGCGTGGGGATGGATCGATTGCGGGGCATGTGATTCAAGGGCATCCGGCAAACCAGGCCGAGAGGAAATCGAAGATGTCTTGCACGGTGATTCCGTTGACGCCGTTGAAGTCGGCGGTGGGGGTTCCGGCAAACCACGCGGCGAGGAAGTCAAAGATGTCTTGAACGGTGAGGCCGTTGGCGCCGTTGAAGTCGGCGGGGCAGGGTGGTGGCGGGGCCGCTCGCAGGTAAACGATGCCGCGGGCGTTGGGGCCGCCGAGCGCGGTGACGGCGGCATCGGACATGGGCTCGTCGGTGAAGAGGAGATTCGCGACGTAGACGCTCTCCCCCCAGCCGTTGATGTCGCAGAAGAGGCCGAGTGTGGCGGCGGTGGGTGCGCCGGTCGCGGTACCTGTGCCGGTGGGGGATTGCGAGTACGCCCACGGGCTTGGGAACTGCCCCCAGCCGTTCCACGTCGCGGCGGGGATGGCGGTGGCGTTGGAGGCGGGCGGCGGGGTCATGTTGTCCCCCCAGCGCGGATCGAGGGACTTGCAGGCGTTGTAGACCCAGTCCGCGCCGGTGGTGCCGACGAGCGTGCCATTCACAAAGACGCGGCTGGCGGCCGCGCCGTAGAGATTGTTCACGATCGCGACGCGAAACCACTGGTTGGGCTGCACGGCCGGCGCGGCCAGCGCGCTGGCGTACGGAACGGTGTTGCCGATCCTGGCCGCGCCGGGGGCGGAGCCGGTGACGGTTAGAAACGCGTCGGCCGACGAGTTGTTGTTCTGGCTCGACTCGATCAGCGGGATGCACTGGTTGTTCGCCGCGGTGTTGCTGCGTGCAGAGTCCCAGGAGGACTGCGGAATGAGGATGTCGGCGATGATGGTCCATTGGCCGAGCCGCTCGTCGGGCCAGATGTCGCGCGTGTTCGGCCAGAGCGCGAGGCCCAGGCCGCGGGACTTGGCGGTGTCCGTCGGGGCCGTGGCGTTCCGCGGCGGGCTGGTGCGGTACACAGTGTCCACGGATGTGCCGAGGTTGGGGATGCCGAAGGCGGTGGTGGTGCCAAAGGCGGATTGGGCCTGCGTCACGCCCGTTGGTGTGGCGGGGCTGGGGTAGACGAGTTCGCCGCCTACGCCGCCGAGAACGGGGCCGAAGGCGGGATCGTCGAGATAGCGGATCTTGCTCGGGCCGGAGGTCGGAGCGAGGCCGGACTCTTTGACGCTCTGCAGGTTGCCGTCGAAGTGCCATTCACTCTTCACGGGTGCGGGAGGAGTAAAGGTATTGACGACGAGCCCGCCCGAGTTCACGGTAAGACCGATGAGAAGGGCGGGCCGGACGATGTTGCGGATCGCCGACTGCCCCTGACCTGTCGCGAGCAACTGCTCATCGAAAGTCAGGGAGATGTTGAACCCGCTGACAACAGTGGCGACGACTTCGAAGTCCAGCCGCGTGGGGAGAGTGCCGGAGGGATTCCGCATCGCCCCAAAGAGTGTGCGGCCGCCACCGGTGAAGAGGCCATTCAAGACGTCAAACATCGGGCGGTTTGTACCGATGACCGAACTGCCGGAAAGGCCTGAGCCGCTGACGATCGGGTTGAAGCCCCACGTGTAGCCGAAGGCAGGAAGAATCGTGGTGGTGGTGGGGCTCGTCCGGACGATGTCCGGAGTGCTGCCGGTTGAGGAGATGGTCGCGCCCGAGCAATCGACCGTGATGCTGGAGGATTGGGCCGCGGCGAGCCCGGCCGATGATCCGAGGACCGCGAGCAGAGTGGCCAGACGACACAAGCTTGGAGTACACATATGGGGCTCCAGTGGTGGAGGGCTATGCCGCAGTCTATCAGAGAAGCGGGCCGCGCCAAGCGGGAAGGGCGCGGGGAGCGTGAATTCCCGGCCAAGCCCGGGCATAGGGGGAATCGCAGGGAATCTGATATGATTAGAGCCGATGGCCTGTCCCTGCGAGCATTCCGAGATCGCCCCCCCTCACCGCCGCTGGCAAAGCTCGCGCGGCTTCACGCTTATCGAGTTGCTCGTGGTCATCGCGATCATTGCGCTGCTCGTGGGGCTCCTGCTGCCCGCGCTGGGCAAAGCGAGAGAAGCGAGCCGGCGGGCCAACTGTCTCTCCAACGAACGGCAGCTCGCGCTCGCCGCGAACTCATACTCGAACGACACTTCCAAGGGCTACTTCATACCCGCGTTCTTCGACTGGGAGGACAACATCGGTTGGCTCTTCCCCGACTACATCGCGGACTACAACGTCGCGATCTGTCCTTCCACGCGGAACAGGGTGCGGTCGGATGTGAATCTGTCCGACGAACTTGGGACCGCGGCCACCGACCTGTACGGTCGGGATTTCATCCGCGATACGTT
Source organism: Phycisphaerales bacterium (assembly GCA_038225655.1). Taxonomy (GTDB): domain Bacteria; phylum Planctomycetota; class Phycisphaerae; order Phycisphaerales; family UBA1924; genus UBA4658. The sequence goes on along the minus strand of JBBRQY010000008.1, from coordinate 13,437 downwards.
CTTCGCCGCGCGGGACAAGGACGACGATTCCGGCGGGCACTCTTATGAGGTACGGGCGTGGTTCAGCGCGGGGAAATATCCGGATGGCACGCTGGTGTACGCGCCTCCATCGCTGAGCGTGGGCATGCAACTGGGTTGGAGCGCCAGCGACTCTCAGGCCAACGCGCTCTTCTCGCGGAACATACTCAAGACGCACACGAACGTCTCGTTCCCGGACAAGTGCTACCTGTTCGTTGACAACGACAATGACCAATCGACGATTCCGGGATACGGACGCCCCGATGGCATCAACAACTGGCCCGACCCCTGGAACAACCACGGCAAGGATGGATACCACATCTCCTACGTCGATGGACACGCCCAGTTTGTCAAGGCCGATTCCACGGGCACGCTGATCAAGGTCTATTTGGACAGCTACGACGAGCCCCCCACGAACTACCAGTTGGTTTCGCCCTACCGACAGCGGACCGTGAGCACCCCGGCCGGGAGCTTGCCGGAGTATTTCAAGCCCTGACCGATGGGGGCGGAAGGGGCGGCCCGGCACACTTCGCCGGACGAACGCGATTCGTCATGCCCCGGTCGCGTGTGGTACGATTCTCTCCATATGGAAGATCTTCGCGGCTCGGAGAGCCAAACTCAGGTTGTGCATGGAGGCGTCGGCGTGATCGAACCCAAGATCGACACTGGCTCGCCCCTTCGTGCGTCGGATGTGCTGACCACCACCCCGGAGACGCTCGCCCCGGCGATCGAGGCGCTGCTGCTGAGCGTGGATCGGCCGATCTCGGCCGCGCGGCTCGCCGAGGCGCTCGGGCTGATCGAGAGCGCGGATGAAGCGGATTCGCCCATCCCTCCCGTCGAAGCCGGGAGTGGGGGAGAAGAGCCCGGAACATCCAAGCCCACCAAGCGCAAGTCCAAGAAGGACAAGGCCACGACGCCCACCGGGCTCATCCAGGCGGCAGTCGATCTTCTGAACAACCATTATGAGCACTCCGCTCGCTCGTTCCGCATCCAGGCGATCGCGGGTGGGTATCGCGTCATGACGCTCCCCAAGTTCGCGCCGGTGCTGGAGCAGTATCACGGAAAGCGTGAGCGTCATGGAGTAAGCCGGGCCGCGCTCGAAACGCTGGCCATCATTGCGTACAAGCAGCCGATGACCCGGGCCTCGCTGGAGGCCATCCGCGGCGTTGCCTGCGGCGAGGTTCTGCGATCCCTGATCGAACGCCGGCTGATCACGATCGTCGGGCGGGCCGAGGAGCTTGGCCGTCCCATGCTCTACGGAACGACCAAGGCCTTTCTGGAAACCTTCGGCCTGGCCACTCTCAAAGACCTGCCCACGGCAGCGGATCTGCGGCTTGGCGGTGCGGAAGACGCGGAACAAGAAGCCGACTGAGGCGTCTCACTCCCGGGGGACCCCGCCCGAGCGGGCGGCGGTGGCTTCAGCAGTGCCGAAGTAAGGTACAAGGGGAGTTCCGGCGACCCAGACGGACCAGGCGCGGATCAATTAGTGGAGCCGGAACGAACCGATCTGATCAGGAGCAAGCGATGTTCATCCACAATGCGTCTCGTATCCTCATCCAAAGCAGACTTGCCCATGTGCTTTTGATCGTGGGCATGTCCGCCTGCATGGGCAGCTCCGCCCTTGCCCAACTCGGCAAGAAGAACAAGACACCCTCCACTCCTAATACCGCTCCGAAGCCGGGCCAGCCGAACGGCGCACCACCGGTGGCGGGCGGCGTGATGCCCAAGTCGATCCTGGATGACGTCATCAAGAAGGGTCGCACGCACGACTGGGTCTTCAAGGTCTCGATCCACCTCGACTCATACCAGGATCCGGCGGTATACACGCTGCGCCCCGCCGACCCGAATGCGCCGCGCGTGCCGAGGGACGGAACATCGCCCACGATCGTGCCGTTCAAGTTCGATACCGCCGCGGTGGTCTTCCCCACGCTCGCGGGCACGGCCACGAGCATGCTCACCGGGCAGGCGACCGCCACACTCCTCTTCGATGGCAAGAACGTCGGCAGCGAGGGGACGATTATCGATCGTCTGGACAGCGGGGCCCGCTACAGCCGCTGGGATATGAAGGACAACTCGGGACGCGCGATCGACGTGGACATCGAAATGCCCGTCACAACGTGGGAGTCCGTGTTTGACGAGCAGAAGGCGTCGAAGGCGATCTGGCCTGCCTCCGGCCATTGGCCGCGGGAGTGCGCCACTTCGTTCGGAGCAACCTATCTCGACAAGCTGCCGATCATCGATCCGACCTCCGTGGTGGTGCGAGAGGCGCTGGCCAAATGGACATCCAACAAGCCCCCGCAGAGCATTCCTCCGGTGCAACTGGCGAAGTTTCTGGCTTCCAAAATGCTGGAAACAATCCAGCCCTCCGGCGACGGGTTGATCAGTTCCAGAACCGGGCTGCTCCAGGGCTTCGATCTGCACGGCGCGGAATACACCCTGAAGGAAGGGCGCGGCAGCGAGCACGACATCGCCTGCACGCTCTGCTCGATCTACCGCGCCGCGGGTCTACCCGCTCGAACGGTCATCGGGTTCGATCTGACCGAGAGCAAGGGCTCCGGCGTTGGCTTGAAGCACAAGCCCGGTGGGGCCGTGCGATCGTGGGTGGAGTTTGCGCTGATCGACGAGACGGCTGTGTCGCCCACGACCGGCGAGCCCAAGGTCGTCTGGGTTCCCGTGGATGTGGTGCGGCAACGTAAGGGCAGTTCTGTAGCCCCCCCCGAAGGCAAGCCCTGGAAGTACTTCGGATTCAATCCCGACGCGGAGGATGTGATTCCAATCGCATTCCACTACCACCCGCCCCTCAGCGGCGTTGTGGCACACGGCTCGCCCTGCTTCTGGGGCTGGATGACCACCCCCGAGATGCAGCAGGCCGAGCAGACCATTCGGTTCCAGGCGAACACGGCGACGCGCACGATCCCGCCGGGCGGCGGGGGGGGCGGGTACAAGTGAGTCTTCTCGCAAGTTTGTGAGTTCGGTTGAAGCCGCGGAGTCGCGCCGGATGCCCGACCTTCATGCGTGAGCGCAGTTTTTGTTGTATACTTGGTTGCTTGATCGAAACGGCGCCGGCCGCGGGGCGTGGTTGCGGACAGGAGGAGTTGCATGTATCGATCCATCGTGTCCGCGTTGGCTCTCGCCGGCCTTGCGGGGTCCGCTTGTGCGCAGTCGGTTGAGTTTCGGGTTGTGGAGAGGGAAGGGCAGACCACCGTCGTCCCAGGCAGCTCAATTCCCACAACGGACAGTATTCTCGTTTTCGCCGTTCAGGCCCGGGTGGTCGGGGGCGGACCGATGGATGGAGTGAGCGACTTTGCGTTCACGATTCGTGCACCGTGCGAGTCCGATGATTCCGGCACGCTGGCGCGGCTGCTCACCAGCAATGTCGATGGCACGTATGCGGTCAATCCGTTTCAGATCGCGAACTCCACGGTGGGGCGGGGAGGTCTTGCGGCGCAGTTCACCTATCTGGCCGGGATCAACCAGAACTTCAACGGAATGATCAACACGAGTTCCGGAGGGTTCACGAACGGACCGGATCAGGAGATTGGGCTCGTGCACGGGTATACGGCGGGTTCCGCCCTTCTCCAGCTGACCGACCTGAATCAGGACAACAATCCGGACACGTGGCCGGGGACGGGCACGACGGCGCCGATCGAGCCGTCGTACGCTGCGGCCTATCTCGGAGCGGGCGGCAACTGGGTTGATGTGTATCGATTCAAGTACACCATCAACAGCGCCTACCCGGCGAGAATCCTGCGTTTTGTTCTGGACCGGGTTTCGGCGCAGGTCGCCACGGGACTGCAGATCATCAACGGGGTCTGGCAGCCCGTGCAATCACCCGTGAGCGCCGTGGCCGATATGGGCGGCATTGTGATCGTCAACTTCGCCGAGGGCAGCACCACCGGCGCGTGCTGCGACGCCGCGACGGGGGCGTGTGTCACGTCGAATGGCGTGTTTTGCAACAATATCTACCTTCCGGGGTGCGGGTGCGAGGCGATCGCGTGCCCTCAGCCGGGGCCGTGCTGCTCGGGCGGCAATGCCTGCTCGCTCACAATCTACTCGCTCTGCACGGGATCGTGGGTTCTGGGATCGTCTTGCTCGCCCAGTCCGTGCGGGGCGCTCGGGTCGTGCTGCGACGCAACAGGGGGCTGCACATCCTCGACAAACGCGGGATGCGGCGGGACTTGGACGAGCGCGGGTTCGTGCACTCCAAACCCATGTCCGCAGACAGGCGCGTGCTGTCGGGCGGCCTCGTGCGTGCTCGCGACCACGAACGCGTGCTCCGGGCAGTTCCATGGCATCGGCTCCGCGTGCGGGACGGCGGGCAATCTGACGACCTGCTGCCCGGCGAACTTCGATGGCGCCAGTGGTGTGACGGTGCAAGACATCTTTGCTTTCCTTGAGGCGTGGTTCGCCGGGGATGTACGCGCCGACTTTGATCGCGATTCGGCCCTGAGCGTTTTCGACATCTTCTCCTTCCTTCACGACTGGTTTGTGGGTTGTTCCTGAGCGTCACGCCCCGCCTGTTCCGCGGAGTCCCGTATACTCGCCAGTCGCCCTTGGTCATCTGAAGGCGAAGCAGGAGTCTTGCGCCATGGCCGACATTTCAGTGACAGTCGACGGCCTCAAACTCCCGAACCCGTTCGTGATCGGCTCGGGACCGCCGGGGACGAACGCGAACGTGATCGGCAAGGCATTTGACGAGGGCTGGGGCGCGGTAATCGCGAAGACGATTTCGCTGGATGCTTCCAAGGTGGTCAACGTTGCTCCGCGGTATGCCCGCATGCGCGTCGGCGAGAAGCCGCACGAGACGATCATCGGCTGGCAGAACATCGAGTTGATCTCCGATCGACCCTTCGATGTCTGGATCGACGAGTTCAGGCGCGTGAAGGACAAGTACCCCAGCGGCGTCCTGATCGCCTCGATCATGGAGGAGTATCGCAAGGACGCTTGGGTGGAGATCGTGGAACGCTGCCAGGATGCGGGCGTGGACGCCTTCGAACTGAACTTCTCATGCCCACACGGGCTTCCGGAGCGCAAGATGGGCGCGGCCATGGGTCAGGACTGCGACATCCTCGCCGAAGTCTGCGGGTGGGTAAACAAGGCCGCCAAGATTCCCGTCTGGGCCAAGATGACGCCGAACATCACGCACATCGAAGATCCCGCCCGGGCCGCGCTCAAGAACGGCTGCGAAGGGATCGCGGCGATCAACACGATTCTGTGCGTGATGGGCGTCGATCTGAAAACCCTTCGCCCCGAACCCACGGTGGAGGGGTATACCCCGCCCGGCGGCTATTCCTGCAAGGCCGTGCGCCCCGTCGCTTTGCGCATGGTCATGGAATGTGCCCGAATGATGAAGCACGAGTTTCCCAAGTGCTCGCTCTCGGGAATCGGCGGCGTGGAGACCGGCGAAGACGCGGCCCAGTTCATCCTCCTCGGCGCAAGCACGGTGCAGGTCTGCACCGGCGTCATGATCCACGGGTACGAGATGGTCAAGCCGATGTGCGAGCAACTCTCGGCGTTCATGGATACGCACGGCTTCAAATCAATCGAGGACTTCCGCGGCCACTCCCTGCAGTTTTTCACAACCCATGCGGATCTGGTACGCCGTCAGAAAGAAGCCAAGGCCCACGAGCGGGACGTGGCCAAGGGGGCCGTGACAAAGGACACGCAATGGTCGGGGGATAAGTTTGTGGAGCAGACGAAGAAACTTGTCTCCAACGACTGACAGGAACACTCCATGCCCCTGCTCATCAAGAACGGCCGCGTTATCACCGCTACGGACGACTACCACGCCGACATCTATTGCGCGGCCGACACCATCACTCGAATCGAGAAAGTGGGGGGCATCGACGCCAAATCCTGCCCTTCCGGCACCGAGGTCGTGGACGCCACCGGCAAATATGTCTTCCCCGGCTTCATTGATCCGCACGTGCATATCTACCTCCCATTCATGGGCACGTACGCCAAGGACACGTGGGAGACGGCCAGCCGCGCCGCGCTCGTCGGCGGTACCACATCGCTGATCGAGATGATCTGTCCGGGCAAGACGGATGAGCCGATGGCAGCGTTCGAGACGTGGCTGGGGAAGGCCCAAGGAGTCAGCGCATGCGACTTCACGTTCCACATGGGCGTGACGCGCTTCGATGATGTATCCGAACTCCAGCTCCGCGAGATCGTGCGGCGTGGCATTCGTTCGTTCAAGGTCTTCCTCGCGTACAAGGGCGCGCTGGGTGTCGATGACCGTGAGTTGTACCACACCTTGAAGCTGGCTCGGGAGCTGGGCGTTGTGGTGACCGCCCATTGCGAGAACGAAACGCTGGTGGCGGAGCGACAGTCGGAACTCGTGGCCGCCGGGAAGATCGCGCCCGAGTTTCACGAGCCCTCCCGGCCCGTGCAGGTCGAGGCCGAGGGTGTACACCACCTGATGACTTTCGCTGAGTTGACCGGCGCGGAGGTCTACGTCGTGCATACTTCCTGCAACGAGGCGGTCTGCGAGGCGGTCTGCGCGATCGAGCGCGGCGTGAAGGCGCACATCGAAGTCGTTCTCCCGCATCTGGTGGTGGATCAGTCGTACACCCAGAAACCCGCTTTCGAGGGCGCCAAGTACGTCATGTCTCCCCCCCTCCGAGACAAGTCCCAGCTCCCGAAGATGTGGAACCACCTCGCCTCCGGCGTCATTTCCACCGTCGCCACCGACCACGCTCCCTTTGACTTCGAAACGCAGAAAGTCATGGGCAGGCCGCCCCAGTCGGACTTCACAAAGATCCCCAACGGCATTCCCAGCGTCGAGGATCGCGTGAACATTCTGTACACCAGGGGCGTGTGCGCAGGACGCATCACGCTGAACCAGTTCGTCGCCGCGGCCAGCACGAACGCGGCCCGCATCTTCGGCCTTTCGGGCAAAGGGACGATCGCCGTCGGCGCGGATGCGGACATCGTTGTGTACGACCCCGCGTACCGAGGCACGATCAGCGCCAAGACGCACCAGATGGCCACGGATTACTCCGCATTCGAAGGGTGGGAGATCATGGGCCGGCCAAGCGTCGTCACTTCGCGCGGCCGCATCATGGCCCGCGATGGCAGGTTCGTGGGGACGATGGGCACGGGCAAGTTCATCCCGCGAACGTGAGCAATACTGATGCGAAAGACCGATTGCATTGCATTATGAAGACTCTCTGATCGCGCCGTGAAGTACACTTGGGGTCGTTCGTACTCCAGGAGTCCGCTCATGCGCCGCATCATCTCCGCAGCCACCCTCGCGACCATCATGTTTACGCTCGGCGGCCGCGCCTCCGCGGCGATCTCCGATCCCACTGATCCCGCGCTTCCAGCGCCGCCGATTGCAGCGTCTCAAACTACGCCACAACGCTTGACGGAACGAGACAAAATCGATCGCATGTTGGAGACGCTCGCGGCCTCGGACGCCACATTCATCCGCAACGGCGAAGAGCACGATGGCAAGGCCGCCGCCGCGCATCTGCGCGGCAAGCTGACCTCCGCCGGGGACCTGATTCCCAGCGCCCGCGCCTTCATCGATCAGCTCGCGAGCAAATCCTCCGCCTCCGGAAGGCCGTACTTCGTTCGCCCCAAGGGCAAGGAGCCCATCGAGAGCGGAAAATGGTTCTATGACCTGCTCGCGACGATCGAGAATCCGGCCCTCCCGATCGCTCCCACGGTTGCCACTCCGGCCGGGCCGCTCGTCGCGCTCGGGGTCACGTTCACCATCACCCTCGATTCCACCGAAGCGCCCGAACTCAAGGAATGGGGCGAGAAGTCCAAGGCAATATGCGAGAAGCAGTATCCGCTGATCTGCCAGATGCTCAACTCCGAGGGGTTCACGCCGCGGAGCGATCTGAGGATCGTCTTCAAGGGTTCGATGAAGGCCCCCGCGGCTACCGGTGGCGGGACCATCAGCGTGAACGCGCCGTATGTGACGCAGCACATGGACGACTACGGCATGATGGTCCACGAACTGACGCACGCCGTGCAGTCCTACGCCCGCGGCAAGCCGAACATGGGCTGGCTCACCGAGGGCATCGCCGACTACATCCGCTTTTACGTCTACGAGCCCGGCGCGGACCATTCCCGCATCGACACCAGGAAGGCCTCGTACCACGACTCCTACCGCACCACGGCCGCGTTCCTGAACTTCCTCGTCGTCAAGCACGACAAGGAGATCGTCCGGAAGCTCAACGCGAAGATGCGCGAGGGCACGTGCGACGAAGCGACGTTCAAGGAACTCCTCGGCACGGAGGTCGGCGAACTCTGGAAGGAGTTCATCACCAACCTGGATGCCAAGCGAGCCAAAGCAGAACCCCGGCGTTGAAACCGGGGTTCGCGGAAATCAGGTTGTGAAACGCGGTGCTGATTTACTGCGGCAGGGCCATGACCTTGGCCGCGGCGGCGTCCTTCTGCGCGTCGGAGAGCTTGGCCCACTTCCCGCGGCAGCCCTCGCAGCAGAGGCCGTACTTCTTGCCCTTCCACACGACGGGGTCGGTCGCCGGGTTCACCGGGTCCGAGTTCATCATGATGCACATCTTGTTGGCGGTGGTCACGGTGCCGGGTTTCACGTCGCGGCAGGCCGCTTCGTCGTTGTGATGACACCCGGCCAGGCCCGACATCCCGATCACCAGACACGCCGCAATGCTCGCAGAGTTCAGTCGCATGATATTTCCTTCCGTTGGTGGTTCCCGTCAAAGTGATCCTACGCCTTTTCCGCCTCGCCGATGGCCATGTCCAGCATACCCAGCATGAACTCGATATCCGCCTCGGTCAGGCACATCGGGGGCTTAATCCGCAGCACGTTCCCGTTCAGCCCGCCCTTGCCGATGATGAGCCCGAGGTCCTTGCAACGTTCGAAGATGGCCGCGCACTGGGTGGTGGCCGGGGCCTTTGTGGTTCGATCCGTCACAAGATCCACGCCGCACATCAGGCCCTTGCCGCGGATGTCGCCGATGAGGGGGTGCTTCTTCTGCAACTCGCGCAGCCCCGCAAAGAGCTTCGCGCCCTTGGCCTTCGCCTGCCCCTGATAGTTCTCATCCAGCAGCACGTTCAGCGTTGCAAGGCCCTGGGCCATGCTCACGGGATTGCCGCCGAAGGTGTTGAAGTGCACCCGCGTGGCGAGCGTCTTGGCGATCTCGGGGCGCGTCACGACGGCCGCAAGCGGGCACCCGTTGCCGATGCCCTTGGCCATGGTGACAATGTCGGGATACAGGCCCGGCCCGCACGCGCCCTGGAAGCCCCAGAAGTTCTCCCCCGTGCGGCCAAAGCCCGTCTGCACCTCGTCGGAGATGCACAGCCCGCCCGCATCGCGCACGCTCTTGTACACGGCGGGCAGATACCCGGGCGGCATCTCCACAACGCCGCCCACGCCCTGCATCGGCTCGGCGATGAACCCCGCGACCTTGCCGGACGTGCCCGTGCGGATCAGGTCCGCGACATCCGCGGCGTACTTGGTCCCCGCGCTCGCGTCGTCGTAGCCAAAGGGGCCGCGGTAGCGGTCGGGCAGCACGGCGTGGTGGACGCCGAAGCCGCCGGCGATGTTGAACTTCCACGTGGCGTGGGCCGTCAGGCCCATCGGCCCCGCGCTGCCGCCGTGGTAGCCGTTGCGCAGGGCGATCAGATCAAAGTTCCCCGTGTACGCGCGGCTCATGAGCATGGCCAGGTCGTTGGCATCCGAGCCGGAGTTCACGAAGTAGACGCTGCTCAGCCCGGACTCTTTGGGGAACGTCGAGGCGAGCTTGTTGGCGTACTGCGCGATGGTGGGGTGCAGATAGATCGTGGTGGTGTGCTGCAGCAGCGCGTTCTGCGCGTTCACCGCGGCGATCACCTTCGGGTGGCAGTGGCCGACGCTGACGGTGACGATCCCGCCGAAGCAGTCGAGGTATCGTCGCCCGGTCTCGTCGAAGAGGTACTGCATCTTCCCCTCGACGAACATGACGGGGTTCTTGTAGTACGTTACGAGCGCGGGCGTGCAGAACTCCTTGCGCATCGCGAGCACTTCATCTTTGCTCGGGCCGCTGTACGGCGCGGGCGTGTGCGCAAAGGGAGGGAGCATGGGGTGCGTCGTGGCCGATGAGGACGAAGTCGCGGTGATCGTGGACATGGCATGTGGCCTTTCGGGCGTGCGGAAGAATCAACGCAGCGGGCCGGAACCATAGAGCCGCCGGTGGCTCCGCAGAGGTGCGCCGCCCCAGGACAGGCAACCCCCCGCCCCCAGCCCTCCTCTCCCTTCCTCCTCCGTGGTTCTCCGTGGCCCTCCGTGTTTCAACCTCTTCTCCTGCTGATGGCGAGGAAGATGAAACACGGAGGGCCACAGAGGGCCACGGAGGAAGGCGGCAGATGTAGAATGCTGGGATGAAGCCGCACCCGAGAATCCGCAAGACGATCAAGTGGGGCGGCGCGGTGGTGACGGTGCTGCTGGTGGTGGTGTGGGTTGGGAGTGGGAGGATGAGTCTCTACTGGATGAACGGGCGCGGATTCATGGCTAACGTGAATAGAGGGTTGATCCAGTTGCACTACCCGGCCGGTGGGTTCATAGGTTCAGTGCTCCAAGCATCTCCTAGGGCGTCGAATCTCCCCCCGGCGCTGGAGCCAATGTGGGCGAAGGAAGTCCACGAGTGGGACCTCTTATGCTGGGTACAGTGGCACGACGGGCAGTACCGGAATGGACGGGGCATTCCCATTTGGATCGCGGTACTTGGCGCTCTGTCTCTAACCTCAATCGCCTGGCGTCTTGACACCCTCGCCCGCCGCCGCACTCGGTTGAACCTCTGCCCGAAGTGCAACTACGACCGGACCGGGCTTGTTGGGGGGGCGGTGTGTCCGGAGTGTGGTAGACTGCCAACGTGAAGCCCCACCCCAGAATCCGCAAGACGATCAAGTGGGGCGGCGCGGCGGTGACGGTGTTGCTGGTGGTGGCGTGGATTGGGAGCGGGTTGTATGGGGTCGATTGGAACGGTGCCGCGGACCTTGGGCGCGGCGAGTATCGCTCGATCGAGTTGTTTCGTGGCAGAGTGTATTGGGGATACGACTACGCGCCGGGCCAGCCACACCATCCGGGCATCGGATGGTGCACGAATCCGCAGAGCGCTCCGTTCGTCTTCAACTGGTGGTTCTTCTGGAATCCGCCTCCATTCACAGCGCTGGCAGTTCCCCTGTGGCCGTTGTGCGGGTTCTCGCTTCTTGCAACGTGGGGTGCCTGGCGTCTCGACACCCTCGCCCGCCGCCGCGCTCGCGTGGGGTTCTGCCCGAAGTGCGGCTACGACCGGACCGGGCTTGTGGGGGTTGGGGGGGCGGCGGGGGCGGTGTGTCCGGAGTGTGGTAGACTGCCAACGTGAAGCCGCACCCGAGACCCCCCATCATCCGCAAGACGATCAAGTGGGGCGGCGCGGCGGTGACGGTGCTGCTGGTGGTTGTGTGGGTTGGGAGCGGCTGGTGGTACTTCGAAGTCGGAAACTCATCTGGGCTTTCTATGCGGGCGACGCACGGGCAGGTCTCGGTGGGCTCGTCCGAAGCACCGCTACACGCGGATTGGATAGGGGCGTATTGGTATTCGACTCCGCGAGCCAATTATCGCTGGTCGTTCTCAACGTCGGACAACTACTTCGCGGAGAACGGGATGATCACTGTCCCGATCTGGTTGATCATCCTCCTTGCAGGGGGAGTTTCTGGGTACGAATGGCGACGCGAAGTTCTGGAACGCCGCGCTCGGTTGAACCTGTGTCCGAAGTGCAACTACGACCGGACCGGGCTTGATGGGGGGGCGGCGGGGGCGGTGTGTCCGGAGTGTGGGGCGGCCTCTTCACCTTCCTGACCCATTCCTTCTCCGTGGTGCTCCGTGGCCCTCCGTGTTTCATCTTCTTCCCCACGTGCAAGAGAAGAGGTTGAAACACGGAGGGCCACAGAGGGCCACGGAGGAAGGCGGAGGAAGTAGAATGCGGGCATGAAGCCGCACCCGAGAATCCGCAAGACGATCAAGTGGGGCGGCGCGGTGGTGACGGTGCTGCTGGTGGTGGTATGGATTGGGAGCGGGTGGTTGATGTGCGGATGGGCTGGCAAGTCGCAAGCCGGCGAACATTTGCAGGTGTTAGTGATTTGGGGGCGCATTGAAATCTCGCACTGGCCATCCCCAAGCGTGCCTAAGTGGTCGAGAGCCGTACTTGAAAGCCACCCCAAGCTCGGCTTTTTTCAGTGGAGCTTCGGGTACTCGACCATGGACATCGACATACCCCTCTGGGCTGTGGCTGCTCCGGTCCTACTTCCAACCGCCCTCACCTGGCGTCTGGACACCCTCGCCCGCCGCCGCGCTCGCGTGGGGTTCTGCCCTAAGTGCGGCTACGACCGGACCGGGCTTGTTGGGGGGGGCGGCGGGGGCGGTGTGTCCGGAGTGTGGTAGACTGCCAACGTGAAGCCGCACCCGAGAATCCGCAAGACCGTGAAGTGGGGCGGCGCGGCGGTGACGGTGCTGCTGGTGGTGGTGTGGATTGCTAGCGCGTGGTTCATGCTTGAATGGGGCAACCGGGGCGGGTGGCACACGGTTCTTTCCGGTGGGGAATGGATTATTTCGTATGCAGGTCCCGCTGATCCAGCCAGCCCATCCGACCTGCCCGGATTTGTGGGGCGGCGTCTTCCAAGCGCACAGTACTATTGGCCAGTTGGCTTCTATTTCACTTGGCACCCCAAGCCCCAACTGAGTTGGCTTCTCGGCTGGTACGGTCAGTGGTTCGTTCCACTGTGGATCCCGGTGCTTTTCTTCGGAATGCTCTCGGCACTCGCCTGGCGTCTTGACACCCTCGCCCGTCGCCGCGCTCGGCTGAACCTTTGCCCGACGGGGGGGTGCAACTACGACCGGACCGGGCTTGCGGCGGGGGCGGTGTGTCCGGAGTGTGGTAGACTGCCAACGTGAAGCCGCACCCCCGAATTCGCAAGATGATCAAGTGGAGCGGCGCGGTGGTGACGGTGCTGCTGGTGGTGGTGTGGGTTGGGAGCGGGTGGGGATCCTGCACGCTCAAGGAGTCGCCTGGCATCTACGTGCAGGTCGGCGGCGGAGAAGTCGGCATCATCGTTCCAGACGAGGGATCGTGGCGGCAATCCTTGGGAAGCGCCTCCGGACTGCTCCGCGGCGGACTGCGGCCGCCGCGATACGCCCGATTGCCATTCCATCTCCGCTCCGATTTCTGGTGGCCCGATCTTCCCGGGGGTCGCTACATCCTTCTGCCCCTTTGGCCACCGGCAGCACTCTCGCTCCTGGCCACCGCCACCGCCTGGCGTCTGGACACCCTCGCCCGCCGCCGCGAGCGCGTGGGGTTCTGCCCGAAGTGCGGCTACGACCGGACCGGGCTTGTGGGGGTTGGGGGGGCGGCGGGGGCGGTGTGTCCGGAGTGTGGGGCGGGGGCTCCATCCAAGGTATGACTCGCCTTT
>JBBRQY010000007.1:0-289580 GCA_038225655.1 Phycisphaerales bacterium | reverse complement strand
GTGTCGCTCGCGCAGAGCGGGGCGATCACGCTGCACTGGAAGTGCAACAACCCCGTCGGCGCTGCGGGCACGGTGTACGAGGTTCGCCGCCGCGCTGGCGCGACGGGCACGTTCGGCTATCTGGCCTCGGTGGGCAGCAAGGCCTTCACCGATGAGACGATCCCCGCTGGGTTCAATGGCGTGACGTACGAGATCACCGCCACCCGCTCCACCAAGCGCGGCGTCGCCGCCCAGTTCAACGTGAACTTCGGCGTCGGCGGCGATGGGATGACCTTCGCGACGGTGAGCCCCGTGAGCGAGAACGCGACCATGAAGATGGCGGCGTGAGCAAATCGGGTATCGGGTATCGGGTTTCGGGGATCGGGTTTCGGGTGAAGGCAAAATGGCCTTCCGATTCCCGCATCCACCCGAGACCCGACCCCCGCCCCCCCATCCCACATCCCACATCCCACATGCAAACAGCCCCGCGCCTGACGGCTCGGGGCTTTTCATTTGCCATGTCCCCCACTCCTACTCTCCCCCGTGAGCAAATCCAAGCCCCCCACCCCTCCCTCCCCCGACTCCCTCCCCTTCGAATCCGCCCTCGCCCAGATCGAGCAGATCATCGAGCGCATCGAGTCCGGCGAGGTTGGGCTGGAGCAATCCCTCGCCGAGTACGAGCGCGGCGTCACCCTCATCAACCACTGCCGCTCCAAGCTGGACTCGGCCCGGCAGAGCGTTGAGGATCTCACCCGCAAGCTCGCGCAAGCCGATGATGGGTCCGCGTCAGGGACGGGGGGAGGGGGAGGGGCTGAAGCCGACGAACCGGACGACGCGGAGAGCAGCGAAGAATGAACAACCTGCCCCTGCTGCAAGCCGGGCTCAAGGCCGTCTGGATCGTCTTCGCCTTCGCCTTCGGCGCAAGCGCGGGCTCGCTGATCAACGTCCTGGTCTACCGCCTCCCACGCGGCATGGATGTCATCTGGGCGGGTTCCCAGTGCCCCTGCTGCGAGAACAAGCTCACCTGGCGCGAGAACATCCCCGTCTTCGGCTGGATCTTCCTCCGCGGCCGCTGCCGCTTCTGCAAGTCCAAAATCTCAGCCGAGTATCCGCTCGTGGAGGCACTCGTTGGCCTGCTCTGGGGGGGGATGTTCCTGATCTACTTCGCACTCCCCTCGCATGCGCACTTTCTTGGGGTGGACTGGGCCGCCATCCGCCCGGACTGGGCCCGGTATGACGCCGAGGTGGACGGCTGGCCGCGCTCTACGTGGCCGATGTTTCTGACCCATCTGTTCATCGTGGCTTCCCTTGTTGCGATGACGCTGGTGGACGCGAAGACCTTCACGATCCCGCTTGTGCTGCCGTGGGCCGCGCTTGCTGTGGGCATCCTTTTCAATACCGCCGGCGCGGCCCTTGTCGGCCCCGTCCACTGGCTCGCCCCGGTTCCGCCGCCCAACATCGTCTGGTCCCTGCCGACACCCGGCTGGTTCCTCGGTGCCACATCCATGGGCAACCCATGGTGGTGGATCGGCGCGTCCATCGGCGGCACGATCGGCCTCGTGGTCGCCAACCTCCTCCTGCATTACAAGCTCATTCGCCGCTCCTTCGAGGACTACCCCGAGTGGGAGCGCAACGCCCTGAAAGCTCAAGGCATCGACCCGGACGCCCCAACCACCCCCACCACCCCGACCTCCCCCACCGCTGCCGACCAGCCCGACGAGGGAATCCCCGTCGGCGAGCACGTCGGCCCGGGCGTCCACCTCGTCCTCCGCTTCATCCTCGTCTGGCTGACCACGACCCTCGCGCTGGGCTACTTCGGCTCGTTCCTCTCCCCCACCCACCCCTGGGCCGGACTCGCCATCGGCTTCCTCACCGGCCCCCTTCTCGCCGCCCTCGCCTGCCGCTCCCTCACCCCCACCCCCCAACCCTCTCCTTCCCCCTCTGAACCTCCCACTTCCGACCTCCCCCCTCCCACCTCCATTCCTCCCTCCGCCCAAGACCTCTGGATCGCCTACCCCCACGCACGCCGGGAGATGCTCAAGGAACTCATCTTCCTCACCCCGGTCATCGCCCTCGGCTGGCTCGGCGGCTTTCTCGCCCTGCACTTCTGGGGTTCCACCGTGCCGGCCCTCTGGCTGATGGTTCTTTGCGGCTCCCTGATGGGCGCTCTCGTCGGCGGCGGGGCGATCTGGGCAATCCGCATTCTGGGATCACTCGGATTTGGCAAGGAGGCCATGGGGCTGGGGGACGTTCACATGATGGCCGGCGTCGGGGCCTGCCTCGGGTGGGCAACCGCCACCCTCGCCATCCCTCTCGCGGCCGTCGTCGGGCTTTTCTTCGTCATCATCAGCATGCTCAGCGGCCGCCCGGGCGGCAGAACCATGCCATTTGGCCCATATTTGGCCGTTGGGACGCTGCTCCTGCTCTTCGGCCGCCCGCTTGTGGAAATGGGCCTGACAGCCATGCTCAACGCCGGCCCCGGCAGCCCGGTGATTCACCTTCCATAGCTGTGGCATTGGCTTACCAGCCCATGTCTCGACCGCCGCGGTCGAGGGCCTTGGTTCTTGATCGCAGGAATCCCCTTCGGGCAACGCGCCCGAAACACGGGCTGGTAAGCCCGTGCCACTTCTACACACAACCGACAACAACCGCACCAACTGGGTGCAGAGAAGTTGATCGTTTTGCCGATTTGTATAGCGTTGACCCACCCACAGAGCGCGACGGAACGCGCTCGGGTCAACAGAACCTCGCGCCCGGGTTCGGGCCGCCACGACAGAACGGAGATGCAGCGATGAGCACCGGGATCTTCCAGAATCGGTTGTCCTTTGTCCCCCGCCTCGGCTTCAAAGCCCTCGGCCTTGCAGTTCTTTCCGCCGGGCTCCTCCTCGGCGGCTGCAACGGCAAGCTGAAGGATGAGAACGAAGCACTCCGCAATCAGAACACCGAGTTCAAGGAGAAGCTGACCTCCACCGAGAGCGAGAAGGCCGCCCTTGCGACTCAGTTGCAGACCACGCAGAGCGAGAAGGATCGCCTCGCGATGGAGCTCGCGACCGCTCGCACGGCCCAGCCCACCTTCCAGCCCCGTGACACCAACGGCGACAGCGGCTGGAGCGACAAAGGCAACAGCGGGAACAAGTCCTCCGGCCGCGGCACCCGCGCCGCTTCCGAGAAGACCTTCACCATCGCCGGCGACACCCTCTTCGCTTCTGGCTCAGCCACGCTGAAGCCCACCGCGAAGAAGTCGATCGACGCGCTTCTCCCGCAGATCAAGTCCGCCCACAACGTCACCGTCGAGGGCTACACCGACTCCGACCCCGTCACCAAGAGCCACTGGAAGAGCAACACCGCCCTCTCCAAGGCCCGCGCCGAAGCCGTCACGACCTACCTCGTGAGCAAGGGCGTCTCCAAGAACAAGATCTCCGCCGTCGGCAAGGGCGCCAGCGACCCCAAGTCCACCAAGGCCGAGTCCCGCCGCGTCGAAATCGTCGTCGCTGAGTGATCCCACTCCACCGACCGATCCAGTAAGTTCAATCGATGCGGGCGTGCTTCACGGCACGCCCGCTCGCTTTTTGCCCCCGACGCAGAGCGAGATAAGAGTCCTAATCTCACGAGATGAAGCCACAAACTCGTGCCCATTCAATCGTTTAGGCCCGATTGCCCGGAACCCCATTGACACCACCCGAAAACTTGGCAAACTCTTCACGGGTGCGCTCCGCGCATTTGCCATTGCCCTCAATGCCCGGGTCTCCCAGCGAAAGGTGCTCCAGATGACCTCCATGAACTGCGTGCGTGCGTCACTGGCCCGACTCGCGCTCTGTCTCGGGTTCGCCGCCGCACCGACCCTGCTCGCCCAGCCCGCCAATGACCTTTGCTCGGGTGCGGTTCCCCTGACGGTCAACACGATCATCTATAGCTCCAACGCTACCGCCACCAGCACCAACGACGGTCCGGCCACCACTTGCCAGGCCAACTACATCCGGAGCGTCTGGTACAGGTTCAATCCGGCCGTCACTGGTGCTTATCAGGTTTCCACCTGCGGCTCCCCACAGGACACCGTCCTTGCCGTCTTCTCCGTCGTCGACTGCGTCACTTACCTCAACGCCGGATTCACCGCCATCGCCTGCGACGACGACTCGTGCGCCACCGGCGTCCCCGGCTCAGCAGGAAACGCCAGCGGGAGCACGTTCTCTTCGATCATCACCTCTGTCACACTCAACGCGGGCACGAACTACTACATCCGCGTCTCCACTTACGGCGCGGGCACCGCCGTGCCCGGCCCTTTCCAACTCGCCGTATATTCCCTCAGCGCCAGCGGCGCGTGCTGCACCAGCGTCGGCGCGTGCACGGTGGGCCCTTCCTCCTCCTGCGCCGTTGCGCTCAGCACCAACAACAGCGTCTTCATGGGCGGTGGCACGGTTTGCTCTCCCAATCCATGTCAGGGCGCGTGCTGCGTCAACGGCGTCGGCACCTGCACCATCACGCAACCCGGCGCGGCCACCTGCGCCGCGGGCAGTTCGTTCCAGGGGTACAACACCTCCTGCTCGCCAAACGTCTGCCCCGCGCCTCCCGCCAATGACCTCTGCACACACCCCACGGTCATCTCGGCGGCGGTCATCCCCGTCTCCGTCTCCGGCTCGAACGTCGGCGTCACTGATACAGTCGCGCTCGTCCCCGCGGTCTGCATCGCTTCCTTCCGCGATGTCTGGTACTCCTTCACACCCACTCTTTCCAACAACTACACGCTCACTACCTGTAGCGCAGTGACCGGCAACCTTGACACCATCCTCACCGTCCACGACATCTGCCCGGACGCCGCGGACAACCACGCACTGATCTGCAACGATGACGCCTGCACCGGCGGCGCTGGTCCGTCCACGATCACCGATTTCTTCATGGCCTCCGGAACGACGTACCTGATCCGCGTCGCCACCTGGACGGGAGCCACGACCAGCAGCGGCCCCTTCCAGCTCACCATCACCTCCGGCCCCATCGGCGCCTGCTGCTCGGCCGCGGGGTGCGCCATAAACACTGCCTCCGCATGTACCGGCGCCAGCACGTACGTCGGCGATGGCTCGGCGTGCTCGACGACCGGCATCTGCGTGGGCTCCTGCTGCAACAACGCCACGGGTGCATGCTCCGTCACCAGCAGCCCCGCATGCGGCGCTGGCAGCACGTTCTCCGGGCTCGGAACCACCTGCGCAAGCAACCCGTGCGTCACACAGGCCTGCTGCAATGCCGCCACTGCGGTCTGCACCGTCACCGGCTCGGCCCCTTGCCCCGCCGGAACCACCATCGCCATCGGCCAGGCCACCTGCGACAGCTTCGTCTGCGCCAACTCCCACGCCTGCTGCTCACAGACCGGCTCCTGCACCGTCGTTGGCTCCGCCGCATGCCCCGCGGGATCGTCCAATCAGGGCATCGGAACGGCGTGCACGCCCGGCCTCTGCCCGATCCCCAACGACGAGTGCGGCACACAGGATCCCATCGTCATTGTCGGCACGCCCGCAACAGGCACCAACTTCGCGGCGGGAACCTCCGTCACCCTCACCACGGTCGTGGGTGATCCGTACTGCAACGAGGCCACCTTCGCCGCCAGTGCCGCCGACGTCTTCTGGCGGTTCATCCCCACCACCTCCGGCGACTACGAGATCAACACCTGCGGCTCCAACTTCGATACCGCCCTCTCTGTCCACGCCGCCTGCCCGGCGACTGATGCCAACAAGCTCGCCTGCAACGATGATTCCAACGTCGGCGGCGTCGGCTGCATCAGCGGCATCACACAATCGCGCCTCCCGCACGTCGGCCTCGCCGCCTCGGGCGTGTACTACATCCGCGTTGCCGGCTTCAATGGGGCGATGGGCGACATCACCCTGAACGTCCTCTTCAACGGAGTGACGGGTGCGTGCTGCGACACAACCCTTGGAACCTGCTCCGTTGTCGTCGGTGGCGCGGGCCTCTGCCCAACCGGTGCGACATACCTCGGCAACAACTCCGCCTGCACGCAGGCCACCTGCCCTATCCGGGCCTGCTGCAACTCGAACAGCGGCCTGTGCACCACCACCAGCGGCGCAACCTGTCCCGTCGGCACCATCTCGCAGGGCGCAGGGTCCACCTGCTCTCCCAACCCCTGCCCCGCTCCGACGAACGACAACTGCGCCACCGTTCTTGTCAGCGGCCCGGAAGTCACCCTCGTCAACGGCAAAGGATCTGTCAACGGCTATCTTGGAACCGCCACCCCCGACGGCGTCTTCCCTTCCTGCGGCTTGGTCACCGGCGTGGACGTCTGGTATCGCTTCACCCCCGCCGCCTCCGGCGACTACAACGTGCTCACTTGCAACTCCTCCACCGTTTGGGACACCACCATCTCGGTCTGGAGCGATTGCTCCACCCAGATCGCCGGGGCCTGCAACGACGACGGATGCGGCGTCGGCTTCGGGCACGGCATTGTCGGCGGCGTCACGCTCGCCGGCGGAACTCCAGTGCTGATCCGCGTTGCCGCGTACGCAGTGGACACGCTCGGCATCGGCTCCTTCACGCTCGATGTCGTCGCCATCGGGGCCTGCTGCAACGGCAGCACATGCACCGCGATCGTCACCGGGGCACAAACCGGTTGCCCGGCGGGCAGCACCTTCCAGGGCGTCGGCAGCATCTGCGCCCCCACCCTTTGCACTGGTCCAACGGGAGTCTGCTGCCGCGGAGCCACCTGCACGACCACGATCGTTTCCGCCGCCGCCTGTACAGGTTCGCTGATCGGGGGCCAATCCGCCGGCGCGACCTTCCCCGCCGCCGCCAACTGCAACGCCCCGGCCAACACCACCACCCCCTGCTGCTACGCGAACTACAACAAGGTGAACGGCATCAGCGTGCAGGACATCTTCGACTTCCTCGGCGACTGGTTCGCCGGCGGCCCCTACGCCCGCTTCGGCAGCACCGGCGCCCCCGGCACGCTCAGTGTGCAGAACATCTTCGACTTCCTCAGTGCCTGGTTCGCCGGCGGCTGCTAACCAAGGCCGCGCGGCAGCAGCCGCCATGCCCACCCGATCCCCCAACCCCCGCCCCACCATGGCGGGGGTTCTTCTTTGGTTATTCGGCTTGTCCCTCCCCGCCCCCTCCCCCCTCTCCTGCCGCCAGAACTGGCCCAAGAGATGACGCCCTCCCCCCACTTGGATATACTGGCAGCAGTTCGGGCGATTGGCGCAGTTGGCTAGCGCGCATCCATGACACGGATGAGGTCACAGGTTCGAGCCCTGTATCGCTCACTTTCCCTTTGACTTTGCGGTACGTTCTCTGAAGCCCGATATATCCCGGGCCGACGATTTACCGCCGCGCCCGCTTCGGATCGAGGGCTTCTCGCAGCCCCTCCCCGACAAAGTTCAGCGCGAGCAGCGTGACTCCCAGCATCAGGCACGGGAACAGCAGCACCCACCAGTGGCTCTTGATGGGGTTCAGCTCCCCGAGCCCCTCGGCAGCGAGGTTCCCCCAGCTTGGCATCGGTGCCCGAACGCCGATCCCCAGGAAGCTCAGAAAACTCTCCTGCAACACCGCCTGCGGCACCGTCAGCGTGGCGTACACGATGATCGGTCCCACAAGATTCGGCAGCAGGTGCCTCAGAAAAATACCGCTCACCGGCACGCCCATCGCCCGCGCGGCCTCCACAAACGGCTGATTCTTCAAGCTCAATACCTGCCCGCGCACCACCCGCGCCATCGTCAGCCAGCTCACACCGCCGATCGCCACCAGCAGGACCCCAAGTTCAAAGGCCGTTCGCCCGGCATCCGAGACCACCCGTGCCGGATACAGCCGCGCCGCCTCGTTCTCGAGTATTTCCTGCACACTCGTTGCCGGCCTCACGATCCCCGCGATGATGTCCGGCGCCCCGCTCTTCGCCTCACCCCTCAGATACTGCTGTGCCGCATCCCCGCGCATCCACGCCGTCCGCGCTCCCTGCCGCGACACATGCTCCTCCATCACGCTGCTCGCCGCCACCGCCAGCAGAACCACCAGCAGCACGTACGGCAAGCCGTACAGCACATCCACGATCCGCATCATGACGCCATCCACGCGGCCGCCCACATACCCCGCGATCGATCCGTACACCGTTCCCAATATCACAGACAGCAACGCCGCCGCAATCCCGATGCCCAGGGAAATGCCGCCGCCGGCAAGGCATCGCACAAGCAAATCGCGCCCGAGCAGATCGGTCCCCATCAGGTAGTGCGGCATCGCCCGACTCAGCTGCTCGGCCGTGGGCTCGATCTTCTCAACGACCAACCGCTCCACCGAAACTCCCCGCTCGCGAGCGATGCTCTCCAATGCCATCGCCCGTGCCGTCGCTTGCAGCCGCAGCGCGGCCGCATCCCCGTCGCGCTCTTTTACATCCACACCCCACCAGCTCGGCGGCAGATGCCGTGCCGTGCGATATTGCACGTCATACCGCGGCGATCCGGCCACGCTCGCCCCACCCTGCCCCTGCACGCGCCCCAGCGTCCAAGGCAGCGTCAGCACACACGCGCACACAATCGCCGCCAGCACGCCGAGCCCAAGCATCCCCGCCCACGAGCGCGTCAGCGGATTCTCCCGCTTCACGCTCTGCGCTCGCTTTGCTGGAATACCCGGTTCATTCATTGCTCGCTCGCCTCCAACCCTTCGCCCTTCAACTTCACATCACTTCCTCACCGTTCTCACCATCTCCCGACACCGCTTCGCATCCACCGCATTCCTCCAGTCCCCGCCTTTCTTGATCCACGATCCCACGATCAGCGCATTCGCCCCCGCCTCAAACAACTCCCGCGCTGTCTCTGGCGTCACGCCCGATCCCACCAGGACCGGCAACTTTGACGCCCCGCGCACCTCCACCACATCCGCCGCGCTCGTCGGCCGCCCCGTCGCCGTTCCCGTCACGATCAATCCCTCGGCTCCGAAGAACTCCGCGCCGTGTGCCGCATCTGCCAGCGACACATCCGCCGTGATCGCGTGCGATGCATGCTTCTTTTTCAAATCACAAAGCACCTTCACCCGCTCCGCCCCGATCATCTTCCGATACCGCAGCAGCGCACCCGCCTCCGCCCGCAACAGCACTCCCTCATCCGCCACATGCCCGAACACGAAGTTCTCGCAGCGGATGAAGTCCAACCCGCATGCGTGCGCCACCCCCATCGCCTCCCGATTCCCCCCCGACAGAATCTGCATTCCCACCGGCATCTTCCCCCCCACCGCCTCCCGCACCGCCCCCGCGCACACCGTCATCGCTGCCACGATCTCCGCTCCGTGCCCCGGTCCGTCCATCCCTGAATGCACGTACGGCGCATCGTGCATGTTTTCCACGACAATGGCATCGAACCCGCTCTCAATCAGCACCCGCGCCTCCGCCGCCGCCCGCCGCGCAATCGCCCCCACCCCTTCCCCGCCCCGTGGCGTCCCCGGAAGCGCACCTACGTGCACCATCCCCACCAGTGCGCCGTTCCCGAACAATCCCGTGCCCTTGGCCATGCCGCCTCAACTCCTGTCCGCCCACCATTCGGCCCCCCAACGCAACCCACGGCCCCACGATACGTACTCTTCCCTGCCCTCGCATGGGGGGCCATGGTCACCTCGCAACTTGACGCAGCACCAGGACCCCATCTCGTAGGATCTGTCTTGGACCCCGCCAACACCGCCGCCTCCTTCCAATCCACCATCTGGTCCCTCGTCCTCGGGGCCCGGGGCGATCGCGCCCACCTCGAATCCCTTCTCCGCTCCTACTGGAGCCCCGTCTACGCCTTCATACGCCGTCAGGGCTACGCAGGCCACGACGCCAGCGACCTCACGCAAGAGTTCCTCACGCAGGTCGTCATCGGGCGCGATCTCATCGGCCGCGCCGATCCCACCCGCGGCCGCTTCCGCTCTTTCCTCAAACAAGCCCTGCGCAACTTTCTCATCGACCAGCACCGCCTCGGCAAGGCCCACAAGGGCGGCTCCCCCGTCACCGGCTCGCGCGGCCCGGCCGCCATCTCGATGGACGATCCCTCCCATCGCGCCGGAAAGTCTGGCGAATCCAGCGCGCCCCTCTCACTCACTGCGCTCGCTCCCGACGCTGAACAGATCTTCGATCGCGAATGGGCCGCGGCCGTCATTGAGATCGCCCTCAACCGTCTTGAAGAGTCCTGCCTCGCCGACGGCATGGAGGCGCACTGGCGCGGATTCGGAATCAATATTCTCGGCCCCGCCCTTCGGCGTACCAGCCCCATGTCAATGACCCGCCTCGCCGCGGAGATCGGCGCGGCCGACGAAACACAAGCCAGCAACATGCTTCAGACTGTGAAGCGCCGCTTCCGCCGCATCTTGCGCGAGGTCGTCGCGGAGACCGTCAGCGATCCGGCGCAAGTCGAGGCCGAGCTTGGAGAGCTCCGCGCCTACTTCGGGCAATAGCACCGCGCGTTCCCGCCCCGCCATCCGCCGCGCAGCCCCCTTACCCAACACATCCGTTGAACCAGCTTGCAAGGAAATCAAAGATGTCCTGCACGCTTAGTGTTCCATCACGGTTAAAATCCGCGCGTGCCCCGCTGGCGAACCAATCGGTCAGGAAGTCGAAAATGTCCGTCGTTGAGAGCACACCATTGCGGTTGTAGTCCGGATTCGCCAGTGGAATTGTCCCCGCGTGCGTAGAAACAAACTTGAGAATGTTCCCCTGCCCCTGGCTCACCAGATACACCTCTCCGTACGCATCCTGTCCGAACGAAACGGCGTTCCCCGCCGCGCTCGCCACCACAGGCAAATTTGGAGTCACCGCCGTCGATCCCGCGTAAAACTGCGTCCAAGCCGTTGGATTGTTCAGGATTCCTGTCGCCGAGTTGATCGTCGTCGAGAAGATCGTTCCGACGCCGTAATCCGTGAACAGGTACTGTCCATACAGCTCCGGAATTCTGCATCCGCGATACACATACCCACCCGTGATCGCGATGCCCGTGAAGTTCGCTCCGGTCGCTGCCACATGCATCAGCCGCGCCGGATTCGCGTTTGCCAGAGTCGTGTTGTGCGCGTACACGCCCACCGGCGGGGTCAAGCCCGGCGAGTCGTAGTTCCCCGCGCACGGCAGATTCGGGCACGATCCCCCCGTACCGCCCGAACAGTCATACGGAACCGTTCCCTCAAAGCACCGCCATCCGTAGTTCCGCCCCGCGACCTGCGCCGCATTGCTCGCCGTCAGCGCGGGCTGAAAGTTGATCTCCTCGTAGTGCCCCTGCTGCACATCCGCGATCCAGAGATCGCCCGTGAGCTTGTCGAACGAATCCCGCCACGGATTCCTCAATCCGTACGCCCAAACCTCCGAGCGCGCCGGCGTGTTTCCATTCGTCACCACCGGCAACGCCGGATTGTCCCCCGGAATTCCGTAGTTCGCGATCCCCGCGGTAACGCCCGAACCCCCTGTCCACAGCGGCCCCTGCGGCGCGGGGCCGTTGCTGTTGATGTCAATCCGCAGCAGCTTGCCCAGCACCCGCCCGGTGTCCTGAGCGTTGCCGATCACCAGCGTGTGACTTGTGTTCGTGGCCCCAAGCTGGTCGCCGAAGTTCCCACCGTCCCCCACCGCGATGTAGAGATATCCATCAGGCCCGAATCCCATCCACCCGCCGTTGTGGTTCGTGCTCGACGGGTGCGGAATCCGCATCACCGGCCGCGCGCTGGCCGGATCCGCCGCATTCAACGTCGGATCCACCACAAGCGTCGAAGGATTCCGCACCGTGTACTCCACGATGTTCTGGTAGTACGTCCACGGCGACGGCATGCCCGCAGGCGCCGGATTCGTGTAGTACACGTAGAACTTTCCATTCACCTGATAGTTCGGGTGAAACGCCAGCCCCAGCATGCCGCGCTCGTCCTGGTTCGGATCCGTCCCGCCCGCCTGCTGCACCAGCGATGTGATGTTCAGGAACGCACTCGCCGAGGCCTGTGTCACCGGCGTCGGTTGCGAAATATCGATCGTCCGAATCCGCCCCTGTTTCTCCATCACCCAAATCCGCTTGTAGTCCCCGGGGGCCCAAGTCACAAACACCGGCCGCGCCAGCACGTCCCCGCTCGGATTCCCGCTCACCGTTACAGCAGCAAACTGCGCCAGGGCCCGCTCCTGCGCTCCCGCGAGCAGCCCGATCGCGCACACACCGGCAAGGCAGCTTTTTGCAACAAATCTCATGACGTTCTCCAGTGACTCTCAACATCGCGCCACCCGCCCCGGGCTGCCCACAAGTTTCCCAAGTTGACCTTTATCGGCCAGCCCTCGCCATTCGCCGGCGCAACATCCTAGGTTCCGCCGCCAACCCACTCGCACCTCGCTTATCGGCCCCCGCTCCCCCATCCGCGGCCCGCATTGGCCATTCCCCCACCAAACGTATACTTGCCCTTCCATATCCCTCCGCCGCGCCCGGGAGCCCCCATGAGCATCACCAATCCCAATCAGAGCCGAGTTGCGCAAACCGCCGGAACTCTTCCTTCTTCGTCTCCCGCGCGCCCCGCGCCGCACGCCGCCAAGCCCGTCGATCCGCACACCGTCACCATTTCCGGTCTCGTCCTCGATCCCGTCTACACCCCGCAGAAGCCACCCGAGTCGCTCAAGAACTTCGACCGCGACATTGGAGCGCCCGCCGAATACCCCTTCACCCGCGGCCTCTTCGCCGAGGGCTACCGCACCCGCCTCTGGACCATGCGCCAGTTCGCCGGCTTCGGCTCGGCAGACGACACCAATAACCGCTTCAAGTACCTTCTGGAGCAAGCTCGCTCCAACAACAAGGTCGCCTCCAACACCGGCCTCTCCACCGCCTTCGATCTTCCCACGCTGATGGGGCGCGACTCCGACGATGAACTCTCCGCCGGGGAAGTCGGCCGCTGCGGCGTCGCCATCGACACCATTGAAGACATGCACCGGCTGTACGCCGACATCCCCGTCGGCTCCGTCACTGTCTCGCAGACCATCAACGGCCCCGCCGCCGTCATCTGGGCCATGTACCTCGCCATGGCCAAGCAGCGGAATATCTCCTGGAACGATCTCGGCGGCACGCTGCAGAACGACATCCTGAAGGAGTTCCACTCCCAGAACGAGTTCATCTATCCCCCCGACCACTCCGTGAAGCTCGTGGTGGACACCATCGAGTTCCAGTCCCGCTTTGTCCCCAAGTGGAACTCCGTCTCCATCTCCGGCTACCACATCCGCGAGGCCGGCTCCACCGCCACGCAGGAGTTGGCGTTCACCCTGCGCGACGGAATGGAATACGTCGAGGCCTGCCTCGAGCGGGGCCTTTCGATCGACTCCTTCGCCCCCCGGCTCTCCTTCTTCTTCAACTCCCACAACGAGTTCTTCGAAGAGATCTGCAAGCTCCGCGCCGCCCGCCGCATCTGGGCCCGCGCCATGAAGCACCGCTACGGCGCAACCAGCGAACGCAGCATGTTCATGAAGACCCACGTGCAGACCGCCGGCTGCTCGCTCACTGAACAGCAGCCGCTGAACAACATCGTCCGTGTTGCCTATCAGGCCATGGCCGCGGCCCTCGGCGGTTGCCAGTCCCTCCACACCGACTCCATGGACGAGACCCTGGGGCTGCCCACCGAGCAAGCCGTCACCGTCGCCCTGCGCACGCAGCAGATCCTCGCCTACGAAACCGGCGTCACCCGCACGGTGGACCCCCTCGGCGGCTCCTACTTCATCGAGTCCCTCACCGACAAAATGGAATCCGACGCTCTCGACTACATCGTGGAAATCGACCGCATGAGCGCGGCTCCGACTTCTTCACATCCCACATCCCAAATCCCACATCCCACCTCGCTCGAACAACACCCCGCCTACGCGAAGCGCAGCGGATACGGGCGCTCCGTTGTGTCAGGTATCAACAAGGGCTATTTCCGCCGCCAGATCGCCGAGGCCAGCTACCGCTTCTCCGAAGAGTGCGAGGCCCACGACCGCATCATCGTCGGCGTCAACGCCTTCACCGAGGGCTCCGACGAACGCCCCATCGACATCCTGCAAATCCCCCACGCCGTCGAGACCGATCAGGTCTCCCGCCTGCAAGCGTTCAAATCTAAGCGCAGCCCCGCGGCCGTCAAGCATGCCCTCGACCGAATCCGCGAAACCGCCCGCAAAGGCGACTCCGCCCTCGAAGCCCAAGGCCTCAACAAGTTCAACATCATGCCCGCCCTCGTCGACGGAGCGCTCTCAAACTGCACACTCGGCGAAATGGTGCAGGCCATGGCGGATGTCTACGGCCGCTACACCGGCGGGCCGGAGTGGTGACTCGCGAACGCTTTCGTTGAACTGAAGTCCAACTGGATAGGGTTCCACACTTCATGTTCCCCCTCCCCCTCATCGCCGACGCCGCGGCCGACGCCCTCCGCGCCCGCGATGCCGATCTCCGCGAAGAGCACGCCGTCTACGGCCTGGATGTTCTCGACGAACTCGCCTTCCACCCCCTGATCGCCGCCGGCCTCGCCGCCACCGGCTGTGGCGTCCTCCGCGAGCAGCCCTACCCCCACGAGTGGTTCCGCAAGCTCCGCCCGGGTGGCCCGCCGCTCCGCGGCGGTGCTTCCGATCCCACCCTCATCCTCCCCATCCCCCGCGATCGCATGCGCTGCGACCTCGTCCTCACCCCCGAGCCCAACCAAAAACTCGACGACTCCCTGCAAAACGAAAAACAACGCCGCGCCCAAGCCGCCGAACTCCAAGGCACCCTCTTCGAATCCCTCTCAGACTCCCACCTCGCCCCCGGCTCCGCACTTCCAACCTCCGCCCTCCCACCTCCCACTTCCCACATTCCTCCCGAATCCGCGTTCTGGATCGAACTCAAACTCGTCGGCCAGTTCTGCAACACTTCGGGGCTCCCCGGCCCTAACCGCACCTATACAAGCGAGCTCACCCGCAACCCGATCGCGGACCTGAAAAAACTCGCCGACGATGACCGCATCCACCACGCCGGCGTCATGCTCATCGTCTTCACCGCCGACGAACCCACCGCCCGCCATGATCTGGCCATCCTCGCCCACCGCTGCATCGACCGCAACCTCCCCATTCCGCTCGGCGGCCCCATCACGCGCTCCTTCCCCATCCCCGACCGCATCGGCAACACCGTTTGCACGGTCTGCCTACTCGGCCTGCGCAAAGACTAAGAAGGAACTCGGAGCAAGCAGAGAGAGCAGAGCGCATCAGAGTGAATACATGGAAGGCGGAGAAGCGGAAACACGCACCCCATTTCCAGTTCCCCCTCTGCTGCTCTCCGCTCTCTCTCCTCCCTCTGAGTTCCTCTTGAGCCCCATCACCTTCTCAATCGCATCCGCCGCGCCGCTCGCGCAGTTCTTTCCTGCAAACCTCCGACACACCGCCGCCAGATTTTCGCGCTGATCCGCCGCGTACCCCGGCCGACGCATGAACTTAATGATCTCCACCGCCAGCGCATCCCCATCCCCAAAGTGCGGCACCAACTCCGGGATAATCCGCCTCCCCGCGATCAGGTTCGGCAGCGTGTACAGATCCGTCGCCAGCAGCCACCGCACGATCAGGTTGTACATGATCCAGCTCGGCGAGTACATCGCCACCATCGGCTTCATCTGCCGAGTGATCTGCAGCGTCACCGTCCCGCTCACCACCATCGCGTAGTCGCACCACCGCACCACCGCATCGGTATCTCCGCTCACGATCCCCAGCCCCGCCGGCCATCCCCCGTGCGCGGCCGCCAACTCCTGCAGCTTCTTCACCGCCTCGGGCTTCGTCGCCGCCACCATCCCCAGCGCACCCGGAAAATCCCGGCGCAGACGGTTGTACGCGTCCAGCAAAATCGGGAAACAGCGCACCATCTCCTGCGGCCGCGATCCCGGCATCAACGCCACCCGCGGCCCAACACCTCCCAGCGCACCCACCGGCGCGTTCACCTTCGCCCCATACTCCTCCGCCCGCTTCTGGATCGCCTCCAGATCAAGCGGCGCATCGAAGAGCGGATGCCCGACGAACTTCGCCGGCACCCCGCGTGCCATGAACCACTCTTCTTCAAAGGGCAACAGACACAGCAGCAGATCCGTCCGCTTCTTCAACTTATGAATCCGCCACGGGGCCCACGCCCACACCTGCGGCGCCACCAGGTGGACCACCTTCAACCCCTGCTTCTTCGCGACCTTCGCCACGGGAAAGTTTGCCCCGGGCGAATCCACAGGCACATGCACGCTCACTTTTCCATCCCGCAGCCAGTTTGCGATCCGCTTGTGGATGTTCACATGCTCCACAATCTTCGCCGCGCCCGGCATCCCCATCACCGCGTTCGCCCCTGTTTCCTCGATCACCTCCGCCCCCGCCGCCCGCATCTTCGGCCCGCCCCACGCATAGATCGGCAGCTCCGTCGCGGTCCACCGCCGACGCAACTCCTCGATCACCGCCGAGGCGTGATCATCCCCGCTGGGTTCAAAGGCGGTGAACAGGATTCCGGGTGCTGAGGGGGGGCTTGCCATCAGCACCAAAAATAGGCGCAGCCCACCTGCCCACCCGATTCCCTACGATCCCAGTCCACCAAATAGGCCGCATATGACCTATTCGACCCATACGTCCTATTCCGAGGTCCGTCCCATGCCCACCCCCACTCCCACCCCCCTCCCCGCCACCAACGTTGACCAGTTCATCGCCGGCGCACGCTCGCAGCCCGCCGCCGCGCCTTCCTCCAAAACTCACCCCGTCATCAACCCCGCCACCGGCGAAACCATCGCCCTCACGGAGCTTGACAACATACGCAGCGCGGAAGCCGCCGTGCAGGCCGCGCACGAGGCCTTTCCCGCCTGGGCCGCCACGCCCGTCGGCGACCGCTGCCAGTTCCTCTTTCGTTACAAGAACAAGCTTGAGGAGCATTTCGAGGAGCTCGCCAACCTCATCGTCAAGGAGCACGGCAAGACCAAGGCCGAAGCCAACGGCGATGTCCGCCGCGGCATCGACTGCGTGGAGTTCGCCTGCGCCGCCCCCACGCTCATGATGGGCCGCACGCTTCCGCAGATCGCCGTGTCATCTTCGTTCTGCCGCACGGAAGACACCTCCGGTGTGGGCATCGACTCGAGCGTCGATCGCGTCCCATTGGGGGTGTGCGTCGGCATCACCCCCTTCAACTTCCCCGTCATGGTCCCGCTCTGGATGTGGCCGATGGCCATCGCCTGCGGCAACACGTTCATCCTCAAGCCCAGCGAGAAAGTCCCGCTCAGCGCCGTTCGCGAGGTTGAGCTTGCCCACGAAGCGGGCCTCCCCAACGGCGTGCTGAACCTCGTCACGGGCGGGCCGAGCGTGGTCGATCACCTCATCACCCACGACGATGTCCGCGCCGTCTCCTTCGTCGGCTCCACCACCGTCGGCAAGCACATCTACACCACGGCCACCGCCGCGGGCAAGCGGGCCCAGTGCATGTGCGGGGCGAAGAACTACATGGTCATCATGCCCGACGCCAATCAAGACGCGGCCATCGAAGGCGTTGTCGGCTCCGCCTTCGGCAACTCCGGCCAGCGCTGCCTCGCGGGCTCCGTCGCCATCCTCGTCGGCGATGTCCCCAACTGGTTCATCCCAAAGATCAAGCAAGCCGCGACCAAGCTCAAAGTCGGCCCCGGCCATGAAGCGGGCGTGAACATGGGCCCCGTCATCGACAAACAGTCCCAGCAGCGCATCGAGGGCTTCATCGCCAGCGGCCACAAAGACGGCGCCACGTGCATCTTCCCCGCCTCCCACCCGATTCCCGACTCCCGATTCCCGATTCCCGCTTGTTTCGTCGCCCCAACCATCTTCGACAACGTCCGCCCCGGCATGTCCATCCTCGAAAACGAGATCTTCGGCCCCGTCCTCTCCATCGTCCGCGAAGAAACCCTTGACGCCGCCCTCGCCACCATGAACCGCTCAAAGTACGGCAACATGGGCGTGATCTTCACCTCCAGCGGCTACTCCGCCCGTCGCTTCAAGACGCTCTCGCAGGTCGGCATGGTCGGCATCAACGTCGGCGTCCCCGCCCCCATGGCCGTCTTCCCCTTCGCCGGCTGGAAGAACTCCTTCTTCGGCGACCTGCACGCCAACGGCGAAGACGCGGCCAAGTTCTACACCGAGAGCAAGGTGGTCGTGGCGAGGTGGATGTAAAGGACCTCTCGCGTATGTGAGAGGTGCCTTCGCACCATGTTCTGCACCTCGTGCAACTTCGACTTGCGTGGCCTTCCCAGTGCGAAGTGCCCCGAGTGCGGCCGCGCCTTCGATCCGGCGGACGCTGGGACATTTCTGATCAAGCCGCGCTCCGCCTTCGCTCGCATGTTCAAACGCATTGCGCTCGCGGCGGTTGTTCTGATAGTCGGCGGCATTGTGCTTTCCGTCTGCCTGTTCGTGCGCGCGGCCCACACCGCGATCGATGCAGAGTACAGGTATCAGGTTCCTTCCCTCGTCTGCGATCTCATCATCGAATACGTTAAGAAGAGCCCGACGCATTCCTGGCCCGCATCGTGGAAAGACCTTGAGGGCCTGCCGCCGCGCGAGGCCATGTGCTCGTGGCCGCGAGAGGCGGACAAAGTCCGCTCCTACGTCACCGTCGATTTCACGCTCAGCGTTGCGGATGTCCTCAAACAGACGCCCCAGTCCTGCACCGCCGTCAAGCAGACACCCGGACCGACCTACGGAACTTCGCCGGCACTCCACGATTTCTTCGACCGTCTCCGAGCCGCCACAGAGACGCCGAAACCGGCTCCGCCAAAGCCCCCGACCGATTAAACTTCCCCGCAAAGAACGGCGAAGACGCGGACACCCCCAAGTTCTACACCGAGAGCAAGGTGGTTGTGGCGCGGTGGATGTAGCCCCTCCCAAAGAGCCTATCGCGCAAGCAAGAGGTGGAATCCCAATCCATGTTCTGCACATCCTGCCACTTTGATCTCCGCGACCTGCCCACCCCCAAATGCCCCGAGTGTGGCCACTCGTTCGACCCCAACGATCACACCACGTTTCTTCGCACGCTTCCCCTCCCGCTCACAGTCCGCCAGCAGTGCGTACGAATCTGCGTCATACTTGTCCTTGGCGGACTCGTCGCCCTCTTGGTCCAGTTCGTGGCCGCCGCCAGTCAGAGCGGCCACTAACCCCCCCCTGCACTCTGCACTCCGCACTCGCACTATGCCCCCCCGCCCCTTCCGCTACCTCGCCGACCCCCTCATGCTCACCGGCATCGCCGCGTACTGGATCCACAAACTCTGGATCAAGCCAACCCTTTGGGGCAGCAGCGGCCTCCTCCACGACTACCTCAACGACTTCCTTCTCATCCCCATCTTCCTCCCACCAACGCTCTACCTCCACCACCTCCTCCGCATCCGCCCGCACCACCGCCCACCCACGCCCGCGGAGATCACACTCCACGTCGCCCTCTGGTCCATCCTCTTCCTGCTCGTCTTCCCCCACAGCCCCTGGCTCTACCGCCACTCCACCCCCGACCCCTACAACGCCCTCGCCTTCGCCGCAGGAGGAGCCGCGGCATGGCTCATCTGGAACCGCCCACGCACACAGTCCGCCTTACCATTCCCGCGCATGTTCTCTCTGCCAACCAATCGATACGCCAACGGCGAAGACGCGGCCACCCTCAAGTTCTACACCGAGAGCAAGGTGGTCGTGGCGCGGTGGATGTAACAAATCACCTACGAAACATGTGTGTTCCTGCGGATCTTGGTATATTTCCTGAGGGAGCGGTCGCTTAATAGGCGTCAGGCCACGTCGGGCCGAGGAATCATTAGACCGCAACAAGAAAGCGACGTCCCCGTGCGGCGGTTGAATTGCGTTCGTTTGTGAACGCCCTCCCTTGGTCTACCCTTCATCATGGTGACAGACCCCTCTGCCCCGAAGCCCCCCACCCCCACCCCGGGCCACGGGGATGACAATGCGGCGTTGCAGATGGAAGTCGCCGAGCGCAAGAAGGTCGAGGCGGAGCTTCGCCAGCAGACGGCGCTCCTCCAGAACGTCATCGACAACATTCCCTGCGCCGTCTTCTGGAAGGACCGCAACAGCGTGAACCTCGGCGGCAACCAGCTCGCCGCCCAGGACCTCGGCTTCGCGTCCCCCGCCGAGATGATCGGCAAGAACAACTTCGACTTGCAGGTCTCCCGCGAGGAGGCCGAGTCGTACACGCGGTTTGATCGCCAGGTCATGGAGAACGGCGTACCCCTGATGAACCTTGAGGAAGCTCTCACCAAGCCCGACGGCACCCGCCTGCAGGTGCTCACCAGCAAGGTTCCCCTGCGCGACCCGACGGGCGAGGTCTTCGGCGTGCTGGCGATCTATCTCGACATCTCCGATCGCAAGCGCGCCGAGCAGGAGTTGCAAATGGCGAAGGCCTCCGCAGAGGCCGCCAGCCGCGCCAAGAGCCAGTTCCTCGCCAACATGAGCCACGAGATCCGCACGCCTCTCACCGCCATCCTCGGGTATGCCGACCTGCTGCGTGACGACGGCGATCTCTCCATGGGCCCCGAGGGCCGCCTGCACACCATCGACACCATCTGCAGCGCGGGGCAGCACCTGCTCTCCCTCATCAACAGCATCCTGGATCTTTCCAAGATCGAGGCCGACAAGATGGTGATCAATCGCGTCAAGACTCCGCTGGTGAGCATTCTCGCGGAGGTCGAGTCCCTCATCCGTCCCGTCGCCGCGCACAAGGGCGTCGCCGTCTCCGTCCGTCTGGAGACGCCCATCCCCGAGCAGATCATCAGCGAGCCGACGCATCTCCTGCAGATCGCCACCAACCTGGCGGCCAACGCCGTGAAGTTCACCGACACCGGCGGCGTCACCCTCCACGTCCGCGCCGCCCCGAGCCCCTCGGGCGAGCGACTCCAGATCGATATCGAGGACACCGGCCTGGGCATGACCCCCGCGCAGGCGGCCATGCTCTTCACCCCATTCACGCAGACGGACTCGGGGATGGCCCGCAGGTTCGGCGGCACCGGGCTAGGCCTGACCATCAGCCGCAAGCTCGCGGTGCTCATGGGTGGCAATGTCACGCTGGAGCGCACCGCGGTGGGCAAGGGCTCGACCTTCCGGCTCGATCTTCCGCTGGAGCGCGTTCCCGGCTCGGCCATGACGAACGTCATTGACAACACCATGGTTCGCGCCACGGCTCCCGCGCCCACGGTGGCGGTGCGCCTGAATGGCCGCATCCTGCTCGCCGAAGATGGCCCGGACAACCAGCGGCTGATCGCGCACTACCTGCGGAAGGCCGGTGCGGAGGTGGATGTCGCGGAGAACGGCGTCGTGGCCCTGAACATGCTCGACAAGGCCGTGGCCGCGAATCTCCCCTACGCGATGCTCCTCACGGACATGCAGATGCCGGAGATGGATGGGTACGCGCTGGCGCGGGCGCTCCGCGAGCAGGGCTCTACGCTCGCCATCGTCGCCCTCACCGCCCACGCGATGTCCGAGGATCGCGACAAGTGCCTTGAGTCCGGCTGCGACGATTACGCAAGCAAGCCCATCGACAAGGCCAAGCTCCTGACCACCTGCGCGCACTGGATGGGCCGGAAGAGCGCGGCCAAACCCGCCACGGCGGCATAACGGCCCGCCCGGGTACCCGGAAAAGGTCCACACGATGCACCATCGGGTCCACCGGATGCTCTTCCGGGTCCACATGGAACGCTTCCGGGTCCACACGATGCTCCTCCGAGTGGACCCGATGCTCCTCCGGGTCCACAGGGAACTCTTGCGGGTCCACAGGATGCTCGTCCATGTGGACCCGGAAGAGCATCCACGAGCGTCCGCGCGGCGGGTACCCAAATCGCAATAAATCCTGTATTCTCTCCCTCGCGCGCCCGTCCCACCCCCCACCCAGCCCACCCCCCCACCCCCACCCCCTCGCGCGCGAGGAATCCTCTTCACCATGTTCATCCTCTACCCCACCCGCTCGAACCCCGAGGCCAACAAGCTCATAGCCCTCTTCGTTGTCTTCGGCCTCTTCATCGCCTCCGCCGTCGTCTCCTGCAACGAGGTGCGATACACCGTCAGCGGCAAGACCACCGACGTTCCCGTTGACAAGATGTTCAAGGTCACCACCAGGGACCGCTCCGGCGACACCTCCGATCGCGTCCGCGTGAACTACACCATCCTCGAGCCCGGCGGCCAGAAGCGCATCGAGTCGGATAGTGTGTCGCTGGAGTGGTTCGAGCAGCAGCGCGATCGCCTCATCCACGAAGGCAACAAGGGCGCGACGACCGTCTCGGTGCAGTATCTCCCCGGCTCCGAGGGCTCCTCACGCCTCGTCGGCAACTCCAGCCGCTGGGTCATGATCCCCTTCGCGCTCGCCATCATCTTCCTGACCGTGATCACCGTCCGCTTCTGGAGAGACTTCAACGAGCATCAGCGCCGGATGGCCGCGGAGAACGATTAGCCCATCACCCCTCGTTGGCCGCAAGCTCCCGCTCGATCCGGCGATCCGGAATCAGCCACATCATCGCGACCGCGACATACATCGCGATCGCCCCCCAGCTCGCCCACTCCCAACCACTGAGGGCCACGAGCACCGCTGCGCCATAGGCCGCAACCGAGACCTTTCCCTTCCAGTCCCGACCGATGGCGCGAGCCAATACCGAGTCGGCCCCTTCGCTCGCCACAATCCGTTTGGCCAGGATGAAGTACGCAATCCCGGACATGAACAGCACGACGCCATAGCTCGCCGTTGGGATTGGCGCCAGTCGATTCTCTCCCACCCACCCCGTAACAAAGGGAATCAGCGACATCCAGAAGAGCAGGTGCAGGTTGGCCCAGAGAATCCCCCCCGTCACACGGCTGGTCGCGTGCAACATGTGGTGGTGGTTTGTCCAGTAGATGCCCACGTAGATGAAGCTCAGCACGTATCCGAGAAAGACCGGCAGCAGCGGGCGCAGGTCGGCCAGATGCGCCGAATCATGCGGGACCTTCAGCTCCAGCACCATGATCGTGATGATGATCGCGATCACGCCATCCGAGAACGCTTCTAGCCGTGCCTTGTTCATGCCTGCTCCCGCGAAGTCAATCGAGTGCCGGATAGTCCGTGTATCCTTCGGCACCGGGGCCGTAGAACAACGCCGGGCGCCCCGGATTCAATGGAGCGCCCTCCCTGAATCGGCGCGGCAGGTCGGGGTTCGCCAGGAATGTCTTGCCGAATGCCACGGCATCGGCGTCACCAGATGCGAGCAATGCGGCCGCGCTTTCGGCGGTGAACGCCTCATTGGCTACGTACCCGCCGCCGCCAGCGGCCTTGAATGTCCGAGCCAGTTGCGGCCCAAGCCACGTCGGCGACTGGGATTCCCGAGCACACAGGAACGCCAGCTTGCGCTTGCCGAGTTCCTGCGCCACATACCCGAAGTCTGCGGCGGGGCTCGAATCCCCCATCGCATGCATGTCGCAGCGGGGCGAAAGGTGCATCCCGACCCGTCCCGGGCCCCAGACCCTGATGCACGCATCGGTGACTTCCAGCATCAGCCGCGCTCGATTCTCGATCGGCCCGCCATACGCATCGGTGCGCTTGTTCGAAGAATCCTGCAGGAACTGGTCGAGGAGATAGCCATTGGCGCCGTGGACCTCCACGCCATCAAACCCGGCCGCCTTGGCATTGGCCGCGCCGCGCGAGTAGGCGGCGATCACTCCCGGAATCTCGGATGTCTCAAGCGCACGCGGCGTGACGAAGGGCTTGGGCGGACGGACGTGGCTGACATTCCCGGCGGCGGCGATCGCACTGGGCGCAACGGGCAGTTCACCGTTGAGATACATGGGATCAGAGATCCGACCGACGTGCCAGAGTTGCAGAATGATCCGGCCGCCCGCGGCGTGGACGGCCTCGGTGATTCGACGCCACCCAACAACCTGTGCTTCGGACCAGATTCCCGGCGTGTCCTTGTAGCCGACGCCCATAGGGTCGACGGAAGTGGCCTCCGAGATAATCAGCCCAGCGGAGGCGCGCTGCACGTAGTACTCGGCCATGAGTTCCGTCGGCACGCGTACCGGGATGTTGGCGCGGCAGCGCGTGAGCGGGGCGAGCAGGATTCGGTTGGGGAGGTGGAAGTCGCCGAGAATGAGGGGATCGAAGAGTGCGGGCATGAAAACACGATATTCACACCGATCTATATGATCACTCGCGAGTGGTCTTTCGAGGAGTCTTTTTGTAAAGTAATCGCGATTGAATCCCATGGCATTCGTGCACCGAACTGGCGCAATGGACATACGAGAACCCCGCAGCATGTGGCACCGAACGATCAATGTGATGTCCGTACTTGTCACGGGTACGTGCCTTTCTGCCTGCGCTTCCGGCACGCGTTCGCCGCGTCTGGAGCCCGTGGCCTTGAGCGCAGCGACATTCGACAGCTCGCCCTTGACCATTGCGAATGGTCAGTCGATCCGCGTGGGTGGGGACGTGAGCGCGACCATCTCCTCGGAAACCTCGCCATCGAAGGATGCGGCCGGGGGGACAACTCTCTATCGTTCCGGTCGCCACCGCATCGACACGCCTCTGCCTGATGGGTACCCGGCGCCGACGCCCCCGGGCGCGATCGACCTGAAACGCTATCCGTCCGTGCGGCGCGCCGAAGTTGTTCGGAGCGACAATCCGGACGGCGCTCTGTTTGGACTGATCGGGGGCAAGAACTCCGCGTTCTGGCCGCTGTTTAGACACATTCAGTCTCGCGATATTCCAATGACATCTCCGGTTGAGGTGAACTTGTCCGCGGCCGTCGACTCATCGGGCCGTTCGGACAGCGCGTGGCAAATGTCGTTCCTGTATCGAAACCCAGCGCTGGGCCCGACCGGCGCTGCGGAGCGCGGGGTCATCGTTCGCGATGCGGAAGCCGTTACGGTTGTTTCGCTGGGTGTGTCGGGCCAACTTGACATCAGCGACATGCAGCCCGCGCTCGGAACCCTTCGGGGTTGGATCGCTTCGAATGGAGTCTGGATCGAGTCCGGCCCACCCCGGGTCTTGTACTACAACGACCCGATGACCAATCCGAAGTGGTCTGAAGTGCAGTTGCCGGTGAGCCCCCGCCCGACCGACGCGCCATGACCGATCGAAAAACGGCATTCCGCGGCGTCAAGTTGGCGAAGTTGAAGTTCACCCCATCCCGTAAAACCCGCCGCCCACATCCTTGAGCTTTCCCTGCTTGGCCAGTTCATCCCAGATATCCCGGGCAAACTCGCGCGGCGGGACAATTCCCGCGATCTCGGATTTCTTGCCTCCGGTCGTCGGGCGGCCGCCGCCGAGGCGGGATTCGTCGTCGAGCTTGGTGAGTTTGTAACGCTTCTTGAACGCGGTAAGGGCGTGCTTCAACTGCAACTCTCGGGCGGGGTCGATGCTCATGGGAATCTCCGATGGCCCACTGTATGGGGCCCGCCTCCCCGCTTCCGGATGCCCGATTTGCACACGCGGGCCCCCTACTTGCAGACGACCCGCACTCCTGCGATCATGCCCGCACAAGGAGACCCCCCGCATGGACTTCCTCACCCAGCTCTGGCTCCCGATTCTTGTGTCCGGTGTTGTCGTGTGGATCGCGAGCTTCGTGTTCTGGATGGCCATCGGCCATCACAACAAGGATGTGCAAGCGATCCCCGGCGAAAAGGAGTTCAAGGAGACCATCAACCGGTTGAACATCCAGCCCGGCAACTACGGCTTCCCGGACTTCCACTCGTGCAAGGGAATGTCCAAGGAAGAGAAGATGAAGCTGTATGACTCCCGCCCGATGGGGCTGCTGCGGGTCTGGGCCCCCGTGAACATGGGCGTGAATATGTTGCTCACGTTCCTGTTCTACCTCATTACCAGCACGGTGATCGGGTACCTCGGCTGGGCAGCGCTGCCGCACACGCACGATGCCTTCGGCCACGTGATGCAGGTGCTCGGCACTGCGGGCATCCTCGCCTACTGCTTCGCCAGTTTCCCCAACGACCTCTGGTTCCAGAAGTCCAAACGCTCCATGCTGATGAACCTGATCGACGGCGTTGTCTTCGGCCTGATCACCGGGGCGATCTTCGCGTGGCTCTGGCCGAAGTAACACCTGCTGCGCGGCCACAGATCTCCGGTCGAACTCCTACTCTTGTGCAATGTCCCAGATTCACTCCGACAGCGCGTTTGCCGTTCTCTCCTTTCTCGCCGCACCGGCGATTCTCACGAACGCCTCCACGATCCTCGCGCTCGGCACGTCCAACCGCCTTGCCCGCGCGGCCGACCGCGCCCGGCTTGCGGCCATCTCGATCGTGTCTTCGCCGAATGTCAGCGACCCACTCGTCGTGCTGCAGCAGCAGGACTTTCAGAACTCCACCCGGCGGGCCACACTGCTGATCCAGGCCTTGCGCCGCTTCTACCTTGCGGCGGGCGCCTTCGCGGCCGCAACCTGCATCGCGCTCCTGGGTGCATTTGCCGACTACTTCCACATCACTTTGTTCGATCCAATTTCTCAGGTCGCAACGATTGTGGCCGCACTCGTGGGGGTCGGCGGCCTTGCCCACGGAGCCGTCACTCTGCTGCAGGAGACTCGGATCGCCTTGCAGTCGCTGGACCTGCAGCACGCGGCCATCACGAAATGGCGAGCGACGCATACTGCGGGCCTGGACCCACCTTCCCCATCCGCGCCGCCTCCCCCTGACCTGTCCCCCCGCGGTCCCTGAGCGCGCGGAACTCGCACGCCCGCGCCCCCCACAAAACCGAGCCCCCCGCCCCCGCCCCCCCCACTGCCCCCAACCCTCTCGGAGCCCACGAGCACATGGAACCCATCGTCGCTTACAGCGCGTACTGGCACGCCGACTCCAACAAGGGACGCATCTACCTGAAGCTCGCCAACGACGAGACTGTGTATGTCGAGCTGGATTCTCCCGGCGAACTGGCCGCGCTGTGCGATCTGCTCAAGTCCAACTCGCAGATGGCGTATGACACCGAAAAGAAGATGCTCGCGACGACATGGCTGCGCCCCGGCGCGCAGTGATCAGAGCCGAGGGGCGTGAACTGCAGGTTCGGTCAATCTGATTCGAATCCGGTTTGCAACGCGGAAGTTCATCGATGTGATTCGCTCGAAGACTCGCTCTTCCCGAGAGTTTGAATCAAACACGACCCGAATGAAGTTTGATCGTGTCCACACACGAAAACCGACCGCGGAATCCGCGGCCGGCAATGAGCGTTTGATTCAAACGAGCTTCACTTCTGCTTGCTCAGTTCCAGGGTGAATGAGTCCAGCAATGCTTTGTCCAGACCGGCATCGCGGGATCGCTGCAGGGCGTTGATTGCTGCGTCTTTCTGGCCAGCGACGTTCTGCAGGATGGCAACCGTGAGCCATGCCTCAGACGTGTTGCTTCCCGCCGCGCCCCGGGCCGCGCCATCAAGGATGCGCTGGAAGAACATCTTTCCACCGAGTTCGTCGATCGAGAGGGGGCGTTCGACCAGGCTCGGCTCGAGCGTGTAACCGCGAACCACGGCGCGGAACCCATCCTGCACCTCGCCCTTGGCGATTTGGGCAAAGCCCAGATTCCGGTTCACCGTTCCGTCTGCGTTCCAGGCCGTAAGATACTTCGAGTATGTGCGAACGGCGTTTTCCGGATCGCCCATGCGCAAGTAGGCATCGCCGAGTTCGCGATCGCGGTACGTTCCTTGCGTTGTCTGCGCGGGCGCATTCTGGCGTACTTCCATCGCCACCGGTATTTGCGGCGCGGGCTGCTGCACCGACGCGGGCTGGGGGGTGTACACCGGCTGCTGCGCGTACACCTGTTGCGGAGCTGGCGCTTCGACCACGACATCGCGCTGCACCACCACAGGCCGATCCACGTATACGGGTCGATCGACAATTACTTCCGAGTAGCCGATCGTGGGCCAGCAGTAGTCGTATCTCGGCGCGTAGTAGGGGCGCGAGTAGAACGCCGGCCCGCACAGCGGGTACGAGTACGCCGGTCCGCAGTATGAGCGCGACCCGAAGAACGCATCGCCGCGGAATCCGCGACGATCGCCCACGCCAATGGAGAATCCTGATCCCCTGTTGGAAAAGCCGATGCCCACGGAGAGTCCGGACCGACCTCCGCCGCGATCTCCACGATCATGGTGATCGCGATCCACACCCAGGGCAGAGGTTCCCAGCGCGAGTACGCCTGCGGCCGCCACCAACAAGGACGGACGAATGATTGAGTTGAGTTGCATGAGAAGACTCCGGTGAACCCGCGGCCGCGCCACCGCCGCGTGCTGGGCAATCGTACGGGGTTCAACCAGTACGCGATTGAGCCGCTGCATATCCGCACCCTGCCCGATCCAGACCCCGGGAGACCCTGTAATCGGGCTTCCGGGGGGCTTTCCCTTGCCCTCCCCAACGCCCTCCCCGCCCGAACGGCCCCCGTTCGCCTTTGGCGATTGCTTATTGCTTCACGGCTTGGGCGTCTTCGAGAATCACGGACTGCGTTACCGTCGCTGAGCCGGTCTTGAACAAGACATCTTTGATGCGGCCGCTGACACGCACAGGGTCAGTCTCTTTCATGCCGTGGTTCTTTCCGACGATGGCGACGACCCAATACTCGCCCCCGATGACTGTGGAAGAGAGATACTGGAGTCGAAGCGCGACCCTTCCGCCCGACTCGTTCGTAATACCTGTGACAGTGCCGTCCCAGCCGGGCTCAGGCACATATTTTCCGACAACGTACGACAGTGCCTGATCGCGTTTCGGCCCCTTCTGGCCATTCACGAACGCGAGAGCTTTGATGGGCTCGTCGAAATCGACGAATTCTTTCGGGCCTGCACTGGCCGCGACGGGGGCGGTGGCGGGCTTCTTCAACTTCTGCATGACGGTATTTGCGGCGACTAAGCCGGCAATAGCTGCGGCGGTTGCGGCAATCACGATCACGGTGTGTTTGGTGGCCAAGGGCGGTCACTCCAAAATACATGGTTTGCCGTATCATATCAGTTTCATCTGGAACTCATCGATAGGGTCGGGCGAATCCGATAACTCGATTGAGCTTGTGGGTGATACCGGCCTGCATGGTGGAGACGTTGCGGGCTGAGCCGCTGACTCCCCCCATTGGGCAACGCGACTGTAAGGGTCCATGGAAACGACCGATTCGACCGTAGAGGCCGAACACGCTCGGCCTTGCGAGGTCACGCGTCCAATCGCCGGGAGTCAACGCACGTGCAGCACAATCGAATCTTCTCGACCGAAGACTCATTCCATCCCGAGATCACCAAGATGCCTCAATTCTCGGGGTGGTACGACTACTCGCAACCCGAGCAGGTTGTGGCCGTCGGCCTGCAACAAGCCCAGTCCAAAGCCGATGCACTGCAGGCGCTGCCGCCCGGCAAGCGTGTGCTGTTCGTGCGTGGGCTGCTCGTCTATGAAAGCTACACGGACTTCGGAGCCGATCCGCTGTTTCTCTTTGAGAACGGGATTCTCCGGACCTCGCGGAACATCGCGATGCTTCGGCCGCTGGGTCGAGAGCTGCGCCGTCGCGGGCTGCATGTGGATGGCCTGTGGGCGGACAACGAGGGCGGTTCGACATTCTGGGCGTTGACGCCCGCGCAGTTGCAGGCGGTTCTGAGCAGCCCGCGCGCTCGGGCGAAGATGCCCCCGGCCGTGCGGGCGCTTTCGGCGGAAATGTTCGTATGGGGAAATCCGAACTTTCGCAACGCGGTAGTGACGTTCGACCGTTGGGCGAACCTGATGCTGTATCGATCGATGCGGCAGGTGCTTGTGCAGTCGGGTATTTTCACGTACCGCGATTCCACTTCGGGCGCGATGGTGCAACCCCCCACTTCGAACTATTACGTGACGGCCCCGACCTGGCAGACGTGGGATCTGAACGGATGGCCCGTGTTCAGCTTCTCTCTCGACGGACGCACCAGCTCTCCCGGCGCCGCGATGAGCGCGGGGCAGCGGCATTACATGGATCGCGTGCACGATCGAAGATGGAACGCGCTTGTCGATCAGATCAATGTCTTCCGCTCGTGCATGGCACGCCCCGGGGCGCTCGTATGGCCGACGATCTGCTGGCCGGATCGCTTCGGCGGACCATGGTGCTTTGAGCAAATGATCGCGCACGCAACTCGCACGGGG
The DNA here is from genome assembly GCA_038225655.1 of Phycisphaerales bacterium. Lineage (GTDB taxonomy): Bacteria > Planctomycetota > Phycisphaerae > Phycisphaerales > UBA1924 > UBA4658. The sequence continues at coordinate 259,595 of JBBRQY010000007.1, read as the reverse complement.
ATGAACGCGACCGGCGGGGGATGTTCGTACATCTACTGGCGCGATGTGGGCATCGACGCCGCCACCCAGGATCCGCTGATGGTCGAAATCTTCAATCGACACGACCAGCCGTGGGCGCCCCAGCGCAATCTGCCCGAGATGCAGATGGACTGCGATTCGATTACGACGGGCGACTACACGACCACCTACGCACAGTTTCTGGATAATGTGCCGCCCCTCGGGCCATGAGCCCTGCTTGGGGTACCCTTCGCCCCAATGACGATCAGGCGGCAACCAGCGGACTTCGTGGTGGTGGAGCGACCGAGCGCGGCGTATATGGGCGCGATGCGCGCCGGGCGCGGCGCGGATGCACCCAACGCCGTTTATGAACTTACCAAGGAATCCCTCGGGACGCCCGAGGCGATCCATCAGTTTGCCCGAGAGGTCGGAGCACGCGGCGGCGCGGTGGATTACGCCGGGCTGAAGGACAAGCACGCGCGGACAACGCAGCTCGTGTCTGCGAAGCTTGCGATCGATGAGCCGAAGAGGACCGTCGGCGGGCGCGGGTGGTCGGCGCGGTTTGTGGGCTGGCATCAGCGGCCCGTAACGGCAGCGGAGATTGATGGGAATCGGTTCGAGATCGTGGTGCGCGATCTTTCAAAGCAGCAGTCGACGGAGATGGGGATGCGGGCCGGGCGGCTGGGGATTGAAGAAGCGAAAGACACTCCGGCAGAAGCGCCCGCAGCAGGGGCTGGTAAGCCCATGCCACTCTTGGTGATGAACTACTTCGGAGCGCAGCGCTTCGGCTCGGCTCGGCATGGGGCGGGCTTCGTAGCGCCGCTGCTGATCAAAGGTGACTTTGAGGGCGCGCTGAAGCTGGCGATCGGGACGCCGGCTCGCAAGGACACGGGGAAGACTCGGCAGTTCTCGCGCGCTTGTGCGACGCACTGGGGGAACTGGAAGAAGCTGGCGGAGGAGTTGCCGCGCTGTCCGGAGCGAAGAGCGATCGAGGCGCTGGCGGAGGGCGGGACGTTCACCAAGGCCTTCGAGTCGCTGCCGAACTTCACGCAGCAGATGTGCGTGGAGGCGTTCCAGAGCCACCTGTGGAATTCCGCGGCGCGGCAGTTGGCAGAGCGCATGGCGGCTGAGTTCACGGAACGATGGAAGAACGAGGGCGGGGAGGAGGCGGCGAAGAAGACGGCGTTCCGGCCTGTTGCCCCGCTGCGCGGCGATGATGAGTTTGGCGTGATGCTCTTTCCGACGGCGCGAATGGTGGATGCGGCGTGGCGGAACATGGTGATGCCGGTGCTGGGGCCGAAGTCGGAGCTGCGCGAGCCGTGGGGGCCGGCCGCGGCGGGAGCGCTGGCGGAGGCGGGAATCAAAGTAGAAGACCTGAAGATTCCCGGAATGCGCCGGCCGTACTTTGGCGAAGCAGACCGACCGCTGTTTGTGATGGCCGAGGGGTTCGAAATGACAGGGCCGGAGAAGGACGAAATGAGCCCCGGAGGGAAGCGGGTGAAGCGAACGGTGCGGTTTTCGCTGGGCCGCGGGTCGTATGCGACCGTGGTTTTGCGGGCTCTTGGGCAGTAGGGAGCGCCCGCGGGGAATCGGGCAAAGTGGCGTGCAGAACGGTGCGAAGTCGATTATGCTGGGTGGCCCGGGATCGCCGGGCTTCAAGCAGGAGTTGACATGAGCGTTCCCAGCCCATCGCTGTCGTCTAAGTACTCCCCCATGGGTCCCGGTTCCATTCCGCCGAACGGTGGCGGAACGTTGCTTGGCCACCCCATCGGGTTGTTCGTGCTCTTTGCCGTCGAGATGTGGGAGCGATTCAGCTACTACGGGATGCGTGGGCTGTTGGTGTTGTACCTCATCCGGGCGACCACGGGTGATGACAAGGGCTTCAACCCTGGCCGCGGGTGGAGCAAGGCGGAAGCCAGCACGTTGTACGGCTGGTATACAGGGCTGGCGTATCTGTTTCCGATCATCGGCGGCATTGTCGCGGACAAACTGATCGGTACGCATCGATCAATGCTGGTGGGCGGGCTGCTGATCGCGGCGGGGCACATCGTGCTCGGCATCAGCGGCATGGGGGACATGGGCTCCACGCCGTTTGGGATGAGTGTATTCCTGACTGGGCTTGCACTCATCGTGCTGGGCACCGGGCATTTCAAGCCGAGCGTTTCGGTAATGGTGGGCCAGTTGTACGGCCCGACCGATCCGCGACGCGACGGCGCATTCACGATCTTTTATATGGGCATCAATCTGGGCGCGTTCTTGTGCGCCTTCGTCTGCGGCACGCTCGGCGAGAAGGTGGGCTGGCACTGGGGCTTCGGCTCCGCGGCGGTCGGCATGCTGCTGGGGCTGGGGATGTACGTGCTGCTCAAGCCGAAGTACCTGGCCGGAATCGGAGAGCCGACGGCGGTGGATGGGAAACGAGCGACGAGCGCTGGTCTGCTGTTCCTGATCGGCGCGGGCGTGCTGAGCGCGCTCTTTGGCGCGGCGTGCTATGCGGGCGTGATGGGCTCGATCCAGAAAGGGATGTCTGATCTATCCGCAAATCCCATGTTGGGGTGGACGGTGATCGGGGTTCTTGCGGCGGGCATTCTGGCATGGACGGCGTGGTTTGTGTCCGCCAATCGTCCGGAGGATCGCGGGCCGGTGATCACGATTTTCGTATTCATGCTGTTCAACGCGTTCTTCTGGGTGGCGTTCGAACAGGCGGGGTCTTCGATCAATGTGTTTACCGAAGAGAACACGGATCGACACATGTTCGGCTGGGAGGTCCCCGCAACCTGGTTCCAGTCGATCAACGCGGGTTTGATCTTCGTGCTGGCCCCACTCTTCGCTGCGATCTGGACAGGGCTTGGCAAACGGAAGATGAATCCCAGCCAGCCGGTAAAAATCGCGCTCGGCCTGATCTTCCTTGGACTGGGCTACATCTTCATGGTGTGGGCGGGACAGATCTCGAACACCAAGTCGGTCCTACCCGCTGGAACCGCGCTTGCCGGGGCCGCGCCAACGGCGATGAAGGCCGGGATGTGGCTGATCTTCATGACTTACCTCTGGCATACGGTGGGCGAGCTCTGCCTGTCGCCGACCGGGCTGGCGTATGTCACTAAAGCCGCGCCGGTGAAGTTTGTGAGTCTGCTGATGGGCATCTGGTTTATTTCCAGCTTCATCGCGAACCTCGGGGGTGGGTTGATCGCGGCAAAGGTGGAGGACATCGAGAAGGGCAAGACGCAGATGCCCTGGCATTTCGGCGGGCAGGCGGACTTCTTCATGCTCTTCGTGGTCACCAGCATTGGCGCGGGGCTTGCGATCCTTGTGCTGACGCCTGTGCTGAAGAAAATGATGCGAGATCCAAACGATTGACGCCGGATCCAGGCGGGCCGCGATGCCCATCGCTACGTGGCCTCGGGGCTGTTGAACACCGGGTTTTTACATGGACAACACGTTCGGCATGGCGAATTCAGGCCCAGATTCATGCAACGAACTCTCTCGTTTGGCGTTAAACTGGGACTATGAACCTTCGAATCTTCTCGGCGACGGTGATGCTGGCTCTGGCGGGCTCGATGGCCTTTGGGCAATCGGGCCCGGAGGCCAAGAAACCGCCGCGATTTGATGAAGTGGTGGCGGAGCGGTTCGCGGCGTGGGATCGGGACCATGATGGGACGCTGACGACCGCGGAGATCGATCAGCTTTGCGTGGATGGAACGGTGAAGGGGGCGGAGGCGGCGGCCGCGGCGGCACTGAAGCGGATTGTGCGCAGCGACAAATACGAGCTTCCGACGTTCACACTCGACTATCTGACCAAGGCGCCCGAGAAGAAGGTCTCTGAAGCGAAGACGACGAAAGCGGACTCGGACCGAGAGGACTCCACCGAGCGGGAGAGCGTGGCGGACAAAGCCAAGCCGGTGGAGGATCCTGCGCCCCGGCCGCGGAGTTCATCCGCGAATACCACAGTAAAGATCACGACGCGCCCGAACTTCCAAAGCGGGTTCGAGACGTGCTTCTCCCGCATTGAAAAGACGGATCGTGCGTTGTTCAAGAGCGAGTCGGACCTGACCATCGAGCACTGCCATCAAGGCCCGTTGGGTGACTGCTTCTTTGTCTCGGTCGTGGGCGGCATGGTGAAGCGGGATCCTGAGGCGATTCGCAAGATCATCCACGAGCGACCTGCAAGCGAGGGAGGCGGATACACCGTGGAGTTTGGCGGGGGGCGTGAGGTCAAGGTCTCTCCACTCACCGATGCGGAAGTGGCGATCTCCTCCACCACGAGCGACAAGGGCGGGCAGGAGGGGGTTTGGCTGGCCGTCCTGGAGAAGGGATTCGGCACGCTGCGTCATGAGGATGCGCCGGACAAGTTCACAACGGAAAGCGCGACGGACGCGATCGCCAAGGGCGGGAGCACCTCGACATCTATCCGCCAACTCACGGGGCACGCAACTGCGCGGATCGCGTTCAAGCGTCGGGCGCGATCGATCCGGCCGCCCGAGACGGATATGGACAATCGGCCAATTGTCCCCCCGTTTACGAAACGCATCATCATGGAACCCGTATCGGACCCGGCGAAGCTGGCCAAGACCGTGCGGGAGCGCGTGCCCAAGGCGCTGGATGCCCACTTGCTGGTGGCCGCGGGGACAGGGGAGGAGAAGCAGCCCCCGGGGATCAGCGGGAAGCACGCGTATGCGGTACTGGGCTACGACGCGGCCAAGGACACTCTGACGGTTTGGAACCCGCATGGGAACACGATTGTGCTGAAGGGCGGAAAAGAGCCCGGACTGGCCAATGGATACCCGACGAAGGCGGGGGTGTTTGAGCTTCCCGTTGCCGACTTCGTGCGGATCTTCAACGGTGTGACAATGGAGACCGAGAAGGTTTCGGCGGGGATGGAGAGGAAGTCCTGATGGGTGGATGGGGTGTCAGGGACTGATGCGTTTCAGGGCGATGATCGTGCCGCTGATAAAGCCGCCGATTCCGAGGATCAGCGTACCGATTGTGGCGACGAAATCTGCCATCTCGGCCGCGCTGAAGGAACCGACAACCCGTTCAAGACGATTGCGATAGAGGGCGTAGCCGAGACAGAGCAGCACAACGGTGAATATGGCCCCGGCGGTGGCGATGGTTTCGCTGCGCACGATGGACGAGAACAACCAGGCGATACCGAAGAGCATCATCTGGATGAGCAGAAGCCATTTGAATGGCTCGATGTCGTCGTACCTCGGGCCGGACTGCATCCACTCGGTGCCGAATCCCTGGATCGCCCACGCGATGAGCAGCAGCACGCCGGAGAGAAGCCACGGAAGCACGAAAAGGACGGCCGCAACTATGACTTTGCTTCCGACCACTCTGGCGCGAGAGACGGCCAGCGAGGCCAAGAACTCAGCGGAGCGATCGCGTCGCTCTCGGGCGAATGAGATGCCACCGAACGCGGGGACGATGAGCAATGAGATGCCCATGCCCGCGCCTGCGCTGATGAAGAAGACGCCTATCAGCGTGTCACTCGTGAGCGCCCGCTGCATTCCCTCTTCTGCGGCGTGGCTTGTAAAGACAATGAATGGAAGCAGCACATAGATCAGCCCGAGGCAGAGCGTGGCCGGTGATTGGAGCCGCCAGTCCTTGATGAGAAGCGTCATCATGGGAGGATCTCCTGCTGGGCCTGGCGACCGCGGATGATGTCTTTGAAGATGTCTTCGAGGGTGATGTCTACGAGCTCGACTTGGGTGATGCCGGGCTCGGCGCGGAGGGCGGCGAGAGCGGATTCGGGTGAGCCCAAGACGGTCACGGTCCACTCGCGGCCCTGCTTGCGGGTGCAGATCGTGCCTGGAGGTGCTGCCGGCGATTTGCCCGGATCGGCCAGAACGGCGACGAAGCGTTTGGTAGTCGCCAGAAGCTCGTCGGTCGGCTTCTGGACTACGAGTTTGCCGGCGTCGAGGATACCGATGGTGTCGGCGATTCGCTGCAAATCGCCGAGATTGTGGCTGGACATCAGCACCGTTCGGGGCTTATCGCAAACGCTGGAGAGGACGTGTTCGAGGAAATCATCGCGGGCGATTGGGTCGAGGCCGTCGGTGGGTTCATCGAGGATGAGGATCGACGGGTCGTGCGCGAGGGCGAGCAGAAGCGAGAGCTTGGCCCCCTGCCCCTTGGAGAGCTTGCGGATGCGCTGCCTGGGATCGAGCTGGTAGCCGCTGAGCATGGACGCAGCGCGGGCGTCGTCCCAAGTGGGTCTCAGAGCACTGGAGAAGGCGATGACTTCGGAGACGCGCATCCATGGGTAAGCTGTAGGTCGGTCGGGAACGTACCCGATGCGCCCCATCAGCGTGGTGCGCTCGGCGGACATTGCCAGGGAGTCGATGAGGATGCGGCCGCTCGTGGGGGCGAGCAGGCCCATCATCATGCGGATGGCTGTGGACTTTCCAGCGCCATTGAGGCCGATGAGGCCGTAGGTCGAGCCGCGGGCAATCGTAAGGTCCAGCCCGTCCACGGCGGTGCGAGCGCCGAAACGCTTTACGAGGCCGATGGTCTGGATGGCAGCATCTGTGCCCGCTGGCGGTGACGCAGCGGTCGCGGGCGTGGGAGCGGCGAGGGAGGTCATGGCTTTTCCTCCTGCGAAAGCGGGGGTTTGGGCGTGGCGGACCAGGACTGGCGGTAAAGAATGTCGATGCGTTTGCGGTCCAACCCGGCCCGCCGACCGGCCTGGATGGCGGAGCCGAAGCCGGTTTGGATGTCCTGCACGGTGCGGGCTCGCGCGGCGTCTTCTGTGCGGTGAGACACAACCATCCCCACGCCGCGTTCGGCGGAGATTAAGCCCTCCCGTTCGAGAACGTCGTAGGCGCGGGCGACGGTGTTGGGGTTTACGAGAAGCTGAAGGGCGGTGGCGCGGATGGAGGGGATGGTGTCACCGGGGCGGTAGACCCCTGCGGCGACGGCCTCCCGGATTGCCGAGGCGATCTGATGGAAGATTGGGGTGTCGGAGGCGGTGTCGATGCGCATAGGTGTACTACCGATATAGTACACTGATACGGGCAGCGGTATGGGGGGGTTGCGGGGAAAGGTAAAATCTTGTACGACATCACTGTCGGGCGAGCCGCCACTGCCAACGTGGGGAGTCAGAAACCCCAGGGATAGAAGGGCCAGGGGCCGGGACCTGTGGCCTGGGGCGGGAGTTCGACGAAGCCGTCGGCGCGGGCCGCGCCGGCGATGTCGCCGGAGGACTTGGAGTCGATGAGTTCGGCGTGGCCGGGAGCGGTGAGGCGAACGGGGCGGTGCCACCAGAGGTCGATGGGCTTGGCATCTGGGTTGGTCAGTTGGAGCTGGGATGGTGCTTGGCTCTGGAGAGCCGTGCCACCACCAGCGCCGGCTCGGGCGAGGATCGCGGGTACGGCGATGCGGCGAGCGGTAACCATGACGGAGACGGGGTTGCCGGGAAGGGCGAGCACGGGACGGCCATCCGAGGTGATACCTCCGAGAATGGGTTTACCGGGGCGCTGAGGGAGGCCGTGGAAGAGTGTGCGGACATCGTTGGCGGCGAGCGCATCGGCAACGAAATCGCGATGGCCCATGGAGACGCCGCCGGTGAGCAGGAGAGCGTCCGCGGAGGTCAGTGCGTTTGCAATCGCGTCGGACATCGCAGATTGGTCATCGCGGATGTGAAGGTGCCGGCAGTCGACGAACGGGATGGGCGAGAGGAGCGCGCGGAGCGCGATTGAGTTGGAATCGCGGAGCTGCCAGCGGGTAGGGGTGTCGTTGAACGAGACGAGTTCGTCGCCGGTGGTGAGAACAACGATGTTGACGCGGCGGTAGGCGCTGGGTGCGGCGATGCCGAAGGCGGCAAGGGCGGAGGCGACCGAGGGCGTTATGGGTGTTCCGGCAGAGACGACGAGGGAGCCCGCTGCAAGATTCTCGCCGGAGCGACGGATGAACTCGCCGGATCGGAGACGGGATTTGGCCGCAGGCGAGATGGCAAGACGTTGGGCGTGCTCGGTGGTGTCCTCGCGTTTCACGACGATGTCCGCGCCGGGGGGAATCGCGCCGCCGGTGACGATGCGGAGGCAGGCGTTGAGCGGGAGTACGGGCGGCTCGCAGCCAATGCGAACTTCACCGGCGATGGGGAAGTCGGGCGCGGCGATGTCGGCTAAGCGAAGGGCGAAGCCGTCCATTGCGCTGACATCCACGGGCGGGCTGGGGCGATCGGAACGCACATCAGCAGCGAGGATTCGACCCGCGGCCTGTTCGAGGGGAATGGGCGCGGCATCAACGGGCGTGATGTGCGCGAGAAGAGCCGTAATCGCTTCAGCGGGAGAGGGGAAGGAAAACGTGAATGGAGTTTCGCGGGGCATGAGGAGGATCAGCACGGGCAGGATGCCCGGGCCACGGAAGGGGAGAATACACTCGGGCATGGAGGTCAGCGTGTTGCTCTTTGGGCCGGCGGCGATCGCGGTGGGGCGTGAGAGGGTGATGCTGCGCGTGGACGCGGAGGCGACTTGTGAGCAGGTGCTTATCGCGATGGGGGCGTGCGAGCCGAAACTGGGCCCGTTTGTGGCGAGCGGACGGCTGGCGGTGAACCACGCGTTTGCACCCTCGGATCAGGTCGTGCGAGAAGGGGATGAAGTCGCCCTGATTGCGATGGTGTCGGGCGGATGAGCGTGGAGATCCACATTGTGGAGGGGGCGGTGGGGGTTGAAACCACGGCGGCCGCGCCGGGTGCGGGAGCGGTGCTGGTCTTCGATGGCGTCGTGCGGGGAGTGGAGGAAGGTCGGGATCTGGCCGCGCTGGAGTATGAGGTCTACGAGCCGATGGCTTCACAACAGCTTGGGGCGTTGGCGGCGGATGTGGTTCGATCGCATGGGCTGATGGGATTGCGGTGTATACACAGCCGTGGGCGGGTGGGGGTTGGCAAGTGTTCGCTGCGGGTGACAATCTGCTCGGCTCATCGTGCGGAGGCACTAGCCGGGATGGGGGAGTTTATCGACCGGTTGAAGCGGGATGTTCCGATCTGGAAGAAGCCGATCTGGGTTTGATATGCTGGGTGCATGACGACTGAGACAGAAGTCACGCTTGCGGCGCTGGTGTTGATCGTGGGGTTCCTGTATTCATGCGTCGGGCACGCGGGGGCCTCGGGATATATCGCCGCACTGACACTGGTTGGAATGAGCAACCTGATTAAGGGCTCGCCGATCGTGCTCGTGCTCAATGTGCTGGTGTCGACGATCGGAACGATTCAGTTTGCGCGGGCGGGGCATTTTTCCTGGCGTCTGTTCTGGCCATTTGCGGCGACATCGATTCCGATGGCGTACGCGGGCGGATTGATCAAACTTCCGCCAGAGGCGTTCAAGCCGATCATCGGAGCGGTGCTGCTGTTCAGCGCGTGGCGGATTGTCGCGGTGTCGTTTCGGCCTGTTGATCAGACGCCAAAGCCACCGACGCTGCCGATTGCGCTTGTTGCCGGGGGCATCCTCGGGTTTGTCGCCGGCCTGACGACTACTGGCGGTGGGATCTTTCTAAGCCCGCTGATGCTGCTGATGGGATGGGCGGAACCCAAGAGGGTCTCGGCGGTGGCCGCGCCGTTCATTCTTGTGAACTCGCTTGCGGGATTGGCCGGACTCTTCACCGCGAAGTCGGTGGTCTGGCCGACGATTCTGCCGGTGCTGTGCGTGATGGCCGTGATCGGCGGCTTCGCGGGGTCGTATCTTGGAAGCCGGAAGATGGACAAGCGGATGATCCGGCGCGTGCTGGCGGTGGTGCTGGTGATCGCGGGAGGGATGCTGATTCGAGAGGGGATTGCGCTGCTACTGACGAAGTGGCATCCGCCGCAGTCGCAGAGCGAGCGGGCGAGCTTGGACGGCAACGGAGAACTCCGGCGACTTGCGGCGGTCGACGGTGATGCGTGTCAGCCGCCGATGGCGGACATGGGGCGCGAGGGCTGAACGAAATCCGCGGACGTGATGCCATGGCCCTTCTGCTTGGACCAGACAGCAGTGAGGAGGGCGTTCTCGATTGCGAGGGCGCGGGCGTGCTCGTGCCGGACGTTGGTCGCACAACCGTGGGGCTCATCCTCACTTCCGCCGGCGTCCTTTATGGCGGGCGTGGGACGCAACGCGCTCATGAGATCAGACTCGTGCAAACTGAAGAGGCAGGGCCGGATTTTGGCATCGGCGGTGATGCGCAGACGGGAACACTGGCCGCAGAAAGGGCGAGTGACGGGGGCGATGATGCCGACGCGGGCGGAACTCGAGGGATCGTCGGCGAACACATAAGTTTCGGAAGTGGAGTGCGGATCGGTGCGATCCTGCGGCTTGAGCGTGGCGGCCTGCGAGGCGAGTTGCAAAATCTCGTCGGCGGCGACGAGCATGTTGCGATCCCAGTGGCGACCGGAATCCAGCGGCATGTACTCGATGAAGCGCATCTCGAAGCCCTCGGTACGCGCGAGGGTGGTGAGCTTGGGAACTTCCTGCTCGTTGCGGCCGCGCATCACCACGGCGTTTACCTTCACAGGGCCAAGCCCCTCGGCCATTGCGTCGCGGATCGCCTGCACGACGCGGGATGCGCCGGCCTTCTCGCGGTCGCGGGTCATGGCGTCGAAGACTTCGGCCGTGACTGCGTCGAGCGAGAAGGTGAGGCGTTTAAGCCCAGCCTGCTTCCACTCTCGCATCAGCTCGGGCGTGCAGAGCGAGCCATTGGTGGTCATGGCCAGATCTTCCACGCCGATCGCGGTGATTGCCTCAATGATCTGGGTGAGTTTGGGATGTACCGTCGGCTCGCCGCCGGTGAGGCGGACATGGCGGACGCCGAGATTCACGCAAGCGCGAACAACACGGGCCATTTCGTCCACGCTCATGAGTGAGCGCGGGTCGGCAAAGCGAACGTCCGGATCCATGCAATAGACGCAGCGGAAGTTGCAACGGTCGGTGATGGATAATCGCAAATCACGGATGGTGCGGCCATGAGAGTCGATGAGCATCCGGGGTAGGGAAGCGGGGCGCACCACACCCTGCTCGATGCTCCGCGAAGAGCGATCAGGCGGTTGCGGCTGGGGTAGAACGGCGAGGGAGATCATGCGCTGCGAATGGTAGCGCGCCGAGGAAACTCAATGACACCCCGCGGTCCAGGCGGAGATGAAGCTTGTGACATCGGTGATGGTCATTGCTCCGTCGTGGTTGAAGTCGGACGCTGGGTCGTGCGCGAACCACGCGGCAAGGAAATCGTTGAGATCCTGGATGTCCACCCCGTTGACCAGATTGAAGTTGGCGTAGCAGCAGCCGATCGGGTTGCCGGGCGATCCACAGGAGATGCCGGGGCCGCGGAATCGCTGGTAGTTTCCGACCGTGGGGCAACTGCTCTGGAGAGTCACAAAACAGCTGCCCTCGTGACAACACGCGCCGTATTGCGAGCATATGTTGGGGGTGCAACTGCCCGAGGAGGACCACAGGTCGGGGCATGCGCTCGCGAGGGCGATGGTGCACGCGCCGGCAAGAACACAGCAGCGGCCAGGTTGCGGGCAGACAAGTGAACCACAGGTAACCCCATTCTGCCACGTGCCGATGCAGGCAGCATGGGTCACGTAGGAGCAGACCCCTGTAATCGCACAACAACGGCCAGGAGGTGGACAGGCGTTGGGAGTGCAGCTCGTCGCCGGACCACGTGGGGTGGCACCCCCCGGACACGGTCCCAGCGGCCCGGTGATCGTGCAAACTCCGGATGTATCGTTGCAACATGCGACGGTGGGGCAGAGTGTGGGGAAACAGGACGAGCCGCCTTGGAGCACTGCGCCGGCGGGGCAAGTGCCAGATGGCCCAATGAGCGAACACGCGCCGGTGAGTGTGCTGCAGCACGCCACAACCGGACAGGTCACGGTGGAACAGGTCGTGTTCGCGCCTTGAGATGTTGAACCCGTTGGACAAGTGCCCTGTGCCCCGACGGTAGAACACGCGCCGGTCAAGGTATTGCAACACGCGATCCGGGGGCAGAGCGTGACGTTGCAGGCGGTACCGGGGCCAAGGTTGATGCGGTCTGCCGGACAGGAACCCGATGGACCGATGACGGAGCAGATTCCCGAAGTCGGGCTGCAGCACACCATGCCAGGACAGACGCTTGTTGTACAAGCGCTTCCCGTGCCGTGGAAGACCGTGCCGGCCGCGCAAGACTCGAATGTGTACCGAATGGTGCACGCGTGCGTCGTCAGGTTGCAGCACATCTGGAATGGACAGCCATCGATGGGGTCGCACGCGACGCTGGTGCCAAGGAAGACACTCGGCGCGATGCACGCGCTTGCGGCGGCGACGGAACAACTGCCGGCGCTGGGATCGCAACACCCGCCCACCACGCAGGGATTCGAAGAACACGCCATACCGGTCATCCAGATTCCGGCAATACACGTACCCTGCACGGTCTGCGAGCAGCCGCTTTGTACCGTGCAGCAAGCCCCGAGCGCGCAGGGATTCGGAATGCAGGGAGTGGCGGGCGTCCACATTCCCGCCGAACACCACGGCTGGGCCAGCAGCGAGCATGCGCCCTGCCCGTTGCAGCAAGCCCCCGCCTGTGGACACTGGTTGGGAGAGCAGGTGCCCGACTCAGCCCACATGCCTGAACACCCGGCCTGCAGCACGATCGTGCACACGCCGATGGGGGAACAGCACGCCGAAGCCGGAGGACAAGGATTTGGGACGCACGATCCGGCAGGGCTCCAATCGTTATTGCAGAGAGATTGCAGAGTGAACGCGCAGGTTCCAGACAGGTTGCAGCACCTTCCGGGAGGGGGACAGGGATTGGGCGAGCAGCTCTGGGTCGGAAGAAATATCCCGAGGCAACCTGTCGCCATCGCGCTTGTGCAGACGCCGGTTGTCCCGTCGCAGCACGAACCCATGCCGCTTGTGGCCACGGCAATGGTGAGATCGCTCGCGGTGATGGCCGGATGCGCGAGCCCCGGCATGCCCCAGATACCATTCGAGAATGTCAGATTTGAACAGACCGAAGCGGCCTTGCTCTCAAGTCTGAAAACCAGAGTGCGACCGGGAAAGTTGGTCACCGTGTACCGGAACCGATACACATCGATCCAGATTGCCTCGGCGCCAAAGTACACCGGGGCGATCGCCGGATCGATTGCGGCGGTTGCGCGGTCGGCCGGCTGTGTGCCCGATCCATTGCCCGCCCACGTATCCGGATTCCCGTCCGAGTCCGCGTCCAAACCAGGTGTGTTCAAAAGTGCCTGCCCGAAACCGGACCCGGTGATAAGCCCGATCTCCTGATCCGGCCCGTTCGTGAACGTTCCCGACGACCGATTGATCATCCCGTTGAAACTCGGATTGATTCCGGCCAGGTAGGCGAACTGGCTCCCGAGCCCTGCTCGCCCGATCGTGGCGGAGGTGCCGAGGGAATTGGCATAGGTGTGGTCGGGGTTGCTTATGATCCCGCGTGCCAGAGTTCCGTTCGATTCGGGCTCGCCGACAATGTGGACATCGAACGAGAACGCCCCAAGCGCAAAGGGCTGTGTCGTGCCCACAACGCGTGCCTGGACTGCGCAGTTCAACTCCGCATCCGCAGGACCGGTGACGACGGTGCGCCCAGTCCTTTCGACGAAACGAAACTCAACAGATTGTCCCAACGCGGAGCCGACGGATGCCGCGAAGGCGGCGACGGCGAGAACGGACCTGTGCATGAAACCGCTCCTGTGAGGGCAGGAAGGATCAGCATACCAACTTTCGCCGGATTGCATCGATCGGTTCATGAAACCTCCGTCATCAACCGCCCATGGGTCATGAACAGCCAGCAAACGGGCTGGCGAGCCCGCCGCGGCCAACGAATGGGTTCAGGGCGAAAGTTGTGGCATATGCATGGGAAGGCGTTTCCGCGGGTACGCTCGGAGGAGTGGACCCGGCTTCATACAGCATCCGCAGCAGCAGAATCGTCGCCGATGGGGTGGTGTGCGCGGGGGTGGTACATGTGCGGGGGGAGAAGATTGAGCGGGTGGAGTTGGAAGGAGACGGCGGCGTAGCGGGCTTTAAGCAGGCCACCACGCCACCCGAGCGCGTATTGGATGTCGGCGATCTGGTGGTGATGCCGGGGTTGGTGGACACGCATGTGCATGTGAACGAGCCGGGGCGGACGGATTGGGAGGGCTTTCTGACGGCGGGGCGCGCGGCCGCGGCGGGTGGAATCACGACCATTGTGGTAATGCCCTTGAACTGCATGCCCGCGGCGACGAATGTGGCCGCGCTGGTGGGGGAGGCGGAGGCGGCTCGTGGGAAGTGCTCGGTGGATTATGGGTTTTGGGGAGGAGTGGTGCCAGGGAATGTGGATGAGTTGGAACCGATGTGGGAAGCGGGGGCGCTGGGGTTCAAGTGCTTCCTGGTTGACTCCGGCGTGCCCGACTTCCCGGCGATTTCGATGAATGAACTCTTTCGCAAATCATCTGCTCCGCTCAGCCGACTCCGCGCTCCTTTGCTCGCACACGCCGAGGATGCGGGTATGCTCGCGAGGGCCTACGCCACATCCGGATTGTCCGAGAGTCCCAAGTCGTACAACTGCTACCTGGCGTCGCGTCCGCCTGATGTGGAATACGGCGCGGTGGAAGACCTGATCGGATGCCTCGCCGTCGAAGGCGTTCATGTTCACATCGTGCATGTCTCCGGGAGTTCCAAAGCTCTTTGGCTCATCAATGACTCGAAGCGCAAGGGCGCACTCGTCACTGCGGAAACATGCCCCCACTACCTCACTTTCGCGGCGGAGGAAATCCCCGACGGCGCGACGCAGTTCAAATGTGCCCCGCCGATTCGAGACCGTGAAATCCGAGAGACCTTGTGGGAAGCGCTCCGCAACGGAACGCTGGACATGGTCGTATCCGATCATTCTCCCTGCCCGCCGAACATGAAGTTGTTGGAGCAGGGAGACTTCGCGAAGGCCTGGGGTGGTGTCTCGTCGCTGCAACTTGGATTGTCGGCAACATGGACAGGAGCGCAGGAACGTGGATTCGTCATTTCAGACATCGCCCGGTGGATGTGCGCGAAGCCCGCAGTGCTCGGGGGATTCAGTCTTCAGAAGGGGCAGATCGCGGCCGGATTTGACGCCGATCTGGTGATCTTCGACCCGGCTGAGCAATGGACCGTGCGCGGTCAGTCGCTCCACCATCGCCACAAGCTCACCCCGTATGATGGGATGACCCTGCGCGGCGTGGTGAAGCGGACCATTCTGCGCGGGCGAACGATCTTCGACGCGTCGCTGGCGAACCCATTCCCTTCGGAGCCCATCGGCCAATGGATCAAGCGGGGCAGCAACTGAGCGGTGTGGGAAGCGGGATCGATCGACCGGCGTGGGCCGAGATGATCGATCTGGCGTCGGCGCGCCTGGGCGGAAAGGCGATCGCGTGCAGCGATGATTTCTTCGCGGGGATGGAGAATCTGGTTGTGCCCGAGCGAGCGGTGTTCATTCCCGGCAAATACACGCCGCGTGGGAAGTGGATGGATGGGTGGGAGTCGCGGCGGAGGCGCGTGCAGGGGCACGATTGGTGCGTGCTTGCCCTCGGCCGCCCCGGGGCGATCCGGGGCGTGAACGTGGATACGGCTCACTTCAACGGCAACCAGCCGGAGTGGTGTACCGTGGAGGCGGCCGAGATTGTCGAGCGCAATCGAGCGGGCGGAAAGGGAATGTCGAGGGCGAACTGGAAGAAAGTTGAGTGGGTGGAACTTGTGCCGCGGACTGCACTGCGTCCCAGCAGCGAGCACTTCATCGCGGTGTACGCGGAGTTGACGGAGCGGCGATTCACGCATGTGCGGTTGAATATTTTTCCAGATGGTGGAGTGGCTCGGCTGCGAGTGCATGGTGAGGTGATGGCGGATTGGGGCTTGCTGGCGAAGAGGAAGACGCCTGTCGATCTTGCCGCAGCGGAGAATGGCGGGCTTGTGATCGACGCCAACAACATGCACTTTGGTTCGCGCCACAACATGATCATGCCGGGGCGCGCGAAGAACATGGGCGACGGGTGGGAAACACGGCGAAAGCGCGGCTTGACGTGGAACGAGGGACGCCCCGCGGAGTTCGATTGGGCGATCGTGAAGCTCGGACATCGCGGGGTGATCGGCTCCATCGAGGTGGACACGAACCACTTCAAGGGCAACTTTCCGGAGTCGTGCGCGATCGAGATCTGTGATGCAGGATCATCCTGCGCAGGCGACATCTTCGATCCGATGGCTGTGGCGTGGAGCTGGGTGCTTGGACGGACGAAGTTGAAGGCCGGCACGCGCCATGTGTTCAAGGCCGCGTTGGAGAAGGCCGCGGCGGCTCGCCCTTGCACGCATGTACGGTTGAGCATCTACCCGGATGGCGGCGTGAGCCGGCTGCGCGTGATGGGGAGGCCGGTGGCATGAAGCACTCGCCAACCATGTGGGACACGTTCGGCCCGGGTGTGATGCGTCTGAACACGATGCCGCGGGGCGACGCGGTCGACATTCTGGAATCCCTCGGCGGGTCGCGCCCGTGGGCGGAACGGGTCGCGGAGTTGCGGCCGTTCGACACCATCGCTTCCTTGGAGCAGTCGCAGCAGCGCGCGTGGGAGGCGCTCTCGCGCGAGGAGTTGCTGGCGGCGTTCGCGAAGCACCCTCGCATTGGGGAACGGGACCTGCATCAGGCGCGATTCGCGGCGATGGCGGAGCAGGCGGGCAACGAACAATCCGGAATGGCGGGCGCGACGGAGGAGCAACGCCGCGCGTTTGAGATCGGCAATGCGGAGTACGAACGGCGATTCGGGCATGTCTTCCTGATCTGCGCCACGGGGAAGCACGCGCCGTCAATGCTCGATCAACTTCGCATCCGATTGAACAATGACCCGGCGATCGAACTCGCCAACGCTCTGGGCGAGCAGGCCCAGATCACATCCCTGCGCGTACTGAGGTGGCTAAGCACATGAGCGGAATCAGCACCCATGTTCTGGACGTTTCCCGCGGCATTCCCGCCGCGGGAGTGCCGATCATTCTGGAGCACGAAGCCACGGCCAACCGCTGGCGCGTGGTGACGAACACCAAGACCGACGATGATGGAAGGGTAAAGGAACTCCTGACGCCCGGCACAAAGCTAGCCCCGGGCGCGTATCGGCTGCGCTTCGAGACCGGTGCGTACTGGAAACACGCGAAGATGGAGTGCTTCCACCCGCGCGTAGAGGTAGCGTTCACTGTGGTGGATGTGAAACGCCACTACCACGTCCCCCTGCTGGTCAGCCCGTTTGGCTATACGACGTATCGGGGGACGTGAAACATGAAGAGAAAAGCGAGCAAGACGAAGGTGAAAGCAGTCGCCGCGACCGGTGGCCCGGTCGGCAGCGGCTTGGGCTCTGGCAAGCTGGGCGCGAAAGATACTGCCGCGGGGGCCCGACTCGGCGAGAACAGCTATGGCAAGTCCCGGGTTCGCATGCTGAAAGTGTCTCGCAAAGGACGAGTGCACATGGTGCGGGAACTGGATGTCGCGATTGCGTTGCAGGGAGATTTCGATGCAATCCATACGCGGGGCGACAACACGAACTGCCTGCCGACTGACACGATGAAAAATACCGTGTACGCCCTTGGCAAAGACCACGCGATCGACACAATCGAAGAGTTTGCCCGTGATTTGGCGGAACACTTCCGCATTGAGCATCCCCCGTCAGACATGATTCGCATTCACATCGCGCAAGTGCCCTGGAAGCGTGTACGGTCGCGTGCCGGAGAGCATCCGCACTGCTTTGTCAAGGGCTCGGAGGAACGTCAGACCTGCTCTGTAGTGGTGCATCCGCGGATGGGATATGAGTTTGTCCGCGGCGGGCTCACCGGGCTCGTCCTCATGAAGACGACCGACTCGGCGTTCGCCGGATATCCCAAGACACGGTTCACGACGCTCCCGGAGACCGACGAACGGGTCTTCTGCACGAGCGTTTCGGCGCGGTGGTGGTTCGGCGATGTTCCCGCGGACTTTGGCGCGTGCCGCGCAGCGATTCGCAGTGCGCTCATTGACACGTTCGCGCACCACAAGAGCAAGTCCGTGCAGCACACCCTGTACGCGATGGGCCGGGCCGCGCTCCGTGAGTGCGGTTCAATCCGCCAGATCAGACTTTCCATGCCCAACAAACACTGCCTGCTGGTGAATCTCAAGCCGTTCGGAATGAAGAACTTGAACGAGATCTTCGTGCCGACGGATGAGCCGCACGGGCTGATCGAGGCGACGATCGTCCGCAAGTAGGGGGCCGCGATGGGGTTCGCACGCGAACGAGTGGTGCCACCGTTGGGGAAGGGGGCGTGGGTGCGTTATGGGGGATTGGGCTTTGCCGTGGGCACGTTCTTAGCCACGACCCTGCCATGGCTTGCAGATTTTCTCATGATGCAGGCGGCCACGCTGAGTGACCGGTCGATGATCGCTGTGGAAGTTATCAACGCTGTGATGGCGGGGTTGTTGGTCATACCACTTTTGCTGCTTGTTCGCGTGACACAACGCTGGAGCCCGATCCTGGCATTTGCGGGCTGGTATGCGGCCGCCTTCTCGTTCTTCTCTGGGGCTAAAGGAGTGCTCGCCCTGCCGGATGGCGGCGCGGACACGTCGGCATGGCACATGTTGGAGTTCTTCCAGAGGGTTGGACTGCTTGTCGCAGTGGCGCTCCTCGCGGCGATCGTCCTGCGAGTGCTGTGCCGTTTGCTCATCGTGCGATTGATCGAGCAGGGTCCGGACGACTGCGCATGGTGCGGATATACGCGGGGATCCGCGGCGATCACGCGA
The DNA here is from genome assembly GCA_038225655.1 of Phycisphaerales bacterium. Lineage (GTDB taxonomy): Bacteria > Planctomycetota > Phycisphaerae > Phycisphaerales > UBA1924 > UBA4658. The sequence goes on along the minus strand of JBBRQY010000007.1, from coordinate 240,884 downwards.
TGTCCCGAGTGCGGGCGCGAGGCCGCGGCAAGCCGGTACCGACTTCACACCTTTGTGATGTCCGTCGCCTCTCTTGCCCGTCGATGGAGGATTCTGGGAGTGGCCGCGTGTGCTTTGCTGATGGCATTCTCGATCCAACCCCTTCTTGCCCGCACAATCCCGGCAATGGGTTTCTACCGTCGTTTCCCGAGGGCCGTTCGAGTTCCGACGATCGGGGATGAGTTGACGGTCTGGATCGCCGAACCATCCGACCGTCAGAGGGGGCTCGCCGTTCGATATCGCTTGGCCGAAGGATCACATCCCGGAGGCATGTCCGTTGAAATCGCTGCGTGGAACGGAAGTGTGCTGTCGATGGGCTCGCGGCTGGTGATCGCCCGGTTGAACTCTGCGCAGCGGACTTTCGTTCTGGAGCATGAGTTGCCGGGGAAGCTGATCGATCGGTTGTACGCTCGCGCCGATGAAATCAACTGGACCGCGCAGTCCACGACTCTCGGCGAAGAGGCCGTAGATCCAGTCTCCTGCTTCCCCGAATGAACCCTTGAACAACGACGGGGCAGCGTAAAAGACTTCGCGAGATTGGCTTGAATGCTCGCTGATCCCCGACGTTAATCACCCCACCACGCGCTCGGCGAGCCCCACTCGTACTTGCACTCTTCCGCCGCGCTTCGAGGCGATCACCTCGTGGTAGATTCCCTCCAGCTCACCGACGTGCCCGGGATACGAGCGAAGTGTGGTTCGCTCGTGGATCTCGCGCGGCGACGGGATGGCAACCTCGCCCTTGACCAGTCGCGTGATGCACGCGGCCAACTGATCTTCCGCACCGCCGGCGAAAAAGAGGCCGTTGTAGTCCGCCGGATGCGAGCTCGGCTCGCGTATCCAATCCACGGGCCCGCCCAGTCGCGAGCAGAGCACCATCTTCCCGGCATGGAAGTTTTCCAGCAATACCAGCGGCGAGTTTTCCAGCCAGATATGGCTGAGAATGCCGACGTCGTACTCTCCTGCGGCCGAGATCAACTGGTACAGGTCGTAGCCGCACCAGACGCTGACTTCCGGGAACTTCGCGAGTCGCTTGCGGAAGCCGAACTCGTAGCCCTGGGCGCGGATGATGAACTGGCATCGCTCTCGCACGGTTTGATCCAACAGCGGGATGGCGCGTGCGAGCACTTCCAGACCTTTGTTCGGGCGCGTAGTTCCAAAGAAGCCGAATCGCAATGGGCGATCCGCACGCGCCGGATCCCACGGCCGCACGTCGTAGTACGGCGATCGGCGGGCCCGTCGATTGATCTGATCGAAGTGTGGCTGGCCCAGCCGCACCCACCGTGTCTTCGCTTCGGGCACGCCCATCGCGACATGTACTTTGCGCAGGTAATCGCTTGGAGGGGTGACGAGAGAGGCCGCGGCAAGCGCGGCGACGCCCGCGTGGCGACGCTGTCCGTAGATGTTCAGCGAGACTCTCGCCTTATCGGAACCGGCAATCACTTGCTCATTGGTGTCCCACTCAGAACGAGCGTAGTCGATGGGGCGATCGTCCTTGCCCATCGGCAGATGGTGATCGATCGTCGTGCCGCGTGCGATTTCCCGCCGCACGCCGTCGAAGCCGAGCGCCACCTCAGGGTCACCCAGCCGCCCAGGATTCAACGGCGGATCAACGTGGCGCACGGAGAAATGCCCGTGCTTCAGCCGGCGCAGCAGCGGTTTGACGCCGTACGCCGCCTTGCGAACCACATCCGCGGGATAGAGGCCGACGACATGCTCGAGTGTCTGTCCCCAGGCGCGGGTGTTGCGGAGCTTGGCGACATCTTTCCCGGGGAGGCACCCGACGCACTTCTTTCCGCCGTCGTAGTCCAGGCAGACGGCGTGCTCCCGTTCCAACAGGTCCACCTGCGGGCAGAGAAACCAATAGTTGTGCGGCGTGACGACCACAGGAATACCCGCGGCCTCGATCGTTGGAATCAGATCGAGTGCGAACCCCTCTTGCGAATGGATGTGCACGACCTGCGCGCCGACGGCCCTGAGCCACCCGAGCACAAGCCCGGTGGATATTGGCTCAACCAGTTCCGTGGCCGTGTTGTTGAAGTTGAAGGCCGCGGGCGCCACGTTCGGGCTGTTCCGCAGCTCGAAGCACTCGATGCCCCCCCACTCCTCGCGCTTCTCGATGTACGGGGGCCCGGCGGAGAGGAAGCCAAGCCGGTTGGTCATTCCCGCGGCAAGGTATTTCACAGCGTGCCCGGAGAGAATCAGACCGCGGGCGAGTTCGCTTTTGCTGAGGTTGTACCCGCTTCCCTCGCGTCCCTGGCTGGAAAGACGTGCCCAGCCGAGCAGCGCGATGGTGAGCGGGCGATCCGTACGCGGCCACGCGGGCGGCGGCGCGGGCACGGCGGCGGCGGTCTTCGGCGCGTGCGTGCCGTTCAAAAAGGGCGAGCCGGGTTTGGAATCTGCGGCGGTCATCCGTAGCGAGTCTCGCTGGCAAAGGGCGTAACGGTTTGCGCGTGGCGTAGCAGCCGCGGCCGGGCCCGGAGCCATTGCCACATGAATCCCAGTCGACGCAGCCATCCGTCGCGCTCAATCTGGGCGTTCTCGATCTTCTTTGAGTCGATGTGGATCGTCCAAGGCGCACACAGCAGGACAGGGAAGTCGTTCACCTGATCAAAGACAACGACCGCGCAAGGACGCTTCAGCAGCGTGTGCCACTGCTTCTTCAATCGCGAGCCGCGGTGCGAACCGTAGAGCATCGCGCCGGCCGGAGCATCGGGAACATCATTCCGAACGATCGGAATCCATGTCGGCTCGATAGCGCCCGGCGTCGCTCGAACATGCGACGAGACGATTCGTCGCAAGTCGGCGAAATGCCGCAGCGCGCCCGCCGAATTACAGAGCACGGCGACGCGCCCACCTCCCGGCAGCACGCCCGCCTTGGCCAACGCCTCGACCGTCGGCATCCCGGGAGGCCCGTCGGAGCCGGTTTTTCCGCCGACGTTGTTGGCCGCATCGAGACCGGTTTGCAGAATGATGCGTGCGTGGAACTGTCTCCGATGGACCGCGGCGTGCATGGAATCAAAGAGGAATGTCCGCATCACGTGCTCGGTGACGGGGCGCAATCGCTCTGTGGGCAAAGTCTTCTGGATCATCCACAGACGGTTGCGATTGGCGTAATAGATTCTCGCCGGCGTGAGTTTGAGGTTCCAAGGCGTGTGGAAGACCACGGCATCGAGATTCAGCACCACGCGCCAGCCGCGCTTGGCGAAGCGCAGGCACCAGTCGGCATCATCGCAGTAGATAAAATACCGATGATCCCAGAAGCCGACGCCGGGAACCTTCGCCTGCCCCTCGCTCGCCAGCGTGCCCACGACGGCTTTCCATCGAGCCAACATCGAGCAGGCGGAGACCACATCAACATCCATCGTCCCGCTGTACCCCTCGGCGCCTCCCTGGCCGCGTGGCCCGCCGACCCGCTGGATCCAGCGTTTGTGCGGCTCGTGGCGGGAATGGCCTAGGGGTGCATCGTCCTGCATCGTGCCGGTGTCGGCGTTGAAGTAGATGGTCGTCTCGATCGTGCGGGATCGCTCGCTGATATCGCACGTCCGCGAGCCAACGAGCCCGATCTTCGCGTCTGATTCCATGACGCGCACGAGGTTCGCCAGCGCGTCGGGCGGGAGATCAACGTCGTCGTCCACCAGCCAGACAAAGTCGGGGCCGGGAAGGTTCTGTTTGCAGAACCAATGCTCCACGAACGCGAAGCCCGTGTTGAACCCGCCGCATCCGCCCATGTTGGCGCGGTTGCGGACGATCGAGAGTGAGGAGAGCCCGAGAGTGTTCGGTGCGCCCGGCTTGCCCGCCGGTTCCCAGTCACGCACACGCGGCGCTTCAAACTTTGGCTCGTGGGCCCGCTCGGTGTCGTTGTCCACCACCCGCTCGGGGTTGAACGACGAGCAGAGATGATCCAGCGTGCCATCCGTGCCGGAATTGTCCACCACGACGACATCCAGCAGGATGCGAGGAAATGTTTGCTTGGCGAGTGCTTGCAGCACGCTCGTCACGTAGCCCTTGCGATTCCACGTCACGATGACGGCGCACACCCGCGACGTCGCCACCGGCGGACCGGCGTCGGAAAACTGCTCGCTCCCCTGCAGGGGCGCGGCGGCCACTTCAACTGGGCGGAATGACGGGTTGGTAATAGTGGGCACGCGTCGGGGGCCTTATGGGGCGGGCAAACTCGGACGGGCGGGGAGTGTAGGAGGGAGGGCGGGTGTTCGGGGCGTGTCAGCGCAGCGAGGCCGCGCCCTTCCCGCCGGCGAGCACTTCGCCGCCAACCCGCACCTGAACACGTTCGGCGGGCGGCGTATACAGGGGGGGCGGCTCCCCGGAGAAGACCCGTTCCATGTCAATGACGTGTTCTTCGATCGGCCGCGGGGGGCGTACGTTGGCCCGGAGGCCCCACGCCATATGCGGGTTCTCGATGGCACGAATCAACGCCTGCTTCAGCGATGAGCGAGAGTTGGCCGTGAAGAGCAGGCCGTTGTAGCCATCCTTGACAAAGTCCGGAATACCTCCGATATCCGCGCCAAGAACGGGCACGCCACAAGCCATGGACTCGAAGACCGTCTGTGGCGCGTTATCCCACCAAACGCTCGGCACGAGGGTAAAGTCCTTGCCGCCGAGCATCCACGGGATGTCGTGGTAGTTGTACTCTCCCTTGAAGGTGAGCTTTGCCAGCCGCGGCTCCAGGCGCCGGAACATCCACTCGATGCGATGCCCGTCGAGCGCGAAGATGGAGAGATCGATCTGGCGGAGATGCTCAGGCGCCATCATCTCCAGCGCCTCGGCGACAACTTGCAGGCCCTTGTAGTAGTTGTTGTACCCCATGAAGTGCACGCGCAGGGGACGCTGCTTGTTCCAGGGCGTGGACGGCGGTTCGAACTCGGGCGGAGCGAACGTGAGGTCCGGCTTGAGCTTCACCACGCGGTTGATCCGTGAACCGATCGGCATCGTGTGGATGCGATCGGGGCGAACGCCCATCGCGATGAACTTGCGGCGCACGAAGTCGCTCACCGCCAGAACCGAATCGCAGGACGAAAGCATCTCCACCATCGCAGCGCGGCGACGGCCGTAATCATTGATGGGTTTGCTGCTCCGGGGCTCGGGCAGGACGTCGTTGTTCAGGGGCTGAAGTTCAGGGGAATCGGCGGGCGGCGGCCGCCAAGGATTCAGTTCGGCCAGAAGGTGCGGCGTCTTGCCGCGCTTGTCTCCGCTGTCCCCGCCTGCGGGCGGACAGGCCTGCGTAATCGGCACGCCGATTCCGCCGGCGTCCAGTGGCACCGGCTTCCCAGGAGCTTCTATCACTCCATGCATCGCCTGCTTGGCCCGACGCACTTCCAGGAATCCTCCCCACAGCGCCCGCTTGATCGTTCCCACCGCCCCGAGCCACGCGTGCCGCGCCTCCTCCACTTTTTTCGGGTCCGCGCCCTGCGAGGCCATGTAGTTGTGCATGTGCCGGTCGCGTTCCTCGGCCCGCGGCTTGAACTCGATGCAGGTAGCGCAGTTGTGCCCGTTGTCGAAGTCGTAGCACGTCTTGCGATGCCCCTGCATCAGATACACCTGCGGGCAGATCGTGTGGTAGTTGTGCAGCGAGAAGATGTGCTTGGCCTTGCAGACCTTCCGCGCCGCGGCGATGCACCCCACCGAAAACCCCTCGATGTTGTTCCAATGGATCGCATCCGGCTGCAGTTCTTTGAAGAGCTTCGCGAGCTGCTCCTCGAGCTCCGGCGCGCTCACCTCCCCCATGGGGTCCTCAAACTGCACGATGCTCGGGGCCATCACCGGTGAGTTCACGACTTCGAAGACTTTCACCCCAAGCCAGTCGTCGTGCCGCCGGATCACGCACCCCGGGGGGTTGGGAACGAACGATGTGCCCCCAAACAGCGAGACCACCTCGTGCCCTCTTCGCACCAGCTCGATCGCCAACGCCTGGCAATACTGATTGACGCCTCCGCCGAAAGAGGCCCCATCCCAGATTCGAGCCCAGTTGACCAGAACAATGCGCATCGTGAAGGGTAGGTTCAGAAGCGATGCAAACCCTGAACATGGCCAACCCCGGCACCCCCGGCCGATAGCATCCCCCATGATCGTGTACCGCTGCCCCCACTGCAAACGCCCCTTGGAGGTCGACGACGATCTCGCGGGCAGCCGGGCGGCCTGCCCCCATTGCGGCCAGATCACCGATGTTCCCGCCCATGCCGTTCGCGCCGACGGGGTTCCCGTTGCGCGGCCGGCAGGCGGCGTGATCGATGTCGGCCGCGCGGGCGATGAGGAAGACCGGGCCGCGGCCATGGGCCTTCCGCCAGACTCCGGCCCCGAAGCCCACGTCCTGACCGTTCACCCGGTCGTCTTCCGTGCCAAGCCGCTCCACGGGCTTGCGATGGGCATCCTGATCGTGGGCGGCCTTACTGCCGCGGCCTTCTCGCTGATGATCGTCCAGCCCTGGCTTGCTCCAGCCGGGCTTGTCGCGGCAGCCGTCGGCGGCCTCTGGTGGGGCTGGCTCGCGTTGCATGCCCGGGGTACCGCACTGATCATCACCACCAAGCGCACCACCGAACGCCGTGGCTGGTGGAGTCGCGCCACCAAGGAAATACTGCACGACAAAGTGCAGGACATCCAGGTGACCCAGAGTTTCCCCCAGCGGATGCTCGGGGTCGGCTCGATCGGCGTCTCCAACGCGGGGGAGTCGGGCGTGGAGATTGTGATGAACGACATTCCGAACCCGCGCCATGTCCGAGATGTCATCGATGCGTATCGAGAAGTGGGCTAACGCCTTTGAGCACCCCAACGCACCGCGGCGGGTTTTCAATCTGATCGAGCCCCGCAGTTATTGAGCAACCACACACCCCCGCTTCCGAATACCATTCCAGATCACCATGTCCCGACGCAAGCGAAACAAGTCCCGAGGCCCAGCCAAGCAGAGCGAACCAGTCGCCCCGCGGGCATGGATCCGCCGCATCAAGTACCGCGCACTGGCGTGGCTTGTGGCGATTGTGCTGGCGACGATCGCCACGGTTGTTCTCGCGGGCGTCCCCGCGTGGCCCGCCGTGGGCGTTGCGGTGTGCGCCGCGTGCGTCAGCGTCGGCAAACTCACCACCCGGCTGCTCAAGCCCACCTGCCTCGACTGCGGCCACGACCTCACCGGCCAGCCCGTCGGCGGCGCGGGCGTCATCTGCCCCAACTGCGGCTCGGTGAACAGCCCGGGGCTGGTGCAACTGGCGCAGATGGGCGATCCGCAGGGGGCGGATCAAGACGAAGACAAGGCCTAAAAGCGAAGGCTCGCGTCAGACCACAATCTCACCGCCGGCAATCACCTTGTCAACCGGATTGTCGCCGACCTCGTACGCCAAAGCCCGTTCATCTGTGTGCCTCAGCAGCAGCAAGTCGGCCCGCGCGCCCGGCGCGATGTATCCACGATCTGAAAGGTTCAGCAGCACCGCCGGATTCACGGTCGCCGCGCCGATCGCCTCCGCGGGCGTGAGCCGCAGATGCCGCACGGCCAGCGCAATCGCAAATGGCATCGACGGCGACGGCGCCGACCCCGGATTGAAGTTCGTTGCAACTGCGAGTTTGCCGCCCGCATCCAGAAACCCACGCCCATTGGCGTACCGCCCATCCAAATGGAATCCGCATACCGGAAGCATCACGCCAAACGTGTCGGAAGCTGCCAACCGCGCCAAATCCTCCGGCACAGTCGCTTCAAGATGATCCACCGAGCGAGCTCCCATGCCGACAGCCGCGGAAATCATCCCCATGCTCGTGAACTGATCCGCGTGGACTCGGATGTCATGATTTGATCGCACTAGGCCGCCGAACAACTTGGAGCATTGCTCCACTGAGAGCGCCCCCTTCTCGCAGAAAGCGTCGATGGCAACTCCACGGTGGTCTGTACTCAGCCCCAGCCAGATCTCCTCCATCAATACCTTGAAAAACTCTTCCGCAGACGCTGCGTCCGGATCGATCGCGTGTCCGAGCAGCGCGGTCCGAATCACCGTACCTTCAAACCCGCTCCCCGCCGCCCGAATGGCTTGCAGCATCCTGAGCTCATACTTCGCTGTGAGCCCATAGCCGGACTTCACCTCGATCGTCGTCGAACCGAGCCGGAGCATGCGATCCAATCGAACCCGCAGTTCCGCGGCCAGCTCGGCCTGCGTCGCATTCCGCACGGCCCGAACCGTGGACATGATCCCGCCACCCGCATTCAGAATGTCGAGGTACGTCGCACCCGCAAGTTTTTTCTCCCATTCATCGATTCGATTGCCCGTCCAACACGCGTGCGTGTGACAGTCCACAAATCCGGGCATCAGCACCCGTCCCGCCGCATCAATCTCCTGAGTTGCCGCCACAGCGGCACCGGACGGCGAGACCGAAGTGATCCGGTCTCCTTCGATCAACACGTCCCCCTGGGAAATCACGCCAAGTGTGCCGAGTTCGCGTCCCCTCCGCCCGCCCGCCGGCGATGTGTACTCCCCGGGAGCCAGCATTGTCAGCACGCGCGCATGGCGAATGTGAATCCCGCTCATTCGCGATCCTCGCCATCGACATTCCCGGTCTGACCACGCTCCGCGAATCCCCGCAGGAACGTCAGGAACATGTGGGCCGCCAGCCGCGCCGTGCGTCCGTCCGCGTCAAACGCGGGATTGAGTTCCATGATGTCGAAGCAATGAATGGCGGGCGTGCGTCCGGCGAATCGCAAGAGTCGCTCGACCTCGCGCGGCAGCAAGCCGCACGGATTCGGCGCGCTCACGCCTGGAGCTGCCGAACTGTCCAAAGAATCCAAATCCAGCGAGAGAAATGCACGCTTTATTGCCCTGGCGCCGATCGTCATCTCATTGAACCACGCCACGCCGGACGCGAGGCCGAAGGTTTGCGCCGGAACAATCCGCCCGCCCTTCGACTTAAAGTACTCCGCGTGCTCACGCGTGTTCGCGGCAGGGTTCAGGCCGAGGCAGAAAAGGGCCTTGGCGAACCCACCTTCAAGCAGCGCGCGGAACGGCATTCCGCTCCCCACTTCTGGGCGCACATCCAAGTGCGCATCGATGTACATTCCGTCCAGTGGCCCGAACGCGCGGGCCACGCCGCGCACAAACGCAAATGTGCAATCGTGCCCGCCACCGATCGCGATCGGGTACAGCCCCATCTCGAGAATCGCCAGCGTGGCCTCGGTGATCCGGTCGTGCGTCTCGTGGATGTCTTTTCCGATCACTATGTCGCCCGCGTCGAAAACTCGGGGGTAGGCCGGGGCATCGTCGCGCTCATCGGCGGGGCTGGCCACACCGTACTTCGCAAGAGCCGTGCGGAACGCCGCAGGGCCTCCGCGGGCCCCAACGCGCCCATGGTTAAGTTCCACTCCCGTGTCATCGGGAATCCCCAGCATCGCCACGCGGCACTTCTGCAACTGCTGCTGGGCCGCAGCATCTTCCATCAACTCAGGCGAGTTGTGCAGAATCGTTGCGGCGAACCGGCCTTGACGGATCGGTGCGGGCCAGACTGGGGGTGCGACGTGGGGAATCACGGGGGAGGGTAGTTGGGCAGTGGGCAGTGGGCAGTGGGCAGTGGGCAGTGGGCGGTGGCGGTATGCTCCGTCCATGCCCCGCATCTTCCTCACCGCCGAATGGCGCAACCTGATCATCGTCTCCTATCACGTGCCGCCAGCGTTGCTCGCCCCACATCTTCCCCATGGCCTCGAGCCCGAACTCATCGATGGAGCACCCACCGTCTCCCTTGTCGCCTTCGAGTTCCGCAACACCCGCGTCTTCGGTGTGCCTTGGCCGGGCTTCGTAAACTTCCCCGAGTGGAACCTTCGCTTCTACGTGAAGACGCAAGAACGAACGCCGCGGCGGGGGGTGGTCTTCATCCGCGAGTTCGTCCAAAGCCGCCTCATCGCGCAGATGGCCCGTTCGATCTACAACGAGCCCTATTCCGTCGCATCCTTCCAGCACGCCACACAAATCGCAGGGGGCAAGGCAACCTCGCGTTACACCATTCGCGTCGGTCACTCGGACTACACGCTGGAGGCCACCGCATCGAATCGCCTCACCGTCCCTGCGCCAGGCAGTATTGCCAACCTGCTCAAAGAGCAAATCTGGGGCTTTGGCCGACGACGCGACGGCCGAACGCTGTGCTACGAGGTCCGCCACCCGGAATGGCGTGTCTACGACGCGGCCCAGGTTCGCGTCGATGTGGACTGGGCACGGCTCTACGGTCCGACGTGGGACGCGATGCAGGGGGTTCAGCCTTTCTCGGTCATGCTCGCCGAGGGCAGCCCCATCACCGTCGCCGCGGCGACCGTGCTCTAACGCCCCGCATCCTTCTCTGCCTCCGCCAGCGCTCGTGCGATGCACTCCCGATCCCCGCCGCAGTCCGCAACCCACCACCGCACGCGGCTCGCGTCGGGCGGCCCCGCCGCGTTGAAGGCGTCGTGCACGCGTTTCTCCGCAGCCGCGTCCAGCACCACGCCGTTCACCAACACAAACCAGCTCGGCGGTTTGAACCCGTAATACCTTTTCGGCAAGCGAATCGTGATATACCCGACGCCCTCGACTCTTGCCAGTTCCGGCTCCACTTTCGCTGCCCATGCCTCCGTCGCGGACATGTCCCGTTCCGCTCGTGACGTCCCCAGCACAACCCATACAAACAAGAGCGCCGCCACTGCCACAAGCACACCCGCCAGCGCCAAGATGGCTACCGCGATCCGCCTCATTCGATCTGATCCGTTCTCGCCGGCCTACCAGTTCCTCATCGGCACATCCACTCCCAACCGATCCGCACACATCTGCGCATCCTCATACCCCGCATCCGCATGCCGGAAGACGCCCATCATCGGATCGTTCGTCAGCACGCGCCTGAGCCGCTCGGCCGCGGCAGGCGTTCCATCCGCCACGATCACCTGCCCCGCATGCTGGCTGTACCCGATCCCTACGCCCCCACCGTGATGGAAACTCACCCAGCTTGCCCCCCCCGCAATATTCACGGCGAAATTAAGCAGCGCCCAGTCGCTGATTGCATCCGAGCCGTCCTTCATCGCTTCGGTCTCGCGATTGGGTGAGGCGACCGATCCGCAGTCGAGGTGGTCGCGGCCGATCACGATCGGGGCCTTCACCTTGCCGGTTCGTACCAACTCGTTGAACATCAGCCCTGCTTTGTCCCGCTGGCCGAGGCCCAGCCAGCAGATGCGGGCCGGGAGCCCCTGGAAACCGAAGCGGGGAGAGCACTTGTCGTAATCTCCCGCAAGCAATGCCTTCGGATTGGCGTGACAACCGAGGATCCAGTCGTGCATCCGCGAGGAGTATTCGGATTCGCTGCGCGGAAAGAGTTTGAGCATCTCATGGTCGGTTACGTAAATATCGCGCGGGTCGCCGGACAGCGCAACCCAGCGAAACGGGCCGCGGCCGAGGCAGAACTGCGGGCGAATGAAGGCGGGAACAAAGCCGGGGAAGCTGAACGCCTCCTTGAAGGTCCCTCCACTGTTCTCCAGCGCCCGCTGGCGCAGATTGTTGCCGTAATCAAACGTGATGCTGCCGCGTTTCTGCAGTTCGACCATTGATCGAACGTGCCGTTCCATGGCGGCCATGGACTTCTTCACATACGCGGCCGGATCAGCGTGGCGGGCCGTCTCCGCCTGCTCGTGCGTGTACTCCGGCGGGACATAGCCGTTGAGCGGATCGTGCGCGGAGGTCTGATCCGTGAGCACCTCCGGCGTGACGTTCCGGGCGATCATCCGCTCGAGCAGGTCGATAATGTTCGCATGGACGCCAACGGAAATGGCGCGGCCTTCCTTCGCGTATTTCACCGACCGATCAATCGCCGCGTCAATCCCGCCACTCTCGATCTCATCGAGATACCGGTCGTGGGCCCGCCGCTCCAGCCGCGTCAGATCCGTGTCCGCAATCAAACACGACCCGCCCGCGAGCGTCACCGCGAGCGGCTGCGCCCCGCCCATGCCCCCACACCCGCCGGTGACGCTGAGCGTCCCTTCGAGCGTCCCACTCGGTCCCCCATTCTTCGCGAAGTGCATCCGACCGCATTCCGCAAAAGTCTCGTACGTCCCTTGCAAAATTCCCTGCGTCCCGATGTAGATCCAACTTCCCGCTGTCATCTGCCCGTACATGATGAGGCCCTTCGCGGCCAGTTCATCAAAGTGCTTCTGCGTTGCCCAATGCGGCACGAGGTTTGAGTTGGCAATCAGCACTCGCGGCGAATCCGCTGTCGTCCGCACCACGCCTACCGGCTTGCCGCTCTGCACCAGAAGCGTCTCATCCGGCTGCAAACGCTTGAGCGTTGCAACAATCGCGTCGAACGCCTCCCACGACCGTGCCGCCTGCCCGCGACCACCGTAAACGATCAGATCCTCCGGCCGCTCCGCGACTTCCGGATCAAGGTTGTTCATCAGCATCCGCATCGCGGCTTCGGCCTGCCACGTGGAGCAGGTCAGTTGCAGCGCGGCCGCGCCTCGCGGCGCACGGACCGGCGGACGAGACGATTTCACATGCGTCGTTGAACCCATGCCCCGAGTTTACGTCATGAGAGCGCCGCAGCGTGAGCAGCCGGCTACCGGCGATTTGTCCGCGCCTCCCGCACCAACCTTTCAAATACTCCGACCCCAAGCGCCCGCTCCGCCGTCCGCTCCGGATGCCACTGCACCCCCACAAAGAACGGTGCATCCGACCGTTCGATCGCCTCGATCACCCCATCCTCGCTGATGGCCGCCACTCGCAGCGATCCCGAATCCTTCACCGCCTGGCGATGATGGCTCGTCACGCCTCCAAGCCCCCCACCGTCCTGCCCGAACATCTCGCCCACGGGCCCTGTCCGAAGCACCGGCCTGATCACATGGTTTGCATCCCCCCAGTGCTGGTCCGCGGTTGCGAGCGTCTCCGGCAAGTGCTGATCCAGCGACCCTCCTGCCACGAGAGCCATCATCTGCATTCCCAGGCACACCCCGAGCATCGGCGTCTCCGGCCGCTCCATCAACGCCCGCAGCAGCGCGGTGTCAAACGCCTGTCGCAACTCGTGTACGGGCGTGGCCTTCGGGTGTGTTGGCACGCCGAATGGCTCCGTGCGCGGATCGTCTCCGCCGATGACGACAAACCCATCGCACCGTTCCAGATGCACTGGGATCATTTCGACGATTGGCGGCAGAATCACCGGCCACCCGCCAGCAGCGAAGATCGCCCGGGCGTATGTCAGCGGACACATCGCCCGCACGCTCCCAGATTGCGGCTCAACCACATCCGGGGCGATCCCGATCACCGGTCGATCGCTGTGCGAGGGGTTCCAGGTTGCGCCAAGTCCACTCATTGTCGAAGCGTACCCGTCTCACCCTTCGCCACGTACACTCAGCCCATGTCAACAAAGGCCGTGATTATCTGGCTGGTGCTCGCGGTCGTGCTGGGCATCATCGTGATCTTTCTCCTCTTCTTCAATGATGGCTCCGCCAAGCCCCCCTCCGGCACAGTGACCGTCGGAACACGCCTCCTCACCATCACCCCCGGCGAAGTGGAGCGAGTTTCCATCTCAACCCCCGGCCAGCCGAACCAGATCATCGAGAAAGCTCCGAACGCGAAGGGCATTTTGGGTGCCGACGCCGACTGGCAACTGCACATTGAGCCCCTCAAGCCCGGCGACCCGACTCCCGCACCATGGCCGCTTGAATCCGCCCGCATGCAGTCGCTTCTCCGTGTACTCGGCGAGATGCAGGCCGCGGCCATTCCCGCCCCCGGATCCGACCTCGGCCACCCCACCATCATCCAAGTCGGGCTCACCAATAACCGCACGATCAAAATCTCGCTCGCCGAACGCACCCTTGCCGGTACCGGCCTCGCAGAGATCGACGCCCCGCCGGCCAAACCTGTTCGTGCCCTGGTCGAAGACAAAATCCACGCAGTCTTCACCGCCCCTGGCCCCCGCGCCTGGCGAGACCCCTTCCCCTTTGGCGGAATCGCCCCGGACGCCTCGCGCATCCGCGTTGTGGGAAAGGGCAAGCCCGTGGCGCTGGCCAAGCTGGACGGCAAATGGTCGCTTCGCGAGCCCGTTGCCGCCCCCGCGGACAGCTCCGCGGTGCAGCGATGGCTTGCCATTGTCGCCCGAGTCGCCGTTTCGGACTTCCTCGACGCCGGCCCCCCAGCTCTCACCGCCACCGGGCTGGATAAGCCGACGGGCTCTCTCACGATTGAAGCTGACCGACGCATCCTCGCCCCGGGTGCCACCGATCCCAAGGTCTCCACGGACATTCTCGCCCTCACCATCGGGGGCGCGGCCGACGCCGGGGCCACCACCGTCTTTGGTGCTGTTGGCACCAGCCGCGTCGTCCTGCTCGACGCCCATTCCCTTCTCTCCGTTTCATCCGACGCCGCCGCGTTCGTCTGGCCGCACCCGCTTCGTGAAGCCGCGGCCGACATTGGCTCGATCGCGATCACGCTCAAAACGCCGCTCCCCACGTCTACCGCCCAGCGGTCCTTCCGCCGCTCCGGGGGCAGATGGGTGCAGATTTTGTCGGACAAAAGCGAGATCGCCCTCGCGGAAAAAGACCTGAAAGATGTCGAGGCCCTGCTGCTCATGCTGACGGGCCCTGACAAGTCCGCCGCGGCATCCAACGGCCCGCCACCAACGCTTCCGCGCCCCACAATCACTCTCGAAGCGCCCCCTGAGTACCGTCAGACAGGCTCAATTATCCTGAACTCGATCGCCGATCACCCGATCGAAACACTCGAAATCGGCACGGCGGGCAACGACATGACTGTTGTGCGCACCGGACCCATCTTCCGCACGTACTCAACATCGCAGCTCCCCCAGTTGCTGCACGCGGCGATCGCTTCCAGCACGCCTGATCCCGCCGCACCTCCCGAGCCGCCCAGCACGCGCTAGCGTGACACGGAAGACAGCATGGGCTATGCTCGCATTCGCGGCCCTTGCCGCAACCTCCGGGCGCATAGCTCAGTTGGCTAGAGCGCGGCTGTCACATAGCCGAGGTCGCAGGTTCGAGCCCTGCTGCGCCCACTTACGATGAGCCGCCTACGGGCGGCTTTTTCGTTGGCTCATTCACGAGCTCATCACCCATACTGGGTATTTCAAAACGCATGCTTCAGGCAGTATTTGCGCGTTCGTGTTTTTCTCTGAAGGACGCTCGGAACCGACATCAAAAGACCGGATAACGACCGTTCAGTCCCCGAATTGTCGGATAATTACGGCGATCATGCTGCCAACGGTGCCGATGGCCAACCTAAGCCAACTTTGACGACTTTGCCGGAAATTAGGATAATGCCCTTGACAGACTCCCCAGACCCGGTAGATTGGCTATGCCTTTTCTGGTTGCCCGTTAGAGCCCTCCATAGTGCCTTTACCATCTGACCCTCGGGTCGAGGTGGAGAGAGAGAGGCGCGAGAGAGAAATGGAGAGAGAGATACGGCTCGAGGGAGCAACTGGAGTGAGAGAGAGGCGAGAGAGGGCAGAACATGTCCTCGACCCCCGGGTGTGAACTGACCGGTCACACCCGGGATTTTATTTTTGCGTTTTGTTAGTGCCCGAAGGCGAGACGGGGCGTATTCGCCCCGCTCCTTTCCTCATTCTCCCCCAAATCCCGCACCGCGTTCTCGGTTCTCGGTACCTTCTCACCGGTCCCGCTCGCTATTCCTCCACTCCCGGAGACGAGCAGCCCCCTCCGGCCATGAGTCTCATGATGACCGACGACGCCCGCGACGCCCAGGCCGCTCTTGCGGCACGGACCGATTCCGCGGCCGCGCCGTCGGCCCATCTGGCGTTCGCCCGCATTTACGACCGGCATTCCCCGGTCGTTCGGGCCTTGTGCATCCGACACCTTCCCAGCGACGCCGATGCGGACGACGCCCTGCAGGAGACCTTCATCCGTGCGTACCGGCTGCTCCATGAAGCGACCGAGCCCGATTCCCTTCGGCCCTGGCTCTACGCGATCGCCCGGAATGTCTGCGCCGAGCGGCGTCGGGCCGCGGCGCGGAGAAGCAAGCATGAACGCGGCGCGGCCCAGGAGCACATTGTCATGAACGGCATGAGCTCCACCAACCACTCCATCGCGCCGCGTCGCGCCGATCCAACGCCCGCCGGTGTGGAACATGCCGAAGCGCTCTCACGCCTCTCCATCGCGCTCGACGAACTTCCCGACGACGAGCGACTGGCCATTCACCTGTACTACCTCGAGCCCGACCCCGTCGTCGCGGCCGGGTCCGCACTCGGGATCTCGCGCAGCGGCTTCTACAAGCTTCTCGGCCGCGCTCGGAATCATCTTGCCTCCATCCTGGGATCTGTCGCCCCATGAACACACAACCGAACAACCCGAACGATGAAGGCGGCGGCCCGCCGCAGTTGCCACCGCACGACGAGCTGGATCTGCTGTTGCGCCAGTGGCACGCGGCCAACGCCGACAAAGCGGCGCAGGGGCGCGATCGACTCATGGCCGCGCTCTCACACGAAGATCGTCTCCGCGATGGGGAAGTTCTCGGGCGTATTGAACCAAAGCCGGAGACTTCTGAATCCCAGCGGCCATCGGCCGTGGTCGGGGGATTCAGGAGATTCATCATGAACAGGTATTCCCCGCTCGCCGCCGCGGCGATTCTGCTCGTCGCTGCGCTGCCCTTCATTCTCACGGGCAAGGGAGGCCTTGTCGGCACGACGCTGGCCAAGGAATCCACCAACATCGTCATGGCTCCCGAGGGCGGTCGCCTCGACGCGTTCGATCAGAACGGCAATGCCCTCGGCCCCTGCACGCTTCGTCACACCGACGTGAAGGCCGAGATCAGCGGGCGCTTCACGCGCGTCACCGTCAAGCAGCAATACCACAACACCAACCCCGACAAGATCGAGGCCGTCTATTCCTTCCCGCTCAGCGACCGTTCCGGCGTGGATCGCATGACGATGACCATCGGCGAGCGAGTCATCGTCGGCGAAGTCAAGGAGCGCCAGCAGGCCCGGCGCGTGTACGAGCAGGCCAAGCAGAGCGGGCGCGTCGCTTCGCTTCTCGAGCAGGAACGCCCGAACATCTTCACGCAATCCATCGCCAACCTCGAGCCCGGCGCGACCATCGACATCGAAATCTCCTACGTCGAGATGGTCGCCGAGCACGATGGCGAGTTCTCGTTCGCGTTCCCCACCGTCGTGAGCCCGCGATATATTCCCGGAAACGCGGAGTATCGGCGCGAGCGTGCCGAACCTCTCCCCCTCGGCTACCGCGCCCGCCGCGGCCTGATTCTTGCGGCTCCTGGCATCGTCTCGAACGCGACTATCCGCGACAACGCCCTCGGCGAACGCTCCAGCGACGACCTGCAGCGCATGCTGGCCTCGGCGACGCCGATCGAGGCCCCGGTTTTTGCGGATGCCGCCGCAGTTCCCGCCGTGTGGTACGAAACCACGATCGCCTATCCGGACGGTTCCGCCGAGCCCGCGATCATTCTTGCCGACCGGCGGGGCGCCATCGGCGGCCGCTGGTTCTACTGCCCGCCCGAACCGCAATCGGCTACCCCTCCCGGCGACGGCTTCGCCAAGCCCACCACACAGGTCCCCGACGCCGACCGCATTACGCCGATGCCGACGCGCCCCGACGTGCGCGCCGGACACGACATCTCAATCTCGGTCACGATGGATACGGGCGGCCCGGGCATCATTTCCCTTGACTCCGCTCAGCACAAGATTGTGCGCGAGGACATCACCAAAACCGACCGCAATCAGCCGCGGCGTGTTTCAATTGCCCTTGCCAATCTCGCAGAGATCCCCAATCGCGACTTTGTACTCAAGTGGAAGCAGACCGCCGAGAGCATCTCCAGCCGGGTGTTTACGCACACCGGCGACACCGGCAGCTTCTTCTGCGTGCAGCTCGATCCGCCCGCGCAGGTGAAGGACAACCGCGCCGTGCCGCGCGAGCTTGTCTTCGTCGTGGATACGTCCGGCTCCATGGACGGCCGCCCCATCGCGCTCTGCCAGGAAGTCATGCGCAGAGCCATCGACCAGATGCGCCCGCAGGACACCTTCAACATCATCACCTTTGCCGGCGCCACACGAATCATGTGGGACCGCCCCCGCCCGAACACCACCGCCAACCGCGACGAGGCCCAGCGCTTCATCGAGACATGGCATGGCTCCGGCGGAACAGAGATGATGACCGCCATCGAAGCCGCGCTGCGCCAGGGTCCGCTCACGGGTTCGGCCGCCGCGCTTACGCCCGCCCAACTCGCCGACCTTCCCGCCGACGGCCGGCAGGTCATCGTCGAAGCCGACGACAGCCAGTTCCGCTCCGAAGGGCTCACACCAAACGCCACCACCGATCGCGCCACCCTCTTCATTCGAGATGATCTCTCCATTCTGTGCGCTCCCTTCCAGCTCCCCCAGGCCTATCTCAATCGCGCCAACCAGACAGTCGCCGACGACAGCATCACGCTGAAGCTCCTTATGCGCGGCGTCTGGACCACCGCCGACGGCCAGCGCATCTTCCAGGTCTCCTCCGCCGAGATGTCGCACGATTCGAGCGTGCGGCCACTGCGTTTGGTGATGTTCCTTACCGACGCCGAGGTCGGCAACGACATGGCCATCATCGACGCCGTCAAACGCAACCGCGCCACGACCCGCGTCTTCCCCTTCGGCATCGGCACAAGTGTCAACCGCTTTCTCATCGAGCAAATGGCCCTCGCCGGCGGCGGCGAGCCGGAGTTCATCTACGCCAACTCCGCCTCCGAGCAGCAGGCCACCGAGGCCGTGGAGCGGTTCAACCGGCGCACCAAAACGCCCATCCTTACCGACATCAGCGTTACCTTCAACGGCGTGCAGCCGCTCGACGTGCTCCCCGATCCGGGCAGCATCCAAGACCTCTACGACAATCGCCCGCTCACACTCATGGGCCGCTACCAGGGTTCGGGTACGGGCACTATTACCTTCAGGGGGCAGTCATCAACGGGTCGCTGGGAGAACACTATTCCCATTGACTTCCCCGCCCGGCAAATTGAAAACTCCTCCCTCCCCACACTCTGGGCCCGCGCCAAGATCGACTCCATCATGGCTCAGGATCTGGTCGGGATTCAACGCGGCCAGCCCGCCCCCGATGTTCGAGCCAAGATCATCACTCTTGGGGAGACGTTCAACGTCATGTCGCAGTACACCTCGTTCGTCGCGGTGGACAAGCTTCGCGTGACGCTCGATGGCCAGCCGCGGCTGCTCCACATCCCCATCGAGCTTCCCGATCAGACCAACTGGTCCGGCTTCTTCGGCGAGCTTCCGCCCAGCGACGATGCGGGAGAAAGCAAGATGGACAAAGGCGATTCCGACCGCCGCGATCATCGACTGATGCTCAAGACGGATGTGCTCGATCGCCTCGTGGCCAGCAACGAAGTCATGCTGCGCAAGGCCGACGAAGACAAGAACGCCGCGGCAATGGCCGAAATCCATGCCGCATTGGCGAGTGGTAGTCCCCCCGTGCAGTTGCGGCCCCAGGTGCGGGGCGCGGGCCCGGCCGGTGGCACGCCAACAAATGAAGGCGTGGTCAACTTCGCTGCCATGGCACGTATTCCAGCCGACCCGAGCGTCTCTACGGCCACCTCCGATGGCAAATCCGCTCCCAACCCCTCCCCAACACCTGTCGCAGCGACCCCTCCTGCGCCCATGCCCGCCGGCGCAGCGGCGATGGTCCAGAAACCAGCCGAGGCATCCAAGGCCCGACCCGCGGCTGTTACCAATGCACCGCTCACACCCGCGGCCACACGCCCATTGCAGGTGGATGCGGATACATCCCGCTTCGAGTCAAAACTGAGCCGGCATCCAGGCCGCATTCGCCCTCCTGGCGACGACCTTCTCGACCTGATCGATCAACTGCCCAAGTCCCAAACCTACACCCAAGTTCCGCAAATCGATCTCAGCAGCGTTCTGCAGGCAGGCGGCCGCAGCGGCGGGGGCCAGTCCCCGTTCACACCCGGAGATTCCCAAACCGGATTCGCTCGGGACAACCTCAGCGCGGGCTCGCGGTACGGGCTACTCCCCTGGAGCAGAAACAGCACTGAGTTTGGTGTGAACTTGCTCCCTCCCGGCGATCCGCAAGGCAGTGTCGGCCTCGACTCCTTGGCCGATGGCCGACTCTTGATGGGCGATGTGGATCACTCACTTCACGCGTACTTCTTGGCCACCGAAGAATCCAAACTCAAATCAACTGACGGAGCGGCGGCAGCCGATCGCCTCACGAAGATGATGGCCTCTGCAAAGAACTCGTCGAACAAGCCCTACCTCCGCGGCGATCTCGCTTCCTACGCAGACAACGAGCTGGGACGCCGACTTGACCCCGTTCAGCAGAACTTACTCGTCGTGGCTGCCGCCCAGCTTGCCGAGTCCGGGCGCATTCTCGAAGCGAAGCGTCTGCTCTGCTCCAATGTGAGCTCCGAACCAGGCAACGCTCCGCAATCCGGCACGGCCGGAGCCGTCACGCAAGAAGCCGCCCCGGCTCCTGCGGAGCGTCTTTGCGGCGTGCTGAACTCCACTCTTCCGGACTCGCAGCGTCTGGCCGCAGTTCGCGAGGCGGCCAAGGCGGCGGCGGATGATCTCCTCGAACGCCGCCGCGCCTCCACCCTGCTGCGCAAGCTCGCGCCCGATGTCATGATCCAAACCCCGACTGCGGAGCGCTATCGCGCCGCCGCGGTTAAGGTTGAAGGGGAGATCACCAAGGAAGAGAAACGCGAGCAGAGCGAGCAGATCGTCCGCAAATCCGGCATCATCTCACCCGGTTCGATCATGCTGACCATCCTGCTGGCGGACACTTCCACGAAGACACTCGACGCACTCAAAGCTCTCGGGCTCAAGATTGAGGCCGTCCGCCCCGAAGCGAGTGTCGTCATCGCTCGCGTCCCGCTCGAGAAGCTCGAAGAGCTCACCCTGATGGACATCGTCAAACGGATCGAGCTCGTGCCGATGGACGGAACAACGGTGAGGTGACGCGGCGCTCGCCTTGCACAACCAGCGGCCATGCCCTTCGGGCGGCGACCTATCCTGTCGTCGCCCTTTTCATTGGAGCCACACCATGGCCGCTGTTCAATCCACCATGCTCCCTCTCGGCACGACCGCCCCGGACTTCACGCTGCCCGATACCGTTTCCGGTAAGCCGATCAACCTTACGACCTACCGCGCCGGCAAGCCCATATTGGTCATGTTCATCTGCAACCACTGTCCGTTTGTCGTGCATTTGCGCGCTGCGCTTGCCAAGTTTGGCGCTGAGGCACAGAAGCGTGGCGTTCAGGTCCTTGCCATTTCTTCCAACGATCCCGAGAACTACCCCGACGATGCGCCGGCGAAGATGACCGCCGAGGCCCTCAGCGCGGGCTATTCGTTTCCCTACCTCTTCGACACCACGCAGTCTGTTGCCAGGAGCTTTCAGGCCGCGTGTACGCCGGATTTCTTCCTCTTTGATGCGCCCGGCAAGCTTTATTACCGTGGCCAGTTCGACTCCTCCCGCCCGCGCAACGGCGAGCCCGTCACCGGAGCCGACCTTCGCGCCGCGATCGACGCTCTGCTCGCCGCCAAGCCCGCCCCCGCCCAGCAGTTGCCCAGCATCGGCTGCAACATCAAGTGGAAGCCGGGCAACGAACCGGATTACTCCTAGCCGCGGCACAGGCAACCCGCCCTTGTTCCCACGTTCCTGGGCATCCCCCCCGCCTCCACCCGCGTAGCGTCATGCAGCGCATGGCCTTGCCCCGCACTCCATCTCCCGCCTCTCGCGACGCACGGCCGCGCCGCCGGTACCACTTCGGGCAAGGGGGGTTGCTCTACGTCTTTGTCACGCTGCTGATTGCCCTTGGTGCGTTCAACAGCCAGAACAATCTTTTGTACTGGACGTTCGGCTTCGCGCTGGCGCTCATTCTGGTCTCCGGCATCATTTCGGGGACGATGCTCATGGGCATCCGCGTTGAGCGGGAGTGGATCTCCTCGGCCTCCGCGGGCGAGACCGTCCGCATCCGCTACCGCATCCGCAACACAAACCGACTCTTTCCCGCCTTTGCGCTCACGATTGTCGAGGAGGGCTTCGACCAAAATCCCAAACGCCCCTCATTGCTGGCCCGCGTTCTCGGCAGAAAGTCCGCCGCGCCGCCCCGACCCTCAATCTTTCTCCCACCCGTCGCCTTCGTTGGCCATGTCGGTGCGGGCGAGACAGTGCATTCTGAGGCCCGGGTTCTGGCTCGTCATCGCGGCGCGGCCACGTTCACCGCCTTCGTGGTCTCCACTTCCTTCCCCTTCGGCCTCATGCGCAAGAGCATTCGCGTTCCGCACCACGCGGCCACCGTCATCACTCCGCTCCCCGTGCCCGTCGATCTTGAACTCGGAGGCGGAGGTCGACGCACAGGCCACTCCGGCTCCTCCGCCCGGCGCTCCGGGCGCGGCGAAGAGTTCTTCGCGCTGCGCGAGTACGTGTCCGGCGACAGCCAGCGCGATGTCGCTTGGCGTGCCAGCGCCAAGCGCGGCTCGCTTCTCGTCCGCCAGTTCGCCGCACCCGCCCCCCACCGCATGTGGATCGTCCTGCACCTCCGCACCCGCCCCGGTTCGGATGCGGACGATGAGCAGGCTATTCGCGTAGCCGCGGGTCTTGCCCGCCTCGCCGAATCACGCGGCGTGGAGTATGCCCTTGCCGTGCCGCTGCATCGACTCCTCGTCCATCCCCGCCGCGGCGACGGCCACTTCGCGCGGTTGATGACCGACCTCGGCCTGCTCGATCTCGGCCCGGATGACGGCCGCGGGGCACGCTGCGCCTTCCCGCCACAAGCCACAGGGGCCGGTTCATCCTGTGTTGTTGTGTACTCCGGCGCGATCGAGGCGGGCTTTGCCCCACGATCCTCGCAGATCACAGCCTTGGTCGCTCGCGCCGCCCAGGGGGCGGCTGTCCCCGTCGTGCTCGCGACGAGCCCCGTCGAGGAAGGAGTTCCGCGGGCCGCATGAACCTTGCCAACCGCTTCAACTTCCTTCTCCACATTGCGCTGGCGCTGAGTGTCCTCGCGTTCGTGATCGCCGATGACAAGCCGCTTCTGGCTCTAATCGCCGTTTCGGCCACGCTTGCGAGCTGGATTCTTTCGCGTTTTCGGAAAAGCGACGCCGAGCTTGCCCTCCCCCGCGTGGCCATCAACATCATGGTACTGGCGGCCATTATCAACGCCGCCGTTCGTGCCTCGGGAAACACCCTCAATGAGGAGTTTGTTTCCACGCTCGGACAGTTCCTTGTGTACGTCATGGTGATCAAACTGGCCGACCGCCGCGCCCCGCGCGACGACGCCCAACTCGTGACCCTCTCTGTCTTCATCGCCATCGCTTCCGTGCTCACGAGCAACTCGTTCATCGTCGGCATCGTCCTTATGTTCTTTGTACCCCTCGTCGTCGCGTGCGCGATGATGTGGCAGCTCCGCGCCGGTCAGGTAATGCTCGCCGTCGCCGCCCATGAGAACGCGCCGGCGCACTCACTCTCCAAGCCCTCTCCAGCGGCACGCTCGGCCGATCCCACTTTCGCAACGGGGCGGAACCCCCGCCGCGCATTTGTCGGCGTCTGCCTCTCCTCGGTGATCGCCGCCGCCGCCATCGCCACCGCGGTATTCCTCTTTGTCCCCCGCGGAATCGGCAACAACTTCCTTGGTCGCTTCGGCATGGCCCAGCAGGCGCAGATCGGCTTCCGAGAGTCCGTTCGCCTCGGCGAATCCGGCTTTCTCTCTGAGAATCCCACGCCGGTGATGGATATCCGCGTCACCACCGCCACCGGCGAGGCCCTCGGCGGCCAGAGCGAACTCCTCTACTTTCGCGGCGCGTCCCGCGATCAGTACAACGCCGCCGAGCGTGTCTGGGAAGACTCCGGAACCGGCCCGGGCCATGCGGGTCGAAACTCAGACCGCGTGTTCGGCCAGAATCGCTGGACACCGGAATGGAGCACCGAGTTCTTCCCTCAATCGGGCTCACCCTCCGCGCGTGCCGCGTATTCACGGCTGCAGAAAGTGACCTTCCGCGCCGAGTACATGAGCGGCAACATGTTCTGCATGTGGCGTCCAGTCTCGATGACGCCCGATCGCGAGGTCCAGGTCACGTCATCGCGCACCGACGGGGCCATGCGTCTCACCTCCTCGCCCGGCCCCGCGTTCTCGTACACCGTCGAATCATCGACTGCCGACGAGCTCTGCCGTCCGCCCAAACCGCCAACCGCCTTCCAGTCCGGCCCGATCCACGATCTGGCTACTCGCATTCTTGTCGAAACCAGGTCCGGTGCCAATTCACCCGCCCGAACCTCGCGACAGTCGATCACCACCCTGCGCGATTACCTGCGCGCGAACTACTTCTACACGCTGGAGATGGTCGCCCCGGCCGAGGGCGTGGACCCCATCGAGTTCTTCCTCTTTGATCGGAAGAAAGGCCACTGCGAGTATTTCGCAAGCGCGATGGCCGCGCTCTGCCAGTCCGTGGGCATTCCATGTCGTGTCGTTACCGGCTACCTCGCGACCGAGTTCAACTCCCTCACCGGTCAATACCTTGTGCGCGAATCCAACGCCCATGCCTGGGACGAGGTCTTCGTCACGCTCGATCCCGAGACCGGGCGCGGCCGCTGGGAGACATTCGACGCCTCCCCCCCCGGCGAGATCGAGCGCATCCATCGGCCCGAGAGCAGTGTCCTCGCCCGGATCCGCTCCTGGTACGAGGCCCTTGAGTTCGGGTGGTCCAACTCCGTCATTGGCTTTGATAACAGCTCCATCCAGCGCAAACGTACCGTGGAAGCCGTCTTGAACGAGAACTCCCTGCTCGCGGCACGCATCTCCTCGTTTGTTGATCGCATCGCCAAATGGGTGAAGGCGGTTCGCGCCCATCCCTCGCTCATTCCTACGTGGGTGCGGCTCTCCCCGCTTCTCCTGATTGCGCTCGTCGCATGCTGGCTCTTCCTGCGTCGCATGCGGTTTGGCTTCGGCGCTCAGCGGGACCGCAATCGGGCCCGCGCCGCCCTTGGGCTCTCCCCTTTCCGTCCGAGCGGCTACTACGCCAAGGCCTTGCGGACCCTGGAAAAGGCCGGGCTCGCCAAACCCGATCACACGCCCCCTGCCAGCTTCGCGACCACACTCCAAGCCCGCTCCCCCGAAGCCGCCGATGCCTTCCTCGCCATCGCGCACGCTTTCTATAGAGCCCGCTTCAGCGGCCGCACGATCGCCCCCGCCGAAAACGCGGCCGCCGACGATCTCGTCCGCCGGTTGCAGGCCGCGCTCAAACGCCCTCGATCCTGAACGTGCGGGCAAATCGGACCCGCCCAATGTCTGATAAGCCCCCCACCCACCACCCAACTTGGAACAACCCGTCCACTCCGCACGTCCGCGGCATAGCCACACGCCCGGTGCGAAAGCCCCCCACCTTCGGGGTCGATCCCTTCTGCACGACCGGGCGCGACCACGTGCCCAACTTCGCCCCTTCCTCTAGCCGCGAGATACACCCGTGCCTGCCTCACGCTCCCGCACCGATCACTGGCGTGATTGTCTTCGCAAGGTCTACGAGCGCGGCGGCGCACTCGAGATCACCGTCGATCGCGGCCCAAGCACGGGCGCGGACGTCTCCCGAGGCGCGGACCTTGCGTGGCGCGTCAAGATCGTTGAACTACGCGACGATGCCATCGTCGTTGAGCCCCCATCCGCCTGTGGCTCAACGATTCCGCTCTCGGCCAACGTGCGCCTTGTCGCCGCGATGACGATCGGGCAGAACCGGTGGATGTTCCACACGACGACGATGGGGCATACCGAGGGCCGCGGGTCGGCCGGTCGCCTCCTCGTTCTCAAGATGCCCGTACACGTGGAGCGTTGCACGCGCCGCGACTTCTTCCGTATCTCCACGGTCGATCTTCGCCTTCCAACCGTTCAGTGCTGGCCACTGATGGATCCAACTTCGGTCGTTGCGGCGGAAGCCGCCAACCGCGCTCAGATGAACGATCTTGCCACCTCCGGAAGCATCGCCGAATACGAACTCGAGGAACCAGATTCCATTCTGCTGCCCGAAGTCGGACCGATGTTCAAGGCCCAACTTCTGAACATCTCCGGTGGTGGACTTGGGCTGATGCTCCCCCTGGATGAGGGGCGAGCCCTCGACAGCCGGCCCTTCATATGGCTGAGGGTCGATCTCCGTCCGGACATCGCCGCCCCCATCGGCGTCACCGTTCGGCTGGCCCATACGCACATCGATTCGGCTCACAATCTCTATGCCGGACTGGCCTTTGACTTCTCCCACAATCCCTCGCACCGCAAGTTTGTCGTGGATCTGTTCGCCCAATACGTCCTGCGGCTCCAAAAAGGCCAGCCAGCCATAGCGGCCCAGTTCGCGCAGGCCGCTTGACGGATTCCTCACACCCTGCTCTAATACAAACCAGCCCCGGGCAACTTCGCCCGGGGTTTATCCACCATCCCGCGTGCGCGAGCAATCGGGGCGGCTGTTTTTAGTGTTTCCTGTCCGATCCCGGCCCGTGTCGAAGCGTCCGACGCTCCACGATCCCGAAGCGGCCAGGAAACGCCCGAGCGACGGCTCACGCCAAGTTCGGATAGATCGAGAGTGCTCTGACGTGCCGCAGGTTCTTTGGTTTCTGCAGTTTGCATCGGTCTCCGGCGATTCTCGCGATGCGGGTCCGCCTTGGTTTCATCTGGCCATTCGCGTTCCCGATCACGGGGCGCCGGGCCGCACGCGGCAGCACACTTGATCCGACAGTCCGCTCTCAGATCGAATCCTTGATGGACTCGATCCCCGACTGAACGCACCGCGCGGGGTTTCATCCCGCCTGCGGTTTTCGCCGCGCGCGTTTTTCGGAGGGCTGACCAAGCCATGCTCACCGATCTCTCGTTTCCCCTCACCCTCGCCATGGAAGATGGCCTCGCGATCGGCCTGATCGCCGGCGTCGGAATCATTTGCCTCGCGATCGGTTACTTCGTGTTCACCGGGATGCGCGGGCAGTCCATGGCCAAAGCCAAGGCCGAAGCCATCGAAATAAAGTCCAAGGCGGAAGCCGAAGCCCGCACAATGACCGAGCGGGCCAAGGTCGATGCCGACAAGATCGCCCTCGATCGCAAGTCCACCTTCGAGCAGGAACTCGACAAGTCTCGCAATGAAATGCGCGAGGCCGAGAAGCGCATCGCCAAGCGTGAGGACCTGATCGACAAGAAGCTGGAAACCCTGACGAGCAAGGAGGAGCAAGTCTCCCGTCAGTCCGAGCAGCTCGGCAAGCAGTCCGAAGGTCTCAAGCAGAAGGAAGAAGCCCTTGTCAAGAAGGGCGAGGAGATCGACCAGACGTTTCAGCAGCAGAAGGACAAGCTCTTCCAGATCTCCGGGTGGACCCCCGAGGAGGCCAAGCGCGAAGTACTCGTCCGCGTGGAGGACGATTGCCGCCACGAAACCTCCAAGATCGTCGCCAAGCTGGTGGACGAAGCCACCGCAGAGGCCAAGACCAAGGCGCAGGAAATCACCCTCATGGCCGTGCAGCGCTACGCCAGCGAGCACACCGCCGAGAGCACGGTTCGCGCAGTCCCCATCCCCTCCGACGACATGAAGGGCCGCATCATCGGCCGCGAAGGGCGAAATATCCGCGCCATCGAGAAGGCCACCGGCGTGGACATCATCGTCGATGACACCCCCGGCGTTATCGTCGTCTCCTGCTTCGACAAGATCCGCCAAGCCGTCGCCGTTGAGTCCCTCAACCGCCTCATCGCCGACGGACGTATGCACCCCTCCCGCATCGAGGAGGTCGTGGAGAAGGTCAAGGCCGAGCTTGACGAGAAGGTCATCAAGGCCGGCAAGGACGCCGTTCTCGAAACCAACATGCGCGGCATCCATCCCAAGATCTCCGAGGCCATGGGCAAGCTCTCCTTCCGCACCTCGTATGGCCAGAACGTTCTCCGCCATTCCGTCGAAGTCGCCTACCTCAGCCAGATGATCGCCGAGCAGCTCGGCCTCGACGGGGCTCTCGCCCGCCGCTGTGGTTTCCTCCACGACATCGGCAAGGCCATGGACCACGAGATGGAAGGCGGCCACCCCAAGATCGGCATGGACTTCGCTAAGCTCTACGGCGAGAAGGACGCCGTCCTCAACGCCATCGGCGGGCACCACGCCGACATTCCCTCCACCACCTTCTACACCCCGATCGTGATGGCCGCGGATGCCGTCTCCTCCGCCCGCCCCGGCGCACGCCGCGAGAGCATGGAGAAGTACATCCAGCGTCTCAACGAACTCCAGGACATTGCCCTGCGTCAGCCAGGCGTCACCGAGGCCTTCGCCATTCAGGCCGGGCGCGAAGTCCGCGTCATGGTGGATGCCAAGCGCGTGACGGATGATGAAGCCACCAAGATCGCCTTCGACATCGCCAAGAAGGTCTCCGAGGAAATGACGTTCCCGGGCGAAATCCGCGTGACGGTACTGCGTGAGACAAGGGCGGTTGAGTTCGCGCGATAGCGGGCCTGCCGTTGGGTGGCACGGGCATCTTGATGCCCGTGATGGACGACAAGGGTCGCCGATCAACGGCAGTATTGATCGATACCTGCATCCTGGCCCCTCGGGGAACGGCGTAGGAATCACTGCGAGTGTGCATTCCTTGCACACCCGCCACCTCTCCCCGCCCCCGCCGGTACCATCCTCATCATGCCCGCACGCACCGCCAACCTCCCCCCCCTCCTCCAATGGACCCCGCGCGGCCGCGCGCTCGTGTTCGTCCTCGCCGCAACCTCCATCTGGTGCCTTCTCAGCGAGATGTACGGCCTCTGTAACATGCGGACGTTTTTCTACGCGATCCTGCTCCCCGCCACCATCGCCCTCTATTCCATCGCCTTTCTCGATCGCTCCAGGGGCGACTGCCGCCTCTTCCGCGCCGTCATGATCGGCACGCTCGCCGGCCTCGTCGGTGCCATCGCCTACGACATCTTTCGACTTCCCTTCGTCTTCTCGGATGCCTGGGGAATGGGCAAACTCGGCATCCCGCAGATGCCCCTCTTCAAGGTCTTCCCCCGCTTCGGCGCATTGATCCTCGGCGAACCGATGGAGCAGGGCGTTCCCTCCGGTCCGGGCAGCGCATGGGGCGCGGGCTACTCCCTCGCCGCGCATCTTCTCGGCTGGGCCTACCACTTCTCCAACGGGGCCACCTTCGGCGTCATGTTCGCCGCGGCCTACGCCGGAGCCCGCGAAGCCATCGGTGCCGTTCAGGTGCGCTCATGGAAGCCCGTTCTCTGGGCCACCGCGATGGCCGTCGGCATCGAAGTCTGCCTTCTCATCTCCCCCTATGCCTCGTTCTTCGGCATTCACCTCACGGCAAGGTTCGTCGTGGTGACTGTGATCGCCCACATCATCTTCGGTCTCTTCCTCGGCGCATACTTCGCCTGGCATGGCCGCCGCTGGCGGCTCGCCTGAATCAGAGCCGACGGGCGCAAGCCCGGGGTCTGATATCCTGGTCCGATCCCGCTCGCGAGGACCCTCCCATGCTACGAAATCCGCGCTATGCACCGCCCCATGGTTTCCAATACCTCGAGGCCTTTGAGCACCGCATCCTCGCCTCCACATCGCTCGAAGCCACCGGCCCGACCATCGCCACCCTCTCCGCACCTCTCACCTCTGTTGTCGTAGCGGATTTCAACAACGACGGCGTGAACGACATGGTCGTTGCATCCGGCCGGCAGATTCTGCTGTATTCAGGCCACGGCGACGGGCAGTTCGATGCCCCTCGCGTCTTTGCAACTCTGCACGCCGATGTCGGCCTGCTCGCCGTCGCCGATTTCGATGGTGACCACCGCCCCGACCTCGTCGCCGCGCAGCGTTCCCAACCGTTTGATGGCGCCGGCTGGCTGCGCGTCCTGATCAACATCAACGGCTACCAGTGCAACGCCGTCGCCTTCGCCCGCACGCCCGGGCGCATCTCCTCCGTCAGCGTCGCCAACCTTGATGGCGATGCTCAGCCCGACATCCTCATCACCACCGAGTTCGTTCCCCTTCCCGGCGGCGGCACACGTCCCTCCGCCCTTGATTGGTACGAACGCACCGGCAGCACCCTTGCCTTCCGCAAACGCCTCGACGTCGCCGCGGGCTACTCTCCGGTCTATGTCCCCGCCATCGCCGACATCGACGGCGACGGACGCGATGAGGTGATAAGCTTCGCCGTCCGCGCGACCAACGGCACGCGCATCCGCATGCTCCGCTTCGACGGCTCGCGCATCGCCACCATCAGCGTTCTCACTCTGAACACCTACATCACCTCCGGCCTTGTCGCCGACCTGCGCAGCACGGGCCGCCAGCTCGTCTTCGCCTCGCAGTTCAACGGCAACTCCCTCAACCCTTCCGTGGAGCGCATCGGCACGATCGATCTGGTCATCCCCGCCCTCGGCGCGGCCGCGCCCACGCTCGGTTCCGTTACACCCGAAATCTGGAGCCGCGTCGATGCCGAATCCACGGCGGTGGACAACGCAACCCCGGACCTCCGCATTCTCGCTGTGGCCGATCTGAACTCCGACGGACGCACCGACATCGCCCTGCAGGCCGGCTACGACGAGGGAAGCAACGATGCCGAGGCGTTCGGAGTTGCCCTTACCCAGATCATCCAGAATCCGTCTGGAGACTTTGGCTCCGCCGACACACATTCGTTTCTCTACGCCTGGCCGGGATACCTGCCCACTCGCTCCATCCACTACGACTTCGCCCCGTACACCATCGCCGACCTGCGCGGCAACGGTCGCCTGGACATGATCCAAATCTCCTTTGCCCCCATCCCCATCTTCGGTTACACAGACTTGAATCACCCCTCTCTGGTGGTCCTCAGAAACACCGAGGTCTGGAAGCCCCCGGTGGTCTCCGCGGCCTCGCTCTACACCCACCCCACCGGCGGCCCCGTAACGCTCTCCATCAACGCGGCCTCAACCGAACTGGCCCGCAACGCTCCCGTCGCCGCGGTCCGCGTCTATCGCGACACCAACAACAACGGCCTGCTCGACAGCGCGGACACACTCCTCGGGGTCGGCACTACCGAAGAATACTCGTACTACCCCGAGCGCACCGGCGGCG
The DNA here is from genome assembly GCA_038225655.1 of Phycisphaerales bacterium. GTDB lineage: Bacteria > Planctomycetota > Phycisphaerae > Phycisphaerales > UBA1924 > UBA4658. Next base: position 209,837 of record JBBRQY010000007.1, on the reverse strand, counting down.
TCTGGAAGGTGGACTTCGCCGCCGATCCCGCTTGGCTGCATGCCGATGTCACTCTCTTCGTCCAAGCCACCGACACCACAGGCGTGCTCAGCGAGGCGGTTCGCTATGTCCTTCGCCTGACGAACTGAACGCCCGTTCAGAGCCGTCGGGCGTGAGCCCGTGGCGCAACACGCGCACGTTTTCGACTTTCCCCCAGTCCCCCGTGGTAAGCTGATCGAGAATCGGAGCCGCCCCTATGACCTCCCTCGATCGCATCGACCACCGCATCGCCGTGTGGATGAACGCGCACTGCATAACCCTCCTCCGCATTTCCCTCGCGGTGGTCTTCATCTGGTTCGGCGCACTGAAGATCGTGGGCAACAGCCCCGCCATCGAGCTCGTCACCCGCACCGTCTACTGGCTGGACCCGCGCTGGTTCGTCCCGTTCCTCGGCGCATGGGAAGTGGTGATCGGCCTGTGCATGCTCTGGCGCCCCGCCATACGCGTCTCCATCGCCCTCCTTGCCCTGCAGATGCCCGGCACCTTCCTCCCGCTCGTCCTGCTCCCGCACGTCTGCTTCGCGAGCATCCCCTGGGTTCCTTCCCTTGAGGGCCAGTACATCATCAAGAACCTTGTGCTGATTAGCGCGGCGATCGCGGTGGGCGGCACAGTTCGGAGTCAGAGCTCCCGCGGAGCACCTTCCCATCCGAAAGCGTGATCAAACGCCGCCTTGTGGCACGCCTCCATCTGGTGGAAGTCGATGATGTCCCGCACCAGCAGGTTCTCAAACTCCATCGGCAGCCGCACCTGGTGCATTCCGCTGTTGTCCGTGCAGATCGCCACCGGCACGTCCGCGTCGAAGCACCGCGCCAGCACCACGCGCAGATCGTCGTACGCTTTGAGCGTCCCCGTGCGGATGTACGTCGTCGGGCACACCTCAAGGCACTGCCCGCGCTTTGCCAGTTCCCGCAGCAGCCGCGGCACCCGGATCGGAATCTGAATCCCGTGCCCGATTCGGTCCAGGTGCGGCAGCAACTCCGCGTGCAATCCCTGCGCCGTCTCGAAGACGTGCCCCGTCGTGTGCAGGCCTCGCTTTCGCGCTAGTTTCAACAACCCTATGAGCTCCCCAATCCGCGCTCCGTACAGCACATCGGGTCCCGCCACATCCACCGCAACCACAGCGCCATTGTTTCCCGTGCCGCGACTTTGGCGCTTCGCCAAAGTCGTGCTCCGGGCAGGTGCATGTGCAATCGCCAACTCCACAATCGCCCGATTCACCTTCACGGACAGCTTGCTGTGCACGCACAGAATCTGCCGAAACACCAGCGGATACTGCGGCTGGCTGTTCGCCGCCTCCGCGATCGTCTGCACCACCTCTTCCATCTGCCGGATCCGCTGCTCCTCATCCAGATGAGGATCGGTCCGGAAGTACGGCGTGTGTCGCAGCTCCATGTATGCGAGGTTGTCAAAGAGCACCGCACCCCGAATCAGTTTCTGGATGAAGTACCGCAGCGTGTGCGAACGCTGAATCTCCTCCACCAGCGTGTGCATCCGCAAATAATCGCTCAACGTCCGATGCTTGCGCGCAAAGAACCGCTCGAACGTCTCATGATCCGGAAACCGCCGCAGCAGCGGATGCGTCCCATTCCCCCCCGCGCCCGCCCCGATCTGCCGGCGCAAATACGAATACAGAATATTTGGCAGAATCGCCCCGCCCAGGTGCAGATGCAACTCGCTGAACACTCCGCGCGGCAGATTGGCTCTCGCCGGTCCTGTCCTTGAACTCTTTGCTGTCCGCGAAGCCACGCGTCATTCCTTCCGAGAGGCGAGAGGGTACGACTCTCGGGGTGAATCGGGCCGCCCCTGCGGCGTGTCCGCCCATGGGCTTTCCATCTACGCGGCCTTCACGGCGTGCAACACCACCCCGGAAGACTCCATCTTGAACCGCCCGAGCACCGCCTTGAGGTCCTCCGCCCGAGCGCTCAGTTGCACCGCCGCGCCCGCAGACTGCGCAGCGCCGGCGCCGGCTTCTTCGGCCGCGCTGCCCATCGTCTCGATCGCGCCCGCGACGCCGCTCGCGGCACGAGCCAGTTCGCGCAGGTCCTCCCCCGCACGCCCGTTCATCTCGGCGCTCTGCTTGATCTGCACCGCGCTCTTGTCCATGCGATCCGCAACTGCCTCGGCCTCATCCTGAATGCCCCGGATCGTCGCCGCGGCCTCCTCTGTTGCCTTTCGCGCCCGCTCGGCGAGCCGACGCACCTCATCGGCCAGTACGGCAAACGCCCGTCCGTTCGGCCCCGCCTTGGCGGCTTCGATCGCGGCGTTCATCGCCACCAACTGCGTGCGATCCGAGAGATCGCTCACGAGTTCGACCACGCGGGCAATCTGCCGGCCGCGCCCGCTGAGAGTGGCCACGCTCACCGTGCCATCCCGCACGAGTTCATCCACGCGGCCGATCTCATTGCCCGTCTGTTCAATCGATCGACCGCCATTCTCGGCGAGCCGACCCGCGCCCGCTGCATTCTCCGCCGCGTGAGCGCACTGGTCCGACACACGCCCCGCCGCAACGGACATTCCCTTCGCCCCCACGGCAATCTCCCCCGCCGCGGCCGCCACCTCCGTGGACGTAATCGAAACCTCCGTAACCACATCCCGCACCGCCGCCAGCAGTTTGTCCGCCGCTCGTGAGAGTTCGCCGAGTTCATCTCGGGCCGTCGAGTTGATCGGCGCAACAGTCAGATCGCCCGCTCCCATCCGCTTCATGTTTTCCAGCAGCCGCACCGACGGAAGCGCGACGCCGCGCACCAGCGCAACCCCCATCACCACGCAGACGCCCACCGCTCCGAACGCCAGACACGCAATCCTGACGTACGCAGCCGCACTCGCCCCCGCGCCGGTCGCGGCCACAATGTTCACTTCGCGACACGCCAGCCAGGAGGCCGCAAGCATCGTTGTCGCCATGGCGCCCATCCCGAGCGATATCTTCGAGCCGGTGTTCGGGGCAAAGCGAACGACTCCATCTGGTCCGACGCCCTTGGAAAGCACTCGGGCCAGGCCCAGCGTCGCCAGAATCGTCAGTGCGATTGCCACCGCAAACGCGATGCTCGCAGTTGTCGTGGGGATCAACGCCACTCGCGGCCCGGGGAATGGAACCTGTGCAACGGGCGCGGCGACAACCGCGGCCCGGGTTCCACCAGTCACATTCCCGCCCTGCGAAGCCGCTCCGATGTGCATGGACATCTGCGTAGTGCAACTCGGTGGCGTAAATGGCGTGCTGATGATTTCATGCACGATTTGTGTCGGCTGCACCGGCGGCTGAGCGCCCACAGGCATCGGTGCACGAATCACCACTTCTGCCGTCACGGGCTTGGACGTTGCCTCGTGCGGCGTAGTGCCGTTCGTCGCCTCGCTTTCCGCAACCATCTTGTAGTAGTCATTGAGCGTGCTGACTGGCGTCTGCTCAGGGTCGCACGCCATCTTTGGTGCCACCACGATCGCTTTCTGCTCGGTCTGCTTCACATATTCCTGTGGCACTGGCGGAGCAGCTTGCGCCGCCCGCGCGTTCCCCGGAAAGCTCAACGCCGCATCTCCCGTGCTTTGAGTGCTCGGAGCCCTTGAGGCCTTGGATGCCGCGATCACCGAGGCCTTCGTTACCGGCACGGCCACGGAGACGATTCGCACTTCGAGCGATTGCGTGCCCTTTGTCCCCGACATCGCGCCGGTTCCACTCTCCGCCGCGGCGGGTACTGGCGCGTTCTCGTTTGGCTTCATCTGATATCCCGCGCGGCGTGACGAATCGGGATCCAGATCAATCAGCCCCTCACCCTTCGCATCGCCCCTCGCCTCGGAGCCGGCGTTCGGTGCGTCGTAAGCCGTTCCCGAATCCCCTCCGCCGGAGTCCGACGTTGGGGAGCCCGCCTTGCGCGCATGCGCGGTGTCCTGCGAATCCATCTCCGCGCACGAACCTACGCCAGCGAGCATCATGCCCGCGATCGAGAGCGTGCCCAGAACTGAAAGGATCATCCGACCGGTCTTCGCTCGCGCACGCATGGGGAATCTCCGCAACAGTTCGGCGGCGTCCGGGCTCGCCCGGGAAGGAGGGACCGCTTATTGGTCAGTTTCGACCGAACACGCCCCTCAATGCACTCCCACTCCGCACAAACCCCCAGATTACCCCCTTACCGCCATCCCTACCCCCGCTCCAGATCGGTCTTCGGTAGGGCTTCCCCCCCCACCCCCTCCCTCACACCTCAACCCACCCCGCCGCCGCAACCGCACCCTCTACACTCGCGATCCCAGCCAAACAGGAGTGTTTCGTGACTGCCACTAAGCCCACTTCATCGCACTCTCCCGGCCCATTCAACCCCGGAACGCCCGGTTCCACCCGTGTCGAAAAGGACACGATGGGCCCGATGGACGTCCCCGTGGCAGCGCTGTATGGCGCATCCACGCAGCGCGCCGTGCAAAACTTCCCCATGTCAGGCCGCCCCGTTCCTGCGCAGATCATCCGCGCGTATGCCGTCCTTAAAGCCGCATGCGCCACTGTCAATCAGAAGCTCGGTCGCCTGGACGACGCCCGCACCAAGTCCATCGTCGAGGCCTGCCACGAGATCGAAGATGGTCTCTCCGGCTTCGGCGGCCTGCACACCCACTTCCCCATCGACACCTTCCAGACCGGCTCGGGCACCTCCACGAACATGAACGTGAACGAGGTCGTCGCCAACATCGTCTGTGTGCGTATGCACAAGCCCATCGGCTCTTCCAAGGAAGCCGCCTATCTCGCCGCGGGAGGCGTACACCCCAACGACCACGTCAACATGGGCCAGTCCTCCAACGACACCTTCCCCACCTCGATGCACATCGCCGCGGCCGTGATGATCCAGAACGAACTCCTCCCGGCGATCAAGAAGATCGCGGAAAAACTCGAATCCCAGGCCGCCGCGTGGGACAAGATCGTCAAGATCGGCCGCACGCATCTTCAGGATGCAACGCCAATCCGTCTCGGCCAGGAGTTCTCCGGCTATGCCTCTCAGATGCGCCACGCCGAGGAGCGGCTCCATCGCGCCCTGCACGCCCTCTCCGAACTCGCCATCGGCGGCACCGCCGTCGGCACGGGCATCAACGCCCACGAGCAGTTCGGCGCGATGGTCGCGGCGGAACTCATCCAGAAGACCGGCGTCCACTTCCGCGAGGCCGCCAACCACTTCGAAGCCCAGCACGCCAAGGACGCCATCGTTGAGGCCTCCGGCGCGCTCCGCACCATCGCCGTCTCCTTCACCAAGATCGCCAACGACATCCGCTGGCTCGGTTGCGGCCCACGCTGCGGCTTCGGCGAGCTCATCGTCCCCGCCGTGCAGCCCGGTTCCTCCATCATGCCCGGCAAGGTGAACCCCGTCATCTGCGAGGCCGTCATCATGGCCTGCTGCCAGGTGCTTGGGAACGACCAGGCCGTCGCCATCGGCGGCCTTGGCGGCATCGGCTCCCTCCTCGATCTCAATGTCGCCATGCCCATGATGGCCGCGAACATCATCGACTCCATCCACCTTCTGACGCGCTCCTGCCACGTCTTCACCGACAACCTGCTCGACGGCCTCAAGCCCGACGAGGAACGCTGCAAGGGACTGATCGAGCAGTCACTCGCGATGTGTACATCGCTCGTCCCCGTCATTGGCTACGACAAATCCGCCGCGCTCGCCAAGGAAGCGTTCAAGCAGGGCAAGACCGTTCGCCAACTCGCCTACGAAACCCTCGTCGGCCAAAAGGACAACGCGGGCCACGCCATCACGCGCGAGGCCATCGACGGCTATCTGAACCCGTGGAGCATGACGCTGCCGGGGGGAGAAGGCGCCGCAGGGGGATGAAGCCGCAATACCACAGATGTCGCGGGCACGCGTGGCAGGGGACGGAGAGCCACAGCGGCGCACCACCGGTTCGCCCGGTGCTTTGACCGGGCAACCGGTGCCGGACGCGCGGATGATCACACGCAACTGGCTACCCGCTCCGGTTGCCGCCTCAGAGCAGGCGGCGAACCGGTGGCACGTCTCGTGATTGAACGCGGGCCATCCGCCCGAAGGCGGTGAAGCGGAGGTACCGTCAAAAAGTCAGCGCCCGGCCTTTGCCTTTCGACGCGGAGCCGGCGTTTTCGCTGCTTTCGTCGCACGTTTCGCGGCGCGCTGCTTCTGTGCCTCCGCCTTGATGATCACCGCCCCCCCACCCTCACCCCCGCCCTTCGCGCTCGGATTCAGTTGTAGCTTCACGTGCTTCAGCGCGGCTGCGATCAACGCTTCAACCTCCGGGCGGTCGAGGTCCGCGGCCGCGTTCAGCATGACATACCGCACCCCGGATTTACCCTGCAGCAGCTTGCCCGGGTCCGACTTCGCAAGCACCGTGCCGTGCGTGAAGAACAGCTTCGCACAGTCCGGGTACAGCGCGGTCCCGATCGGCGCATCGGAACCGCCACCTTGGTCGGTCGGCGAATACGCGATCACGAGCGACTCCTGGCTCTCGTACACGTAGACGAGCTCGTTCAGCCCCGGCAGCCGCTTCCGCATCTTGGCGCGGATCGCTTTTCCGAGCTTCGCCATTGCCGGCTCGTACTTCGCGAAATAGCCCGCAAGCTGCGTTTCTGGTGAGGGGGTCGGGGTGGTGGTCACGAGCAGACTCCTTTACAGGTGTTCATCGGCGATCGTTCCGCATCTGACGCGTGATTGTTGGCGAGCCGTTGCCGATGCGTCATGACTGGTCTAGCCCGGCGGCAGGTTGCCAACCTCGATCACCTTTGTCAATCGGTACAGGGCGCCCGGGCGAGGGGTTGGGGGCGTGCAGCGCAAGGACACATGACTAAGCGTTCCCGCACTCGGGGCAAGGCGCACCAACGGGAAGCCCGACACGGTCGTATCCACAACTACGACAAATCCTCCCCGCGTGCAGCGCCCGGGAGCGTGCGCGGTTGCGCAATACAAAGCGCCCATACACGACCATCAGCGTCGCCCCACACACCACGGCGAGCGCGACCAGAGGCCAGAGGACCACGGGCCGGACGTGATCCATGGCAAGCAGGTACGTAATGGTCCCAAGCACGACACCTTGGCCAACAATCGGAATGAGCGACATCCCTTTCCACCAGCCCTTGCGTAGTTGTCCAGAATCCGCGTCCATGCCAACATCATATGAGCATGCAGCCCCACCCCCCCCACCCCCCCGGGAACCGCCTCCCACCCGCCGCGGCGACATTCATGGCCGATCCGGCCGCACGGGGTATCCTGAACAGGGGCCGGGCCGCGCACCACAGCCCTCCGACCGATCCACTCCACTCGAAACGAGGTCCCATGCGTTCGTGTACTCCTCTTGCGGTGGCCTCTTCGCTTCTCGCCTCCGGCGCAATGCTCTTCCACGCAGGCAGCGCGGCCGCAGACACCATCACGTACAACACAATCTCCCGCTCCCTCGTCGCCGGGGTCGGAAGCGTGCCGCTCACGAACTCCACGCCCGGCACATGGGTGCAGCAGATGCAGGTGTTCGATCCGAGCAATGACGGGGCCAGCTTCGCTTCGCAGAACTCCACGCTCGCCCCCGATGGGCTCTCGGGCACGCTGACTGCCCGCGCGACGGACGGCGCCGCCACCAGTGGGGGCGTCGCCTCGTCGCTGCTGACGACCACCTTCACGCTCACCTCGGCCACTCCCTGCACAATCACCGGCTCGTGGCTCTGCCAGAACCCGTCCCCGGGCGTTGTGACCGACTTGGAATCCGGCGCGGGACTCGTGCTCTCCGGCCCCGGCGGCACGGTGTACTCCTCGGTCTTCGCCGTTGCGACGCCGGTCTTCACCGCCCCACTCTCGTTCGCGGACACACTCCCGGCCGGAACCTACACGCTCTCCGTCACCGCTCGATACACCTTTCGCGAGCTCGCTCCGACCGAGCTCGGCGCCCGCACCGCGCAGGTGAACTTCGTCGCTCTCCTCCCCGCCCCGGGATCCGCCGCCACACTGTGCATCGCGGGCCTGCTCGCCGCACGACGACGTCGCCACTGATCGGCAGCAAGCGCACGCGCCCCATCCCAACGCTGGAACTTCTCAACGCGGAAGGGAGTGACATGCCCAGGCAGGGCCGCCAGCTCGGAAAGAGATTGACGAGCCGACGAACGCAGAATGCCCGGAACCACGAGATCCCGAATCAGCCCACCGCTCTGCGTCTCTCATTGCCTCTCTTTGAACGAAATCGGATACGCGCCGTTGCGCACCACAAGCATTGGGTCTGCGGGATCGACGCCCGGGTGCGACTTGCCGGGCAGGAAGAGCAGGTTCCGCTGCGCGGATTCCGGATCGGCGGGTTGCTGTGTCAGGGTGATCGTGCCGAGCTTGACCATCTTGCGCGTCTCGGGCCAGGCGATGGACGGATCCTCGACCTTGTCGCCCCGCTCCGCGACTTGGGCAAACCAATCAAAGATGACCGGCCCGGAGGCGACCCGCTTCACGATCTCCTCTTGCAGATAGTTCGCCCCCCGCGCCTTGCGATCGTCGGGCGACAGGTACTGCTCACCCGCCCGCGGAACAAAGCGATATCGCACGAACTCCGGCCGTCCGCGTGCATTCGTGAACTTGAAAGCATTGACTCCGAAGTACGTCGCCTTCGCGTAGGACGACGGGTAGGTCAGCGTCGAAAGAAACTCGCCCGCGTGCGTGTGCGATGCGAGAAACTCGTCGAGCGGCGCTTTGTTCCCCTTGCCCGCGGCGCCAACCGCGTTGAGGAAGACCCGGAACTCGTCCGAGGTCGCCGTGATGAAGTCCTTGTGCTGATTGGCCTCGACGTCAAAGTCTTCACCGCCAGCGCCCTTGATCTTGAAGCCGAAGCCCGAGGGCGCGGCGCCATCGTCGCTGTCGGGCAGCGTTGGCACCCCCGCGAACACCGAGAAGCGAGCCACGACCGGATACGGGCCACCCGCAAAGACGGGCGCCTTCGTCAGTCTCTTCGCCTCATGCGCCGGCGTGAAGGTGCCTTCAATCATCACGCCCTTGGTGTGTACAGCCCGGGCGTGGTGTTCCCCGAACGCCGTGTGGAGAGCGTCCACCATGTCCTTGGGTGAGGCCTTGTCGGCCGTCATGTCCGGCGCGGCCGCGGACTGGTGCGTCGAGCCGCAGCCCGCCAGCGCGGCGATGCACGCGAGGGAGAACGCTCTGACAAGTCGGGTTGATCGGGGCAGCGTGTACAAGGGTGATTCCTCTCCAGTGTGTTCGTCGAAGACGGCGCGAAACTGCTTCGCAAGTGCGCGGTCGGCGATGGTAGCGACTCGTGATGCCGCCGGGTCAGGAGGCCGCGGCGGCCGCGGGTTTGTAAAGACCCGGCGTGGAGCGGAAGGCGATGGCGACTCGGTTCCAAGCGTTGATCGCGCCGATCGCCCACGTGAGGTTGGCGAGCTCCGCGTCGGTGAAGTGTTCGCGGACGGCGGCGAAGTCGGCATCGGGGGCTGGGTCCCCGCCGATGCCGCGCGTGGTCGGGATGAGCGTGAGGGATTCGGTCCATGCGAACGCGGCGCGTTCACGCTCGGTGTAGTAGGGGCTTTCGCGCCAGGCATTCAGGCCGTACAGCCGTTGCTCGGAGTCGCCGGCGGCGCGGGCGTCCTTCCAGTGCATGTCAATGCAGTACGCGCAGCCATTCATCTGCGAGGTGCGGAGCTTGACGAGGTGGAGCAGTTTCGGCTCCAGGGCCGAGTGCAGGTGCTTCTCCAGCGTGAGGAGAATGTTGAAGGGTTCCGGGGCGGCTTTGTAGTAGTTGAGGCGCTGCGTGGTGGTCATGGGTCTGCTCCGTGATTGAAGACTCCTCCACGAGCATGCTATCTCGCGACCGATCAGACGGATGGCCCGGCTCACTCCACGTCTGAGGATGGGGGCGTGCGGGCGTGGGGATTGGTTCGTGCTCGGGATTGCCGCTTTGGGCAGCCCGCGGTTGGGTGTGACTTAACCATCCCCCTCCCCCTCCACCTCCACCACCCCCCCCACCCCCACCCAAGCCGCGGTCGGTGGAACGCCGAATCGGCATCGGTCAGTGCCGCCCGCCGCGGCGCGGCGGGTGCGGCGTTGGGGAGGCGGGCGGGGCGAGGGGAATGGGAGCCGCGGGCGTGCGGGCGCGGGAGGGGGGCTGGGGGGCGGGGGGGCGGGGGATGCTCAAAACCACCCGCCGTTCATTCAGATTGGCCCAATTCCAGACCAATCACGGGCATTCCCTTGACACGATTCCCCTCCAAGGTATCTTCCGGGTGCCCGCAGGCGACATGGTTGCCCCCGCGGAGCGATTTTGTATGTCCGTCTGTGAGGAGAAAGAGATGTCCCGAGCTATTAGTAGGTCTGTGCTTGCGCTGGCGCCGGTGGCGATCGCGATGGCGGCCGCCGCCTCGACGCACGCCGCGCTGACCTTTACCGTGACCTACGACCCCAGCTTCGACGTTGCCGCGATCCCCACGATTAACGCCGCGCTCGCCCAGTATTCCTCGCTGTTCAACGACAACGTCAACGTGAGTCTCAAGATGAGCTACTCGGGCAGCGGCCTGGGCACCTCGTCCACGTACTCCTTTGCCGTGCCCTACCAGACCTACCGCAACGCGCTGGCGGCCGACGCCACGAGCGCGGCCGACGCCACCGCGCTGGCCCACCTCCCCATCGGCGTGACCAATCCGGCCAACGGCACCGGCACGGTGATGCACACGCGCCCGGGCCTGGCCGCCATGGGCATCCCGGTCGACGTGAGCGGCATTGCGAACTACTTCGACGGCGAGATCGACCTGAACCTCGGCCTGATGAACTACACCCGATCCGGCATCGACCCGGCGAAGTACGACCTGCAGGCCGTCTTCTCCCACGAGCTCAACGAGGTGCTCGGCACGATCTCCAACGTCGGCGAGGCCAACCCCCGCGCCGCCGACATGTACCGCTACACCGCCGCCGGCGCCCGCACGTTCACCACGGCCGGTGACGACGCCTACTTCTCCCTCGACGGCACCACCGCGCTCGCCCGGTACAACCAGACGGCCGGCGCGGATTACGGTGACTGGTGGTCCACCGGCCCCCACGCCTACCAGGTGCAGGACGCGTTCGGCACTCCCGGAGCGTTCGCCGATCTGGGCGTTGAGATCACCGCGCTCGACGCCGTCGGCTACACGCGGGTTCCCGCGCCCGGTGCGGCGGCCCTGCTCGGCCTGGGTGGCCTGGCCATCGCACGCCGGCGCCGCACGCTGGCGTAAGTTCCCGGTAGCGGTGTCTTGAGTCAGATTCAGAAGGTCTATTCCGCGGCACCCGTCTCATCGCAGACGGGTGCCGCTGTCGTAGGGTGAGGAGGAGGGGGGAGGGGGGAGGGGGGAGGGGGGAGTGTGGAGTGTGCGCGGGGCACCTCGTCAGCCCCGTTCACGGGGCTTGCTCGCTTGTAGGCCACGGCTTCAGCCGTGGTTCAGCTTCCCCACGCCCCATCCGGCAAGGGGTGATGGGGACGAACACTGCCAAGCTACCCCTACCCCGTCCGGGTATCCCGCCCGGGGCGGTCTATACTTGCGTGCGAAAATGCAAGGAGGCACAGCCATGGCCGCAGCCCTTGAGTTCAATCCCACGCAGCATCGCGAGTGCATCAGCCCGGCGTGCGGCGGGGAGATGCGCTGGCACATGCACTACACGCTGACGGTGAACGACGAAGCACCGCGCACGCTCATGGTCTGCACCACCTGCGGGAACAAGACGCCCGCCGAGCCGACGGCGCCCGCCCCAACGGAGTGAGCGCCGGTGGAGCACGTGCCCACCCGCCTTGCTCGCGAAGGCATGATCCGAGCGTACCACCTACCCTCGAGCATGGAAGAACGAAAATGTTCCCGGTGTGGCACTCCAATGGAGCCGGGCATACTGAAGTTGGCCTTCTTTGTGCTGGCGTGGGTGCCGGAGAGCAAGTTCAAGCCGACCAAAGGGAAGGGCAAACGCCCCTCGCCGCACATCCGCATGATCGCCCACCGCTGTCCGAAGTGTGCGAACGTCGAATCGACCGCGCCGCTTGCCTGATTGTCAGACGAGCCCACGACCCGGCGGCGCGTCTCACCATGCAACCCGGGCGACCGGCCGGTGTGTCCGGAGTGTGGTAGACTGCCAACGTGAAGCCGCACCCCAGAATCCGCAAGACCGTGAAGTGGGGCGGCGTGGTGGTGACGGTGCTGCTTGTGCTGGTGTGGATTGGGAGTGGGTGGGGGTACGCTATGTACGCCACTCCGCAGTCGAGTACATGGTGGATCGTGAGCATTTGGAGAGGTCGACTCCATGTAGTTGTAGAGCACGGCCCGTTGGGAGGAGGTCCGTCCGACGGGGCCTCTTGGGGCCGACCGATGATGAGGGAGTTTGAGCTTGACTCGGGCTTCGAGCTCAGCTCTTTGTGGGGCCTGACGAGCATCTACCTGCCTCTCTGGGCGCCGGCTGTGGGTTGCCTTGCAGGTACTGTCATCGCCTGGCGTCTCGACACCCTCGCCCGCCGCCGCGCTCGCGTGGGGTTCTGCCCGAAGTGCGGCTACGACCGGACCGGGCTTGTGGGGGTTGGGGGGGCGGCGGGGGCGGTGTGTCCGGAGTGCGGGGCGGCGGGGCCACCCAAGGTCTGATTCGTATTTGCCTTCCGCCCGGAGGGCGTCCGAAGGTTGCCGGTGGTGAAGCGAGGCCGCCTTGGGCCGAGCAAGCCACCGGAGAGCGACCCACAACTCTCTCTGTCTTTTTCTTCTCCTCGCCCGGAGGGCGAATGACACTTGTGCTTGTGCGCGATCGCATCTTCCGATCGTCCGCCCTCCGGGCGGGAAGGCAAAGCAGGGAGAGAATGATGGAGTGGCCTGACCGGTGGCTTGCGAGGCCGCCAAAGCCCGGCCTCGCTTCACCACCGGCAACGATCGGACGCCCTCCGGGCGAAAGGCGGGGCGGTGTGTCCGGAGGGTCCAGTGGTTGACCCATGCGGGCGGGTCGCTGGTCGAAGCCACCGAATCGCTCGTCGATGCGAGCGGCTCGTTTGGACCTGCGAGCGAGTCGTTTGGACCTGCGAACAACTCATTCGCACCTGCGAGCGACTCGTTTAGACCTGCGAACGACTCGTTTAGACCTGCGAACGACTCGTTTAGACCTGCGAGCGACTCGTTTAGACCTGCGAACGACTCGTTTGGACCTGCGAACGACTCGTTCGCACCTGCAATCAACTCGTTGGGACCTGCGAACGACTCGTTCGCACCTGCGAACAAGGTTCTCGGGCGGTGCTGTGTGAATCTGCACCGTGTGCGCGGGCGCACGCTCGCATCGGGGGGGAAAACCGAGATCCGTTCTTCCACTTGATCGAGTGGCGCGTCGATGCAACCACCGTCGGGACGCCCTCGCGCACTCTCGTTCGGCGATTCGATCCCGACATTCCCCCCCCGCCCCTGCCACCGCAGGATGCCTTTCAAGGAGCCCGTCCATGCCCATCGTCCCCCCCACCCGCGAAGCCGATCTCGACAACTGGTTGAACAACTTCAAGACGCTTATCGCCGCGACGCCGACCAACTACGGGCTCGTCACCGCCGACGCGACGGCGATCACCACCGCCTTCACCTCCTGGCATTCCGCGTATCAGGCCGCCGTGAACGCCGCGACGCGCAGCTCCCTCACCATTGAGGCCAAGAACACGCAGAAGGCCAACGTGCTCTTCGTCGTCCGCGGCTACATCGCCACCATCGCGGCCAACCGGGCCGTGAGCGATGTGCTCAAGATGGGCCTGGGCATGCACGTCCGCGACACCTCGCCCACGCCCGTCCCCCCGCCCTCCACCAAGCCCGCGCTGCGGATCGTCAAGACCGATCAGGGCTTCATGGACATCACCGCGACCGACGAGGCCACGCCGCTGCGCCGCGCCCGCCCCGTCGGCAGCGTCGGCATGCTGCTCTACCGCGCCGTCGCCACCACCGCCATCAACGATCCCGCCGAGGCCGAGTTCCTCACCTTCGTCGGCAAGCCCTCGGCCACCTCGAACTTCACCTCCGCCGACCGCGGCAAGACCGCGACCTACTTCGCCCGCTGGACCAACGCCCGCGGCGAGGTCGGGCCGTGGAGCAACGGCGTGAGCGGCGCGATCGCGGCGTAAGGCACTGAACTGAACCACGAAGGCACGAAGACGCGGAGAATGCCACGAAGAAGCAAGCGGCTGGGCGGGCTCACCATCTCCCCGCCTCCCCCGCTTCGTCCCCACTCCGCGGCTTCGTGTCTTCGTGGTTCGTCCTCTCTGGAGAACGTCATGTCTACCCACGCCACACTCGCCGCGACCCCTCGCACCGCCAAGCGCATCAACACCAACCCCGCCAGCGCGGGGCTTCCCGATCCCCGGCCCGTTACGGACTACGACGCGGAGTACACGGAGGTTGGGGGCAAGAGCCGCATCACCATCACGCTGCGGCAGCCGTGCGTGATCCGCGTGCCGGTCTGGTCGTACATCGACAGCCAGACGGGCGAGGGCGTGGTGCCGTCGAGCGTGACGGTGACGGGGAACAAGACCTTCGTCGCGGAGTTTCCCGGGATCATCCCCATGAGCGTGAACTTCGTGGATGCGCCCTACCAGGACATGCAGGTGCAGAACTTTCAGGGCGGGTTCGTGCGCTCGGGGGGGAAGTGGTTCCGGGCGCCGAAGTAGGCGTGGTTGCGCCAGAGCGAGCCAGAGCCGCGGAGCGCGTGCTTACGCCAACTGGCCGACGAGGATGACGTAGCCGTCGGGATCGACCAGCCGCATCTCGCCGCCGCGCATGTACTCACGCTGGGCGACTTCGTAGACCATGCCGGGCCGGTCGCTCGGCATCTTCATGCCGAGGTATGCGCCGCCGTCGTGGAGGCCGCTGGCGAGCAGGTGCCGCCGCAGAGCCGCGACATCTGTGCTATACATATAGAAGAGCACCCCCTGCTGCTCGCAATCCACGCGACCATCCGCCCGCGCGAGCATGATCTCCCCCCCACCACCGCCACCGCTCTGCGCGAGTGCCCAGAAGGCCCGCCCACGCTCGTCCTTCATCACGTTCTGCGGCACGAACCCCAGCAGCGCGTAGAACGCGAGCGAGGCCTCCACGTCGGCGACATGCACGAAGGGAACCAAGCGGTTCACGGCGCACCCGGCGGGCGGAGCGGACGGGAGCGGCCGATGGGATGGATGCGCGGCGGTGGTCATGGCGATGGTATTGCCGGTCGGCCGTTGGAGGCACGCACCACGATCTCGGGCGGCCGCGCCCCGCCCGCCGCGCCGGCAACCCCCGCAGCATCCTGCGTTGCGGGCCGCCGCGTCTCCAGCCGCTCGAGCAGCAGCGCGGTCTGGAACGAGTACGCGTTGCGGTTCACCGAGACCACGCGGAAGTTCGCCTGCTCGCACTTGCGCTGGAAGAAGCTCAGGTTGTAGACCGAGTGCTGCCAGACCGAGCGGCCCACCACCGCCTGCGCGAAGTCCTCCGTCCACGGCTCCTTCCCCGGCATCGCGCTGCGCACCATGCGGGAGAACTCCAGCGTCGGCCACCACTTCAGATAGTTCTGCATCGACTGCTTCGAGTTCATCGTCAGGTACAGCCGCCCCCCCGGGCGCAGCACACGCCCCAGCTCCAGCAGCCACGCGTCGGCCATCTCGCTGATGTGGCTGAAGACCGAGCCGCAGTAGATCAGGTCGAAGTGGCGATCCTCGAAGGGCAGATGCGGCGAGGCCGTGGTGACGGCGAAGCGAAAGCACGTCGGCAGATGCAGCATGCACCACGTGACGTGGGCCGCGGAGATGTCCACCCCCCACACTTCCCCTCCACTCCCCGCGCCATCCTCCGCAAACTCCCTCAGGTTGCGGATCTGCGGCCCCGCGGCGCAGCCGAAGTCCAGGATGCGGTCCCCGCGTTGCACATCGCCGCCCCCACCCTCCGCACTCAGCACCGACCGCATCTTCTCGATGTTCTTGCGGCCGATCTCGAGGTATCGCTCGGGCGTTTCGGCGTAGTCCCACCAGAGGTCCTTGGGCGGGAGCGGCATGCCGTCGGGCGTGGAAGCGTCGGTGCGCTCGGCCATGGGCAGGATGTACGAGTCCGCGCCCGGGTCGATGGGCAGGTGCTTGCCGTCGATGGAGGCGAGCTGCGCGATGCGGTCTTCGAGCGCACGCGCCAGCCGCGGGTCGCTCTCCTTCGACGAGTGCTCCAGCGCCAACTGCACCAGCGACCGCGCGTGCTCGCGCACCGAATCCCGCACGCGATCGCGGAGCCAGCGGGGAGTCAGTCGCATCAGGAAGGGTCGTGTCTGCAAGGGTCGTGTCTGCATGGTCATCTCGTGGCCCCCCACCCCCACCCCCGCCCCCACCCCCACCCCCGCCCCGCGCAACACTCCCTCGAAGACGCGCGGCCGTATCGTATCATCCGCGCGTGGCCGCTGTTCGTTTCATGAGCCCGCTTGCAGAGCCCCTTCGGAAAGGGGCTTGCAAAGGGAGCGGGAGAGGGTCGGATCACCAGTCGCACGCACGAGGCACACCATGGACATCGCCCGTCCCATCTCCCGTCCCTCCGGCCAAGGCCCCGCCGAGTACTTCACGGGAACCGTCCGCATTGATCCGCTGGCGCAACCTCCCGAGCCCGCCCGCGTGGTGGCCGCGAGTGTGACGTTCGAGCCGGGGGCACGCACCGCGTGGCACACCCACCCGCTCGGGCAGACGCTGATCGTGCTCTCCGGGTGCGGCTGGACGCAGCGCGTCGGCGGCCCGCGCGAGGAGATTCGCCCCGGCGACGTCGTCTGGATCCCGCCCGGCGAGAAGCACTGGCACGGAGCCACGGCAACAACGGCGATGACGCACATCGCGATTCAGGAGAAGCTCGACGGCAAGGCGGTGGAGTGGATGGAGCAGGTGAGCCAGCAGCAGTATCTGGGCGGGTGAAGGGCGGAGCGGGCGGGAGAGCGAGCAGCGGTCTCGCCGCGATCAAGCATCCAAGAAGAAACGCGGGGAGCCCATGTGGACTCCCCGCGTCTTGCGTGCTGCACTTCATTGCCGAATCAGTTCCGCCGACGGCGGGCTGCGAGGAGGCCGCCCAGGCCGAACAGCGCGAAGGCCCCGGGAGCGGGAACGGGGGCGAGCTCGATGCCCTTGATGGTCGTGCCCGTCGGGCCGGTGAAGAGCGTGGTGCCGGTGTCGAGCGTGATGTTCGCGCCGGCCGCCGCCGAGTCGATGAAGCGCTTCACGCTGTTGGCGCTGGCCGCGCCGGAGCCGGTGGTGAGGTACAGATCAACGCCGCCCGCGGCGTCGGTCTCGGCGGCGATGCCGAAGAAGCCGCCGGCGACGGTCGCCGTGCCGCGGGCCGTCCAGGAGCCGGCCGAGAGCTGGAACTTGCTCACGCCAGTCGTGGTGGAGATGTAGAGCAGATCGAAGTTGCCGTCGTTGAGCGAGGAGATCATGTAGAAGTCCTGGATCGCGGTGCCCAGGGCGCCGAGGCCGGGAAGGGGCGTGAGCGTCGGTGCGGCGGGCGTGCCCGAGAGACTGCTCACCGCGCTCGCCGTGGCGGAGGCCTGGAAGACGAAGCCCGTGCCGCCGAAAGAGCGGACGTTGCGGACGTTGGCGGTGATGGAAGGCGCCGACGCACCGGGAGCGAAGATGCCCGCCTGATCGCCGATGAAGAGATCGCCGGTGGTCATGAGTCCGGCCGAGCGGGCCTGATTGCCGCTGGCGCCCGTGTACGAGGCGAGCTGCGAGTACACCCCGGCGGTGTTGATGGAGCCGACGCCGCGGGCGGCGATGGTGTTCTCGTTCGTGCCGGTGGCAGCGCGGATCGTGTGCGCATCCCACTGCACGGAGCCGCGATTCTGGCTGAGGGAGAGGTAGCCCGTGCTGGTGCCGGTTCCGCTCGTCCACATCGGGCTGGTGGCGTTGCCGGAGATGTCGAAGCTCTGCACCGGGCTCGCCTGTCCGGCGGCCTTGGTCAGCTCGAGAATCGAGAAGACGGAGTTGTTGCTCAGCGCGGAGCCATCGCCGGCGGAGAAGACGACGAGGTCGTTGGCGGTAAGAATGCTCGCGCCCGCAAGGGACGCGCAAAGGCCCGACGCGGCAAACGCGGCGAGCGACAAGGACAGACGGATAGCTCTCATGATCTCTCTCTCCTGCCCCGAATGGGGGCGTGGGGTACGTATCGCGCCGGAGAACAAAGTCCCGGCACGGCTTGCCGTTCCATCGACGCACATGCGCCACGACGGATCAGCGGGGAGAATGTATGGGGCCGGTCGCGAGACTCCAGCGGCAACGCGCTGGACTTGCGCTAAGAGATTGTCAACGCAGTGTAAAGAGAGCCGAGTCGGGGCGGCTCACTGGTGCTCGGGGACGGCGACTTCAGCCATCGGCACGCTTGCGGCCAGGTCCTTCGCGTCAACGGCGAAGACCCAGAACCAGTTCGGCTTGTCGGCGAACAGGTCGTTGTCGATCGTCACGACGAGCGTGCGCCGACCGTCGGCGAGCGTCGGCCCGAACGTGAGCCCTTCGAGCTTTTCAGGCATCCCTCCGGGGAGCGCCTTCAAGCCGAACTTCTCTTCCGTGAAATCCAGCCAGAGCTTCTTGCTGACGGGGGTGATGGTCTCGGGGAGCTTGTCGAACGGAAGAGAGTCGATCTTCGAGACGTCCGTGGCATTGGTGATGTCGATGCGGTACAGGGCCCGCATCTTGCTCGCCGCACCGTCGCGCTCGAGCACGAGGAACTCGTGGTCGTTGATCGCAAGGAGCTCGCTCACGCCGTGCTTGTGGCTTTCCATGTGGTAGACAAACTCGCGCGTCGCGCCCGTAGCAATGACGATCTCCAGGATTCGGTTGTTCACACCGGCGTGCTTGTGATCGGCGGAGACCCCGCCATCCTGGATCAGCGGGCTTTGCACGATCGCCCAGAGCTTAGTCTTGTCCGGGCTGATCGCCAGCCCCTCAAAGCCGCGGTTGGCGACGCGCCCTTTCGCGTTCGAGATAATCTCCACCTCGGCGTCGGCGTCCGGATGATCCACGAAGAAACGCGAGGGGACCGCCAAGCGCCGAAGCCGCTTGCCATCCATCGAGAACTCGTCCACCCACGGGCCATACTCGTCGGACATGAAGAGCGTGCCATTGGCGGAGATGCGGACGCCCTCGGCATCGAACCGTGCACCCAGCCGCTGATCCTTGTCGCTGAAGGCCGAGGCGAGGCCGGTAAGGGCTTCGCCGCTCTCGTTCGAGAGCAGCGTGGTAGAAACCAGTTCCACGTTGACGGCCGGTGTGCCACCCGGCTCGATTCCGATCTTGAAAGTCTGGAAGCGTGGGCGGAAGGGCGTCTCGCCGTTGTTGGGCCCTCGGTCGTTCGGGGCGATGTACAGATCCCCCTTGCCGGTGTAGTCGATCGAGGAGCCGAACGAGCCGAGCCGGTTGTGGGGGATCTTGTCGCCGAAGACGTTCGTGAGGCCGGACTTGTCGGTCGCATTGCCGGGAATGGAGGCGGTGCCGATCAGGGTGATATCCGCAAGAGCGCCCGTACCGGCGCAGGCGACAACCGCGGCGGCGACCGAAGCGAGCAGGGCAATGCGTGCATTCTTCATGGTGGAAACGTAGTGCGTTCGGCGTTGCCCGAGTGGCCTTTACGAAACCTTCGCCTCTTCTTTGCGCGATGTTTATCCGGCGCGAAATCCTTCCTGTTAGGGTTCGCCCGTATGAAACATGAAGCTCGCCATCGCCCCTCGGCCCCAGTCGCGCACGCCGACGCCTTTACTCTTATCGAGTTGCTGGTCGTCATCGCGATCATCGCGCTGTTGATCTCGCTGCTGCTTCCGGCGCTCGGAGGCGCCCGCGAGTCGGCGCGATTGCAGGTCTGCGGCTCAAATCTCCGGCAAAACTGCATCGGCGCCGTGACCTACTCCAACGACTACAAGGGGTACTACTCCTCCGGCAACTTCGACAATCGGCGCATCAGCGGCTATGGCGCGATCAACGCCGTGGGCTGGGTCGCGGATCAGGTGAACGGCGAATACGGCAAGCCCGGCGCGGCCCTCTGCCCCTCCAGCCCTTCTCGCTCCACCCAGAATCTCAACCTCGCCCGCGTGAACAACACCAGCTACCCCGTCATCATCGATGGCACGTCCTACTCGCATCTCTCGCTCGATCAGATCAAGGACCTCATCTCCCGCGGGTACAACACAAACTACTGCCAGTCGTGGTACATGTTCGGCACGGCCCCGATCTCGATCTTTCCGACCCGAGCTCCGACGCCGAAGGACCGCGTCTTCGTGCAGGGGCCTTTGCGGGAGAGCCAGATCATGGGTGCGGCCAACCCCGATAAGGTTCCGCTGTTCGGCGACGCCGCGTCGCTCGTGGCCACGCAGCCGGACGGCTCCGGGCCGGACGACGTCTACATGCCCGATGGCTCGATTACGCCGGGGTGCAAGGCCCTTACCGACGGTCCCGTGCAAGGAATCATCTCGGGTTACGGCGGGTCGGTATGGGGGCGCCAGAACTACACCGACTTCGGCCCCACGCATGGCAAGGGCGGCCTGAATCTCCTCGGCAACAACAAGGTCTACGGCAACATCGGCTTCGCTGACGGCCACGTCATCAGCTTCATGGACCGGAACAAGGACGGCCAGTTCGGTCACACCCAGGCGATCATCCAGGGCATCAACACCATCAAGTACGACGAGCTCGAACCCAAGGTCTTCGGCGGTTGGCTGAACACGACCGGCCTCCCGTTCTGACCTAGTGACCAGATAGTTCTTCGACGGCCTCGCGCGATCATTGCGCGCCGATACCGCCGCACTCCAACTTGACCGAACATTCACGAGCCACCGCAGCGGCGTGTGGTCTACTGACGATCCCGACATCATCCATATAGGAGAAACGACCCACATGCTCAAGCACGCACGAATGCTCTCAATCCTGATCGCCGGCGCCTTTGCCGGCGGCGCCTTAGCGCAAACGCCTTTCACTCAATGGGACTTTGACGCAACTGGCCCGGTCGGGCCCGTGGACGATCAGGGACTGCCCACCGACGCGCCGTACTTCGGTGCGGGCGCGATCTACAACAGCCCGGCCCCCACGCTCGGCAGCGGCATCGCCACGCCCCTTGGCATGGACAACAACTACACGTTCGCCACCAACCCCGTCACCATCGGCTCGGTGGCCTACTGCGATGTTCTCACTACCGCCGGCGTCGGTACACAGTCGACGTTCGCGATCAATGTCTGGCGCATCCGCGGCCCGTCCAATGCGGCCGCGCCTGCGGGCAACGGCAACGGTTGGAATCGCTCCGCCCCGGAGCGGACGCAGGGCGCCCAGTTCACCACCAGCACGGTGGGCTATTCGGGCATCCACTTCGGCTGCCAGTTCTACTCCACCACACAGGGCGTCTCCACGGCGCGCACGCAATACACCACCGACGGTACCACATGGACGGACATTGGTTCGGTGATCCGCGTGCAGGGCAACGATTTCCTCTCCCCTCCGAGCGGGCCGATCGGCTTCGATAACTATGGCGTGAACATCGACTTCTCTTCCATTCCTGCCGTCAACAACAACCCCAACTTCGGCGTTCGCATTGTTTCCGTCTATGACCCCAACTACGGCGGTACGGCTCAGGTTCCCGCTCCCAGCTACGCCAGCGCGGCCGGCCTGGTGCCCCCCGCGACCAACATCACACCCTACAACAACTCCTCCGGCAACTGGCGCTACGGAGCGGTGACCTTCTCCGGCACCGCCAGCGGCCCGATCAACCCCGTTCTTCGCGCCACTTCCAGCCGCGCCGCCGTCTGCACGGCCGAGGCCAACACCGTCACGCTGAACGTCGTTGTACAGCCCGGCACGAACCCGACTTCCACCGGGACCACCATGGCTGCCAATCTCTCCCAGATTGGCGGGAGCTCCTCCCAGACCTTGACGGGCAACCAGTTCGGCACATTCTTCACCTACACCGCGACCATCCCGGCCAACACCGTTGCTGTTCCGAGCGCTCCGGTCACCAAGACCGTCACGTTCACCGCCACCGACGCCCAGGGGCGTCAAGCTGTGACCACAGCCCAGATCGTCTTCGTCAACTGCACCGCCGCCAACTCCACCTCGACCGTCGTCATCAGCCAGGTCTACGGCGGCGGCGGCAACACCGACGCTCTCAATCAGAACAATCAGGGCGTATACGACTCCGACTTTGTCGAAATCTACAACCGCTCGGCATCTCCCGTGAATCTCAACGGCTGGTCGGTTCAATACGCCAGCCCCACAAGCTCGGGCGGGTTCAACAACCCATCCAACCAGGTCAATCTCTCCGGAACGATCCAGTCCCACCAGTACATGCTCATCCGCTTCTCCGACCCATTCCGCGGCTTCGCTGCCCTGCCGACTCCTGACTTCTCGACGGTCTATGGCTCCGGTGGACTTGGCAATGACGGTGGACGCGTCGTGCTCTCGTCGTCCACCGCCGCCGTCGGCACCGCTACCACCGCCGCGACGGTGAAGGACCTTGTCGGCTACGGATCCGCGTCGCTCTTCTTCGAGGGTGCCGGCCCCGCATTCACACCCGACAACGCCCACGCCGTGATCCGTAAGGGCACGACAACCGATACCAACCCCGGTGCGCAGGACACGAACCAGAACTTCAACGACTTCGTCGTCGCCCCGCCCCTGCCGCACAACCGAGCTTCCAACGGCACGACATCTTTCCTGACGGCGTACGCCTCGGTTCCAAACTCCAACCCCGACGCGGTCGTGGTCACGAACAGCGCGTGCGCCGGGTCGGTCATCAACTTCAACGTCGCCGTGACTCCCGGCACCAGCAGCACGGGCATCGCCGTCTCCGCCGATGTCTCCCCCATCACCGGTGTCGCCGGTTCTGTCGCGCTCTTCGATGATGGCACGCACGGGGACGTGCAGGCCGGCGACAACATCTTCTCGCTGGCTTACACCGTTCCCTCCAACACCACCCAGGGCGTTCGCTCCGTCACTTTCACCGCAACTGACGCCCAGAGCGGTGTCGCGACTGCCGCGCTTCCCCTCGACATCGGCACCTGTGTCGACTCCGGTGCGCGAATCGTTATCTACCGAGTCTTCGGCGGCGGGGCCCACTACGACTACGTCCCCAACATGGACTTCTGCCAGATCCTCAATCGCTCCAATGTCCCCGTAGATCTGACCGGCTGGAACTTGCAATACGCCGATGCCAACGGCGACTTCGCTTCCACCAAGGTGGTCAACCTGAGCGGCATGATCGGTCCCGGCGAAACCCGCCTCATCGCTCCGCAGCCGGTCCCGGGCATCGGCCTGCAGCTTCCCGCGCCGGACTTCGCCGCCGATCTCCCCGGCTTCGGCTTCGACAATCACTACGGGCGCGTCGCCATCGTCCACCCCATCGCTCCCGCCACTACCGCCGCGATTCTCGTCGCCACGGGCGCCGGCTCCGGCGTCATCAACAGCGCGGGCGTCGAGGACCTCGTCGGATACGGCTCGGCCACCCCCACATACGAGGGCGTCGCCCCCACCGGCACGCTCGCCAACGGAACCTTCATCGCCCGCAAGGGCAACGGCACACAGGACTTCAACCAGAACATCATCGACTTCGATGTCGCCTACATCCTCACCATCCCACGCACCACGCGCACACTCTCCATTACCAAGACTTCCGTCGCGAACGGTACCGGCACGGTCACCAGCGACCTCTCCGGTATCAACTGCGGTGCCACATGCTCGGGCATCTTCGACCGCGACACCATCCTCAACCTGACCGCCACGCCCTCGAACAACTCCAAGTTCACGGGCTGGAGCGGCGCCTGCTCGGGCATCGCTCCCTGCCAGGTGACACTGACCGATTCCGCGTCTGTCACCGCCACGTTCGGCTGCAAGTCTGACTTCAACAATGTCGGCGGCACAAACGTGCAGGACATCTTCGACTTCCTCGCCGCCTGGTTCGCAGGCAACGCAACCGCCGACGTCAATGGCATTGACGGCCTGAACGTCCAGGATATCTTCGACTTCCTCAGCTACTGGTTCGCCGGCTGCTAAGCGGCAATACCGCCCCACTTCCCCCCAATGCGGGGCTTGCCCAATCAGGCGAGCCCCGCTTTCAATTTCATGCGACATCGACCTCGGAATGAAAGCGAAAGTCCCTTCATTCCGCTACACACTCCATTTGCATCCATCGCCTCCGCCATTTATTGGCACATGCCGGAAGGCAGTGGCATATTGGCGTTGGCCGGAGAGAGACGCTAGGAGTATCCATGCGCACACTCTCTTCGGCCGCACTCGCCGTCATCCTTGCCACCGCCGGAACCGCGTACGGTCAAACCGTGGAGTTCCGCATTGTGGAGCGTCAGGGCCAGACCAGCATCCCGATTCCTTTCGGCGCCACGGCCACTACCGATGGCGTGCTGAACTTCGCGATTCAGGCTCGTGTCACGGGTGGCACGGCCTCGCAGTTCCTGGGAAACTTTTCCTTCGACATCGTCGCCGCTGGCGAAGCGGACTCAAATGGCACACTCACCAAACTCCTCACGTCGAACGTCGACGGCAGCTACGCCGCCAATACCGCACAATCCTCCAACGGCACCGTTGGCCGCGGCGGCCTTTCCGCTATCTATGCCTACTTGGCGGGAATCGGCCAGAGCTTCAACGGCCTGATCAACACTTCCGGCGGCACATTCACCAACACCCTCGGCAATCAGGAGATCGGTCTAATCGCTGGATCGCCCACAGGGAACTCTCTCCTGCTGCTGACGGACACCGGGGGAAGCGGCAATCCCGATACTTATCCCGGCAGCGGCACGGCCGCGCCCATCGATCCAACCATCGCTTCAACCTATCTCGGGGCTGGCGGGAACTTTGTGGATGTCTATCGCTTCAAATACACACTCACACTCGCCAGCACCCGAGTGATCACGTTTAATCTCGTCAATCCCACCGCCCAGATTGCCTCGAGTCTCCTACTCGCAAACGGCGTGTGGGGGCCCGCTAATCCGCTCAACGTCCCGGTGACTACATCCGGTGTAATTTTCGGAATGCCCGCACCCGGCAGCGCATTCCTTCTCTCGCTCGCAGGCCTGACGGCCACGTGGCGGCGACGCACACATTAATCAAATCTGGCATGGCCGAAAGACCCATGATGCTGCGCTCAATCGAATGTGAACCCCGGATGCTTCCCGCACTACCGACAGGAGTCGCATCGGTAGGGATGGCGTGAGAGCTAGCTGCTCTTCGCGCGTTCACTCGAAACCGCAGGTAGTGGTTGGACAAGCGCTCCACGCGGGCCGCAGCGGTTCATCGTACTCTGCACTGCAATCAACTGAGCCGTCGAACGTAAACGAACACTTTCGCATGCATCGCACATCCGTGCAAGTCGTTGCATGGCAACTACTTCCATTGTTTTGGCGACGCCATCGGAGCACCTTGGTCTGGGCTGAATCTCACGATTGCCAAGCGATACCACTTCCTGACCTCGAGCTTTCGGCTCACATCCAATCCCACGCCAGCAGTACCCTCCGATGAATCCGGATCTAAGCATCAGGATTCTGATTTGTACGCGGGCGCACCCGGCTCGCGAGAATTTTGGCCCAGTTCCCACTTGACAAGCCGCCCACATTCGAGAAACTGAAGAAGTTCTCATCCTGCGTGGACTTGGTACCCGCCGGGGCGAGATTTCGTTGGCTCAAGGCGTTTGACTGGGCTCGGATGGCGATTTGTTGGCATCCGCCTCCGCCGCACATTCTCGCTTTGCGCGTGCTGAAGAGTGAATTCCCCGGCGGGCACTTCGCCCCTCGGCGCGAGTTTCCGGAGCCCCTCGAAAAGAGGAAGAAAGGTGGGTCGAATGAACTTGAGAATGTACGGCAGGAAATGCGTTGGCGCGATGGCGCTGCGCCACTCCGGGTGGTTGATGGCGCTGAGTTTGGGCGCATCAGTGGGATTGGGAATGCTTGCCTCCCAAGCGTCGGCACAGTCGCCGCTGAACACGCTCTACATCGGGGGGAACGGGCTGGCCGCCGGACCCGTCAATGTGTACTTCGACGTCACGGTCAACCAGCCGATCAGCATCACGTCGCTGGAGCTGAACCTGAGCAGCGTGGCGGGAACCGCCTGCAACATCCAGGTGTATGTCACCGCGGCCGGCGGAACATATGTGGGCAATACGGCCACGACCGCGCCCTGGACCCTGGTGTCCTCCGGCAGTGGAGTCTCAGCGGGCCCGGGAAACACCGGCGGCACTGGTCCTCACACACCCATCGACCTCACCGATTTTTCGCTCGCTCCCGGAACCTACGGCGTCGCGATCCAGTTCGTCAATGGCGCGGTGAACTACACCAACGGAAACGGCACGGCGGTGCCCGGCTCCGGCACAAATCAAACGTACTCAACTGCGGAACTCGTGCTCCGCGGCGGCGCATCTCAGCCCCCGCCCGTGTTCTCCGGTGGCATCAATCAGCCGCGAGTGTTCAATGGGAGCATCTTCTACACCCTGATCGGCGGCCCGGGAGCATGCTGCAATCCAAACGGAAGCTGCCAAGTGATCGACTTGGCCACGTGCCTTGCGCCCAGCCGCGGGCAGGCGCTCAACAGCACGTGCAGCGGTGCGGGCGGAACGTGTCCCAATCCGGTCACCGCTTGTTGCGATACGGCCGGCTCGGGCGCGTGCACGTTCATCAACGGCACGGCTTGTCCAGCGGGATCGATTGCTTCGGGTTCAATCTGCGCTCCCAACAACTGCTCCACCGTCGCCGGAAGGTGCTGCGCCGCCAACTTCGCATGCACGAGCGTGATTCAGAGCGCGTGCGTCGGAATGTGGACCGCCGCGAGCACCTGCGCGGCATCGCCGTGCTATTCGAATCTGGCCAGCACCTGCGAGAACCTTGATGCGCTGACGGCCCCCAACAACCCGGCCGGGTGGGTGACCTCTGGAAGCGGCGCCGCGGGAGCGCTGCCGTGGGCTGTCACAACCACATCCTCAAACTCTGCCCCAAACTCTATCTTCACGAATGACATTGCCGCTCTCTCGCAGCAGTTGCTGACCCTTCCGGCCGTGACCGCCGGCGGCAATCTCGTCCTGGACCTCTTCAGCAGTTCCACGACCGAAGCCGGGTTCGACGGCTGGGCCGTTGAGGTCAGTGTCAACGGGGGCGCGTTCACCAACATCGGCAACGCCGCGTGGATCCTCAATGGCTACAACGCCACTCTTCCCGCGGCATCCTCGAACACGTTCCTCGCAAACCAGCCCTTGTTCAGCGGCGCACTAGCCGCTTGGACGCAGCGGACAGCAACGATCCCGGCGAATCTCGGCGACACCGTTGTTATCCGCTTCGACATGGCGTCGGACATCTCCGTGGCCAGCACTGGCGTCTTCCTCGACAATATCTGCATCTACGGCATCCAGATTGGAAACGGCGCGTGCTGCGGGAGCACGGGCGGATGCACCATTACCGCGAACAATAACTGTGCGTCCCCGAATCTCTTCCAGGGCGTGGCCACGGCCTGCAACGCCGGCGCTTGCCCGAATGCAGTCAGCGCCTGCTGCGACAACGCCACGGGCGCCTGCACTTTCGTGAGCGGCACAACCTGCACCGCCAACGCCACCAACCATGGCGCGGGGACCTCTTGCGTTCCCACTGCGTGCCCGGCAAGCGGCGTCTGCTGCGCCAACTCCGGCGGCGCGTGTACGCAGATCTTTGGTGGCACATGCCCCGCTGGCACCACCGCGGGAACCGGCACCGTCTGCACGCCCACGCCTTGTTCCCCCATCGGCATCTGCTGCTCGCCGCTTGGTGGCTGCACGCAGATCTTCGGAGGCACGTGCGCCTCCGGAACTACTCTCGGTACCGGCACGGTCTGCTCCGGCAATCCCTGCAGCGCACCGCCGAATGTGTGCGAGGGTATGGACTCGACAGCAACAGGAACGCTCCCCACCGGGTGGACTTCAACGACCACGCCCGGCACTGTTTCCACAGGCGGCACCTGCCAGCCCTCCGGGTGGACTGTCGCCAACGATCAATCGCACTCGTCTCCCAACTCCGCGTTCGCCAATGACCCGGACCGCACCTTCAGCCAGGATCTCACAATGCCCGCCGTGATCGCGGGCGGAGCCGTGACGCTGGACCTCTGGGCACGCTGGGCCACAGAGAACAATACCGGCACCGCCTTCGACGGCTGGACCGTCGAGGTCAGCGTCAACGGCTCGGCTTTCGCCAATATCCAGCCCACTCCCGCCGATCCGAATCCGTGGGTCACCGGCGGCTACAACGGCACGATCAGCGCGGCCTTCAATAGCCAGATCAGCGGGCAGCGCGCGTTCTTCGGATACTCCGGCGGCGGGACCGTTCCTGCATGGCTCGAGAATACCGCCATCATCGCCGCCAATCCCGGCGACTCCGTCCAGTTCAAGTTCCGCATGGTGACGGATAGCTCCGTCGGTTGCCCCACGAACGCCCCGCCCTACCTCGGCGTCTGGCTTGATGACATCTGCATCTACAACATCTCCGTTCCCAGCACAGGCGTCTGCTGCCGCGGCGCAACCTGCACAACCACCCTCACCTCTTCAGCGACCTGCTCCGGCTCACTCTTCCCTGGACAGACCGCGGGCGCCAGCTTCCCCAACGGCGCAACCTGCAACACCGGTGGGTCCACCACTATCCCCTGCTGCTACGCCGATTACAACAAGACTGGCGGCATCACCGTCAACGATATCTTCGACTTCCTCTCCGACTGGTTCGCAGGAAGCCGCTACGCCAACACCGGCGGCAACGGCGGGCCGGCCTCCCTTGCCGTTCAGAATATCTTCGACTTCCTGAGCGCGTGGTTCGCGGGCGGCTGCTGAGCCGTTGCGGAGTTTGCAGCGCGTATCCACAATGGAACACCCCCAGCCCCCGCCCTTCGGCGGGGGCTTTTCAATTGGCGAGCGCAAACGAGTGTTCGTTTGTGGTATTGTCCAATACTGCCTTCGTCCCTGGTGGAACCGACCTGCAACAGCAACTCTTGGCCGCCGCTCACGCGGGCCTTCGAAAAACAACACGAGCGAACATGGGTGGCGTTCGCGTACCCTGATTGATACGGAGCACCAGCATGCGAACCTTTCGGCCCACTGTTTTCGTTTCAGCCGCCGCACTCTGTGCGGCCATTTCCACGTCCGGCACTCGCGCCGATATTCGGCTTCCAGCCGTCGTCTCCGAGGGCATGGTCCTTCAGAGCAATGCGGAAGTGCCCCTGTGGGGCTGGGCGGAGCCGGGCGAACACGTGACGGTGAAGGGAGACTTCGTTGCGGGGGAAGTTTCCGCGCAAGCCGACGACAAAGGCCGATGGCACGTCGCGCTCAAGACGCCTGCCTCAGACAAAACCGAAGGCAATCCCCCGGATCACTGGGTCGAGTTCACCGGCAAGAACAAAGTGACCATCCACGGGGTGCTCATCGGCGAAGTCTGGCTCTGCTCCGGCCAGTCCAACATGGAGATGGGGCTTGCGGCCGCAGATGGCGGCAAGGAAGAGGCGACCAAGGCCAACGACCCGTTCATGCATCTGTTCAACGTTGAGAACGCCATCAATGTCGCGCCCGTTGACGATTGCAAGGGGAAGTGGACGGCCTGCGGGGCGACGGGCGGCCCCGGCATTAGTTCGTTCAGCGCGGTCGGTTACTACTTCGCCAAGTTCCTCCGCGCCGAGTTGAAGGTCCCCGTCGGCGTGATCGAGGCAGACTGGGGCGGCACACCCGCTGAGGCCTGGACCAGCGCAGCGACGTTGAAGACGCTCCCGGACTTCGCCAAGGCCATTGAGAACCCTCCCGCGGCCGACAAGTTCGGTCCCCACGTCCCCGCGTCGCTCTTCAACGGCATGATCGCCCCCATCGTTCCGTACGGCATTCGCGGGGCCATCTGGTACCAAGGTGAGTCGAATGCGGGACGGGCTTTTCAGTACCGCACGCTCTTCCCTGCGATGATCAACGACTGGCGGACGCAGTGGGCCAAGCACGGATGGACACCCGACGGCCCGCGCGGCTTCTCGTTCTACTTCGTGCAGATCGCACCCTTTGCCTACGGCAACGACCGTGGCGAGGCCGCCGAACTCCGCGAGGCCCAGACCATGACACTCAGCGTCCCGAACACCGGCATGGCCGTCACCATGGATATCGGCGACCCGAAGGACATCCACCCGAGGAATAAGAAGGAGGTTGGACGCCGCCTCTCCCTGCTCGCACTGAACCAGACCTATGGGAAGTCGTCCATCGTCTGCCGCGGGCCGATGTACCGCGAGATAAAAATCGAGAACGGCAAGGCGCGGCTGAGCTTCCAATCCGACGTTGGCGGCCTCGATTCTGGCGGCAAACCGCTCACCTCGTTCACCATCGCCGGAGAGGACAAGAAGTTCATCGAAGCCCGCGCCGAGATAGACGGGGACTCCGTGCGTGTGTGGTCTGATTCGGTGACCAAGCCCGTCGCCGTCCGATTCGCGTGGGGCGCTGCGGATGAACCGAATCTCAAGAACAAGGCCGGTCTCCCGGCTCCTTCTTTTCGTACAGACGATTGGCCGGGCGTGACGCAGCCAGCCCCCAAGCCCGCGACGGAGCCCGGCACGCCGGGGAAGTAGATCTACTCCTCTTTAACGCGATCCTTCGAGAGCTCATGGTTCAACCACGCCCGCGCGAACGTCCAGTCGTTCTTCACTGTCGCCGGCGAAACGCCAAGCGCGGCCGCAGTTTCCTCGATCGACAGGCCCGCGAAGTACCGCATCATCACAACATCCGCCTTCCGCTTGTCATGACGCTCCAGCTTGTCGAGGATCTCGTCGAGCGCGATCAGATCCTCGGAGCGTGACTCGTCAGCGATCGCGGCGTCGTCGAGTTCGACTCGAACACCATCGCGGCCGCCGCCGCGTTTCAGACGATTTCGGGCTCGGGCTCGCTCGATGAGAATGCGTCGCATGGCCCGGGCCGCGGCTCCGAAGAAATGGGCGCGGCCGTCCCAACGCACGTCCTTGCCTGCCGCGCCGAGCAGCCGCATGTACGCCTCATGCACAAGGGCTGTCGGTTGCAACGTCTGGCCTGCTCCGCCACCCCCTTCGGCGGCCATTTTCGCCCGGGACAGCCGGCGGAGTTCGTCGTAGACGAGGGGTAAAAGCTCGGCCGCAGCATGGGAATCCCCTTCGCACGCCTGCTCCAGAAGCTGCGTGACGAGGTGCTGATTGGGCGGAGGGGATTGTGGAGAAGGGTTCTCGGGCATAAGGGGAAACCGCAGGATCAGGAATGCTAGGAGATTGCCCAGAATCGGTAGCCGGTCGGCCTCTTCGCGTCGCATTGGGATGGGGAGGGGGGCCCGGTTTCATGCGCGCGTCCCGCACGCAGCCCAGATGGTGAGCGGGGGCGAGGCAGTAGGGGATGGTCCGGTTCGTCTCGAGCGATTCGCGTGCCCGCAACAGACGCCTTCGGACTTGTGTGCAAGTTCCCCTGCTCCCCGCCCCCCTCCCTTTTTCTGTGCTCCCCAGTCGGCCCCCCATCAGCTAATATCGCGGCCCATCAAAGGAGCCGCCGATGCCCGCCGCTGCCGCTTCCCCGTCCACCGCCGTCTTTCGCGATCTGCCCTTTATGGGCGTGATCCATGTAAACAACGAGGCCGCAAAGGTCGGCTACAAAATGGGCGACCCGGCATGGTCGAACCTCGGGCAGGGGCAGCCGGAGATCGGTGAACTCGAGGGCGCGCCGGCACGTTTCAACGAGTTGAAGATTGATCTTGCGGACCATGGGTATGGGCCGGTCGAGGGAATTCCGGAGCTGCGGGATGCTGTGGCCGGCCACTACAACCGGCTGTACAGAGCGGGCAAGAAGTCCGTGTACACGCGTGAGAATGTCGCCGTTGCGCCGGGGGGCCGCGCCGCGCTGACGCGCCTCGGCGCTGCGCTCGCACCGGGCAACCTCGGCTACTTCACCCCGGACTACACCGCGTACGAGGATCTGCTCACGGCCTTTGGCTCCATCCGTCCTGTACACATCGAGCTGCAAGCCGCGTCGGGGTTCCGCATCGATCCGGATGCGCTGGCCGCACGGGTGGAGCGCGATGACCTGAACGCTCTCCTCATCTCCAATCCCTGCAACCCCACCGGCGTTGCCATCGCCGGCGATGAACTGGCGGCATGGGTGGAAATGTCGCGCACCCGCGCCACAACGCTGCTCATGGACGAGTTCTACTCGCACTACGCATATACATCCGAGGGCGCCCCCGCGCCGGGCGTCGCCGGCATCAGCTCCGCCGCATACGTTGAGGATGTGAACACCGATCCCGTTGTGATCATCGACGGGCTGACCAAGAACTTTCGTTATCCTGGATGGCGAGTTGGCTGGATCGTCGCCCCGCGGAACATCATTCAGAAAGTCACTGCCGCCGGATCATTTCTGGATGGCGGCCCCTCTCGCCCCATTCAACGTGCGGCGGTCGAAGTCCTCAAACCCGCACGAGCCGACCAGGAGCTTGCCGCCGTTCGCAGGAACTTCGCGGCCAAACGGAAGCTGACGATCGACACACTGACGTCCCTCGGCGTTCGTTTCCCGGCCGCCACCCACTCCACCGGAACGTTCTACGTCTTCGGCGATGTTTCCGCACTTCCCGCTCCCATGAATACCGGCGAAGGGTTCATGCGCGAGGCGTTCAAGCACAGGGTTCTTACCGTTCCGGGGCAGTTCTTTGATGTGAATCCTGCCAAGTCTCGCAAGGGGCCATCGCCGCTCGGGAACTTCGTGCGATTCTCGTTTGGGCCGCCTCGGGAAAACCTCCAGGCGGGTTTGCAGCGGCTGGTGGAAATGGTCAACGCGCGCTAGCTCTGGCCGGAAGCGAGTGGGTGCCAGACGCCACAAATACCGCGTGTACGCAATCTCGCGGCCCTCGAAACCTACTGCACATGGCTACACCGCCTGCGCAAACAATTGGTTGGCAAGAGCACAACTCACCGAACACCGAAAAGCTCCCGCCAAATCCGACACGCAAGGCCATCGCCACCGGCGCGCCCAAGTTAGACCGATCCATCTTGACGCGCTCGTTGATTCCCCGGGCGCACAACCTCCGATACACTGCATTATGCTTACTCTCGATTATGCCAATATGCTGTCAGACCGCGTCGGCTCCCATGGGCTGGACCCCGCCCATCTTGATCCCAAAGGAGAGGCGGCGGTGGGGATCGTGGAGATGACGCGCAAGCTCGCTTCAACGCGCGGCAAGAACTGGGAGCGCTGGCGTGATCTGCACGTCAACCCGATGCGCTCCGAGCACATCGGCGCGATCAAGACGTACGCCGACCGTGCACGCGGCAAGTTCGACAACCTCGTGGTCCTCGGCATCGGCGGTTCTGCGCTGGGGAACATTGCGCTGCAGGGTGCGTTGAATCCTTCGACGTACAACCTGGAGGCCGCCGCTCCCACGGGCAAGCGGCGCGGGCCGCGGATGTTTGTGGTGGACAATGTCGATCCCGCGTACTTCGGTGGCGTCCTGAACTACATCCTCTCGGTTGATCCCAAGCTGGAGCGGACGCTGTTCAACGTGGTGAGCAAGTCCGGCGAGACGGCGGAGACGGCTGGGCAGTTCATGGTGATCCGTGATCTGCTGAAGAAGCATGGCCGCAAGGGCGCGGACCATGTTGTGGCCGTGACCGATCCGGCCAAAGGAACGATGCGGCAGATCTGTAACTCGGAGGGGTACTTCACACTGCCGGTCCCCGATGGCGTCGGCGGGCGCTTCAGCGTGCTCTCCCCGGTGGGGCTGTTCAGCGCGGCGATGTGCGGGATTGATATTGATGGACTGCTGGACGGGGCGGCCACGATGGACCCGCTGACGACGCGCGAGGAGATAAGCAGGAACCCGGCGGCGATGCTGGCCTACCTGCTCGTGGAACTCGGCGAGACCAAGGGCAAGGTCAACCATGTCATGATGCCGTACTGCAACGCGATGTACCTGCTGGCGGACTGGTACCGGCAGTTGTGGGCCGAGTCGCTGGGCAAGAAGACATCGCTCACAGGCGAAACGGTGTACGCGGGATTCACGCCGATCAAGGCATTGGGCACGACCGACCAGCACTCGCAGGTGCAGTTGTATCGCGAGGGGCCGAACGACAAAGTGATCGGATTTGTGGAACTGGCCGAGAGCGGGTGGGCGAACATCCCAGGTGGCACTGGCGGCTCGTCCGCCAGTGGTGGGACTCACGATGCCAACGTCACCATCCCCACCGGCCTCAACGTAGAAGCCATCAAATACCTCGAAGGCCGCACCATGGCCTCGCTCCTGCACGCCGAGAAGCGGGCCACGGAGTACGCCTGCGTGGAAAGCCAGCGGCCGAACTTCACGATCACGTTCCCGAAACTCGATGCCCACCACGTCGGGCAGTTCATCTATCTCTGGGAGATGGTCACGGCCTATGCCGGGTTGATGCTGAACATTGATGCGTACGACCAGCCCGCCGTGGAGCTTGGAAAGCAGGCGACCTTCGGGCTGATGGGCCGCGCCGGGTACGAGAAGCATCTCAAGGCGGTGACGGAGACGTTGGCGCCGACGCGGTTTGTGATTCGGGAGTGAAAGTCGTTCACACCTATTCGGCATCACTCGATACCGCGTAGCTCTCAAGCACGCACGCCGAAGCCCGGTTAGTTTGTCGCTCGCATCGCTTCAATCACCCACGCCGGCGTCTCCTCCACCATCTTCCGCACCACCTTCGCACGCGAGAAGTAGTACCACGCCGTCAGCCCCGGCCCGATCACGCCGACGACCGCCACGCCGCCATACATGCCCCACGAGGCCATCGTGCTGATGCGGCCGATCATTGCGTCCATGTCCGCGTCGCCCGTTGCGCCCACCTGCTCAAGCATCGGGTGGCTGAGCGCGCTCCAGAGGGACCACGCGGCGTAAACAACCAGCATCGCGCCGAGCCCGATCTGGTTCCACCCGAGCAGGCGCGTGCCGGCGACTTCGAAGCGGCGGAGCTTGGCCGCGCCGCGGAGTTCGTTGTAGGCCACAACGCCAAGGCCGATGCCGAGCGCGAGGGCGACCCAGTCTCCCAAGAGCCCGCCGATCAGGGTCGCGGCGGCGAAGACACCCATCGTCCATCCGCCGACAGTGGCCACGCCCGCGGCGCGGCGGACTTTCTTGCTCCGCAGTCGGGCATTGGCGAGTGCGTTCAGGTGGTCCGCGGAGAGGGGGTTGCCGCCTGCGCTGGGAAGTTCCGGCGAAGTCGGCTGCGGCGAGATGGGAAGGGAAAGTGCGATTGGGGTGTATCGGTTGGTTGCGGCACGTGCTGAACGCACGGAACCAGTGTAGATACGCCATCCGCCACGCCTGTGCGCTTTGGGCGACCGCCGACCCATGAGCCAACGAACAGTTGCAGGGATAGCCGGCGTCGCAGGCCCGGAGGCCATGAAGTCGGTCATCCACCTCGACCCGATTCCGAACGCCCGCATTGCCTGCTGGGGGGCCCGTCTTCATGTGCCAACCGAATTGGGGCTCCAGAATGGCCGCCTGCCGAGTCACTCCCCGCGAATACCCCTAAAACTATCCCACCCCACTTGCGAGTAACCTATTGCGGCAGAGAGCAGCCATTCGGGGGTGGGCCGGCCGCACAGGGGATGAATCAATGGGCATCCTGAAGATGTCGTGGATGAACAGGGCACTGTGGATGATCGCCGCGATCGCGCTGGCGTTCGGCGCGGCGGATGTACGGGCTGACGTCACGTACCCCGCGCGGCCGTTGGATCGCGGGTTCATCGCCGACGAGGCCAACGTTCTCTCCGCGGCTGATACGGCCACCATCCGAGCGATCTGCGACAAGCTGCTCACCGACAAGCGTGTGCCGCTGGTCGTCTGCACGATCAACTCGATTGCGGAGCACGGAGCATCCGGCAGCGGCTGGACGGTCGATCGGTACGCACGCAATCTGTACGACGAATGGGGGCTTGGTTCCAAGGACTTCAACTATGGAATCCTGGTCGTTGTGAGCAAGGCGGACCGACGCGCTCGCATTGAAATGGGGGCCGGATGGTCGCGCGATCGCGACGCGGCTTGCCAGAACATCATGGCGACGGATATGGTGCCCCGGTTTAAGCAAGGGGACTATTCCGGTGGCCTTCTGGCCGCGGTGAAACAACTCGATGCGCTCGGACGCGTGGCGAGCAAGTCTCCCGCCACCGCTTCGACCTCTGCTGACACTCCGTCCTCATCTCCGACAGCGACGATGCCTGCGCCGGTGACTCCTGATTCCCCGGCGCCCGCGCCGGTGACTCACACGTACACCCCTCCTTCAACATCCTCCGGTTCGAACTCCTATTCGCGTTCCGGCGGCCACGGCATTCTCGGTGGCCTTTTCGCGCTCCCGTTTGCCTGCCTCATAATCCCGGTCATCGCCATCTTCGTTATCTTCAAGATCATCCGCCGCGCCATCGGATTTGGCAGCGGATTCGGAAGCGGGATGTTCGGCGGTTCCCGCGGGTACGGCAGCGGCATGGGTTCTGGATGGGGACCGGGCTGGGGAGGTGGTTGGGGGGGCGGCGGGCTCGGGGGATGGGGCGGAAGCTCCGGCTCCAGCGGCTTTGGGTCCAGCGATTCCGGTTCCAGCAGTTGGGGCGGAGGAGGAGGCAGCAGCGACTCGGGCAGTAGCTCCAGCAGCAGCTTTGGCGGGGGCGACTCTGGCGGAGGTGGCGCAAGCGGCTCCTGGTAACACAACCCCCCCACCATCACCCTTCCACTGCACCCATATCACACTCGCTCACCTCTTCACCGACACCCGCTATGCCCGAATCACCTCTAGAAACCAAGCTTGGCCCCCACTCTCCCCACATGCCTGCCGCGGATCGTGCGGCCATCGAACAAGCAATCGCCGAGGCCGAGCGCACAACCGGTGCGGAGTTTGTCGTCGCCATCGCGGCGCGTTCCGGGCGATACGACCGTGCCGAGGACCTGTTCGGCCTTGTGTTCGGCCTGATCGGCGTGAGCGCGGCGTGGCTGGTGTTTCAGTCAGTGGAGGCCGGGGCGTGGGATGAGCACAACGCCGTGACGATGACGGTGGGGCTGCCGCTCGTGCTCGGCGTCTTTGCGATCTGGTCGATTCTGGGAGCCGTGCTTGCCACGCGATTTGCAGCGCTCGCACGCCCGTTCATCACGGTGCGGCAAATGGAGGAGGAGGTGCGCACACGGGCATGGGAGGCCTATCACATCTTCCGTGTCGATCGTGCGCCGGGCGCGGCCGGTGTTCTCATCTACGTCTCGCTGCTGGAACGGCGGGTGCTTATTGCCACTGGTGATGGGATCGGGGAGAAGCTCCCGGCGGGAGCATTCAGCGCGGCCCGGGATGCGCTGATCGCCGACATCCGGTCCAACAAAGCCGTCGGGCAGGCGCTCTCGGGGGCAGTGGATCGGTGCGCAGCGGTAGTTGCGCCGGTGGTTCCACCACGCGAGCGGACCAACTCCATACCGAATACCGTCCGGTTGCTGGCCTGATCAACGATCGACGTTGCAGATCATCCCGCGCGGGTCTTGCCCATCACGCCTGAAATCGCCCCGTAGATCGGGATGGCGCAGACTACGGTCAGCACCAGCATGCCGATCCCGGCATACCAGCGTTCAAAG
This sequence comes from Phycisphaerales bacterium, assembly GCA_038225655.1. Classification (GTDB taxonomy): domain Bacteria; phylum Planctomycetota; class Phycisphaerae; order Phycisphaerales; family UBA1924; genus UBA4658. The sequence continues at coordinate 172,296 of JBBRQY010000007.1, read as the reverse complement.
TCCAACGTGATCGGCATGGAGCCGAGTGCGCCCGCGACCGTGGCCGCGGCGACAAGGGAGAGCAAGCCGTATCGCACAAGCGTTCCCAGCGCAAGGGCCATCAGTGTTGCGAGCAGCGCGGCTGAGCACGCGAAGACGCTCCAAGACCATTCGATTCCCTGCACGGGCGAGCTGAGCACCCAGATGGAAGTCTGGATCGCACCGAAGACGACGAGCGCAACCCACGTTCGGCGCACGACGAGTTTCACCAGCACGACGCCGACAAGCATGAGCATCGCCGTCTGCACGCCCATGAGCACGCATTGCACCAGGTGACCGATCGCCTGACGCGTGCCCTCCAACACTCCCACGCCGAGACTGGCATCGATGAACGGGCGTGCCGGAGGAAGGTGCAGCCACCCGGGAATCAGCCGATTGATGTAGATGCCGCAGAGCGCAATGGCGCCGACGCACGCGCCGACAAGCAGACTCTGCCCCACGAATGGATCGGTGACCCGGCCCTGGATAAGCCGCGTCCATGAGATGATGCTCTCGGGCCACAGGCGACGGACGTACGGCTCCACGGCTACATACAGCACCCACACGCCTAATCCGGCGGCAATGGAAACGGCGAGCATCCATCCCAGATTGCCGAGCGGCGTCGTGTCGTAGCGCAGCGTGCCCGCTTGCAGGATGAGCATTGCGAAGCAGGCGCCGGCGATGACGATGGCCGCACGCGTTGCACCCGCGCGATCGCCGCGTTTGGCGATTGTGTTCCGCCACGCCAGCACGACGGAGGCAAGCACCGTCACGGCAAGCACCACCTGCGAGACCAAGGTCACCACCTGCTTCCGCGTCGTGGTTGGCATGTGGAAGTCCGTCTGGGCCCTGGGCAGATCGGGTTCCACGGTGCGGAAGGCGACCAGTCGATTGCCGAGTGTGGCGGCTTCGACCCGCACGCGGGTGTCCTTGCTCTCCGGGTAGACGCCCTCCCAGGCGAATCGCTCCTTGGCGTACACGGGAGGAATGCGCTCCGGGCTGACCTCGTGGCCCCTGAACAGATCGAACGTCAGTCCCGCGTCTTCGAAGAGTTTATCCCAGTTCGGCGGAGGGATGGGCGGGCCGGGCACGCCCGCGAGCAGGCCCGATCCGGCGTCCATCTGCCAGTTCACATGCGGATCGACCACGGCGATCTCGCGCAATCTCCCGAGCGGCGTCAATCGCACGGAGATCATGCCACCGACGTTCTGCGGCGGGTCGTTCAGCGAAATCCGCCCCGTCGGGCGGCGCGTTCCCAGCGGGTCCGGGCTCCAGCGATACCAGAAGTCAATCGGCGCGGGACGCTCGCGGCGCAGTCGCTCCCAGCGATTCGGGCTGGAGTCGGTACGCTCGATCTCATCCACGAGCCCCTCGTACAAACTGAGAGCCCATGCCTCATGGCCACCCTCCCCACTCTCGGTCTTTCGGTCATACCCGGCATCCCGCAGAATGTCACGGGCGTCATCTGCAAGCACTTGCGGGGCTTTGCCAAGCGGGGCGATCTGGATGAGCGAAGTCCCGCGCGTGCCCAGGAAGATTGCAAGGCCCACGCAAGCCGCGAACACCATGAGCCCGGCGGCGGCCATTCCCGGTCGCAATCGCCCGCGCCGCCCGGCCATCGCCACCACGCTTGGCGACGGCGTTTCACCCGCCTCGATCGCCGCGGCGAGCGGATCGCCGCCCGGGAGCATCGCCGCTACGGCGCGTGCCGATGCGGGCCGACGAGCAGGGTCCACATCGAGACACTGCACGATCACGTCTTCCACGCGCGGCTTGATATCCGCGGCCACCGTGCTCGGCGCAGGAGGATCGGTTTTCTGCTGGATTGCCAGGAGGTCTTCACCATCCTTCGCGACATACGCCGCGCGGCCCGTGAAGAGTTCAAAGAGCAGCAGACCCAACTGGTACACATCCGACCGCACGGTGGCTTCCACGCCGCGGAGCGACTCGGGGGCAACGTAGCCGGGCGTTCCCGCGGCAGATCGAAACCCCTTGATCTCACCCGGGGCGGCGAGGCCGAAGTCCGTGACTTTCACGCGGCCCTTGTCGTCGATCAGAATGTTCGAGGGCTTCAAGTCGCGATGCAGAATGCCCTTGTCATGGATCGCTGCTAGTCCGGCGCAGAGTTCCTGGGCGATCTGCTCCGCTTTTCTCTGCGACAGCCGCCCGACCCGTGACTGCAACGAGGAGAGCGTCTCGCCCTGCACGAACTCCATCGTGAGGTAATGCTCGCCGAGATCACTGCCGACGTCGTACACGCGGCAGACGTTGGGGTGCGAAACCGTCCGGGCCACGCGGACTTCGTCGAGGAAGCGATCAAGCCAGACTTTGTCGTTGGCGAAGGACTTGGGGAGAAACTTGAGCGCGACGGGCTCGGAGAGTTTGAGATCGTCGGCGCGATAGACCTCGCCCATTCCGCCGCGGGCGATGAGATCGACGATGCGATAGCGGGCGGCGATGACGGAGCCCGGGGCGAAGCGCCCGCGATCAATTTTGAGGGACGAACGCGAAGCCGAGGGGGCGGGTGTGGTCGCTCGCTCGCTCTTCCCCTCCACTGCTTGCGCACCTTGCCCGAGTGCCGAGGGTGAGAGAAAGGGAAGCGTGCCGGAGGTGCGAATCTCGCGATCGATGGCGCGGGGATCAACATCCGCGTGGTGCTCCAGAAGTGCAATCACTTCGCGCTTCAGGTCCTCATCCCCGGCGGCCCGCTCCGCGATGAACGCGATCTGCGCACCTTCGGGGCGATCGAGCGCTTCGAGAAAGAGCTCTTTGATCTGCTTGTAGCGGGCGGGTGTCATGGGATTCATCGTGCCGCCGTCCCCTCCCCGGCGTGGTCGACGCTGCTGTCGAACAGCGCCGACCGTCCTGAGCGGCCGTCGGAGACACGAAAGACTACTCCTCCCCTTCCTCCGACAATCTCTTCCGCAACCACGCCCGCGCCATCGTCCAATCCCCCTCAACGGTCCTCTTCGAAACTCCGAGCGCTTCGGCGACTTCCTCCACCGTCATTCCCGCCAGGAATCGCATCTCGACCACCTTCCCCTGCCGCTCATCCAGCGCGGCCAGTTCCGCCAGCACCTTGTCCAGCCGCTCCACATCAACATCCGAATCGCGTCCCGCACCGGTCGGGTCCGCGATAGCGGGCATCGAACCATCCGCACCACCGGCATCGAGCGAGACCCGCTTCCAGCCCACCGGCCCGCCCTCGTCCTCCGCGCCTCCTACTCCAGCCCCGCCGCGCTTGATGCGGTTGCGCCCTCGGGCATGATCGATCAGCAACCGGCGCATGGCCTGCGCCGCGATCGCCATGAAATGCGTTCGCCCCTTCCAGTCCACTCGCTCCTGCTCGATCAGGCGGAGATAAACCTCGTGGGCCAGCGCGGTGGGCTGCAAGGTGTGTCCGGCATTCTCGCGCTTCAGGTACGACGCGGCCAAGCGGCGGCAGTCGTCGTAGACCAGTTCCAGCAGCTTGTCGGCGTTCGCCTTGCCCATGCCGCCGACCTTGGCGGGTGTAGGGCCGCCGGCGGTGTCGAGCAGCAGCCGAGTGGCCTGTTCTTTCGGTGGATTGTGCGCAGGGTCGGACATTGAGGGAAAGGGTAGGGTGGCACTTCGAGACCGTGTCGTATGGGTGCAAGACATCACATAGTGCCTCCATATACTCCGCGCAGGAGTACCCCCATGCCCACGCTCGCATTCATCGCGGGTTTCGGAAGGCCGTTTCACCTCCTCATCCTGCTCCTGGTCTTCTGCGCAGTCGGCGGCCTCGCCCTTTTGATCGTCCTGGTCTCTCGCCGTTCCGGTGTACCCGCAGGACGCGGGCAGCACATCTCGCCCCTTCCTCCGACCATCGCCGCCCCTCCCGCGATGCAGGCCCACCTCGACCTCGATCGCCGTCGCCAGGAACTCGAACTTGACCGTATGGCCATCGAGAATGAAGAGCGCCGTCGCAAACTGAACCAGTAGCCCGCGGCCTCATGCCGCGCCATACACGGGCACAAGTCCGCCGCGCGTGCAGGTGTTCTCCGCGCTGGACAGGAACCCGATCGTCGCAGCGACATCTTCCACCTTCGCCCACTTGGAGTAATCGGCATCGGGCATGGACTTGCGATTGGCGGGCGTATCCATGATCGAGGGAAGCACAGCGTTCACAAGAATGCCGCGGGCGACGACTTCCTCGGCGAGGGCCTGGGTCATCGCGGCGACGGCGGACTTGGCGGCGGTGTAGGGGACCATGTTCGCGCCCAGGCGCGGTTCCAGTGCTGGCCGTGCGGCGACATTGACAATCCGCCCCCCATCCCCCCCACTCTTACTCATCAACTTCACGGCTTCGCGGCAGCAGAGGAAGCAGGTCAGGGCGTTCTGTTGCATTTGCGCAACGAAGTCCGCTTTCCGCACGCCTTCGATTCCGCCGTAAGCGAAACCGCCCGCGATGTGGATGCTCGCCCACAGCGAGCCGCCAATACCGCCAAAGAACTTCTCGACCGACGGTTCATCGGTAAGATCAATTCCCGAGACGACCTTGACGCGCTCGTGCGTGGTAAACGGGAATCGCTTCAGCTCATCCTCCTTGTGTACTGGAATGTGGCAGGTATCCCCGCGTGCAAGAAGCGCGGCCACCACAGCCGATCCGAGTGCGCCAGTGCCGCCTGTGATGATGGAGTGATTTGATGAGGTGGGCATGAAGGGGTCTCCTGAGATGCCGGGAACGGGGGGCGGGGCTCGGGTGAAGCGTTGCGGCTGTCCCCTCATCCCCGACAACTCTACCCGAACCCCGAGCCCCGAAACCCCAGCCCCGCTCCTATCATCCCCAATGCCCATCTACGAATACGTCTGCGAAACCGACGGGGACCGTATCGAACTGCTGCGCCCGATGTCTCAGGCCGATGCCCCGGTGGAAGACCCCGCGGGCAAGGGCCGGAAGTTTGCCCGGGTGCTGTCGGTCTTTGCCGCCCAGGGCGCGGGAGTTGGCATTGGCACTGGAGGCGGGGGAGGCCACGTCCACAGCGGTGGGTGCGGGTGCGGCAAGCCCATGAGCCAGTGCGGGCGACAATAGCGCCGTTCATGTGGCACGCGGTTTGAGTTCCTTCCCGTGTGCAACCCGACTCTTCCATCGATACGTACGCCGACGCCGCAGCCGCTCTCACGCGCGGAATCCCGCGGGATCAGGCCCTTGGCCTGCGCCTGATGGCACTTGCCCGAACCGCGGCGGGGATGCACATGGGGCAGGCCGCCCTCGGCGACCGCACGTGGGGCAGCGCACAAACCGAACACGCAGCGCAAGAGTCAGCGGACATGCCGCGGCTCTTGCGCTCACAAGCCAAGGGACTCTTCGCGGGAGAGGGACCGAACCCATGAACTACGGCTTCACCATGGGCACGGCCGGGGTCATCGCGGCAATGCATCGCCAGGATGTTGCCTCCAACAACCTCGCCAACATCCAGACCGTCGGCTACAAGCCGGACACCTCCTTCACCATCCCCCGGCAGGCCGCGCGGCAGGAGGACGGGCTGATGAACATGCCCTCCAACACCCTGCTGGAGCGGCTCGGTGCGGGCGTGTTGCTGGCCCCCAACCGGACCTCGTTCACTCAGGGTTCCCTCACTCAGACGCGCAATCCCTTCGATCTGGCTATTCAGGGCGACGGATTCCTCACCGTTTCCGGTGGGGCCGACACTGCCTCGGGCGGCGACTCTCTGCGATTGACCCGCGACGGACGCATGACCGTGGACACCCGCGGCCACCTCGTCACCGTCACCGACGGACGCGACATTCTCGACGAGACGGGCCGCCCGATCCTCGTGAACCCCGCGTCCGACTTCACCGTTCATACCAACGGCAGTATCACGCAGGGCGGCAGCGAGATCGCCAAGCTCGGCTTCATCGATGTCCCGAATCGGGACTCCCTCAAGAAGGTGGGGAACAACATGTTCTCCCTCTCGGCCGCCGCGGCGACTTCCAAGACGGTCGCCACCGGGAACGTCCTGCAGTACAACGTCGAGGAATCCGGAGCAGACCCGATCCGGGCGATGATGGCCGTGCAGAGCGCGGCAGATGCGGTCGGCACGACCTCCAAGATCATGCAGATCCACGACGATCTGATGAATCGTGCGATCAACACGCTGGGGCGCGTGTCGGGCTGACTGGCACGCCGCGTGCGTGATTCAGTCTCCACATGGCAATCATCGCACTGCAATCCGCCGCAAGCGCACTTTCTGCGCTCAACACGGCAATGGACGTCACCTCGAACAACCTGGCAAATATCAACACGGCGGGCTTCAAGTCCAGCCGCGCCAACTTCCAGGACCTGCTCTACATCGAGCAGCAGCAGCCGGGAATCCGGAATACGAACAACGACCAGCGTCCCACGGGGCTGTACGTCGGCCTGGGCACGAAGGTCTCCGGCACGCAACTGGACTTCAAGGAAGGGCCGCCGGTGGCAAGCGGCAACCCCTTGGACCTGATGATCCAGGGCAATGGATTCTTCCGCGTGGGCGTGCAGGACGCGCTCGGGCCGGGTGGTTTCGCCTACACGCGGGCCGGTCAGTTCACGGTGAACTCCGAGGGCAACATCGTGCTGGCCACCGACACGGGCCGCAAGCTTGATCCGCCGATCCAGTTGACTGGTGATTACTCGAGCGTGAGCGTGGACGCGAACGGTCAGGTTTTCGTGCAGCGGCCAGCCGCGCAAGACCCGGAACTGGTGGGGACGCTCACCATGACGAACTTCATCAACCCCACGGGGCTCAAGAGCGTTGGCGAGAACTTGTACGTTGAGACAGGGGCGAGCGGTCCCCCAATCGAGGGCAAGCCGGGGGAACAGGCCTTCGGGACTATCCAAAGCGGGATGTACGAGAACTCCAACGTAGACCCGACGACGGAACTGGTGAACCTGATCCGGATTCAGCGGGCGTTTGAAATGAACTCGAACTCAATCCGCGCGGCGGACCAGACGCTGCAGGCGATCGCGCAGTTGCACAGATAAACGTGGGAAGAAGCAGCGAAGTAAACGCAGGAGACGGAAGATGACACCATTGATGCGGAGCATCTTGGGCTTTGGGATTGCGGGAGCCATGGCGTGCGCGGCGATCGCGGATGTGCGCGTGACGCTGCGAGCCAGCGCGAGCGTGGATGCCAAGCGGAGCGTGACGGTCGCGGATGTCGCGGAGATCGATCCTCCCACGACGGAGGAGGCGACGCGGCTGGCCGAGGTTGTGGTGCTGCCCGCCGGGGAAACCCGCGCGGGACTGGTCACGATCGCGCAGGTTCGCGAGGCCATGGACGCGGCCAAAGTGAACTGGGGACGCACTTCGCTGCGGGGCGCGGCCTGCTCATTGACTGCCGGCTCAGGCGAGGCATCCGGGACCGGAAAACCGGCGAATCCTGCGAAGAATTCGCCGAAACTGGGCATCGGACAGACGACGCCGCAGATGGTGGATGTTGGGGGCGATGATGGAGCTTCCACCGTGCGCCACGCAGTCTGCGGGCGCCTGCTGGATTTGTACAACGTGGATGCGGCCTCGCTGCGGCTCGCGTTTGATGCCGCGGATGAGGACTTCCTGGCTCGGCCGATCGGCGAGAGCCGGGTGGATGTGCAGCCAAACGGAACAGGCGGCTCGGTGCGAACGCCGGTAAGCATTGTGATCTACGAGGGGGACCGGATCGCGGCGACGCGAACGATCGCGGTGCAGGCCCTGATCAATCGGGCGGTGGTCACGGCGCGCGGGCCAATCGCACGAGGCCAGACGATCGGGCAGGACGATGTGGAGGTCGGGCGGCAGTGGATGGGGCCGAACGCCAAGCCGCCTGTTGGGCCGGAAGCGGCCATCGGGCAGGTGGCGGCACGGGGGGTTCAGGCGGGGGCGATACTGACCTCGGTGGATGTGACCGCGCCCCTCGTCTGCAAGCGCGGCGACATCGTGTGGGTACACGCCCTCGCCGGGCCGCTGACGGTGAAAGCCAAATGCCGGGCTCAGGGGCAGGCACGGGACGGAGAACTGGTGCAACTGAAGATGGACGGGGGAGACCGGACGTTTTCGGCTCGGATGTCCGGGCCGGGGCGTGCAGTGATGGTGACGGACAAGTGATATCCGCAGGATTCGCTCCCGGAGCGTCGCTGATCCCGGGCGAGTGAAAGAGGAAAAAGGACTTCAAACATGGAACGAAACCACCCGATGTCCCGCCCGATCGCGTGCCTTGTGTCGGCAATTAGCACCTTACTCATGCCCTGCTGCTCTTCGGCGTGGGGGCAGAATCTTGTCATGCAGCCGCAGGGAACGCCCAATGGGGCCAGGCCGGCACAATCACCCCCTCCTGCACCGGCTCCAGGCGTTCCCACGGATACCCCCATGGCCGTCCAGCCAAACGGGCCTGCAATGTCGCCGACAGCCGGCCGCGGCCAATCCGGCGTGGACCAGTTGCAGGGCGTAAGTCTGTTCGTGGTAAGCGCGCCCCCACCCAAAAAGTACGCCAAACATGACGTCGTCGAGGTGATCATCAACGAGTCGAGCGCGGAGAGCTTCACACAAACGACGGACAACAAGAAGGACTACTCCCTGAAGGCGGAACTCTCGAAGTTTCCATCGCTCTCCGAGTTGTTCTCAAGTCTGGCGCTGCGGGAGGGAATCGGGTCCGTGACGCCGAAGGTGGGGGTGACGGGCAACAAGGAGATCAAGGGAACGGGCAAGCTGGACCGGAAAGATCAGGTGACCGCCAAGATCTCGGCCTTCGTGGTGGACGTGAAGCCAAATGGAAATCTGGTGCTTGAGGCGAGGGAGTGCACCGGTTCCGGGAAAGAAACCACGACGATGGTGCTGGCAGGAACCTGTCGGGCCGAGGACATCACGAAGAACAACACCGTGCAGTCGGCCCAGCTTGCAGGTCTGACGATCCATATTGAACACGCAGGGGATGTGAAGGAATCCGGGGACAAGGGGTTCTTCCCGCGGATTCTGGAGACGGTGTTCAACTTCTAGGGGCAAGTGCGGAGAGGCATGAAGGCGTAGAGGCGCGGAGTACGCGCCTCTACGCCTTCATGTGTTTTTGCCTTGAGATAACGGCATGGGGGTTGCGTTCGGACCCACCACCCTTTGCAGGATGCACCTTATGGCACGATGCCTCATCACGATTCTGGCGAGCTTTGCGCTGACAAGCGCAGGAATGGCGCAGACCGCCCCTCCCTCGACCTTCAGCGGCAGTAGGGCCCTTACGGCCGCGGCGAACTCGCCGGCGGCCGTGGTGCCCATGCCCGGGACGCTTCTGCGCCCCCGCCGAGAGAACCCGGTCGTCAGCATCCAGGAGTTCGTGCGTCTGGAAGGCCAGATGACCAACACGCTCCGCGGGATCGGCATCGTGACGGGGTTAAAGGGAACGGGGGACTCCGGAGCAGAGCTCGTGCTGGCGCGGCCGCTGGCCGAGGTGTACAAGAACAACGGCAACCCGATTGGGGAACTGAAGGATCTGGCCAAAGCCAAGTCCGCGGCAATCGTGACTCTCTCCGTCACGATTCCGGAAGGCGGGGGGCGCGAGGGGGACCAGTTCGATGTCTTCGTTCAGGTTTCACACAGCGCGACGAGCTTGAAGGGCGGGACACTGATCATCAGCCCGCTGCTGGGCCCCACGCCGCAGAGCCCGATGTTCGCCATGGCCGCGGGTCGGATCGTGATAGAGGACATGGAGACGCCGACGAGCGGCCGGATCGGCATGGGGGCGACGCTGCAACGGGACATTCGGCCGGGTCGGCTGGGAGACTCATTCAACCTCGTGCTGCGCCCGCACTTCCGTTCGTACCAGGTTGCAAGGACGATCGCGGCGGAGATCAACGACCTGAACGCGAATCTGGACGCCACGGACGAACCCAGCGAACCGGTGGCGACGGCAATCGATGAGACGATGGTGCATGTGACGATTCCGCGCCAGGAACGCGCCAACCCCACAAACTTCATGGCTGGCGTGATGGGGAAGAAGTTCAGCCCTTCGCTGATTGATCTGCCTGCGATGGTGGTTGTGAACGAGCGAACGGGAACGATCATTGTGACGGGGGATGTTGAGATTTCGGCGGTTTCCGTGGGCCTGGACAAGCTGGTGATCACCACCACCACGCCCACGCCTATTCCCACCGCTCAGGACCCCTTGGTGAGCCGGCAGAACTGGACGGAGTTTGGGACCAACGGAAGCGGGGCGGATCGGGCGCGTATTCAGGACCTGCTGGAGGCGTTCAAACAACTGAGCGTGCCCGTAAAAGACCAGATCCAGATTTTGGCGCAGATCCATCAGGCGGGTCGTCTGCACGCGCGGTTTGTACGCGACTAAGCGGGTTTGTCCGACGCGGGAAGGTACGCAATGGAAGTTGGCATTTCAGCAAACCAGAACGTTCGATCGCCGGTGGACCTGGCAGTGTTTGGGCGCGCCGTGGGAACGGACAACGATCGGAAGTCGGACTTTGCAGCGGTACTGGGGCGTATGGGGCAAGGGGTGGGAGAGAGCCCGGAACTTCTGGCGAAGCGGTCGGCGGAGAACTTCGTCTCGATGACGTTCGTGCAACCGCTGCTCAAGACGCTGCGTTCGAGCAATCACGCCGCGCCCCCTTTTGCACCGACCGAGGGCGAGAAGCAGTTCCAGGGCCTGATGGACACGGAGCTGGCCCAGCGGATCGTGAAAGCGGCGCACTTTCCGCTGGTGGAACGAATCACCAAAGACGTGCTGGCAAAGGCACGTGGCGCGGCCGGGAGCACCGGCGTCGCCGGCACGATCCCCTCGCAAGAAACGACAAGCCAGGAGCTTGAGAAATGAAAACGGCACACAAGCAGCAGGTCCCGGTCACAACAGCGGTCACAGCGTTCGAGCAGTTAGATGGCGTGCTGCGCCTGCTCGTGGCCGAGCATGAGAAGTTGCTCGCGCTGGCCGCGGAGCACCGGCGGGCGATCGCGCAGGCGGATGCCCCGGCCCTGACCAAGTGCATAACAACGCAGCAACAAGTGGTCCAGCGGATCACAGGATTAGAGCGGCAGCGCCAGACGGTGGTGGCGGGGCTGGTGAAAGGGAAGGGACAGACCCGGCTGTCGGAGGTGACAGCAAGCGCACCGGAGCCGATCCGAAAGCGGCTCGAGAGCGTTGCTGCGGGGCTGCGAGAACTGCTTATAAAGCTGCACCAGGAACATCAGGCCCTCAAACAGGCGGCCGAAACGCTCTCGATGCATATGGAGGGGCTGCTTCGACAGGTCTGTCGGGGGATCAGTCATACAGGGACGTACGCGCGGTGCGGGGCGATCGATTCAGCGGTGCAGGTGGTGTCGGCAGTGGATGTTCGGAGTTAGGCCGCGGATCCCGGTCACAGCCGCCAGTTGGTGTGGCACGTGATTCGCGTAGGAGTTGCGCATGGGACTTACCAGTTCGCTTGCCATCGGACGATCCGCGCTGAACGCCAGTCAGGTGGCTATTCAGGTAACGGGCAACAACTTCGCGAACGCGAACACGCCCGGCTACTCGCGACAGGTTGTGTCGCTGGTTCCCAACGGTGAGCAGCAGTACGGAAACTACTTTCTCGGCCGCGGCGTCGGGATCAACGGGATCACCCGGCGGATCGACCAGGGATTGCAGGGGCGGCTATGGAACGGATACTCGCAGGAGTCCGCGACGGGTGCCTCGCAGCAGTTCCTCTCCGGTCTGGAATCCGTCACGAACGCACTTGGGAACGACAACCTCTCCAGCGGCTTTGATCAGTTCTTCCAGTCCTGGAGCGATCTGGCCAACAGCCCGAATCGGGAAGGAGCCGCGGCGCTGGTGGTGTCGCAGGGGCGATCCCTGGCGACGCAGATCAAGAACATGCGGAGCGACCTGCTCGGCACCCGGCAGCAACTCGATTCTTCCACGAAAGATGCCGTAACGCAGGCGGACAGTCTGATCACGCAGATCGCGGATGTGAACCGGCAGATCGTGACGAGCGAAGGGGGCTCGGGCGGGGCAAACTCGCTGCGAGATCAACGGGATCAGCTCGTCACGCAGCTCTCGCAGCTCATGGACGTCTCCGTGACGGAAGACCCTTCCGGGGCGTACAACGTGCTCGTCGGATCTGTGCCGGTAGTGCTTGGAACGCAGGCACGGGGGCTCAGAACCGACGAGACGACCAACGGCACATCCACGGACATCTCCGTACACGTGCAGGCGGACGGAACGCAACTGACTATCCGCGGCGGCACCATCGGCGGGTTGCTCTCCCAGCGCACCGGCAAGCTGCAAGCAACGATCGACAAGCTCGACGATGTGGCCAGCCAGCTCATTTTCCAGGTGAATCGCATCCACTCGCAGGGCTATGGCTCCACGCCCCTCACGAGCGTCACCGGTAATCGCACCGCACCACTGGCGGACACAACGCGGGCGTTGAACGACCCGGCAAACACGACCTTCGCGGGCCTGCCCTTCCACGCGAGCAACGGCGGGTTTCTCGTCACGGTGAAAAACACTCAGACCGGGGCGACAGAGACCAAGCGGATCAACATCGATCTGGATGGCATCACGAGCACGGGCGCACCCGGAACGGCCAACGACTCCTCCGTGGCGTCGATCGCCACGGATATCAGCGGAGTGGCCAACCTCTCGGCACGCGTGAACCCCGACGGAACGCTGTCGATCAACGCGGCGACCGGGTACAGCGTCTCTTTCTCGGAAGACTCCTCGGGTGTTCTGGCGGTGCTGGGGATCAATACCTATTTCACGGGACACAACGGCACGGACATCGATGTGCGGTCCGAGTTGCAGACTTCACCGGGGCTCCTGAGCGCAGGATCGGTGACGGCCGGGCAGCCAACGGACAACGCGGCCGCGCTGAGCATCGCCGGGCTGCACACCAACGGCAACGACTTCTTCGGTGGCCAGTCGATTTCGGCCGCTTGGCGGGACGCGGCCCAACAGGTGGGAGCCGATGCGCAGGCGGCCAACTCCCAGGCGAACTCAGCGTCGCTGGTGCGCCAGAATCTGGACGCGCAGCGATCGGCGATCAGCGGGGTGAGCGTTGATGAGGAATCCATCAACCTTCTGAGCTATCAACGCCAGTACCAGGGGGCGGCCAGATTTATCACGACGGTGGACGACATGACACAGACTCTGCTCGCAATGATCCGGTAAGGAACGAAGATGTCCTCTATTCCAGCCAATCTTGGTCGGGTGCCGAACATGCTGGCGAGCCAACTGCTGTTGACGTCGCTGTCGCGCACGAACGTGGACCTGTTGACCGTGCAGCAGCAGATGGCGTCCGGGCATCGGGTGACCAGATACTCCGACGACCCGATCGCCGCGGGTGCACTCGGCGCGCTCCGCCAGCGCAAGGCACGCGGCGAACAGGTCTCAAACAACCTGCAACTGGCCCAGAACAATCTCGATCGGCTGGACACGACCCTTGGAGAGACTCTGGGTGTGGTGCGAGATGCCAAGTCTCTGGCGGCAAGCCAGATCGGCGCAACCTCGGACGCGGGCACACGGCTTAATCAGGCGGTTGTCGTGGACGGAATGCTCAGCTCGCTGCTCGGCTTTGCGAACACAACCGCCGACGGCGGCGGCGGGCTGTACCTCTTCGGTGGTTCCAATGCGACGACGCGCCCGGTCGTGGAGATGCACGGCGGGTACCGATATGTGGGGCGCGGCAACGGCCTGCAGGCCGATCTCGGCTCGGCCAGCGATATTCCCATCACGATCGGCGGAGACAACGCGATCGGAGAAACCTCCGCACGCCTGCGCGGAACTGTGGATCTCAACCCGAGTCTGACCGGCGCCACGCGGCTTGCGGACCTGAACGGCGGCCGCGCCTTGGGTGTTTCCAAGGGGACCATCCAGTTCTCGTTCACTGGCGGCCCGACAGCAACGATCGACCTCTCCGCGGCGGACACGGCCCAGGACGTTGAGAACGCGATCACGTCGGCGATCCACCAATATGAAACGGCCAACTCGGTCACGATTCTGGGCCCAGGGGGCGTCTCGCTGCAAGGGGGCTCGCTCAAAATCGACGTGGCAGGCGGTTCGCCGAATCCGGCGTTGACGTTCAGCGATATCGGAACCGGGCAGGTGGCCGGAGATCTGGGGCTGAGCCAAGCGGCGTTCAGCGCCACAAACGCCTTGAGCAGCGACCTGAATCCCAAGCTGAATCTGCTGACCCCGGTCTCCTCGCTCACGGGCGTGACTTCGCCGCTGGGGACGATCCGGTTCCGGTTTTCGTCCGCGGCCGGGGCATCCGTAACGGATGTGAATCTGTCGTCGGCCCACTCTATTGACGATGTGCGCAACCTGATCGAGACGCAGGTGCAGGGCGTGCGCGTCCAGATCAACGCGGCGGGCACGGGCATCGACATCCTGAATGAAGTCTCCGGTCCAGCCCTTTCAATCGAGCCGACGGGAACATCCCCGGATACGGCGACCGAGTTGGGTGTGCGGTCGTTCTCGCTTTCGACGAAGGTGTCCGACTACAACGACGGACGGGGCGTGCGAATCGTGGACGGCGTGGCGGACCCTGTTTCGGGGATTGCAACGCGGGCATTGAACACGGATCTGCGGATCACGTTGGGGAGCGGACAGGCGTTTGACGTGGATTTCAGGCCGCAGGACCTGGTGGATACGCAGTCGATCATCAACCGGATCAACTCGGAATTCACGACCGCTGTGGGCCAGCCGCCAATAAGCGGAAGCGCGCCGCCGCTGAGCGCAGGGCAGTTCACGGCGGGGCTGTCCACGACTGGAAGCGGATTGACCTTGACACAGAACCTGGGTGGGACACCGAGCCCGCTGCGGGTGGAAAAGATGAACAACTCGCCCGCGATCCAGGACTTGGGTATCGAAGGCGGCACGTACGACGCGACCAGCGCAACTCTTACCGCGCAAGACCCGGCATCGATCCGGGTGGACAACATTTTTACCGCGCTGGTACGTCTGCGGGACTCGCTCCGGGCGGACGATTCGAATGGCATCTCGCTTGCTGGTAGCACCTTGGACGCACAGATTGATCATCTGTCGCAGTCGCAGGCATTGGTGGGCGTGTATGCCAACCGGGTGCAGGCGGCGACGAGAAGGCAGACGGACGAGAACACGACGAATGAACAGGTGCGATCACAACTCGAGGATGTGGACTACGCGGAGGCCTCGACCCGCTTCTCTCAACTACGAACCCAACTCCAGGCGACCCTCCAATCCGGAGCCGGAGCGCAAAATCTGAGCTTGCTCGACTTCCTCAAGTGACCTTGGGAAGTCGGATTACTGAACACCCCCGCCCGTCGTTGGCCGCGGATGGGGAAACGACAGGATGTCGGCCGGCGCGTTGCCGGTTCCGATCCGGGAGAAGGACAGGCCAAGTTCGGAGCGCACCCATGAACGTGCGGACCACGAGGTTCGGGAACGTCGAGATCGCGGACGATCGCGTGATCATGTTTCCCAAGGGCTTGCTGGGTTTCAGCGAGCACAAGCGTTATTGCCTTTTAGAACCGGCGGACGATTCGGCCTTCTTCTGGCTGCAATCGGTCGACGACCCGTCGCTGGCGTTCGTGGTGACGGACCCGTCGTTCTTCGTGCCAGACTATTCGGTGCCGATCCGGGCCGAGCAGATGGGCGAGCTCGGGCTCTCGAAGCTCGAGGACGCGCAGGTGTTCGTGATCGTGAACAAGGTGGACCAGACCCTGACGGGCAACCTTCAGGGGCCGCTGGTGATCAACACCATGTCGCGGTCGGGCGAGCAGTTTGTGCTGGCGGAGAAGCGCTGGAATACGCGCCACCCACTGGTGACGCTGGGCGCCAAGCAGCAACAGCCGGCGGCTCGTGCCATGAGCGCCTGAGCCCCCCACCCCCCACCCACACATCCATCGCCCGGCAGACCGGGACGGATTCACTACAAGCACGACTACCGCCATCTACCAGACGTTCGGTCAAGGAAGACCACAGGAACCGCGCTTGCACCACGCCCTTCGCGGGTGGTGAGCGCACGAGGAAGGAGCCCTCCATGCTGGTTCTCAGCAGGCAGCGGGACGAGACAATCATGATTGGTGATGACATCGAGATCACCATCGTCGATATTCGCGGAGACAAGGTCCGGCTTGGCATCACGGCCCCGACTCGGATCGCCGTACACCGCAAAGAGGTGTACGAGGCGATCAAGGCGGAGAACCAGCGGGCGAGCCAGATCTCCGGCACGGACCTTTCGCAACTGCCGTCCCCCGGGCCCATGAAGCGCCCAAGGACAGCGGGAATGATGCCATCGGCACGCATCGGCCCAACGACGATGCCCAACGGACAGCTCAAACCACCGGACGCGAAAACGGCCTAAGCCCCTCGCGAACAACCGACGGAAACCACCCCCCAGGCGACATCGAAGGACTTCGATCATCGCGACCTGAACCGCTCTTCGGCCCCAAAAAGCCCAGCGCCAATCACGGAGGATTGCCATGGCTCGGATCAACTCGAACGTACCCAGTCTCATCGCCCGCGCCAACCTGAACCAGGCCAATGGTGACTTGCAGACGCATCTGCAACGGCTCGCCACAGGTCTGCGCATCAACCGCGGGGCGGACGACCCCGCGGGGCTGATCATCAGCGAGCGATTGCGCTCGGAGATCTCAGGACTGAACACGGCCGTGTCGAACTCCAACCGGGCGTCGTCGGTCATCGCGACCACCGAGGGTGCGCTCGCCGAAGTGTCGAACCTGCTCAGCTCGATCAAGGGGCTGGTGGTGGAAGCGGCCAACACGGGTGCCGTCTCCGACGACGAGCGGAAAGCCAACCAGGTGCAAATCGACTCGGCGATCGACTCGATCACTAGAATCAGCAACTCGGCGAGCTTCGGCGGGCTGAAACTGCTGAACGGATCGCTGGACTACACGCTCTCGGGCGTGCAGACGAACAACCTGGCGAAAGTGGCCGTGACGAGCGCGAACTTCTCGGGAACAAGCGGCATCAAGGTGGACGTGCAGACGCTCAACTCGGCCCAGACGGCGAACCTCTTCCTGTCGGCCTCAACAGGCGTGTTCCTCTCGGCAACGACGATCGCCGTTGCCGGTCCCAAGGGCGTGCAGGAACTCTCGATCGGGTCGGGCCAGTCACTGGCCACGGTGATCGCCGCAGTGAACGGTATCTCGGCCCTCACGGGCGTCTCCGCATCGCTCCTCAACGGCGCCAACCCCAACTCGGGCCTCCGGTTCAGTTCCACGGAGTTCGGCGCCAAGCAGTTCGTGTCGGTGGAGCGGGTGGGCGGTCCGGCGGGTGGCGGTTGGTTCCACACCTACAAGGCCCCGGACACGCTCGCGTTGCCGGGCACCATCTCGCTGGCCACGCTGCAGGCTGGCGGCAACCTGGTCGCGACGAGCCGCGACGTCGGCCGGAACGTGAAGGCGATCATCAATGGCAACCTGGCCAACGGTGACGGGCTAAACGTCTCGGTGCAGAACTCGTCGTCGGTGTCGGTGCAGATCTCGCTGTCAAAGACCTTCGCGACTACCAACTCGTCCTCAACCTCCTTCTACGTCACCGGCGGCGGCGCCCAGTACCAGCTCGGCGGGCAGATCAACGCCAGCCAGCAGACGAACATCGGCCTGCAATCCATCGCGGCGTCGCACCTCGGGGGCACGCTGAACAACGGCACCCTCGAGTACCTGTCGAGCTTGAAGACCGGAGGCGGCAACGACCTGATCGCCAGTGCAACACGCAACAGCTTCACCGAGGCATCGAACGTTCTCGAAACTTCCATCGATGATGTCTCCACCATTCGCGGGCGGCTGGGCGCGTTCGAGAAGAACACGCTGCAGACCAACATCCGGTCGCTCCAGTCGGCCGTGGAGAACCTCACGGCAAGCGAGTCGACCATTCGCGACGCCGACTTCGCCGTCGAAACCAGCGCGCTCACCCGCGCCCAGATCCTCTCAAGCGCGGCCACCAGCGTGCTGAGCCTTTCGAACCAGCAGAGCCAGCAGGTGCTGCAGTTGCTCAAGTAAGGTAAGAAAGACGTATTTGCGTCCGTATAACCGCCCGGAAGAGGGTTTTACCCTCCCGGGCGTTGTCAATTCCTGCTTTTTTTAGCTAATCCGCCGGAGATGGTCCTCAACTCGCTTCTTCCGGGGGTCGATCCACTGACCGTCTCGCCGTTCTTGTTGAACAGCGGGCACATCGTTCCCGGCATGGAGGCCGGGCGAGCGCACGGCCGCATGGGACCGGCGCTTCGAAACTCACCGCCGCTGAATTGCGGCCGGAGCCCCACGGTCGGGGACGAGCGATCCGCAGAGTAACGGACGCCCGGATAGAAGTGCACGGAGGACCATCACTATGAGTCGCATCAACACAAACGTTCAGTCCCTCATCGCTCAGCGGACGCTGACGCAGAACCAATCCAACCTTGGCCAGTCGCTGGAGCGATTGTCCACGGGCCTGCGGATCAACCGCGGCAAGGACGACCCGGCCGGCCTCATCGCCAGCCAGCGCCTGGACTCGGAAGTCAAGGGCATCAACGCCGCGATCGGCAACGCGAACCGCGCCGATCAGGTCGTGAACATCGCTGAAGGCGGTCTGAACGAAGTCTCGGGCCTCCTCACGGAGCTCCAGGGCCTCGTGACGAACACGGCGAACTCCGCCGGCCTCTCCGACGACGAGAAGAAGGCCAACCAGCTGCAAATCGACTCGATCCTGCAGACCATCGACCGCGTCTCGGGCGCTACGGCCTTCCAGGGCAAGCGCCTCTTGAACGGCACCCTCGATTACACGACCTCAACGGTCTCCGCGGGTGTCAGCAGCTACAAGGTGAACGGCGCGAAGCTCTCCAACGGTGCGGCTCTGGCCGTCCAGGCGATCGTCACCAAGTCGGCACAGAACGCCGGCGTGTTCCTCTCCACCAACGGCAATCTGAACCTCAGCGGCACGAACGCCACGTTTTCCGTCGAAATCTCCGGGGCTCTGGGCTCGCGCCAGTTCTCCTTCGCATCCACGACGACCGTCGCGAACATCGTTTCCGCGGTAAACTCCTTCAAGTCCGTCACGGGTGTGTCGGCATTCGCTTCGGGCACCGGTCTGAAGCTTGCCAGCACCGATTACGGCTCCAGCCAGTTCGTCTCTGTGAAGACGATCTCCTCGGGCAACATCACCGGCACCGGCGTCGGCATCTACGGCCTCACCTCCAACAACTTCAACACCACAACGGGCTCCGCCACGACGTTTGCCAACGCCACCAACGGCGTCCGCAAGGTTGGCCAGGACGTGGTCGCCACGATCAACGGCCTGACCGCGACCTCCAACGGCAAGACGGCCCGCGTGAACAGCGACTTCCTCGACGTTGAGCTCACCCTGAGCAAGTCGGCCTCCCAGACGCTGGGCACCGTCAACGCTCTGACGATCACCGGTGGTGGTGCGGACTTCCAGCTCGCCGGCAACGTTGACATCGCCGGTAAGGTCTCCCTCGGCGTCGGCAACATCGCCATCCGCAACATCGGCGGCAGCGCTAACGCTACCGGCTCGCTCGAGTTCCTCTCCAGCATCGCCTCCGGCCAGGCCAACAACGTCGTGAGTTCCAGCGATCTGACCCAGGCCCAGAAGATCATTTCCAATGCCGTCACGGAGGTCTCTTCTCTCCGCGGCCGCCTTGGCGCCTTCCAGAAGAACACGATCGGCGCAACGATCCGCTCGCTGGGCGTCGCCGTTGAGAACACCTCGGCCGCCGAGTCCTCCATCAAGGATGCGGACTTCGCCACCGAAACCGCTTCGCTGACCCGCAACCAGATCCTGGTGCAGGCGGCGTCCACGGTCCTCGGGTTGGCGAACTCGGCCCCGCAGTCCGCCCTGTCTCTGCTCCGTGGCGCCTAAGCCGCCGAGCTAGACCTTCCTCCGTAGCACTCAGCCGCCCCGGGTTTACCACCCGGGGCGGTTTTGCGTTTTGAGCGGATCGCTCGAACGCCGATAGTTCTCGGCCCATGTCCGCCGCCGCCACTCCAACACCTCCACTGAATGCGAAGCCACCGCTTCCGGGCGTGTTTGTCTCGGCACAGAAGCAGTTCCTCGCGTTCTGCCGCGTGGAGTGCGGGCTGGCGGTCAACTCCGTCGCTGCGTACAAGCGGGATGTGACCGACCTGCTGCATGATCTGCTAGCTCACGGCCGGAGCGACTTTGTGACCGTGACCGGCCGGGACCTGGCCGAGCATCTGGCGCGACTGAAGACCGAAAGGCACATGGAGAGTTCGAGCGTGATTCGTCATCTGGCGACAACACGCGTCTTCTTCCGCTGGCTGGAGTCCACAGGGCTGATTCGGGAGAACCCCAGCGGCGATCTGGATCGCCCGACGCAGTGGAAGCGGTTGCCGGGCGTACTCTCGCCGCGTCAGATGCGGCAACTCGTGGAATCGCCCAAGCCGGAGCACGACGGCGAGTCGAAAAACGCCCCCCCACTGCACCTGCGCGACCGCGCGATGCTGGAACTGATGTACGCCTGCGGGCTGAGGGCGAGCGAGGTGGCGGACCTGCGCGTGAGCGACCTGCACCCAACGCTTGGAGTGGTGACAGTGACGGGAAAGGGGAACAAGCAGCGGCTGGTCCCCGTGGGCGGACCGGCGCGGGATGCGGTGAAGAAGTACCTCGAGGAGTGTCGGCCGCGGCTGGTTGCGGGCGCGGGAAAGAAGGCCAAGCCCGATGTTTCGGCGAATCGCCTGCTGCTGTCTCGCTCGGGCAAACCGCTGGAGCGCGTAGCCGTCTGGCAACTGGTCAAGAAAAACGCGGCGCGGGCGGAGTTGGGCATCGGTCGCGTGCATCCGCACATGCTGCGGCATAGTTTCGCGACGCACCTGCTCTCGGGCGGGGCGGACCTGCGCGTGGTGCAGGAACTGCTCGGCCACTCGGATATCGCAACGACACAGATCTACACGCACGTGGACTCATCCCGCTTCCGAGAAATTCAGAAGAAGTTCCATCCGCGTCCATGAGAGAACATCAGGGCGGCGACGTAGCCCGCCGGCCGAACGCGGCAGCTGCATACAGCACGATCGCACACCCCAGCGGGAAGAGCACCTCGTTCAGACCTTTGATCACGAGTGCTACGCCGCTGGCGCCCGCACTGACGCTCCGCATCGTGACAAACGCCGCGGCGAAGAGCCCGATGAGCAGGCCCAGGCCGGCATGCACTTTGAAACCCGACCAGACCTGACGTGAAATCCATCCAAGCAGCCCGCCGAGGAGGCCGTACTCGACGGCTCGCAACACGGCCATTTCTACGGGGCCGGGAACGGAAGGCGGCGCTCCGGCCGCGCCAAGGGCCTGTGCGACGCTCTTGTGCAGGGCCTTGGCGATGGCAAAAGCGATCGGGGCAGAGATCAGGCCCAGAATGCCCATTGCCGCCGGGCGAACCCGCAAAGAGCCCATCCCCAGAGCGACGCCGACACAGACGAAGAATGACCACGAGACTTTATTGGCCGTTTCCGCAAGAATCGCGGGAACGGCCGCATCCTTGCCCATGCTCATCGAGACCACGAGCAGTGCAGTCTCGACGGCGATGCCGAGCAGGATCGCCAGCCAGGCAACGGTGAGCAGGGTGCGTGGGGATGGGAGTGCGGGGGGCATGGAGCGTCCGCAACATCCTACAGGAAGTCCAAGGGCCGGGCGCGGGTCTACTCTGTGCGGCCATGGCCACAAATGAAACACACGATCCGAACATGAAGTCCTGGGTGGAGTCGGCGAACGACCCCGCGACGGACTTTCCCATCCAGAATCTTGCCCTCTGCTCGTTCGAGAAATCGCACGATGGCCATACCCATGACCACATGGGCGTGCGCATCGGCGAGGATGTGCTGGATGTATCCATGCTGTGGGAGGCCGGGTTCTTTGACCAGGAAGAGGACCTGGCCGGGTGCCTGAGGATTCCTTATTGGGGAGCCGTTTCAGAGGTGCAAAGCACGTGGGCGCCGCTGCGCCGGATGATCCAGAACTTCCTGCGGGCGGACGCGCACGTTGGGCAGCAGGGCAAGCGGCTCCGCCAGAAAGCGATCATGCCCGCGAGCGAGCAGAAGTTCACGCTCCCAGTAGCGACTTTCAACTACACGGACTTTTACGCCAGCAAGCACCACGCCGCGAACGTGGGGAGTATGTTCCGCCCGGACAACGCGCTGTTGCCGAACTACGTCCATGTGCCGATCGGGTATCACGGGCGGGCGTCGAGCATCGTGGTATCTGGGACCGATGTCCGCCGTCCGAACGGACAGCAGGCGCCGCCGGAGGCCGATCCGATGCAGGGGCCGAGCTTCGGGCCGTGCAAGATGCTGGACTACGAACTGGAACTCGCGCTGGTGGTCGGAGGGCGCAGCCGGCTCGGCGAGTCGATCCCGATGGCGAGCATTGGGGAGCACATGTTTGGAATGCTCATCTTGAACGACTGGTCGGCGCGAGACATGCAGAAGTGGGAGTATCAACCGCTTGGGCCATTCCTGGCAAAGAACTTCGCGACGACGGTTTCGCCGTACGTGGTGACGATGGCGGCGTTGGAGCCGTTCCGCATTGCCGGGCCATCCCGTGAGGGGGCGGATCCGGAGCCGCTGCCCTACCTGCGTTCAAACGAGAGCTGGGGCTTCGATGTGACGTGCGAGGTCTGGCTGCAAACTTTGCAGATGCGGGACAAGAGTGTTTCGCCGGTGATGCTCAGCCGCGGATCGTTCAAGCACATGTACTGGACCCTGGCACAGATGCTGGTCCACCACTCGTCCAACGGGTGCAACATGATGCCCGGGGATCTGCTGGGCTCTGGAACGATCTCCGGGCCGGAAAAGGCCTCGCGCGGGTGCCTGCTGGAACTAACGTGGGACGGCCCGCCCGCGTTGGGGGCCGACGGCAAGCCCAAGCCGCGCGTGCCCATTCAGCTTCCCACGGGCGAGGCGCGGACGTTCCTTCAGGACGGCGATGAGATCGTGATGAAGGCCTACTGCAAGCGGGATGGTTTCCGTCGGATTGGCTTTGGAGAATGTCGAGGGCGAATCGTCGCGGCCAAGGTCTGATCTCGATTGGAAGCATGGATTCTTGCGAACCGAACGCCCGCACGGTCGATAGTTTGGCGACATGGTCTTCGCATTCTTTGCATTCTGGGTGATCGGTGCGGTGCTGCTCCTGGCATGTTCCGCGCTCGTTTGGAGCGAGCGGATGAGCGTGCTGCGGACGCTGCCGGCATGCGCCAACTGCGCCTACGACCTGGTCGGGCTGCCGCGCGGCGCCAAATGCCCGGAGTGCGGCGGCCACTGGCGGAAGTTCACCGCGGGCATTGAGACCCGCGTATCGCCGGTCAAGTCGACCATGCTTTGGGGGACACCGCTGCTCGTGGGGCTGCTGGCCTCCGGAATGGTGGCGGTAGGGGCGAAGATTCCCGCGCCGGACAACGCGCTGGGAGCGATCGCGAACGCGCTGCCTTTTCTTGCAGCTGGCGCCCTGGTGCGGATCATGCTGCGGTGGGTGACGCTGGAAGCCGCACAAACGATTATGTGGTGCGAGTCGGTGGCGATGGTCGTCGCGCTGGTGGCGGTGATGGTGGACGCGCTCGTGGCGAGCAATCTTGAATCCACCCCTCTGCAAACCTGGCGGATCGCGCCGCTGATGGTCGCGCCCTTCGCGGGATACGGAATCGCAATGGGAATTCTGCTCCTGGCGTGGAGGCGATCACGCCCGGTGCGCCCCCGGTCCCCGTGAGCGTCGCTCACGGCATGGAACGGAACAGCGCGGCACAAGTGGTTTGGCCGTGTACGAAGACCTGGTCGCCGACGGGGCCGATCTCGCCGCCGCAGAAGAAGCCCGCGAGCGGCACTCCACCGGAAGGCCCCGGGAATGGCGCGCCACCCTTGGCCCGCTCCTCGGCGGTTGCGACGGGAGCGAACGCGCGGGCGAATGCCGCGGCGTCGTGGTGCGGACGATCAA
Source organism: Phycisphaerales bacterium (assembly GCA_038225655.1). GTDB lineage: Bacteria > Planctomycetota > Phycisphaerae > Phycisphaerales > UBA1924 > UBA4658. The sequence goes on along the minus strand of JBBRQY010000007.1, from coordinate 148,395 downwards.
AGAGGCGCGTCCCACGTCCATTGCAGGTGAACAGAAGAACGCCGGCGGGAGTTTCGTGGAGTTTCTGCGCGTCGAGCAGCAGGGAAAGATCCTCGCTCGCGGTCACCGCGTCGCGAACGTGGAACTGGATCGTCTGGCCGACGCGCAGCAGATCCGCGACGGCGATCGCCTTGTGTTCCTTGTCTACGCCGATGACATTGCGCATCAGGAAATCGTCGCGCCCGAAACGGTCCTTGTACTCGTTGATGGCCCGCCCGATGAAGAGGCCGCGCCGGAGGCGGTCTCGCATGGCCGGACCGAGAGAATCGAGGATCTCTTCGAGGGCTTCCAGCGCGGGGCGGCCGCCGAGCTGCGAGAGCATCTGCCCCTTGCACCCGGTGACAACGAGCGTGGGGCCGATGGGGCGGCAACCCTGGCTGACAAGGGAATCCACTCGGACCTTCCCCGAAAGCGAGAGCCCAACTCCGCCGGAACGCATGACGCGGTCGTTCAGCAGGAGCACGTTGCCGCCGGGCTTGTTCGAGCCGGATGCGATGCCGCCGATGATGGGGCTGGTACGGCGCAGCAACGATCCCGCGTAGTGCGGATCAGGTTGATGCCCGGTGATCTCATTCCGAGCGCGAGCGAGATTGGGGAGAAGCGTGTTCAGAGGGACGCTGAACTGATCGGCAAGCAGAATCGTGGCACGGTGATCCCGCGTGAAGCCCGCAGCGGCCGCGATCGGACCGGGATCAAACCCATCCGCTCCCCCCGCCACCCCTTGGTCACGCACAGCGGGAAGCGCATCCGTGCCGAACGCGTGCAGCGCGACGCCGGGGAGAGACGCGGCAAAGATGGAGACGCCGGGAGAGTTTTCCATCTCGATTTCGCCGCCAATGACGGCCTCGGCCGTGCAGCCGATGATCACGCTGGCATCCAGCTTTTTACGGACGATATGAGCAATGGCGCCCGCCGCGTCGGCGTGGTGGGCGGAGATGAAGATCACGGCCATGTCGGCCTTGGTATGCGGGGCGAGGGCCTCGGCGCAACGGCCGACTGCGTACTCGGCGGCCATCGCGGCGTCGAGATGACCAGAGACACCCGTGCCAACACGGATCTGAGTTGTGGCGGCGGTTTGCTGCATTACCGTAAGTGTAGGGAGAAGGGGCGAAGCGAAGTTGAGAGACTTACGTTTGCTCTCGCTAACGGCTCGGTTGCCACGGTATGCTCCCGGCCATGGACGAATCTCGCGGAAAGAATGATCAAAGGGCCATGGGCTCGACGCGACGCATCGTCGTAAAGGTGGGAAGCGCGGTGATTGCAGGTGCGGGAGGCCTGAACGCGGACGACGTGAACCGAATCGCGCGGGACGTGTGCGGCCTGCTGGACACCAAACCCAAGCGACACGTCGTGATCGTGTCTTCGGGTGCGGTGGCATCTGGATATCGCGCACTGGGGTTGGGAAAGCCCCCAAAGGAGATCGTCGGAAAGCAGGCGGCCGCGGCCGTGGGGCAGCCCCGACTGATGTCCGCGTGGGCGGCGGCATTCGGGCCGCGGCCAATCGCGCAGGTCTTGCTGACGGCAGAGGACATCGACAATCGAGCTCGGTTTCTGAACGCGCGGCGGACGCTGGAGGCATTGCTGGATGCCGGCGTGCTCCCGGTGATCAATGAGAACGATTCGGTCTCGTACGCCGAGATCAAGCTCGGAGACAACGACCATCTCTCGTCGCTCGTCGCATCGCTGGTGGGGGCTGATTTGCTCGTAATTCTCTCGAGCGTGGATGGCGTGTGGTCACGCGAGGGATTCGAAAAAAGCGGTGCGCGGCGCATCGTGCCAGTCATTCACTCGCTGAAAGAAGGGCTGGAATTGGTGCGAGCGGGCGCTACCTCCGTCGGAACAGGGGGAATGGAGACCAAGATTCGCGCGGCCTGCGCAGCGGCCGCACTTGGGATCGGGGTGGTCATCGCCTCCGGCGCGGAGCCGGGCGTGGTTGGAAGGATCGCTGCCGGCGAACCGCTCGGGACATACTTCCCGCCCGCGATTGAGAGCCGGGCTGCTCGCAAGAAATGGATCGGCTTTTCCGCGCGGCCAAAAGGCGTGGTACAGGTGGATTCGGGGGCGCGCCGGGCGATCGAGGCCCGCGGGGCTTCGCTGCTTCCCTCTGGCGTGGTGAAGGTTGATGGAGAGTTCGCGTCTGGGGCCTTGGTCTCCCTCGCGGGACCCGATGAGGAGGTATTCGCCCGTGGGCTGAGCGCATACGACTCGGAGGAACTCGCCCGCATCCGCGGAAAGAAGACCTCGGAGATCGCGACCATTCTTGGGTACTGCGTTTCGGAAGAAGTAGTCCACCGGGACGATCTTGCGCTGATGGAGGCCGAGTCTGCAACTCGGGGAAAGGCCCGGCCGTAGTACAGACGCTCATGCGACCGACCACCAGACACCCATCCGTCCCCCCCACCATCGCCGATCGGGCGACGGCGGCACGCCGCGCTTCACTCGACCTGGGATTGCTCTCCACCGACACGAAGAACGCCGTTCTCAACACGCTCGCCGATCTTCTGCAGAATCCGGTTCATGCGGCCGAAGTGCTCGAGGCAAACGCAGCGGACATGCGCGAGGCCAAGACCGCAGGGCTCTCGACACCGAAGCTCGCCCGTTTGGAGCTCACCCCCGCCGTGCTGGCACAGTTGGCCGCGGGAGTGCGGCAAGTGGCGGCCCTGCCAGACCCGATCGGGGTTGTTACGCGGAAGTCGGAAGCCGGCGAAACTCCCTCCGGGCTGCACGTGCGAAAGGTGCGGGCGCCCCTGGGCGTAGTGGCGATGGTCTACGAGGCCCGGCCCGGCGTGACCATCGACGCGTTTGCGCTCTGCTTCAAGGCGGGCAACGCGTGCATTCTGCGCGGCGGGAAAGAGGCCCAGCATTCCAACGCCGCGCTTGCCGCGCTGGTTCATCGCGCACTGACCGCTCACGGCGTCGCGGAGAATGCCCTGGTGAATCTCTCGGGCACAAGCCGCGAGCAACTGGCCGAACTGCTGACCATGGACAAACAGATCGATCTAGTGATCCCGCGCGGGGGACGGGAGTTGATCGAGACGGTCTGCCGCACCTCGCGGATTCCGACGGTGCAGCACTACCAGGGCGTCTGCCACATCTACATCGACGAAGCCGCCAACGTGGACATGGCCGTGGAGATTTGCGCCATCGCGAAGTCCTCCGCCCCGGCGACCTGCAACGCCGCAGAGTGCATCCTCGTTCATCGCGGAATTGCCGAGGCGTTCTTGCCGCGCATGCTCGCCCGATACGCGGCCGATGGCGTCGAGGTGCGGGCCACGCCGATCGTGTTGTCGCTTGCACCTCAGGGGGTGCTCGGGGTTTCCGCGGGCGGCCATCTGCGGCCGGCGCAACCCGACGACTTCGGGCGCGAGTTTCTCGACCTCATCGTGGCGATGCGCACCGTGGATTCCATCGACGAAGCCATCGAGCACATCGCCACGTACGGCTCCAATCACACCGAGGCGATCGTGACCACAAACACAGGACCCGGCGGTGCGGCCGAGCGGTTCATCGCCCGCGTGCAATCGTCCTGCGTCCTTGTGAACGCGTCAACACGCTTCAACGATGGCTTCCAACTGGGTTTGGGAGCGGAAATCGGCATTTCCACCAGCCGCGTCCACGCGTACGGGGCGATGGGGCTGGAGGAACTGACGACGCAGCGGTGGATCGCCATCGGAAACGGGCAGACGCGGTAGCACGCGATGGATAATCAGACGACCTTGCCCTTGCCCTTGGGGGCGTGGCGGCGCGGGGTATCCATGCCCTCGTGGTCGGCAAGTTGCTTGTCCACGATGGTCAGTTGATCCGGCGTCAGCACACCCATGATCTTGGCCTGAGCATCTTCGGCCTTCGGACGACCGGCGTAGATCTCAACGAGGCGGGTCCGAGTCTTGGCCGCGTCTTCTTTGGATTGTGTAGTTGCGTCAGGAGTCGAAGCTGCCGGGTCAGCGGGAGCGGCATCCTTTTGTTTGCCTCGCAGCTTGGCAACACCGGCCTTGCCGCCGAAGCCGGCCTTTGAAAGGCGAATCGGGCCGCCGCGCTGGAGTTGCTGGTCCAGCAAGGCCCGGTCGGTCGGGCTGAGTTTGGCGCGAAGAGCGTCGATCTCCACCTGGTTCTTGGCGAGGTAGGACTTCACAGAGCTCTCAAAGTCCGCGGCGATTGCTTTGATCCTGGAATCCTGATCGGTGGTCAGGCGGGTGGCATCCGGGGTCGGAGCAGAGCGCAGAATGTCCACAGACTTCAGGAACTCGGGCATGACCATCGGGGGCTTGGGCTTCGCGGCCTTCTTCTTTTCGATCGAGTCCGGGCCGAAACCGGCGGAGGACTTTCCCTTGACCGGGGCGCGATCGCCAATTTCGGGGCCCTTCAAAGCCGGATCGGTCGCATTTGCCGGTTCCGCGGCCGGATTGGACTGCGCCGGGGCACTCCGTGTGAGGCCCAGCCCAATCAGGGCGAACGCGGCAAGGGGAAGAACGAAACGGGCGGCACAGCGTGACATGGGAGCTCCTTTTGGGCTGACATGCGCTGAACGGACGTGGGGAAGGGGCATTGCAGACGATTCGAACCCAATAACCTTCGGGTTAACGTGCGGAAACGGCTGAAGTGTGGTAGTCTGGTCGGGTGGCTTTGGGGTATCCCGGGACTGGTTTTTGCTCCGCGCACGGAGGATGGCAGTGGCACGAATGAATCATCGCCTGATCGTCGCACTGGGTTGCCTGACCGGGATGGGGCTCGCGGGCTCGGCCGCGCTGGCCACTCCGCCGAGCAATTTCACGAACTGGGAGTCGCCGCATGTCTCCCCAATCGCGGTAACGCCGGACGGGACGCGCCTCGTCGCCGTGAACACAGCCGACGCACGGCTTGAGGTCTTCACGATCACGAGTGGAACTCCCGTCAAAGCCGGTTCCATTTCCGTCGGGCTCGATCCGGTCACGGTGCGGCTGAACTCGAACACCGAAGCATGGGTCGTAAACCACATCTCCGACACCGTGAGCGTGGTAAATCTGACGACCATGACCGTCACGGCCACTCTGAAGACGGCCGATGAGCCATGGGATGTTGTCTTTGCAGGAGCGGTCGGGAGCAGGAAGGCGTACGTCTCCTGCGGCACCACCCGGGTGGTCATGGTGTTTGACCCCGCTAATCTCGCGACCACGCCGATCTCGATCCCGATCCTGGGAGACATGCCGCGGGCGATGGGCGTGAGCCCGGATGGATTGACGGTCTATGTGGCCATCTTCGAGTCGGGGAACAACACCACGATCCTGGGCGGCGGAGCGATGGGAACGAACATCGGCTTCCCTCCACTCGCCGTAAACAACGCGACCGGACCGTACGCGGGCGTGAATCCGCCGCCGAACGCAGGCGTGATTTTCTCCCCCCCGATTGCTGCGCAAAATACGACGCCAAATCCGCTGCCGCCAAAGGTGTCGCTGATCGTGCGGAAGAACGCGGCGGGGCAGTGGATGGACGACAACGCACACAACTGGACGAGCTTCGTCTCCGGAGCTGGCGCCCCGACGCTCTCCGGGCGCGTAACGGGATGGGATCTGTACGATGACGACGTGGCGATGATCAACACGTCGAACAATGCCGTCACATACGTGCACGGATTGATGAATCTGTGCATGGGCCTGGCCGTAAACCCGGCGACAGGCCGCATCGCCGTAATCGGAACGGAAGCGACCAACGAGGTGCGCTTCGAGCCCGTGCTGACAGGCAAGTTCGTCCGTGTGAAGTACGCGAGCGTGGACCCCGCGGCGCCGACCACTCCGACGATTGTGGACCTCAACGGCCACCTGAACTACACGGTCTCTACGATCGCGCAGTCCGAGCGGGACAAGTCCGTCGGCGACCCGCGCGGCATCACGTTCAACGCTTCTGGCACCACGGCCTACGTCTGCGGACTTGGCTCGAACAATGTCATCGTGACCGACGCGAGCGGAACCCGCACCCCCGCGGACAACGTGATCAACGTGGGTCAGGGGCCAACGGGTCTTGCGCTGGATTCGTCCGGCGCACGGCTGTTCGTGCTCAATAAGTTTGACGCCACGATTTCGACTGTGGACACCACCACGCGGGCCGTGCTGAGCACGACGCCCTTCTTCGATCCCACGCCCGCAGTCATCAAGGTCGGCCGCAAGCACCTGTACAGCACTCACAAGAACTCGGGGCTTGGTCAGATTGCCTGCGCCTCATGCCACATCGACGGCACAATCGACCGGCTCTCGTGGGATCTTGGCAATCCCACGGGCGATCCGATCGCCGTGAGCACCGCCTCACGCAACCTCGGGCAGGGGCTCTTCGGCCTCGAACCCGGCACCACCACCACCCCCTACCAACCCTACCACCCCATGAAGGGCCCGATGACCACGCAGACGCTGCAGGACATCATCGCCCACGAGCCGTTCCACTGGCGCGGCGACAAAATGGGCATCGAGGAGTTTGCCCCGGCGTTCATTGGCCTGCAGGGCAACAACGTCACGCTCACCGCGACCGAGATGCAGGAGTTCGAGGACTTCCTTGCCACGCTCACCTTCCCGCCGAATCCCTATCGCAACTTCGATAACACGCTGCCCACCGCGTTGCCGCTGCCGGGACACTTTGCCACCGGACGGTTTGCCACGGCATCTCCCCCCGGGCTCGCCGCCGGTGCGGCACTGCCCATTGGTAATGCCGTAAACGGGCTGGCGGCCTATCGCAGCCAGGCAACACGCCTGGACAACAACACCTTTGCCTGCGTGACCTGCCACACCCTGCCGACTGGCGAGGGCACGGACATGAAGCAGGCGGGCCCGTTGACGCCGGGCTACTCCATCATCGCGACGGGGCCCAACGGCGAGCATCACTTGCAGCTCGTCTCCACAGACGGCCTGACGAATGTCACGATGAAGACCCCGCAACTCCGCAACGAGTACAAGAAGGTTGGCTACAACGCAACGCAGAGTCGGAACACCGCCGGCTTCGGCGTTCTGCACGATGGGTCTGTGGACTCGATCGAGCGGTTCGTCTCAGAACCGGTATTCAACGTGGCCAACGACCAGATGGTGGCAGACCTCACCGCCTTCATTCTGGCCTTTTCCGGATCGGAACTCCCCGCTGGATCTCCGTCTTCGCCCTTGGAACCCCCGGGGACGTTCAGCAAGGACACGCACGCATCGGTCGGGGCTCAAACCACCTCTGCCGCGACCGTTGACACAACCAAGATCAATCAGATGATCGCGCTGGCGGATGCAAACAAGGTTGGCATCATCGCCAAGGGCCTCGTCGGCGGTGTGCAGCGCGGGTACAAGTACAACGGCGCCGGGCTTTGGAAGTCCGACCGTTCGGCCGACGCGCTCTTCACAACGGCCGCGCTTGAGGGGCTGGCCGGCGCGGCCTCCCCGATCACATTCACCGTGGTGGTGCTCGGCCAGCAAACACGTCTGGGCATCGACCGCGATGAGGACGGCTGGCTGGACTTTGATGAGCGAAGCGTGTGCGCGGACAGCGCGGACGCTGCGGTACACCCTGGCAGCCCCCTCTGCCTGGATGTGGATGGCGATCTGGCGATCACCGTCAACGACATCTTCGCGTTTATCAGCGCCTGGTTCGCCGGACCGGCGGACTACAACCGCAGCGGCACGACGGACGTGCAGGACCTCTTCGACTTCCTCGGCGCCTGGTTCAACGGATGCTCGAACTGAGCCCGGTATCCGTTCGACCGTTGATCAAGCTCGCTGAAATCCACGGCCCGCGCCGCAGGGTTATCGTTTGCCATGTCCGGACTCTTCGCTGGAACATCCCTGGAACGGCCGGTCGTATGCGAGCGATGCGAGAAGCCGCACGCAGCATGCACGTGCCCGCGCGGCCGGGATGGAAAAGTGCTGAACCCCAAGAACCAGCCCGTGCGCGTGCGTCGCGAGAAGCGGGGCGGCAAGATCGTCACGGTGGCAGCGGGATTCGCGCCGCGCTCGGCACGGACGGACGATCTGCCCGCGCTGTTGGCCACTTTCAAAAAGAAGCTTGCCACCGGTGGGAAGGCGGACTCTGAGGCCGGGGAGATCGAACTGCAAGGGGATCATCGGGACAAGCTGGTGGCCGCGCTGGCGGCGATGGGGTATCCCGCGAAGGCCGTCGGGGGTTGACGTGGCGTGGGCATACCGGCCCATATTTCGGGCGCATCGCCCGAAGTACTTGTCTGTTTCCCACGACAACCAACCCATGCCACTCATACCAATCGCACAAAGAACGCACGCCCGGGATGAGCGAGTCTGCGAGTGAATCCCGCGGACTTCCGCCCGCGGTTCAAGTGCGTTTGGTATCAGTAGTTGCGAGCGCGGGAGATCACATCGGGCATGGCAATATTGGCATCGGAGAGAAACTTGCGCCAGGCGACCGCGGCCGTCGCGCCATTGATCGTGAACTTGCCGCTCTCGGCCTTGTCGATCAGGCGGATAAGGTCATCGGCGCTAAACACATGCCGCAGTCCGCCGTGGGTCGGGCCCTGCACCCGCGCGGCCTTGCGCATCGTGTCAAACCCCCGGCCGGAGAGATCCCCGGCGGTCATGAGTTCGTGCTTGGTCCAGCCCACTTCTTTGGCCCGATCCTCCTCGGCTTCGGGGGCGTCGAGGGGGCGGTCGGGAAGGTTGGGGTCGATGGAGCCGTGGCGGCGATTGGAGCGGGAGCGGGGGGGCATATGGGATTGTTAGCCGGGTCCGGGGGCGGCGCGGTAGTATCCGCAATATGACCACGATTTCCCAGAATCCGACGACCCATCACGCGGATGGCCACTCCGGCAGGCCGCTCACGCCGCAGCGGATTGCCCATTTGCAGGCCCTGGCCTCTAAATACCCGACGACCGGACCGGCGATCACCGAAGCCGCCGCGCTTCGGGCCACTCTGGCCCTTCCCGCCCCGACCATCCATGTGATCTCCGACATCCACGGAGAGGATGAGAAGCTGCGCCACGTGATCAACAACGCCTCGGGCGCGCTGCGGCTGCTGGTGGACCAGATTCTGGGAGACCGCCTGCACGGAACTGAGAAGGACCGCTTCCTCGCGGTGCTGTACTACCCGCGCGAAGCGATCAACCAGTTCTCGCGGGAGATCGTCGCGGGCGGGCATCGTCTGGATTGGGTGTACGAGACGCTCTCGATGCAGTTCGAGATAGTTCGCCATTTGCGGGCTCGCGTGCGCCGCGCCGCTTTCGAGAAGCTCTTGCAGCCGGACTACCGCGAGCTGTTCGTCGAGCTTGGCTCCGGTCAGCGGCCCGCGTACATAAAGGAGATGCTGGCCGGACTGGCGCGGTTCGATCGTGATTGGGGCGCAGTGCGGGCCGCGGCTCGCTTGATCCGGAATCTCTCCGCGGATGAACTCCTCGTGATCGGAGATCTGGGGGATCGCGGACCGCGGGCCGATCGTGTCTTCGAAACCCTGATGCGCCAGCCAAAGGTAAATCTGCTCTGGGGCAACCACGACATGCTCTGGCTGGGCGCGCACCTCGGGCACGAGCCGTGCATGCTCACGCTCCTGCGCTTCTCCCTGCGGTATCGGCGGCTCAGCCAGCTCGAGGAGGGGTACGGAATCATCATGGCGCCGATCGAGAGACTGGCTCGCGATGTATACGGCGATGATCCCGCCGAGCGATTCTTGCCCAAGGGCGATGGCTTCCGCGATGCCCTGACCGTGGCGAGGATGCAAAAAGCGATCACGATCATGCAGTTCAAGGCCGAGGGTCGTTGCGTAGCACGCCACCCGGAGTGGAACCTGGAGCACCGCCGGCTGCTGCACAAGATCACCTTTGAAGGGGATCGCGCGGCCACCGTGGAGATCGATGGCAAGTCGCACCCCATGCTCGATGCGTTTCTGCCCACGCTTCTGCCCAAGAGCACCGGAGGAGATCCCTACGCGTACACACCCGAAGAGCGTGCATGCCTGGACCGCATGACCGAATCATTCACTCGCTCCCACAAACTGCGCGAGCAGATGGACTGGATGGTCCGCCGCGGCGGCATGTGGACGACTCGCGACGATGTGCTCCTCTTCCACGCCTGCGTGCCTGTGAACAAGGAGGGCGAGCCGCTCTCGCTCAAGGTGGATGGCGTCGAACGATCCGGACGCGAACTGATGGATGCTCTGGGATCGGTGCTGCGCCGCGCCCATCGGAAGCGCTGGATGCACCTCGACGACGACGCGGACTGGGTCTGGTACCTCTGGGGCGGTCCGCTGAGTCCGCTCTTCGGCAAGGACAAACTGGCGACGTTCGAGAGCAGTTTCATCGCCGATAAAGATGCGCAAAAGGAGCACAAGAATCCGTACTTCGAACTGCTCAACGATGCGGCGTTCGTGGAACGTATCGGCGCGATGTTCGGCGTGCAGCGGCGAGTGCTCGTGGTGAACGGGCACGTGCCGGTGAAGATCGAGAAGGGGGAGCAACCCGTCAAGAGAGGCGGGAACGCGATCACCATCGACGGCGCGTTCAGCGAGGCCTACGGAAATCGCGGATACACACTGGTGGTACGACCGGACCGGATCGATCTGGCCGAGCACTCGCCGTTCCAGGGCGTCGAAGCCGCCGTGCTCCATGGGGCGGACATCCTGCCGAAAGTCACGACCATTCGCTCGTACGGTCGCCCGCGAACACTCGGCGAGACCGACCACGGGGAGGAAATTCGACGATCGATCGAAAACCTCGATGCCCTCGTGCGGGGCTTCCAGGAGGGCGTCGTTCGCCCCGATCGGTAGCTGTACCCCGGGTGTTGCGAGCGGACACAAGGAGTTGTCGATTGCGGAACCGCCCCGGCTCGGTCGCGGTATGCTTTCGGCCCTGTTCCAGCCCAATCCCCTTAGGAGAACGATCCATGGCCTCGATTCGTGCCCTTTCTCTTGTCGCTGCCGCCGCGGCCCTTGTCGCGCTTCCGGCGTACTTCGCCTTTGCTCAGCCCACCGATCCCAAACCGGAGACCCCGGCTGCGACGCCCAAGGCCGATCCCAAGCCCGATGGCGCTCAACCGCCTGCCGGCGGAGAAGGTCGCCCCCGTCGTGGCCCGGACGGCCAGCCCGGCGGACCGGGCGGACCGGGAGGTCGAGGCGGCGACGGCAGCGGACTGCCACAGAGCGTCAATCAGTCCATGAAGATCATGAACCGCGCCCTGAAGACGCTGAAGGATCAGGCATCGGATCCGACCAAGAAGGAAGAGAACCTCAAGCTGGTGAGCGAAATGCAGCGCGGCTGCCTCGCGGCCAAGGGCCTGACGCCCGATCGCGCCATCGGCCGCATGGGCGCGGACAAGAAAGACGAGACCACCGTTGCGTACCGCAAGCAGCTCATCACCATGCTCGAGAAACTCTTGAAGCTCGAAACCGCGATCATCGATGGCAAGGGCGCCGATGCGGGCAAGCTCGTCGACGAGATCGAGACGCTCCGCGATGCGGGCCACAAGCAGCTCGGCGTTCGCGACTGAGTTCGGACTGTTCCCGATGATCCATCAACGAAGCGGCCCGGGCATCTTGCCCGGGCCGTTTGCGTTTGAGATGCTGATCGTGGACTACTTCTCGTCCTTGGCGTGGCGCTTGATATCCATCGCATGGGCGCGGGAGTACTGCTGGATGTCCTTGAAGGAACCATCGGCGTTGCGCACGGCATACAGCTTCTTGCCCTTGCTGGAGTACAGCGTGGTGCGCTTGCCCTTCTTCTTCTTGCCCGCCTTCTTTTTGCCGGCTTTCTTGGATGCCTTCTTCGCTTTCTTCTTTGCCTTCTTCGCCATGAGACGGACTCCTCTTTGGAAACAAGATGGTTGGGCGCGGCCAATCCGTGCCCGGTGAATCCAGGCACTCTACCACGGCCGGGGAGAGTTGTGCAAGCGACTCCATGGCACAACCATTCAAGCAAACCCAACAGCAGCTCAATGGCTACACAGTGCCAGCGTCCCGAGATGGCCCGATGATGCCGACCATGCGCCCCGTCAGGCCCTTGTCGCGCCGGTGTGAATAGAACGCCGCGGGCTCCGAATACGTGCACCGCTTGATCGTTTCAACGCGATCGGGGGTCAAGCCGCACTGCACAAGTTGCTCGCGAATCGCCCCCTGAAGTTCAATGAGCGATTTGCCCTCGTGATGCGGACGTACATGCGGGGTAGATTCACCGAACACCCTTCGAAACTCAACCGCGACCTCTGGGCCAACCTCGAACGCACCGGGTCCGATGCAAGGTCCGATTGCGGCCACAAACCGGCCTGCTTTTCCGCCGATCCCCTGCATCGCCCGCACTGCCGCGGGGGCAACCCCCCCCACTACCCCGCGCCATCCCGCGTGAACTGCCGCGACGATGCGGCCATCATGCGAGGCGATCAGAATCGGCGTGCAATCCGCGACGCGAATGGCAAGAAGTCTCCGCGGATCGTCGGTCACCATGGCGTCGGCCTTGACGTCATGGCCCACGTGTACCCGCGGCGAGGGCTCACCGGAGCGAAGGATTGCGACTTCCGACCCGTGAACCTGATGAACTTCGACGATCTCGCGACTCTCCAGCTCGCGACGATCCAAACCACGTGCCGCATCGCTGTCCCCCCCCGCTATGGCCGCGGTCAGTCGTCGCCAGTTCTGCCGGATGTTCGCAGCCGGGTCTTTGCGCTCGGGAGAAAGATCGCCGGGATTGCCGAAGTTGAGCGAAGCGAACATCCCCGTCGAACAGCCCCCGTGGCGGGTGGAGAACCCATGCGGAATGCCCAGTTCGGCGAGCAATGTGGAATACAGCGCCGACGGGCCGGCGGCTGGCATGGATTCTGGCTCGTTCCGGCTCATCATGGGCGGCATCATCGGCACGCGGCGCGAGTGCGAACGAGCGGCGGCGTCTATAGACGATTGTCAATACGTTCCAGCTCGCCGCCTATCCTCCCAAGTCCGTCTACGGATACCCGGAGTTTCCCGATGCCCACCACCACGATCTCCCCCGAAGCCCTGCTGGCCCAACTGCACTGGCGGGCCGCGATCAAAAAGTTTGACGCTACGCGAAAGATTCCCGAAGCGACGTGGAGCGCGCTGGAGCAGGCGCTCGTGCTCTCCCCGTCGTCGTGCGGCCTGCAACCTTGGAAGTTCCTTGTGGTGAAGGATCCGGCCGTGCGGGCGACCCTGCGCAGTCACGCCTGGAATCAGGCCCAGATCACCGATGCTTCGCATCTGGTCGTGCTGGCCCGACGCGTCGACATGAAGCTGAGCGATGTGGATAAATGCATCGATCGCATCGCCGAAGTGCGGTCCGCTGCCCGAGAGTCGCTCGAGCCATTTCGCGGAATGATCCTCGGCACCATCTCAGGCAAAGACGCGGCCCATCTTTCCGAATGGAACGCCCGTCAGGTGTACATCGCCCTGGGGGGATTCCTGACCGCCTGCGCAGTGCTGGGTGTGGATGCCTGCCCGATGGAGGGTTTCGATGCCGCGAAGTTCGACGAGGTTTTGGGGCTTCACCAGAAGGGCTACGCCGCCACTGTGGTGGCCACAGCGGGCTACCGGGCCTCGGACGACCCCTACTCCAAGTCGCCCAAGGTGCGCTTCAAGCACGATGAAATGGTCGCTCTCGTCTGATTGGATCCCCTTATTTGGGGATTTTCTTCTCTTGCCGACCAAAGCTGTGCTTCCCACTGCGCGGGGTTCAGGGATTTGCCGCGTACAGTTCCCTGAAGAAGAGTGTCGCTTGGATTCGAGCCCGCCTTTCGGTGGGCCGCAGGCGGCCAACACAAGGAACTTTGGACATGAAACGCGTTCTCATGGCGGTGATTGCGGCGGGCCTCGGGTGCGGGATGATGCTTGGCTGCGACGAGAAGAAGTCGGACAGCATGGTGGATAAGGCCAAGGCCGGCGCAAACGATGCCGCCAGCAAGATGAAGGACGCGGCGTCGGGCGCAGCGGACAAAGCCAAGGACATGGGCAAGGCCGTTGGCGACAAGGCCGCCGATATGACCACCGCCCTCAAGGGCGAGGTCAAGAACCTCATGGACACCGTTAAGAGCAAGGTTGAGACGCTCGACAAGGGCGGCTCCACCCTCGATCCCGCCAAGAAGGGCGAGTTCGATAAGGCCATGACCGGCATCAAGTCCACCTGGGCCGACATGACCAAGGGCTTCGACGGCCTCTCCGGCCAGACTGGCGACGCGATGGCCAAGACCCTCGCTGACCTCAAGACCAAGGGCACCGACCTCATGGCCACCGTCAAGACGACGGCAGAGAAGTTCGGCATCAAGCTGAACTGATCTCAAGCAACGAATGCAGGAACTGCCGACCGGTCCATCAGGGCCGGTCGGCTGCTTTTTTGGTGGTCCGGCTCTCCGAGCCGGACGCATTCTTTCCTTTCTTCATTCACCTCCCCACTCTTTCCTCTCACCGGAATACAGTTGTTTTCCCGACGATTCCGCCGCGTGAGCGGTGGTCGCGGCGTGTGTTTGACCATTGGGAGTCGATCGTGGCGAAGAAGAGCAAGTCCGGCGGCGGCATCGGTACCAACAGCCCTGAGACGAACCACTCGGGCGTGATGACCAAGAATGGCAACGGTCGCCACCGGAAGGCGCCCAAGGCGACCGGCACACCGCTGGATCAGTACAAGTGGGAGCCGCAGCCCAAGGCCGCGGCCCTCGTCGCCAGCATTCTCACGGACTTCCAGAACCGCTGCTCACCTGCCAAGCAGCTCTCGTACCGCATGTTGACGGAGACTGGCACGCGCTTCGGCGACTGGGTGGACCACATCCAGATCCCCGCGAGCAAGCAGGTCCGCGATCGCCTCCTCGAAGTCGGCTACACACCCGAATCGCTCCCCGCCCCGAAGGGCTCCGAATGCCTCGTCAACGAGCTCGGCGTCTTCCCGCGCGTGCTGCTGGTCGAAGGCAAGACCACCCGCGTCGCGCTGAAGGTCGAGTTCGTCGCTGATTATCTCTCGGCTCATCAGGTTTCTGAGGCCGCGATCGACGGCGAGCCCCTCGGGCAGTTCCGCATCGCGCGGGTCGCGACTGGCAAGAACTGCGAACTCCTTGTCGTCGAGCGGCACGGCTACCTTGGCTATCTCCCCCCAGTCTTCGATCCCAGCATCGCCATCAAGGCGATGGAACACCGGGAGAACCTCCGCCGCCGCAATCGCGACTACGACGATGATGCCGACGGCTTCCGCGAAGCCAACCGAATCGTGGACGCTGCGATCGCGGACATCGGCCGGGACTGGACCTGCGATCTCTTCTACGCCGCCGAGCGGGAATACTGGATGCGTCGCAACCACGCCGCCCGCGTGCAGTTCCGCCGTCAGGAAAAGCTCGGCCTCGGCTGGGCGAACCACGATCACCACACCTATCGCTCCAGCCGCGAGAGCTTCCCCAAGCTCGTCGCCCTTTGGGAGAAGCTCGGCCAGAAGTGCCGCGAGCGGTTCTACGCCGGGCGCGATGACGAGTGGGGCGCGCAGGTGATGGAGCAGCCCGTCACCGGCATCATCACCTTCAACGATGTAGACATGAGCCCCGAAGAACTCCTCGGCGACTTCAGCCACGAGGGATTCAAAAAGAAGCACAAGGATTTAGGCACCGTCGGCCTCTGGGTCGGCCTTCACGGCGAGGCCGTGCTGCAAGCCGGCATGCACCACCTCGAAGCCATGTTCGATTGGCACGCCCTCGTCACGCAGCTCGAAAAGAAAGCCCACGTCCGCACCATGGATCCCTTCACCACCTTCCCCTACCTGCGGCAGGCCTTCACCGAGGGCGAACGCTGGATGGTCGGCAACCGCCGCATCAAGAAACTGCTGGAGCAGAAGCTCATCACGAGCGAGCAGGCCGAGAGCTTCCGGCAAGTTGGAGCCATCGGCTCGCACCTGGAAAACCTCGAACGCAACGACGGCTTCAAGGGCTTCAATCAGCAGGGCGTAAGCGACATCATCGGACGCACCGATCCGCGTCGGCAGATCAAGATGGTGCATGCGAAGGCTTAGGTGCATGGCAGAAGGCCACATGGCACATAGCACATGGCCACATCGCACATACGGAGAATGCAGAGTCCGCCCCTTTCCCGCCGTTGCCTTGAATGTGCCATGTAGCCATGTGCCATGTGCTATGTGTCCTCCCCCCTTCGCTCACGACCCCCTATGCGTCATCTGACCCTCATCACCACCGGCGGCACGATCGAGAAAACGTACGACGAGATGACCGGCGAGTTGACCAACCGGATCAGCGTGGTGCGTCGAATGCTCGAGCATCTGCGGCTCGAAGACACGCAAATCACCATTGTCGAGCTGATGCAGAAAGACTCGCTGCACATGACCGACGATGATCGGGCCGCGATCGTCCTAGCCGTCCGCGATGCCATGGCCGCCCCCACTGCCCACTCCCCACCCCCCACTCCCTCCGCCATCGTCATTCTCCACGGCACGGACACGCTCACCACCACCGGCGAGCAGCTCCTCCGCGACATTCCCGTGCCCCTCACCCCCATCGTCCTCACCGGCGCGATGCGGCCCTTCGAGATGATCCGCTCGGATGCCCTGCAGAACCTCACCGAGTCGCTCTTCGCGGCAGGAATGCTGGCGGAGGCACGCTCACCCGGCGTCTACTGCGCCGCCCACGGCCGCGTGCTGAAGTTCCCGGGGGTGAAGAAGGACCGGGAGCGGGGGACGTTCGTGAAGTAGTGCTGACGCTCGGTAGACTCCCGCCATGCAGACCCGCCAATTCATCATCCTCAGCGTGATTGCCAGCATGCTGCTGGGCGGGGCGGGGGCGATGTGGATGGGAATGGCGGCGCCGCGCTGGACACCGACCTCCGGCCACCCGCATGCATCAGCATCCGGCGAACCACGTAGCCAGAAAATCAAAGATGTCCTGGGCGTTCAGTCCATCCCCGTTGAGGTCGGCGGACGAATGCCCGGCAAACCATGCGCCTAGGAAATCCAAGATGTCCTGCACATCGACCTGCGTCGAACAGTTGAAATCAGCCGCGCACGCGGGCCGCTTGGTCCAGATCGCGGCGTTGCTGATCGGAACGCCGCCCGCGCTCGCGAACACACCGCCGCAAAAGAGATCCCCGTTCGGGAGCACCGCGAGGGCGCCGATTTCCGTGGAAGGGTTCGAAGCCTGGATCCCCAGCTGCATCGACTCCCAAATGCCCGCCGCCGCATTCCATCGCATGAGTGCCGTGTAAGTCGAGCCGAGGTGCCAAGCACCCTCGGTAGACATTGCGTAGATCGTCCCATCGCGCGTGGAGACGATATCGCCGAGTGTTCCCTGGGCCGATCCCATCTGCGTCCACACGCCACTGCCAGCATCCAAACGATAAGGCGCGGAGTTGCTCCCGCCCGTTAATCCACCTATCACGATGTCGCCATCAGACAGAACGGTAACCGCAAATACCTGGCCAAATCCTTCTGGGATTCGCGTCCATGTATTCGTCGCGCCGGCAAGGCGAAACAGCCCGCCCGCCGAGTTCAGAATCACGTCGCCATTCGGCGCCAAGGCAAGGGCCCATCCGATCGAAGCGTCTACAGCGCTTCCCCAGCCGGACCACGTGCCGGTCTGCGGCGTCCATCGCGCCACCGCGTTGACGGCCACTCCATCGATCGACTGAAAGTTACCCGCCGCAATCACACTCCCGTCGGGCAGCGTGAGCAACGCTCGCACATGCCGAAACCCACCGCCCACCACGCCCATCGGCATCCACTGATTCGTGTGGTGATCCCATCGCACGATCCCGTCGGCCGGGATGGTGAAGTCTCCTCCGGCGATGACATCGCCATCGGGAAGCACGCACAACGCCTTCACCTCGACATTGGGTCCGCCCACACCCGCGCCCATCGCCGACCACGTGCCGGTCCCCGGGTGATACATGGCAACATTGAGGGCCGATACACCTCCCGCCAGCCCAAATGACCCGCCGACCACTACATCGCCCGAGGGCATCGCGGCCGCCGCGTACGCACCATATGGCCCGCCCAAGCCGCCATTCATCCCCGGCGTAGTGTCCCAGCGTCCCGTGCAGACGATCTGCGCTGCCGCCCCTGACGTGGCACCCAGCACCGCTGCGGCAACGGACACTACCGCCCGCCATAGTGCCATGTTGACACAGAAGCGACTGGATGGACGACCGGGGCCCGACGGCAGAACAGCAGACATATCGCATTCCTTGTACTGGTAATTCAAATCGTCCCGACCATCCTCCCCTCCCGCCTTATACATTCCCAATACGAACTCAGAATGCCCTTTCTGCGCGCCTGAATAAAAAAACCGTGCATAAATCGGGTCCTAGACCCCACTTTGGCGACCTTGTTCCTTACACAGTGGATGTGGCTCGTGCCTTGTGGAGGGCGACCCTTGCCTGACTTCGCAGGAGGCAGTTCCTTCGCCCCGCACTTAGACGCTCGACGTTCGGCCAGGCACTCGATCGCCTTGGCGTTTCCTCCATCAGGCTGAAGGCTATCAGCACTTTCTGTTGCTTTTTCACTCACATCCCGCGTCCAGCTGGAACATGTCGGCCTGCTACGACCCCATGTCGGCGTCGTATCGCCGCGCTGCCGCGTCATCTCGCCACGTGGCGACAGTTCATCGTCACGAAGGCAAGCGGGGGTGGCGGGATGCCACGTGACGACGTTTCCTGGCCGCACAGTCCCGCCCAGCGCTGGGCCTGTTCGACCGATGCCATGATTGTTCTTTCCCCACCCACCCCACCCGCCCACGCACCTCTCAAGCGGCACCCACGAGTTCGATTTTTCTTACAGATGCGCCGAATGCAAAATCCGTGGCGGACGAGCGAGCGGATTCCCCCTACACCGCGAGCATGATGTGGCCGCGGGTGGGCGCTCATGTTCTCTTCATGGAGGACAGGCGCCTGGGGCGCGCTCCGCGCCTCCGTTTGCATCCAAGCAGGAGAGAGAGACCTATGCGTTCATTTGTTGTTCTCGCCGCCGCGTCGGCGTTTGTTGTCACGTGCTCGGCGGTTCCCGCCAGCGCCGCGATCGTCGTGGTTCCCAACGCCAATGCCGGCACGCTCGGCAACGGCCAAGGGATGAACCCCTTCCGCACCTACGGAACCGGCGGAAATCGGTACCAGCAGGTGTATTCCAGCGCGCAGTTCGGGGGCTTCTCCGCCAGCGAGTCCATCACCGGGCTCGCTTTCCGCGCCAAGCAGCCGACGTTCGGCAACTTCATCGGCAACACCGTGACCGTCTCGAACGTGCTCATCCGCCTCTCAACGACAGCCGCCTCCGACTCGGTCGGTCTGGATGCGACCTTCGCCAACAACATCGGCGCAAACGTCGCGACCGTCTACTCCGGCGCGCTCACGCTCACCACCTCCGCCGCGGGGACCACCGCCATCGACTACAGCTTCGCGCTGCAGAGCCCATTCACGTACAACAAAAGCATGGGCAACCTGCTGCTGGATGTGACGATCCCCGACAACGCCGTCGTCTCCGGCAACGGCTCCATCGGCTTCTCGCAGTTCGACACCGTGACCGATGCCTTCCCGAGCGCGGATGGAATCTCCTCCGCCTTTGGCGCCACAGGTTCGGGCACCATCGGCTCCAACTCCACCACCGGAGTCGTGACGCAGTTCACCACGCAGCCGTTGCCCGCGCCCGGTGCCGCTGCCCTCGCCGCCTGCGGCGTGCTCATGGCCGGACGCAGACGTCGCCGGTAAGCTCTCTCGCCCCACCTACCCCGCCCTATGCGCGCGGGGCGATTCAACTATTGCGATACCTTCGCCCAGCGCCGCGTTCTTTCGGAACGCGGCGCTGTTTTATTGATTCTGGCTCCAAGGGCGCGTCGCCTCTCCTGCAATCCCCGCCAACAGCATGTCCCCGCCACAATCAGCAGCGGTGGCTCCGACTGAATCTTAACACCGCCTGCAAATAGTCGCTTCCATGCGTCTGATATCATGCGGGCAAAGGAGATGCAAATGTCCACCGCCCATTCTCCCACCACCCCCGCCCCAGTCGTCCACTTCGAGTTCGGCGTTCGCAACACCGCCACAGCCAAGGCCTTCTACGGCCCGCTCTTCGGCTGGCAGTTCCAGGAGTACGGCCCCGCGCTCATGATCGGGAACCTCGGTCCGATGGTACATCCCCCCGCCACCCCCACGTCCGGCATCGGCGGCCACATCACCGCCCTCGGCCACCCGCCTCACAACTACTGCGTTGTCTACGCGCAGGTGGACGATCTCGCCGCGACCATTGCGCACGCGACGACGCTCGGCGGCAAGCAGCTCGTACCGCCGACGGATGTCCCGGGAATGGGCAGCTTCGCGTGGATAAGCGACCCGGAGGGAAACACCGTCGGGCTCTGGAAAGTCATGAAGAAGTAGCCGCGGCCAAGCACCCTGATCGCCTACTCCACAATCGGCACATCATCGCGCATCACCCGCGACCGCGCATCCGTCAGCGCGGCCGCGGTCTTCTTTTTGCTCTCTCCTCCACTCCCCGCCAGCAACATGATCCCCGCCACGATCAGCACCACCGCGATTCCCTTCCGCATCGTCATCCCCTCACCCAGGAACCACCACCCCAGCAGCACCGCCGTCGCGGGCGCGAGCGCAAAGGCGATCGGCCGCAGCACGCTGATGTCGCCCCCGGGGAGCGAGAGGCCGTAGTAAAAGAAGAAGACGCCGCCGAAGCCCGCCAGCAGCCCCGAGCCGAAGATCAGCTTGAGCCACGTCATCGTGCTCATTCCCCCCCGCCCCCCCACCCCCCCCGCCGCGGCGGGCCTCCACCACTGCTGCGTTTCGCTCTGCATGAGCTTGTACGCGATGAGAAACCCGACGACCGCGAGCGGCAGCGTCACCGCCGCGCGAATCAGCACCGTCCCCAGCGGCCCGATCTCCCGCGTGTTGATCGCGGACTTGGTGAATATCTCGCCGACGCCCCAACAGAGACCAGCGAGGAGCGCGCAGACGATCGGGGCGGAGGGGGTGAGGGTCATGGGAGCAGTGTACTGCGGGAAGGGGGGGGCAGAGCACATGGCACAGGGGCAAATAGCACATGGCCACATGGCACAGGGCCACATAGCACATTCATGGCAACCCGCCTTTGTCCAAATGTGCCATGTAGCCCTGTGCCATGTGCTATGTTTTCCCATGAGCGTCAACGCCGCACTCTCCGACCGCTTCTCCCTCATCGCCAAGCTCATGGACCTGCTCGGGCAGGACACGTTCAAAGTGCTGGCGCATGCGAAGGCCGCGCGCGTGATCGGTGATCTAGCGATGGACTTGGAGCCGATGGCCAAGGCCTCCGACGCGAAGAAGCAGCTCGTCGCCCTCGACGGTGTGGGGCCGAAGATCGCCGACAAGATCATCGAGTTTGTCGCCACCGGCAAGATCGGCGAGCTGGAGGAGCTGCGCACGCAGGTGCCCGCGGGGCTGCCCGCGTTGATGGACATTCCTGGCCTTGGTCCCAAGACGGTCGCGGTGCTTTGGCATCAAGGCAAAGTGGAAAACCTGGCGGACCTGAAGCGGATCATCGCCGACGGGAGCATTCTGAACCTGCCGCGGATGGGGGAGAAGCAGGTCGCGAAGCTCAAAGATTCAATCGCACTGGCCGAGCAGGGCACGCAGCGCCTGTACCTCGGGCTGGCCGTGCCGATCGCGGAGCGGATTGTCGAACGAATGAAGAAAGTGAAAGGCGTGAAGCAGGTCGCCTTCGCGGGCTCCGCGCGCCGGGGGAAGGAGACGGTCGGCGACATCGATATTCTCGCCACAGCGACCGATGCCGCCGCCGTCAGCGAGGCGTTCCGCACGATGCCCGAGGTGCGCCAGGTGATCGCGGCCGGAGAGAACAAGTCCAGTGTGCGCATGGCGATCAATCCGGATATGGGCCGCTGGGAAGGGATACAAGAGGAAGGACCTTCACCGACGATCCAGGTTGATCTTCGCGTGCTCGACGATTCCTCCTGGGGCGCGGCCTTCATGTACTTTACCGGCTCCAAGGAGCACAACGTGCGCCTGCGCGAGCGAGCCCTCAAGATGGGCCTCACACTCAACGAATACGGGCTGTTTCCAGAAACAGACTCGAACAGCGCAAGCCGCAAGACCGAGGAGCCCCCACAGAAACGCGGCGTCAAACCCGTCGCCGGCAAAACCGAAGAGGACGTCTATCACAAACTCGGCCTGGCGTGGATTCCCCCGGAAATGCGTGAGGACCGCGGCGAGCTGGAGGCCTTTGCCCTGCACAACGACACACAAAGCCCCGAAAGCAAACGAGTGGCCGGAACCACGTTGAGCAAGGGCGCAAAGGCCAGCGCGAGAGGAAGAGCCGAAGAGCGTGCCGCCCCAAAACCAATCGAACTCGCCGACATCAAGGCCGAACTGCATGCCCACACCACGGCCAGCGACGGGCGAATGTCAATCGAGGAACTCGCCGAGCAGGCCAGGAAACGCGGGTTCGACACGATCGCGGTGACGGATCACAGCAAGTCGAGCGCGATCGCCGGAGGACTTTCGCCGCAGCGGCTGCGCGAGCACATAGCGGCCATACACGCGGCCCGAAAGACAGTCAAAGGCATCGCCATCCTTGCCGGAAGCGAAGTGGACATTCTCTCCGATGGCTCGCTGGACTACGACGACGAGTTGCTCGCCCAACTGGATGTGGTGGTGGTCTCCCCGCACGCGGCTCTCGGGCAGGATCCGGCGACGGCGACCAAACGGCTGCTTAAAGCCATCGAGCACCCGCTCGTTCACATTCTCGGCCACCCCACGGGGCGACTGATCAATAAACGGTCGGGACTCGCCCCGGACATGGGCGAGATCATCGCCGCGGCCAAACAGCACAGCGTCGCGCTGGAGATCAACGCCCACTGGCTCCGACTGGACCTGCGGGACACCCACGTGCGTGCGGCGGTTGAAGCAGGCGCGCTCATCGCCATCGACTGCGACGTACACGAAGCGGAGGACTTTGAGAACCTGCGATATGGGATAGCCACGGCGCGACGAGGGTGGGTAACGGCGGAGGGATGTGTCAACGCGTGGCCGGCGGCGAAGCTGCATGAGTGGTTGCAACTCAAACGCCCTTGAGGGCGTATCGAACACGATGCGATCACGGACTATCTTTTTGCTGGCAGGGCTTCTGGGTGGCGTGGTTGCCGTCCTGTATGTCGGCGGCTTGCAAACACCCAGTACTGGCACCCTCCATGAGATCGACATCACTACGGGCCTGATTCGCTCTGAGCGACGACTCTTTGGGGCCGTGCTTTTCAGCGTCGAGGATCGCGGTTTGATTCTTGATGGAATGACGCGAACGGATAGCGTTCCTTCCAGATGGAAGGTCTTCGGTTCTGATCCCTTACTTCCACGAACGGTTTGGAGAAAATGGACGGACGGCATGTGGGGAATAGCGGTCGCAGAGAGAAACGTACTGCGCGGAATAATCTCGAGCGAGCGTCTTACGCCGGAAGCAGCAAGACGAGCGTCACAAACGGTCATTGATCTGTGGTGTGCTGACGACGATCCTCACAGAGCGATCAAGTACATTCAGGCGATCTCGAATCAGTCATCTGGTGCAGCGTTCGATGGGAAGACTATCGGCATCGAAGATCTTCCGCCTTCTCCTTCCGCATGACGCGCCCGGTGTGTGGCATTCGATCTGTCTTTCAATCAGCGGGGAGAATACACTGTCTCGCTTCGGTCAAGCTCTGTCCCTGTGCCGTTTTTCAGGCCCGTGGGGATGATTCCACGCGCCGAGGTCATGCCATGTTTGAACGTCTCTCCGACGGCTTCTCCAATGTCTTCCGCAAGCTCTCCGGCAAGGGCTCGATCTCCGAGTCCAATATCACCGAAGCGCTCGGCGATGTCCGCTCGGCGCTTCTTGAAGCGGACGTTCAGGTGGACGTCGCCAACGCGTTCATCGAGAACGTGAAGTCCGACGCCGTCGGGCGCGAGGTGAGCAAATCCCTCCAGCCCGGGCAGGAGTTCATCGGGATTGTGCACGATCGGCTCGTAGAGTTCCTTGGCGGGCAGGTGCAGGCCCCCACTTCCGACGGCCGCTTCGCGATGCCCCCGGAAGATCCCACCGGCGGCGTGCTGCAGGTCTCGCCCGCGCCCACGATCATCATGATGTGCGGGCTGCAGGGCTCGGGCAAAACCACCACCTGCGGCAAGCTCGCGGCATACTTGAAGAAGCGCGGCCGCTCCGTGCTGCTCGTCGCCGCGGATCTTCAGCGTCCCGCCGCCGTTGAGCAGTTACACACCGTCGCCGAGCAGGTACAGAACACGATGCCCGGCGGGGCTCGCGTGGAGTTCTACTCCGAGCCGGACAAAGTGGCCGCGTATGGCAAGGCCGTGGGCGTGGCGGTGCAGGTCTGCCGGCGCGCTGTGGAGCAGGCCCGCAAAAGCGGGATCGACACCGTCATCCTCGACACCGCCGGGCGATTGCACATCAACGACGATCTGATGGACGAGCTGCACCAGATCAACCGATCGGTCACACCGCATCAGATTTTCCTCGTCGTGGACGCAATGACCGGGCAGGATGCGGTGAACTCGGCCAAGGCCTTCCACACCAAGCTGGAAGTGGATGGAATCATCCTGACCAAGTTCGACTCCGACACACGCGGCGGCGCGGCGATCAGCGTGAAGCACGTGACGGGCGCCCCGATCAAGTTCATCGGCGTCGGCGAAAAGCTGGAAGCCATCGAGCCCTTCCACCCCGAGCGGATCGCCACGCGGATTCTCGGCATGGGCGACGTGGTCTCGCTCGTGGAGAAGGCCCGCGCAGAGGTTTCCGAAGAAGAAGCCGAGGCCCTGCAGGACAAGTTTGCCAAGGGCGAAATGACGATGGAGGACTTCCTGAAGCAGCTCCGCACGCTGCGTCGGATGGGCCCGCTGAAACAGCTCATGGGCCTGCTCCCGGGCGTCGGCGGCGCGCTGAAAGACGTCCACATCGACGACAAGCAGCTCGACCGCGTCGAGGCCATCGTGCACAGCATGACCCCCGGCGAGCGCCGCAAGCCGGACTCGCTGGACAACCAGCGCCGCCGGCGAGTGGCCAAGGGCAGCGGCACAAACGATCAGGAAGTCGGCCAGCTCGTCAAGCAGTTCTCCACAGTGAACAAGCTCGCCAAATCGCTTGGGAGCATGGGCGCGCTGGACCGCGTGAAGGCCGTGAAGGAGCTCGGCAAGAACGGGATGGGGGACATGATGCCCGGCGTCTCCGGTCTGCCACAGTTCCGCACCAAGGGCAGCACGGCGACGCAGAGCATCAAGAGCAAGTTCAAGAAGCGGAAGTAGTTGACTGCGGCCGCGCCGGCCTGCAGACCTATTCTTCAACCATGCAACAGCGTCAACTCACCACCGACGACCTGCTGTTTGTCGCGTTCAATGGGCGTGTCTTCGGCGTGAACCGGATGGACGGCTCGATCGTCTGGCGTTGGAAGGGCGGCTCGTCGAACTACATTTCGCTCCTCCCCGATGGAGATGTGCTCTTTATCTCATGCCAGGGATATACATGGGCCCTGGATCCGCTCTACGGCACAGAGCTCTGGCACCAACCATTCAAAAGTGAGGGCACGGGAGTTCCCTCGCTCGCGACCATGCGAGGGCGATCGAGCGACTCCAGTGCGGCCGCGGAAATCCAGGCCCAAGCTGCACAAGCTGCTCAGGCCGCGGCTTCATAGTGCCGCCCATTCGAACTCGCACCCGGAACTATTTCACGCCCGCGCCGGCAAAGCTCACGCTCGCCTCGGCCCATATCTCGATCTTTCCGGGGGCCACTGGCGAAGGATCCTCGCTGGCATGCCCTCCCTCAGCCCCGCCGACATTGAACGTGGTCTGCGAGCCCTGAGACTGCATGCCGCGGCCGGAATACCAGCCGCCGAAATACCCGGAACTCGTGCTGGCCGAAAGCACGCGCGTGATCTTGATGTCCAAGGCCTCCGCCATGACCTTGGCCTTCCGCTTGGCGGCTTTGGTAGCCAGCATCACCGCCTCCTCACGGGCTTCGAGCACGCCCTTGATGCCAAACTGCACGCCGTCCACCCGGTTGCACCCCGCTGCCAGGGCCGTGTCAATCACCTTGGGCGGCGAGGCCAAGTCTGATGTGCGAACCCGCATTGTGTTGGTGGCCGTGTAGCCGATGAGCTTGGCCTCTCGGGGCTCGTGAATGCCGTCAGCCATCGGATTGTCGTATCGCGGCACAAGTTCGACCGATCCGGTTTGCAGTTCCAGACCCGTGAGTTTCAATGCGTTGATCGCCCCCACTGCCGCTTCCATCGCCTTCGTCGCCCCCGCCTGCGCCTTCGTGGCCGTGGGTTCGACAACGACCACGCCAATCATGACATCCACATAGTCCGGCGTGCGCGTCACACGGGCGGTGCCGGTGCTGGAAATCACGGACTCTTTAGAGAGCCCGCCATCGGCCCCTTCTGGCATCACTCCCGACTGCCCAAAGGCCGTTGTATTGAACGCAGCGGCCACGATCACGAACGCGGGAACCAGCCAACGCAAATATGGAAGGACCATGGAGACCTCCTGAAGTATGCGCCGGGCCGATGGGCTACCGCACGCAGGCGAATCGCACGATGATTGGGGCCAGACCTCGCAGCGAATGTATCAGCCGCGCAACACGCGTCGATTTCGCCAAACGATGCCCGCACATCCGGACACGTACACAGCACCGAGCATCCCAACCCATATGGACATTTCCATCGTCCCGATACCCGGCGGCCCGACCATCCCCGCGGTCGCCCCGAACGCTCCCGGGCCACTGCTTCGCGAACCGCCGTTGCCGCGCAGAGCCCCATCATCCCCCGTGGAAAACGAGTTGTTCAAACTCGCCTCGATCGCGCCGGGATCGACCCGGGCGTACCGGGCGATTTTCGCGGCGTCCTTGATGCTCCGTCGCACGGCCTTGTCCTTGATATCCAGTCCGGCATGATCGAACCACTGCTCCACCACACCATCGTCAACCTTCGAGTCCTTCCCACCCTTGGCAATCTCCTTGCCCTGATCGTCCTTGATGGTGAAACTGCCATCCGCAAGATCGATGGTGAGCGGGAAGGACTCCGGCTCCCCGTTCTTTCGCAGCTTCATCACGCACATGCCGGACTCCACCTTGTCCCCGTCGATGACATATCCCAGATCCAGCGAAATGCGATACTCCAAGGCAGTCTTGGACTCTGCCCGCCCAAACGCCGAGAACGAGCCCATGCTTACGGGCGTCAGGTCCGTGGTGTATTTCTCCGACTGCTTGCCGCCGACGCCGGGTGTAAACGCCACCGACGCCGTGGAGTACGTCGCCCACGCACGCTGTTCCAGCCAGCCATGCGAGAGCGATGCGCCGACTCCCACCATCGTCGTCCACGCCAGCAACGCGATGGGAAGGCTCGCCCGCAGTCGAACAGCCATGCTCGGAGTCGTAATCCCGACTTTCGCATACTGCCCTCCGCACTCGGGGCAGACGCCCTGGAGAATGTCGCGAACGCCGTGCCCGCACCCGCCGCAGCATGGGGCCCGGTGGATGTCCATCGGTGCCCAGAGCGCCCGCACAATCGCGCCGACGCACACAATGCCGATCAGCACATACACGCCATAGTGCAGGATCGGCCCGAGTTCCATGGACCACCCGGAAACCATGCGGGGCTACTCCTTCCCTATAGGCAGGAAATCCTTCGCCTCTCCGCGCACCCACGCCTGAATGCGCGGCCAGAAGATCTCTTTCATCAATATCCGCACACACGCGGCGACCGGGATCGCCAGCAGCAATCCATACACGCCCGCCAGCGCGCCCCCGGCGATGGAGGAGAAGACGATCATGGGAATCGCCAGATCCGTGTGCTTGCCCTGGATCATCGGATTCAGGAAGTAGTCGTCCAGGGCATGGCCGATCAGGTGAATCGCGGCCGGAGCAAGCAGAATCCACCAGAGCCCGCCAGACCCGGCGAAGAGATGCGGCGCGAAAATCGGCCCCTGCACGCCTTGCAGCCAGAGCAGCAGCATGGCGATGGGAATTCCCAGTGTGTTCATGTACGGCACAATGAACAGAATGCCCACTATGGGGCCAAGCAGCAGCGGCATCGGCACGCCCGCGAGGAAATACAGCAGCGTGATCACGCCCATCTCGATCAGGCAGATGGTGACGCGACCGCGAACGAATCCCGCGATTGCCCGGTCCATCTTGCCGAGAATGTCCATGGCGCGGCCGCGCTGTGCCTTGGGTATGAAAGACTCGGAAAAATCCAGTACCTGGCCCCAACTGGTGGAGAAGAAGTAGAAAAACAGAGCGGTCAGCACGGCCTGAAGAATCACGGTGCCGATGGTGGTGGCTGTGGCGAAGGCGGCCCGTGCGGCGTCGGCCCCGCTGTTGGCAACGCGACGACCGAGTGATTGCGAGAGTTCCCCCGCGTGCTCGTTCAACCAGTCAATAGCACGCTGGCCGAGTTCCCGCATCTCGTCGCGCCCGGCGAGTTGGGAGAGAACACTCGGGTGGGCGTGCCCATACGCCGCATCCGGAACACTCGGCGCCGGTGCCGCCGAGCCGGCGGGCGCTTGCTCCTTCCGGGCGGGTCGCTCGGCAAGGAAATCCCGGATGCTGCTCCACGCACCAGATGGCACAGCGGCTCGCAGGGCCTCGTCCGCAGGAGCCGCGACCGACTGCTGCACATTCGAGATATTCCCCGCAAGTTCCGAGGCCGCTCGCGCGCCCTGTACTACGGCGAACCCGGCCCCCAGCGTGAGCGGAACGAGCAGAACCATGAACGTCACGGTGATAATGCCGATCGCGGCAACCGGGCGGGAGCAAAGCCGACGGTGACGCAGCCATCGCACCAGCGGCTCAAAGAGATACGCCAGCGTAAGTGCCAGCAGCATCGGCACCGTGACGATGCGGATTTGGTAGCCGAGATAAAGCACGCCGAACACCGCCCCAATAATCATGAGATCGCGCACCCACTGGATCTGCCAGAGGTGCAGACGGGTGAGCGAAGGAGGAGGCGGAGGGGGGGGGGGAGTCGGCGCGTCCGGCATGGGGGAAGAATATCACATTTCCCGCAGGAGCGGCTTGCCGCGAGATACATGTGCAACAGAGCACATCGCTACAGAGCACATTCAAGGCAACAGCACGCGCCCTCCTCGGGCTCTTTGTGCAATGTGGCCATGTGCGATTTGCTATGTGCTCCGGCTCAGCAGATCGAGGCCGCGCCAAAGGCCTCGGCAAAGTCGAAGACTCCCTTGAAGTCTTCGATGGAGTCCTTGTCGCTGGCACGAAGTTCCTTGCGGTCGATCATGGAATACACGATCGTGCCGAAGTCCTCGGTGCGCGTGAGTTGCCATCGGGCGAGCACGACTCCCGCGAGCATGCCGTACCGCTGCAATGCGAAGTTCTTCAGGCCGAGGCAGAGCTGTTGACCGGAGATGTGGCGACGGTCCTCACCTGGGTTCGGTTGGCCAGTGCTGCCATGAAAAGACTCAACGGTGTGGCGAAGCCCTTCACGAACGAACTCGAACGCCTCGTCCGGGAACTGCGAAGCCCGGGTGCGAATCGCCGGCCAATCCACCATGCTTGAACTGTTCACGAACGATCACTCCTGATCGGACAGATGATCCCGCTTCCTACCTGCCATTCGGCCAAGGCCCACGAGCCGAAGGTGCGGGGCCATATCGTATCCATCGATCGACCTGTGGCGAGTGATTCAGCGATTTCTTGAAACGCCCGGGACCGACCCGGGGGCGGCTTTCCGCCTCGATTTCGAGCCCCGCACTTTACCGGGGTTCGCCATCTTCCCGGCCGGGCCTGCCGGGAGCTTGCTGAGATACTCCGAGTTGGCAACCACAAACCGCAGCGGTTTGGCGACCCACGCCCCGGCATAGTCAATGCCGATACGCGGCGTGCGGGCAATGTCGCGCGGGCGGATCGGCGTCAGCATCGATCGCGCATGCGGCTCGGCGACAAAGAGCGTGCGGCCATTCACGAGGTCGAGCCCATTCTGCGCACGCCCGATGGAAAACGCCTGGCAGAGCCGGGCCGGGCCAGAGCAGAGGGCTCGGTCCGGTTGCCGAGCCATGGCTTGTTGACTCTTGCCGGGGCGAATCGCTCGCAACCGGCGCATGGCTTCGATCCCCGCGATCGGCTCGACGGCTCGGATCAGCACCGCCAGCGGCACATCCACCTCGCCGCAGACGATGTTCATGCAGTAGTGCATGCCGTACGTGAAGTAGACATAGGCGGTGCCCGGGCGAGCGTACATGACTTCGTTGCGGGGCGTGCGCCTGCCGCGGTAGGCGTGCGATGCGGCGTCGATCGTCCCGCAGTATGCCTCGGTTTCGACGATGCGCCCAGCGAGGAGTGTGCCGTCGTCGAGCACTCGCACGAGCAGACGCCCGAGGAGACGGCTTGCCAGAGTCTCTGCGTCGATCGTGAAATCTGGTCGTTTCCAACGGCGGCCGACGAGCATGGGGATGTGAGCACTCAAAACTTGTTGCGCTCCGCCGCCATCATTCCAACATCTAAGACGGACGAACCGCCCGCACCTCTCTCGCGTGTCAGGCGTACGCGTGCAGCCCCGGCAGAATCAGGTTCACGCCGAAGTACGTCCAGAGCATCACGATGAAGCCGAGCACACTCAACCACGCCGTGACCAGCGCCCGATTCGAGAGATTCGCGAACCGGCAGTGAATCACGACCAGGTACACCAGCCACGTGACCAAGGCCCAGAGCTCCTTGGGATCAAACGCCCACCACCGGCCCCAGGAATGATCCGCCCACCACGCGCCGAGCAGGATTCCCACGCCAAGGCACCAAAAAGCGAGTTGCAGGATGACCATTTGCGACTTGTCCAGATCGTGCAGCACGCGCGCCGTTCCGTGCGAGCCGCCCTCTTCGATATTGAGCGCCGTGGCCGACATTTCCGCGAAGGAGTTGTCCTGAGCCGGCATGTTTCCGCCGGCGACGGCGAGCTTGGGCGATGCCGCGAACTTGCCGCGGAGTTTGGCCATGTAGTGCGTGCCCAGGTAGAACAGACTCACCATAAAGCCCAGCGAGATCAGCCCGTATGAGACAAGCACCGTGGTGACGTGATACTTCAGCAGCACGCTCGTGTTCAGGATCGGCGCTTCGCGCTCCACGCTCACGCCGGGAATCGCCGCCTGCGTGGCGGTGATGAGAACCATGAACCCAACCCCCGCGGCCGCGGCCCCGAAAAGCCACTGGCGGCGCAGCAGCATGATCGCGCACCCCACCACTCCCGCAAAGAGGGACAACCCCGTCATCGACTCAAACTGATTTTGAATCGCGAACCGTTCCGCAATAATGCACCGACTGATGAACCCGAAGGCGTGCATCGAGAGTGCCGCAAAGAGCATCCCCACGCCCACATATACCAGCCACTTCCGGCCCGTTCCGAAAGCAAGCAGCAGCCCGAGCAGCGCGAAGGCATACATCCAATACCCCCATTCGAACGGGTTCAGCCGGTTGTACGTCGCTTCGAGCGAACGCTTCGTCGTGGGGTACGACATGGCGTTGATCTTCGGCAGTTCGGCGGCGAGAATCTTTGCCGCGGCGTTCACGCGCGGGGCATCGCCCTTCCGCCATGCCTCGCCGATCTCCTTCACGGCCTTGGCCGCGGGAGAATCCGGCGGAAGCGCAGCGAGGTGGACCCACGGCTTCTCGGGAGAATCCGATGCAACCATCACAAGGTTCTTCCACGAGAACTGGAAAAGCAGAAGTGCGTTGCGAACCCGATCGAGCCCTTGCGCGTACGCCTGATCCGTGCCGTACTTGGCCGTGATCTCCGGGAGCGAGTTCACGAAAAGGCCCGGCTTCAAACGTCCGACGCGTTTCCACCACTCGCGTTCTTCCGGCTTGTCGTACATTTTCTCGAGGAATGCCTCACGCAGCGGCAGATATTCCACATGCACCAGCGGGCGATCGATGTAGTAGCCAGGATCGATCACCATGTCGAGAAACGTGAAGAGCGGGTCGTAGTGAACATTCCTTGCGACCGTCGGGTGCGCCGGATCAACTGCGAAATCAACAAAATCCTTGCGCCCGACAATCTGCTTGATGGTCTCGCGCGCAAGCGTGTCGAGAATCTTCACACGCGAGCTGTGATACACGGCGAGATCGCGAAGCGGCGAAAGATCGACCTGCTTTGCGAAGGCCTCCTTCTGTTCCAGCGTGCAAGTGCTGGGGCCGATCGCGCCGAAGGGGTTGGCGAGGGCCTCCGCATCGTCCATCGTCTCGTGCTTCGGGTGGGCGTTGCCCGCCGGAGCGTTCTGCGCCTTGCTCGATGGCGTGAAAAAGAAGCAGAGGGCGACCACCACCCCCAGAACAACCCACTCCATGATTCGTTTCGTGCGTGTGCTCATGTGCTTGCCCCCTGGCTCGTGCGATCTGGTTCGTGTGTTCGTGCGGCCCCGTTCAGTTTCGGAGAGACCCCGCCGCGACTGGCCTCGCCTTCACGCGCCAGCCGCTCCTGAATCTTCCGCTTCTCCCGCTGCATCAGCCACGGCTTCAGGTAGAAGGCCCACGGAATGCCGATGCTCATCATCACCGCCCCGGCCGCGATGATGTAGATGCCGGGATTATTGCCCACGCCCAGGATCGTGAAGCGGGCCGTCGGCTTGGCCCGGCGTCCCGCGGCCACCTCCTGCTCGCTTTGCCGCCATCCCGTCTGATCCCACCCTGCCTGCGCAAACTTGTACTGATTCGGCGCGATGAAGCTGAAGAGATACCCAAGGACGCGTCCGGGCAAGGGCATGCCGTCGGGAGCGACATAAGGCGTGACAACCAGCAGCGGATTGTTCAACGAAGTACGCCGCGTCTCCTCGCTCGCCTCGATCTTTCCCCCGGGCCCCGGCCACTCGGTTCGCACCACGACATCCGAGCGATAGTCCTTCGGCGTGTCCGAGTTGTCGTACGGAATCATCTCGAACTCGTGCAGTTTCACCGACATCCGCGGCCAGAACTCGTGGCGAATGCGCCCGAAAGCGATGCTCACAGTGCGTCCGTCGGCCAGTCGAACATCGCGATCCACCGCGCCCTCCGCGCCGCCGACGGTGAGATAGTCCGTAAACGGAACCCAATGCACGCCGGCAGGCCCGGACTTGGAACGCACCTCAACGGCCACCGCCGAGGCCTTGTGATTGCCGATGCGTTCGCGGTCCCGGGCATCCGGCGGAACAACCTCCGGCACTTCCACGCGCATCGCGTTGTCCATCTTCGCACCGAGCTTGATCGCCGCCACCGGTGCGATCTGCACGAGCGTCTCCGGTTTCACATCCGGTGTAATCGTCGCGTTGCCGCCCTTCTGCCGCACCAGGGCACGGATGGTTCCGCTGCGCTGCTCATCGAAGTAGACGTTGAGTGTCGAGCAATCGAGATACGTAATGCGCAGGACCGGATCGGCGTCACGCCGCTTGGGCATGCCGCGCTCGTTCAACTCGTCCGAGAGATCCTGGGTGATCTCCGGGAATCGGCTGTACACCCACCGATCAAAGCCGGGCTTCTTCTCTCCCCCACCCCCACCCCCACCACCCGCCGCCTGATCGACATGCACGATCGCCACGCTCGACGTCGCTCCCTCGTACCCCTTCGTCACGATCGGTAGCGGCGGGGTCGGCAGCAGCGACTTCACCGTCAACGTGTAGCCGGTCGTTCCCACCGGAATCGTCTGATTTTCCTGCACCGGATACGCGGCCCGAAACCCGCTCGCGGGATGTTCCACAAGCAGCGCACCCAGCGTGCCCGTCGGAACCGGCGTGCTCAGCGCGACCCACCGCTCCTCTGGCATGGCAACCGTGTATTCCACACCGAGCAAGTCCGTGCCCACGCGCCCGCCGGGATGATCCGGAAACAGCCGCCACGTCTTCCGAGGGGGTGCTTTTCCATCGGGCATAGTGGCCGTAACAGCAAGATCCAGTTCGCGGATCCGTTCGCCAATCGCGGAGCCAGCCGTTCCAGGACCCGGCACCCACTGCTCGTCGAGCTCGGCATAGCTGGCATACCCAACAATGCGAAATGAGATGTCGTCGTCAATGAGATGGACGGGGCTGTCCGAAGCTCTGTCTGGAACGGCGATATCCAGTGCCCCGAGAGACTCGGCCCAGAGCGGGCGCGGGTCCGGCCGCGCCACAGCATCCAGGTTGTAATCGTTGTACCGCGGCACGCCATGCAGCGGGCGCTGGTCCCACCCCATCCCCTTGTTCTGCGTCACCCAAAGCGCGGTGCGAGTGTTGTCGTAAAAGCCAGTCTCGGCACGAGGCGCCATAGGGCGCCCGGCATCATCCGTGCCCGCCGCAAGAAGGATCATGTCCCCCTCCTGCTTGTGCGTGGAGTAGTACACGCTGCCGAGGGCGATCGTGATGATCCCCGTATGAACCGTCAGCACGCCGATGCGCGGGAAGGTGAACTCGATGCGACGGATCGTCGCCGTGGTGAGATTCAGCACAAACAGCAGCAGCACCACCCGTAGCGGCCACCACGCGTAAAACTCCAGTTCGCTCATCTCCATCATCGGCAGACGCCGGAACTGCACGGCCGCGTATTTGTCGATGAACGCGCCGAAAAACCGCACCCCTGAGCCGGTGTCAACGTCGTACCGCAAGTGCGGCCAGACCCCCCACCACCAGAGCACCCCCGCCGCGCCTGAAAGCAAGATGAATCCGAAGATGCCGACAACCCAGCGCGGAGCAGTTCCCACGCCGCGGGCTCGCATCGCGCCTGTTGTGATCCAGACGGGAAGGATCGCCCCGATGCCGACACACAGCACGAACGTGAGTGCGTAGAAGAGAACCGTGGGTGCCTTTGCAATCAGCCCAATCGGCACGCTGGCCAGAATGCCATACATCGCCACCAGCGCGAGAAGGAACACGGCGGTCGAAATATGGCTGAACGTCCGAAGCACGACCTTCACGGGCCACAGCGCGCCGGTCAGGTGCCGGTCATCCCACTGTTGGCTGCGAACCCATTTGGCGCTCATGGCTTTCCGTCATTCCCCCCGGTTGTTGCGCCCCGCAGCAGCGGCGGGACGGCTCATACCGAACAATATGCGATTCCACTATCCAGGACTGTTCACTACTGTAGTATCGTAAATTCTGCTGTGAAACAGCAATTCTGGCAAACCGGTTCCTAGGAGGATTCGTTCCAGGAGGTCGCCGGGATTCGACGTCGCTAAGCCCGCCGAAACCGGTACCGCGATCAGGCCCGCAATCGGGTCTCCGCCTCGGATCTGGAACGCCGCCGCGTTCAAGCCGAGGGCGCGAGCTCCGTTCACCGTGGCCATCCTCATCAGTTCAAGCGGGGGTGTGCCATCACGGGCATACAGGAACCGCATCTCATCCAAAATGCTCATGCCGCGGCCTGCAGGAAGGGTTGGTATGGCGGCATCGGTCGGGAGCCGCCCCGCTTCGGGCGGCAGATTGACAACCGAGTCGGTACCAATGGCCACACAGACGCCGGCCCGAAGCATGTCCCGATAGCGATGTGACCCAAAGTGGCGTTCTGCCCCAAAGTAGGCCGAGGCACGGGGACAATACACCACGCGGGTATTCGTGCGGGCGAGGATGTCGATCGCCGCATCGTCGGCGTCGTTCACGTGGGCGACCGTGAAGGGCTGCGCGGCAAGCACAGATTCGAGGTGCTGAGCAGGGCTCTTGCCTTTGCCGATGTCCTTCAAAATGGAATCGTCCCAGATTCCAAGCGCTTCGAGGAGTTCACGCTGCGGACCCCGGGCACCGGCGATGAACTCATGTTCCTCGGGAGTTTCGGCCAAATGGGTCGAAAGCGGCGCGGCGTGACCAAGCGTGAGGGCCTGCGCGATGGCCTTGAAGTAGACATCGCGGGCGACGGTATTTGGGGCGTGGGGCTGCAGCCCAATCCGAACCCCCCCACTTTCACGCGCCGCCGCCTCGATTTCAGGCCTCATGCGATCCAGCATCGCTTCGGCACGTGCCTGCCCTGTGCCGATGGCGAAGAACTCCAGCCACGAAACGCCGAGCAGCGTCGATTGGCGCAAGATTCGCCAGGGTTCCAGGGTAATGTGGCCGCGGATGGCTCCGGCGATGTCGCCGACAGCGACCGTTCCGGCAGCAAGAGATAGGGCGATGCCCCGCCGCACGCTGGCGGCGATGCGTTCCGGCTCGATCTCCCGTCGGTTGCGGATCATGTCCACCCAGGGGATGAACCCCGCCGCGGGATCGTGCGGCTGCGGACCAATATGCGTCAAGTCCAAGTGCGTGTGGGCGTTGACCAAGCCGGGAATGAGGACGGCGTTCGGGCGTGAGACGGTCCGGAGTGCCGGACTGTGACTGGCCTCGTGCTGATCGATCTCCCTGGGAAGTCCGACGGCAAGCGTTCGGGCCGGGAAAATTGAGCCCGGGCGATCGGCGAACTCCACGAGAACCGAGCACGGCGAGACCGAGAGCCCGGTCGCATCCACCGCGCCAAGGGCGTCGATTCGCAGAAGCAAGGGGCGGACGGAGGTTGTCGGTTGCGCGCTCATGGTGGGAATGCCGACGGCTCGATACTGCGATGATTGACCGGCGGGGGCGATGGGGCTTCCGAACGGGGCCGGGAAGGCGTATCCTGTGCCTCGATTGGCCGGATTTCCGCACTTTGACCCAAGCACATGGGAGGAACACGGATGATGATGCACACAATGAGCGTGGCGCGCCGAATTGGCGTCGCCCGGGCCGCGGTCGCGATGGTGGTTGGGCTTCTGGGCCTGACACTGGGCGGCTGCTCAAGTTCGAACACCGCACTGCTGGAGGCGAACCGCGCCCTGCAGGAGCAAAACACCAAGCTGGTGCAGGACAATGAGTCTTTGCACACTCTGAACCAGCAGTTGCAGGACGGGCTGGCGGCCCGGGATCGGGCGATGGCAGAGATGCAGGCGCTCCTCAATGACGTCCGGGCGAACCGAGCGGATCTTGCGGCCCGCATCGACCGCCTGGATGCGAACTCCAAGAACACTCAGTTCGGCAACATCGCGTTGGATGCAGGAACGGATGCGGCCCTGCGTGAACTGGCCTCGCAGCACTCTGACCTCCTCGAGTACGACGCCGCCCGCGGCATGATCCGCTTCAAGTCCGACGTGCTCTTCGATTCGGGCAAGGATGCGCTCAGCAGCAACGCACGGTCCACGATCAAGCAGTTCACACAGATCCTGAACACGACCGCCAACGGCTACGACGTGCGGATCGTCGGCCACACCGATTCCCAGCCGATCCGCCGCACTGCGGCCCAGCACCCGACCAACTGGCACCTCTCCTGCCACCGCGCGATCTCCGTGCTTCGCGAGATGGTGAGCGATGGCTTCGCCTCCGAGCGCGGCGAGGCCTGCGGCAAGGGCGAGTTCGAGCCGATGGTGCAGAACACCGCCAGCGGAAACACGCCGCAGAACCGCCGCGTGGAAGTCTTCATGACCAAGCAGTATCGCACAGGCATTCCCGCCCCCGCCGCCACAATGGCCCCGAAGTCCCCGGCTTCCAAGCCCGCGACTCCTGCCAAGAGCGACGACTTCCTCAAGTGATCGCAGGACAATCCTGACCGACCAACGCCCCGGCATCTGCCGGGGCGTTTTTCATTGAATCGGAAATAGCCCTGCACGCGCTCCCCGTATTCATACCAATCGCTCAAAGCACACACGCCCGGGATGAGCGAGTCCGCGAGCGAATCCCGCGGATTCCCGCCCGTGGTTCAAATGCGTTTGGTATCACCTGCGCTCAGGACGGCGACGCGGCGGGAGCTGCCGAACGCACCGAACGCTTGGGGGCAATTGCGAAGACCAATCCGCCGAGAAACGCGAGAACCGCGCACATCGAGCAGGGGAGCGTCCAGCTCAGAACTTCGAGTCTGAACGCGGTGTCGTTGAACTTGTAGTCCGGCACGCTGAGCTTGGGGATCACAAACATCGCGACGAAGTGCTCGAAGGAGCGATCCTTCAGCGGCTCGTATTGCAGGAGGTACTTGGCCGTGGCGGCGCGGGCGGGCTCCACACCCTCACCGGCGGCCTCGCGGCGCAAGCGGGCCTCCGGATCGCCGTAGTTGCTCGTGCGCGGCCAGCGGCGCGTGAAATGCTCGACCTCGCCATCGCGTTTGATGTCGTAAAAATCAAAGAGCCATTCGTCGCGGCGGACCTGGCCCCAGGTCTCGGGATCGAATCCCTCTGGCGTTCGGCGGACGACGATGACGAGATGCTCCGAGCCGGAGATGCGCCCCTGATCGTGGTGCTCATCGCGCACCACGGGATATACCGCAAGCGCCTTGAGCCACTCGTCGTAGCCCGCGAGGTTCGGCATGTTCATCGCGGCGGGACGCCTCACGGGGATCATCGTGGACTTCTCCCCGATGTCCAGACGGATTGATCCCATCGGCCCGGTGGCGGGAACGTCGGTGAGCGTGGCGTCCGGAAAGCCCTCCACGCGAAGCGTGCGGGAGACGATCGGCTCGGCGTGGAACGCGGGGATGTTCGCGTGGGCGTTGTAGTCCGCGATTCGGTGGGCCATCGGGACGATGGAGCACGCAAAGAGCGCGGCCCCGCCGAGAGTGATGAGCCAGGCGATGCGGCGGGAGGGTTCCATGTTGAATGGCTGTCGGGCGGGCAGCCCGCGATACAAAGAACACGGGCGATCCGCCCGTGCCACGGAGCTAGTGCTTCGGCTCGCCCTTGGTCTCCGCAGCCCCGGGCTTGTGATCGTCGGACGGTCTGGCCGGCTCCGGCCTGTGATCCTTGGATGGCGCGAGATTTTCAGCGGGGGCGTGCCCCTCGTCCGCGGCCGCAGGGCTGCGATATCCGGGCAGCGTGGAGATGGTGATGCCCATGACCGGACGGCTGCGATTGCGGGAGGATCCGAGCTCGGGCTCCTCCGGGAGGTAGCCCATGTGCGTGATGTCCTGGCTCTCGTCCACCTTCTTCTCTTCGACCTCGCCATGAGGAGCGGGCTTGCCTACGCCGTTGATCTGCGATTGGAAGACGATGCCGGTGCCGCCGCCGTCAAGGCCGTTTCCGCCCGGATAGGCGTACACGTTCTTGAAGCGATCGATGGTGTCTCGGTTGCCCAAGTCCAATGAAGTGAAGCCGAGGAATGATGCGACCGTGAGCAGCGTGAACACGAAGATGATCGTGTTCATCGGGTTGTCATACTTGAGCTGCATGAAGAAGCCCACGACAAGGGCCGTCTTCACCACCGCGATTGAGAGTGCCACAAAGGCATTGATCCACTGCGGGATCTCCACATGGAACGTGGCTGCGATCGCGGTCTCCGCCCAGGCCGAGCCCGAGGTGAGCAGCGTGCAGAAGAGCAGGGCGATGAGGATGAATCGCAGCGTGAAGACAGACACAATGACGTGCCCGTGATCTTTGTGCCCGTATTCATCGAACTCGGCGGCGTGGGACATGGGAAGACCTCGATCAATGTGCAAATCGCAAATGGCTAATCGCAAATGAAGAAATGCAAAGCGTGAGCGGTTAGTGGATCAGGTACAGCAACGGGAAGAGGAAAATCCAGACGATGTCAACGATGTGCCAGTACAGACCAACGCCTTCAACAGCGTTGTAGTGGCCGGGCCCGAAATGGCCCTTCCGGGAGCGGAAGTAGAGCCAGGCGAAGAGGCCCATCCCGACAATAACGTGGCTGGCGTGGATGCCCGTCGCGCCCCAGTAAACTCCCCACCACATCGGCTCGTACGGATCGGCGTGGCCGGTGTAGTGGTAGAACTTGCCAGGGAGCAGACCGACCTGGATCTTGTGCCAGTACTCGAAGAAGAACTTGATGAAAAGGAAGGCCGCCCCGGCGAAGAACGTCAGGATGATGTTGATCTGCAGCCACTTCTGGTTGCCAGTCTGGGCGTGGCGAACGGCCGCGGCGACCCAGTACGAAGACATCAGCAGCACGATGGTGTTGATGAGCCCCCACTTCACTTCCAGATGGTGCCCGCCGCCAATGAAGGCCTCGGGGTGCATCAGGCGGAAGATGAAATAAGCGCAGAACATGCCGCTGAAGAGCAGGATTTCCGTTGCAAGGAAGAGCCAAACGCCCATCTTGACGGAGTCGAACTCATGCTCGCGATCCTTGAAATGGCTCGCGGCGTGATAGCGCTCGTGGAGTGGCTTCGAGAGATCCTCGACGGCCGATGGGGGGTGAGCGGAATGGGCGTGGCTTGATGACATTCTCTGGTCTCGTTCGAGTGTCGTGCGCTCGGACACGGGGGAGGACTAGTGCTGTATCGCCACGGCGGCGGGACGGGGAAGAACGAACTCGCCCGGCTTGGTCTGCGGCGGGATGACGTTGTCATAGTCGTACGGACCATGCACAACGACGGGCTCGTGGTCGAAGTTGTGCTCGATGGGCGGGCTGGAGGCGTTGGTCCATTCCAGCGTGAGCGAACCCCACGGATTCGGTGGGGCCTTCTTGCCCGCGGCCAGCGAGTGCAGGAATGTGACCAGGTGCGTCAGGAATCCGGCGAGCAGCGTGTACGCCCCCATGGTGGAGAGCATGTGGTACAGGTGGTATTCCTCAACGTAGTTGGCGTATCGGCGAGGCATGCCCTGGCTGCCCATGACGAACTGCGGGAAGAACGTAAGGTTGAAACCGATGAAGACCAGCACGAAGCCGATCGTGCCGCCGATCTCGGAGTACATCTTGCCGAACATCTTGGGCCACCAGAAGTGGATGCCCCCGATGAAGGCGATGATCGTGCCGCCCATCATCACATAATGGAAGTGGGCCACAACGAAGTACGTGTCGTGCAGGTGCATGTCCACGGCCAGCGAGCCCAGGAACAGACCCGTCAGCCCGCCGATCGAAAAGAGGAACAGGAACGCCAGAGCGTACAGGTTCCACGTGTTCAGGCAGATGGAGCCCTTGTAGAGCGTGGCAATCCAGTTGAAGATCTTGACGGCCGAGGGGATGGCGACAAGGAACGTGATCGCACTGAACACCACCGCGGCGACCTCGCCCTCGGAAGTGAACAGGTGGTGGCCCCAGACGATGAAGGAGATGCCCGCGATGGCGAGTGTGCTGAAGGCCACGGCGCGATAGCCGAAGATCGGCTTGCGTGCGCCCGTGGCGATCATCTCGTTCATGATCGCCAGACCGGGCAGGATCATCACGTACACGACGGGGTGAGAGTAGAACCAGAAGAAGTGCTGGAAGAGCACCGGATCGCCGCCCATGCGGGGATCGAAGATGCCTATGTGGAACGTCCGCTCGAAGATCATGAGCAGAAGCGTGATGCCGATGACGGGCGTGGCCAGCACCTGGATGATCGCCGCTCCGTAGATGCCCCAGACGAACAGGGGCATGTCGAACCAGCCCATGCCGGGGGCGCGAAGCTTGTGAACCGTGACGACGAAGTTGAGCCCGGTGAAGATGGATGAGAAGCCGAGAATGAACGCGGCCGTCACCATCCAGACGACACGTAAATACCCGTCATCCGTCATGGTTGAATAGGGCGTGTAGAACGTCCACCCCGTGTCCACCCCGCCGCTGACGAGGGACATGACGGCGAAGATCGAGCCAACCAGATACACGTACCACGACAGAAGATTCAGCCGCGGGAAGGCGACGTCCTTGGCTCCGATCATCAGCGGCAGCAGGAAGTTGCCGAGCGATGCGGGGACCGATGGCACGATCACGAGGAAGACCATGATGACGCCGTGCAGGGTCATCGTGCGGTTGTAGTACTCGTTGCTCTTGGCTATGTTCTCGCCCACGCCCATGTGCTGGCCGATCCAGTTGTGGGCGACCACGGTCTTGCCGGCGATGGTTGTCACCGTGTTCGGGTTGAACAACTCGGTGCGCACGAAGATGGCCATCATGCCGCCGAGGAAGAACATGAAGAGGATGGCGCAGAGATACATCACGCCGATCTTCTTGTGGTCGATCGTCGAGGCCCAGTCCCAGATGGTGCGTGGCAGCTTCACCGTCCAGAATGGATCGTTGTGACCGCCTTTGTATTCGAGATAACTTCCGTGGTGTCCGTATCCGGCTGACATGGGAACCTCCTTTGGGAGGGAACAGACTTGGAATGGGTCGTGGGACGTGTGTTCGGGGACTGGGGCGATACCTAAATCTCAATCAGGGCTTGGCAGGCGGGGCGGCCGGGGCAGCGGTCCCGCCCTCCTTGGCTGCCTTTTCCTTGTCGCGGTATTCCTGGACGGTGATCTTGCCGGCGTTTTCCGCCGCGGCCTTCGTGGCGTCACTCAGAGACTTGATGTACAAAATGACGCCCTCCATTTCGAGTTCATTGATCTGCCCAGCGAAAATCGGCATGGAGGTGGGGTAGGCCACTTTGTTGTCGTCCTCGTGGAGCAGGATGCGTTCCTGCGAATAGAGGATGTTGCGCCGGAGCCAGTTCTCATCAACGAGCTTGTCGGACTCCCCGTTCGTGTACGAGTGCTTCGCGCCGTACATGCCCTTCCAAGTGGGGCCCGTGCTCTTGGAACCGTCCACGGAGTGGCACGAGTTGCACCCCTTTCGAGACCACACGGCTTCGCCAACCTTCAGCAACGTGATGGTCTTGGGGTAGTCGGTCCACTGGCGAATTGTGTCCTCGTACTCCTTCACGGGGACGACCGACATGTACGCGCCCATCTCGGAATGGTCCTGCCCGCAGTACTCGGCGCAGTACACCTTGTGCGGCGGATTCTTCGGCTTGCCCGTGATCGGGTTGATCGTCATGTCCGTGAGCTTCTGCGGATAGAACCACATGGACGTGTAGCGATTCGGGATCACGTCCATCTTGGTGCGGAAGTCCGGAACATAGAACGCATGAATAACGTCCGAGGAGCTCATGATGAACTTCACGGGACGGTTCAGGGGAACAATGAAGTGCGTGACCTTCTGCCCGGTGTGGAGAAGCTCCATCTCGTCGCTCTGCGGCGACGCGCCGTTGCGGTAGAACATCGACCACTTCCACT
This sequence comes from Phycisphaerales bacterium, assembly GCA_038225655.1. Taxonomy (GTDB): domain Bacteria; phylum Planctomycetota; class Phycisphaerae; order Phycisphaerales; family UBA1924; genus UBA4658. Next base: position 105,529 of record JBBRQY010000007.1, on the reverse strand, counting down.
GCTTGCCCTTGATCGTGATCTCCTCGGAATCCTGCGGCGCGGCCAGCTTGTCCGCGAAACCCGTGAACCCCCAGTAGAAGATCGGGATCATGACCAGCAGCGGAACGATGGACCATGTCAGCTCCAGCGGCGTGTTGTGCGCGGCCGAAACCTGGTAGTTCGTCGCCTGCTTGGAGCGGTGGAACTTGGCGACGAAATACACGAGCAGAATCATCAGCAGCACGAAGCTGATGATGTTGATCCACAGAATGTAGATGAACAGATTCTCGGTATCGGCCGCCTGGCTGGAGGCGCCGATCGAGCTGAAGAAGTACTCCTTCAGCCACTGCTGGCCGAGCGTGGTGGGAAGGGTCATGGTCATGGAGTCGATCCTGTGAGCTTGGCGGCGGGCGGGAGGGGCTGGGGGAGCGTGGCGCGGAGTTCGGATTCAGCGGCGAGGGCGAGCGAAATGGTCGCGCTCCGCCTTCGCTTCTCGAATCGCCACATGCCCAGGAGCAAGAGTGACACAAGTGAAATAGTGAGAATCGCGCCGGCACGCATCACACGCATGGCGGCAACGGTGTACGTGCCCGCGTTCGGGTCGTAGTGGTAGCACCAGAGAACGAAAGCGTCGGCCCATGTGCCGATCGTGCCGCGACCTGCTTCGAGAATGGCAAGCTTCACATCCGCGGCGGGGTAGTTCAACCCGACAAGCGAGCGAGAGACCTTGCCCTCGGGCGTGAGGACGAAGAGGGCCGCGCCGTGGGAGAACTCGCCGCCCGGAAGCGAGCGGAACGGGAAGCCCAGCGCTTCCCCAAGCGCCTGAGCATTGGCCGGAGTGGAAGTCAGGAATGACCAGCCGTCGGTGGTCTGCTGGCTGGAGCGGTTGTACGAAATGAGCTGTGCGGACTTCTTCTGGGCCGCGTCGACGGGGGTGTCACGCGGATCGAAGCTCACAAGCACGACATCAAAGTCCTTGCCAACGGTGAGATCGACCTCGTTGAGCGTGTTCGTCAGACGCGTGAGCACCTGCGGACAGAGGATCGGGCAGCGGTAGTAGAGCATCTGCATAACCACCGGCCGCGCGACCTTCGCGCCGGGGGACTTGCGATTGAAGAAATCGCCGAGCGAGACGATCTTGCCCTGCTCATTGGTGAACTGGAGATGCAAGGGGATCTGCTTGCCGAACGTGTTCGTCATCTCCAGACCGCGAACGGGGGCGGGGAGTTCCTTCGGAATGACCTGCCCACGCGCGGGCCAACCCAGAGCAAACGCGGCCAACATCGCGCAGCACACCGCAACGCCTGAGAGGCGGGGCAGGCGGCGGAAGTTGGCAGGGCTGGTAGTCACGGGGTCATTCTGCCTGGACGCGGGACGAACGAAGCACGATTCGGATCAGTTGCCTTGAGCGGACTTGCGGGCCGTATAGCGCTGGACGACATCGTCCATGGCCTTGTCGATGGGGGAAACGGTAATGGTCTTGAACTCGTTCTCTTTTTCGGTTGGCAGCTTGGTGGTGCCGCCGCTTTGCAGGAGGCCGAGGGACTCCGACTTGTCATTGCGCGTTTTTTCAGTGGGAGACAGCGCCAAATCAACGAACGCGCCGGTGCGGGGCGTGCTCTCGCGAAGAGCCATGCGCTGCGTGTTGTAGTGGGTGTAGAACCCGTACACGACAAGCGAGGCGATGGCGATGACGGCCGCGAGCGCGATGCCGATGCCCAGAACCAGATTGCTGTTCTGCACGTCGGCATGGGGGCGCTGGGGCGTCTCGGCGTCGTGGGAGTGGTCGTGCCACTGGTCCACGGGGTCGTGCATCGGAGGCGTCTCGGCCACGTGGTGCGTGGGCGTGTGGACGACGGTGGATGGATCGGGATGATCAGACATGGTTGGTTTCGAGTACGAGTGCGGTGCTTAGACGTAGTTCTTGTGGGCGAGAACCTCGTTCAGGCGAGGATCCTTGATGGCAATGAGCGGGGCCTTGGACATCTTCCAAACAACGAAGCCGAGGAAGAGGCAGAGCGGGCCGAGGATGCCCGCGATGTCCACCAGAATGTCCTGGCCGGGCAGCACTTTCTGCACGATCGGGCGGGCGATGTAGACCAGGTCCACGGCATGCATCACGATCATCCAGAGGGCGATAAGACGCAGCGTTTGCGGGTTCCGCTTCAGCGGGCGGATCAGCAGCAGCACGAACGGCAGCAGGAAGTGGCCAAGGCAGAGAATCTGGAAGATGCGCTGATAGCCATGGTCGTTGCGCAGGTTGTAGAAAGCCGTTTCCTCCGGAACGTTTGAGTACCAGATCAGGAAGTACTGCGCAAAGGTGACGTACGCCCAGAAGACCGTGAACGCGAAGAGGAGCTTGCCCAGGTCGTGCTGGTGCTCCTCGGTGAAGGTCTTGCCGAGGCGGCCCGAGATGCGAAGCGAGCAGAGGATGACGCACATCACCGCAAGCGTGCTGAGCGTGGCGCCCGCAAAGAAGTAGACGCCGAACATCGTTGAGAACCAGTGGTAGTCCATCCCCATCAGCCAGTCGAAGGAGGCGAAGGCGGTGGAGAGGGCGAACACGAGCAGGCCGACGGAGGAGATCTTGCGGGCCCTGGCCGTCAGCCAGCGATCGCCCGTCTCATCCTGCTTGCGGGAGAGCGAGTAGAGCTTCAGGCCGAGGAAAATCCAGATGCAGAAGTAGATGATCGCGCGGATGGTCCAGCCGGTGGTGTTCAGCCAGGCCGCCTTTTCGTCGAGGATTGGATCATGAACGCCGGGGGTGTTTGCAACCTTGATCCACGAGAAGATCATGCCCTGCTTGCCGGAAAGCTCTATCCACGCGATCGGTACGAACAGAATCGCCACAACCCAGAACAAGCTGGCGATCGTCTCCGCCGTCCGCCGCACCACGGCCGACCAGCCAGCATTGAACTGCTGCAGGATCATCTGCAAACCCAGCGAGCCAAGGGCCAGGCCGAGGGCATACAGGAATCCCATGTGGTACGAAACGAGGGCGTGCTGCTTGCCCTCCGCGCTCCCCATGCCCGACACAATCGTCACAATGATGCCGACCACGCCGACGAACCACAGCCCGACGCGCGCCGTGAAGGCGAACCCGGGGCCGGGCGTGAGCTTGCTCACGTCGATCTCACGACGGGCCGCGATCTGCGGCTCCTCGTGGGAGGAGTGGGCGTGTGCATCTGTATGGCCGTGGGCGTGGCCCGCGCTGATGGTGCTCACTTGCTTCCCTCCGGCTTGGTGGTGACGGGCGCGGCGGGGGTCGGGGGGGTCGGGGGGGTCGGATCGTGCCACGCAACCTGCAAGGCGCGTACATACGACACGATCGCCCACGCGTCGATCTCGGTGACCTTATCCGCGTACGAGGGCATCTTCGGCGGCTTATCGCCGACATCCGGCACGCCGTTGCGGATAACGCTGAAGATGTACCCGTCCTGCCCGGTCTTCACCTTCGCGTCCGAATATTTGGGATCGTGGTACGTAGGCACGGGGGACTTCCAGCGACGGCCGACAACGCCGCCCTCCTGGTGGGCCGGGTCGCCGCCCTCGCCCTTGTACCCGTGGCAGACCGAGCAGTAGATGTTGAAGCGTTCTTGGCCGCGCTGCACCATGGCCTTCATGGCCTCTGCGTCGGTGGCGTACGTCACGCCGCGATCGGCGCGAATGGCACGGAACTGCTCGAGCGCGCTGGAAGGAATCCGCGATACGTACGAAAGCTCGCCCTCGGCCAGCGGCTTGCCGCTCGGGTCGATGCCGTCCCAGAGTTCGGGAGACTCACGCCGGAACTTGGCGCGATTCACGTCGTCGGGACGCATGGAATCGCCGAAGGCGACCGCCCCCTTCACCTTCGGGCGCATCGAGCGTCCGTCGGCGAAGAAGTCCGTCTCCATCTGCGGCTTGAACTTCGGACTGTCGTCCATGTCGGGCAGGAACTGGTGCGGCGGCTCGTCGCTGCGCTGATCCTGACACGCGGCAAGGCCACCGGCCAGAAGCGTGCCCAGACCGGCGATCGCCAGTGTGCGCCGAAGTGTTGATGTGGTGTGCGGGGTCTTCATCGGGGTTCTTTGTGTTCGCGGATGCCGTCTCTTGCCTGTTCGGTGCCTGCCTCGACGTGATTCACTCTTCAACCAGTTCCACGCTGTATCCCTTGGCCCCCTCGAGCAGGGCTTTGGTCTTCACGGGATCGAAGTTCGGGTCCTTGGATTCCACGCAGATCACGAAGCGATCGTCGCTGACGCGCAGGAAGCGATCCTTCTTCATCAGCGGGTGGTACCACATCGGGAGCATGTTGAAGGCGAGCATGCTGAGAATCGCCGTGAATGCCGTGAAGAGCACGCCGATCTCGAATGTCACCGGGATGAACGGCTGCCACGCGCCCAGGGGCTTGCCCTGCACAACCGTGGAATATCCGCCCGTCGAAACCCACCACTGGAAGAAGAAACCGATGGCCGCGCCGGAGAGACCGATCACGCCGACCGTCAGCGGCAGGCGGCTGGTCGGAAGACCCATGGCCTCGTCGATGCCGTGAATCATGAAGGGGGCGTAGACATCCCACTTCTTGTACCCGGCATCTCGCATCTTCTCGGCGGCGTGATAGGTGTCGGCGGGCGTGGCGAACTCCGCCATCATCCCGTACACCACCTCGCCCGTGGTCGTCTTATAGATTTTGCCTTGCTTCTTTGCCATAACTGCCTTTGCTTTCGACCCCGTCAGTTCTTCACTCGATCACTTCGTCGCTTCTCAGTGGTGCTCGTGGGGGCTCGCCTGCGGCGTGACGTTCTTGATTTCGCTCATCGCAAACGCGGGGAGGAACTTCAGGAAGAGCATGAAGAGGAACAGGAAGATGCCCACCGTGCCGACGAAGGTGAGAATGTCCACGGGAGTGGGGAAGAACATGCCCCACTGCCCGGGAAGGAAGGCGCGGTGCAGAGACGTCACGATGATGACGAAACGCTCGAACCACATGCCGATGGTCACGATGAACGAAACAATGAAGATCCAGAACGCGCTGGTGCGGAACCGCCGGAACCAGAAGAGCTGCGGCGAGATGACGTTGCAGGAAATCATCGCCCAGTAGGCCCACCAATACGGCGCGCCGCGGGCGCTCAGCCACGTGGGCACCACACGGTTCCACTGGAAGACGTCGGCTTCATACTTGTTGCCGGAGTACCACGCGATGAAGAACTCCATCGCATAGGCAAAGCCCACCATGGAGCCCGTCACGAGGATGATCTTCGCCATGTTCTCCAGGTGGCGGAGCGTGATCAGGTCCTTCATGTTCGGGTACAGCTCGCGGCACGGAATCATCAGCAGCAGCACCATGGCAAAGCCGCCGAAGATGGCCCCCGCCACGAAGTACGGCGGGAAGATCGTCGTGTGCCACCCGGGAAGGATCGATGTGGCGAAGTCGAACGACACGATGGAGTGAACCGAGAGCACCAGCGGCGTGGAGACGCCCGCCAGCAGAAGATACGCCTTCTCGTAGTGCTGCCAATGGCGGCTGGAGAATCGCCAGCCGAGCGAGAGGAAGCCGTAGATCCACGCACGAAGTTGATCGACGCGGAGCTTCAGGAACGGCGCGACAGTCGGACCGCTGGACGAGGCCTTCAGCCGGCCCACCGCGCGATCGCGGAGCGTCGCCATATCCGGAATCATGCCCATGTACCAAAAGAGCGCGGAGACCGTGAAGTACGTGCTGACGGCGAACACGTCCCACAGCAGCGGGCTCTTGAAGTTCGGCCAGATGCCGTTGGCGTTGGGAATCGGGAAAACCATCCAGATGAACCAGACGCGTCCGACGTGGATGCCGGGGAACGTGCCGGCGCAGATAACGGCGAAGATCGTCATCGCCTCGGCCGCGCGGTTGATCGATGTGCGCCACTTCTGCTTCAGCAGGCACAAGATCGCGGAGATCAGCGTTCCGGCGTGACCGATGCCGATCCAGAACACGAAGTTCGTGATGTCCCAGGCCCAGTCCACACGGTTGTTCAGACCCCACACGCCCACGCCCGTGATCAGCAGGTAGATGATCATCAGCGTGCCGACGCCCGCCAGCGTGGACGCAAGCCCCGCCACGGCGAGCCACCAGCCCGCGGGCTTCTCCTCGACGTAGCCGCAGACCATGTTCGTGATGTCGTGGAACGAACGGTTGTTCAGGACCAGCGGCGCACGAACCGCCGGGTCGTCGATGAGCGTGCCGTCGCCGGTCCGCTCGTCGAGCGGCTGCGGCCGGTCGGTGGGGATCGCGCCCGTCAGGCGTCCCGCGTTGATCTCATCTGGATGAATGGCGCTCATTCTTGATTACGCTCCCAGAACGGCCAAGCTGAGCTTGTAGCCGGAATCGGTGATGGTCTTGGCCGGATCGAACGCGTTGTTGGCGGGGCGGGCCGCGTGTTCGCCCTTGTGCTCGGCGGCATGTTCGTGCTCACTCTCGTGGCCACCCTCGTGCCCGCCGTGATGGAAGGGGTCGTCGATCAGTTTCTGACGCGCCTCGCTGACAAGCGCGGGATTCGGATTGCGAATGCCCGCCATGTGCGTGGTGCGCGGCCGGGCGTTCAGATACCCCAGCAGCATGTAGGAGCGAGGATTCGCGGCGAGGTTCGCCGCGCGGCTGCCGGTGCGGGTCTTGCCCCCGGCCTCGGGATAGGGCGTCTTGGTGTCGAGCAGATCTCCGAACGTGATCGCATCCGAAGGGCAGGCCTGCTGGCAGGCCACCTGGAAGAACCCATCCGGGATCTTCTCGCGATCGCCGGGGAGGTTCTTCAGCTTGATCTCGATGCGAGCCTCGTTGATGCGCTGCATGCAGTAGTTGCACTTCTCCATCACGCCGCGTGAGCGGATCGTGACGTTTGGGTTCATACCCAACTTGGTGATCTCGTCGAGCCTCTCGCGCAGACGCGGCGGGATCAGGTTGTGATTCTTCGGCCCCGCGCCGACGGACTCCATCGCCTCCTGCCCGATGTACGCGCCGTTGATCTTCTTCACGCCGTAGTCGAAGAAGTTGAAGCGGCGGACCTTGTACGGGCAGTTGTTGGCGCAGTACCGCGTGCCGATGCACCGGTTGTACACCATGTAGTTGATGCCCTCGGGGCCGTGCACGGTGGCGTTCACAGGGCACACCGTTTCGCACGGCGCGTTCTCGCAGTGCACGCAGGCCACGGGCTGGAAGAACACGCTCGAAGCGTTGATCCCCGTGAAGCTATCGCCCGCAAAGTAGCGGTCGACGCGGATCCAGTGCATCTCGCGGCCTTTGTTCACCTCGATCTTGCCCACCACGGGGATGTTGTTCTCCGCCTGGCACGCGATCGTGCAGGCCGAGCACCCGGTGCAGGAGCCGAGGTCGATCGACATCCCCCACTGCGGCCCCTTGGTGAAGTCGACAGGACGGGAAGCGCCCGAAGCGTCCTTCGAGCCGTACTGATACGACGAACTCCCGTTCTCGGCCTGCGTGCCCTTGGCCACTCCGCCATCCTTGTGGCCGCGCTGCGGGTTGACGTATGCGTTGATGTTCACCGGCGTGTGCGACAGTTCGCCCAGCCGCTCGGCAAACGCAAGGTCTCGCTGGTTGCCATAGGAATCCAGGTTTGTATCCCGGGCGTCGCCGAACTTCTGCCACGCGAGCAGATCGACCTCACGCACGATCGCGCGGCCCTCCATCGAGCCGTGGTGCTGAGTAGTGACAACCTGGTAGTCACGCTCGCCCTCGGTGGCCCGGACAATCTTCGCGCCCGCTGCGAAACGACGCGACGATCCCACCAGACCGCTGATCGGGTAAACGTTGTGCCCCGTGCCCTCGCCCACGAGCCCGACATTCACGCGCCCGTAGCCGAAACGCAGCACCACTGTGTTGTCCGGAATCCCCGGAATCGTCCACGGCGCGGCCTTGATCATCTGACCGCCAACGGAAATGTCGATCACCTTCGTGTACCGCTTCTTGTCCGTCTCCGGGTCCTGCTCCAGCCCGAACTTCTTCGCGGTGTTCTCGGAGACGAGCGCGACGTTATCCCAGACGACCTTCGTGATCGGGTCGGGAAGTTCGTTCAGCCACGCGTTGTTCGAGAATCGCCCGTCGCCGATCGCGCCCATGCCGAAGACAAGGTCCATCTTGTCGCTGCTGGCCGGGGAGTAGGTCCACGCACCCAACGCCGCGGCCACCGGGCCGTCATTCACACTCGGCTGCGCGGACTTCTCCGCGGTTGCAAACACTCCGTCGTTCAATCCGCGACGCCACGCCTTCTCGAAGTTCGCGCCGGTGAACCCGGGACGGGACTTCCAGACGTTGCGAACAAGTTCATAGCCGTCGGCCTTCTCCAGGTCGTCGCCGCAGATCATCGCGAGGACTTCCAGTTCGCTCTTCGCTCCGTAGAGCGGCGCGATCATCGGCTGCACGGGAGAGAAGACGCCCTCGACGGACTCCAGATCACCCCAGCTCTCCAGCGTGTGCGCCAGCGGGAGATGCCACGTGCTGCGTTCGATCGTTTCGTCGGGTTCCGCCGCAAGCGTGATCCGCTGCGCGGCCTTGCCCATCGCGTCAGCAAACTTCAGATCGCCGGGAGCGTCGTACGCGGGATTTACGCCGATGCAGACCAGCGTGCCGATCTTGCCGGCGTTGAGCGCGTCGGCGATCGTCTTCAAACCAGCGACGCTGGAAGAAGCTTCGTCTTCACTCATGGCGCGATAGTGAACGGTGTTCCCGCCCGCACCGAGCGCGGCGTTCATCGAGTGGCAGAGTGCATGAACGGCCGCCGGCTGCGAGGGCCCCGCGAGCACAACGACCTTGCCGGTACGTCCCTCGGCCTTCAGGTCCTTGGCAAGCTCCGCGACGAACTTCGATGTCTCGGCGCTCATCTCGCCCGCAGCGCCGGCCATCTGGCCCGCGATGCGATCGGCCGCGGACTTGGCAACGCCGAGCGCAGAAGCAAGAGCCGCGGCGACGGTCGCGATTCCGCCGGGCGCCATTGCAATGCGATGATCGGCCTTCGCGCCCGTCAGCGAGAGAGACGACTCAACCATGTACAGGCGGTTCATCCCGTCCTTGGTTGTCAGCGGGGAACGCTTGGAGGCGAATCCGCGCGAGTTGCGGATCATCGCTGCGTCATCGCCAAGAAAATCACGATCGAACGAAACGATCACGTCAGCCTTGTCAAGATGCAGCACCTCGCGCATCGGCTTGCCGAATGCGATCTCGGAGCCCTTCACAACATCATCCGACTGCGTCGGGTCGTACGCAACCCACATCGCCTTCGGGTACATCGCCTTGACGCGCTGCTTCATCGCATCCCGCGACGGCGACCGCTTCTTATCGACGATGAACGCCAGCCCCGCGCCCTGCGTGTCCTTCAGCGTGCCGAAGTGCTGCATGCTCCACGCGCTAAAATCCTGCCACGAACGCGGCTTCTCATTCTCTTCCTTCGAAAGGCCGGTGAACCGGGGGTCCTTCAGGCGATCCGGGTCGTAGAGCGAAAGAATGCTCGCCTGCGCCATCGCGCTGGACTTGCCGTTGCTGCCCGCGTGCAGCGGGTTTCCCTCGAGCTTCGTCGGGCGGCCCTCGTGCGACTCAACCAGCAAACCCTCCACCGCGCCGCCGGGAAGGGCGATGCTCGTGGCGAAGTAGATCGATCGGCCCGGAATGACATCCTCGGGAACGTTCTTGGAATACGGATAAATCTTGTGATCGGGGCGACGACAGCCCGGAAGCGTGGCCGCGCCGGCGAGGGCGACCGAGGCCCCCATCAGCTTCAGGAACGTGCGGCGTGAGCTCTCCAGAAGACGCGAAGCGTCCGTGGGGAGTTCCTTCTCCAGCCAATCGCGGAACTCCGGCGCATCCGCGGCGTCTTCCAGGCCGCGCCAGTACTTGCGCCCGTCCACGCCGATCTGGTCATTGGCCACGGAGCGCGGCTTCACAACCGCGAGTTCTCCGACCGTCGAATGGCATTGATCCAAGCTCATCGCATCTTCCGTTCTCTTGAATCCGACTCTGTCCTGCTTCTACACCTTCACGCCTCTACGCCTTCGTCTCTTCTCAGAAGTGACACGCTCCGCAGTTCTGCGGGAGCAGGTGCAGCGGCTTCTGTTCCAGTTTCTTGAGTTGGTCCACGCCGCCGAGCGTGTCAGCGCCCAGCACGTCACTGCCCTTTGTCGCCGCGCCGTTCTTATTGCCCTCAAGCTGATCGCGAACCCACTTCAGGTCCGTGACTTTGTCCTTGGGAACGAGGTACGGCGTCGGATTCGCGTGGCACTCCAGGCACCAGCTCATGCTCAGCGGCTGCACCTGGTGAACGATCGGCATCTCATGGATCGCCCCGTGGCAGGAGTAGCAGCTCACGCCCGCGTTGATGTGGGCATTGTGCGGGAAGTTGCGAACATAGTCGGGAAGCTTGTGGATGCGCCGCCACGGGATCGAGGCGCCGCCCTCGACGACAGCGAGCGCATCGTGCTCGTACGCCTTGGCCTTCGCCTCGGCCTCCTCGTGCTTGCCTTCCTTCTTCAGGCCTTCGATCTCATTGAAACGCGCCCCGGCCTCCCACGCATCGCGGATGAACTGCACGTGCGACTTCTTCGCGTACAACACATCGTCCACATGCCCGTCCGCGTGGCAGCCCATGCAGGTGCTCGCGGTGGGAATGTTCGCCTCGGCGGAGTTTTCGATCTGGCTGTGGCAATAGCGGCAGTCCATGCCGAGCTTGCCCGCGTGGATCTGGTGGCTGAAGCCGGGGAAGGTGTGGCCCGGAATCTCCGGCGCGCGCGTTTCGGCGCGCGCGTTGAGTATCAGGCGCGACTCCATCTGCTCGCTCAGATACGGCTGAGATGGTGCGTACCCCGCACGCCAGAACTTCGGCGTTGCGTAATACCACATACAACCAACGACCAGCACGAGCGTGCTGAGCGCACCGCCCAACAGCATCGTCGGCAACTGGTTCGTCCACTTCGGAAAGATGGTCGACACGCTGGTAATCCTCTATCTGCTACAGGCAAGGGCAGTCGCCCCATCCCCACGAACCCATGACAAGCGAGGCAAGATATCGAAAGTCCAAACTCAGGCCGGGCACAGGCCACATTCTACCCCAGAGAAAATATTTGCGGTCCCACCGCAACTGTCGGTACTATGGTCCCCTTCTGTCAAGTTATGGACCCTTCCGGAACCCAAATGAGACAGAGTCTCAACTGTGGACCGTTCCAACGAGACATTCAGGGTTTACCCGATGCATGACCAACTCTCCCACTCGCGCGGCGCATCCTTTGGCCCGATGCTCGTCGGCGGGTTCTCCGCCGCGCTCGTTGCGGCGTGCACGTGGTTTATCACGCACCATCCATGGCTGGGGCTCATGGAGCAAGTCGCCATTCCGCTCGTGCTCGTCGCGTGGTTTGTTTCACTCGCGGTGACAAGTTCGCGCGTGGCGCAGTCACGCGCCATCAGTGTCGGCATTGGCTCAGGACTGATATCCGGACTCGCAGGCCTTGTCTTCTTCGGCTCCCGTCTAGGCAAACATGCCGCTGAAGGACAGACCTCCGAAGGCATGGTTCCAGATGCGTGGATGCTCTTGCTCGGATTCGTCGGACTTGGAATCGGGCTGGGTCTCGTCGGCGGCCTCATCGGCCGCGTGATCGCGCGGCCGCACACACCGGACCAATCCAGTGCGCACTGGCTCTCACGTTTCGCGCTCGTCGTCTGCGTGGCAATCGCGCCGCTGGTCTTCATCGGCGGGCTCGTCACCAGCACGCGCTCGGGCATGGCCGTGCCCGACTGGCCTCGCACCTTCGGGGCGAACATGTTTCTGTATCCGCTCGGTTCGCACAGCGAACCAGGAACCTTCGTAGAGCATTCCCACCGGCTTTTTGGGGCCTTTGTCGGGCTCTCGGCGTTTCTGATGCTGATATGGGTGTTCGCGGTTGAACGCCGTCGCTGGGTATGGGCGATCGCAAGCATCGCGTTCGCACTGGTGTGCGCTCAGGGCATTCTCGGCGGCGGACGAGTGCATTTCCAAACATCGCTCGCGGGCTCGGATCCGATCGCGGCAGAAAAGGTCGGACGCTGGCTCGCGCTGGCGCACGGCGTTCTCGCCCAGCTCACCTTCGCCACAATGGTCGCGCTCGCCGTGACGCTCTCGGACCACTTCCGCGCCCTCACCCCGGGGCAGACGCTGCTGGACAGCCCAACCGCCCGGCGTGTCCGTCTCTTCTGCACCGCCGCGCTGCACACGCTGCTCCTGCAACTCGCCTTCGGCGCGCTCTATCGCCACCTGCGCGGCAACCACGCCCTCTGGACGCACATCGGCTTCAGCATTGTCGTCGTCATCATCGCCGCGATTGCCGGGTTTACGCTGATGAGCGAACCGGTGCGCCGCACGATCGTGGGACGCACGGTCGCTTCAATCGGTCTCGCACTCGCAACCCTTGCCACGGTGCAGTTCCTGCTAGGTTGGGCGACGTTCGCATTGGGCGGGCGGCTCGCCGTGCCCGAATCGATCGGCGAGGCGCTCTTCCGAACCGTTCACCAAGCCAACGGGGCCGTCCTGATCGCGGTTGCGGCCGGCGCCTTCGTCTGGGGAAAACGGCTGGGGCGGGCCAATCGGGCCTCCCAGCAGCCGTTGCGCTCCCCCACTGCAACCGCCTGAGCCCGCCGCCGAACAACATGCGTCGGTCGTGCCCCGTGTAAAGCACGTCCGTAAATGCACATGCGCGGCCCCCGGGCGTTTGTGCTGCAATACCCGCCATCGGCCGATCGTTGATCTCTACAGATCGCCCATCGTTCGACAAGCGGAGCAGGCCGATGCAGCCCCCAACCACAGACACTCCCACTTCTCCCAACTCTGCGCCCGTCCAACCGGTGAACCCGGTCATCCCGGAAAGTCCGGATCCGCCGGAACGCTCCGCGCCGATGCCCGCCGTGCGAGCCCGCGCCAGCGCATCGCTCAACCCCATCAAGCCCAAGGACTGGGGCTACGACCAGGCCCGCCACCTGCTCATGCGAGCCGGCTTCGGCGGCACGCCCGCCCAGATCGCCACGCTCACCAAGTGGGGCCCGGAAAAGAGCGTCGATCACCTGCTCAACTTCGACTCGGTCCCGTTCGACGATGTAAAGCCGGACGCGTTCGACAAGGACATCATGCGTCCGTACACGAACGAGGAAAAGGGCGACATCGCCAAGGCCCGTCGCATGGGCGATGAGGACGCGGTGACGCGCCTCCGCGCCAAGCGTCAGGAAGCCGAGCGCACCGACCGCCAGCAGATGCGCAGCGTGCAGCATTGGTGGCTCAAGCGCATGGTGGAAACGCCCCGCCCGCTCGAAGAGAAAATGACGCTCTTCTGGCACGGCCACTTCGCCACCAGCTACCGCACCATCGAAGACTCCTACCACATGTTCGTGCAGAACCAGATGTTCCGCAAGCACGCGGTGGGAAGCTACGCCAAGCTGATGTTCGAGATCATCCGCGACCCCGCGATGCTCAAGTACCTGAACAACGACGACAGCCGCAAGGACAAGCCAAACGAGAACCTTGCCCGCGAGATCATGGAGCTCTTCTCCCTCGGCGTCGGCAACTACACAGAGAAGGACATCAAGGAAGGCGCCCGCGCCCTGACCGGCTACACCTTCGAAGACGACGAGTTCGTCTTCCGGCGGAACAACCACGACACGGGCATCAAGCACATCCTCGGCGCCCAAGGCGCGCTCGACGGCGACGAGTTCGTGAAAGCGATCCTGGCCCAGCCCGCCTGCGCCAAGTACATGACGCGCAAGCTCTACCGCTACTTCACCGCGGACTTCCCGACCGGCCGCAAGGACTTGGACCAGGCCGCAACGGCCGTGATGGCCTCCCTCGAATCCACGCTGATCTCCGGCAAGTACGAGATCAAGCCCGTGCTCCGCCGCCTCTTCCTCAGCGAGCACTTCTACCAGCCCACGATCATGACCGAGCAGATCAAGTCGCCCTCGCAGCTCGTGGTCGGCGCGATCCGCTCTTTGAACTGCCCCGCCCGAGACCTCGGCGTGCTCAACGACGCCATGAACATGATGGGCCAGAACATCTTCTTCCCGCCCAGTGTAAAAGGGTGGGATGGCGGGCGATCGTGGATCAATACCGCAACGCTCTTCATCCGCCAGAACATCCTTTGCTTCCTGCTGACCGGACGCACGCCCAATGGCTACGACGCCCTTGCCAAGCAGGAGGCCTTTGACCCGATGCCCCTCCTCGACCAGATGGGGCTCAGTTCCACCTCCCCCCCCGACGAGATCGCCGACGGTGTGCTGAAGTTCACCATCGGCCGCTCCGAGCCCCATAACCGCGCAATCATCGTGGACGTCCTGAAACGGCGCGGCGGATCCCTCACCGCCGACACGCTCACGCAAGTCTTCCTTCTGGTTTCCGCCATGCCCGAATATCAGCTTTGCTAACCCCCTTTGGATTGCCGATCATCCCCCTGTTCAGGCCGCTCCCCCTCTCTGCCCCACCCGCCCACTCCGTACGTTGAAGGACACGCACCATGCCCTCGTTTGATCTGAACAATCCCAGCGCGTACACGCGGCGCACGTTCCTCGGCCGCGGCCTGGTCATGGCCTCCGCCGCAACCACCGTGCCCTACTTCGTGCAGCAGTCCGCGCTCGCGCTCATGCCGGGAATGGGCATGACCAGCACGCCGGGCATGCCCGAGGATCACGTCCTCGTGGTCGTGCAGCTCGGCGGCGGCAACGACGGACTGAACACCGTCATCCCCTTCCGCGACAGCAACTATTACAAAGCCCGCCCCGCGATCGGCATTCCCGAGGGCAAGGTGCTCAAGCTCGGCAAGGATGCGAACGTGGGCCTGCACCCGCAGCTCACCGGCTTCAAGGAAATGTTCGACGCTGGAATGCTCACGGTCGTGCAGGGCGTCGGCTATCCCAACCCCAACCGCTCGCACTTCAAGAGCATGGACATCTGGCAGACCGCCGACACCAACGCCACCGGCAACGGCTGGCTCGGCCGCTACTTTGACAACGACTGCTGCGGCTACGACGCCTCCGGCAAAGCAACCCCCGAGCCCCTCGCCGGCATCGCCGTCGGCAAGGAAGCCCCGCTCGCCATGCAAGGCCACCTCTCCAAGCCCATCGGCTTCGAGTCCAGCGAGCTCTTCCAGTGGCTCGGCAAGGGCGTCGACGACAAGCTCATGCCCGCGTACAACGAGATCAACAGCCGCGGCGTGACCGGCTCCACCGATTCGAACTCCACCGCCGGCTTCCTGATGCGCACCGCGATGGATGCCCAGGTCGCCAGCGACCAGATCCGCAAGGCCGTCGCCCAGCGCCCCCTCACGCAGTATCCCAACAGCGATCTGGCCCGCCAGCTCCAGATGGTCGCGAGCATGATCCGCGCCGGGCTGAAAACCCGCGTCTACTACGTCACGCTCGGCGGCTTTGATACACACGCCGGCCAGGGCGGCGAGAACGGTCGCCAAGCCCAACTCCTGCAGCAGGTCGGCTCCTCGATCAAGGCCTTTTACGACGACCTCAAGAAGCAAGGCAACGACTCGCGCGTTCTCACTGTCAGCTTCTCCGAGTTCGGCCGGCGCGTGCAGCAGAACGCCTCCGGCGGCACCGACCACGGCGCGGCGGCTCCCATGTTCCTCATGGGCCCCATGGTCCGCCCCGGCGTCCTCGGGAATCACCCCTCACTCGTGGACCTCGACGCGGGTGATCTGAAGTACCAGATCGACTTCCGCTCCGTGTACGCCGGCGTACTGGAGGGGTGGCTGAAGGCGGACAGCAAGAAAGTGCTCGAAGCAGCGTACAAGCCGGTTGCGGTAGTCAAGGCCTGAAACTCGATGCCTTGATGCCTTCTGCCTCGATGCCTTCTTCCAACTCGAACTTTCCTGTACACTCTGGCACCCACCGGAGTGTTTTTATGCGCGAACTCGTCTTGCCGATTGTGCTTCTGCTCGTCCTCGCATTGGCGCAGGGCTGTTCCTCGTCCCGCGCCGCGGCTCCGGCGGGAACATGGGCGATCGCCATCCACGGTGGCGCTGGCGTGCTGGACAAAGTCGCACCCCCCGAGGAACGCGCCGAATACGCCCGGTCCCTGGACGCGGCGCTCCGCATCGGACGCGACACGCTCGCCCGCGGCGGCACCTCCCTTGACGCCGTGCAGAAAGTCGTTCAAGCCCTCGAAGAGAATCCGCTTTTCAACGCCGGCAAAGGTGCCGTCTTCACCTACGAGGGCGGGCACGAACTCGACGCCTCGATCATGGACGGCTCAAACCTGCACTGCGGAGCCGTCGCGGGCGTGAAGACGGTGCGCAGCCCGATCGGCCTGGCACGCCTGGTGATGGAGAAGTCGCCGCACGTGCTGCTGATGGGAGAAGGCGCGGAGCAGTTCGCCACAAAGATGGGCGTGGATCGCGTGGACAACGCATGGTTCGATACCCCCAAGCGGCGCGAGTACTGGAAGCAGCGGCGAGACGAGTTGGATAAAGAGGAAAAGGCCGGGCACGCCCTCGGCCCCACCGACCCGCGATCAACCTACGGCACCGTCGGCGCAGTCGCCCTTGATTCCCACGGCAACCTCGCCGCGGCCACAAGCACCGGCGGCCTGACATGCAAGCGTTGGGGCCGCGTCGGCGATTCCCCCCTGATCGGCGCAGGCAACTACGCGGACACCAACTGTGCCGTCTCCGGAACGGGCACCGGCGAAGAGTTCATCCGCAACGGCGTCGCCCGCCAGATCGCCCTGATCATGGAACTCACCGGCGCGAGCGCCGCCAAGGCCGCTGACAAGGTCGTGAACCACAAGCTCAAGCCCGACGACGGCGGGGTAATCGTCGTCTCCCGCACCGGCGAGATCGCGATGGTCTACAACTCCGAAGGCATGTTCCGCGGCGCGGCCAACTCCGCCGGGCGATTTGATGTTTCGATCTGGGACAAGGCGGAAACTGTGGAGGCGCACAAGTGATCGCAATGAAACTCTCCGGCGCTGAAGTGCTCGGCACCCTTCTGTGCCTGGTGTTCGCGCTTCTAACTGGCTGCCATGGCGTCAGTGGCTACCCGCGCGAAGAGGGCCACCTCGTCATCGTCGGCGGCGGCCTTAAGGACGACAACGCCGCCGTTTTCAACCGCTTCGTCGAACTATGCGCCCCCGGCCCCATCGGCATGATCCCTATCGCGAGTGGCGACGGCATCGCCGCCGGAGAGAGCACGGCCGAACGCTGGCGGAAATACTCCGGAACGCGCCCCGTCATCGTCATTCCACTCACACAAAACGACTCCGCAAAGTCCGACGATCCGGAGATCGCCAAGCTGATCGCCTCCTGCGGCGGCCTCTGGTTCACCGGCGGCGATCAGTCCCGGGTCGTGAAAGTGCTCCGCCCCGAAGGCCGACGCTCCGCATGTCTCGCCGCCTGCTTCGGCGTGCTCGGTCGCAACGGCGTGATCGGCGGCACCTCCGCCGGCGCGGCGATCATGAGCGATCCGATGATCCTCGGCGGCCAATCCCGCGGCCGCGCCACTCGCGATCCGGATGAAACCGAGTCCACCGTGCGATTCGGCCCCGGTCTCGGATTCCTCTCCGGCCCGCTCACCGATCAACATTTCCTGGAGCGCGGCCGCATGGGTCGGCTCGTCGATGCCCTCAATGCCACGCACATCGGCACCGGCGTGGGCATCCGCGAGAACAGCGCTCTGGTGGTCCATCGCGCCGACGGCACATGCGAGCCGATCGGCAGACGCGCCGTCTGCGTGATCCAGGTCCAGCCCCCGCTCCAGAACTCCAACGTTTCCACAGCCCGGCTCAGCGTGCTAAGCACCGGCGATCGCCTCACCCTCGGCACCGGCCTCGCCACCCCCGCCGTCGGCCTCGCCCCCGGCAAGCCCCGAGTCTCCAGCGGGCCTGATATGCGAATCGGGCCGCTGCTGGATGCGAAAAAAGTCGCAGACCCCTGGGAAATGCGCACCATGGAGGCGTCGCTCGAACTCTTCACCGGCGGCCCCGCAACGGTGATGCGCGAGAATGACCGCATCGAGGTGACGCTCAGCGCGGACACCAACTCCAAGGTGTTCCTTGATCCCACGGGTGCCCGACCGCCCTGCTTGCTCAACCTCAGTTTGATGTTCCGACCGGCCGTCAAGGCGATGCCATTGCCCGCCGCGAAGTAGCGGATCTACTTCCGTCTTGCCGCACCGGTCTCGCGCTTCCGATACGCGCCCAGTTCCCCCGCCCCCAGGGAAGGCAGCGGCTTGTTCCGCTCTTGCTCGGTCAATAGATCGTCCGGCGACAGCCGGTGCTCGAGCAGAAAAACTCGCTCCCCGCACTCCGGGCATCGCACCCAGCCATGGTCCACCCGCAGGCCAACAAGCGAGAACTCGCAGAACGGGCACCCCGCCTTATTGATCAGCCGTCGGATCGAGCGCACAAGCAGCATCCATCGCACCGCCGTGGCCACCGCAACGGCGATCAGAATCGCCACGAAGATGTTCGCCGCTCCCCAGACACGCAGAGCCGCGCCCGTTGGCGCAGTCCCCGACGCCTTCATGCTCACTACGAACACCACACCGATGGCGATCCACGCAGCCGCCGCAAGAACCCCCGCGCCACAGGGAATCACCCAGATCGCATCCCCACGCCGCAGCTTGGCCTGCCAAACCAATCGCTCGTACTCCTTTTCGGAGTACTTGTTCAGTTCTGGAACGCTGAAGAGTTTGGAGAGAAATCGCATGTGAGGAGCGGGAGGGCAAGAGACAGGGGATTGAACCGAGGCGAGAACTCTGAAATCGGCGCTGGTGGGGCCATTGGACTCAGTCGGGCGATTGCTTGATCGACTCGCCGGCCGCGGCCAGTCTACTTGCCGTCAGCGGAGCCGCCTGACCGCACTCCGGGCAGACGACGCAATCCCCGTACGGCGGCAACCCGCCCAATGGATACCGGCACTTCTCGCAGATGTTCCACGCCTCATCCCCATAGGCCGTCATTCTCGCATCCAGGGCCCGCGCGGCCAGTCGCTGATACCGCCACGTCCCCCCAAGAAATGCCAGCACTCCCCCAACAAGGATGGCGATCAGGAATGCCAGCGGCGCGGGCAGATTGGTGAACGAGGAAATCACCCACCCCGACGAACAGCACATGCCCAGCGATGTAACTCCCCAGACACACGCCCCAAAGACGCCCGCATCCAGACATATCTCCCGGCGCGACCCGCGCAGCATCCGCCGAACTTCACCCTCCGCCTGCTCATCGGTGAGTTGGTCGAAGGCGCGGTACACACGATGGAGCGGCGGCCAGGGCCATGGCATTGCGGATTGTTGTCACGTCACGAGCGCGGCCTCGGGCGGGGCAAGAATATCCGCCGCGGTCAGCCCCAGCGTGCCCAGTTCATGACACTTCCCGCACTCCGGGCAGGTCACACGTTCGTTTTCCGCCCGAAGCCCCAGCATGGAATAGTGGCAGGCAGGACAGGCGCACGTGCCGATGCGCCGGGCGATCGCTCGCCGCAGCCATACATCGCGAGCCATAAGCCACGAGAGGGCGGGCGCCATCGTCGCCACCGTCCCCATCACGACCAGCAGCACCGCCCCCCAGCCGAAGTCCGCGTTGGACCTCTCCAATCGCCTCAGCATCGGCCCAAGAAACAGCAGGCCGGCCGCCATGATCGCCACGAACGCCCCGACACTCCACGGAACGAGCGCGACCGTCAGCAACGTGTTCGTGCCGCGCTCGGCCCTGGTCGCCGCGGCCACGAACGACTCACAACGCACATCCTCGAACCGGTCGAGTTCCGGGAAGGCGCGATAGACCTTGGAGACCGGCAGTCGCATATCCCAGACCTATACGAGCGATTCCTGCGCGTGATGCACGCCCCGCTCATACGAATCATGTTTAATTCACACGCCCGGGATGAGCGAGCCCGCGAGCGAATCCCGCGGATGCACGCACGATTTGTATTTCGGATTCGTATCACTTGCCGGCGGGAAACAGAAACTCCAGCGCCGGCCCGAATCGCTTCGCCCAGGCCGCCTCGTTATGCGTGGCGGCCTCGTCGATCGTGAGCCGGAAGCGGTCCGCGTTCAGGCCGTGGCCGGCGGCCAGTTCCTTGAACGCGCTGGCCGCGGCTGTGTATTTCTTGTTGTCCGATTCCTTGCCCGTGCCTCCGGAGGGCTCGCGTCCACCCATTCCGAATGCAATCTTCTGCGGCCAGGTCTTGCTCGCGGCAAAGTGCTTAAAAGCCGCGCGATCCTTCTCGATCAGCGGCATGCTCTCGCAGAGCACGCGACCGAAGACGTCGGGGTGCTCCGTCGCCGCCTCCAGTGCGATAATCGCGCCGAGGGACGCCCCGCCCACGCCAGTGCTGTCCTTGTCCGATCGCACGCGAAACGCACGTTCAACGCGGGGCTTCACCTCGCCAACGAGAAACTTCACGAAGTCCGTGCCGTGCGGCTCCACGTTGTCGAGCATGTCGAACGGCAGATACTCCTGTGAGCGCAAAACGCCAGCGTTGGGAATGCCGACGATGATCAAGGGCTCGATCGTGCCCGCTGCGATCAGCTTCGCAGCCGTTTCATCCGCACCCCACGAAGCGGGCGCGGGATCGATCTTCTCGAACAGATGCTCGCCGTCCATCACGTACAGAACGGGATAGGTCTTCTTCGCGTTCTCGGGCGCGTCGTACCCGGGCGGCGTCCAGACGAGCAGATCGCGCACAAGCGATGTCGCTCCCGGACCGCCGCCCCCCACCACTTCCACCCGATGCAGCGCACCCGCGCCGACCTTGATCGTGCGATATCGATCACTCGCGCTGACCTTCGCGTTCCCGGGCGCGGTGTCGTGCCAGTTGGCGATCTCCAACTCGATCACCGGCTTCTCACCCGGCTTCAGCTTGGAGATATCCACCATCGGCAACATGCGGTTTTCGATTTCCTTGAAGTCCTTGTCGGTCTCCACGTTGTCCCACGAACCGCGTGCAAACTTGAACGCGATGCGAGAGTCGAGCGTCGGCTTCTCCCACACAATCCGCCATTTCTGGTCGGACTGGGCCTCAAGCTTCATTTTGGGATCAGCAGGATTCCAGCCGTTATGGCTCGACGGCATGAAGATCGGGCTGGAGGCGTTTGCCTTCTTCGCCTTGTCGTTCACCATGACGATGAAGCCCTGCGCCAGCGATTCTGGCTGCACAAACTGCTCCGCGGACTTCGTGGGCGCCGGGGGTTGGGCCGCCGCCGGGCTGGCGGCAGGCGCAGGTCCGCGCCAAATCTTCGGCAGCCCCTTGGTGCCGAACAGAATGGCTTGCATTCCAACGAGCGTGAGCACAACCGCGACCACCCAGCCCAAGACAAACCACTTGCCCATGAGATTTCCCTTCACAGTCATGCTCGATCAGAGCCGAGCGGCGCAAGCCGCCGGTCCGTGTGTGTTCGAACTCGATCTCGATTCATCGGGGGGGGGGGAGGGGGGGAGGGGGCCGCTCGTGCGGCGTGGCTCTGATTACTTGCTGGCAAAGTTCTTCGCGACCTGATCCCAGTTCACCACGTTCCACCAAGCCGTGATGTAGTCCGGGCGGCGATTCTGGTAGTTCAGGTAGTACGCGTGCTCCCACACATCCAATCCAAGGATTGGGCGACCGCCGCACCCGGCGATCTTCTCGCCCATCAACGGGTTGTCCTGATTCGCCGTCGAGCAGATCTGCACGCCCGAGCCATCCGCCTTCACGCAGAGCCAAGCCCAGCCCGACCCGAAGCGCGTCGCACCCGCCTTGGCAAACTCTTCCTTGAAGTGCGCGAATGTTCCAAACGCGGCATTGATCGCCTTCGCCACATCGCCCGTCGGCTCGCCTCCACCACCCTTGCCCGCCGGGGCCATGACCTTCCAGAACATCGAGTGGTTCACATGCCCGCCCGCGTTATTGCGCACCGGGCCGCGCTTGTCATCAGGCAGATCAGCCAGACTCCGGATCACATCCACCGGATCCATGTCCGCCCACTTGGTCCCTTCAAGCTGCTTGTTGGCGTTGTCCACATACGCCTTGTGGTGCTTGTCATGGTGAATTTCCATGGTCTTGGCGTCGATGTGCGGCGTGAGCGCGTCGAACGCATACGGAAGTTCGGGAAGCGTGAAGGCCATTGGAGTGCTCCTTTTGTGGTCGGGTGCTTGGGGGATCCACCGGATTCGGCGGGTTCACCCAGGGGTATTTAGGGGTAGTTTCAGTGTTCTCGCGGGTTCCGAGCCCAATTCTGTTCAGAAGTCAAGGCCGGGTTGCAAAGGTTCGGAAAATGCGGTATCTTCGCGGCTCGCTTCGGTCGACCGGGACAGTTTGCCCGGTTTGACTCTTCAGGCGAGTCTACGCCCAGCCGTGCAGAGCGTCCAAGATGCTCTGCGACGTTCGGCCGCACCAGCCGGGTTCGCCTCTCACTCTGTGGGGGTTAACTCTCCCGCACCGGACGCGGGACTTGGGACTGGAAGTAGATGAGAGCAGCCCGACGGACTGGGCATGCGGCTCCGTGAGTTCAGATTCAAGGACGGCCCTGAGCAGGGTGTGTAAGCATCCGGGTGGTGCCCTGTCGCCTGACTTTGTCCAGATGAATTGTGGAGAATGGGTAAGCTGAATCGAAACGTTGAGCCGCCGAAGACGTACAAGGATCGGCCAATCAAGCTGGAATGGTTCCAATCATACCCCTAATCAGGGTAGATATGGGACGAAGGATGGAGTTGGCGGATCATGCGGGCATCTTACGCGGAATGAACTCGAACTTGATGGGGTTCTACCCCTGAACATGTGGTAGATTGTCTGATAAGGTGATATGAAGCGAGCGTGAACGAACGGACTGTTTCGGACGTAGATGTATTGAAGAAAGTCGGAAGCGCTGGTAGGCAGGTGCCGGATTCGTTTGGGTGCCGTTGGTAGGACGCCGCGGCTTGATTCGTCGAAGACGGCGCTTGGTTATGCGGTGCGGAGTTCGTGCAGGGCGGACCGATGTAGGCCGCCCCGCCGACCAAGACGGGGTTCCATGACGACCCCTGCCCTGGTCAGCCAAGTTTGGCGGCCGGTAAGAGATGCCAAACAGGGCTTTGAGCCCGCTAGGAATTCAGATGGTGAACATGAAGCACACACTCAGCCCTCTCGAACAGCACCGTCGCAAGACGCGCGTGCAGATCACGACCGATCAAGTCGGCCGGGGTATCGGCGCGTCCAAAGCACGGCGCTCGCTGTCCAAGGAGGACGAGAAGCTCCTGGCCGCGCTGTTGAACCCCGCCAACCCGATCGACTACATCGACTCGACGGCCTTCCGCGAGCCGGGCGCCGATTCCACGATCTACGACAAGGCCCCCGAGATCGCCAAGCCGGACACCTCGTGGTACCACCCCGTGATGGACGACCTCTCTCCGGGCAAGCACCGCACGGTGAAGAGCACGCAGCAGGTCATCCTCACCGGAGCCCAGGAAAAGGTTCTCTTCCACCAGTTCAACTACGCGCGTTTCCGCGTGAGCGAGCTGCAGAAGAAGATCTGGGTTTCCGATGCGCGCAAGCCGACGGCCGACCAGGCCGACGACATGCTCAAGTGGTACCGCATCGCCGAGCGCGTCCGCGAGCAGATCGCCGAGACCAACCTCGCGCTGGTCTTGGCAATGGCCAAGCGCACCCGCATGAGCGAGGTGGACTTCGCCGATCTGGTCAGCGAGGGCAACATGGCCCTGCTCCGGGCCGTCGATAAGTTCGACGCCGGCCGCGGGTACAAGTTCTCGACGTACGCCTGCCGCGCGATCCTGAAGGCCTTCAGCCGCCAGGGCATGAAGCTCAGCAAGTACCGCCAGCGGTTCCCGACGGATTTCGACCCGAAGCTGGAGCGCTCGAACTATCTCGAGACCAAGCGCGCCGACTTCGAGAAGGACGCCGCCGAGGAAGTCAAGCGGATCGTGCTGGAGAACCGTGCGGACCTGACGGATGTCGAGCGAACGGTCATCGAGCATCGCTTCGGCCTGGAAACCGCCGACGGCGAGAAACCGATGACCCTGGAGCAGGTCGGCCAGATCATCGGCGTCACCAAGGAACGCGTCCGCCAGATTCAGAACAAGGCCATGGAGAAGATCCGCGTCGAGCTCGAGAGCAAGTTCCTCGGCGTGAAGCCACCCGAGGCCCCCGGCGCGGAAGGGTCTACCCCCGGAACGCCTGCGGCGGCTCCCAGCCAACCGGCAGTCGCCAGCGTCATGCCCGGCTCCGACGGCCCGCACGAGGACTTCGAAGAACTCGTCGCACTGAACTGAGTTGAAATGCAAGCATCCACCAAGCCCAGTCGCCCGAGCGACTGGGCTTTTCTTTTTCCACATCTCATCCCGAACTCCATGGGGCGGAACACGTTGCGAATCCCCCCCGAACCGTGCTGGCCGTCCGTGCGTGTGCCGGGCGGGAGCGCCCTGCCCATGCCATGGCCGGCGGAGCGGGCAGGCGCGGCTCCGGATTCGTGCGTATTCTGTCGGCGATCGGTTTATCCTTGAGTAGCAACGGAACACATCCGGCGACCCCCGCCGGCGCAACCAACCCGGCGGCCCCTCCAGCCGCCCACTCGAACGGCACCACCTCCATGAGCGTGAACAGCGACACGGAATCAAATGCAGCCCACACCGGGCACGTCACCCTGGACCCGGACGCGAAGCACGACCCGCACGCAACGCGGTTCGGAGACTTCCTGAAGGCGTCCATCAAGTTCGAGGCCTCGGACTTGATCATGAAAACCGGGCAGAAGCCCAAGATCCGCTTGCGCGGAGCGCTCAAGCCGCTGGACACCACCCCCGTCACTTTCGAAGAGTTTGTATCCATCACCAAGCACATCCTCAACGATGAGCAGATGAAGGACCTGCACCACTACGGTTCGGTGGACTTCGCCTACGACTACGACGAGAACACGCGCTTCCGCGTGAACCTCTTCCAGGCCCGCGGCAAGCTCTCCGTCGCCGCCCGACGCATCTCCTCCCACATCCGCCGATTCGAGGAGCTCTTCCTCCCGCCGGTCATGGAAGAGATCGCCATGCAGCCCCAAGGCATCGTGCTGCTCTGCGGCGTGACCGGTTCGGGTAAAACCACCACCATCGCCGCCATGCTGGACTACGTGAACGAGCGCAAGCCCGTCCACATCGTCACCATCGAGGATCCGATCGAGTACATCTTCACGGACAAGAAGGCGACGATCAACCAGCGCGAGATCGGCATCGACTGCCTGGACTTCAAGATCGCTCTCCGCGCCCTGGTGCGTGAGAACCCGGACATCGTGCTCGTCGGCGAAATGCGCGATAAGGAAACCTTCGAGGCCGCGCTGCACGCCGCCGAGACCGGCCACCTTGTCTACGGAACCATCCACGCCTCATCCACCACACAGACGTTCAGCCGCATCTACGGCCTGTTCGAGACCGAGGAGGTCGAGCAGGTCCGTCGCATTCTGGCGTACCAGATGCGTGCCTTCGTCTACCAGAAACTGCTCCCCACGCTGCACGAGAAGATCCACCGCATCCCCGCGCTGGAAGTCATGATCAACAACGCCGTCGTGCGCAAGCACATCCTGGACGCCCGTGAAGGCGAGCTGCGCGAGTACCTGAACGCCATCGAAGCCCAGCAGGTGGGCATGAAGGACTTCAACCAGTCCCTCGTGGAACTTGTGGAAAAAGAAATGATCCACATGCGCGTCGCCCTGGAGAACAGCCCGAACGTCGACGACTTGCAGATGCGCCTCAAGCGGCTGGGCTAAGCCCGCCCGCCCAATCCATCCGACCTCCCCCACACAGCCCGGGACCCTCCCGGGCTGTGTTCTTTTTCAGGTCCATACCCGCACATTCGCCGCACATTCTGCAACCCCGGATGCACAACAAGCGGAGAGTCGGGTACGCTATCTATTCCTCGGCGCTTCGTTGGCCGGATCCCCGGTTCGCGCTGAGGGTGCCGACCCTTTCCGTTCGCCATTTTTCGCCCGGACCCTTTGGGAGCTTTCATGCCCACTCTGGACGCTCTGACGACCCAGTTCTCGCCGTTCGCATCGCTGAACCTGCTGCTGGCCGACGGCGGCCCGGATGCCAAGGCGGCGTACCTGCTCGTGAGCTGGTACAAGCCCATCATTCTGCTCGCCTTGTTCCTCCCTTGGGCATGGGTGGTGTCGAAGATCTACGACAAGCACGCGGCCCAGTTCTTCCTCCCGCGACGCAAGTGGAATCTGGCCCACATGGGCGCGGCATTCCTTGCTCTGTTCGCCGTGCTCTTGGTCGGACTGGCCATGCCCGGCTCCGAGGGCGGCTTCTGGATCGGCTTCGGACTCGGCCTGATCGTGCTCGCGGCGGACCTGTACACGTTTGTTCACATCACGAACAAAGACGACCGCGTTCCGGAGCGATTCCACATCACCTGGGCCACATTCTTCAAGCGCGAGCAAAAGAAGAAGAAAGTCGTCAAGGGCCCGGCGGAGATCAAGTACGCCATTCGCGGGCAGGACGAAAAGGGCAAGTATTCCAAGCTCATCCCCGTCCCCGCGGTCGAAACGCCGGAGATGGAAGTGCGTGCCGCGGCGGAGAAAATCTACGCCAACGCCCTGAAATCCCGCGCCTCCCAGATCGACATTGGGCCCACAGGAAACGCCGACGGCGGCTACGGCGTCAAGCTCCTCGTCGACGGTGTCTATCAGGCCGGCGAAACCATGCCCGCGGCCAACGCCGGCAAGGTGATGGATTTCTTCAAGACCTGCGCCGCATTGGATGTGGCCGATCGCCGCCGCAAGCTCCAAGGCAACTGCCAGTTCGAAGATACCGACGGCAAGCACAGCGTGCGGGTAACAAGCACGGGCGGGCAGGGCGGCCTGCGTGTCTCGCTGCTTATGGACCCGGAAACCGCCGTGATTCGAAAGGCCGAAGACCTCGGCATGCTCCCCACTCAGCTCGAGGAGCTCAAGAACATCGTGGAGGATGGCAAGGGCGTGGTGCTCTTGAACACACCGCGCGACAACGGACGGACCACGCTCCTGTACAGCGTGCTCAAGCGGCATGACGCCTACATCAACAACGTCCAGACCGTGGAAGTGGACCCACAAGCCATCCTGGAAGGCGTGCGCGGCAACAAGTTCGACGCGCAGTCGGACGCGGCTCTTCCGGCCGGGGCCACCGGCCCCGAGTTCGGCACGCTGGTTCGCTCCATCATGCGCCGTGACCCGCAGGTGGTGGGCGTGGCGGAACTCCCCGACGCCGCGACGGCCAAGGAAGTCAGCCGCGCCGACCACGAGCGCACACGCGTCTACCTCAGCTTCAACGCCCCGGACGCCGTTTCGGGCGTGCAGGGGTGGGTGAAGATGGTCGGCGATCAGCGTGCGGCGGGCGAGTGCCTGCACGGCGTCATCGCGGGCAAGCTGCTGCGAAAGCTCTGCACCAACTGCCGCGTGGCCTATCCGCCCGCGCCGGACATGCTCAAGAAGCTCGGCATTCCCGAGGGCAAGGTCACGCAGTTGTTCAAGAAGGGCGGGCAGGTGCTCATCAAGAACAAGCCGGAGGTTTGCCCCGTCTGCGCCGGCAGCGGCTACTACGGCCAGGACGGCGTGTACGAGGTCTGCCTGTTCGGCAAGGAAGAACGCGACCTGGTGGTGGCTGGAAACATCAGCGGGCTGAAGGCGGCAATGCGGAAACGCAACGTGCCGACGATCCAGCAGGTGGCCATCCGCAAGGCCGTTGACGGCATTACCAGCGTTGAAGAAGTGATGCGGATCACCACGGGCGATGGACCAACTCCTCCCGCGGGCGGAGGTGGGACACCCTCCTCCGGCGGCGCAGGCGGAGCGGGAGGCGGCCGCGGAGGATCTCCCCCCGCGCCGGGATCCGGCGGTCCCGGCAAGCCAGGTGGCCCACCGGCGCCCAACGGCTCGGGAGGTCCGAAGATGGCCGCCGACCCATCTCAGTCGCCCGGAGTATCCAAGCCGATCGCCAAGGCCTGACGAATCGAGAATGACGGGGAATGCGTGCAGAAGGCAGGTTCGAATGGTCTCTGACAGCCGAGTACACCCATGATTCTGAGTGTGATTGTTATCGCGGTCGCAGGCGTCATCGCGTACATCTGGTCCGCACGCGGATTCTTCTCATCGTTCCTGCACATGCTGTGCGTGATCGTGGCCGGAGCGCTGGCCTTCGCGCTTTGGGAGCCTGTGGCCCTCTGGATCCTTTCCAGCGACACGTCGCAGGGCGGCACGTACGTGGACGTGGCCTGGGGTGTCGCCCTCGCCTTGCCTTTCGCCATCATTCTCACCATCATCCGGATCGCCTGCGACAAACTCGTCCCCTTCAACCTGGACTTTGACGGCCCGGCGAACGTCGTCGGCGGCCTGTCCTGCGGCCTGGTCTCCGGAACGATCACCGCCGGCGTGCTCGTGCTCGGCACGGCCTTCATCCGCGGCGACACCGAGTTGCTCGGCTACAAACCGATGCAGTACTCCACCGCCGGCGGGTCGCTCTCTCGCAAGGACAATCTCCTCTTCCCCGCCGACAAGCTCACGGCCTGGTTTTATGGCACGCTCTCCAACGGCACCCTCGTGCCCACATCCAGCGACGCGGAGAACCGCCCGAACTCGCTCGGACGCCTGCACCCGGAGCTCGCCGATGAGGGCTGGCTCCTGCGTGTGAACTTCGAGGAGGGCAAGGCCAAATCCACCATTGCTCCCGACGCGTTCGAAGTCATCGCCCGCCACCAGTTCTTCTCCGAGAAGGAACCCAACGCGCTGTTCGGCGACTCGTTCGAGCCGGGACGCAAGGAGACATTCGAGTACGCCAATGGCACCGCCGCGAGCCCCGGCTCGTCGTACCTCGAAGAGTTTGTGGTCCGTTTCAAGTCCGGCGCCAAAGAGCAGTCCGGACGCATCGTGGTTGGCGCAGGACAGATGCGGCTGGTTGTCCAGAAGGATCCGAACGATCCGTTCTCCACCACCAGCATCATGCCCCTGAGCGTCATCTCGCAGGCGACGGGTGACAAACCTAACCTCGGCCGCTGGCGGTACAACGCGCAGGGTGTGTTCATCTCCTCCGTCGGCGGGCGGGACGATGCCCCGATGGTCTTTGAGTTCGCCACACCCAAGGGTGCCAAGCCGATCGCCCTGTACGTCAAGGGCGTGCGGTGCGACGTCTCGGCGATGCCCGTCATGTTCACGTACAACACTCAGTCTGCACGTGATGATGCCATTCGCTCCGGCGCCATCGCCCCCACCAAGGCCGGCGCGGCCATCGACTGGTCTCGCGCCGTCAAGATGAAGGGCGATCAAAACAACATGAGCGACACCACCATCGTGATCCGCAACACGATCCCCTTCGGGATCATGCTGCAGAAGGACCAGATGAAGGGGCTCGAGCCGGACGACACCAACTCCATCAGCGGCGGAACGCTCAGCCGCTTCGTGCAGAAGGATCTCGGCCAGTTCGGCGTTGATCCCAAGCTCCAGGTGCGCAAGCTCGCCGTCACCGAGGACACCGTCATCGTTCAGGTCACCGTCGACGGTCGCAACAAGCAGTTCGGCTTCCTCTCCGATGTTGCCGCCGGGTACGACCGATCCGCCGTGCCCGTGATCGTGGATGCCCAGGGCGGGCAGTATCAGCCCATGGGATACGCCTTCAAGGGCGGCCTGGAAACGTGGCTCTACTTCAGCCCCCAGTCGCCCCTCAAGAGCACGACCGACCAGAACATGCCCGTGATGACGCGCAGCCAGCCGGACCAGCAGCTCGTGCTCATCTACCGCGTGAGCAAGGGCGTGAAGATCCACGGCTTTGCCATCGGCAGCCAGGGACTCGTGGAGTTCAAGCCGGAGATCGAATCGAGATAAGCAGCCGTCGAATCAGAAAGCATCAAACCAGAGACCCCGAGCCATTGGCCCGGGGTCTTTTTCTTCTCTTGATCTTCTTCCTTCGTATCGCAGATGCCTCGATCCCTCGACGCTTACTTGTACAGCGGCCGCAGCTTGCCCTCAAGATGCCGCAGCAGCGGATCGGCCGAGAGCGGCTTGCCCGTCAGCATCTGACAGAGCTCACCGGCGCGGTACCGCTTGCCATGGGCGTGGATGTTCGTGTTCAGCCATCGCCGGAGATTGCCGAACTCACCGCGGGCCATCTGGGCGTGCAAGTCCGGAATCTGCTTCTGAATCGTCTCCCAGAACTGAGCGCAGTAGAGGTTGCCCAGCGTGTACGTCGGGAAGTAGCCGATAAGGCCAAACGACCAGTGAACATCCTGAAGGCAACCGCGCTTGTGGTCGGGAACATCCACGCCGAGATACTTCTTATACGAAGCGTTCCACTCCCCGGGAACATCCGCGACCTTCAGCGTTCCGGCAAGCAATGCCCGCTCGATGCGGAACCGAATCAGCACGTGCAGGTTGTACGTCGCCTCGTCCGCCTCCACGCGGATCAGCGATGGCGTGGCCGTGTTCGCCGCGGCATAAAGCTGTTCCGCGGAGAATGGATCCAGCGAACCCCCAGCCATCTTCTTGGCGTGCGGCAGGAGCCACTGCCAGAACTCGCGGCTGCGCCCGACGAAGTTCTCCCACATACGGCTCTGGCTCTCATGAATGCCCAGCGAAATATCGTTTGCCAACGGCGTGCCGTACACGCCGTTGTTCTTAGGAAGGCCCTGCTCGTACAGCCCATGCCCGCCCTCGTGCATCGTGCCATACAGGGCATCGCTCCAGCTCTGCTCGCGATATCGCGTGGTCAATCGCGTATCACCCGCGGAAATACCGGAGCAGAACGGATGGGCGGTGGTGTCCAGCCGACCGGCGTTGAAATCAAACCCCATGGACTGGAGCACAAACTGGCCGATCTCGTGCTGGCGTGCGGCCTCGATGGGAACCTTCAGCGGCGCGTTCGACGGCGCCTTCCCGGCGGCATGGAGTTCCTTGAGAAGCGTGCTCAGTCGTTCGGCCAGCGGCGTAAAAACGCCCTCAATCTGCGCCGCCGTCGCGCCCGGCTCGTAAATATCCAGTAGCGCATCGTACAGCTCGCCCCCGGCGGGCACACCCCCCCCACTCAGACACTCGGCCTTGCGCCGTGTGAGCCCGATCATTTTCTCCAGCCACGGCTGGAACATCGCGAAGTCGCTCTTCTCTCTCGCCTGCTTCCAAACTTCCTGCGCCTGCGAGCCGACTCTGGCAAGCTCGGCCACCAACTCGGTGGGAATCTTCGTCGCGTGATCGAAGTCCCGGCGCATCTCGCGGATGTTGCGGGCCTCGGGGCTCGTGGAAACAGCGTTCAGCGCAGAATCTCGCTCGCAAGCGACGATCAACTCGCCGATCCGCGGGCTCGTCGCTCGCTCGTGCGCGAGCGCGGAGATAAACCCGACCTGCTCGGCCCGCTGGGCCGCGCCGGCGGGGGGCATGTACGTCTCCTGATCCCAGTTGAGCAGGGAGGAGATCGATGAGACGGTGGCGACCTCGGCAAGTTGCTTGCAGAGTGTCGCGTAGTGAACTGGGCCGGTCGACATGGTGGGGTGCTCCAGAACCGCGGTGCAGAGCATATCGCGCCCGTGCACCAAGGGCCTATTTTCAGCCGATCCGGCGCAGAATGGCCAGCCCGTAGTTCACCGGGGCAAGGTACAGATCGATCGACTGGTATGTCCCGGCGGCATGCTGGTGCAGGGTATTCAGCAGCCGCCTGGGCCCATCCCATGAGCACATCCACGGGAACGTGTCGTGAAAAACAACCAGGCCGCCCGTATCCAGCAACGGTTCCACGGCCCGGAAATCACGCAGAACGCCCTCGGGATTATGGTCGCCGTCGATGAAGGCGAGTTGGACGCCCGAACTCCGGTCGCGCCCGCCCGCCCCGCCCGCTGCGATCATTCGCTGGGCCGCCCGGCCGACCTCCAGATCGCTCCGACCAGGAAACACCTCAACACGCTCTGCAACCCCGGCCTCGGCAAGCCCATCGCGCAGGAACCGTTCGCGATCCGGTGGCTGATCCGCGGCCAGTTTTCCCAGACGCTTTATCGGTTGAAAGTCGTCAAAGCAGAAGAGCGCCCCCGCTCCGGCATCGTGCAGAGCGCCGGCCATCCACAGCGCACTCACGCCGATATTCGAACCGATCTCAATGGCCACGCGGGGCCGTGCGTTGAGCACGACCGCGTTCAGCAGCATCCCCGCCTCCGGCGAGATGCTGAATGGATAGCTCAAAGGGTGCTGATACAGCCGCGCCAGCGTTTGCACCCACCGGCGCGAATCCAATTCCATGTGCTTCGGCAACGCCCACCGAATCTGACCCGGCGCTGGCTGTTCCTTCGGAAAGAAATCCAGCTCACGCGGCGGGAGCAGCGGCTCGCCGTCCCGGCCAAGCTGCACCACTACCTGCCTGCGCCTGCCCAGGCCCAGTCGCCTTGCGGCCGCGCCCAACAAACTGCCCGGTCGGATCGCCATCGTGTGCCCTACTTCTTCGTCTTCTTCGTTCCCTTCGCTGGGGGCGCGGCCGGCGCAAACAGCTTGGCGAACGCATCGGATTTGCTCGCCAACGCGAAGTCCTTGGCGGTGATGCCCGCCGCATCGTGCGTGCTGAGCGTCAGCGTGACCTTGTTCCAGCGGATCAGCACATCCGGATGGTGCTGGTCCGCCTCGGCCTGCTCCGCCACCTTGTTCACGAACTTCATCGCCTCGACGAAGTCCTTGAACTGGAATGTTCGGTGGATCTGGCCGCCGGTCTCGGCCCAGTCCGGCGCGGCCATCATGGCGGTTTGGACTTGCTCGGCGTTCATTTTGTCCATCTGCGGACGCTCCTCGGGCTGCGGCGGCCCAAACACAGGGCGGAGTGTATCGTGGGTCAATCGATGGGCGAGAATCCTCCTAGTTCGACACCGGCGGCAGCCACAACCGACAGCCATTCCCCCTTGGGGAACCGGCCGCCATCGGGCGTTACACGTTTAGCCCCATCCCCCACCGGTGCGCTGCACCTCGGCAACGCCCGGACGTTCTTCATCACATGGGCCATGGCCCGCCAGCGCGGCTGGCGGATCATTCTGCGGATTGAGGACCTGGACACGCCGCGCGTCAAGGCCGGCGCAATGGAGTCGCTCGTCGACACGCTCGAGTGGTTGGGAATGAACTGGGATGCGCCGATCGTCGGCCCGCGAGAGAATCTCCTCGTGCAGTCGAACGATCTGGAGCCCTACCGCGAGGCGATCCGCTCGCTGGCCGAGCGCGGGCTGGCGTATCCGTGCCAGCTCAGCCGCGCCCAGATCGAACAGGCCGCCAGCGCACCACAGGAAGGATCCCACGAGGTCGCGTTTCCCTCTCTACTGCGCCCCGGTCTCGCGGGTGCATCCCTGGCCTTCGACATCGTGCAGCGCGATGCGCTCTCGGGAAAAGGTGAGGGAGCCAACTGGCGGTTCCTCTGTCCATCGGGCGTGGTGGAGTTCGACGATCACTTCACCGGCCCCAGTGCGTTCGATCCGAGCGAGAGCGTCGGCGACTTCATCCTCTGGACTAAGCGCGATCAGCCGAGCTATCAGCTTGCCGTCGTCGTGGACGACCATCGGCAGGGAGTGAATCGCGTGATTCGGGGCGACGACCTGCTCGAATCCGCGGCGAGGCAGATCCTGCTGTACCGAGCGCTGCAATATGTGGAGCCGCACAGCCCGGACCCCACCCCGGAATACTGGCACCTTCCGCTGGTCGTCGGCGCGGATGGAAGGCGCCTCGCCAAGCGACACGGCGACACCCGCGTGGAAACGTACCGCGAGAAGGGCGTCCCCCGGGACGCCGTCGTGGGACTCATCGCGTTTTGGTCCATACCCGGTACGCCTCGCAAGCCCATGTCCCCCGAAGCGTTCAGGGATCGCTTCGATCCGGCTACCATGTCCCGCAAACCGATTGTGTTCACCCCAGAGGACGACGAATGGCTCCTGTCGCAACGCGTGCCCCAATGATGTGGATGGTCTGGACTGCTCTGCTCCTGCTCTCCAACGCCCTGCACGGGTGTACCCCTCCCCCTGCGCCCATAGTCTCCGGCGGCACGACCGTCGTCACCATGGCGGGAAAAAAGTTCACGCTCGAAGTCGCCGGCGATGACGCGGTGAGGATGAAGGGCCTCGGCGGACGCACGAGCATCGCAGAGGACGGCGGAATGATCTTCACCTTCACGCGCTCCCAGCGTGGATCAGTCATGACGTTCGTGATGCGGGACTGCCCGATCGACATCGACATCCTTTATCTCGACGGCGCAGGCCGGGTGCTCACGACGTACACAATGAAAGCAGAGCCCCCGCGCGCCGAGGACGAAGGCGTCGCAGGAGATTCGGACCTGAACACCGTCACCGATACCAAGCGCCGCGAGGGCGACGTAAAGTACGAAAGCCGCCTCAAGAAGATCTACACGAGCCGATTCCCCTGCACCTTCGTGATCGAAGTGAAGCCCGGAACGATCGCCAAACTGGGCGTGAAAGAGGGGGATAAGGTGGAACTGGACGCCGACGGCCTCAAGCAGGTCGCCAAGTAGTCCGATGCTGGGCGAGTCCGGGTATCGGCGGGCACAGCCGCGACCAGAAGGGTCCGGAAACTCTGCGCCCTCCTGCCCCGTGACCACGCATGGGCCAATCATCCCATGCCACGACCCCGGCGCGGCCCCATGCGAACACACTGCATCGCACTCATCACGGACGCTTCGCCGCTGGAAGAGCCCGGCCATTGGTGGGAACCGTTGGTGCGCGCCTGGCCCCACGGGCTCCCCCTCCCAAAACTCGAACCCGTTGCCCCGCAGGACATTCTCCGAGCCGTGGAGCAGGGCAAGGCCCACACGCGCTGGGACGCCGCCGTCCTCGCCCTCACCCCCCCACTCGACGAATCCACCGCCTGCCACGTCCTCGATGCGCTGCAGCAGGCGATGATCCCCGCCCTCATGCTCGTGACCGGCGCATGCACCCGGATGGATAACTTCAATCCCGGTGCGGTGATCGTGCAGCAAATGGACGCCCCCCCCGCCTCCAGCGCGGCCATGCTCTACGCCTTGGCCGCACGCCAGACCGCCGTGCGCTCCATGGAGCAGAATCTGCAACTGGCCCAGAGCTTCCAAGGCGAATCCAACGCCGAGATCGAGCGGCTGCACCAGGAGCTCCTGCTCGCCGCCCGCGTGCAGCGGGACTTCATGCCCAAGCACATGCCCAACGTGCCGGGATTCGAGGCCTCCGTGCTCTTCCGCCCCGCGGGATTTGTCTCGGGCGATACCTACGACGTCACCCGCCTCGACGAGCACCACGTCGGCTTCTTCCTCGCCGACGCCATGGGTCACGGCGTCCCCGCCGCGCTCATGACCCTCTATCTCACCGGCTCGCTGCCGCGCAAGGAGATCGTGGGCAACGGCTACCGCCTCGTCTCACCCGGCGAGGCACTCACACGCCTCAACAACGGCCTGCAGGAGTGCATGGCCGGGCCGGCACGCTTCGCCACCGCGATCTGCGGCATCGTCAACACCCGCACCGGTCTCATCACCATGGCCTGCGCCGGACATCCCCCGCCCCTGCGCATCGGCCCCAACGGCGTGCGACCCGTCGAGGTTTCCGGCATGCTGCTGGGCGTCGTGGCCGACTACGAATACGAGCAGGTGACGATCCGCCTAGAGCCCGATGAACTGCTCGTGCTGCACTCCGACGGCATCGAGTGCGCATTCTCCTCGAAGAATACGGCCGCGTCCGATCTGCCCGCCCGTCCCGCCCCGCCGCACTACACGCATCTGGCCAACATGCGCCGCGGCGAGTCGCTCGCCGACCTGAACACGGCGGTCATGCGTCTTTCGCAGGACATCGATTCGCAATCCGGCTCGCTGCACCAGGACGATGACTTAACCGTTCTGGCTATGCGAACGGGCCCGGCGACTCCGAAGCTCAACGGCCTGGCCGCCGAGTTCCACGCCGACACGCACGCGTGAATCCAATCATACGACTCCTGTTTAATTCACACGCCCGGGATGAGCGAGTCCGCGAGCGAATCCCGCGGATGCACGCACGCTCTTTGTTTCGAACTCGTATCACAGAGTGCATCGGGTGCCGTGGCGGACGGCTTTGCGTCCGCAACGCCGCCTTGCCCTGACCGCAGGTGGCCGAGTACAAACGGCTCACCGCACCCGCGTGTCCGTCTCCAGCATCCCATCCTTCAATCGCACGATCCGCTGACACCGCTTGGAAATGCGGTCGTCGTGCGTCACCATGACGATCGTCATCCCGCGCCCGTGCAGCTCCTCGATCAGTTGCAGGATCGACTCCCCCGTGGCCGAGTCCAGATTGCCCGTCGGCTCGTCGGCCATCAGCACGCTCGGGTCCGTCACCAGCGCGCGGGCGATCGCCACGCGCTGCTGCTGCCCACCCGAAAGCTCGCGCGGCCGGTGCCCGAGCCGATCCCCCAATCCCACGAGCGTGAGCGACGCCACGGCCCGCGCCCGGCGCTCGTGCGTCCCCAGCCCCTGATAAAACAGCGGCGTGGCGACGTTGTCCACGATCGTCTCCTGCGGAATCAGGTTGAACGCCTGAAACACAAATCCGATCGTGCGCCCGCGAAACTTCGAGAGCTCCGCGTCATCCATCTGCGCCACGTCCTTGCCGTCCACCAGATACTGCCCGGCCGTCGGCTTGTCCAGGCACCCGAGAATGTTCATCAGCGTGCTCTTGCCCGAGCCCGAGGCCCCCATGATCGCGACATACTCGCCGCGCGGGATGGAGAGATCCAGCCCCTTGTCGCCGCGCCCCACGGCCTCCACCAGCACGGAGCCATCCGGTTTGTAGTACGTCTTGCGAACCCCGACAAGCCGCGCGATCGCCTCAGCCCCGCCGTTGCTCGGCGCATGGCTCCCCGTCGTCGGCATGGTCGAATGTGCGTTCACGGCCGGATGGTACCGGCACGGCTCGCCGCGGGATGCGTTGTCGCGATCACGAACCGGATCGCCCATCCGCCCCATCAAGCTGCACGCGGGCCAAGGCCGTCATCGTGTCCGGAGCATACTGAAAAACCTTGTCCAGCCCCGTCATAAGCATGACCGACCACACATCGTCGCTCATCGCCGCCAGCACCAGTTGCTTCCTCCCCTCGGTCACCCGTTTCCGCAATCGCAGAAGCTGGGCGATTTGCGAGGAGTTCAGGTAGCTCACGCCCCCGAAGTTCAGCACGATGTGCGGCGTCTTCTCCACGGGCGACTTCTTCAACTGCGAGAAGAGCGCGGAGAACTCCTCCGAAAGCTCGGGCTCGTCGGCCAAGTCGCACAGGAGGATGCCTTCGGACCATTCGGTGGGCATAGGGGGAAGCCAGAAAGGAGAAAAAGGGCGTGGAGGCGTAACAGTGTGAAGAACCAATCAATCTTCGGATGCAACTCGTGCCGCGGCGACCACCTTGTCGCCCTCATCAAGCTTGGTGACACGAACACCTTGGGCCCCGCGGCCCGTCTCACGAATCTCGCCCGTGGGCATACGCACAGTCATACCGCTCTTGGTCGTCACGACAACGTCATCCGTCGCCATGACACCGATCGCGGCCACCGACTTGCCGTTGCGTTCGGAGGCGTCGATATCCATACGCCCCTTTCCGCCGCGGCTCTGCGATCGCATCGGCCCGGTCTCGGGCGCCACGCGGTACTCGTCGATCGGGGAACGCTTTCCGTAGCCGTTCTCGCTGATGGTCAGGAGCGTGAGCGAGGGGTCGATGGTGGTCGTCGTCTCGTCCGCATTGCGCCTCATGGGCACGCGCACAACACCGATCACCGCATCGCCCTCGTTCAGCTCGATCCCCTTCACGCCCGACGCCGGACGACCCATCACGCGGGCATCGGCCTCGTCGAAACGAATCGCCATGCCGCCCGCAGTGGCCAGAAGCACATCGTCGTCGCCGGTCGTCTCCAGCACATCCAGAATCTCGTCGCCCTCCTTCAGGCCGACGGCGATCAGGCCGCTCTTGTTCACGTTGCGATAGTCCTTCAGCGGCGTGCGCTTCACGATGCCCTGTTTGCTGACAAATGTCAGGAAATGGCTGGACTGCTCGAAATCCTTGATCGCCTGGAAGGCCCGAACCTTTTCGCCCTCTTTCAGTTCGATCAGGTTGATGATCGGCCGCCCCTTGCTCGTGCGCGGCAGCTCGGGAAGCTCATACACCTTGATCTTGAAGCACCGGCCTGTGTTGGTAAAGCAAAGCAGATCGTCGTGCGTTGAGGCCACGAACATATGCTCGATGAAGTCCTCGTCCTTGGTCGTGCCGCCGATGATCCCCTTGCCGCCGCGCCCCTGCTGGCGATACGTGCTCAGCACGACCCGCTTGGCGTAGCCCTGATTGGAGATAGTGACGGCCATGTCCTCAACCTGGATCAGCGCGCCGATATCAATCGCCGAGCCATCCCCGCCATCCTGAATCTCCGTCACGCGGTCGCCGAGGAACCGCTTGCTGTCCGACGTCGGCCCGCCCATGATCACGACCTTCGTCGTCACATAGCGTGCCCGCATCTCTTCGCAATCCTGCTTGATGATGGCGCGAACACGCTCGGGCTTGGCCAGAATGTCCTCGTAGTCCTCAATCTGGGCCACGATCTCCCGATAGTTCTGCACCAGCCGCTCGATCTCCAGCCCCACAAGCTGGCTCAGCCGCATGTCGCAGATCGTCTCGGCCTGCGTGCGGGAGAGCATCACGCCGTCCGGCGATCGCTTCACCATCTGCGCCATGCGCTCGGGCAGCATGTCCACAAACGGCGAGTTGGCGATGCGGAACTTGTGGGCCACCAATCGGTCCAGGGCCTCGGCCCGCGTGCTGCTGGAACGAATCAACTTCACAACCTGATCAATATCGCAGACCGCGTAGATCATCCCCTCCAGCTTGTGGGCCCGCTGCTTGGCCTCGTTGAGCAGGAAGGTCGTCCGCCGGCGAATCACCACCGTCCGGTGCTCAATGTAGTACCGGATCATCTCCAGCAAGCTCAACGTCCGCGGCTGGCGATTCACCAGCGCGATGTTGTGGATGCTGAACGTCTGCTGCAACGGCGTGAACTGATAGAGCTGGTTCTCCACCACGCCCGCATCCGCGCCTCGCTTGAGCTCGATGACAATCCGCACCGGACTCTTCGCGCTCGACTCATCGCGGGCATCGGAAATATCCGTGATCTTCTCGTTCTCGATCGCCTCGCTGATGTTCTCGATAAACGTGCGAAGCCCGAGGTTGTACGGAATCTGCTCAACCACGATCTGCTGGCGGTCCTTCGAGCCCTCGATCGGCTCCACCCGAACGCGCCCGCGCAGCGTCACGCGCCCGCGCCCCGTGGAGTACGCCTCCACGATCCCGCCGCGACCAAGGATCACGCCGCCCGTGGGGAAATCCGGCCCCTTGATGCCGCGCCGGATCACCTTCTCGCCCTCAAGCACATCCGTCATCAGTTCGCCAAGCGAAAGATCCGGCTTCTCCAGCACGCGGATAATGCCGTCAAAGATCTCAACCGGATTGTGCGGGGCCAGCGATGTCGCCATCCCGACCGCGATTCCCACGCCGCCGTTCACCATCAGATTCGGGAACTTTGCGGGCAGAACCGTCGGCTCGGTCAGCCGATCGTCGTAGTTCGGTTGAAAGTCAACTGTCCCGAGCTTGAGATCATCCAGCATGTCCACGGCGGCGTAGGTCATGCGGGCTTCGGTGTATCGCATGGCCGCGGGCGGGTCCGGCGCGATCGAACCGAAGTTGCCCTGCGGATCAATCAACGTCGAACGCATGCGCCAGTTCTGGCCCATGTTCACAAGCGTGGGATAGATCACGCCCTCGCCGTGCGGATGGTAGTTTCCCGACGTGTCGCCCGCGATCTTGGCGCACTTCAGATGCTTCTTGCCGGGCCGCAGATTCAGATCATTCATCGCGACCAGAATGCGCCGCTGCGATGGCTTCAGCCCATCGCGAACATCGGGCAGGGCCCGGTCCATAATCGTGCTCATCGCGTACGTCAGGTACGAATCCTGAAGCTCGCGCTCGATCTGGATATCCGTGATGTGCCCGCCGCCATGATCACCAGGGCCGCCGGCGCCCCCACTGCCACCCGAGCCGCCGGGCGGACTGCCATCGCCCGGGGGCACGTTCGCGCCGCCGCTGGAGGCCGCAGGGGGCGTCGCATTTGCAATCTCAGCCGCGGCCGGAGCCGCCTTCGCGGAACTCACTTCCACCGGCTTGGCGGGGTTTGGACCGCCCTCCGCCGTACCGCTCGCGCCGGTTCCATGCCCATTGGCTGCTGTATTCGTCGACTTCTGCGGCGTCTTCTCGGTATCCGGCATCCGTGCGAACCTCCGGCCAAGGGGCCAGGGAATGACCAAGTTCTTGCACCATGCAAGGCGAAAAACGCCTCGCGCGGCCATGGAATCGGGCTCTGCTTCGAGCCCCGACCTAAGCCCCAAACCGCTCCTTTCAGGACGCGATTCTGGACCGTTTTATTATAGCAGAACCGGGGTGAAATTTCACCTTTCCACAGCTAAAAAACAGGCCCAATTCCTCGGTGTTTTTTGCGATTTTTCCGCCGCCGCCGAATGCTACTTTTTGCCGCTCCCGCCGAGCCCCGGCGCGGCCTCCACGCCTTCCACCGCCGCCGGCGCCTTGGCCAGTTCATCAAGCGACTTGAGCATCTCCACAACACAGAGCAGCGTCATGCTCGTGGCATCCACCGGAAGCGAGTTGTCCCACGTGGAGGCACGAATCCCCCCGATCGCCAGCTTCGGATCCGGATACATCCACGCCGACGCCTCATCCACCTGCAACTGCCGCAGGAAACGCATCGCTTGCATCAGGTTGACGATTTGCAATGTGCGATCCTTCGGCTCAGTTAGACGTGGATCACGAAGCATCGTGGCTATGAACGCGAGTGGACGTGCGCACTGCCACGTGGGGTACGGATTCCCGCCCGACTTGCCATCTCCGAGCCCGCCCGTAAACACAATGCCCCCGGCCATGTCCATCGCGTCCTCGCCCACGCTCGTGATCGAGAGTTGATGCGACCAGCACTGGTCACGCATCCGCCGCAGCGCGATCGAGGCGGGGATGTCATCGCTCTCTTTCGGGACAGGCCGAAACTTCACGCCCATGTCGCCCATTTTCTGCTTAATCTGCCGCTCATGTGCGCGTGCGGACGCAACCTCCAACGCTCCCCATCCCAGCGACGGCATAGCGGAGACGAGCGTCCCTTCCTTCATCGACGCGAACACCGGCAGCACGCAGTCCTCCATCTGCTGCGAGGTCATCTCTGCGTTCCGAACGTCTTGGATGCCCGCCTGTCCCGAGTCCATCACGGGATGCTTGGCCAGGTACATCGCGCGGAATCCCACCCCCGCGGGTGTCGTGCCGATCGCCATGAACTCGATCTCCACCATGATCGGCACGTCCTGCGGGCTGTAGTCCGAGTTGTCAGGGTGGCGAAGGTACATCCCAACGAGCGTCTTGTCGATGAACGGCTTGAACTCCGCCGTGCCGCGGTACTCGTCGAATCGGCGCAGCGCGAGCAGAACGATCGCGTGTTCAACATCGTCCGCCCACTCGTCAGGCCCCTGCTGTGAAACCGCTCTCGCAAACCGCGGCGCAGGAAACGGCTTGGTCCGGGCGTCTCCCTCTGGATATGAGAGTTTAGGATCGGCCGACCGCGGCGCGACCCAGGTCTTCGCCCTGGCCGTCAGATGATTGGCCATACCCGTGGCCGCCCGGCGCAGGATGCCCTGCATCTGTACAAGCGTCAAGGGCTCGCTCGCAGCGAGCAACCGCTGCCCGCGATAGAGCAGGTTGGGCGGCCCCGAATCGCTCGATTGCGCCACCTGCCCCACCCGAAACCGATACATCCGCACCCCGCTCACGCTCCGCAGCTTCTTCGGATCGTCGAGCGCGCCCGCCCCGCCACCATCCCCCAGCGCGGCCGCCGTCGTCGCCCCCATGGCCCGGTGCGGCAGCATGTTCGAGAGCATCATCTGCGAGGGAAAGATCGCATGCAGCGGCCCAGGCGCTCCGCCTTGCTTACCCGCGGCGATGCGCACCGCCACCCCATCCAGCCCCGGGCGAAGCGACGTTTCCGCCTCCTCCCACGTATCAAACTCCGCCGCGCTCAGCGGCCCGGCAAGCTCCACGCTGATCAGTATGTCCGGCGTCACGAGTTTGATCGCCTGATCGCGCA
The DNA here is from genome assembly GCA_038225655.1 of Phycisphaerales bacterium. Taxonomy (GTDB): domain Bacteria; phylum Planctomycetota; class Phycisphaerae; order Phycisphaerales; family UBA1924; genus UBA4658. Next base: position 63,473 of record JBBRQY010000007.1, on the reverse strand, counting down.
TCGCATCGTTGGCCACGCCCAGCTTCGGCTCGGCCTGCTGCATCGCACCCCGTATCGCCAGCGCAAGCACGCGCGAGGAGAACGCTTCCGGCCCCGCGATGGATTCGCTCCACGCCGTGCCGCGCCCGATCACCTCGCCGCGGAGTTTGAGTGTGATGCATGCGCCGACGGCTTTCGGTGCGCCCGATTGTGCGTCCGCCGCGCCGGCCTCGCTCGGAACGGACCAGTCCCGAATGTGCTGCTCGGCAATGTGGAATGCGCGGAGTGTGTCGTCTGGGGAGGGCGTCTGCGCGTTCGACATCGACCCGCAGATCGCCACGACGAGCAGCACCACCATCGCCGCAAACGCCCGGCAAACGCCACGTCCGAGAATATCGCCCCGCATGCGCCGCTCCTTCGCCCCATGCCCTGTTTCGAGGAGCCCCCATGTGGTTTTTCCACAACGGATCGCGGTGGATTCGTGCAACGCGCCATCGGCGCGGTAAACTGGTTTCAGTCCGCTATGGGACGCGCACCCCGCGTGGCGCGTCGGGAATGGGGTTGGGATAGCGGATCGCGAGCATGGACGCCGCTCTGGCACAGCCGTTGAAATGGATTTCCGGCAGACATCCGGAGATTCGCCCATGGTCACCACCCTCGTCATCATGTCAGACCACCACAGGAAACTGTTCATCCTGACGGCGCTCTCGTTCCTGGCCCTCTGCTGAAAACCAAGCCCCCGCTCTCACCGGCAACGGTAGGGTGGGACTCCCAAGCACACACGTCTCCTGCTCTTCTTGCAGACAGACACACCCACGAATGCCCCTCGCCCCGCGAGGGGTTTTCGTTTTTGCACGTGGCATGGGCTTACCAGCCCATGTCTCGGGCGCCTCGCCCGAGGGCCGTACTTCTCCTCACCCGCGTCGCAAACCTCTGCGGCCCGAAGCCGCCCCAACCTGGTCCAAAAGGCCCACGCCACAAAGAAAAACCCCTCGCACGGGCGAGGGGTTCAATGAACTCATACTGGAATCGTGCTTAGCTGCCGAGCACGATCTTGTCGGTGCCCATCGCGCCGTGGTCGTCCATGCCGCCGCGCTTCGGCGTCTTGGATTTGCCCGGACGATCCTCTTCCACCGGCTCGCCGCTGCGATCGGCGCCCGCGGTGTCGCCCCACTGGGCACGCTTGAGCGAGAGGCCGATCTTGCGATCCTCGATGTCGACGCGGAGGATCTTGACATCCACCTCGTCGTTCGGCTTGACCACGTCCTGCGGGTTCTCGACCTTGTGGTCGGCCAGTTCGGAGATGTGGAGCAGGCCTTCGAGCTCGGCTTCCAGCTAGACGAAGACGCCGAAGTTGGTGATCTTCGTGACCTTGCCGCGCACAACCATGCCGGGCTTGTACGCATCGGGAATCGCGTGCAGCCACGGATCCTCGGTGAGCTGCTTGAGGCCCAGCGCGACGCGCTGCTTCTCGCGATCGACATCCAGAACGACGCAGCGGACCTTGTCGCCCTTCTTGAAGACCTCGTTGGGGTGCGTGATCTTCTTCGTCCACGACACGTCCGAGACGTGCAGAAGGCCGTCGATCCCGGGCTCGATCTCCACGAACGCGCCGTAGTTGGCCAGATTGCGAACCGTGCCCTCGATGACGGTGCCGGGGGGATACTTCTCGCCCACCAGCTCCCAGGGGTTCACTTCCGTCTGCTTCATGCCCAGGGAGATCTCGAGCTTCTCCTTGTTGATGTCCAGCACAACCACCTCGACGGGGTTGCCCGGCTGCACGACCTCGCTCGGGTGATTGACGCGCCGCGTCCACGACATCTCGGAGATGTGGACCAGGCCCTCGATCCCCGGCTCCAGACGCACGAACGCGCCGTACGACATGATGTTGACGACCTCGCCCTTGACGCGAGAGCCGACGGGGTACTTCTTCTCGATCTCCTCCCAGGGAGACGTTTCCTTCTGCTTGAGGCCCAGCGCGATCTTTTCCTTCTCGCGGTCGATGCCGAGCACCTTGACCTCGACCTTCTGGCCCATCTTGAGCATGTCGGAGGGGTGGTTGATCCGGCCCCAGGACATATCCGTGATATGCAGCAGTCCGTCGATTCCGCCCAGGTCCACGAACGCGCCGAAGTCGGCGATGTTCTTCACCTCGCCGGTGACGATCATGCCCTCCTTGAGCGTGTCCATCAGTCGCTTCTTCGCGGTCTCGCGCTCCTCTTCGATGAGCTTGCGGCGAGAGATCACGATGTTCCGCCGCTCGGTATCGATCTTCAGCACGCTGGCGCGGATGTCCCGCCCGATGTACTCGCCGATCTCGCCGGGACGACGCACATCCACCTGCGACGCCGGGAGGAACACCGGCACGCCGATGTCCACCAGCAGCCCGCCCTTGATCTTGCGCATCACGCGCCCTTCGACCACATCGCCCTCGCGGGTCGTGTCAACCAGCCGCTGCCAGTTGAGCATCCGGTCGGCCTTGCGCTTGCTCAGCTCGATCAGGCCCGTCTCGGTGTCGATGCGCTCGAAGAGCACCTGCACCTTGTCGCCCACCTTGAGCTCAGCTGCATTCTCGAACTCTTCACGAGGAATCAGCCCCTCGGACTTCAGCCCCACCTCAACAACAACGTCGTCCCCGGCGAAGCCGATGACGCGACCTTCCAGAATGCTGCCCGGCTTGAAGGAGCCGATCTGCTTGCCCAGCAGCTCGTCCATCGCGCCCGCGCCCTCTTTGGTCGCGCCGAACGCCTGCGTGAGCAGTGCCGTCGCCTCGTCGTCGTCGATCCCCAGTGAAGCAATAAGATTCTCGTCGATCATTCTGCGTATCTGTCCTTGAACCTCGCCCCGCATCTTCGCGGTGCGCCGATCCTGAAATATCCAGCCAACTGGCACTCATCGCCCGCTCGTGGTTCCCTGCGGCGGCGTTCATCGCCCCGCGCCCACGCGCGATGCCCAACTTCTCGATTGTGTTGGTGAGTGGTGCCCCGCTGGGGCGGCTGGAGGTGCGAAATGCCGCTCTCGCAACATGCGAGAGAACTGCGGCCCCGGCCCAAAGGCCAAGACCCGATTGTTGGCCTCAATACCCCCGCAAGCAACCCGAAAACCGTGTTGCATCATTCATGCAGATCGTCGCTCACCTCCGCCCCACCCCCAACACCCCCACCAGCCCCGGGATCGGCCGCAAGTTGTCGCAGAAGCTCGGGCAACCGCCCGCTGAACGCCCCACGGGCCATCACCGCATCCGCCCCGGCCCGCTTCGCTTGCTGGAACATTTCCAGGGCCACATGCGGCCCGAACGCAACGACCCGGATCCCCCGCGTCCGTTCATCCGCACTCTCGCCGCGCAACCGCTGAATCAACGACAACCCCGCCTCAGACTCCAGATCGACGATGAGCGACCGAACCGGGGAGTCCACCAGTCGTGCCTCCAACATCTCCAAATTTCTCACGGGACGGCATGAAATCCCCATCGCGTCCGCGGTGGATTTGATTCGTGTGGCCCATAGCAGATCAGCGGCACAGAAGCATATCATCGAGGCCCCTCGTTTCGGTACGCGTCAGGCGTTTCCGGAGCGTATCGCATCGGCCGACGCGCGTCGCCTCGGCCCAACGCACCTGCACACAGCCGGGCAACCCACCATGTCAAATAGCACCGTCGCCTCACCCAACTCGAAAAAGAACTCCCAACGCCGCGAGCTGTTCAAGAGCCCGGTGTTCGACGAGGTAGGGCTCCCGCTGGACCCGAACAACTTGTACCTGCAGACCGTGGACACCATGCTCACGGCCGCCGAGATGATGGAGCTCCCGCACGAGATCCAGCTCATCCTCGCGCAGCCCAAGAACGAAATCATGGTCCACTTCCCCGTGAAGATGGACGACGGCACGTTCAAGCTCTTCAAGGGCTACCGCGTTCAGCACAACAACGCCCTCGGCCCCTACAAGGGCGGCCTCCGCTTCCACCACGACGTGCATCTCGACGACGTTAAGTCCCTCGCCTTCCTGATGACCATGAAGACCTCCCTCGTGCGCGTCCCCTTCGGCGGCGGCAAGGGCGGCATCAAGGTCGATCCCCGCAAGCACTCCATGAGCGAGATGGAGCGCATCGTCCGCCGCTTCACAACCGCCATCTCCCACCAGATCGGCCCCGACTACGACATCCCCGCCCCCGACGTCGGCTCCAACGCCCAGCACATGGCCTGGATCGCCGACACCTTCACGTTCCTCTCCGAGATGGGCGGCCACCAGCCCGAAGCCGTTATCACCGGCAAGCCCGTCGGCTACGGCGGCTCGCTCGGTCGTGAGAAGGCCACAGGCCAGGGCCTCGTGGACACCCTCGTCGAACTCGCCCCCGAACTCGGCATCAAGATCCAGGGCATGAAGTTCTCCCTCATTGGCTATGGGAATGTCGGCTCTTGGACAGGCCGCATCCTCGGCAAGATGGGCGCCAAGCTCGTCGCCGTCATGGACCACACCGGCGCGATCCACAACGACGCCGGCATCGACACCGAAGCACTCGCCGCGTACGTCCCCAAGAACAGCGGCGGCGTCGGCGGATTCGCCGCGGCCAGCAAGTGCACCACCGAGGAGTTCTACAAGACCAAGGTCGATTGCTTCATCCCCTGCGCCCTCGAGCAGATGGTGAAGGAGCAGGAAGCCAAGTGGATCCAGGCCAAATGCCTTGTTGAGGGCGCCAACGCCCCCACCACCCCCGCCGGCGACCGCATCCTCAACGAGCGCGGCATCGAGGTCGTTCCCGCCATCCTCGCCAACGCCGGCGGCGTGACCGTCTCCTACTTCGAATGGGTGCAGAACAAGTCCTGCGTCACCTGGGACGCCGAGGAGGTCGATCAGGCCCTCAACCGCCACATGGTCGCCGCCGCCCGCCGCACCACCGCCGCGCGTCAGAAGTTCAACTGCGACATGCGGACCGCCTCGTACATCGCCGCCCTCGAAAACATCGGCAACGTCTACAAAGTCCGCGGCATCTTCCCGTAATCAATCAGAGCCGAGCGGCGTAAGCCGCCGGAAAAAATCGCAACAGCCCCAAAGAGCCCCGAGCACCAGCTCGGGGTTTTTCGTTGACCTACGGGTATTCCTGCCTCGTCGGCCGAATCAAGACATCGCTCATATGCACATACGCCGGTTGCCCGCACACAAAGCTCACTGTTCGCGCCACATCCCCCGGCTGCAACACCGGCCCGATCTTCTCCAACACCCCTTGGAACCACTCGTCCTTGTACCCCGCCACACCCTGGAACTCGCTCACCACAAACCCCGGCTCAACCAGTGTGACGCGAATCCCTTTCGGTGAAAGTTCCCGCCGCAGGCCCTCGGTCAGCCCATGCACGCCAAACTTCGTCGAGCCGTACATGCTCGAATACGGCGACACGTGCCGCCCCACCACCGATCCCAGCGCCACAATATCCCGGCATCGCGTCTGCCACTTCCCGCCGTCGCGCTTCTCCAAATCCGCCGTCATCCGCTCCGCGCTCGTCCGCATCAGCCGCGCCGCCCCCAACAGATTCGTGCGGATCATCTCCTCCCACTCCCCGGGGTCGCTCGTCACCACCGACCCGGAAAGCCCGCGCCCCGCGTTCACAACGACCAGATCAACCTCCGCCCCCCACTTCGCCATCGCCGCGCCGAACATCCCATCGATCGTGGCCTGCTCAGCCGCGTCCCCCGCGACCGCCACCGCCCTGCCCATTCCCATGGAGTTCAAACGATCCGCGACGGCGTTCAGCTTGTCGGCGCGGCGGCCATTGAGAACGACCCGCGCCCCGTGGGCCAGAAGGTCCTCCGCCACCGCCAATCCAATCCCCGCACTCGCCCCCGTCACAATCGCCACACGATTTACAAGCGTTGCACTCATGCCCCAAGATAGGCCGCCACTATCTCGCCAGGTGCCGTGGTGGAGTGGCTTTGCACTCCGCCACGCCGAACGCCCCTGCACGCACGACGAACGCAACACCGTTCCCTCGCAAAACTCCCATGCCCGCGGCATTCACCCCCAACGAGTCACTCACCCCGGGCGTGTCCGCGCATCCCTGAGCCGCTTCTCCTCCTCATCCCGCCTCTTGCGAAGCTCATCCTCTTCACGCTTCCGCTGATCCTGAAACGCCCGATCATCTCGCGATGCGCTCGGCGCGGCCTTCTCCGCAGGCCTGCTCTCCGCGGCACTCTTTGAAGGCCCGCCCTGCGGCACCTTCGGGAACATCTTCAGGAACTCCTGCTCTTCCACCCGCTCCTGCTGGCGCGTCGTCACATTGATCCGAAAATACCGCGTCGGAATCCGATTGCCCGGATCCTCGCTCAAGCCGTACACCCACTTGGTGTCCGGCACCACCGGCAGCCGCACCGTCCAGATTCCTCCCGAGCCCACCACCGTCTCCGCCGGCGGATCACCGGGAATGCCGTACACCCGCACACGATTCCCGCCCACGCTCGCCCCGCTCACCGTGACATTCACCGTCGCCTGTACAAAGTTCGACTTGTACGTCGCACTCATCTGGCACAGATACGTCTCCACGCGCCCCTTCCCGCCCGGCGACCCAAGCGCCTCCAGCTCAGACTCAATCTTGTTGAACGTGTCGAATGTCGGCAGCACGCACTTCGCCTCGTACGTCGCCACCTCCATTGTCCCCAGAGACCGAATCGCGTACCGATTCACCTGCACCGACTTGCCGCAGGCATCCTCCAGGATTCGCCGCACCGGCGACCATTCGTCCGTCCCTCCCGCGGCCGGCGCCTTGACCTTGGCATCCAGCACTGGCGTGCGCAGGTTCTCAAATCGGTACACCACATCAATGTTCGTGCGCGACGGACCGTCGTGTGAACACCCGCCCAACACCGCCGCAAGCAGCGCCACCACCGCACCAATGACCATCCGTGTTGTTGTCATGCGCATAGCAAAGCACATCTGGCCCGCAAGAGCAAGTCCCCCGTGGCATGGGCCTACCGGCCCATGTCTCGACCGCCGCGGTCGAGGGCCTCGGTTCTCTATCGCAGAAGAACAGAAACCCTTCGGCCGAACCGCCCGAAACATAGCTGGTAAGCCCATGCCACAAAGGCCCATGCCACGACCGCTCCTACAACTGAGCATGTTCGGCTCCCACCTCTCCATCGCCGGATCCATGGTCAACGCTCTGGACGAAGCCGCACGGCTCAAGTTCGACACCGTTCAGGTCTTCACCAAGAACCAGCAGCAGTGGAAGGCCAAGCCCCTCGACCCCGGCATGGTGCAATCCTGGAACGCCCGCATCGCCGACCTCGGCTGGCAGGGCCGCACCGTCTCTCATGCCTCCTACCTGATTAATCTGGCCTCCCCAGACGACGCTCTCTGGGCCAAATCCATCGATCTCATGACCGACGAAATCGAACGCTGCCAGACCCTCGGCATCCTCTTCCTTGTCCACCACCCCGGCGCGTTCACCACCTCCACCCGCGAGCAGGGCCTCGCCCGCATCGCCCTCGCCTATCGCGAACTCTTCTCCCGCACCAAGGGCTCCCCAGTCGTCTCCTGCCTTGAAAACACCGTTGGAAGCGGCTCCAACCTCGGCCGCCCCTTCGAGGAGATCGCCGCCCTCCGCGACCTCATCCTCAACGAAACCTCCGCGCCCGCCCGCCTGGGCGTCTGCTTCGACACCTGCCACGCCCACGCCGGCGGCTATGACCTTTCCACCACCGCCAGCGCAACAGCCGCCCTCAACCAGTTCGACGAGATCGTCGGCCTGAAAGCCATCCGCGTCCTGCATCTGAACGACTCCAAAGGCGCGGCCGGCAGCAAGCTCGACCGCCACGAGCACATCGGCCAGGGCACCATTGGCGATGCCGGCTTCAAAGTCGTCGTCAACCGCCCCGAGTTCGCCTCCATCCCCAAGATCCTTGAAACTCCCAAAGAGGACAAGAACCCCGGGGTCATGGACACCATGAACCTGCGCAGATTGTGCGGCTTCCTCTCCTCCAAGCCGATAGAGCAACCGAAAGCGGGGAGTCCAAGCGGTCGAACTCCGGCTGTTTCTCCACGAGGCCGCTCCCGCAACACCGGTCGCCCCTAGTTCGGCTATTCTCACGCCCTCTAATCTGCGTACACACCCGCCACCCGATGTTGGCGGTACGCGAGGGCTTACGGATGCGAGGACGCATGTTCAGGATTCGGCACGTACTCATCATCGGACTCTGCTCCGCCGCGGCCCTCACCGGCGCGTGCGACTCCGCAGGCACAAAACCAGCAAACCGCGAAAAGCCCGCCACCAAGTCCGCCCCCGGCTCTGCCGATCCGCGCGCTGTGAACTACGTCTCCGCCGCCGAGCAGGCCATCCGCGATGGCGACCTCGAGAAAGCCCTCGAAGAGTTCTCCCACGCCATCGAGATCAACCCGGAAATGACCTCCGCCCATCTCGGCATGGCGGACATCTACCGGATGAAGGGCGACTACGGCCGCGCCGAGCAGCGCTACGCCAAGGCCGCCACGCTCGAGCCCAAGAACTTCGATGCCCAGTATTTCCACGGCCTGATGCTGCACCTGCTGGATCGCCTCCCGGACGCGATCCAGGCCTATCTCCGCGCGTTGAATCTCCACCCCAACGACTTCAAGGCGAACCTCAACATCGCCACCGCCTACTACCAGCTCGACGAAAACTCCCAGGCCATGCCCTACGCCAAGCGCGCTGTGGAGTTGAATCCTCAGGACGGACCGGCCCGATTCAACCTCGGCGCCATCTACGCCGCGCTCAATCGCCACGGCGACGCCGTCCGCGAATACCAGCAGGCCGCGGAGTTCATGCAACTCACCCCCCCGCTCCTCCTGAATCTCGCCGACTCCCTCGCCAAGCTCGACCGCTATGAGGAAATGGCCAACGCCCTCTCGCAGGCGATCAAGAACGATCCCTCGGCAATCGCCCAGGAGCGTCTCGGCTTCGCCCGCTTCCGCATGGGCCAGTATCCCGAGGCACGAACCGCCTTCGCCTCCGCCCTCGCCCTCGATGCGAACTACTTCCCGGCCCTGAACGGCATGGGCGTCTGTCGGCTCAACGACTGGATCAAATCCGGTCGCGTGGATGCCAAAGCCAAAGATGAAGGCCTGACGGATCTCCGCCGATCGCTCCAGATCAATCGCGACCAGCCGCAGATTCTGGAAATCCTGACGCGCTACGGCCGGTGAACCGCTCCGGGTGCGAACCGGTTGCCGTGGTGGAGCCGCTTTGGGCTCCGTCACCTAAGCTGTGCAATAACCACTGAAAGAAATCGATGAGACTTCAATCTCACGAGGGCAGTTGCTGGTCATCGTGATAGACCGTATCTGAGCTCCCTACTGACGATTCGTGAGATCATGGCTGGCGGCAAGCCGATTCCTGATCCGGGAATCGCAGGCATGCCAAGTATTCCCGGCGCGTTGCGATGGGATGTGCTAGGCGCGTGGAAATAGACGATGGGGACGAGGGAGTTGGCATATCGGCCCCAAGACGAAGGCGGTAGTCGACATGGTATTCAAGGGAGCCAAATGATTAACTTCCACACCCTGCGCGATCAAGGCATGCCAAGCGGTCAGCTTGTATATCGTCGCGAAGAGTATTCTTTTGACACAGAAGTGAAGCCTCGGGGCGGACGCGGAATATCTATTGTCGTGAACGAAGTGCAATTGTTTGTTGACGACGAGGATCGCGTAATCTATTTAAGCGGGTATTGTCCCTATCAGGGATGGGACAAAACTGAACTGCCGCCTCCAGCATTCTCGCTCGCCACACTCGTTGCAAGCGATTTTGGAGCAAGGGGTATACAGACGGGCCTAGCCTTTGGATTGAATGACTTGGATAGCCGATGGCCTGTGCATGTCAATCCTGAAGGCTGGGTGTGCGTCGGCGACCCCGCCGACCACGGAGATCAAGCTGTTGAATTTACGCCCCGTTGCGTGGCCGTGTTAAAAAAAGATTTCCTGAGAGCTCTGTGGCTTCGGCCGCTCATGTTGGGAGGCAACTGATGCGGGACGACAGATTATTCCCCGCGCTCTGTTGACGAGATGGTGTAGTCCCACTCGCCGTAGAAGCGGCTTGGACGAAGGCGAATTCTCGCCATCTCCCGGCCCTGCGGATACGGGCCCTTGTCAATCTCGGCTCGGACTTGTAGGCCCGTCTGTATCTTGCTTGCGGCGATGAGGATCACGATCGCCACTGACTCCCGTCAGCGGGCGGCCGCCCAGTTGGCGCTGATGTACGAGATCAAGCGGTGCTCGATGTTGTTGCATTTACTGGTGCCCCCAGGTGGCGGGCCCAAAGCGGGCCACCCAGGCCAGGCGATCCAGCACCCATACCCTTCACCATGCCCTCCCCCAAGCTCCTCGAAGCGTTCCCTACGCCCAGCGATTCCCCCTTCGTCATCGAGCACGTGAACGAAGAGTTCACCTCCGTCTGCCCCGTCACCGGCCACCCGGATTTCGGCAACGTCACCATCCGCTTTCAGCCCGCTCCGGCCAAGTCCGCCGCGGGCAAACGCGGCTGCGTGGAGCTCAAATCCCTCAAACTCTACTTCCAGTCCTTCCGCAACGAGGGAATCTACTACGAGGCCGTCACCGTCCGTATCCGCGACGATCTCGCCGCACTGATGAAGCCCGTCTGGCTGCAAGTCATCACCGACTGGCGCGGCCGCGGCGGCATCCGCTCCACCATCCGCGCCGACCACGGCAAAGTCCCGGCAGAGTATCTTGGCATGTAAGTGGCATGGGCTTACCAGCCCATGTTTCGGGCGCATCGCCCGAAGTGCCTTGGCAAATGGAACTCGCAAATCCAAACCCCTCGACCGCGGCGGTCGAGACATGGGCTGGTAAGCCCATGCCACATCATCGCGCCTTCGAATCCAGCCAGATCGTCACCGGCCCATCGTTTACCAGTGACACCCGCATGTGCGTGCGAAACACCCCCGTCTCCACCTTCGGATAAATCGCCCGCACCATCGCCACAAACGACGCGAACTCCTGCTCGGATCGCTCCGGCTTCATCGCGTTCTCAAACGACGGCCGCCGCCCTCGCGCCGCCTCACCCGCCAGCGTGAAGTTCGGCACCAGCAGAATCGTTCCGCACACATCCACCACCGACCGGTTCATCTTCCCCTGGTCGTCCGCAAAGATGCGCAGATGCGGCAGCTTCTCCGACATCCATCGCAGATCGTCCGCCGTGTCTGCTTCCTCCAGCCCCGCCAGCACCAGCAGGCCGGCGCCCGGCGATCGTCCGCGCACCACCCCCTCCACTTCCACGCTCGCCTCCGACACCCGCTGCACCACGCACCGCATACGCCGCTCCTTTTTCCCGAAGACTTCGGAGCATACAACCCCTCGATGCCCGAGCCCAAGAACATCCTCGTCTGGTTCCGCGCCGATCTTCGCGTCTCAGACAACCCCGCGCTCCATCGCGCCTCGATCGACGCCGCCGCGGCGGGCGGCGCACTCATCGCCCTCTTCATCATCTGCCCCGAGCAATGGCGATCGCACGACTGGGCTGCAATCAAGGTGGATTTCATCCTCCGCCACCTGCGCGAACTCTCCGCGGACCTGGCCAAGCTCAACATCCCTCTCCTCGTCGAGAGCACCCCCACCTTCCGCGACGTCCCCAAGACCCTCGCTTCCTTCGCATCACGCCAGAACTGCCAAGCTATCTACTGGAACAAGGAAGTTGAGCTCAACGAAACCCGGCGCGATGCCGCTGTTTCCGCCGCCGCCAAGCAAGCCGGGCTTCGTGCCCTCGGCTTCACCGATCAAACCCTGATCGAGCCCGGCGAAGTCCGCACCGGCGAGGGCAACTTCTACACCGTTTTCACACCCTTCAAGCGTTCCCTCTACCGCACCATCGAAGAACGCGGCGGCGTGCACCTCGTAGCCGCCCCCAGAAAACAAAGCCCCCTCCCGCTTGCCCCATCGCCCATTCCTGAATCCATTGCGGGCTTCCTGTCTCACGTTCCCGATGCCCCATCGCTCTGGCCCGCCGGCGAAAAGCATGCCCAAACCCGCCTCGCCGCCTTCGCCAAATCCCACCTCGGCAACTACAAGCTGCAGCGCGATCAACCCGCCCTGGATTCCACCAGCACGCTCTCCCCATACCTCGCAATCGGCTCGATCTCCTCACGTCAGTGCATTGCCGCCGCGATCCCGGCCAACGACGGCAAGCTCGAAGGCCCAAACCTCGGCGCCACGACCTGGATCTCCGAGCTCGCCTGGCGCGAGTTCTACCGCCACATCATTGTCGGCTTCCCGCGCGTCTGCATGGGCCGCGCCTTCAAGCCCGACACCGAGCAGATCGCCTGGGCCTGGAACGAGCATCACTTCAACGCCTGGTGTGCCGGCCGCAGCGGCTTTCCCATCGTCGACGCCGGCATGCGTCAACTCTCCGCCACCGGCTGGATGCACAACCGCGTCCGCATGATCGTCGCCATGTTCCTGACGAAAGACCTCTTCTTCGACTGGCGTCGCGGCGAGCGCTTCTTCATGCGGCATCTCATCGACGGCGATCTCGGCTCCAACAACGGCGGCTGGCAGTGGTCCGCCAGCACCGGCACCGACGCGGCGCCCTACTTCCGAATCTTCAACCCCTTCAGCCAGAGCCGCACCTGCGACCCCGCCGGCAACTACATCCGCCGCTGGGTTCCCGAGCTTGCCTCCCTGGAAGGCGGCGAAAAAGGCGCGATCCATGACCCCTCCACGCTCCCCCCGCTCGCCCGCGCCCGCATCGACTACCCGGAGCCGATCGTGGACCACGCGAAGGCCAAGGATCGCGTCATGAAGGCGTTCCAGTCGCTGTAGCGTGCCGGTCGATCGCTCCCCGTAGGATTCACGTGAATAGCGCCGGACCTCACCCTACGGATCCCGCATGCCCTCCCTCACCGGCTGGTATCCCCTCTGGCTCCTCATCTTCGACTGGTCCCTGCGCATCATCCTCGCGGTGCACATCGTCATGCGCCGCCGCCGCGTCACCACCTCGCTCGCCTGGCTCGTCGTCATCCTCTTCGTCCCCATCTTCGGTCTCTTCGTCTACTTCTTTATCGGCGAGACCCGCCTCGGGTTTCGACGCGCCGCTCTGTACGAAAAACTCACCAAGGGCCTCGAATCCGAGGCCCTCATGCTCCTGACCCAGCGTGGCTTCACCGCCGAGCATGTCGACGATCGCTTTGATCAGATCGCCGAGTTCGGCACCGCCGTCTCCGGCCTCCCGCCTCTGCGTGCCAACTCCCTCTCCCTCCTGCGCGATAACGCCGCCGTCCTCGCCGCCCTTGAGCAGGACATCAACGCCGCCACCGACCACATCCACATGCTCTTTTACATTTGGTGCGACGACACCGGCGGTCGGAAGATCGGCGCCGCCCTGCTGCAAGCCGTGCAGCGCGGCGTGAAAGTCCGCGTGCTGGTGGACGGAGCCGGCAGCCGCACCTTTCTCAGGAGCGATCTCTGCCGCACCATGCGTGCCGGCGGCGTGGCGGTCGTCGAATCGCTCCCCGCACGGCTCTGGCGCGTCCTCTTCGCCCGCATCGATCTGCGCAACCATCGCAAGATCGCCGTGTTCGATGGCTTCACCGCTTACTGCGGCAGCCAGAACCTCTGCGACGCCACCTTCCGCTCCAGCAAATGGCGAAAAACCGGCGAATGGATCGACGCCACCGTCCGCGTCCAGGGCCCCGCCGCCCAGGCCCTCGCCGTGACCTTCCTCCGCGACTGGCAACTCGACGCCGATGAAAGCATCGAAAAAGTCGTCGAGTTCCTCCCCCCCCTCACCCCCGGCGAGGATTCCGAGTGCATCGTCCAGGTCGTTCCCTCCGGCCCAGGCCCCACGCCCCAGGCCATCCACCAGGCCCTCCTCACCATGATCTACTCCGCCCGTGAGGAGATCATCATGACCACGCCTTACTTCGCCCCCGATGAGGGACTTGTGCAGGCGCTCTGCGCCGCGGCCACACGCGGCGTGCGTGTCGTCGTCATCGTCCCCGAAGTCTCCGATTCCCCCCTCGTCGCCGCCGCGGCCCGCTCCCACTACCTCGATCTCCTCGAAGTCGGCGTTGAGGTCTACCACTTCCAGGGCGGCCTGCTGCACGCCAAAACCGTCACGATGGACCGCGACATGGCCCTCGTCGGCTCCACCAACATGGACCAGCGTTCCTTCTTCCTCAACTTCGAAGTCACGCTCTTCATCTACGACGACGACTTCGCCTCCGTACTGCGTTTCCTGCAGATGGACTATCTCGCCCACTCCAAGCAGATCTTCCTCGACGAATGGCGCACCCGCCCCGCCTGGAAAACATTCCGCGACAACTCCGCCCAGCTCCTCGGTCCGCTCCTCTGACACCACTCCGCCACGCGGTACGTATCACTCGGAAACCCAGACCTCCCCGGGCACACACGCCACCAGTCGTCCCACCTCCGCCCCCGCCGCAGCCCTCAACCGCACCATCGGTTCGGCCATCGGCTCCCGGCCCAGCACAAACGTTGAATGATGCATCGGCAGCAGCACGCCGCGCGATGTTCCACCCGAGAGCCGCGTGTACATGCTCCAGACCTCCTCCGGCGTCGCGTGCGCATGAATCCATGGGTCGTACGCGCCAATGCCAAGCACCGCGAGATCCACACCTCCCGCGGCCGCCAGCGGATCAAACGCATGCGTGTGCGCCGTATCGCCCGCGAACAGCACCCTGCTCCCGCCCCCCTCCAGCAGATACGAGTTGAACCGCCGGTGCCGGTCGATCGCCGCCCGCGCCCCCCAGTGCGTCGGCTCGATCGCAAGAACCTCCAACCCCCGCACGCTCGCCCTCTGCTTCCACGGAAGCTCGATGATCTCGCCGAACCCTGGCGGGATCAGCTTGCGCGTGTGCTGCGCCGTAATCACCGTCGCCCCACGCCCCGCGCCCGCCGCCAGCCGCCGCAGCGACGGACGATCCAGATGATCGAAATGCGCATGCGAGAGCATCACCACATCGATCGGCGGCAAATGATCGACATCCGCCGCGGGCGGACAGACCCGCGCGACCCCAAGCGTCACGCCCCCGATCCGCATGCCGATGCGCCTGCTGAAGACCGGATCCGTCAGCACGTTCAGCCCGCCGACGCGCAGCAGCACCGTCGCATGACCAATCCACAAGGCGCCAAGATCGCAGCGTGAAAGTTCCGCCAGGCCCTCCACCGGATCAGAGACCACATGCGCGTGCTTCCGCTCACGCACCGATGCAACGATCTCGCGTGTGTACTTCGGCACCGCCGCGCGTGTGCCCCCGACGATCCGCCGCAACTTCTCCCGGGCCATCGAGCGCACGCGCGATTCCTCCCGCCCGTGCACCGGCTCGCGGGCTTTCTGGCCCGAACCGGTTCCGCGACGGGGTGTCTTTTCGCTCGCCAACGCCGCCCTTTCGTTTCCGCCCCCTCCCGAGAGGCCCCATTGATACGCGACGATCCTACTTCGGTTCAGCATTCCGGCCGCGTTGCTCCCTCACATGCCTTTGTTCGGTACACTCCCCCTGTCGTTTCGGCAGCCCTTCCCCGCCAAACCCCGGCACACACGGATACCCCATGATCACTCTCGGCTTCTACGGCGCGGCGGGCGAAGTCACCGGATCCTGCTACATCCTCAGCACCGACCGCGCCCGCGTCATGATTGACATGGGCATGCACCAGGGCGAGCGCGAAGCCGACGAGCACAACCGCCGCATGCCCGACGTTCCGCCCGAGAGCATCAACGCCGTCGTGCTCACGCACGCCCACCTCGACCACTGCGGCCGCCTCCCCATGCTGGCCCGCACCGGCTTTCGCGGGCGCATTCACTGCACCCATCCCACCATCGACCTGACCAACCTCATCCTCAGCGACTCGGCCCGCATCCAGGAAGACGACTGCGAGCGTTTCAATGCCAAGCTCCGCCGCGGCGATGAGCCGTGCCAGGCCCCCCTCTACTCCACCGAGGATGTCCAGCGCACCATGCCCCTGCTCATGGCTCTCCCCTACGACGAGCCCCGCACCATCGCCCCGGGCATCACAATCAAGTTCGTCGACGCCGGTCACATTCTCGGCGCGGCCAGCGTCCAAATGACCGTGCAGGATGGCTCTCGGACGGTCATCATCGACTTCTCCGCCGATGTCGGCGTCGTTGGCTCCCCCATCCTCCGCGACCCCGTGACGCCCACCCCCGGCGATGTCGTCCTCCTCGAATCCACCTACGGCGACCGCGACCACAAGCCCCTGGCCGCAACCCGCGAAGAGTTGCTTGCCATCCTCAAAGAGGCGCAGGCCTCCGGCGGCAAAGTCCTCATCCCCGCATTCGCCGTCGGACGCACGCAGGATCTCGTCTACCACATCGGCGAGTTCATACGCGACGGCCTTCTTCCTCCGATCCGTGTCTACGTTGATAGCCCCATGGCCACCAGCGTCTCCGACATCTACCGCAAGAACAAAGATCTCTACGACTCCGAGGCCCGCGAACTCGTCGCCCACAATCTCTCCCCCCTCGTCTTTCCGGGCCTGACATACACCCGCACCATCGAAGAATCCAAGCGGCTCAACTCCGCAACCGGCTCCATGGTCATTATCTCCGCCAGCGGCATGTGTACCGGCGGCCGCATCCTGCACCACCTCTACAACAACCTCTCAAACCCGAACACTCACGTCGTCATCGCAGGCTATCAGGGCCAGGGCACCCTCGGACGCAAACTGGTGGACAAGGCCGAGCGCGTCCGCATTTTCCGCGAGGATGTGATCGTCAAGGCCAAAATCCACACGCTCGGCGGCTTCTCCGCCCACGCGGGTCAGTCCGGCCTCGTCGCATGGGCCGCGCCGTACAAGGAATCCAAACCCCGGATGTTCCTGACGCACGGCGAAGATGGTCCGCGCAGGGCCCTGCAAACGCAGCTCCAGCAGCGGCTCGGCCTTGCCTCTTCCATGCCGACGTACGGCCAAATCGTTGATCTCTAAATCCCCGCACCGATCATCGATCCGTTTGCACCAAGACCTGCCGCGCCGTCTCCCGCACGACCGCCTCTTCCCCCGCATCCGCCGCGATCCGCCCCACCGCCGCCCGCAACCCCGCATCTTCCCGCTTCGCCAGCGCGTTCCCCGCGATCACCAGCGCGTTGCGCCGAAGCATCGCCACGCTCGCCCGCTTCCCCGCCGACGGCCCTAGCACCCGCGACCGATCCTCCTCACGCCATCCCAGCACATCCAGAATCGGCAGCCGCGCCCGCACTCTCCCCTCATCCGCATACGCGTCGTTCACCCGCTCCCCACCCACGCCCACCCCTTCGTGCGCCCTGTTGAACGGGCAAACATCCTGACACACATCGCACCCGATCAGTCGATCCCCCATCCCCTCATGCAGTTCAGGATCGATCGTCCCCCGATGCTCCAGCGTCAGATAAGAAACGCATCGCGTCGCATCCACCCGATACGCCTCGATCGCCCCCGTCGGGCACGCATCAATGCACAGCGTGCACGTCCCACAATGGTCCGGGTGGCCCGCCGCTCCGCGGCGGTCTTGCTCGGCGACCGAGCTCGCGAAGTCGCCCCCGCGGAGCGGCGGACCACCCTGAATCTCCAGCGTCGTCGCCACTCCCCCCAACAACAAATAACTCCCCACGCGCGGATGGATCACCAGCGTGTGCTTGCCCACAAACCCGATCCCTGCCCGCACCGCGTGCTCCCGCTCCATCACCGGCCCCGTGTCCGTGAACGCCCGAAACTTCGCCTTCGGATACAGCTCCCGCAACCGATCGCTTAGCGCATGGAGCCGCCGCTTCACCACCGCGTGATAGTCCCGCCCGCGCGCATACTTAGCAACCACCCCCTCCGCCGCACCCCTCGACTCTACCGCCCCTTCACTCCTCAACTCGCCCTCGCCCCGCCCCGCGTACTGGTCCGCCACCACAATGACCGCCCTCGCCCCCGGCAGCAGCACCCGCACATCCAGACGCTCCTCCAGCATCTCCGCGAGATATCCCATATCCCCATGGCAACCCGCCTCCAGCCATGCCATGTATTCCCGCCGCCGCGCCGTCGGCTCCGCCGGCGCAATCCCCGCCAGCGCGAAGCCCATCGACAGGCACGCCTCCACCACCTGATTCCCAAGATCACGCGCCGATTCGCTCACGCCGGAATTGTACATGGTCGGACTAGTGCCGAGCGCCGGCCTTTGTCGGCTTCCCGGGCGTGGGGGCACCCTCCACCTTACCTCCCAGCCATCCCCACATCGTCTTAGATGCCTGCGCCAGCGCATCCTCTGCCGACTCCAACCCGGGAACCCATGCCCGGTCCCACTCAAACACCAGCGGCCCATGGAACCCTGCGGCAATCAGGTTCCGCACAAAGTCCTGGCATCCCAGTTCCCCTTCGCCCAGTCGGCACGGCCGCCCATCCTTCGCATCCTTGATCCGCGCGATCCACAGCTTATCGCCAAGATTCCGCACGGCATCCGCCGGGTCCTCGCCATACTGCACGCCCACCGCCGGCGAATAGCTCGCCCCCAGCAGCGGACTCTTGATCGCGTCGATAATCTCCCGCAACTCCACCGACGTCGCGAACGACCCCCCGTTCTCGATCGCCACGCGCACACCGGACTTATCCGCGTGATCAATCACCATGCGCAGCCGGTCCGTGATCCGCTTGAGCGCGGCCGCCCGCTTCTCCCGCGCCGGATACTCATATCCGAACACCCGCACGAGCGGACACTCGATTCCCACCGCCAGATCAATCGCCCGCTGCCCCTCACGAATCGATCGCTCCGCCGCCGCCCCGAACACCCCAATCACCGGCGGCCAGATCGGCTCATCGAACCTCACACCCGTCGCCAGCACCAGCGGCTCCACGCCGCACTCGCGGAACATGGCCCGCGTCTTCTCCTCGCTCGTCATTGCCGGATCACAGGCGAAGCTCCTGGAAGCATCACCAAACGTCCGCAGCTCGACGGCCTCAAAGCCCAACGCCAATGCCCGCGCCGCCACCTGCGAAAGCGTCCACTCGGGACAGGCCACCGTGCTGAATGTCGGCTTGAGCATGAACCACAGTCCTCCAAAATCGAAACCCCGAACAACCGCCCAATCCTAACGCACTCCCCCCACTCCTCCACGCCTCCACTCCATTCTGCCCGCTTCCCCCTACTCGCAAGGCAAAACCACCGCAAAGTCCGACCCCTTCCCCACCTCCGACTGCACCGTAATCCGCCCACCGTGCTCATCGATCAGCCGCCGCGAAGTCGGCAACCCCAGCCCGCTCCCCCCGCTCTTGGTCGTGAAATACGGCTTGAAGACCTGCGCCAGCGTCCCCGGGTCGATCCCCGGCCCGGTGTCGATCACGTGCAACTCCGCTACGCGCCCTGTTCCCACGTCGGTCCCGGCTTCTCCGCTCCGCCCCACCCGAGTGCGCAGCACAAGCTCCTTGGGCTTCTCACCCGCGACAATCCCTTCCATGGCCTGGGTCGCGTTGATCATCAGGTTCAACAGCGCCTGCTTCACCGCCTTGATGTCCACGCTCGCCGCGATCGGCCCCGGCGCAAGCTCCGTCCGGATGCGCACGCCCTGCCGCTCCGCCTCCGGGCTGTAGAAGTCCGCCAGCTCCGCCACCATCGCGTTCAGATCATGCTCTCGCTTTTCCAGATGGATCTGCCCGGCGAACTCGAGAAAGTCCTGCAGAATGCCGCGCAGCCGCTCCGTCTCGCGCTGCAGCGCCTTGGTTCGGTTCAGCAGCCGGCTGCTCTCCTCGTGCGCCAGCCCCAACTCCTGAATCCCCTCCACCAGCAGCTGCGCGTTCAGCCCGATCGTCGACAGCGGATTCTTGATCTCATGCGCTAATCCCCCCGTCATCGCCCCGATCTCCGCCATCCGCTCCGCCTGTCGCGCCCGGCGTTCGGCCGCACGCACACGGCTCACCTGCCGGCGCAGCACCGCCCACCCCGCCACCGCCGCCGCGATGCCGCCAATCCCGAAGCCAATCAATACTGAAGACGTATCCACGACCCGAGCATAGTGCATCCCGACAGGTCCTATTCGGCCCACCGGATCGTCCGACCAGCGCCGTTTCTCTCATCACCGCCGCGGCGATCGCGAGTACGTCCGCTTCGGCACCACCACCTCGACCGACTCGGTCCGCGCCACCCGCGAGGCGTGCCAGCCCTTGTCCGTCAGTTCGGCGTCATACGCCACCGACGACCCATCCTTCAATACCCGGAACCCATCCCCTTGGATCTTGCTGTAATGAACGAAGATGTCCTGCCCCTCGGGCCCCACGATGAAGCCGAAGCCCTTCTTCGGGTCGAACCACTTCACAAGGCCCGTGACATCCGTCAGTTTCTGAATCGCACCATCAGACATCAAGAACCCCCTTGGCGCATGGATTCGCGGACGGGGCACATTGCGAGCCCCGTACTGGCCGTGGAATCATGCTTCCGAAGAGAACCACCCACTTCCCCATCCCTGCCGGCTCGCCCACGTGCGACCATGAACCCATCCACCCCGCGCGCACCACTGGCCACGCGGATGACTTTGTGCAGATTGGAACAACAGCGTCACGCATCGAGTTTCCCACACGAGAGAGCCGACTTCTCTTCTCAGAGTACCAACTCCGCACCGGTTTCCACAAGACACTTGTTGCGGGGGTGTGTATAACTCTCTTTACACTCCTAAAAAGAAAGCGGGCCCGCGCTCCTTGCAAGAGCGCGGGCCCGATCACAACTTCATATTCGGTCAATACTTGCAACAACCGACAGGAGTCGGGGTTGCTCCCACGACCGGCTTACCGACGGCCGCGGCCACCACCGCCGCCGCCATCGCGACGACCGCCACCACCACCGCCGTCACGCCGACCGCCGCCGCCACCTTGGCCGCCGCCGTCGCCATGTCCGCCGCCGGAGCCCGCGCCGGACTCGGCCATCGCCGGCTGTCCGCCATTCTCCTCAATCATCACGGCCTTGCGGCTGAGCTTGATGCGGCCCTGATCATCCACGAGGATGACCTTCACCTTGATCATGTCGCCGATCTTCACCACATCCGTCACGCTCTTGACGAACTGATCCGAAAGCTCGGAGACATGGCACATGCCGTCGGTGCCGGGAGCCAGCTCGACGAACGCCCCGAAGTCCTTCACGCTCACCACCTTACCGGTGTAGATCGTGCCGACCTTGATCTCCTCGGTTAGCGCCTCGATCTCGCTCTTGCAGGCCTCGATGGCCTCGCCGTTCGGTGCGGAAATCATGACGGTGCCGTCGTCCTCGACGTCGATGCCGACGCCGTACTTCTCCTGCAAACCGCGGATCATCTTGCCGCCGGGGCCGATGAGCTTGCCGATCTTCTCCGGGTTGATGTGGATCGTGACCAGCCGCGGGGCGTACATGCTGATGCCCGGGCGGGATGCCGGGATGATCTTCTCCATGATGTCGATGATCTCGATCCGACCCTTGCGGGCCTGCTCGAAGGTGCGCTCGATCTGCGCAATCGAAAGCCCGCGTGCCTTCAGATCCAGCTGAATGCCCGTGATCCCGTCACGCGTGCCGGAGACCTTGAAGTCCATGTCGCCGAAGAAATCCTCTTCGCCGATGATGTCGGTGACGAAGACCTCGTTCTGATCGTTGTCGTCGGTGAAGCGGCCGACCGAAATGCCCGCGACCGTGCCCTTGATCGGCACGCCCGCGTCCATCAGCGCCAGGCACCCGCCGCACACAGACGCCATCGACGAGGAGCCGTTGCTCTCGGTGATGTCGCTGACGATGCGGATGGTGTAGGGGAACTCCTCCGGGCTGGGAAGAATGCCCATGAGGGATCGCTCGGCGAGCGCACCGTGGCCGATTTCGCGCCGGCCGGGGCCGGTGATGCGCTTCGCCTCGCCCGTGGCAAACGGCGGGAAGTTGTAGTGCAGCGTGAACTTCTTGGAATACTCGGGGAGCAGACCATCGATGATCTGCTCGTCCTTGCCCGTGCCGAGCGTGACGGAGACCAGCGACTGCGTCTCGCCGCGCTGGAAGAGTGACGAACCGTGCGTGCGCTCGAAGACGCCGACGGCGCCCTCGATCTTGCGGAGTTCCGTCGGCTTGCGTCCGTCGGCCCGGTGGCCGCTCTCCACGATCAGCCGGCGCGTCGTCTTCTCCTCAAGCCGACGCAGCGCGTCCTTGGCCTGGGCCCGGCGCTTGGTCGTGCTTGCGAACGTCTCGTAGTTGCCCGAGCCGTCGACCTTGAAGTGCGCGTCGAGCATCTCGCTGATCAGCGCATCCACGGCCTCGTTCCGCTCCTTCTTGCCGGGAAGCTTGCGGGCGGCCGTCATGCGATCGCCGGCGAGCTTCTTGACAAGGTCCGTCACTTCCTGCGCCGGCAGGGTGCGGTCGCCCGCACGCTTCGGCTTGCCGCAGAGCTTGTGCAGCTCGTCGATCAAACCGATGGTCTGCTTCACCGCGTCGTACCCCGCCTCGATCGCTCCGAGCACGCCCTGCTCATCAACCTCGGCCGCGCCGACTTCAATCATGTTGATCCCGTCCTTGTGGCCCGCAAGCACCAGATCAAGGTCGGAGTATTCCAGCTGCGTCACCGTCGGATTGATCACATATCGCAACCCATCATCCGTGTGCACGCGCCCGACACGCACCGTCGCCGTCGGTCCCTCGAACGGAGCATCGCTCAGCGCCAGCGCCGCGCTCGCCGCCGTGCCCGCGAGCACATCCGAGTCATTCTCCCCGTCATGGCTCATCACGAAGCACTGCACCTGCACCTCGTCGAAGAACCCGTCCGGAAAGAGCGGCCGCATCGGCCGATCGATCATGCGCATCGTCAGAACTTCCTTCTCGTTCGGCGCGCCCTCGCGCTTGCGGAAGCCGCCCGGGAACTTGCCCGCCGCGCTCGCCTTCTCGCGGTAATCAACCGTGAGTGGGAAGAAATCCAGACCTTCGCGGGGCTTGGCCCGCACCACCGTTGCCAGCACCGTCGTGCCGCCGTACGTCGCGATCACGGCCGCGTCGCATAGCTTGGCGATCTTGCCGGATTCCAGGATCAGCTTGCGACCACCAATGTCGCGCTCAACGCGGAACTTGCCGAGTGTCGATGTCATGATGCTTCTACCTCTGCACCCGCTGGGTGCGAACGGGCCGATCCTCGCGGACCCTCCGCTGGGCGTGCGGCGAGCGGTCTACGCAAGTGCGGCCTCAATGTGTCGTTCGCGGGCGGGAGGCCCGAAGGCAGAAGGCGAAGGGCTGTCTGGGTACCCCGGCTCTCCGAGCCGGGAGTTCGGCTCGGAGAGCCGAACCCACCCAATACAGCCGACCGCCCACTGCCACCCGGTCCCGAGTCCGCGAACACCCCTTGTCCCCCGGCTACGAAAAAACCCGCTGGTCTTTCGACCCACGGGCTTTGAATGCTTACTTGCGCAGGCCGAGCTTGCCGATCAGCCCCATGTACCGGTCCTGGTCTTCGCGGGCCAGATACTTCAGCAGCCGGTTGCGGCGCGACACCATCTGTGTCAGGCCCAGGCGGCTGTGGTTGTCCTTCAGGTGGCCCTGAAGGTGCTCGCTCAGCGCGACGATGCGCTCCGTCAGCACGGAGATCTGCACCTCCGGTGAGCCGGAATCCGTGGCGTGCGTGCGAACCTTCTGGATGGCGGACTGCTTGCGCTGGGCAGAAATCATGCTCGTGTCTCGTCCAATTCTGAGGTACTGAACCATGCCGAATCGACCCGTCGGGCCTCATTCGGCGAAGATGCAAACAGTAGGCAAACCCGGAGAACCGATCAATAGCCGCGCCCCCCCGCCCCCCCCGCGCCCCCGTGCCCGCAACCCCGCCCAACTCCTCCGCCCGGACTTCTCCCCGGGTTTCACCCAGCGTACGCTCCCGGCCATGCAACTTTCCCGACGCGTCACCGAACTCAAGGCCTCCGCAACCATCGTGGTCATGAACCGCGCCAAGGACATGCAGCGGGCTGGAATCGACGTTATCTCCTTCGCCGCCGGCGAACCGGACTTTGACACCCCCCAACCCATCAAAGACGCGGCCATCAAAGCCCTCCTAGCCGGACAAACCAAGTACATGCCCACCATGGGCGACCCCGAAACCCGGGGTGTGATTGCCGAGAAGTTCACAAAGGTCAACGGCATCCCCAATGTCACGGCTGACCACATCGGCATCTCCTCCGGCGGCAAGCACGCTCTATACACCGTGCTCCAATGCCTCTTCGATTTTCCGGCCCCGGGCCAGCCCCCGCTCGAATGCGTCCTCCCTGTCCCCGCATGGGTGAGCTACGCCCCGCTCAGCGAACTCGCCGGCGCGAAAGTCATCGAAGTTCCCGGCACCGTCCGCTCGGATTTTAAAGTCACCCCCGAGCAGATCCGCGCCGCCATCACGCCCCGCACCCGCGCCCTCATCCTCTGCACCCCTTCCAACCCCTGCGGCACCATGTACAGCGAAGCCGAGCTCCGCGCCATCGCGCAGGTCGTCGCCGAGGCAGCAAAAACCACCGCCCCGGACATGGTCGTGCTCTCCGATGAGATCTACGAGAAAATCACCTACGGCGGCATCCCCCACTTCTCCATCGGCTCCATCCCCGAAATCTCAGAACGCACGATCACGCTCAACGGCCTCTCCAAGGCCTACTCCATGACCGGCTGGCGCATCGGCTACACCTGCTCCTCCGGCCCCTGGGGCCTGAAGTTCATGAAGGCCATGGCCACGCTGCAAGGGCAGATGTCCACCAACATCACCTCGTTTGTCTACCCCGCAATCCGCACCGCCCTCCGCGAGTGCGAGCCGGACGCCCAGCGTTTCTGCGCCGCCTTCGGCAAACGGGCCGCCATCATCCACGAACGCATGTCGCGCATCCCCGGCGTCGTCTGCCCGCGCCCCACCGGCGCGTTCTACGCCTTCCCGGACATCTCCGCGCACTTCGGCAAGAAGTCCCCCGAGGGCGCATCCATCACCTCCGCGCAGAGCTTCTGCGAAGCCCTGCTCGGCGAGGCCAAGGTCGCCGCCGTCCCCGGCGAAGACTTCGGCGGCTGCGCCAAGAACCACGTCCGCTTCTCTTTCGCCTGCTCCGAAGAGATGATCAACAAAGGCATGGACCGCCTCGACACGTTCGTGCGCTCGCTGAAATAGCGTGCCATGGGCCTACCGGCCCATGTTTCGGGCGTATCGCCCGAAGCGAGCGGCCAAAGCTTCCGCCCGTGATCCAAGTCGCGCGGATTCCTGCCATTTTACGGCCCCCCCGGCGTCCCGCCGCCATCCGCATCATCCGGCGCCGGGTGCGTCGGCGGATCCAGCCCCCCCCAATCATCCGCGGCCGGTTGCGCCGGCACGCCTTGATTCACAAACTTCGGCGCAGGTATCGGCCCCAGCCCGAACTGCTTCCGCAACCGATTCTGCGTCGTCAACTCTCCGGGAAGCCGCCGTTCCGCGAACGATCGCGTCGTCCCGTTCGCACACGACACCGTGATCCCCGTGGCGCCCCCATACCGGCCGGCACGAGGATTCTCGGCGCTCCCAATGACAATCCACAGCGTCGAGTTCTGAATCTTCGGATCGCGCAGATCCATGCCCAAGTGCGTGAACACCGTGTCTCCGATGCGGTACGCCACGGCTCCCTTCGGCATTCCCGCAATCTCCCGCTCCACCGCCCGCGACTTGGTGTCGCGATCGTCCATCTCGAATCGCGACAGCGCGTTGCCCCCAACCTTGATCGCATCCAGCCGGGCCCCGCGCCCGCTTGAAGTCGAGTACGGCGCACTCGGTGCGATCCCCACAAAGTCATTCGGCTGCACGCGATCATCAACGAGCAACTCTCCGGCATGACGAAGTGATGCCGATCCCGTGAGCATCGCCGCGCCGATGGAGGAAATCCGCGGCTCATCCACCCCGAGCGTGTACACGCTTGAGTTCGCGGCGCTCAACGCCCCACTGGCCCCCACCATCGCCACGACGAACCAGGCGTACAGCCCCACGAACGTCGCGATGCCGACCACGGGAAACGTCAGCACCGCCAGCGTCGCCCGCCCTCCATGCACCTTCTGCGCTTCTTTCACCGCAACGCACGCGCTCACCAGCCACCAGATCCATCCCACGTAGAACCCCAGACACGGCACGCACGTCGTCACGTTCGCGCCCGACGAATAGCAGATCGCCTGCCAAGTCCGCCCAATCCCGAATGCGCACCCCCCGGTCACTCTCAGAATCCCATGCGCGCACAGGCATGTCATCAACATCCCCAGCAGCCACACGGCCAGCAGCCCAATCGCCATGATCCCGAACGGACCAGCCACCATCATCGTGCCGCCCATTCCCCCGCGCCCGCTCGCGCCCGCCACGCTGATCACCCCCATGAGCACAAGCATGGGCGCAAAGGCGACGATCGCAATCACCAATTGCGTGAAGACCATGAACCACGTCGCATCCGCCGCGCCCTGCGACGGCGGCGTTGCCGCCATCAGCCGCCCCGGCTTCACCAGCGCGTGCCCCACCGTTGCAAACCACGCCCCAATGAACTTCCGCCTCTTGCCGCGCTCCAGCCACGGCTGCCGCGCCGGCTCCGTCTGTTCGTCCTTCACGCCCTCCGCCGGCAGCAGGACCATCTGATCCATGTCGATCAGGTTGGCGCACTTCACGCACGCAAAGCTCCGCGGAGACAGATGCCCCTTCTCACCCGTCCCGTAGTACGCCTGCTCGCAGTGCGGGCAGCAGAACCGCACCGAGTTCAGCGTGAACTCAAAGTCGCTGGGAACGAAAGCCGAGCCGCACTCGGGACACTTGCGGTCCCGAATCTGCCAGAGCGGATAATCGCACGTCTTGCATCGCATCGCGGGCCCTTTGGGAAAGCATCAAACTTGGTTCGCACCCCAGGTGGCCATCAGCGCACGGTGCGGCCTGCGTGCAAGCCAGATCAGCACGAACAGCGGAAACGCCCAGTACCACGCCAGCGACAGCACCACCGTGACCACCATAATTCCGCTCGACATCGCCCCGACCAACCCCGGAGGAGGTGGCGTTGAGTTCTTGCCCATGCTTGAAAATGCCGCCGACATCTGATCGCGCTGCATCAGCGCCGTCACGATGACCATCGGAATCGCGAAGAGAACTTTGGCAATCGCCCACGCCACCAGCATCCGCCCCGACCACCCGCGACGCTTCGCCATCCCGATCCCGCCAAGCAGCAGCATGCCCGCAACCAGCGCGCTCACGCCGCTCAACACCGAAAGCCAAGGTCCCCACCGAGTGATCCCGGCGAAGATATCCGGCCCACCCGCCGCCGCCAGCCCCTTGAACCTCCCCATCACAAACGGCGTGAGAATCCCCCACAACCCACCGAGCACGCCCCCCGCGCCGAGGACGATCGCGATAATCCCGATCACCGTCGGCCACGCGGGAGCTTCAGCCCGAATCGATATCGGCCCGGCGGTGATCGGCGGCGCAACCACCGGCCCTCCGGACTCGCCGCCCCCGCCGACCGGCTCTGTCATCCGCACAACCATCTCATCCATGTCGATCGACCGCGCGCACCGAAGGCAGTTGAACCGCCGCGGCACAAGTTCCCCGCGAGCCCCCGTCCCCGCATACCCCTGATCGCAGTGCGGACAACAGAACCGCACCGCTCCCGGCGTAAACACAAACTGGCTCGGCACGAACGGCGCAGCGCACTCCGGACACTGCCGTGCCGTCACATTCAGGAGCGATCGTTTGCAAGCAGGGCAATCCATGGGCGGAGCGTACCACATCCTTGGGAATGTGGTCCCAGCGATTCGCCCCCGATTTCCTACGCCGGATCCGTCCCTGTATCACCCGACACCGGAACTTGCGGGGCCGCCTCCTCTGCCAACCGCAGCACAATCCTCTTCCCCGTCCGGTCATCATCCTGCTGCCGCACCCACACCCGCTGCTGCTTCACCAGCTCCAACACCGCCAGAAACAGGCCAATCATCTCCGACCGCGTCCGATGCTCGAACACCGTCACAAAGTCCAGATCGCCCGTTGCGTCCCCACCGGCCGCAATCGCCTCCTCCGCCCGCCGCTTCAACCGATCCACGATGTCCTCCGCGTGGATCTCTACCGGCGTGTCATCCATCACCACACGGTGCTCGCCCACGCGCGTCAGGTCCACCGTCTCGATGATCCGCCCGAACGCCTCCACCAGATCGATCAGCTCCACATCCTCCAGATCGACCGGCCCCGTCTCCTCCTCCGCGTTCACCACCACTTCCACCTCCGGCTTCGGCGCGCCCGCTCGACCCGCCGGGAACATGTCCTCCCACTCACGCTTGAACCGGTTCAGCGTGTCCCCCGCATCCCGGTACCGCTTGTACTCCAGCAACTGCTTCACCAGCTCTTCGCGCGGATCGATCGGCGCATTCCGTCCCGTCCCCTCCTTCTCCGCACCCTCCGTTCCGTCCGCCAACTCCGCGTCCATCGGCGGCGCAAGCATTCGCGACTTGATCTCCATCAACGTCGCCGCCATCACGAGGAACTCCCCCGCGCGTTCAATATCAATCCGCTGCCCTCCGCCCGCGCTCGGCTCCGCCAGAGCTTCGATGTACTTCAGGTACTGATCCGTAATCGCCGCGATCGGTATGTCCCCGATCTCCACCTCGGCCCGCCGAATCAGGAACAGCAGCAGGTCCAAGGGACCCTCAAACGCATCCAACCTCACCATGTATTCCGCGGCCGGCATCCGTGTACTCCGTGGCACGGGCATCTTGCCCGTGTCTTCACTTCCGAGGCACGGGCATCCTGCCCGTGTCTTTGTCCTTCCCCCAATGAAACCACGGGCAGAATGCCCGTGCCTCGCCATCCCAGCATACCCTATTCCCAATGCCGCACCGCCCGGCCCCCTCCAAGTCCAAATCGACCCCGATCACCCCTTCCCAGCCCCCGAAGGCCCCCGGCCTTACGGCCCAGGAACGGGCATTCGCCGCCAAACTCCTCCAAGCCGAGGCCGCGGCCGTCACCAACTTGGCCTCCACCCTCGGCCCGGAGTTCCACGCCGCCGTGGACCTTCTCGTCCGCTGTGCCGAATCCAATGGAACTGTCCTCGTCTCCGGCCTGGGCAAGTCAGGCCTCATCGGCCAGAAGATCTCCGCCACCCTCTCCTCCCTCGGCATCCCTTCCAACTACGTCCACCCTGCCGAAGCCGCCCATGGCGATCTCGGCCGCTTCCGCTCCGCCGATGTCTGTATCGCCCTCTCCTACTCCGGTGAGACCGACGAGGTCATCAACCTCGCCGCCATCCTGAAGCAGGATGCAGTCCCGATCATCTCCATCACCCGCGGCACCCAAAATCCCAAAGACCCCAAGTCCTCCCTCGACCGCCTCGCCACCGTCGCACTCGCCATCGGCGTATGCGACGATCCGGACCTCTCCCCCGCCCCCACCTGCTCCACCACCGCCACGCTCGCCCTCGGCGATGCCCTCGCACTCTGCGCCGCCCGCCGTCGCAACTTCACCGACGACGATTTCGCCAAGCGCCACCCCGGCGGCTCCCTCGGCGGCCTCCTCCGCCCGATCACCGATCTCCTTCGCTTCAAAGTCGGCTCCACGCTCAACCTCGTCCCCGATGATTCCACCGTCTCCCGCGCCTGCGAACTCTCGGAAACCAAAGTCCGGCGCTCCGGCGCAATGCTCCTCGTCGATCGCAAGTCCGGCCTCCTCACCGGCATCTTCACCGACGCCGACCTCCGACGCCTCATCGAGCGCGATCGCGATGCCCTCGATCGCCCCGTCCGCGACGTCATGACCCGCAACCCCGGCACGCTCGCCGAGACCGCCCTCGTCCGCGACGCCGTGAACATGATCCGCGAGTTCCGCCGCGATGAAATCCCCGTCGTTGACGCCAAAGGCCGCCCCATCGGCCTCCTCGACGTCCAGGACCTCATCGCTCAGCGCCTCATCCGGAGCGAGTAACCCCTTCTCCACACGCCCGGGATGAGCGACGCTCTGGGAGCGAATCCCGCGGATTCCGCTCCACACTCCAGCACGAACCAACCGAATGCCCCCAGACAAATCCTCCAACGCCCGCGGCATCCGCCTCTTGGCCCTCGACGTCGACGGTGTACTCACCGACGGCTCCATCTTTCTCGACGACAACGCCGTAGAAACCAAACGCTTTAGCGTCCGCGACGGCCAGGGCATCGCCTGCTGGATCAAGATGGGCTTTGACATCGCCATCATCACCAAGCGCAGCGGCCAGGCCCTGCACCACCGCTGCCGCGAACTCGGCATCCCCCCCCACCGCGTCATCCAGGGCTCGCAGAACAAATCCACCGCCCTCGACCAACTCCTCATCGACACGAACCTCACCGCCGACCAAGTCGCCTACATCGGCGACGACTGGCCCGACATCCCCGTCCTCCGCCGCGTCGGATTCCCCATCGCACCCGCCGACGCCGACCCCCGCGTCAAGCAACTCGCCGCGCTCATCACCATCAACCCCGGCGGTCGCGGCGCCGTTCGCGAAGCCATCGAGCACATCCTCGCAACCAATGGCCTCCTCAATCAAGCCATCGCCCAATACGACCGCCCCTCATAGGTCGCCCTCCGGCGCATCCGACAACCCCACCACCCCACGCGCCAAACCGCACCCAAAGTCGTACGATCTCCCGCTCATGGCCGACCGCACCATCCGAACTTCCGGCACCAACGCCCGACGCACCACCGGCATGCTCCTTGCGGCGGCCGTCGCGCTCATCTTCGCCGGCATTCTCCTCTACATCGCCGTCATGAATCGTGCGGCCGCCCCCACCTCGGCCCTCCCCGGCTCAGTCATCGACATCGGCAAGGCCCCCGAGACAATCAACCCCACCACCGACCCGAACCAGATCCAGGCCTCCGAAGCGGCCCGCATGCAGTTCGTAGATAAATCCGACCCCTCACGCCTCTCCTCCGAGCTCGCCTTCGATCGTCTGGACCCCGTCGGCCCCGGCTACTACACCCTCGCCCAACCCCGCGCCTGGGTCTACATGCGCGACGGCCGCATCCTCCACATCCGCGCCGATTCCGGGCGCGTCCGCATGCCCAGCCGCACCCAGCAGCCCGAATCCGGCGAGTTTCGCGGCACAGTCATCGTCCGCCTCTTCCCCCCGCCTGCCCCCGGCGCCGCCCCGCATCCCATCGACCCCGAAAAAGACACCCCCGCAATCGTCGCCATCACCGACTCAGTTGCCTTCGACTCAATCCTTCTCGAACTCACCACCCAAGACCCCGTTCAGCTCTCGGCCAAAAACATGCTCTTCGAGGGCGACGGCCTGCTCGTTCGCGCCAATCAGGTGAAGGAACGCCTCGAACTGCTCAAGACCAAGGGCCGCTTCGTCCGCTTCAACCCCAAGATCAAGACCGTCGCCGTAGCCGCCCCCGCGCCGAAGCCCGCCCCCGACGCGCCTCCCAGCGCGCCCGCCGCCCCCACGGACAAACCGGCTGCTCCCGTCATCGCCACCGCGCCCGCTCCCGAGCGCATCCACAAGGAACAGCTCTACAGAGCCATCTTCGGCGATAACGTCTCCGTCACGCAGACCACCCGCCAACTCAAGTCCGACACGCTCGAAGTCTTCGCGCGCCTCATCGACAACCAACTCCCCGAAAACGCCTTCGGTACCCTCGCCGTCGAAGCTCCTGCCGCGAAAACCCCTGCTACCCCCACTACCGCCCCGCTCGCAGCAAAGTCCCCCGACGCCCCCAAAGGCGAAGCGCCCAACTCCACCCTCACGGATGCCGCTCCCGCCACCGCGCTCGCAACCCCCGCCGCTCCGAAAACCCCCTACCTCTTCGAGTCCGCCGGCGATGAGGACATCGTCATGAGGTGGACCGGCCAGCTCGTGCTCACCCCCATCATCGATCAACCCACGCCGATCGAACTCCAGAACGGCAACCACTTCGCCGCACGCTTCTCCGCCGACAAGCCCGGCGGCCAATCCGCCGTCGTCCTCACCGATTCCGCCAACAACGCCCGCGGCGAGTGCGCCAAGATCGAATACGCCGCCACCTCCCGCTCGCTCTCCCTCCTCAGCGGCCCGGACGCCACCAACGTCAAGTTCGAAGCCCCCGACTCCGGCCTCCTCATTGCCCCCACCGTCAAAATCGATCTCGGCACCGGTGTCGCCCAGATCCCCGGCGGCGGCCGCCTCCTCGCCATGCGCAACGGTGCCACCACCATCTCCTCCAGCGCATCCACCGATCCCGCAGGCCCCATTCCCCAGGATCAACTCCGCCAGATCACCTGGAGCGATCAGGCCGACTTCCGCTTCCGCGTCGTCAACGGCCGCATCACCGGCGCGCTCGATTGGGCTCAGTTCAAGGGCACTGTCCTCGGGCGCGATCACCTCTCCTCCGTCAGTGGCGACACCCTTACCGCTGATTTTGTCCCAATCGGCAAGCAGCCCAGCGCGATCAAGCACCTGAAGGTCGAGGGAAACGCCCTCGCCATCGGCGGCAAGCGCACCCCCGAGCCGAATCGCCCCCAACCCCCGCTCGATCCCTACATCGCCTGCGACTCCTTCGACGTCGGCTTCGAACCCTCAAAGGCCTCCCCCGACGAGATGGATCCGGTCCTCGCCGTCGCCATCGGGGCCGTGAAGGCCGCAGATCAAAGCTCCTCCCTCCGCGCCGCCCGTCTGGAAACGGTGATCGCCCGCGACCCGAAGAACCCCGGCTCCCTCATCATCACCGACGTCCTCGCCCAGCGCAACGTCGAAGTCGAACGCTCCGACGGCGTCTCCGCCCGCGCCGACGTGCTCCGCGCCAATCCCATCGCCCGCACCGCCCAACTCACCGGCGAGAACATCTCGTTCGGCCGCGGCTCTTCGATCATCCACGGCAAGCAAGCCGATCTGGACGACGCCGCCGGCACCCTCACCATGTACGGCCCCGGCTCGCTCGATCACATCCAGACCGACCCCGTTCCCACCCAGCTCACCGACGCCTCCGACAACTCCGCGGCTCTCCTCGTCCGCACCGCCGACCCCACCCACATCACCGCCACATGGGTCAAGGGCATGATGTTCAACAACATCAAGGGAACCGTCGAGTGCGTCGGCGATGCCATCGTCACCACCGCCTCCGCCCTGCAAACCCAGACGCTCCGCTCCGAGCGCCTGAATCTCTGGCTCACTCCCGCCGATCAGATGCGCACCAGCGCAGCCCCCGCGCCCGCCCCCGCCGGCACTGGCGCCATGGCCATCGGCGACAATCGCCGCCTCCTCCGTGCCGAAGCCATCGGCGCCTCCGAGGATCGCGAGGGTGCGCCGCACGCCACCATCGAAACGCGCCGCTATCTCCCGCCCGCCGCCAGCGGCGAAGACCGCATTCTCGAGCAGCTCTTCTACGTTGAAGGCCCCCGCATCACCGCCGACGACGTGAAGGGCAAGATCACCGTTCCCGCCGCCGGCCGCGCCATCATCCGCGACCAGCGCGCCGCCGACGCCCAGCAGCACATCGCTACCTCCACCGGCCTCCCCCTCGCCTCGGGTTCCACCAAGGGCACCTCGCGCTTCACCTGGGCCGAGTCCATGGAGTTCACACGCTCCACCGGCATTCTTACGATGAAGAAGGACGTCGAGCTCGTCCACCTCCCCACCGCTTCCGGTCAGGTCACGCGCCTGGTCGCCATGCAAATGGACGCCACCTTCAACGTCCCCGCCGACCCCCACGCCGCGCCCACCGGTGCCACAGGTCGCTCCGCCGAGCTCGTCCGCGCCGAAGCCAACGGCGCGGTATATGTCGAGAGCGCCCAGCAGCGCCTCATCGCCGATTCCTTCATCTACAACGCCCAAGCGGGCACCGCCGACGCCAGCGCGGCCGGCGGCAATCGCGTCACCCTCTACGACGACCGCAAGGGAACGCAGTTGGTCGCCCGCAAGCTCTTCTGGGATCTCGCGCACGACCGCGTCGAAATCCGCGAAGCCGCCCCAATGACCGCCCCCCGCTAAAGTAGCCGTTGAAGTGGCATGGGCCTACCGGCCCATGTCTCGACCGCCGCGGTCGAGGGCCTCGGCTCTTCGTAGCAAAAAGCTCAACCCCTCCCGACAAAGCGCCCCTAACACGCGCCTTCAAGCCCGCGTCATACGAATCCTGTTTGATTCACACGCCCGGGATGAGCGAGTCTTCGAGCGATTCCCGCGGATGCACGCACGATTTCTATTTCGGATTCGCATCACATCAAGCGCTCGTCCGATCCACCACCCCATACTGCTCGCGCTCCCCGCGCCCGCGCAACGGATAATCCTTCCGCAGCGGATGCGCCGGATACTCCTCCCACGTCAAAATCCGGCGCAGGTCCGGATGCCCGTCGAAGCGAATCCCGAACATGTCGAAGACCTCGCGCTCCGTCCACTCCGCCCCCGGCCAGATGTCGCAGACCGAAGCCACATGCAACCCGGGATCGTCCACAATGCCATCCGTCGGCAACGTCGGTGAAAGAAACGTCTTCACCAGAAACCGATCGTCCCGCTCATGGCAGATCAGGTTGTACACCACGCCGAATCGCCCCGGCATCTTCGTCGGATATCCGAGATAGTCCACCGCCGTCACATCCGACAGAAAGATGTACTTGCACCGCGCATCATCACGCAGGAACAACATCACCGCGTGCAAATCCCCCGGCTCCACCACCAGCGTCGTCTGCCCGCGAAACTCCGTCGCCCGGAACTTCTTCCCGGGAAACTGCCCCTTCACAGTGCGAAGCGTCGGATGGTCAAGCGTCGGTGCGGCGTTGCTCATAGGCCCAAGTTTAGCGTCATGGCACCCGCTTGCCAGCCCTGTCGTGGCTTGGGCTTACCAGCCATGTTTCGGGCGCATCGCCCGAAGTGCCTTCTTCCTGCGTGTACCGCACAACAGCCGCCCCGGGCTCGCCACGCCGCAGCAACCCCCCCTTCAGTGCATCAACAAACCTCCCCTTCAAACCCCCGCCCGCTCCAGCATTTCAACTTGTTCCCCCACCCGCTCGTCATGCACCACCACCGCCGCCAGCTCCGGCACCCACGCCGCCGCCAGTTCCAACACCTTCATCCCAAGCTCCCCGCACCGATCCACGCCACACACCGCTCCCATTCCATCCACCCCCGCCACCACCACCATCCCCAACCCCTCCACCCGCATCTGCTCAATCCCCTCATACATCCGCCGCAGGTGATCCTCCGCCCGCGCCGCCATCCCCGGCGCACACATACTCGCCGGGTCATAGCACAACCCCACGCCTCGCTCCGCCGCCCATGAACTTTCCAGCATCCGCTTGCACCCCGGCAGATCGCTCACCACATGCCGCGCGTGCGGCCGCACCAGCAATCCGCTCTCGCTCGTTCCCTCCCCGCCCAACTCCACCACACCGCGCTCCAGCGCATCCCATCCCTTCGCGCCCCACGTCCGCCAATCCTCATCAAACATCCCGCCCCCCTCCACCTGCGCAAAAGACCCGCTCCACGCCACACTCCGCGCGCCCGCCTCCCTCGCCCCAACTCCCCCCAGCACACTCCTCCCCGTCCAAACCGCTCGCCACACCATCGCCGGCCCCGCCACATGCCGCAAATCGCCCCCACTCTCAGAAATCGCCATCACCGTATGTCGCATGTTCGCATCGCTCTCGGTATCCGTTCGCTAACTGCTCTTCGTCCGCTTTGGTTACACGGTCCAGCGTACGGCTCGCCCCGTCCGATCGTCGGGGGCCTCGATTCAATTGCGTTCGCCGGATCAGTTTCGCCAGATCAAGGAGGATCGGCCATGCACATTTCCCCGAAGCTCGCTGCCAAGCTCCCCGTCCGCATCGACATCTCTTGGATGAAACTCGGCCGCACCGCCGAAACCCCCGCCGAACCGGAGCGCGGCTCAGAAACTCCCGAGCAGTCCCGGCTCATGAATCAGATCCTTGAGCTCAACCCCTCCGCCTCGCTGGACTTCCTCGCCCAGTTCTCCCCCAGCGCGCTCGGCGAATATCTTGACCACCTCACCTCCAGTTCCCTCCCGCGCGGCCGCTTCGCCCGCCGCGGCCGGCCGGACAACACCCCCGCCGTGACGGTCCGCACAGCCCGGATCTGATCGCGTTCCCACGCGATCATCCATAAGTCCATTTCAAATAAGCACTTCGGCGAGAGCGACGTGGCGTTTTGCTCTCGCCGAAGTGCCTTTTTGCATGGCCGCATCTCGCGAACCCAGCCGCTGGCCGTCACCGCGCAGATTTCGCGCCCACTCCCCCACGCAAAGACTTATCTGCCCATCCCTCACCTCCGGATAAAGTCGTTATCGAACCCCGTCCGATAAACGGTCGGCTCGCGATGGCTCGTCCGCCCACCAGGCGGCATCCTCGCAAGCCCTGTGTGTACCGGCGATTACGCCGGACGGGAGCAGGACCGGAGGTCCGCTCAGCCGCGCCCCACTCGGGACGCATCACGGCGAAAGGACGGGCAGGACGCCTCTCCCCGCACCGGCGGCCCCTCGCCAAACCCTTTCGGAGTGCACGGACGTGACACTGACCTCGCATCCCACCAAGAAGCTCCTCAAGACCATCATCCTCTTCGCCGCCGCCGGCCTCGCCTTCGGCTGCGAGACGAATAACAAGCCGTCTTCCTTCAAGACGCCCGCGCCCAACGCCACCGAAGGCGCACATGGCGTCAAGACCGCCGCTACCACTCCCAAGCCCCCCGCCGCGGCCAAGAGCTACGACTGGACGAGCGACCAAGCCCAGCGCACCCACAACGCACTCGCCACGGACACCACCGTCGCTCTTCCCGATCCCAATGCCCCGACCAACGAGCCCGGCAAGGTCACGCATCGCCCCGGACAGAAGCTCGAACCCTTCTGGATCAGCATGATCGCCGAGGCCGACCGCGCGATCTGGGACGACCAGTTCAAGGCCAACAACGGCATGGACGCCCTCGCCACGCGCACGGCCCCCAACATGCCGATGACGCGCCCCACCGGCGACGACGGTTCCGAAGGCCTCAGCCACATCACCATGGCCCCCGAGGGCGCGGACTTTGATCCCAGCGTCTCCCGCGACGGCCGCTTCATCGTCTTCGCCTCCACACAACACCGCCCCACTTCCGACATCTACATCAAGTCCGTCAACGGACGCACCGTCACCCAGCTCACCTCCGATCCCAGCAACGACGTGATGCCCACCTTCAGCCCCGACGGCCAGCGCATCGCCTTCTGCTCCAACCGCAACGGCAACTGGGACATCTTCGTCATGCCCGTCACCGGCGGCCAAGCCCTCCAGGTCACCTCCGATCCCTCCCATGAGCTCCACCCCACGTGGTCTCCCGACGGCAAGAAGCTCGCCTTCTGCCGCCTCGGTGAAACCTCCGGCCGCTGGGAAATGTGGGTCATGGAAGTCAATGGCACCGCCTCCGCCGAGTTCCTCGGCTACGGCATGTTCCCGCAGTGGTGCCCCGTCGCCCACACCGGCATGGATGGGCGCGACCGCATCCTCTTCCAGCGTTCCCGCGAGCGCGGCGACCACGCCTTCAGCGTCTGGACCATCGACTACCGCGCCGGCGACGCCTCCAGCCCCACCGAAATCGCTTCCGCACAGGGCCAGGCGCTCATCAACGCCTCCTGGTCTCCCGACGGCAATCGCGTCGTCTATGCCACGATCGCCAATCCCAACGAACTCGCATCCGCCTCCGACCGCATGCCCCAGAGCACGCTCTGGATGACCGCGATCGACGGCTCCCAGAAGGTCGTCCTGACCTCCGGCCCCTTCATGAATCTCATGCCCACCTGGTCCACCGACGGCCGCATCTACTTCGTCTCCGATCGCACCGGCGTTCCCAACATCTGGTCCATCGGCACCGACAAAGCGATCACTGCCGCCACCGGACACGCGCCCACCAAGGGCCCCGCCACCGAGGTCACTTCCGTTCCCGAGGAGCAGGGCGCTCCTGCCTCACATCGCTGATTCCGTCGCACGGGCATCCCGCCCGTGTCTGATCCGAACCTCCCCGGCTCGTCCGCCCAACCGCGGACCAGCCGCTTGACTCCGATTCATGTCTCGCGGGCGAAGGACTCTCCCGCACCCACGGCAGGACGCCATGACAACCGTACAGACCATGCTCCCCCACGCGCTTCGCCGCGCGGCCATCGCCCTCTGCCTGGCCGCGTTCGCCGCGCTCTCCGCCTGCGCTCCCAAGGACACGCTCAGTCCCCCGGATGTGCTCGTCGCTCCCTACCACGCCGTCTCCGGCGATGTCCTCTGGGCCGTCGCACCCCTCGTCAACGAGTCCGGCGTCTCCTTCGTCGACACCGGCATGATCGCCGACCAGATCATCCATTCCATCGATCAGGTCCGCGGCCTGGCCTGCCTTCCGCTCAACCGCACCATCGCCGCCATGCGAGCACGCGGCATGACCTCCGTCGCTTCCCCGCAGGATGCACGGGCCCTCGCCACAGCCCTCGGCGTGGACGGCCTCATCGTCGGCGTTGTCGCCGCCTACGACCCCTACGACCCGCCGAAACTCGGCCTCAAGCTCGCTCTCTTCGCACGCAACCCCGGAGTCGAATCCGCTTCCCTCGATCCGCTCCGTCTCCAGATCTCCTACACCGAGTTCGATCGCAAGCTCGCCACGCAGTATCTCACCAAGCCCGTCGCCACCGTCAGCCAGCACCTCGACGGCTCCAACCACGAAGTTCAGATGGAAGTCCGCCGCTACGCCACCGGACGCCACGAGGCCGAAACCGCACTGGGTTGGAAGGCCATCATGGCCAGCATGGATCTGTACACGCAGTTCTCCGCATTCGTCGCCGTCTCTCGACTCATAGACCAGGAACGCATCCGCCTCGCCCAACCCTCCCAGTCCTCCTCCGCCAGCGCGGAAACGACCAAGCCCGAATACACGCCATTCACTCGCTAGGCGCGGCCCCTTTCCCGGGCCGCACACAGCGGCCCCGGGAAAGCGAATCCATGCCCGCCCAGCCCAACCCGCGAAACTCCAAGAAGCTCTCCGGTACGCCCCCCATCGCCACGGTGAACGTCTCTCGCTCGCGCGAGTGCGTCACCCTCAGCAAGGGCCCGCACCGCTGGACCTTTTCCTGCCAACCCGGCCAGGAGCAGAACCTGCTCATGCGCCTCGCGGAGCTGGCCAAGGCCGAGGATGTGCCGTTCGACTGGTTTGATGCCGCTCTGGTGAGCCACCAGTTGAGGAACCGCCTGCTTCCGGGGCTGGCGCGGAACGATCCAACCCCCCCAAATGCTGCGCCCGAATAAAGCCGCTCCCTAAACGGACCGAACTTTCCATATCAGACCTGCCTGTCTCTCGTCTCCCCTCAGCGTCTCGCCAGATCAGCACCCAACGCCGCGCCATGGATGGCAGGCCCGAAGGAGTAACGGACTATGACAAACCTTCCCATTATCGCGGGCTTCGCCAGCTACCTGATGGACGAACGCCACTTCAGCCATTACACGGCCCGCTGCTACGGCGCGGACCTGCGCCAGTACATCGAGTTCCTCTCCGAAGAGGCGAACATCGACATCAAGGAATCGCACGAGCAGACCGCCTTCGACAAGATCGCCGGTCATGGCGCCGACAACGGGGACATTGCTCACACCATCATCCCCTCCACCGTCACCAAGCTCATCTGCGACGCCACCCCCGAATCCATCCGCGAGTTCCTGAACCACCTCGGCACCAAGGAATACTCCGCCGCCACCATGGCCCGGAAGATCGCCACGCTCCGCTCGTTCTACAAGTGGTCCAACCGCCGCACCTTCACCAAGACCAACCCGATGACGGCGATCCGCACGCCCCGCCAGGCCAAGCGCCTGCCCAAGGCCATCACCGTCGAGCAGATCGAGAAGCTCCTGGCCACCCCAAGCGATCGCGATGTCCTCGGCCTGCGCGACCGCGCCATGCTCGAAACCCTGTACTCCACCGGCATCCGCGTCAGCGAGCTCGTCGGCCTGAACTCCGAAGACCTCGACGAACCCGGCGAAGCTCTCCGCGTCCGCGGCAAGGGCAAGAAGGAACGCCTCGTCCCCCTCGGCACGCACGCCATGGGCGCCGTTAAGAAGTTCGTCGCCATGGTCCAGTCCGATCCGCGCTGCTCCACCTGGTGGGCCGCCGGCGTCGACGGCCGCTCCAAGCCCCTCTTCGTGAACAAGCACGGCAAGCGTCTCTCCAGCCGCTCCGTCCGCCGCAAGCTCGACAAGTACCTCATCTCCGCCGGCCTTGATCCCGACATCAGCCCCCACACGCTCCGCCACTCTTTCGCCACGCACCTCCTCGAAAACGGCGCGGACCTCCGCTCCGTCCAGGAACTGCTCGGCCACCAGTCCCTCAGCACCACCCAGATCTACACCCACCTTACGACCCAGCGCCTGCAAACCGCCTACAACCAGGCCCACCCCCGCGCCGAGTCCGCCTGACGTGGCATGGGCCTACTGGCCCATGTCTCGGCCGCCGCGGCCGAGCGTCTTGTACGACCCACTCCCCAAAGCATGCCCCCAGAGCCGCGCCCCCGCGCGGCTCTTTCATTTATCCAACCCGCCCAACTCGAACAGCGCGGCTTCAATCTGCTCCCCCACCTGCTCGGCCGTCTGCGCCGGATCCACCGTCACCACCGCCCGCAGCACGAAGTCCTGATCGATCACCACGCAGCACGCCTCCGCCCCGGGCGCAAACAGGTCGATCGTCGCCTTCCCCTCCGTCGTCCACAGCACCCCGCCTTCGGCGCTCCACACATCCGCCGCCGCCCTCAGCCGCGACAGAATCTCCTCCGGCTTCGGCGCGGCCATCACAAACACCGGCGCATACCCAAACCTCGCAATCGCCGCACTCGGTTCGCGCTCCGCATCCCCCGGGCCGCGCGGCTTGAACACCTCCGCACGCAAATGCCCCAGAATCGGCGCCAGCTCATCCGCCTTGAACCGTCGCTCACCCGCCCCGGCCGCCGCAGCATTTGGCCGCAAGAA
Source organism: Phycisphaerales bacterium (assembly GCA_038225655.1). GTDB lineage: Bacteria > Planctomycetota > Phycisphaerae > Phycisphaerales > UBA1924 > UBA4658. The sequence goes on along the minus strand of JBBRQY010000007.1, from coordinate 22,651 downwards.
CACCAGCACCGCGTGCCCCGCCGGCTTCTCCCCGGGCGCACTCGCCGGCGGCTGCAACAACGCCCCCAAGTCCCACGGCTCACCCGTCCCCCGCGTCATCGGCATCGGCGGCACACGAAACCCCACGCGCAGCGTCCCCGAGCGCGGCCGCAGTTCATCCAGCGAATCCACCCGCGTCCGCTTGCTCACATCGATCGGCCACCGCGCCGGATCGCACGGAATGAACGGATTGAACCCCAGCGTCAGTGTCGTCTTCTTCTGTGTCAGCTCGATGACCAGCATCCGCAGCCGCTGATTCTGCACCGTCATCGTCACCGTTCCCCCGGCGCACGTGCCATGCACCACCCTGCGCCCCGCCACCTTCGAATCCGGGTCCACGCTCTGCCAACTGATCTCCGTCGCGTACGGCCAGAACGCCGCACACGCCGTCGCCGGATCGCTCGACGCCAGATCAACCTCGGGCAGCAGCACCGGCGCCATCAACTCCGCCAGCGTCTTCGAACCCAGCACGCCTGCAACTGTCCCCTTGAAGAACGTCCCCGGGTCCCGCTCGTTCGCCGCGATCATGGCCCCATCCCCCGCCGACAGCCGCAGTTGCCCGAGCTCAAGCGCAAGCGTCTCCACGCCTTCCCCCTTCGCCCGCGGCCCCACCCGCACCACCAGCGACGACCGCGCCGATCGAGTCCCCACCGCCGGCGCAGGCGCCGGATACCTCAACTCCATTTGCACCCGTTCGCACGTCGGCGCGGCCCGGTACACCCTCTGCACCTCGCGCACCACATCCGCCGCCGACGGCGGATCCGCTCGCACTCCTGTCCATGCGCACCCAGCCACAACCATCCCGATCATCGCCCTACGCATGTCTCCCCCTCTCGCGTATCGCCAGCTCCCGCACCATCCCCGCCACCGTCCCACGCCCCGGCACAACCATCCCAGGCGCAATCGCCGCCAGCGGCCCAAGCACAAACCCCCGCTCATGCATCCGCGGATGCGGCACCGTCAATCCCTGCTCATCGATCACCGCATCCCCATACACCAGCACATCCAGATCCAGCGTCCGCGCCCCCCAGCGCGGCTCCCGAGCACGATCCCGCCCGCACTCCTGCTCGATCCTTTGCAGCGCATCCAGCAACCCCCGCGCCCCTAGCGTCGTCCGCACGACTACACACGAGTTGAGATACTCCCCGCCCAGCTCCCCCGTCCCTTGCCCCATCAGGCCCACCGCCTTCGTACGGATCACCGGCCCCTTCGCCACCACCGTCGTTCCCGCCAATCCCCCGATGGCCTCGAACGCACGCGCAACATGCCCTTCCCGATCCCCCACGTTCGACCCGATCGCAATAGCCGCAACAACCTCCTGCATCCCGCAAGCGTACCAATCTGAGCCCAGGGGCGCATGCTCCCGGTCCCTCTACCTTCCCATTCCTTGCTCACACCCACTCAAAGCAAACACCCCCGGGAGTGTTCCCCGGGGGCGTCGCGAAGAAGAAGGAATATCAGTTCCGGACTCTCAGGGGTGCGCCGGCTCCAGCTCGCGGGAGCGGTGCTGCATCTGCGCCTTGAGCCGGGCAAGAATCGAGCTGTGCATCTGGCTGACGCGGCTCTCGGAAAGATCGAGTGTCGCCCCGATCTCCTTCATCGTCATCTCCTCGAAGTAGTAGAGGATCACGATCAGTCGTTCCGCCCGCGACAGGCCTTTGGTGATCAGGTCCTTCACGTCCTTGCGCTGGATGTCGATGAACGGGTTGTTCTGCGAGTCGTCCTTGATGACGTCGATCTCGCGAACATCCTTGCTGCCGTCGCCCGAGAAGCACTTGCGCGTCAGCGAGAACGTTCCCACCGCCGACGAGTCCCGCTTGTACTTGTCGAACTCCTCGCCCTCGAGGTTCAGAATGTCCGAGAGCTCATCATCCGTCGGCGAACGCCCTTCGGACATCTCAAACGCCTGACGCGCTCCCTCGACCTTCGACGTCCGGTGTCGTACCAATCGCGGCACCCAGTCCATCGAACGAAGCTCGTCCAGCACCGCGCCGCGGATACGCGGGGCGCAGTACGTCTCGAACTTCACGCCGCGCCCCAGGTCGAACGCGTCGATCGCGTCCATGAGCCCGAAGAGCCCGGCGGACATGAGGTCCTGGATGTCCACCTCGTCGGGGAGGCGGGCATAGATCCGCTCGGCGTTGTAGCGCACGAGGGGAAGGTACTTTTCCATCAGGAAGTTCCTGATGTCCCTGGATGAATGCTTCTTGTACTGCTGCCAAACCTCCCGAATGGGAAGCTTGTCGAACTTGGTGGGCAACTTTGAGGGCTCGGCGTGTTCGACGGCGTATCTGTTGCCTGAACGTGCGCGCGAACCCGACGATGATGCAGGAAGACGTGACATGGCCGCTCCTTGACCGCTTTGACCTCAGCCCGGGCGACTGCCTTAGGCGCCCCGAACTGCCGTCCCTTGACCCGCCGCTCCTTGGCGATGTCAAAGGTCAGTATAACGACGTTCGTGAAAAGGCAACTCCGTGCACTTTCTGTGGACAACTCTGCGGAAAACTACAACGCATTCGCGCCCGAGGGCACGCTCTTCGTCCTGGCCTCCAATCGATCCTGCTCGTACTTCCGAATCCCTTCGGCCACAGTCCGCTCACCGATCGCACCAATCACCATACCTATCAAACTCCCCACGACCAGCGCGCCGATCGCCCTGGCCAGAATCGTATCGATGGGGTTTCCTGCGAATAATCCCGATGCGATTGCCACCGCGAACGCGGTCATCGCACAACTCGCACCAATGACCTTTGTAGTGACACCTGGGGACAATGCCGCTCCCTTCCGCTCAACTCAAGTCGTTCAGGCCGGTACCTCGGCGTTTGCACAACTTGAGTTCAGCCGTCCGCGCGATTTCTCAACTTTTTTCGGCCGCGTGATCGGACCTCGTTGAGATTCCCAGCAAGCGACGAACCACCCCGCCCACGCCCCGATTCCCCCGACCGCCCCTCCCCGTTCGGACCACGTGCGGCATCCCCTGACCGCGAACCCCCAACATATTGACAATCGACCCAGCTAAATCCGAGATACAGCGTGATGCCTCCGTCTCCGGGTGCGCGATCATCACCGGTCGCTGCGCCCGAACGGATTCCCCAACGCGCACATCCTGCGCGATAAACCCCAGCAGCGGAACATTCAACCCAAGGAACTGCTCCGCCACACGGGCAATCCGCGCATGGGTCGCAAACGCCTCCACCGGCGCGTGCGTCTGGTTCACCACCAGCGCGATCCGGTCGCTCTCATCCTCCGGCGATCGCTCACCCTCCATCACCAGGCACTTAATCAGCGCGTATGCGTCAGCAATCGCTGTCGGCTCAGGAGTCGTGATCACCACCGCCAGGTCCGCCGCATGCAGCAGGCTCGTCACGCCCTGCCCCACACCCGCCGCGGCATCGATCAGCACCACATCCGCTTGCGCGGCCAGCTCCACCAACCCGCTCACCAGCCAGCGCCGCTCCATAGCATTCAAATCCGCCATCCGCCCGATCCCAGCCGAGCCGGGCACCAGTTTGAACCCGCCGGGGGCATCAATCGCAATGTCCGCCAGCGAACGCGTTCCGCCATCCTGGTGTGCCATTCCCCCGGGCCCAAGAACGTGATCCAGCCGCGCCGCCGGCATCAGCCCGCACAGCACATCCGCGTTGGCCGTCCCCAGATCCGCATCCAGCAGCGTCACCCGAATCCCCTTCGCCGCCAGCGCAATCGCTGTGTTCACCGCGATATTCGTCTTCCCCACGCCCCCCTTTCCGCTCGCAATCGCCACCACCTTCGCCCGGCTCGCCGCCTTCAACATCTCCACCCGGGCCGCACCCGTGCCGCCAACTGTCGCCGCTTTGGACGAGTGTCGGTGCGTGCGAGCAGGAACCGCTCGCAGCGCCTCCTCGCCCATCCGCACATCCATCACCGGAATCCCCACCATCCGCCGCAGCCCGGACGCCTGATCCTGCTCCGGATCAGCCCCCCGCACCGCGGCCTCAACCTCCCCTTCCAACCCCAGCCCATCAATCTCCGCGTCAATCGACGCCAGATCAAACTCCGCATCCGTGATCAGTTGCGACCACGCACGCTCCTGCAGAGTGTGCCTGCGATCCCGCACCAGAGTTTGCATCACCGCACACCCCCGCCGACAAGCATCTGCTCGCGCTCCGCGTTCTCCACGCCCGCCCGCCGCCCCGTCGCCGCGCCCAGAGCGTTATCCAGCACCATTCGCGCCAACCGATCACTCTGCCCGCGCTCAATATCGTCGGGCACTTCCTGCCCCGTGGTGATGAAGCTCAGCGCGGTCCCCAACTGCCGCGTCACATTCACAATCACGCCGAAGTTCACGGCCTCATCCAGCTTGGTCAGAATCACCCGATCCGGCCGCAGCGATGCGAACGCCTGCGCCGTGCGCACCAGCACCGGCTCGCTCGCCGCGCTCGAAAGCACCAGATGCACCTCGCTCGGGGCCGCCGCATCCACGAACTTCCGCAGCTCCGCAATGCGATCCGCGTTGAACTGGCTCCGCCCCGCCGTATCAATCAGAATCACGTCGTGCCCGCGCAGCGCTTCCACCGCGCCCGCCATTTCTTCCGGCGTCATCACGACCTTCAGCGTCAGCCCGATGATCCCCGCGTACGTTCGCAACTGGTCCACCGCCGCGATCCGGTACGTGTCGCTCGTGATCAGCGCCACGGACTTGCCATGCCGCAGCTTGTACGCCGCGGCCAGCTTCGCGATCGTCGTCGTCTTCCCCACGCCCGTCGGCCCCACCAGCGCAATCACCAGCGGCTCGCCCTGGCGCGGCACCGTCACCGAATCCGCCACCGGGATCATCCCCGCGATATGCCGAAGCACCGTCGTCCGAACGATGTGCTCATCGTGCATCTCCCCCGGCGTCAGCTCATCGCGCACCGCCCCGATCACTGCATCCGCAATCTCGCGGCTCACCGATGATTCCAGCATTCGCAGATAGTGCCGAAAGAGCGCATCGGGCATCGCCCCCGCCGCCACGCCCGCGCTCGACGACGGATGGCTGTGCAGCACCTGATTCACCAGCAGCTTGATGTCCGCAAGCTCGCGGTACACCACGTCGCTCCTCTCGCCCAAGGGAATGAGCGAGGCGGTCGCCCGCGCCACCGGTTCCTGGTGAGTCTGCCGCGATTCGGCGATCCGGCGATTCCGCACCGCCATCAACGTCGGCTCCTCGGCCGCCGGCGCGGCCACAGGCGCACTTCGCTGCGGCTGCGGAACTTGCGCCGACTGCACCGGAACGCTCGTTCGCGGCACCTCCGCTCCCGCCCTCCCGGCGCCCGCACCACGCATCTCCGCCTGCTTGCGATACGCATTCGCCGCGGCCGTTGCCGCGAGAATCGGTCCCGCGTTCCCCGGCTTCACCCCCGCCACCATCTCTGGCGCGGGCCGCAACGCCGAGCCGCGCTTGGCCATCGGCACGGGCTCATCCGCGGCCGTGATTTCGACGAGCGTCTTCTTGCCGAAGCCCAGCAGCCCCCCGACCTTTACCGATCGCGTGTGCAGGATCACCGCATCCTTCCCAAGGTCTTTCTTGACCGCGGAAAGGGCTTGGGCCATTGACTGCGCGCGATACGTTTTGAGCTTCATGCGTTGCCATCCATGGCCATTTCCGGGAACTTCCTGTGCCCGGTGCGGGAGAGGCCCGCAAGTCGATATCCAATCCTCGAACCCGTGAGACCCAACGAGGTGATTGTCGGACCAACGTGCCGGTACGTCAACTCACCCTTTGCGAACTCCGAATGTGGACAGCCGGTGGATAATTGCTCACGCCGCCTGAGCTACACCGCTGCTCATCCCCGCACCCGCCTGCCCCGGCGGCCCCACCAGCCCCATCGACTCAATCTCCACCCCTGCCACCGCCTCGTTGTACCCCAGAACCGCCACGTTCGGCAGGTGCGGTTCCAACAACTGCCTCACCACCGCCCGCACCTGCGGCGAGGCCAGCACCACCGGCTGATGCCCGGCAACCGTCAACACTTTCAAAGCGTCGAGAATCTGCTGGCTGATCTGCTGTGCCGCCCGGGCCGGCATGTTCACCACCGTCGCCCCAGCCGAGCGATCGATGTACGAGTTGATCACATCTTCCAATGCCGGATCGAGGGTCACACACACAATCCGGTATCCGGCCGAACCCGGCTTGCTCGCTCGCGACCCCGGGCCAGTCTCCACCGGCGAGGCGTACTGCTGGCAGATCGTCCGCCGCAGAGCGTGGCGAACGTACTCGGTCAGCACATCCAGATCCTTCGTCTTGGGCCCCCAATCGCTCAGAGTCTCCAGGATCGTCTCCAGATCGCGCACCGGGACCCGCTCGCGGAGCAGGTTCTGCATGACCTTCTGCAGATCGCCCGGCTTCACCAGCCCCGGTACGACTTCCTCAACCAGCTTGGGCGTCTTCTCTTTGAGCTGGGCGACCAGGTTGTTCACCTCTTCGCGCGTCAACAGGTCGCAGGCGTTGGTCTTCACGACCTCCGTCAGGTGCGTCGCCAGCACGCTCGTCGGGTCCACCACGGTGTAGTTCATGGTCTCGGCCCGCGGCTTGAGGGCGGGGTCGATCCACCACGCATCCAGACCGAACGCCGGCTCCTTCGTCGGCTCTCCGCCCCACCCGTCGATGCGGCCAGTCGCGATACCTGAGTCCATCGCCAGCATCCGGCCGGGAATGGTCTCGCCCTTGGCCACCACCGCCCCCTTGATCTTCACCCGGTACTCGTTTGGCCCAAGCTGCATGTTGTCCCGGATGCGCACCGGGGGCAGAATGAACCCAAGCTCCACCGCCAACTGTCGCCGGATCGCCGAGATGCGATCCAGCAGGTCGCCCCCTTGCGAGGTGTCCACAAGAGCCACAAGCCCATACCCGACCTCAAGTTCCAACGTGTCCAGCTTGAGCAGTTGCTCCGGCGGCGGCCCTTCCGGAGCGCCGGCCGGCCCCTTGGCCGCCGCAACCGCCCGTGCCTCATCCGCCGTCTTCTTGGCCTTGGTCGATCGCTGCAAGCTGAACCCGAGCCCGCCCAGACCGAGTGCTGTGGCCAAAAGGGGAATCGTGGGCAGAGGCGTCAGGGCCAACATCCCGAGGAACGCGGCCGTCACGAACAAACCGATCGGCTGGCTGGTGAGTTGGCCTGTCAGTTCGTTGCCAAGTTGCTGCTTGGAGCCCGAACGGGTGACGATCAGCGCGCTGGCGATGGCGACAATGAACGACGGGATCTGGGCGGTGAGGCCGTCGCCGATCGTGAGCAGCGTGAACACATGGGCGGTCTTCCCCGCCTCCCACCCGCGCTCCACGGTGCCGACCGCGAAGCCACCGATGATGTTCACAGCCGTAATAATGATGCCCGCGATGGCGTCGCCGCGAACGAACTTGGATGCACCGTCCATGGCGCCGAAGAAGTCCGCTTCCTGCGAGATCTTCTCGCGTCGGGCCTTGGCCTGCTGCTCGTTGATCACCCCGGCGTTCAGATCGGCATCGATGGCCATCTGCTTGCCGGGCATGGCGTCCAACGTAAACCGGGCCGCGACTTCGGAGATACGCGTGGCGCCCTTGGTGATGACCACCCACTGCACGATCACCAGAATGAGGAAGATGATCACGCCGACGAAGAGCGAGTCTCCGGCGACGAAGTTGGCGAAGGCGGAGATGACGTGGCCGGCGACGCCGACGGCCTGCTCCGGGCTGGAGGCCTTGGCAGTCAGGATGAGCCGCGTGGAGGCAACGTTGAGAACAAGCCGGAGCAGTGTGGTGGCGAGAAGCAGGGAAGGAAAGACGCTGAAGTCCAGCGGCTGCTCCATGTAGATCGTGGTGAGCAGGATCAGCACGCTCAGGGCGATGTTGAAGCAGATCAGGACGTCCAGGGCCGCAGGGGGGAGCGGCACCAGCACCACCATCAGCAGCAGAATGAAACCAATGGGGACGATCAGGCCGCGGTGGGCATGAAGCCAGTGCAGAACCTGGGGCAGTGACGTGCCCTTGGGCGAAAGAACGGGTTTTTGGGGTGTTTGTGTCGCCATCCTGGCTTCGATCCGTGGCATGGGCATCCTGCCCATGGGTTCCGGGTCATGAGCGTCGGGGCGCATGATCGGAGGATCGCTATCGGCTGGGGTGGTTGGTGGGGATCATTTGTGCGCGAGGATCGCGCGGGGAGCGCGGGGATTGCGCGTTGGGGGGACTGATCGTGGGTTGAGATCGTGCGATGCTGTTGCAACACCACGGGCAGCGAGCTGCCCGTGCCACCCATCAATAGATGCCATGCATCAAGCGGATCACGCCAGACCGGCGCGGTTGCGATTCATCTGGTCCGGGCGTTCCCATTCCAGGCGCTCGGCGTCGGCCCACAGCATTTCCAGGTCATAGTGGGCGCGGGTGTTGGGCTCGAAGATGTGGACCACCACGTCCACGAAATCGACAACGATCCAGGTCGCGCGGTCGTCCACATCTGTGCGGTACGGGGCATAGTTCCGCTTGGCCCCCAGCTCCCCCACTTCGTCCGCCGAGGACTTCATCTGCCGGTCGGAGGTGCCGCTGGCGACGATGATGTAGTCAGACATGGTGCTGACCTTCGTCACGTCCAGGACGACGATGTCGGAGCATTTGTTGTCAGCGATCATGCGGGCCGCGTCGATGGCGAAGGTTTTCACAACCTTCGGATCGGTGGCGCTGGTGGTGGGGAAGCGCTGGTGCGTCTCCCCGGTTTCGCGTGCGGTCAGTCCGGATCGGGATTTGGTGGTTTTCTTGGCGGCCATGCAGGGGGAGAGCGTAGGGGCGGGCTTCCGCCAAGGCGCAGGCGGCCGACGATTCCCTTCGCTACGCTGCACGAATGCCGCTTCCGGCCCCGCCATCCCCCCCATCCCCAATGCTCACCCTTGGAATGCCAACCTTCAACCGGGGGCCGGCGATCCTCCGGACGCTGGAGGCGATCGCCCGGATGGACCGCGTCGGCGGGCGTGTGGCGCGGCTGATCGTGATCGACAACAACTCGACCGACGAGACACCGCGGATCATCGATGAGTTCGCTCGCGAGCATCCCGAGCTTCCGATCGTCCGCATCATCGAGAGAGTCCAGGGGTGTTCCGCCGCCCGCGCACGGTTCGTCAGGGAGGCGGCCGAGCCGTACATCGCCCTCCTTGACGACGATGTGATCCCGGACCCCGGCTGGGCCGCGGCGGTGATCCGCACGCTTGACGCGCACCCCAAGGCGGGTTGGGTCGGGGGCAAACTCCAACTCGCCTGGGAATCCGGCCCTACTCGGCTCGCGCGCCGCTGCCGCACCATGCTCGCCCACCAGGATTTCGGCGATGCCGAGCGGCTCATCGACCATCCCGAGCAGGGCATGGTGAGCGCGGTCTTTGCCGCTCGCCGCCAGGCCCTTCACGAAATCGGCTGGCTCGAGCATCGCATGCTGCTCGGGCGCGAAGGAACGGCCCTCGAATCCGGCGACGACTACGAGATGACCATCCGCCTTCGCCTCGGCGGCTGGCAGGTGCGCTACACCCCCGACGCCCGCGCCGAACACATCATCCCCGCCCGCCGCCAGTCCGTCGAATACCTTGCCAAACTCGCCCGTGGCGTTTCCCTCAGCAAAGCCCAACTCAAGTGGCTGGCGGCGGGGAAGCCGGGCGTGGAGTGGGCGCGGCCGCAGTTGGCGCGGGCGCGGATGAAGCTCTCCCGGGCGCGGCTGCTGGAGTGGCGGCCGGGGGTTCGCACGCTCAAGCTGGCGGAGCATGAGGGGCGGGTGGAGAGTTGGGAGCGGTTGATGCGGGAGTTGGAGGGGAAGGTGTAGAGGTGTGGACGGGGCTCTACTTCACGCTTTGACGCTTACTCCGGCGAAGAGGGAGCCGGTGCCGATGACGCGAGTCGTGACCAGCGGGCGACCGAGGGGCTTTTCGCCGCGGGCGATGCGGATCCATCTCGTGGGGTTGTATTGGCTGGCGATGGTGAGGGCGTAGTCGGCGCTGCCACCGCCGGCGTGGAGTTCGGAGACGAGTGCGGGGTCGTTGCAGTCACGGGAGAGGTGCAGCAGGACGACGTGCTCGCGCGGAGAGATGGCGCGGACCGCGTCGAGGGCTTCCTGATTCGAGAGGTGGCCGGAGCCGCCCATGATGCGGCGTTTGAGGAACTCCGGGCGCGGCGAAGCGAGCTGCATGCGGGGGCAGTAGTTGCTCTCGATCGCCAGAACGTCGAGGCCTTCGCCTGCGCCGTAGTCGGCGCGGAGGTGATCGACAAGGGTGCTGGTGACGTGGCCGAGATCGGTGCAGAACCCCATGGAGCCGGCACCGAGCCCGGGCATGTCGATGCGAAGCGTGGAGACGCCGGCTTCGTCGTGGGACATGAGGTGGGGGCGGATGGTCACGCCTTCGTCGATGTCGAAGGGTTCGAGCTCGAAGGGGTGGATGCGATCGCACGTCGCCCGCGCGGCGGAGCCCAAGGCCGCTCCACCACGGCTCCCCTCACCGGCGTGCAAGGCGCGCTCGTGGCCCTCGTGCATGCGGATGCGGACATGCGGGGGCATGGCGGTGAGCCAGCTTACATTGAAGTGGTCGGCGTCGAGGTGGGTGACGATGGCATCGTCGATCTGGTCCGGGCGGATGCCGCGGTCGGCGAGGAGTTTGAAAGTTTTTCGGGCCGAGAGGCCAAGGTCGAGGAGGACGATGCGGAGGATGGAGCCGCGACGGAGAGCGAGGACGGAGCAGTTGCCGCCGGAGCCGGAGGCGAGGACGCAGATGGCCGCGCCGTTTTCAACGCCTTGCAGGACATCCGGGATGGAGGGGCAGGTGGTACGCAAGCTCGACTCGCCGACTTCCTTGTGGCGGACGGTAGTTCAATACATAGAGGGCACAGAGTAGGCGTCGCGGCAAACGCGTGGGCCTATTCCTCTTCACCCTCGATGCCGGCGCGAACGGAACCGCGCGGGGGCTTGCCGAAGCCGGTGACGAATCCGCGTTGGGAGAGGGAGAGGAAGTCGGCCATTTCCGTGACGAGGGGGCCGCCGCCCTCGGCGGCGAGTTTTCTCAGGCCGGTGACGACCTCTTCGCGGAGCATGGGGCGGTAGAGGTATTCCTTGAAGGCGCGGGCCATCATGGTGATCTGGTCGCGGGGGACGCCGGTGCGGCGGAGGCCGACGAGATTCAGGCCGCCGATGCGGTTGCGTTCGCTGACGACGCAGAATGGGGGGACATCTTTATTGACGGCGCAGTCGCCGGACATCATCACCATCCGCCCGATACGGCAGAACTGGTGGATGACGGCATTGCCCCCGAGCGTGACATCGAAGCCGACCTCGCAGTGCCCGGCGAGGGCGGAGCCGTTCACCATGACCACCCGATCCTTGACCACGCAATCATGCGCGACGTGAGCGTTCACCATCAGGAAGACCTTGTTGCCGATGGTCGTCGGTTTGTCGGCCTTGGTGGAGCAGTGCACGGTCGCGCCCTCGCGGATCATGCAGTCCTCGCCGATCACCACGCCGCCGGTCACGCCATTGAACTTGTAGTCCTGGGGCTCGAAGCCGATGCTGGCGTGGGGCCAGAGCTTGGTGCGGGCCCCGATCGTCACGAGCCCGACCTCGCCGTTGATGTAGTTGGAGCCGCGGAGTTGCACGCCCGGGCCGAGCGACACTTTGCCGGTGAGCACGCAATGCGGGCCGATGACGACGCCGGGGGCGAGAGCGCAGGATGTGTCAACGTGGGCGGTCGGGTGGACGGTCGGCATGGGGCAGGATAGGAAGTGGGAGGTGGGAAGGGGGAGGTGGGAGGTCAGATGTGGGATGGGGGATGGGGGATGGAGGATGGGGGATGTGAAGAAGGAAGCTAGGGGGGGCCGCCGCACTCGGGGCAGGGGGAACCGCTCGCCAACCCCTTCAAGTCATATCCGCACCGCACGCACAACCCATTGCGGCGGCGTCGGCGGCGACGGATCGCCAGCGGGACATGCCACAGGCCCCACGCAAGCGCGGCGTAGAAGATGGTGTTGAGGGCGAAGCCGGGCCAGAGGGGAGCGAGCGGGAGGAGCACTTTGCCTATGGGCGGGTTCTTGCGCGAGGGCCAAGGAATCTCGAGCGGCTTGGCGTATCGCGAAGTCGGATCGAGCTTTGAATCAAGTCCGTACACATACAAATGGACCAAGCTTCGAGCCGGAAATCCGACTTCGCTAGCAACCACTTGCGAGATGTGCACAGCGCTCGGTAGTTGCATGGCGCAACTATGCAGAGTGACGCCGAACTCGCTCCACTCAATGGCTTCCATCTCCACATAGTCGATGTCGCCACTGGGCACCCTCAGTGGCCACTTGCCGATCGGGATGCCCTTTCGGCCCGCCGCGTTTGCCGCCTGCCAGATGCTCGATTTGTCCTTGGATGGCAGTACCGCGAATGTCCAAGCAACGCAGACGTTGACGACCAAGCCGACGGCCAAGAGTCCCACGAGCGACACCATCCGCCGAGCCACGCTTCGATCTCGTGCGAAGACAAGCATTTCGTAAGTCTACCACCCGTCCGTGCTGCCTTCATTTGCGAACTGCCATTTGCGCTTTGCGCTTTGGCCACCCGCTCACGTCGCGATGGACATGCTCGTGGCGTGGCTCAACGGGCCGACCTCGCCCTTGGCGTTGGTCCAGCGGGCGAAGTACGTGGCGGGCTTGCCATTGTCCTCGGGGCCGAAGCGCGATTGGTGCGTGGCACCCCGCGCACGGACTCCTTTGGGGCGGGATGCGTGTTCCGTTCCTTTGCGTGAGATGCGTTGTGTTGTGCTTTGAGTTGGATTGGGGGGAGTGGGATCGCGGGGCGAGAGGGTTAGGGCCAGTGTTCGTGAGAGGAAGAGGGGCCGGCGGTAACGAGGAGGGAGGGGGAAGAAGCTCGGAGATTGGGATTACGATTCGGAGCAGGATTAGGACAGGAGTGAGGATGTTCAGGGCGGACATGGCGCGGGGGGTGGACGGCGCCGAAGTGGCTCGGGTCAGCATCCTCGGTGGCACGGGATTCGGTGCGAGTGGGAGAATTCTCGGCAGTCGTGCGATCTTCGCGGTCGAGGGGCGTGGCGGGGGCATCAGCTCGCATGCGCAGGGCAGCATCATCGATTGCAGGGGGTTGGTTGTCGTGGCGCGTGGAGGGAACTGCGCTGGCGCGGCTCGGAGCGGCCGCGTCGGTGGCACGGGTGTCGGGCTCCCGCTGGGTTCGGGTGGTTTCGCTGAGTTTGGAGAGGCGGAGGAGGAGGGTGGCGGCCTTGCGGGCGGATTCGGCGCGGCGGAGGTACATCAGGAAGGCGCGGTGGGGAAGATCGGAATCGGGGTGTTTGGAGGAGTGCGCGGCGGAGGGAGTATCCAGGGGGTAGCTGGGGTCGGCGTTGAAATGGTCGAGGAGGTTCGAACAGGCGGCGACAACTTTGATGAGTTGGGCCTGGGCGCAGAGGCGGGTGCGCCAAGTCGCGATGGAGTCCGTGGCGGAGAGCCGCGCGGCGATTTCGGGGAGGGCCATCCAGAGCGCGAGGGATTCGGTGGGGCAGCCGAAGACGTCGGCGATATCGCTGAGGGCGTGGTTTGAATCCCCGAGGGCATTTATGAGCCAGTCCGCTTCGGCGGGGGTTGGGGAAATAGGGGTTGGAAGTTCGGGGGTGGACACAGGGGCAGAGTACGGGATTTGATTGGGCGTGTCAAGGATCTTTGTTCGGTTTTATTTTGGTCTCTGTAAAGTATGGTCGGCAATCATGTTGCGCTGTGGAGCGGTTGGTTTGGAGTCAAAATGGGCTTTGCTGTCCGCTGTGTGGGGGGAATTAAGGGAAACACAGGAAAACGAGAGGGTTTGAGGACGCGGGTGCCTGCGGTGGGGGAATGCGCCGATAACAGGAAGTAGCGAAGGAGTTCCGTGGGCACGCAACCTGTTCAATCAGTTCGTAACTCCCAGCGCGGGAGCATTCTCGTCGCGCTTGTGTGCGCGCTGATCATGGTGGGTCTTGTCGTGGTTGGGGTGGTGTATTTGGGCGCACGGGAGCAGGAGCTGGCGCGGTTCCGAGTGGAATCCGCTCAGGCGGTGTACGCGGCCAACGCTGCCGCGAACATGTCGATGCAGGAGATCGCGGACAACACGGACTACGACGGAGGTGGCACCGTCGGGTCGGTGGCCGGGGGTGTTGTGGCTTCCGGGCCAACGGTGAACACGGCGCACTGCGCGGCGGCTGTAAGCTTGAGCGGACAGACGTACACCATCACCGCGACGGGGAGCACCACGCGGGCGTCGCACGTGTACCAGCTTGTGGCAACGCGCACGAACGGCGCGACGACCGCGGGGGTGGACACGCAGTGTTTCGACCTGGGCGGGGTGGCTCCCGGGAGCGTTGGGAACGTGAACTGGGCGGCGACGCCGGGCTGGGTGGGCGTGATGCGGAACGTGGCCTTGCCGCACTTGAGCGGAGACAACCCGTACTGGCGCGGCGGGCCGAACAACAAGTTCGCGATGCGGTGCCAGAGCACGATCACGATTCCGACGGCGGGGACGTGGACGTTCTACGTGTACTCGGACGACGGATCGAAGTTGTACATTAACAACACGCAGGTGGTGAACAACGACGGAGACCACTCGCCCTCGACGGCGAGCGGGACGATTGTGCTTGCGGCGGGGACGGCGACGTTCGACCTGAAGTTCTTCGAGAATGGCGGGGAGACCGCGCTCGTGGCGTACTGGTCCGGGCCGGGGGTGGCGTCGCAGACGATCATTCCATCGTCGGCCTTTGCATGCGCGCCGACGATAACGATTCCGCCGCTGGTGGGCGTGACGAGCGTGACGTTGAATGGCAACGGCAGCATGGTGTTTGATGGGTTTGATGCGCGGAACGGGGTGTATGGCGGGGCGAACGTGCTGACGACTGGGATCGTGACGCAGACCAACGGCACGGCGGCGAGCTCGATCTCGGTGACGAACGCGACGTTGAACGGAAATGCGGTGTGCGGGGTGGGGGGAACCGCGGGAACGGCGATCACGACGGGCGCGGGGGGATCGATCACGGGCTCGAAGACGGCCGCGACTTCGGGGGTGGCGGTGATGACGACGGACATTCCTCCTGGGATGCCCGCCTCTGCGGGGGATCAGACGTTCTCGGGGACGATGACGATCAACGCGAACTATCGCGTCAACAACATGTCTGTGACGGGGGGGACGATCACGATCTCGGGGAACGTGATCGGAGAGGTGGACGGGAATTTTGCGATGAGCTCGAACGCGAGCATCCAGGTGCTGCCGGGCTCCTCGCTGACGCTGTACGTGGGCGGAACGTTCACGATGGCGAACACGAGCACGCTGAACACCAGCGCGGGCGATCCGCGGGCGACGATTATCTACATGATCGGTGCGGCCAAGGCCATGACACTGAACGACAGTTCGCAGGTGTGCGCGTACACGTACAACAACGCGGGTGGCCTGAGCATTGTCGGAGGGACGACGCCGGCTCCGGAGTATTTCGGCGTGTTTCATGGAACGACGGTGAACCTGCAGAGCAACGCGAAGTTTCATGCGGATGTGAGCGTGGGGGCGACGACCGGGACGACTGGGGGCACGAGTCTGACGCAGTGGACGCGGGTGCAGTAGGGGTGTGGGGATGACAGGTGTTGCGAGCCAAAGAGGTGTTGCGACGGGCGGAGACGTCCGTGCCGGAGCCCATCGCTGCCCTTAGGGTGTTCGGGGGACTTGCGAGGAAACCCGGTCGCCTCCGTTCCCCCCCAATACCCCGCACCACCCCGCCCCCAACGACTCGCTCATCACGGGCGTGTGAATGAAACAGGATTCGTATAAGACTTCAACCGATTCATACCCAACGCACTTGAGGCACGGCGGAAATCCACGGGATTCGCTCCCCCCTCCCAACGACTCGCTCATCCCGGGCGTGTGTTCTTTGTTCGATTGGCATGAGGGGCTTGGCGCGGACGCGCGCTGGTGGGGGTATGGGAACAGACTGGGGACGGTGCGGTAGCGCAGATTTCGCGCTTCGTGCGTCGATCTGGCTGACATCGTGCGCGAAAAGTGCGGGGTGTGGGGGGTGCGGGTCGATCACGAGAGTTGATTTCCCTGGAGCGGCAGGATGCCGCGTGGTTTTTATTCCCCCTTGTGCCCGAGCGTGGAGCGCTCATGAGCGACACTATTCCAAATCCATCCAATTCCACTCCACCCAATGCTGATGCGGGCGATCTGGCCGCGGAGGCGTTGAAGCAGGCACAGCAGGCCGTGAGCGATCTGCGCGCGAACACCGATCCGGTGATGGCGGCGGCGGGCGGGGATGAGGGCGCGGCGGCCGCGCTGCGTGCGGCGCAGGAGGCGATCGCGGCGGCGAAAGCGGAGAACGGCCCGTTTGATCCGAGCACGATTGGCGCTTCGGGCGGAAACGGCGGCGGGGCGAACGCGGCCCACTCCTTTAGTCTGCCGGCGTTTGGGGGAACGGGCTCGCAGAAGACGCCCGAGGGAATTGATCTGCTTTCGGATGTGAATCTGAACGTAAAGATCGAGCTGGGGCGGACGCGGATGCTGGTGGAGGATGTGCTGCGGCTGGGGGAGGGGAGCGTGGTGGAGCTGGACAAGCTGGCGGGTGATCCGGTGGATGTGTATGTGAACGACCGGCATGTGGCGCGCGGGGAGGTGCTTGTGCTCAACGACAACTTCTGCGTGCGGATCAATGAGATTGTGGCGACGGTTGGGGATCATGCGGCGCCGGCGCTTCGGCGGCGGTGAGCTGAGTCGGCGTTTGGTGGTGTCTTTCGCCGGGCGGAGCCCGGTTCACAAGCCAGGATGGCCAGCGTGCGGGGATGGTTTTTCAACAACACGGTTCGAGGCATGATCGCACTGGGGGCGATGGTGTGCGGCGCGCGGATTTCGCTCGCGACGGATTCGAGCACGTTTCCCGGGCAGCCGGTTGCGGAGCAGGCGACTGTGGTGCCGGGGCCTGTCTTGGGAGGGGCGGCTGGCGCTTCGGCTGCGCCGAGCGCGGCAGGGGCTTCGAATGATCTGCATCCGCGGCCACTGGGCGTTTCGCGAGATGTGAAGGCCGCGCCGGGAGCGCCGACGACGGCGCAGCCCTCGGCTGCGGCGACGCTGTGGGACAATCCGACGATCCGGACGGGCGGATCGCTGGTGGTGGTGCTGGCGCTGATTGTGGGGTTGGCGGCGATTACGAAGAAGGTTGCGGGGAGGTCCGGGACGCTGGCGGCGGCGCTGGGGCCGGGGGGGAAGGCGCCGGCGGGGTTGCTGGAGGTGCTGGGGCGGTATCCGCTTTCGCGCGGGCAGACATTGATTTTGTTGAAGGTGGATCAGCGGGTGTTGCTGCTGGCGCAGACTACGCCGCGGCTGCGCGGGGGTGGAGGGGGAAGCGGCGGGCTGGCGACGCTGTGTGAGATTACGGATGCGGAGGAAGTGGCTTCGATACTGGTGAAGGCGGGGGAGCATGAAGGAACTGGGGCGACGGCGAAGTTCTCTGCGCTGCTGCATGCGTTTGACCGGACCCATGCGCGGGCCGGTGAATCGGAGCCGGATCACACGGAGCTGGATCTTCGGACGATTCAGGAGACGGATACGGGGGATCGGTCGGAGCTTTGGAACGAGCAGGCGGCCCCGTATCCCCTGCCGGCGGTGGTCCACAAGTTTCCTGCGGTTGCGGCGGCGCGGCCGGGGACGGCGCGAGTAGTGAATGCGTTTGCCCAGGCGGGTGGGCCCCTCCATTCGTCTGGCCCCAACTCATCTGGCCCACACTCTTCAGGCACTGAGTCGTTCAGTTCCATTCGGGAGCGGCTGCATGCGTTGCGGGGGGAGGCGCATCGATGATGCCCGGGCACTTCAACACATCACGTTGCAACATCCCGCGCTCAACCGCGGGATTGGCTCGCATGCTTGCGATGGTTGCGGCCGTGCTGCTGCTGTGCGTGCCTGCGATGGCGCAGGAGACGTATGGGCCGCCGGCGCTTGGGAAGCCGGGGGCGAAGACTCCGGCGAGTGTGATGGACGAGTCTTCGCGGGATGAGATCGGGCTGGATACCAATCCGCTGACGATCATTTCGCGTGCGGGGGATGCCTTCAACGCGGGCGGAAAGGGCGGAACGGGAGGAGCGAGCAGCGGTGGTAGTGGCGGTAGCGGAGGCGGGGGGTTGTCGGGGCCGATCAACATCATGGTTGTGATGACCGTGATTTCGCTGGCGCCGTCGATCATGCTGATGTGCACGTGCTTCGTGCGGATCATGATCGTGCTGGGGCTGGTGAAGCAGGCGCTGGGGACGCAGACGCTGCCGCCGCCGCAGGTGATTGTGGGGCTGTCGCTGTTCATGACGTTGCTGGTGATGGCGCCGACGATGGAGCGGATCCACAAGGAAGCGATCGTTCCGTATCGGGCGAACCAGATCAAGGATTACGACGACCTGTGGGCCAAGAGCAAGCAGCCGCTGCGGGACTTCATGTTCGACCAGATCGAGGCGACGGGGAACTGGTCAAGCGTGTACATGGTGCTGAACTACCGGGGGATCGACACGAGCGAGCCGGCGAAGATGACGACCGAGAGCGTGGACATGATCACGCTGGTTCCGGCGTTCATGCTGAGCGAGCTGAAAACGGGGTTCTTGCTTGGCTTCAAGGTGTATCTGCCGTTCCTGGTGATCGACATTGTGATTTCGAGTTTGTTGATCAGCATGGGCATGATGATGCTGCCGCCGGTGCTGATCTCGCTGCCGTTCAAGCTGCTGCTGTTTGTGCTGGTGGACGGGTGGACGCTGGTGGTGGGGAGTTTGATGCGGTCATTTGTAACGCATCCGGTTGGAGCGGCGTTGAAGAATGATCCGGCGGTGAGCGGGATGTTTGTGCTGCCGGGGGTGCATGAGGTGGTGATGCAGTTGGGAGCGGCGGGGCATGCGATTGGATTTGGGTAGGGGCGGGGTGAGAGTGCCGAGTGCGGAGTGCGGAGTGCGGAGTGCGGGGATTTTCTGGATAGCGGCTTTTTGATTCCACTATGAACTACGACCTGCATGCGATTGAACTGGTTCGGGACACGCTGATCATCGCGTTGAAGATCGCCGCGCCGATTTTGCTGGCGGGCGTGGTGGTTGGGTTGATCATCTCGATTTTTCAGGCGATCACGAGCATTCAGGAGCAGACGCTGACGTTTGTTCCGAAGATCGTGGCGATGCTGCTGGTGGCGGTGGTGCTGATTCCGTGGATCGCGGTGCGGCTGATGGAGTTCACGGTGCAGATGTGTACCGGATGGTGAGTGGGCGGTAGGCAGTGGGCAGTGGGCTCGATCCACTGCCCACTGCCCATTCCCCAGTACTGATCCACACATGCCTTCCCTTGACCCATTCCTTTCGCACGTCGCTCCTTTCCTGCTGGTGCTGTTTCGCATCAGCGGGTTGTTTGTGTTTTCACCGATTCTGTCTTCAACGATTCTGCCAGTTCGGCTGCGGGGGTTGCTGGCCGTGGCGTTTACGATGGCGATCTATCCGACGCTGATCGGGAAGCTGAATGCGCCGGTCTCCATGGATCTTTTTTCGCTTGCGCCGGCGGTGTTCTGCGAGACGCTGATCGGGATGGCGATGGGGCTGATGGCCTCGCTGCCGATGTACGCGGTGCAGCTTGGCGGGCTGATCATGGGGCAGCAGGCGGGGATGGCGCTTGGGCAGGTGTACAACCCCGCGCTGGATGTGGAGACGGACACGCTCGGGCAGTTCCTGCAGTATGGGGGGCTGGTGCTGTTTGTGGGAATGGGCGGGCTGGAGATGCTGTTCCTGGGCTTGGCGCACACGTTTGCGAATGTGCCGCTGGCGACGTGCTCGATTTCGTTTGCGCCGCTGGAGTTGATGACGGGGCTGGTGGCTTCGGGGTTCGAGCTTGCACTGCGGGTTTCCGCGCCGGTGCTGTGCATTATTCTGGTGGAGACGATCGCCAGCGCGCTGATTGCCAAGACGATCCCCCAGATCAATGTGCAGTCGCTGGGGTTCAGCGTGAAGGTGATCATCACGCTGCTGGCCCTGGCGGCAAGCATTTCGGGGGTGATGCACGTGACGGGGCAGGACATGTCGCACACGATGAATCTCGTGCTGAACTGGGCGGAGGGGCTGGGAGGGGGGCCGTGAGGGGGAGGGTGGAAGAAAAGGGAGGCGAGTTCGAAGATTGGATTTTCATGGTTGGGGCGGCGGGTTCCTTTGCATTGAGTGTCGTGGACTATGGCTGAAGATCTGGGTGAACGAACGCAGGCGCCGTCGGGACGCAAACGTGAGGAAGCTCGCGAGCGCGGGCAGGTGGCCCGTTCGGCGGACTTCAGCGCGGGGCTGGACCTTTGGGCGGCGTTTATTCTGCTGCTGCTGTTTGGCGCGCCGTTGACGGCGGGGCTGGCGGGGATCATGCGGTATCTGCTGGACAGCCGGGATTCGGGGACGCTGCTTCGTGCGGATGCGAGCGCGGGGGGCGGGGTGGCGGAGCTGTGCAAGTGGGCGGGGCAAAACACGGTGGTGGTGGCCGCGCCGATACTTCTGATTCTCTTCGGGTTCACGTTCGTGGCGCAGATCGTGCAGGTGGGGTGGCATCCGACGCTGGATCCGCTGATGCCGAAGCTGGACCGGCTGGACCCGCTGAAGGGCATCCAGCGGCTGCTCGGCGGGCGGAACATCATGCGGACGCTGCTGGGGATCATCAAGCTGGTGCTGGTCGGCACGGTGGTGACGTACGTGGTGATGTCGGATTGGGAAAAGATGATGGCGCTGGCGCAGCTGGATGTGCGCGGGATGTGGGCGGTGATCCTGCAGATCGTGACGCGGCTGCTGATCTGGACGCTGGCGGTCCTGCTGTCCATCGGACTGGCGGACTTTGCGTATCAGAAATGGCAGTTGACGAAGGACCTGATGATGACGCGGCAGGAGGTGAAGGACGAGCACCGCTCGATGGAGGGTGATCCGGAGATGAAGGGTCGGCGGATGAAGGTCGCGCGGCAGATCGCTCTGCAGCGGCTGGCGAAGGCCGTGCCCAAGGCGAACGTGATCGTGGTGAATCCGACGCACTACTCCGTTGCGCTGCAGTACGACCCGAAGACGATGTCGTCGCCGAAGGTCGTGGCCAAGGGTGCGGACTTCATGGCGATGCGGATCCGGGAGATTGCGCTGGCGCACAAGATTCCGATCGTGGAGCGGCCGTCGCTGGCCCGCGCGCTGTATGCGGGAGTTCCCGTAGGCAAGCAGATCAAACCGGAGTACTACGAGGCCGTGGCGGAGATTCTGGCGTACGTCTACAGGTTGCAGGGGAAAGCGGCGTAAGAATGTCGGATGGTGGATGGGCGATGTCGGATGTGAAGACGGGTGAAAGGGGTGGCGGGGGGGTCGGGTGGGGCGGGTTGCCGGTTTCGTGCGTGTTTGTAGGGGATTGACGCGGTCATTCGTGGAAACTCATGGGGGGGCGGGCATACTCATATTGAGGCCGCTGGGGTTGTGGTGCATATCCGCGGGATTCGCTCGCGGACTCGCTCATCCCGGGCGTGCAAACGGTCTCGTGGACTTGCGACTCGTGGGTTCACAAGGGGATTTTTCATGCGCCGATTGCTGTTGACTTCCGCCGCGGTTCTTCTGGCTGTCTGCACTGCTCACCTTGCCCGGGCCGACGTCATTGCGGACAACTTCGACACGGGCGACGCCTTCAACACGACCAGCGGCAGCACAGTGAGTTTGTTCTTCAGTGTCGGCGTTCGCGTGGTGCCGGCGGCGAACGCCACGGCGACGGATGTGTTTGTCGCCATGAAATCAACGGGGACAGCGAACATCACGCTGACGATCTGCGTGGATGCCAGCGGCCATCCCGGGGCGGCGGTGGCCGCGACATCGCTGACTTCAGTTCTTGTGAACACTGCAGACCCGCAGGTGTATCACGGCGTCTTCGCGACGCCGCAGCCGCTCACGGCGGGGACGACGTACTGGATCAAGGCGGTTCCGGGGGTTGGCGGGGGGAGCGCCACGTGGATGCTGAACACGACTGGTCAGACGGGATATGCATCGACGACTGCCACGGGCTCGTGGGTCTCCAACGGGGGCGTTGGCCCCGCGTTCCGGCTGGAAGACAACTCCGCGCCGCCGCTCTCGGGGGCGTGCTGCGCTGGATCGATCTGCGCCATCTCGTCCATCACGGCCTGCAATGTGAACAACGCACGGTTTGCGGGAATAGGCACCTCGTGCAACGCGGTGGGGAACACCACGACGCCATGCTGCAAGGCGGATTTCAATCAGAGCGGGTCGGTGAGCGTGCAGGACATCTTTGATTATTTGGCCGCGTGGTTTGCGGGGAATGCGCAGGCGGATATCAATGGCGGGGGACTTGGGGTGCAGGACATTTTTGATTTTCTGTCGGCGTGGTTTGCTGGATGCTGAGGGAGATGGGCACCGGTGCTCGCATCTGAGGTGGATAGCGTGTGCAGCCGCCCACCCGGAGCTATGAACAAATCGTGCAGATCCTCAGACTGATGGAGTCATACCAAACGCACTGAAACTTCGGGCGGAAATCCGCGCGCGTCGGTCGGGGGGGGGGCGGGCGCCCCCCGCCCCCCCCCCCCCGCCCCGCCGCCGCGGGGCGGGCGGGGGGGGGCGGGGGGGGGGGGGGGGGGGGGGTGGGGGGCGGGC
>JBBRQY010000006.1:0-318098 GCA_038225655.1 Phycisphaerales bacterium | reverse complement strand
AGCCGCCGAACCGCTTCCATCCGACGTTCTTCACGCTGCTTGGCGTCCATCCGTGGACTGTACTTGCTCATGCACCCAGTCTGCCACCCCGCACAGACCGCGCCAGGAAACTTCGTCACATATTTGGGCAGGGGTCAGTAGCAGGATGCTGATGACCGTTCCGCAGGCCCCCGCCACGAGCGGCGTGGTGTGGTCGGTACCCGCGTCAAACCGGGGCGTGCTGCGGAAGAAGAGCGTCCAGTCCCGGCCGCCGACGTTGACCATCGCCCGCTGGACGGACGAGGGTGGCGATTGGTCGGCAGCGGCGGCCGGGCCCGGTGCGCCGCTTGGCGTTCCGCTCTCGGTGTACAGGAGCGCGGTTGTCGTCATCTCCCGACCGTCGTAGATGCCTAGCGCGACGCGTCCGTCGGCCGCCGCCGTGACATCACGCAGGGCATCCTCGATCTCCATGGGCGCTTCGACCCAGCCCCTGAGGTCGCGCCGGCGCTCCTCGGGCGAAGTGGGGTGTGTTCCGCTTTGGTACACGGGCAGGAAGGACAGGAACCCCGTGCGACTCTGATGGTCCTGGATCAGCGAGACCTTGCCCGTGATCGTCGATTCGCCGGAGAGCATTGCTCGGTCGGCCGCCTCGCGGCGCACCGGATCGGATGCGATGTCGTATCCCTGGGCGTCGCGGTTGGCTTCGAGGGGCTCGATGTACGTGGTGACATACAGATCGGGCAGGTCGCCGGATGTGCGCACAGCGAACTCGGGAGCGTTGTCGGCCTGCTCGGCGGCGATAAACGCGCTGAGTCTCTCGCGGGGCACACGCTCCACGTAGCCGAAACCGAGCACTCCCGGGAACTCCTGTGGCATGTCCCGCGAGGCCACGTAATCGCGGAACTCCCCGCGTGTGATGTCCTGGTTGGCATTGAAGAGGCCGCGTGCGCCGCGCAGCCCGTAGGAGTACGTCCGGAGTCGTCGCTCGGTCTCGTTCTTTACCCGTTCGGCGAGATACTCGAATCGTGCCTGCTCAACGGTGTGGATGTTCCGCTGGATGAGCCAGCAGGTGAGCGTGGTGCAGCCAAGGCCGATGAGGAGCAGGGAGGCCGCAACAACGGAAACGGCGCGGCCGCCGCCCAAGGGAGAAACGCGCCCAGAATGCTGGGGTCCGATCGGGGCGTTTGCCGGAAGAGATCCGGAGGAGGATGTGGCCCGGCGAGAAATCGAAGGGACGGACATTCATGGCTCCGAGCGGACTTGTGGGCCCTGGGTGGCACGTCTGAGACGTTGGTCAACCGAGGAGCAGGCCCAAAGGAGTAATGCTACAAAGTTCCCTTCAAGTGTGCGTGAGAGGGGATATGTTCATGAGTGACATGAAAATGGAAGGGCGTGAATTTAATATCCGGAGCCCGGGCTCCTGAATGGGAGGGTTTCTCACAAACAGCACACGAGGATCGCTTGTCGCAGCACTGCACAAAAGTCCACGCTTCGGCTACAGGGCCGGGATGAGTTTCGACTTCAGAGGCGTTTCAGCCGGGAGCGAGCACGCATCGCCATGCGAGCCAGCATGCAAGGTGGGCCGCGGCGAGGATGAGGGTGATGACGATGAAGGGGAGTTTGCGGTTCTTGTGATGGACGAGCGCCATCGCCAGGAACGAGCCGGGAAAGCCGCCGAGCCCGGAGAGAATGTGGAGCGTTCGCTCCGGAATGCGGCGTGCGCCGGGGCGCTGGACGCGGGACTTGTCGATGGCGAAGGCGGCGAAGGCAAGCAGGGAGAGCGCGGCGTACCAGATGAGCGCGGCGAGCAGCATGGTGCGGGTGGAGGGCATGGGGTGTTAGACGCTCAGGCCGGGGAGGCCGTCGATGCTGGTGCGGTTTTTTTTCTGGCGGTACTCGTGCAGGCCGGCCTCGCCCTTGCGATTCGAGGAGTCGTCGAGCGTCGTCCGGTCGGCGCGGAAGTCCATGAGCGGGACGGCAAAGCCGCAGGACTCGCTGGCGCGCTGGACGTGGATGCGGATGATGGAGCGGATGCCGGGGCGCGCGGGGAAGCGGGTGATGAGCGCGGGGAAGCGGGTGATGAGCGCGGAGAAGTCGGGGGCTGAGGGTTCGAGGGCTTCGCCCTGGCCGTGTAGGCGGACGATGTTCGGCGGACCCTCGAAGGCGCAGAACATGACGACGATACGGCCGTTCTCGCGGAGGTGGGCGACGGTCTCGATGCCGCTGCCGGTGAGGTCGAGGTAGGCGACGGTGCGGTCGTCGAGGATGGCGAAGGTGTCGAGGCCCTTGGGGGAGAGGTTGATGAGGCCTTCGGCGCTGAGAGGGGCGGTGGCGACGAAGAAGAGATGCTGGGCGCGGATGAAGGCGGCGAGCTTGGGGGGGATGGTGGAGAAGGAATGGGCCATGTGCAATGCTCCCGGGGGTGGGGAACGTACGGAGGAGCAGAATACGGCGTTCTGTACGAGCTGTTTGGTCGCTCGCCACTTCATTCGCGGCTCACTGCTTTGGCCTTCCACATTCAGGACACGCCGCGCCGCGCTCGATCCCCTGCAACGAATAACCACACGCTGCACACTGACCTCTAGCCAGCCTGGCTTCAAGGCGACGACTCTCTACGATCCCAAAAACTCCGACGACGACAACAATCATCCAGCCGACTCCCGAGCCTCCGAGTATTACGGCGGATCGCACGATCACGGGGGCGAAAAAGCAGCCAACTGGAACGAGAATCAGTGCGAATAAGACGGCCGCGCCGAGGACTTTTCCTGCCTTCTCTGGTTTGGCGCGGGCACTGCAGGCGACGCTCGCGAGAACGAGCACCAACCAACCCAGCATGGTCATCGGAATACCGATGACACCGAGCATCTGGTAACCGTGCCATCCCGCCGGAGTAAGCAGTACGAGCAATGGAATCAGTTCAAACAGCGTCATGCGAGGCCATGTTCACGGCGTCAGTACGCCAAGCACTGTGTGACGGCCTCAGCAATCCGCTTCGCATCCGGCAGGTACTCCAGTTCCAGTTTCGCGTACGGCATCGGGATATCAAAGCCCGCAACGCGCTGGACGGGGGCCTTCAGGTTCAGGAAGCAGCGTTCCTGGATGATGCTGGAGATTTCTGAGCCGAGGGAGCAGAGTTTGACGGCTTCCTGCACGACCACGGCGCGGCCGGTTTTCTCGACGCTCTGGGCGATGCAGTCGTAGTCCAGCGGGTTGAGCGTGCGGAGGTCGATGAGTTCGACGCTGACATCCTCGGGGAGTTTGTCGAGGGCCTCGAGCACCTGAAAAAGCTGGGCGCCCCACGTGATGATCGTCAGGTCCGTGCCTTCCTGCACGACCTTGGCTTTGCCGAGGGGAATCGTGTACTCATCCTCGGGGACCTCTTCGCGGTAGGAGCGGTAGACGCGCTTGGGCTCGAAGAAGATGACGGGGTCCGGGTCGCGGATGGCGGAGATGAGGAGGCCCTTGGCGTCGAAGGGCGTGGCGGGGCAGACGACCTTGATGCCGGGGGAGTGGATGTAGATTGCTTCCGGGGAATCGGAGTGGAACTCGGGAGCGTGGATGCCGCCGCCCCAGGGGACGCGGACGGTGAGGGGAACGGTGATCTCGCCGCGTGTGCGGTTGCGGAAGCGTGCGGCGTGGTTCACGAGTTGGTCGTAGGCGGGGCCCATGAAGCCCTCGAACTGGATCTCGGGGATGGGTCGCATGCCGGCCATGGCGAGGCCGATGGCCGCGCCCATGATGCCGGATTCGGAGAGGGGCGTGTCCACCACGCGATCCGCGCCGAAGCGTTTCTGCAGGCCTTCGGTCACGCGGAAGACGCCGCCGTTGAGGCCGACATCCTCGCCGAGGATGACGACGCGGGAGTCCTTCTCCATTTCCTGCTGGAGACCGAGGGTGATTGCCTGGACGAGTGTGAGGTTTGCCATAGGGTGAGTTTGGGGGTCGAAGATTGTCGAGCGAAACGTCAGACTGGAGGGGCGGGTTGCGGGGGAGTGTCGTCTCGGCGTGTGCGGTCGTCGGAGAGGAGCGTGCCGGCGTCGATGAGTCGAGGCATTGCGTCGTTGAGCATTGCTGCGGCCTCACAGGGAGATTCCTTGACGACGACGCGATGGCCGCTGACGAGCTCGCTGCTCATCCAGACCTGTGTGCCTTTATGTCCGCCAAAGAGACCGGTGCTGGTCTGCACGGAGCGCACGTGGATCGGGTTGATCCAGACCACATCGCCGTCGGTGTCGGTGAGTTTGGCGAGCATGATGAGCGAACTCGAAGTGCAGACGGTGATGTTGGTGGATTGGGATCAGCCGGCTTTGCGGCGACGGGGAGTGCCCGCTCGAGTTGATTCGGGCTTGGCGGCGGCGAGGCGCATGAGGGTTCGAAGCGCTTCGTTTACAGAAGCGGAATCAGGGAAGGCGCGACGGAGCGCGGGATCAAGCAAGATTGTGCCCTTGAGCTGAGCGTTCTGGAACCGTTTGTAAAAGCGGCCACGTTCACCATTGGAAAAATCGTGCTCGGGGAGCATGTCGGGATCAGTCGCGGTCTTTCGCTTGCTTGGCATAGGCATTTTTCTCCCGTCTTGTTGCCCGTCGGGCACTGATGATCCACCAGATTTCCACGCCCTCGTCATCAACAAAGTCGGTGTGGACGACGCTCATGAGACTTCCGAACAACGACCAGCCGATTGTGATGAATCGGTCCTCTGCGTCCGAGTGAGTTTCATCATAAACCGAGAGTGCCCGCTGGTCACTGTAGATCGTCTGTGCCTCATGGAATGACACCCCGTGTTTTCGCAGGTTGGAGTCTGCTTTCTGCGAATCCCAGTCGAACTTGATGGACATGGCTCATCCCGCTCAGGCATGCTGATGATTGGCATTCAAGCCGGACTGTTGGGGAAACTGCCCGAGGGAATGGGTGGCCCAGGTATCGCGCTGGCGGCGGAGTTCTTCGGGGAGTTCGGCGTAGACGAAATCAAACATCTCATTGCGGTGCGGGGCGGGGTAGTTGAGGACGACGTCGACGATTTTCTTGGTCCAGGCCTCGGCGCGTTCCATTGCGGCGGACTGCTTGGCGTCGTCCCAAAGGCCCTGGGATTCGAGGTACTTGCGGGTGCGGATCATGGGGTCCTTGGCCTTCCAGGACTCGACTTCGGCGTCGGCGCGGTAGCGGCGGGCATCGTCGGCGGTGGTGTGATCCGCCAACCTGTAGGTGATGGCCTCGATGAACGTGACGCCCCCGCCGTTGCGGGCACGGTCGCGGGCTTCCAGGACGACTTTGTAGACACCGAAGAGATCGTTGCCATCGACCTGCTGCGTGTGCGCGCCGTAGGCGAAGGCCTTCTGCGCCACCGTCTCCGAGTTCATCTGCTGATCGCGCGGCACCGAGATGGCCCATTGGTTGTTCTGACAGATGAAGATGCAGGGGACGTTGAAGACCGTTGCGAAGTTCATCGCCTCGTGGAAATCGCCTTCGCTCGTTGCGCCGTCGCCGAAGAAGGTGGCGACGACCTTGTCCTCCTTGCGCAGCTTGTACGCCCAGGCCATACCCGTGGCGTGGAGCATCTGCGTGCCGATCGGGATGGCGATGGGGGAGACATTCACGCCCTGATTGCCGTGCTGCGACCGTTGCGGAATGGCGTTGCCGCGCTCATCGCCAGCCCAGTGCAGGAGAATGTACTTGGGGTCCAGCCCGTGCAGGAAGAGTGCGGCGTTCTCGCGGTAGCAGGGGACGAGGTAGTCCGTGCCGGGACGAAGGGCCGCGCCGGCGCCGAGGGCGACGGCCTCCTGGCCTTTGTTCTGCGGATAGGTGTACATGCGCCCGGAGCGCTGCAGCTTGAACGCGACCTCATCGAGCGTGCGATAGTCGATCATCTTCTCGTAGAGAAAGACGGCCTGCTCATCGGTGAGCCGGGAGGGATCGCCCTTGGGCGCGAGTTTCTCGTCGAGCTTGCCATGCTCATCAAGAAGCTGGAGGTACTCGACCTGGGCGGTGTAGACAATCCGCTTGGGCATTGCTGGGAAACTCCGGGCTGAGGGCAAGGACGCTGAAGGCCGGCACCTGCGCGCACGAATCGCGCCGGTCGGGGAGTGTAGCGGGATTTGCCTCAGAAATGGAGGGCCCCGCGTGGATCAAAGGGGAGTACGGGGAAGATGACGATTCCTGTCGATTTCCCGTTGGTTTCACTGCTTCGGGCGAGCCATTCGGACACGTAAACGCGAGAGCACCATCCAGTCCAACCCGGATGGGATCAGGACGCCCGAGTCGTCGACGGGCCGCACTCGATTCAAGGGTAGATCTTGCCGCAACTGTCAGTGCTGGATGCATGGCAAGCTGTGGGTGCCCGGGCAATACTCTTGTCGCGGAGGTCCGATACACAAACCCGCGCGGCGGAGCACGAGGGACAGCGGCCACCGACGCCCGCGCAACGGGCGCGATACGAAGCGTTTCAATCTCGAGTGATCTGCTTATGAACCGGCGAGACGGCCGTTGTGCAAATCCAGCTTTGGGCCGGAGAATCAGGGACAGACGGCCAACATGCACCCCATCGCTTCGAGCATTGGATGTGCATGGACGTGTACGTCAATGCGTGTTATATGAAAATAAGAACCCAGAAAAGTGCATCTGTTTCGGAAAATTTTAATCGAGATCAAGTATCTCGATCGCCGAATTTGAGTGCATGGACGGACACCACGACAGTTCCGCCCGCCCGGCACGAAGGGCCTTCACCCTGATCGAGCTCATCGCGATCATTGTGATTCTGGCCATTCTCGCGGGCGTGGGGATTCCCAAGTACATTGACTACACCGCAAGCGCCAAGGCCGCGGCGGCGAAGGCGACGCTCGGCGCCGTGCGTACGGCGGTCGCCAACTTCTACGCCAACTCCGCGCTCGCAGGGACAACGGCGTATCCCACGCTCGTGGAGATGCAGACGCTGGGCACGGTCATGCAGGAGCCGCTTGCAAGCAACCCGTACAACAGTTCAAGCACGATCGCGGCGGCGGTTTGGGCCGCAACGCCGCCGACGAGTGGCGCGGCCGGGTACAACTACGACGCGGCCCTTGGGCGATTCTGGCTCAACTCGAACACCGCGAGCGTGACCGAAAACCTGTGGTGACACCCATCGCGGCCACTCTCTTGGCTCACTTGAACAGCTTCACCTTGTCCAGCACCGGCGAGGCGATCTGCCCCCACATGCCGTTGCTCTTGACGCTGCTGGACTGATTCAGGAATCCCGTGTTGGCCGAGTCGAACTTCGAGCCGAAGGCCTTGATAAGGTTCGAGCGCTCGTCGCCGGTGGTGTTCGAGAGCGTCTGGTACGACGACGAAAGGTCCTTCGCGATCGGCTCGGCCTTCTTCACGAAGTCCATCACGCCCTGAAGGTCCTTCAGGTTGCCGAGCGAACTGGTGAGCGAGGTGAGGTTGCTGATGTACGAGTTCGCAGCGTCCTTCACCATCGGCGTGAGCATGTCCATCGCGCTGCGATTCATGAGGCCGCTGAGCCCACCGGACTGACAGCCCGTCATCGAGCAGATCGTGGCCGCGCCAAGGAGCGAGAGGCCGATAGCCGCCGCGAAGTGCCATTTGCCGGTGCGAATCATGAGATGCTCCAGTCTGATTGTTCCGCCCTACCCCGAGCGGGGAATCAGGAACGGTAGACGACGAGCGACGGAGGTGCGAGCCCGTCGGAATCCGAAATAACCCGCACGCCCAGGCCTAGCCATGCGGAACTGCCGGAACGTTGCGGTGCCGCAAATGGCGTGCAATGAGCGGACCACCTCGAACGTTGTACTACTGGCCGTGGTAGTTGCACGCGCTGATCCCTCGGGCGGTTTGGGGATTGGGGGCGGGGAGTGCGCGCGTGTTCTCAAGAGTGGTGCGATCGCCGCTCATTGCGGACCTCGTTTCCAAAGCTCGCGTGGTAGCAGGGGCAGAATCGAGAGAGTCAGACATCTCGAAAGGAGTTTACGATGGAATCCAGGATGTTCACAAGTTCTAGGGCCGCGATGCTGATCGTCGGGGCCTCAATGGTCATGATCTCCGGTTGCGCGACTCGAACGGTGTACGTTGAGCGACGCTCGTATCCAGTGGCGCCGCCACCTCCGCCCCCCGCACAACTCGCCCAAGGTCCGCAATATGCACCGCAGGGAGAGGTCGTGGTGACTCAGCCCCCGCCCCCAACGGAGGTCGTGCAGGAAGTGATTGTGGCATCACCCGGCCCGGAGTATGTCTGGATCAGCGGTGGATACGAGTGGATCGGCGGACGCTGGATGTGGTACGGCGGTCGCTGGGAGCGCCCGTACCACCATGGCGCGGTCTGGGTGCGCAGCGGCTGGCGGCCGACACGCGGCGGCTACGTCTGGGAGCGCGGGCGGTGGCGGTGACGCGGATCATGAGGTCCGCCAAGGGAGTGTGAGGTGCGCTCACGAGTTGTCGTAGCGTTGCTTGTGCTGCACGCGCATGAATCGAAAGACCTATGCCGCGATCGTCGGAGGCGACCGAACGCTTGACTTGCCCATCCATCGCGAGCATGTTGTCAGCAACTTGGCCTTGTCGATCGGCTTGCTCGCGTAGTCGTCGCATCCGGCGGCAAGGCACTTCTCTCGGTCCTCCGCCATCGCGTGGGCTGTGAGCGCCACGATCGCAAGCTTTGACCCCTGTTGGCGCAAAGTGCGGGCAAGCGTGTACCCATCCATCTCAGGCATCGCCATGTCGGTGAGCATCAGGTCGTAGGGTCGTCCTGTCGCGACCGCGATTCCGAGCATCTGCAGCGCCACCTTGCCGTTCTCGGCCACATCCACCTCCGCCCCGGCCTTTCGCAGGTGGAACGAGATAAGACGCTGGTTGTCGGGGCCATCCTCGGCAAGCAGGATGCGTCCGAGAAGGCGGGTTGCGGTCTGCGGGGGTGGCGCGGAGGGGCGGAGGGCGTAGTTGTCGATCGTGTTCGTCATCGCCGCGCCGGGCGCGGCTTCCAACGGAAGATCAAGCCGGAAGAGCGAGCCCACGCCGGGTTTGGTCTGCTCCAGCGTCACATCTCCGCCCATCAGCACCGCGAGTTTGCGGCTGATGGTCAGGCCGAGCCCGGTGCCGCCGAACTTCCGGGCCATTCCGGAATCGGCCTGCGAGAACGGGGCAAAGATCAATCCCACCTGCTCGGGCGTCATGCCGGCGCCGGTATCCTGAACGTCAATCCGCAAACGTGATCCGACGGCGTTCGCGGCCGCCGAAACGCGGATGGTGACGGAGCCGGCGTCGGTAAACTTGACGGCGTTGGCCGCCAGGTTGGTGATGATCTGGCGCAGGTGTGTCGGCTCGCTGATGATCCGCTCCGGCACGGGCGTATCCAGCTCGAACGCAAGGGAGACGCCTTTGTCCGCGGCCTTGGGACGCACGAACGACTCGACTTCCGCCAGGATGCCGACGAGCGGAGTGTCGATGCGCTGCATGGCCATCCGGTCCGCCTCGATTTTGGAAAGATCAAGGATGCTGTTGATGAGGGAGAGCAGATGCTGGCCCGCCGTGCAGATCGTGTCGATGGTGTGCAGACGGCTCTCGGGGGCGCGGGCAAGTTCTCCGTCCTCGCGCAGCAGATCCGCATATCCGAGAATGGCCGTGAGGGGCGTGCGGATCTCATGGCTCATGTTGGCGAGGAACTGGCTCTTGGCGCGGTTGGCGGCCTCGGCCTGGCTCTGGGCCACGCGCAACGCCTCCTCGCGCTCCACCTCACGAGTGACATCCGCAACGGTTCCGAACAGGCCGACGATGCGCCCGCTCTCGTCGCGCCGGGCTCTCCCCTCGCCCCGCGTGATGCGGACGCCCTGCGCGGGGTTACGCATGCGCATGACAATGGTGTAGGGCGTGGCGTCGGCGATGGCCTTCTTGACGGCCTCGTCGTGTATACGGGCATCGGCCGGTTCGTAGTAGTTCTGCACGCCCGCGAAGTCCGGCGGTCCATCGGCCGGATCGCGCCCGAAGAGCGTGTAGACCTGCTTGGACCATCCCACCTTCTGCGTGGCGACATCAAAAGACCAACTGCCCATGTGGGCAACTGCTTGGGCCTCTTCGAGCGCGGCGGTGGCGCTCTGGAACCTGGCCTCCGCTTCCCGGCGCGCGGTGATGTCCTGGAACGCGCCTCGGAGCGTGACGACTGCGCCGTCCCTGGAGACCGCCTCCGCCATTGCCCGCACCCAGATCCTTCTTCCCTTCGCCGTGATCATCAATAGTTCAAGGTCCCAGCCCACGCCGTCGGCAATGGTTTGCTTGATCGCATTCCTGACCTGATCTCTGCACTCGGGCGCATAGAAACCAATGCCCTGATCCAGCGTGATCATGGTGCCGTGTGTCACCTCGTGGATGTCGTATACCACATCGGACCAGGTCACGATGCTGGACGCAACGTCGAGCTCCCATCCGCCGACGCCCGCGAGGCGCCCGGCGTTGTTGAGCATCGCCGTGGAAGAGAGCACTCTGTGCTCGGCCTCGCGGCGCGAGGTAATATCACAGATCGCGCCGGCCATCCGCGTCGCGCGCCCGCTCGAGTCTCGCTGTGTCGCGACGTTGGCCTGAAACCACCGCCACTCCCCGCTCCTGGTCCGCAGACGATAGACGGCTTCGTAGGGCTCGCCGGTCTCGATGGCCGCTTGCAGCGCAGCTTCCGTCGGAGCAAGGTCGTCGGGATGGAGCCGAACCCGGAAGGACTCATAGAGGTGCGGAAACTCAGGGGCGTCGGGCGCATACCCCAGGAGTTCGAGGAATCGTGGCGCGTAGAACACCTCATTGGTCGTGATGTCCCAGTCCCAGATGCCATCGGCAGTTCCCGCGATGGCCAGCTCGAAGCGTTCGGTGGCCGCTCGCAACTCGTTCTCGATGCGCTTGCGTTCGGTAACGTCCTGATGGGTGCCAACGAAGCGCACGACCGCGCCATGCTCATCGCGGGCGGCGATCTGCCCCCGCGCAAGAATCCACCGCCACGAGCCATCGCGATGACGCATACGGTGCACGACCTCGTAGAACTTGGTGGGCTCGCGGGTGTACTCCGCGATGAGCCGCTCGGCCTCAACAAGGTCGTTTGGATGCACAAGGGCGGTCCACGTGGACTTATCCGCGGGAAGGTCCGCGACGGTGTAGCCGAGCATCTCGCACCACCGGCGATCGATCAGAAGTTCGCCGGTCTTGGGGTTCCAGTCCCACAGCCCGAGCCCGCCCCCTTCGAGAGCGAGCTCCAGGCGTTCCTGTTCAAGCCGTATGGCCTCGGTCGCGCGCCGGAACTCCGTCACGTCGGTCTCGATCGCCATGAAGCCGGTGAGCACGCCCGTCTTGTCACGCAGGGGCTCGATCTTGACCCGGATCATGTACTCGCGTTTGTCCTTGGCGTAGTTGAGCAGTTCCACGGTGACGGCCTTGCCCGCGTGGATCGCCGCGCTCATCCGCGCCGCCTCGGCCCTGTTTGTCCCGGGGCCTTGCAGCAGTTCACCCGGCTTCTTGCCGATGAGCTCGGCGAGCGAGTACCCCGTGATGCGGGCGCATCCTTCGTTGACCCATTCGGTTCTGCCCTCAGCGTCGGTGACAATCACGGCGTTGCTGGTTCGGCGCGCGACCTGCGCCAACCGCTCCGCCTCACTCGTCGCCCGATCTGCCGCTGATCCCTGCGGCTCGGGCAACGAACTCTTGGTTGTCATGCGCCATCATAGGCGGAGGCACGCCGCCATTTGAAGACGAGACTCAGCGCTGCCACTCATATGCCAACATAATTCGTGCGGATGCTCGCGGAACCGCTCCTCGGCGTGCGCCGAACGCATCGCCGTTGCATCGTCTTACACCGTCGCTGCGGCCTTTATTACGGCCTTGGCCACATCAAACGCCGCGTGGGGGTGGCCGAGAGACCTGGCGCTTGCGCGAAGGTTGGCAAGCTTGGCGGGGTTGGCGAGCAATTGGTTGAGTTTGTTGGGGAGAACTGCGGCGGAGTTGATCTTGATGGCCGCGCCGTTTTCCAGCAGATAATCGGAGTTGCGGGATTCCTGACCGGGGATGGGGTTGACGATGGCCATCGCAGCGCCGCGAGCCAGAATCTCGCTTGTGGTGAGGCCGCCGGGCTTGGAAACCACAATGTCCGCCGCGGCCATAAGTTCGTCCATCTCCTTCGTAAATCCGAGGATCGTGGTGGAGTGCGATGTGGGATGTGGGATGTCGGATTTCGGATGTGAAGAAAGTGATTGGAGTCTCTTTTTGAGTGCGTCGTTCTTGCCGCAGACGACGACGAGGTGGATGGGCTTGTCGACTTTGAGCGCGGCCTCAAAGAGCTGCTCGATGGGCCCGACGCCGAAACCGCCCGCGAGGAGGAGCACGATGGGACGGTCCTGTGGGAGGCCGTGCCTATCGCGGCAGGCCTTCGGATCTTTCGGCTGCGCGAAGACGGGGTGGATGGGAATGCCGGTGATCGTGATGATGTCGCGCGGAACGCCCCAGCGCCCCAGCGAGATCGCGGCCTCTTCGGTGGCGACGAAGTAGTGGTCCGTGGGGTCGTTGGCCCAGAGTCCATGGGCGTCGAAGTCCGTGACGACTGTGAACTGAGGAACGGGCTTCTTTGTTGTGGGATTGAGGGGCCACTTCTTCTTGCGCCGCAGTCGTGCGATGATCTCGGCAGGGAGGAAGTGCGTATTGACAACGATGTCCCACCCAGCAGGGTCGCCAAGAATCGGATTCAGCTTCGTCAGGTTGGCTCGCTGCACAAGCATCCGGAACTTGTCCTGCTTGTTCGTTGCCGAAGGCGCGCGATCCGTGAGGTCGTAGAAGTACCCGAGCAGGTGCGGGGCCTTGGAGACAAGTTCGAGATAGGACTTGGCATAGACCCGTCGGAATGCTGCCGTGGCGCATGTCATCAGATCGACGTTGCGAACGACGGCGTCCGGGGCGAGTTGCTTGAGGGCAAGTTCAACGGCCTCGGCCGCGCGAAGGTGGCCGGCGCCGACGCTGGCGGTGAGGATGAGGACGCGGGGAGGTTTGTTCATGGCATGCACAGCGTACCGCGCGTCAGGATGCCACAGGAAGAGCATCGCGGATCTGTCTCAAAGCCGCGAGATGGGCGGGGGTCCAGGCGGGCGAGGTTGACCCATCCTGCGCCGCGGCGCGGGGCGAATCGGAGAGGGCGGGGTGCTCATCGCCCAGTCCTGCGCTGCGGGAGGCGCGGACGCGGGTCATGATGAGGTCGCGGATGTGGTGGGCGTTGTCGACGCCTTCGATGCGGCCGGTGTGACCGCTTTGGGCTCCGGAGCCCTTGCCGTGCGGGCCGCCGCTTCCGCCGCCGGCGGTGCTGACGACGACATCGGCGATGCCGTAGAGACGCTGTATGGGTCCTTGTTCGACGGTGACGTTCTGGACGTTTTCGTAGGTGATTGTGGTTTCGTTGAGGAAGAGGACGCCGCGGCGGAGGCGCATGGAGCGGTCGGTGAGGATGTACCAGGTGGTGTCGTAGCGAAGATGGATGGCGATGTAGGCGAAGATGTCTGGGGCGACGATGAGGATGAGTGCGGGGATAGCGAGGATGATGCCGAGGATGGGGAGGACGATCGTGATTGCGAGCCAGCCGACGATGAACACAACATCCATGCCGAGCAGACCGAACCAGAAGAAAAGCTTGATGTAGCGGAGGTAGCCCGGAGAGGGGCGGAACGCACCGATGATTTCGTGCGCGCCGGCGGGCATGTGCGGCGGCTCGCGGGGGACGAGGAAGAGTTGCGTGAGCGCGGCCCAGAGGCCGGAGTAGAGCCATGCAGAGGCACGCTCCACCTGGCCGGGCTTGGGAAGAGTGGGCTCAGCCATGCGGCGGCTCCTTGCGGGAGGCCGCGCGGAGAGACTCGACTTCGCGTGTGAGTGCGCCGAGGCGGTCGCGGATGTCGGTGAGGAGGGCGAGGGCTTCGTCGGATGGGTCGGCTGTGGGCGCGGCCGCGCCGGGGGGTGTGGCGGCGGGGTGGCCTTCCTTCGCGCCGCGCATCTGCTGGTAGAGGAAGTCGCGGACTTGCTCGTAATCCAGCAGTCCCTCAATGACGAGTTCGGGGCCGGAGGAGCCGCTGGCCGTCTGGCAGGCGACGGTGGCGAGGCCGAGCCATCGCTGGATGATGCCGCGGGTGACGTGGATGTCCTGGATGCGGCGGTAGGTGAGGGCAACCTCGCGGCGGAAGAGGATTCCTACGGTCATGTTCACACCATCCGCATCGAAGCGGTAGCGGAGCGTGTGGTAGCGGAAGTAGGCGATCGGGAACGTGATGAGGAAGGCAGGGCCGGTGAAGAGGCAGAGGATGAGGTAGTTGGTGAGGAGGCGGGGGTGCGGGGAGCAGGTGCCGGTGGAGGAGAAGACGCCGGGAGGGCCGTTTGGAGGGGCGGAGGGGTCGGGAGGGTGCGACATGCCGCACAGCGTACCAGATGGCGCGGCGGGGAGAACCGGGCCCACTCTGGGGGCGTAGGGTGGCCGAGCCAACTATGGGTCAATGGATGATGCGGCGAGCGTGGGTGGGGGTGGGTGTGCTGTTGACGATCGCGTGCGGGCTGGGCGTGCGGCGGATCGGTGGCGCGTTCGGGGAGCACGCGGGGAATGTGGCGTGGGGGGTGATGTCGACGCTGATTGTGCTGGGGGTTGTGCCGCGAGCGCGGGTCTGGGTTGTGGCCGGTGCGGCGGTGGCGATTGTGTTTGGGATCGAGTTCTTGCAACTCACGCCGTACCCGGCACAGTGGTCGGCGGAGTCGGTGATCGGGCGGTACACCTTGGGTGGGGTGTTTGAATGGCATGATCTGGTGGGCGGAGCGGTAGGGGTTGGGTGGGCTGCCATGGGGGTCGCCCAGGTGCGGCGTCGGCAAACGCGTGGCCCGGACTAATCGACAGGCCGCCGCGCTGATGTGCACACGGATTCGGCCTGCGATGAAGCATCGACGTGCGGAGAAATGGATTCGCCGCGCGGCCGAAGACCATCGCCGGGCTACCCGCACCTGTATGCTTGGATGAGTGGAAATGGTGCGACCAAGCTTCAAGAGACGGACGATCGCCGTAGCCGCGCTTTGCTTTGTGGCGGGCGCGGTTGCTTCTCTGCTGTTCGCGTGGGGCACGTGGATTGCCACGCAGGAATCCGTCGGGTACAAGCCGTACGTTCCCGCTCAAGAATGGCCAAGCACGCCCCCAACGGGATGGCCGGCTCCGAAGTGGGGCATCGACGCCAGGGCCTGGAACTTCACGTACCGCAATGCATCGAGCGGTCCACGTCAATCTGATCCCTGGATGGAAACGTGGTCCTATGGACTGCCATTTCGGTGCGTGTCGCACAGAACACGGCTCGGCGAGGACGGCACGAACATCCAGGAATGGGAGTGGGGGCCAAATTGGGGCGAGCTCAGCCCGCCGCAA
Organism: Phycisphaerales bacterium; assembly: GCA_038225655.1. Classification (GTDB taxonomy): domain Bacteria; phylum Planctomycetota; class Phycisphaerae; order Phycisphaerales; family UBA1924; genus UBA4658. The sequence continues at coordinate 302,737 of JBBRQY010000006.1, read as the reverse complement.
TTGCCGACGCACATCCTCTGGGACGGACTCGCCCTCGACGCCATCCTCTGGGGGACATTGGTCTGGGTGTTCGGAAGATTGCTGTACGCCGGATGGTGCAGTCTGTGGGAGAAGCCCGGCCACTGCCCCCATTGCGGCTACAACCTCGCAGGCCTTGTCACCACGGCGGTGTGTCCCGAGTGCGGCAGATCGCGTAAGCCGGTGGCTTCGCTGCATCGATGAGGGGCACCTTCGGCCACCGATGAAAAATCAGATCGCGAGCACACGGCCCCTACTCATTCACGCCCGGGGTTCATCTGCCACGACATTGCGTTCGCGCTTGTTCTTCTGATGCGCCTTGGGCGTCACATGGAACGTGGCCGCGCATCGCCCGACGCGCTTCTCTTTTTCGCCGTCGCCGCCGGCGAGCTTGGGTTTGGCGATGGTCTGGCAGACGTCCATGTCGATGATGATGTTGAACTCGCCGCCGTGCGCGAGCATCTCTTTGATGTCGCCGCGGGGGGTGAGCCGGTAGACGGCGGGGCCGAAGCAGGGGCGGAGGAACTTGTACTCGAGGTGCTTGCAGACCACTGTGTAGTCGCCGCCGCAGACGCCGAAAACGTACATGCCGCCGGCGATCTCCGAGTTGCCCAGCAGCGCAGCGCCCGCCATGGCGTTGTACCAGTTGCGGTTGAAGCGTCGGAAGGGGAGAACGGCGTCAAAGGTTGTGTCGTCGATCCGCTTCATGCGGATGCCGGAGCGAAAGGCGAAGGGGAGCCAGATCAGCGAGCAGACGCGGTGCCAGAAGTTGTTGCGAGTGGAGAGCCGCGAGATGAAGGCCTCGACGCGATCTACGAACGATGGCTTGCGTGTGCGGCTGGCCACTGTCACGGGCGTTGTGGACGAGGTCGCCGTGGCAGTGGCCGCCAAGCCGTTCACCTGCGCCTCGTCGGCGTCAATCTCGGCCGAGTGCGTAAGGGCATGCTCGGCTGCGGGAGAGGGGGAAACAATCACAGGCGCACCAGCACCGTTCGGGTTGGTCTGAAACTGCTTGGGAGTTGGCGCTGTGGTTTCAGGCACGCTGGGGTTGCTCGGGAGTCGGAATGATAGCGGAGAATGCATCGGGCTGGCCGATGGATTACAATGCGGGTAGACGCAACCACATGACCCCTGAAATTCAGAGACAGATCGACGAGGCCGTTAAGATCCTTCGCAACGCAGGGGCTCGGAACGTGTACGTCTTCGGGTCCGTTCTCCCGGAGGAATCGCTTCCGGGAAGGCCGCCCCGGGACATCGATCTTGCGGTGGAGGGGCTGCCGCAGGAAGTGTATCTCAAGACGGTGAGCGAGCTCTCCGGCACGCTGCATTTGCCCATCGACCTGCTCGATCTGGATCGACCGACACGCTTCACCCAACGCCTGTGGGAGACGGGGAGTCTGCGCCGTGTCGGATAGATTGCGGGGCGATGTTGAGATGCAGTTCGCCAACATGGCCGATGTGTTGGAACAAACCGTTTCCAAACGTCAGGCGCTCCTCGACCTACCGGTGGGGCAGTCGCCCGATGCGTGGGATCGGCGTGCCGCAGCGGGGGTTCTGCACGATTGGTACGGGGGAGTCGAGAACTGTCTAAAACGCATTTGCAAACTGGTTGATCGAGAGATTCCTGCAGGTGAGGATTCGCACAAACAGTTGCTGGCGCAGGTCGCTCGCCCGGAAGGCGAGCGTCCGGCGGTTGTCTCGCCTGATCTGCACAACCGTTTGCAGGACTATCTCGCGTTCCGTCACGTGGCACGTCACAAGTACTCAATCGAACTCGACTGGGCTCGGCAACGGCCGCTGCTGGAGAGTCTGCCTATGAACCATGCGAGATTCGTCGATGAAGTTCGACGGTTCCTGAATGCACTTCCGAGCAAGTGAGGTCTAGGTGCGCCGTGATATCAAAGCGGCTCTGAAATCAGCTCGAACCACCCCTTCCCATTCGCCCGTACCCGCACCAACGGGTGCCCCGGCTCATGATCCAGATGCAGCACCCAATCCTTGGCCGCGGCCTCGGTCAGCAGCCATCGACGGGAGAGCATGCTCGTGTACGGCTCCACGTCGTACGACAGCGAGTAGGCCGCGCCGAGGTGGGCGATCGTGGGCATGACGTCCGGAGTAAAAACAATTGTGCGGCCCTTGCCAAGTGGGGCGTCGGGCTCGCGAAACTTAATGGCCTGCTGGCCCCACGTGTGGCCGGGAACGAGGAAGACGGAGATGCCGGAGGGGGGCAGTGGAGAGTGGGCAGTGGGCACTGGGAGAAGGGATGCGAAGGGATCGGACTCGCGTTGTTCGAGAGTGGTGCGCGGAAGTTCATCGCGGTCGGGCGTAAGGCCCGTCACGTACGGCCGCGGCGAATCAATCAGGCGCACGCGGTCAGCGATCGGGTGCAAATGGTCCGGGTAGTAGGTTTTGGTCATCACAGAGCGGTTGGCGAGGGCGTCGTTCCACTCGCGCTGCTGCACGTGGATGGTGGCGTTGGGGAATGTGAGCACATTGCCGCCCGCTTGTGCGGAGCCGCCGCCACCGTCATCGTTCGGGGGCGAGAGCCATGTGGGCTTTTCATTCGGACGCGGCAGCCGCGTCAGTGCTCCGGCATGGTCGAAGTGCAGGTGCGAGCAGATGACGGCCTCGATGGACTCGGGGGTCAGAAAGTGCTCGGCCAGGCAGTCCACGATGGTGCGGGGCTTGCCGGCGTTGTGGTGTCCGGCCGGGTTGAGTTCGAGGTCGAAGATCGCCTGCATCTTGGGGTCGAGCTTGTCGCCGGTGCCGACTTCAATGAGGAGTCGCTTGGGCTGGCCCGGGAGGTTCGGGCCATCGCCCACACGCTCCAGCAGCAGGCAGTTATGCGCAACCGTGATGCGGGCCTTGTCATCGGTGGGAACGGCGCGCGACCAGACGGAGCGCGGGATCAGCCCGAACATCGACCCGGCATCGAGCTTGAAGGTGCCGGCGCGGAGGAGCTTGAAGGTGTACCGGGGCGTGGATGAGTCGGGCATGATGCCGTGAGGATAAACCGGCGACGGTCTTCCGGCTCATTCGCCCGATTCACTCACGCTTGCGCCGCATCGATGCCCGTCTTCTCGCTCGGTGGTGAGAAGATGTCGAGAATCAGGGTGTCCTCAAGGGCTTCGGCGGAATGGGGAAAGTTGGACGGGAGATGGATGACCTCGTCCGGCCCAAGCGTTTGGTAGTGGTGGCTGGCGGCGCCTTCGGCGCCAAGGCCAAACCTGATGCGTCCGGAAAGCACGATGCCGAACTGTTCATTGGCATGTGAATGGGAGGACACGACACAGCCCTTGTGGAGCAATACCCGCGAGATCATCGCCTGGGTTCCGATGATGCGATGCCGCTCCAGCAATGGCAAGGGGCGATCGGTCGGTCGGTCGGACCAGCGGAAGATTGTGGCGGAGTGGGGGATGGTCATGCTCGGTTCCGGAGGAGCGCACTGTATTGCGAGATGGAGGAACGAAGAAAGTTGCTGCGAGAGGAACGTCCGCACCATGTTTGAGAGGCCAATGCCATGCAAAAAGACAGGAGCGGCCCCGAAGGACCGCCCCTGCAAACGTGGCTGAGTTGCGATGACTACTTGTGCGTGACCTTCATGCTCATCGCCGACTTCGTGCTGTCAGACTTGTGCTCGGAAGTGGTGACGGGATGCTCGGGAGGGTGGGGGGGCTGGGGTGGGTTCGCGGGCTTGCTGTCCCCACCGGTCTTGGACGCGTCCTTGGGCTTTTCGCCGGACTTGGGCGCCTCAGGCGGTTTGGCGGACTTGTTGTCTCCGCCGGTCTTGGGCGCGTCCTTGGGCTTGTCGCCGGACTTGGGCGCCTCAGGCGGTTTGACGGACTTGTTGTCTCCGCCGGTCTTGGGCGCGTCCTTGGGCTTGTCGATGGGCTTGGGCGCCTCGGGCGGCTTGGTGGACTTGTCGTCGCCGCCTGTCTTCGGCGGGTCCTTCGGCTTATCGCTCGTCTTCGGCGGTTCGGTGGACGGGTGATCGCTGCCCGTGGCCGGATGTTCGGGGGGCTTGGCGGGCTTATCGCCGCCCGTCGCGGGATGCTCCGGGGGTTTGGTGCTGCTGGAGCCGCCGCTGCCGCTGGCGCCACCAGTGGCCGGATGCTCGGGTGCATGCGAAGTACCCCCTGAGCCCACCGTCGGGTGCTCGTTCGAGCCGCCGCTCGTCGGCTCGGAGGCGAACGCTCCAGTGGTGCCGGTGAGAGAGAGGAGAAGGGCGGCGGTCCAGATCACGTTGCGATTCATCATGCGGTGGCTCCTTGCGTGCGATGAGAAGATCGCAAGCAGTTCCCGGTGCGGCATGGATTCGGGGCGGTTCAGGGCGGCTGCGGGCTGAAAAACGGCGGCGTGATCGTCCGGCCTTCGCCGTTTTCACACGGCGCGGCGGTGTTCGGACGCGGGGGGGCGTTGTTATCGGCATCCGCGCGGCACGTATGGCCCGGTGGGTGCGCGTGGCGATTTCGCTACACTCGGGGCGTGAACGACACCGACAGACCTATTGATAGTGGACACGCGACGCCGGGAAAAGCGTCGTTGTGGAGCACCCTCGGTTGGGCGGCCTACCTGGCCTGCTCGTGGACGTGGTGCATCGGGATGTTCCTGCCGGTGCTGCTGGTGCGGGACTATGGGATCTGGGGGTTTGTGGTCTTTGCGGTGCCGAATGTGATTGGGGCGGGGGCGATGGGGTGGGTGCTGAAGAATGGGGCGGCCGAGAGGATTGTCGCGAGACATGGCCTGGCGTTGCGGACGTTTTCGATGGTGACGTTTGCGTTTCAGTTGTACTTCTGCCTGATGCTCTCCGATGCCCTGCCGTACGCCGCCTTTGCATTCCCCATCATCCTGTTGCTGTTCACCTTGATTCGGATAATGCCCCGCATCGGTGCGGCAGTGCTGTGGGTCGCCTCGGTTGGTCTGCTTGCGACCGTATGGCAGAAGGAGGGGCTCTCTTGGACTGTCCCTGCGCCGGCACCCCGGAGCGGCGGGCTGGTGTTTCTCATGCCGGTGTGCGTCTTTGGATTTGCACTCTGCCCGTACATGGACTTGACGTTCTTGAGAGCCCGTGAATCGGTCGATGCTCGCGGTTCCAAACCCGCGTTTACGCTGGGCTTCGGCGTGTTCTTTCTGGCGATGATCGTTGGAACGCTCGGATATTCCGCGCTTGCGCTCGCGAGAATGGAGAAAGACAACTGGTCGGGAGTGGCGATCGTTGAACGACTTGTCGCGATTCACATTATGCTGCAGCTTCTTTACACGATGTCTGTGCACGGAGTCGAGGTGCGACGACGCATGACTGGCACGTTCTTGAGGGAACTCATTGTGGTCGCCCTGACTCTTTGGGCCATGATCGCGATCATCTCCTTCGCGTACAACGAGCAGCGCTTTGGCGTGCTGTTGCGATGGGAGGTCATCTACCGCTGCTTCATGTCCTTCTACGGTCTCGTCTTCCCCGCATACGTCTGGCTCTGCATGATCCCAACCCCCGACGGGCACAGCGGGATCGAGGGAGCGCAGGGGCGGCGCAAGCTGCTCGTGCTTGCCGTGGCATGCGCGATCGCCGCGCCTTGCTATTGGATGGGGTTCATTGAAAGGGTGGAGTGGTGGCTGGCACCGGGGCTCGGCGTCGTCCTGCTGGCGAGGTTGCTGGTGCGGGGGACTGGTGTGCCGCCAGTGCCACCGGATGTCGCGGCTTTGCGCGATAGCCGGTGAGGATGTGCAAGGTCACTTGCACCGGTTGCCCGGTCAGCGCACCGGGCGAACCGGTGGCACGGTGAGGTTCCATGTCTTACGCCCCCGTGCGCACCTGCCAGCACTTGTACGCCCAGCACATCAGAAAGAGCGCGGCCGTCGGCCAGAGGTATCTCGGCGAAAGAAACCGCTCAAACAATCGCCCCAACTGCGATCCGAAAATGACAACATGCAGCGAGCCCCAGAAAAAAACCGCCGTTGCCAGGGCGAACAGTGCGCCAAAGGGCTGGGCATGGAATGCGGCGCGGGGGTTGAAATGGGCCGCATTGGAGAACGAGGTCGTCATGCCGCAGGTCGGGCACGGGTACCCCGTGGTGGCCAGCCATCCGCACGGGGGCAGTCCAAGCTGGCGGTGCGTGCCCATGCCGCTGGGGTCGGGCTGGATGAGTGCGGCAGTCACAAGCACGCCGAGGGCAAGTGCGCCCAGAAGTGCGGCAGCGATGCGGGTATTGCGGGGAGCGAGCAGCGGCGCGATCGGCTCGCGGGAAGTTGGGGGGGCATTGGTTGCAGGTTGCACGCTCACGAACAAAGCGTACGCCCATTACGCCGAAATGCTTGCGGCCTTGGCGGCCTTCAAGGCACGCTCATCCACGACGAACATCGACTGGCCGCCGGACATCGTGCGCTCCAGATTGCGGGCCTTCTGGCGGAGTTGCTGTTCCACGCGGTAGATCTCGCGCGGGTGGTTCGCGCGATCGAAGACCGAGGGCAGGAAAAGCACACGCAGGCCCAGCCGCGGCCCATCGGTTTCGGGAGGACGTGTCACGCCCTGGGCCATGAGCGCCGGATCGGTGAGCGCGGCCGAGGTCTGCTCAAAGTTCTGGATCAGCAGTTTCAGCCGTTCGGGCAGAATACCCGCCGCGCCTGTGGCCATGAAGCGGTCGTCGCCGAGGTGGGCGAGGAAGACATCAGTCCCGGAGCGCACCACGCAGGAGTTGAGCTGCTCGCTGAGCGAGCGGATGAGCTTGTCGCCCATTTCATAGCCGAAAAGCGAGTTGTAGTCGGCGAAGTTTCGCACATCGATGAAGGCCGCGTCCGCGTGGTAGTCGCGCGCCATGCGCTGCGCGGGGTCCACGGCGCGGGCGATCATTCGTTCGAGCTGCTGGTCGGCACGAACGCGGGCCGGCAGGCCCGAGACCGCCGCGAGGGCCCGCGATCCAGTACGGGACTCGCTGGAGGCGGCCCGGATCAGCTCACGCATCTGCACGATGCCGACGATCTCCGCCCCGGCCGCGATGATGATCGGCTGCGCAAGGTCGTCGTCCTCGCGCGTACATGCGAACTGCAGGGCCTCCTGCACGGTGGCGTCCGGCGTGAGCGCGCAGATAGCCGAGCGGATGATCGTGGAGATGGGGTTTGCGCGGTGAACGCCTTCCGCGCTCGAGGCCAGGGTCCGACGATCCACCCAGCCAATCAGCCGTCGGCCCTCGGTCACCACCACGCCCGGCTGTTCGGAGTTCTTGGCAAGCTGGGCCGCGGCCTCCGCGATGGTCGTCGCGCCCGAGTCGATCACCAGCACGCCGGTACAGAGTCGGACCATCGGCATCGCGTGCGGCTCGGCGGGCGAACTCGCCTCGACAGATGCCCAGCGTTCGCGCACCGCGGCGGCATTGGCCGCGTCGAGGGTTGTGGCACGATCCCCCGGCCGTCCGAGGAAGTACCCCTGACCGAAACGAATTCCAAGGCCCATCAGCGTGGAAAGCTCGGTCCCCTTCTCGATCCCCTCGGCGATCACGCTCACGCCGCTCATCCGCGCAAAGTGAACAAACGAGCGTACAAGGTTCTGTTTCAGCGGGTCCTGATCGATGCCGGCGACCAGCTGCCGGTCGAGCTTGATCCAGTGCGGCCGGATCTGCATCATGCGGTTCAACCCGCTGGTGCCCGCGCCGGCGTCGTCCACGGCGATGTTGAATCCCGATTCCTTGGCGAGGTTCACCTGCTTGAGCAAGCGGTCGTCAAAGTCCGAGTGCGATCGCTCGGTGATCTCCAGCACGATCTGGTCGGTGCAAACCCCTTGGATTCTGGCAAGATCTTCCCGCAGCACTCGGGAAAACCGCTCGTCGGCGAAGACCGCCGGAGAGGTATTCAGGAACAGCCGCACATCCCTCGGCCAGTCCGCCGCGGCGGCCATGGCGACGGCGCGGGTCACCTGCTCAAGCTCCCAGAGCATGTGCAGTTCGTCGGCCGAATGAAAGAGATCGTCGGCGTGTGCGAATCCGCGATCCGGCATCGGGCGGCAGAGCGACTCGAAGGCCACGATCATGCCGTCGTCAAGATCCACGATCGGCTGGAACAGCGGACGGATAGCTCGGTCGCGAATGAGCGACGAGAGCAGTTCGGCTTTGTTCGGCGCAGTGGTCATGGCGCGGGTCGCGGAGATCTTGAAATGAGCCCTAAGCTCGACGCGAGCAGTATCGTCGCATTGACGGCGCGACTAACCGGCCATCTCCCCTTGGGAGGGGAATAACCAGTGGGGACGTGCGGAAGTGGGGGATTCCCGCCGAGTTCGGCTGAGTTTTAGGCGACGTATAACAGGTGGGGACGTGCGTGCATCGCGCGATGCCGGAGCGCAATACATCGCCGCGATTCGCTCGCGGACTCGCTCATCTCCGGCATGTGATGTGGGAAGCGGGGAGTCGGGAGGTGGGGGAGGTGGCGATCAGTCGAACTTGAAGACGCCCTTGCGGATTCCGTAGAGGTACGCGATCACCGTGGTGAACACGAAGAACAGGATGCGCCCCAACCAGAGCAGCGATGCGCTCGAATCATGCGCGAGATTCGGAAACGTCACGGCCCACGGATAGAGGAAGATGATCTCGATGTCGAACACCAGGAAGACCATCGCGATCATGTAGAATCGCACATTGAACCGCTTGCGCGAGGTGCCGATCGCGTTCATGCCGGACTCGTACGCCGCGGACTTGGTCGGCCCATCACGCCGCGGTCCGATGATCATGCTGGCGACAACGTTGAAGACGCCGAACGTAATCGCCATGGTGATCAGGATCATCACGGAGATGTACGAGTGCAGATCGGTATCAGCGAGGGTGAGCATGGTGGTGGGGAGCAGGAGTGAGGGGGCGGGGGTCATTGAGGGGCGATCCTAGCAGATGCCGTTCGGGGTGTCACGGGGAGGCCGCATGTGGGGGACGTCGCAATACGGTCTGCCATTCCGGCAGCATGCCTCGGGGGTTGGGGCGGGCTGACAGCGCGAGATGGGCCTAAACAGGGCTTCCGGGGCCGGTTGCGGGTGGGGGGGGAGGGTGCCGCGGCCTGAACGCGTGGCATTGGGCTTGCCCTTGGCCCTCGTACATACCGGCGCGGTGATTGCCACCACGCGGCGTGAGATTGCAACCGACAGGAATCACGGGCCAGACGCCCGTGCCATAGAACAGGGCCATGGGCAGCTTAGCCCATGCCATACAGGAGCTTCATCAATGGCCGTCAAGGAACTCACGTTTGATATCGAGGCACGCCAGCAGCTTCTGGCCGGTGTGGAGAAGCTGGCCCGTGCCGTGAAGAGCACGCTCGGCCCGCGCGGCCGCAACGCCATTCTCGATAAGTCCTGGGGCGGCCCCACCGTCACCAAGGACGGAGTTTCCGTCGCCGAAGAGATCGAACTACGGGACAAGGCCCAGAACATGGGCGCTCGCCTTGTGAAGGAGGCCGCAAGCAAGTCTTCCGACGACGCGGGCGACGGCACCACGACGGCGACGGTGCTCGCCGAAGCCCTCTTCCGCGAGGGGCTCAAGCACGTGGCCGCGGGTGTGGATGCGAACCAACTGGTGCGCGGCATGCGCGAGGCCGTTGAGGTCGCCAGCAAGGAAATCAAGAAGCTCGCCAAGCCCGTCAGCGGCAAGGCGGACATCCAGAACATCGCTTCGATAAGCGCGAACAACGACGCCGCGATCGGCAAGATCATGGCCGACGCCTTCGACAAGGTCGGCAAGGACGGCGTCATCACCGTTGAGGAAGGCAAGACCCAGGAGACGACGGTTGACGTTGTCGAGGGCATGCAGTTCGATCGCGGCTTCCTCTCGCCGAACTTCGTCACGAACGTGGATGACATGACATGCGCCTTCGATAAGGCCCTCGTGCTCATCTGCGAGGACAAGATTGAGAGCGTCAGTAAGCTGGTCCCGCTGCTCGAGAAGGTGATGGGGGCCAAGAAGCCCCTGCTCATCATTGCTGAGGATGTCTCCGGCGAGGCCCTGAGCACGCTGGTCATCAACAAGCTCCGTGGCACACTGCAAGTCTGTGCGGTCAAGGCCCCGGGCTACGGCGACCGCCGCAAGGCCATGCTCGAGGACATCGCGGTTCTGACTGGCGCAACGCCGATCATGAAGGATGTCGGGATGGAGCTCGACAAGGTTGAACTCGCCCACCTCGGCATGGCCAAGAAGCTCGAAGTAGACGCGGACAACACCACCATCATCGAAGGTGCGGGCTCCACCAAAGACATCCAGGCCCGCATCGAGCAGATCCGTCGTGAGATCACCGCCACCACAAGCGACTACGACCGCGAGAAGCTGCAGGAGCGCCTCGCCAAGCTCTCCGGCGGCGTGGCCCAGGTCAACGTCGGCGCGGCCTCCGAGGCCGAGCTCAAAGAGAAGAAGGCCCGCGTCGAGGACGCCCTGCACGCCACACGTGCGGCGGTTGCCGAGGGCGTCGTCGCCGGCGGCGGCGTTTCCTTCATCCGCGCTCGCGCCGCGGTCGCTGCGATCAAGGAATACCGCCAGGTCTACGGCGGCAAGGGCGAAGACAAAACCTCCGACGATGTCGGCCGCAATAAGTACGACTTCGCCGCGGGCGTCGATGTCGTGTACAAGTCTCTCCTCGTGCCCGCGCAGACCATCGCGGACAACGCAGGCGAGAAGGGCACCGTGGTGGCGGCGAAGATCGAGGAGGGCGGCGAGAAGCACCCGTCCTTCGGCTTCAACGCGCTGACCCTCGAATACGGCGACCTCGTCAAGCAAGGCGTGCTGACTCCCGCGAAGGTCGATCTCTGTGCGCTCCAGAACGCCTGCAGCGTCGCGACCGTTCTGCTCACCGCTGATTGCATCATCACCGAGAAGCCCAAGGATGCCGACGATCACGACCACGGTCATGACCACGGCCACGGCGGCGGTGGTGGCGGCATGCCGGGCATGGGTGGCATGGGCGGAATGGGTGGCATGGGCGGCGGAATGGGCGGGATGGGTTTCTAACCAAGGATGGTGCTCATGGGTCGGACGCAGGGGCCGTACAACGCTGAGTTCCCCAAGGGCTCGTGGGTGCAGATTGCCGATCGTCCCGCACTTGATCAGTTAAAACAGTCTTGGAAATACCACCACCCACTCGAAGAACAACAGATCGATTTTGCCGGAAAGCAAGCCAGGGTTCGAGAGGTGAGTTTTTATCACGGTGGCGATGAGTTGTACGAGTTGTATCTAGTTCCCGGCATCTGGCATGAGGAATGTCTGAAGCCAGGGTCTCGCGAAGCAAAGTAACCGAGTTAACGCCAGGAGTAAGCGCAATGGCCATCAAGCCCATGGAAGATCGCGTCCTTGTCAAGCCCATCGAGTCCGAGTCCAAAACCGCCTCCGGCATCTTTCTGCCCGAGAGCGCCAAGGAGAAGCCCGTCCGCGGCGAGGTTGTCGCCATTGGCCCCGGCAAGCTCCTGGACAACGGCAACCGCGCCCAGATGTCCGTCAAGAGGGGCGACACCGTGGTGTACGGCAAGTACGCCGGCACCGAGGTCGAGCTCAAGGGCGACAAGCTCCTCATCATGAAAGAGAGCGAACTGCTCGGTGTGATCGGCGGCTGATCCGGTCGCTCGGAACACCACGAGGATCGCCCGCCATGACGCCCGCCATGATTGGATTGCTTCAACCGCACCAAACGCCTGATCGCACGCTGGCGCACACTCCCGCGATGGAGTGGCGCTGCGCGAGCGGTTGGGCCAATGGAGGCAACCGGTGAGCACGAGCATCCGCACCATCGTGAAGAAGGCCGTGCGCGTTGTGTCGCCCGCGCCATCGACGCCCGGTGCGCCCGCTCCAATGGCCCGCCTGGGTCCCGGACCCGAAGCGCCGGTCCTCGGCCATCGTGCCGGCATCGACAAGGTCGATTACGGCTCGTCGGAGTTTCCCGACTGCCGCAACGAGCAGAACTACTCCGTTGATGTGAACGGAAAAACCTACAAGATCTTCTTCCTCTGCGGCCACCCGCGCTCGGGCACGCACTGGATGGATGGCGTCCTCTCCCTGCATCCCAAAGTCTGGATCGACGGGGAGTATCGCTTCGAATCGATGCACAACGCCTTGAACGACTTCACCGGGCGTACGTGGCACGCGGGCCACCGCGAGCCGATGCGCTCCAAGGCCATCGAGTCTTTTCATCGCACCGTGAAAGATGTAATCGGGGCCTCCAGCGCGGATCGACCCGGCGCGGCTTGGCTCGGCGATCGCACGCCGCGCCCGGCCCGCTGCTTCGTCCCGGGCGCGCCGCACTTCCTGATCATCCGCGACCCGCGAGATGTCATCGTCTCCTGGGCCCATCAGGAGATCAAGAACGCCGGATTCAACTACGCCGACGGCGGATTCGACGGGCACTTCAAACCAACCCGCGAGCAGTTCCTCGCCGATCCATCGTTCTTCAAGAACAATCCCGAACTCCTGCTGGGCCACGAGCCCTGGCTGCGCCGCCTCGCTTGGCGCTGCCGCCGCCACATGCGCGTCGATCTGGAGTGTCTGAAGCTCATCGACGAAGGCAAAACCTCAGGCGGAATCACGGGCGGCGCAAGCCGCTGCCACGTGGTTCGATACGAGAACATCCACAAAGACCCGGAGAGTGAGCGGAACGCTATGTACCGCTTCCTCGGGCTCGATCCGTCCGAGGCCGGGCCGCTGAGCGATGAGACCAAGACGCGCCCCCGCTTGGCCGAGGAGAACCCGCACGGCCTCTACCGCCGCGGCGAAGTGGGCGACTGGGTCAAGCACTTCACCCCCGACGTCAAACGCTGGTTCAAGGACGAGGCCGCCGACCTGCTGATCGAACTCGGCTACGAGAAGGACGACAACTGGTGATGAACCTCTGGCGGAAGAACAAGACCGAGCCGAGCGAAACGCTCGCCCCCTCAAAGGGCGTGGAGCATCGCTACGTCTTCGTCTCCGGCCATCCGCGCAGCGGCACCAACTGGGTCTCATCGCTCCTGAATATCCATCCCGAGTGCTTCTGCGACGGCGAGTTCCACTTCCTGATCCTGCGCTGGGCGATGGACGGCTTCACGTCGCTGCCCTGGTACCTCGGGGCGATGGAGCCGCAAAAATCGGTCGCCGAGCGGGCCTTCCAGCAACTCATCCGCGATTGCCTCATCGAACGTGCGAAAGTTCGCCGTCCTGGTGCGGAGCCCCCCGCCGTGCTCGGCGATCACACGCCGCGCCTCTTCCGCATCATGATCTCTCCTCCTGAAGCGCGATACATCATTATCCAGCGCGACGGCCGCGACGTTCTCGTCAGCTACACCTTCCACCTGCTCAACGCCAAGGCCGCGGATGTGATTCCGGAGCACATCCGGCCCTTCTATCAACAGCAGCTCGCCAAGCTCGACGGCACGCAGGAATCGCAGCGACTGGCAGGGGCCGCGCTGCTCGAGTATGAGCCGTGGGTGCGCTACTACGCAAACTTCTGGGCCGATCACGTCCTGCACGACCGGCGGATCTATCAGAGCGTCGCCAGCCAGGGCTTCGGCGCGTACGTCAGGTTCGTGTCGTACGAGGAGCTTCGGGCGGATGTGGAGGGCGTGCGCCGTGGGCTTTACGAGCATCTGGGATTGGACCCGGCCAAGGCCGCGCCGGTCTCTCCCGAAACCAACACCGCCCCCGGCTTCGGCGGGCGCGAGGATGTGACCAGCTTTTATCGCAAAGGCGAACCGGGGGACTGGAAGCGCTACTTCAACGCGTCCAATGCCAAGTGGTTTCACGAAACAGCCGGCGAAGCCATGAAGACGCTCGGATACGAGCCCGACGGGGCATGGGTGGATGACATCGCGAGTGCCCCGCTTCCCCCCGATCCCCGCGGCACGCAAATTGCATCGAATCAATCAGATAACGGCGTCCAGATCAAACCACACGCACCACAGACCATCCAACACACACACTGATTTCCATAGACCCGAAAGAGGCAAATACCATGGCGACCAAGCAGATCATGTTCGACGACAATGCCCTGATCGAGATGAAGAAGGGCGTGCAGCGTCTGGCCCGCGCCGTCAAAGTGACGATGGGCCCCACCGGCCGCAACGTCATCATCCAGAAGTCCTACGGCAGCCCCTCGATCACCAAGGACGGCGTCTCGGTGAGCAAGGAAATCACCTTGCCCGGCGCGTTCGAGTCCATGGGCGCCAAGATGGTCAATGAAGTCGCCAAGAAGACGGCCGACAAGGCCGGCGACGGCACCACCGCCGCCACAGTTCTGGCCGAAGCAATCTTCACCGAAGGCCTTCGCCACGTCACGAGCGGCGCGAACCCCGTGCAGATCCAGCGCGGCATCAACGGCGCGGCCCAGGCCGCCAGCGACGCCCTCGACGCCATGGCCGTCAAGTGCAAGGGTTTCGAGGACTACAAGAAGATCGCCACGGTCTCCGCCAACCACGACTCCGAAATCGGCAACATCATCGCCGAGGCCATCGCGAAGGTCGGCGCCGAAGGCGTCGTTGAAGTTGAGGAAGGCAAGAGCGCGGAAACCACTCTGAACTACGTCGAGGGCATGCAGTTCGACAAGGGCTACATCTCCCCGTACTTCCTCACGAATCCCAAGACTGCCGAGTGCGTGCTCGAGGATTGCAAGATCCTGATCTTCGAGAAAAAGATCGCCAACCTCACCGACCTTCTGCCGCTTCTGAATAAGGTTGCTGTTGGCAGCGCGCCTCTTCTGATCATCGCTGAGGAAGTCGAGAACGAAGCCCTCGCCGCCCTCGTTGTCAATCGCCTCCGCGGCACGATCAAAATCTGCGCCGTCAAAGCGCCCGGCTTCGGCGATCGCCGCAAGGCCATGCTCGGCGACATCGCCGTCCTGACCGGCGGCACGTTCTTCGCCGAAGACCTCGGCCGCTCCCTCGATTCCATCGAACTGAGCGAGCTCGGCTCTGCCAAGAAGGTCGTCGTGGACAAGGACAACACCACGATCATCGAGGGTGCCGGCAAGAAGAAGGACATTGAGGCCCGGGCCGGGCAGATCAAGGCCCAGCACGACAAGTCCACCAGCGACTACGACCGCGAGAAGCTCCAGGAGCGCCTCGCCAAGCTCACCGGCGGCGTGGCCATCATCCACGTCGGCGCGGCCACCGAAACGGCCATGAAGGAAAAGAAGGATCGCGTGGACGATGCTTTGCACGCCACTCGCGCGGCCGCCAAGGAGGGCTACGTCCCCGGCGGCGGCGTCGCGCTGCTTCGCACGCAGAAGGCGATCGCCGAGGCCCGCAAGAAGGCCAAGGGCGATGAACAGTTCGGCTACGACATCGTCTCCAAGGCGGTGGAGAGCTGCGTCTACCAGATCGCCGACAACGGCGGCATCGACGGCGACCTCGTCGTTGAGAAGGTGAAGGAAGGCGGCGTCGGCGGCAACGGCTTCGGGTACAACGCCGCGACGAACGAGTATGTCGATCTGGTGAAGGCGGGGATCATTGATCCAGCGCTGGTGGCCAAGACGGCTCTGGTAAACGCGGCGTCGGTCGCTGGGCTGATGCTGACCACCAACTGCCTTGTCTCCGAGATTAAGGAAGGCGAGGAGGCGGTGGTGGGGTCGGTGGCTTGAAAAAATGAACTAAGAGAGCCCCGGGCGTGAGCCCGGGGTTGCTCATTTGATCGGATGCGTTGTCTCCCGAGCTTGCTCTCGGGGCTCTCTCGGATATCCCATGGCCACCGTCCAACGCGACTACTACGAAATCCTCTCCATCGAGAAGACCGCCGACGGCGAGGAGGTCAAGCGCGCCTATCGCCGCATGGCCATGAAGTTCCACCCGGACCGCAACCCCGGTGATACCCAGGCCGAGGTGAAGTTCAAGGAGTGCGCCGAGGCCTACGAAGTCCTCTCCGATGACGGCAAACGCAAGGTCTACGACCAGTTCGGCCACGAAGGTCTCAAGCGCGGCGGCGGCCCCGCGACGCACGACTTCACGCGTATGAACGTCGAGGACATCTTCTCGATGTTCAACGACATCTTCGGTGGCGGCGGAGGTGGTGGGGGTCGGCGCAGCGGGCCGGCCCGCGGGTACGACCTGGAGACCGAGGTCTCGATCTCGCTGGAGCAAGTCCTTTCCGGCTCCGAGCAATCCGTCGAGTTCACGCGGATGGATGTCTGCGAGAAGTGCGGCGGGTCCGGGGCCAAGCCCGGCACCAAGCCCATCAAGTGCCCGACGTGCGAGGGCCACGGCAAGGTGCAGCAGTCCGGCATGGGCGGCATGTTCCGCATGGTCGTCGCTTGCCCCGCATGCGCCGGGCGCGGCCAGGTGGTCAAGGAGTTCTGCGACGGCTGCCGCGGCAAGGGGCGCGTCCCCAAGAAGCGTCGCATCGCCGTGCGCATCCCCGCTGGAATCCACGACGGCCAGGCAGTCCGCGTGCGCGGCGAGGGGGAGCCGCCCCCGCCCGAGGCCTCCAGCGGCGGCGAGGGCGTGCGCGGCGATCTCCACGTCGTCGTCCGCGTGCAGGAGCACGAACGGTTCAAGCGCGAGGGAAACCATTTGGTCATGGAACTGCCTGTGGCCTTTGCCCAGGCCGCGCTCGGAGCCGAACTGGAAGTCCCAACCCTCGACGGCAAGCACACCGTCACCGTGCCCCGCGGAGCCCAACACGGCGCGCTCTTCCGCATCAACGAGGCGGGCCTGCCCGACCTCCGCAGCGGCGAGCGCGGCGATCTGGTGGTCGTGGCCACCATCGAAATACCCAAGAAACTCACAAGCGAGCAGGAAAAACTGCTGCGCGACTATGCCGCGATCTCGAACCTGAGCGTGGCAGCCCCAAAGAAGGGGTTCTTCGATTCTGTCAAAGAATCGCTCCGCGGCAAGAGTTGATCGCCAACGATTCGAATGCAACGCCGGCGTCGGCAGGAATGAAGCAAGCCCATGTTTGGAAAGAAGCACCAACCGGAGAACGCCTCGCCCGAGCCCGTGGGAGATTCCTACGCCGGCGCGCCAAGCTCCGATGAAGACATGCACGCACAGGTCCTCCGCCTCTCAAGCGAGCGCGACGAGGCCGTTACTCAGTGGAAGCGCGCCCTGGCGGACTTCCAGAACTTCCAGCGCCGCTCGCACGCGAACGAGCAGGAGGCCAAACGCCAAGGCGTCACGGGCGTGCTGACCAGTGTCTTGCCCGTGCTCGATCACTTCGACCTTGCGTTGGCACAGCCGATGCCGGATGAGGCGTCCCGCCGCATCATGGACGGCGTGAAGGTGATCCGCGCCGAGTTGCTCCGCGTGCTTGAGGGCCACGGCGTCTCGATGATCCAGCCACGCCCAGGTGATATCTTCGACCCCAACCGCCACTCGGCGATCATGGAGCAGACCGTGGCGGGCGTTTCGCCCGGCCACGTGAGCGCAACCTACCAACCCGGCTACGCGCTCGGCGATCGCGTGATCCGTTCAGCAAAGGTCGCCGTAGCGCCCACAACTCCCGAAGCCATGGGCAAACCAAACGACCTCGGCGAGTTCAACCTCGACGAATAGAAAAATCTTCTGCCTCCCTTCCTATTTTGCTATTTGCCCATTTGCTCTCTGCGATTTGATTTCCCCATGCCCACCTACGAGTACAAGTGCAACGCCTGCTCGCACACCTTTGAGCAGTTCCAGTCCATGAAGGACAAGACGCTGCGCACCTGCCCCAAGTGCGGCAAGAAGGCCCTGGAGCGCCTCATCGGCCTTGGCGCGGCCGTCATTTTCAAGGGCTCCGGCTTCTACCAGACCGACTACCGCTCCGACGCTTACAAGAAGTCCGCTGATTCGGACAAGAAGGCCAGTGAGCCGGCGAGCGCCGATAAGCCCAAGACGGATTCGAGCACGCCCGCCAAGAGCGACACGGGCGCGAAGTCCGAGCCCGCAAAGAAAACCGAGCCCGCCAAGCCCAGCCGCGAGAGCAAGCCGAGCGGCGAGAGCAAGCCGAAAAAGGGCACGAAGAAAGGCGACTGAACATGCGCATCTTGGGGCACGGCATCGATGTCGTTGAGATCGATCGCATCCAGCGGATGCTCGACGACCATTCGGACCGTTTCCTCGAACGCTGCTTCACCCCTGAGGAACGCTTCCACGGCGAGGGCGGCCGCCGGTACGCCGAGCACATCGCCGCGCGATTCGCGGCCAAAGAAGCCGCGATGAAAGCCCTCGGCACGGGCCTGAGCGCAGGAATCACCTGGACGGATTTCAGCGTCCGTCACGAGCCCTCCGGCCGTCCCACGCTCGTCGTCGCCGGCATCGCCGCCCAGCTCGCGTGGCACCACAAGATTAATGAATGGCACCTCTCGCTCAGCCATACCGACGGCGTGGCGATGGCCTCCGTGATCGCAGTCTCCAATCCGAAATAATCCCGCGGTTGACGCATGGATTGTCAACGGCCGTCATACGACGCGAAGTTCGATCCGCACCGCGATGCATCGAGATTCGGCCGAATCTCCGCTCATCCCGGGCGCGTCGAAGATGCGAGCTCCGCATCTTTCTTCGCGCGATACGGCACGAACTCCTTCGCGTACCACTCGCGCCACGCCTTCTGATCCCAGCCAAGCTGCGCTGTCGATTGCCCCCAGCCCTGGCTCGAAAGCCCGATCAACGCCTGATTCACTTCAACTCGATACGTGATCACCACCGCGTCGATCACCCGCAGCACCACGCCCTCGGTTAGCACCGAGAGCTGCGGATTGAACGCCACCGCGTTGTCGCCCACCACCGGCGTCAGCCCCGAGACATACGCCTGCTGCCGTCCCACGAGAATGTACGCAAGAGCAGCATCCCCGCCATCATCCGCTTTGGAGCCGGGAGTGCCGCCCGTCCCCACCTGCGCGTTGATCAGCATGGGAATCGCGTCGTACAGCCCCAGCGTCTGTGCAAGGCGTGCCCCCGCGACGATCGTGTTGTTCGAGGTATCGCGCAGCCCCAGCGAGATCGGCCACTTTACCCGATTGGTCGCCCCGCCGATGTCTTTCACTCGCGCAACAAGCCGCTTCGTCGCGGCCTCACGAAAGGGCTTCTCCTTGCCGAACACCGCCGCCCACGAAAGCGTTGCGTCCGCCTCATCAGACTTCAGATCGGCAAGATGATCAAGCACCGCCGCTTCGGCGTCCGCGCCCTCACCCTGGAACAGCGCGATCAGCGAGGGAAAGATCGCCGCGTCGGTGTATTCGCGCAGCTTCGAGATGCCAACCTGCCGAACCTCAGTATTCTTCGAAGCGCGGAAGTACGTCGCGCGGATCTTCTTCAGTTCCTTCTCGGCCTGCGCCTTTGTCTTCATCCGCTGCGTGTACGCCTTCTGCTCCGGCGATCCGGCGTCGGGCACGAGGTGGGCAAGCCACTCCGGCGAATCCTGCGGCGCGGCCGCCGGTTGTGCATGGTCAGCGGGTTTGGGGGGCTGTGCAAAGACGGAAGAACTGAGCAAGAGCGCGGCTGCCGCGACGATGCCCGAGAATCGAAGAATCTGCATGGTCGCTCCTTTGCCTGGCGGTCTCCCGTCGGCCCTGCGCCGCTGGCGCGGGCACTTCCCGCATGATATAGACGGACGGATCCCCAACGGGTTCCCGGGAAGTTCCCGGCAATCCGCGATTCAGGCAGGAATATAGAGTCGGGGGGAAGGAGCATGGGCTACTTGCCCATGTTCGGGCCGCCGCAGCCCGAGTGCCTTGGTTTAATCGAAGGGCTGGGTCCAACGGCTGGGTCGAACGGCTGTGTCCCCAATCTGCCGCAACACAAGCCCCCGCTCCTTTAGTTCGCCGAAACAACCATGTACTGCCCCATCCCCAGCTTCGGCTTCGCCGACTCCGCGGTCGCCCGATCGGCAAACATCCCCACTTGCACAGCAAACCCCGGCTTGCCATTGATCGTGTCCGCCACAATGCGCGGCGAGCCCATCCCCGCCTTGATCGTCGCCGGACGCATCTGCAGGACTTTCTTCTCCGCGCTCGCCCGGGTGCTGAACGCGGCCACCTGGATCGTGAACGGCCCCGGCTGCCCAAGTTTGGTCGCAGTCCGCTTGATCGAGAGCGAGTCGGCTTGAGTGGCCGCGGCTCGATACTGCGAGGCCGCCTCGGCGGGCTTGTTCATCGCCGTCAGGGACTGGCCGGCACGAACAGATGCTCGCGCCGAGTCGTCGCCTTCAAGCTTCGTGGACGCCCGCTTGTACAGATCCGCGGCATACTGCCTGTTGCCCCGCTTATCGGCAATCTGCCCCAGAACGGCTTCGGCCCGCCCGGCGATCTGGATGTCATTGGAGCCGGTGAGGGGCTCAAGGTAGGTCTGAGCAAGTGCAGGCCGGTTCAGGGCATAGGCCGAAAGCCCCGCGGTCAGCTGCGCGACTTCCTTGTCGCGTCCCTTCGCCGAAAGCGCATCCTGCTCCGCCCGGGCCAGTGCATCCGGGTAGTTCTTGGCGTTGTACAGGTCCACCGCCGAGAGGTTCGCCGTCTCCGGCGCGCCCGACTGGGCCGCTTTGTTCCCCTTGTTGCAGCCGGTCAGGAACATGGCAAGTGCGAGAATCAGGGCGACGAGGGAGGCGAAACGAAGCATGGGGGGGATCCTGAGTCAGAGGCGAGTGGGGGAGCAAAGGGGGGCGAACCGCGGTAACCTATCGGTTCATCGCGTTGGCGGGGTTCAAAGGGGGGCGAGGGGTGGGCGGGCGGGTGAGGGGGCGTCGTACGGAGCAGGTATGAGCATTCATTGGCCCATCATCAAGAAGCTGGCCCTCTCTCCCCGCCGCGTCGTCATGGTGGACGACCGCCGGTCCTACACCGCCATAGAGGTTCTGGTCGGCGCCATGCACATCGCAGGCGCGATCAGCGCCAAGTGCAAAACCCCGACCGTGGGCCTGCTGATTCCCACGAGCGGGGCCTTCCCCATGGCCGCCCTCGCCGGTTGGATGCTGGGGAAGACCGTAGTTCCGATCAACTACCTGCTGAAGCCCGAGGAGATGAACTACATCGTCCGCGACTGCGGCTGCGACACGGTGATCACTGCCCAGACCATGCTCGACTTCCTCGGCGCGGCCGTCGATGAGTGCATGTTCGCTCCCCAAGGCGGCGGCGGCGGTCCGCCGACCGTCATGAAGAACCTCATCAAGCTCGAAGACATCGCCTTCAAGGGCATCCCCGAGTTCCACTGGCCCAAGATCGTCCCGGACGACGCCCTCGGCGTCCTTCTGTACACCTCCGGCACCAGCGGCAAGCCCAAGGGCGTCATGCTCTCGCACGGCAACATCACGGCCAACATCCGCCAGATCCAGGAATGGGTCCACTTCATCCCCGGCAAGGACATCATGTTCGGCGTTCTCCCCCAGTTCCACACCTTCGGCCTCACCGTGCTCTCGCTCCTCCCGCTGACCTGCGGCATCAAAGTCGTCTACACAGCGCGCTTTGTGCCTGGCCGCATCATCAAGCTCATCCGTGAGCACCGCCCGACCGCGCTTGTCGCCATCCCTTCGATGTACAACGCCCTTCTGCACGCCAAGGACGCAAAGAAGGAAGACTTCGCCTCCCTCAAATACGTCGTCAGCGGCGGCGAACCCCTCCCGCAGATCGTCTTCGATACCTTCCGCGAGAAGTTCGGCGTGACCATCGCCGAGGGGTACGGACTGACCGAGACCAGCCCCGTCACGAACTGGTGCCGCCCCGAAGAATGGAAACGCGGCACCGTCGGCAAGCCCCTTCCCCGCATTGAGCAGAAGATCATCGCGATCGAGGGCCCCAATATCGGCCAGGAGCAGCCCACAGGCACCGACGGCGAGATCCGCATCTCCGGCCCCAACGTCATGCAGGGGTACTACCACCTTCCCGAAGAGACCGCCAAGGCCTTCGACGACAAGGGCTTCTTCCGCACCGGCGACATCGGCCGTTTCGACGCCGACGGCCTCCTCTATATCACCGGCCGCCTGAAGGAAATGCTCATCATCGGCGGCGAAAACGTCTTCCCGCGCGAGATCGAAGAAGTCCTCAACGCGCATCCTTTGGTGAAGGACTCGGGCGTGGTGGGGAAGAAGGACCCGATGCGGGGTGAAGTGCCGGTTGCATTCGTTGAGTTGAAAGAAGAAGCGGGGGGGGCGGGAATCGGGAATCGGGAATCGGGAGTCGGGTCCGAACCGGGCACTTCTACTTCTCACCCGAATCCCGATTCCCGAATCCCGATTTCCGATGTTGAAAAGACGCTCGTCCAGTGGTGCCGAACGAAACTGGCCGGGTACAAAGTCCCCGACGAAATCCGCGTGCTCGATGCTCTGCCGCGGAATCCGACGGGGAAGGTGGTGCGGCGGGAACTGAAGAAGTTGGTCGAGGGCGCGGCCTGACGCACAACTGGGCTGTGTTGGAGGGACCGGGGGGCGGTATGTCCGCAGTGTGGTAGACTGCCAACGTGAAGCCGCACCCCCGAATCCGCAAGACGATCAAGTGGGGCGGCGCGGTGGTGACGGTGCTGCTGGTGGTGGTGTGGGTGGGGAGCGGGTGGGGGTATGCCGCATGGCGGGGAGCATCGGGCTTTGGTGCAAGCATCTACGCGGGTCGGGTAACGCTGACTCGGCAGAATGACATGAAGTCGGGCGTCATCATCGGTGAGGGTCTACTCGGTAGGGGCACAAGCTACAACCCTTGGGTGATTCCCACGGGCATTTGGATCGCCGCGAAAGAGCCGGGTCGAATGGATGGCAAGACCTATTTCCGCCTTCGCAGCTTCGGCGACACCAGTTGGTCGGCCCCTCTTTGGCCATTGATGTCTGCCCTGATTCTCGTGGCCGTGTGCCTTTGGATCTTCGGAGCACGAGGCACCAGGCACATCGCGGCCAACCTCTGCCCGAAATGCAACTACGACCGGACCGGGCTTGCGGCGGGGGCGGTGTGTCCGGAGTGTGGTAGACTGCCAACGTGAAGCCGCACCCGCGAATCCGGAAGACAGTGAAATGGGGAGGCGCGGTGGTCGCCGTGCTGCTGCTGGCGGTGTGGATCGCAAGTAGGTGGTACGAGGTCGGCTGCATACTGAACAATGGGCTCGCTGTGACCGTCGGATTCGGGAGTTTGACGATGGTGTACGAGCCCGCAACATTGCCGGGGCCGACGGGAAGCCGAGTCGGGTTTTATCCCACCACGATGGATTTCACTTGGCGACCGAAGTGGCTCAACACGGGCACGGGTTGGCAGACCATGCTGCCCCTTTGGCCCGCCATTTGTGCGTTGCTGCTCCTGACTGCTACTGCTTGGCATCTGGACACGCTCGCCCGCCGCCGCGCTCGGTTGAATCTTTGCCCGAAGTGTGGGTACGACCGGACTGGGCTTGTTGTGGGGGCTGTGTGTCCGGAGTGCGGGGCTGCGCATGCAAGCGTCTGAATCAGGGTTTGCGGATGGCGTTGGGGGGGCAGCCTGAGGAACTGGCGAGGGCATCGTGAACCCTGTGCTTGCCTTTGCCTTTTCCCCCTTCCTCAGGCTGAAGGCCATTTGCATTGCCTTTCTCTTCATCGCCCATTCGATGTAGACTGAGAGCACCATGAAGCCGCACCCCCGAATCCGCAAGACGATCAAGTGGGGCGGCGTGGCGGCGACGGTGCTGCTGGTGGTGGTATGGGTTGGGAGCGGGTGGGGATGGATCGATTTCAGGGCCGCGAACGACTTCAAGCTGGGGGTGAGTCAAGGCCGTGTCGAACTCAGCACGGCTCAAGACAAGTTGCACTGGGAAGAACCGGGATTGCACGGCGAGTGCCTTCCTTGGTATCTCATGCGATGGTCACCCGAGTGGTATCTCGGAAAGCCACTCTGGACTCTGTACATTCCCGTTTGGATGATTACAGCGGCAGTGTTCCTCCTCACCGCCCTCGCCTGGCGTCTCGACACCCTCGCCCGCCGCCGCGCTCGGTTGAACCTTTGCCCGACGGGGGGGTGCGGCTACGACCGCACCGGCCTCGCGGCGGGGGCGGAGTGTCCGGAGTGTGGTAGACTGCCAACGTGAAGCCGCACCCGAGAATCCGCAAGACGATCAAGTGGGGCGGGGCGGCGGTGACGGTGCTGCTGGTGGTGGTGTGGATTGGGAGTGAGTTGTGGACGGGGGTGTGGTTGTGCGGCGGTCCGTATGCCATTGATATCCGCCATAGTCGGTTGCGGATTGAGCGTTCCCAGCGGTTGATTGTTTGGAACGACATGGACCTCAGTCTCGCCGAGGTTGTCCGATTGATCAAGCCGGTTCCAGTGCGAGGAATTTCCGGCTCGCGATGGTTGGTCTCTTGGAGCGGCGGCGTTGCTGATTGGCGACTCGACATCCCACTGTGGGTACTCACCGCAGTTACGCTACTCGGCACTGCTGCCGCGTGGCATCTGGACACCCTCGCCCGCCGCCGCGCCCGCGCGGGCTTCTGCCCGAAGTGCAACTACGACCGGGTTGGGCTCGCGGCTGGTGCGGTGTGTCCGGAGTGTGGTAGACTCCTAACGTGAAGCCGCACCCGACGATCAGGAAGACCGTGAAATGGATCGGGCTGCCCGCCGTCGTGGTGCTCCTTTACGTGTGGCCACTAATCGGGGCGTTCCATGTGGGCGGCTTGCGCCTTGCCCCGCGCGAGGCGGACCTGCTCCTGTTCGCGTTGCTGGTGCCGCTCTCCGTGGCGACCGCAGGCGCGTGGATACTTGATGAGATCATCATTCCTGCAGGCACGCCGAGCGATCCGGTCATCTTGCTGGCGCGCTGGCGTCGCGCCGCGCGAGTGGTGGTGACGCTCTGCCTGCTCTTCATCGCCGAGGCCTCTGCCCAGAATGCGTGGCAGGCGTGGACCATCGCGAATGCGCCGCCCAGAGTGTTCACCGCGTTCTGGATGCCCCTTGTGTACCGGGCCGCCGGCGGGTCTCTCGTCGCTCTCGGCCTCGCCGCCACCAGCGTGTATGTCTTCCGCCCGCGCCGCCACGCTCCCGGCCTCTGCCCCGCCTGCAAATACGACCGCACGGGCCTCGCGGCGGGGGCGGTGTGTCCGGAGTGCGGGTTGGGGGCGTCGGCTGCGACATCCCAGTTGGTGGAGCCGGCGTCACACGCTTAGCCCGGGTTGGGGGGGCGTTAGCACCGGGAACTCCATCTCGGCCACACGGAACGATTCCTTTGCCACGGGGGACGATCCCCCGGGCACCGGGGAAAGAGTTTGGGGCATGCGGGAAGGAATCTGTGCCACGCGGGAGAGTGTTTGGGGCACGAGGGAAGGAATCTCGGGCACACGGCAAAGACTTTGGGGCACGGGGGAAGGACTTTGGGGCACGCGGCAAAGACTTTGGGGCACGAGGGGAAGAGTTTGGGGCACGAGGGAAAGACTTTGGGGCACGAGACAAAGAGTTTGGGGCACGAGACAAAGACAAATTGCGTCCGAGAACCTGCGACGACGGGCCGAATGTCCAAATAATAAATGACGCGGGCCCGATTCTTGGATGAACCGGGCCCGCGTTGGTTGAGATGATGACGATGCGCGGAGTTACTTGGAGTCTGCGCCGCAGCCGCCGTAGAAGAACTTGGCCTCGCTGATCTTGCCGTTCTTCACGGTGTACAGCGCGGTCTCGCTGATCTGCATGCGGTGGCCGGCCATGGGGCCTTCGTTGCTGGTGCAGTCCATGCTCATGTTGCAGGTGAACTGGTCGCCGTTCACCCAGGGCTTGGAGCAGGACATCGAGTGGATCTCGGTGGTCTTGTGGAACTTCTCGGCCTTCTCGAGCAGGGCGGTCTTGCCCTCGGTGGTGCGCGGGCAGCCGGGCATCTCCATCGCCTCGATGTGGCGGGCGTTGTCGGCGTACAGCTCCTTGATCGCGTCGGTGCCCTTGCCCGAGCCGCAGAGCTCGGAGAGGCGATTGGCAATCTTGGCCGTGGCCAAGTCAGTGGGAGACTGAGTCGGGGGGGTGGCGGGGGTTGAGGGAGTGGAGGATGGTTTGGTGGCGGTGGCGGTGGTGCTCATGGACTGAACATTCACGGTCGAAACCAAGTGGAGATGAAGTCGGCGTGAATCAGCCGGTTTGCGGCGGAGTTCGCACACACCTGCGAGTGCATTGGTTGCGAGTGGCCACTGGGCGCAAGTCGCGCCCAGCGGCAGAATCGTTCTTGCTCCCGCGTGTTACTGCCGCCGACGCCGCATCGCGCCAAGCCCCCCCCCCCCCCCGCCCACCCAGCCCAAGCAGCGCGGCCAGGCCCGTCGCGGGGATGACCGTCATCAAGCCCAGGTTGTTCGGGGTGTACGAGAGCGCGACGTTTCGTGCCCGTCCCGTCCAGGTCGGCTAGGGCTGTTGACCCCGACGGGTGGGTCAAGACTTGGGGTTCGGTGCGCGGTGGGCCGATACAGCACGATGAGCGCATCGGCGGTGATGGCGGAGTGGGTTCAGCCAAGGGCTGCGGTTGCCGCCGCGGATACGGGTGCGATTGAGAAACAGCTCAAGGAACGCCAGCGTGCGGCCGCGCAGCAGTGGTTGGATGCGTTGCCCGTGCGTGTCGTTCTGCGCCGGGCCGGAGCCCATGGGCCGGCACGGCTGGTGATGTACCGAGTCGCCGCCAACACCCAGGAGTTCTGGGAGAAGACGTGGACCGTCAGCCCCTGCTTCCGCATGCGCGGCTACACGCTGCCGCGATGGTACAAGGATGTGTTCACCCGCCGCCTGCCGCGCGAGGGGGTGATTGTCGAGGCGGGGTGCGGGAACGGGAATCTGGTGCGGATGCTGCTCAACGAGGGGATCGTGGGAGAGCGCGGCCGCGTGGAGGGCCTGGACTTCGCGCCGGATGTGATCGCGGAGAACCGCCGCGTGCATCCGACCGAGGGCCCAAGTGCGGCGAAGGGGACTTACGTCGTGGGCGATGTGCGGACGTTGCCGTACGCGGATGGCTCGATCGCCGGGTATGTTTCGATGGGCGTGGTGGAACACTTTGATGAAGCGGAGCGAGCGGTCATCCTGCGGGAGGCGTCGCGGTGCCTGCGCTCGGGGGGGACGGCGATCATCACGGTTCCATACTTCTCCCCGGCACGAAGGATCCGCGCCGCGCTCGGCGGGTTCGAGACTGAGAGCGAGCGGGAAGAACGAATCTCGCGCGGCCGAGAGCGCGGCGTGCGGGAAACCGACGACGGCGCGGCGTTCTACCAGTTCTACTTCACGGCCCGGGAGATTTGCCGTCAGATCGAGCGGGCGGGGCTGCGGGTCGTCGAACTTGATGGGTACGACTGCCGGCGCGGGTGGTCCGATGCCTTCGGGCCTACGGCCGAGCGGGCCGCGGCGTGGCTGGAGAAGCGGGGCGGGCGGGCGGCAAGCTGGGTGGAGCAGCCCTCGAAGCTGGTGCGACGATTCTGTCCGCACATGCTGATGGTCGTGGCGGAAAAGCCGGGATGAAGCGTGGCCCAAACCCTACGCTCGTTCATGCTCGGGGTTCGCTATAGTGGCGGTGTGCGAGGGATCGCACACAAGGAGCTAGCAGATGGACCTGTATATCGACACCGCAAATCTGGCCGAGATCAAGGAAGCCGCGTCGCTGGGCGTGCTGGATGGCGTGACGACGAACCCGTCGCTGATCGCCAAGGAGAGCTCCCCCGGTCTGACGTATGCCAAGCGGCTAGCGGAGATCTGCGAGATCGTGAAAGGCCCTGTCTCGGCGGAGGTCATCTCGACCGATTTCGCGGGGATGATGAAGGAAGCCGAGAGCCACGGCAAGATCGCGTCGAACATCGTGATCAAGCTGCCGATCACGGTGGACGGGCTGAAGGCCTGCAAGGCGCTTTCGGACAACGGCGTGAAGACAAACATGACGCTCTGCTTCCAGCCGCTGCAAGCGCTGATGGTGGCCAAGGCGGGCGCGTTCCTGGTCAGCCCGTTCATCGGGCGGCTGGATGATGTCGCCGAGGACGGGATGGAACTGATCCAGAAGATGCGGCAGATCTACGACAACTACGGGTATCAGACGAAGATTCTCGCCGCGTCCGTGCGCCATCCCAAGCACATGGTGGAGTGCGCCCTCGCCGGGTGCGATGTGGCGACAGTGCCGTACAGCGTGATCAAGCAGATGCTCGGCCACCCATTGACGGACAGCGGCCTGAAGAAGTTCATTGAGGATTACAAGAAGGCGTTTGGCGGCTAAGTTCGGACCGCGGGGCTGCCGTTGCGCGATTCTCAGGGACTTGAGAGAGCCAGGGCAGCCGCGTCTGGCCGGAGCCAGCGGGCGCAGGTTTCAAGGAGGCGAGCCCGGTCGATGGGCTTGGTCGTGTAATCGCTGCAGCCGACGGCAAGACATTTGTCGCGATCTCCGCTCATGGCATGGGCCGTGAGCGCGATGACGGGGATCGTCTCGCCGGCGCGGCGAAGTTGGCGGGTGGCCTCGTACCCATCCATCTCCGGCATCTGCATGTCCATAAGGATGAGGTCGAAGGGGCGGTTCTCCTCGCGAGCGGCCGCAAAGGCCTCGAGGGCGAGACGGCCATGGCCAACGATCGTGACTTCCGCGCCGGCCTTGCGAAGGAGGAAGCCGATGAGTCGCTGATTGTCGGGCCCGTCCTCGGCAAGGAGAATGCGCCCCGAGAGTGCGGCCAACGCGGGCGCGACGGCCTTGGCGGGCGCAGTCGGCGCGGCGGAGGAGGCGTCGGTGAGGATGGGGACGCCCACGAGTGAGCCGGTGGGAAGCACAACCGAGAAGACGCTGCCGACGCCGGGCTCGCTGGAGACGGTGATGTCTCCGCCAAGAATCTCGGCAAGTCGCTTGGAGATGGCCAGGCCCAGGCCGGTGCCGCCATATTTGCGTGTGGTGGAGCCATCGGCCTGCGAAAAGGCCGTGAAGAGCGAGGCGATCTGGGGAGCGGAGAGGCCGATACCCGAATCGATCACGTCGAGCATGATCCTGGGAGAGCCCTGGTCAAGGCTCTGGCAGCGCACGCGGATGCGCACCGCGCCGGTCTCGGTGAACTTGAGCGCGTTGCCGACCAGGTTCACGACGATCTGGCGGAGTCGGAGCGGGTCGGACTCGATGGTCTGGGGAAGGGGAAAGACGTGCTCGACCAGGAGCTTGATGCCCTTGCCGGTGGCTCGGACGCGCAGAGTTGACGCAACTTCGGCGACGAGCTGGCAGACGTGGCACCGGGCCAACTCGACGGTCATCTTGCCCGCCTCGATCTTGCTCAGATCCAGGATGTCGTTGATGATGTTCAGGAGGTGGTCGCCGTTGCGGCGGATGGTGCGGAGGTAGTCGTCGCGGTCGATGGTGGATGCGTCGGAGGTCTGGAGAAGTTCCGCATAGCCGAGAATCGCGGTCATGGGCGTGCGGATTTCGTGGCTCATGTTGGCAAGAAACTCGGATTTGGCCAGCGCGGCGCCCTCGGCGGCCCGGAGCGCGCCCTGGAGGTCGTGGGTGCGTTCGGCGATCTGCAACTGGAGCGTCTGGCTGAACTGCTGGCGTTCGCTCTCGCGCTGGGCGAGGGCGACGCGCATGTTCTCAAAGGCGCGGGCGAGGCGGCCGATCTCATCGGAGCGCGGATCGGTGATGGGTTCGTGGAGCTGCCCATGGGCGATGCGCTCCGATGCGCCGGCGAGCAGTCCGAGGCGGCGGGTCCAGGTGCCGACGCCAAAGAACACGGCGGCGCCGAGGATCGAGATGACCACGAGAGTGGTGGAGAGCGTGCCGAGGGCCTGGGCCCGCTGGGCGGCGTGCATTCCCTGGGCCGATTGCCCGACGACGACGCGCCCGATGATTTCTCCGCTCTTCCCATGACCGGATTCAGGAAGGTCCAGGTCGGAAGGCGCGATTGTCACGGCGTGTTCAACAACCACGGCGCGGGCGCTGATGTCCTCGCCGCGCGCGTACGCGCCGGCCAGCTCTTCGTCGCGAGATGCACGGGCCATCGGACGTTGAGCGCTGTCGAGCAGGAACACGAAGACGGTGTCGCTCTGGCGGAGAGCGCCGCCGGCGAGGCGATCAAGCTCGGTGCGATCGCCGACGGCGAGCGAGAGCTCGGCCGCCTGGGCAAGACTGATGGCAACGGATTCGGCGGAGACGCGCTGTTCGAGGGCAAGTCGCCGGTTCGTTTCGATGATGGTGATTGTCGCGCTGACGGTCTGGACGGCGACGACCAGGAGCAGCAAAAGCAGAGTCGCTTTCACGCGGAGGCCGGTGAGTCGAGTGCCGGGGATGTTCAAGGTGCGCCCCCGTTTCTGGCCGGCTCGTCCCGGAACACGGTGGCCGCCCGCTGTATAAGGGCGTCGGCAATCCTAACGCTGAGTTTGTCCGCGACGATGAGGTTGACGACGATCTGGTGCTCCGGGGCCTGGGCGATGGATGCGAGGGCGAGTGACGGATTCCGGGCGCGACTGTCGAGGTCGGTCGCGAGCAGCCGGGCGAGTTGGGTGCCTTGTGCCGCCGGATCGATGTTCGCGCCGACAAGTCCGCCGGCTCGAACGAGGGCCTGGGAGAACCCATAGACCGGGATCGATCGGCGCAGGGCGGCGAGAAGGAGCGAGCGGATGGCGGCCACGTCATAGATTGCGGCGTCCGGGGCGGTCCAGACGGCGTCGATTTTTCTGGAGAGCAACTCGTCGATGGCCTTGGCCTTGGACTCGAGCTCATTCACCGCCACTGCTTCCAGGTGCCATCCCGTCGGAAGTGCGGCCTGAAAGCGATCCTTGGCTTTGCGTCCTTCGGAGGTGTCGGAGCGGTAGAGGATCCCGATCGCGCGGGCGCGGGGGAGGGCTTCGGCGATGATGGCCAACTGGTCGGCCAGGGGCACATCCGTGGTGATGCCGCGGCAGACGGCTCCCTGATCGAGAGCGGCATCCTCCGCGCTGGGGACCATGCAGAAGTACACGGGCGGGGGCGAATGATCGTGGGCCCAGACGGCCGCGTCGGTACCGATGGCGATCACCGCGTCGGCCTTGGGGAGGGGATGCTCCGCGTCTGCGGCTTGGGCCTTCGAGAGGAGAATCGCGGTGACGCGGCAGCCGCGTGCGGTCAGGGATTTTTCGATGGCGATCTGCGCGTCGCGGTAGGGCAGCGCGTCTGAACTGAGGACTGCGAGCA
Organism: Phycisphaerales bacterium; assembly: GCA_038225655.1. GTDB lineage: Bacteria > Planctomycetota > Phycisphaerae > Phycisphaerales > UBA1924 > UBA4658. The sequence goes on along the minus strand of JBBRQY010000006.1, from coordinate 271,767 downwards.
CCTCGGCCGCATGAATGGGCGTGGTGCAGCAGAGGGAGATCGCGACTCCCGCGAGCCAAAACGCCGCCCGCCAGAGCGAGCAGGGTCTGGCCCTTCTTCCCAAAGAGATGTGTGATGGGGTGGTGTTCACTTTGGTGTCTCAGAACTTGAGCTGAATGCGGGCGAACACTGTGCGGCCGGGAAGACGGGCGGCACCGGCGAACGATTCCTGGGCGGCGCTGACCGTGCGGTTGAAGACATCCTCGACGCCGAGAGTGAACTCGCCGCGTCCTTCGGCGAAGGACTTGGAGAGCGTGAGATCGAGGCGGTGTGTGGGAGAGATGGGCAGCACGAAACCGCCGGACCCTGGGAACTCGGTGGCGTTCGTGTAGCGGTAGTTGGCGTTGAAAGTGAAGTCGTCCGGGAGGTTGAGGCGACCGGTGAGACCGGCGCTGTGAGACGGCGGCAGGAATGCGCGGACGTTGGCGTCGGCCTGGCCGGATGAGTAGGCGTGGTAGGCGTACCAGATGGAGAGCTGCCCGGCGTCGCCCTTGAGTGCGAGCTCGGATTCCAAGCCGAATGTGTCCGCACCGCCGGTGTCCTGCGCCGCCACGGCGATCGGCGCCGACGATACCTGGATCAGGCCGATCAGGCCGGCGTAGCGCTGGTAGTATCCGTCGATGCGAAGCGTCAGCGCGTCGGAGAGGCGCCCGTTGTAACCCGCCTCGACCGCCCAGGCGCCCTCATTGGAAATTCCGGGAGAGGGGACCTGGGAGATAAACCCGGGTGTCTCGGACTCGCGGAACTGCAGGCCGAGGGAACGGAACGCCCGCGCGATCGCGACTCGGATCACATGGCGCTGCGGGGTATCGAGCGCGTAAAGAAGGGCGAGGCGCCCGGACCAGTCCATTTTCGTGCCGCTCTGATAGTCGAAGCGAAGCTGACCTTCGAGCCACATGTCGCTCGCCAGATCGATGCGATCCTGCCCGAACGCACCGATGGAATACTCGCTCAGACTCTCTCCGCCGGGAAAGTACGCCTGAGCGGGGAAGTCCTGCGGGAGGTTGATCTGGGTCGAGCGAACGTTTCCCCCGAAAGAAATCGAGTGCGCGCCGAGCTTGGAAAGATTGATCTGGGCGTCCAGGTTGTTGGAGAGGGAGATGGCGTGGGCGAGGTCGGGCTGATCGCGGTTGTCGTACAGGCCGGACCATTGGACATACGCCGAGCCGCCGTCCGCGAACTTGTGGTCGAGCCGCGCGAAGAAGCGGGAATCGTTGAGCTGCTCGTCACCGTTTTCGGAGACGTGGAAGACGGAAGTATCACTGCGCTCGGCACCTGAGAAGGCAATGCCGAAGGTGAGTTTGTCGTCCGAAGAGGGCTTGTACACGACCTTGGAATCGACGATAACCTGGCGGTTGAAATCGTGCGAGACGAAAGTGCTGCCGGGGACCGTCTCGGCGGAGGACTTCTGATCCTGATATCCAGCGGAGACGCGCCAACTCCAGTTTCCGTCCGCGGCGCCCCAGCGGAACTGGGAGTAGATCTCGCCGAACTCGTTGACGCGCATTGAAGCGAGCACGCCCAGGGTCTGGTCGGGATCCTTGGAGATGATGTTCACGACGCCGTTGAGAGCGTTGGCGCCCCACGCTGCGCCGCCCGGGCCGCGGACGACCTCGATGCGATCGATGTCTTCCATCAGAATCGGCAGGGATTTGAAATCGGGCGCTCCCATGAATGGGATTTCGGTGTCGCGACCATCAATGAGCGTGAGCGTGCGCTCCGAAGCCCAGATGTTGAGTCCGCGTACGCCCACTCCGTATCGATTTCGGTCCGTGCGAACGACGTCCACACCAGGAACGAAGCGAAGGGCGTCGGCGATGTTGGTGAGTCCGCCGAAGTGAATGTCGTCGGAAGTGAGAATACTCACCGGCGCGGGCGAGAGACTGATGGGTTGGGCGCTGCGGCTGGCCGTGACCACCACCGGGATGTCCTCGAACAGGAGAAGCTCCGCGCCTTTAGCGCGGGGTCCGGTCGGAGCGGGTGTTGGTGAGTGCGCGGCGGTCGTCGCCTTCGGGCTTGTCGCGGGCTCGGAGGGCGACGCTTTGCCCGGTGGTGAGACCTCGACGGTCGCGGGTTGGGGTGACGGAGCGGTCGGCTCGGGGGGCTGGTCCGCGTGTGCCTTTGCGCTCGCAAGGGCGATGCAGAGGGTTGATACGGTCAGACCGCGGCCGAAAACGGCCGCATCACGGGTATTCGAGAACATCGGGTGCCACCTTCCGAACGTCACGGTTACGGAACTTGTCGCATGTCACGGATATCCCCACGAACAGGGCGATCCGGGCGCTCGCGGGTACGAAGGTCGTGCGGCCGCGTGCGCGAATGGGGATCGTGCGTCGACGCCCCCGGCTTGACACTCGGGTGCGAATTGCGGGAATACTGTGGGGAGCCGGGCGCGAGACGGACTGGACCGCGCTCAGGCCTGTGCAGCGGGAACGCCGAGGATGCTGACGCCGAGAGAGTCGGCGAGATCGAGCAGTTCCGGCTTGTCGATCATGATCACGTCGCCCGCGGCCAGCGCAAGGCAGCGGCCGCCGTGCTTGTAGAGATTCTCGATCGTCTGAGGGCCGACGGTGGGGACATCGGAGCGGCGGTCGTGGCCGGCGCGGGCTCCCTTGCAGAGCGTCCAGCCAGTGGCTTTGCAGATCACGCCGACGCGCTCGATCATTCGGTCGGTGCCCTCGGCGGCTTCGACGGCGATCACGTCGCGATCTTTTACGGCGATGGCCTGGCCGATGTCCAGCCGCAGCGTCTGGCTGAGGAGGGGCCAGGCGAAGGCGATATCGGCGCGCTGCTGGGATGTCGGCTGGCGGCGCGTCATGACGCCAGCCTCGGCAAGGGAATCCGCGATGGGGGCGGTCGAATCGATCAGATGGACTCCGGAGCGGCTGAGTTCGTCGGCGATCGCGGCCAGAACGGCGTGAGAGCGGCGATCATGTCGGAGGTGCCGGAACCACGTGAGCATGGTCCGCCAGTCCGGAACGTTATGGATCATACTCCACGGGAAGCCGTACATGAGCTTGGCCTTGTCGATGCGGCCAACCATCACGGCGTGGGAACATTCCAGTTTTCGCAGGAGGCCGCCCCAGTGGCCGACCTTGAGCACCCCCACGCTGCGGAACGAGGTGCAGAGGGAGGGAAGGACTTCGTCGTACTGGTTTCGCAGGCCGAGAGCGTGGACGGGGTGGCCGGCGGCAATCAGGCCTTTGGCGATCATCACGGGAAGGCGGCCGCCGCCGGCGATAAGGCCAATGGGAGCCGGTGCGGCGGGAGGATCGGGAAGAATGGTGAGGGTTGCGGGCATGAATTCTGTCCACAAGTCATTGAAAATAAACAACTTGTGAATCGCGAACGGATCAACGAACCGCGTCGGCAGGTGAACCGTTTGCGTAAACCTGACAAAGAACTGAGTGATAAGGGTATCGGCGTAGGGGTGGACTTGGCAAACAGTTGTTTCAGGTGTCGGTTGCGGGGGGAGGTGAATGTGGGTCGATACTGGGCGGATGCGGGATGCCAGGGACAGTGTGGAAGTGGGAGGGGTGAAGGGGTCGGGGGCAACCCCGGAGCGATCCGGCGGGGGATTCCTGCGCCTGTGGTTCAAGTGTTCCGGGCAATACGCGCGTGCGAACAAGACGGCGGATGGGGCGGCGTATGTGGGTCGATGTCCGAAGTGCGGGGCCGCGGCGAGGTTTCCGATCGGGCCAGGCGGCACCAGCGTTCGGGTGTTTGAGATGAGCTGTCGGTGAACCGGCGACAGTCGGAACCAGTCAAATATCTGAGGCGGCAATTACCCGCGGGATTCGCGCCCCGAGCATCGCCCATCCCGGGCGTGGAATTGCTAAGATGTCTTCTATGACACGAGTTGCAGGGACGCAGTACACGATCGGGTCTCCCACGAGGCGATGCGCAGCGACGGATCGCGAGCTTCGGACAGGGGATCGTTATGTCGCCGCGCTGGTGCAGCAGGTGGATGGGGAAGGGTTTGAACGCGTGGACTATTCGGAGGAGGCGTGGCAGGGCGGGGCGCGTCCCGGGCCGGCACGGGCGTTGTATGGATTCTGGCGCGGCCTTGTGCCGGATCCGACGGCGAAGAAGCGGCTGCTAATCGATGATCAGTCGCTCGTGGAACTGTTCGAGCAGAGTGAGGAGACGGTGGAAGGTGGGGCGACTGAGAAGGAGCGGCTGGCGTTCCGGTTTGTGCTCGGATTGATTCTGCTGCGCAAGCGGTTGCTGGTGCAGGAGGGGAGCAAGGGCTCGACGATGCTGGTGCGGCAGCGCGGCGTGCCGAAGCCGCCAGAAGGGCCCGCGCTTGCAGAAGTGTTGGACCCGGAGCTCGATGCACTGTCGGTGGCGAAGGTGACGGGGATGCTGGGAGCGGTGATTTCCGGGGATGTGGCGGTCGGTGCGGGGGGCGCGAGCGAGCCGAGTGGAGGAACGCGATGAGAGCGATCGTGATGGCGTGTGCGGCGATTGGGTTGCTCTTCGCGATGGGTGGATGTGAGGACTCCGGGCACAAGCCGAATGTGAGCGGCGATACGCCGCCGATCGTGCGCAAGATGGGGCAGCCGCCCTCGTACGAGCAGGCGGCGCGGGACTACAACCGGACGGTGGACTTTCTCGATCGCGTTTCGGCGCGGGCGAATATCCTGATCACGTACTTCGATGAGGACGGAAAAGAACGCACGGAAGACCCGGAGGGACGGCTGCAGGTCATTCGCCCGAACAAGCTGGCGCTAAGTTTGGGGAAGGCCGGGCAGATCCTGTTCTGGTTCGGTTGCGATCCGGAGAAGTATTGGTGGATCGATCTCTCGGAGAAGGGAAAGCGGATCGCGGCGGTGGGGCGGCACGAGAAGTTTGACGATGCGACGGCCGCGCGAATCGGGCTGCCGATCAAGCCGCTGGATCTGATCCGCGTGCTGGGAATGGTGCGGATGGATGTGAGCGTGCGCGGAGCGACGCAGTGGTCTGAGGATGGGAAGCTGCTCGGGATTTCGGCGCCGATTGGCGATCGCGGGTTCCAGCGCACGTGGGTGGAGCCGAAGACCATGCGGACCGTGATGGTGGAAGTGTTCGATCGGAATCGCGACAAGGTTGTCGTCGCCGAGCACACCGGGGATGAGCCGGTGGAATTCACACGCGATGTTCCCGGGGCGGCGATGGCGCACGTGCGGATGCCCTCGCGGGTGGAGATCCTGCACGTGGAGACGCAGACGAGGGCGAGATTGACGCTCACGGGCGTGCGCGATGGGCCGATCTCGGAGAAGGCGTTTGATCTGTCCGTGTTGCTGGACAAGTACCCGGTGGACAAGACGATCGATCTGGACTCGAAGAAGAAGTGAAGTTCGCAGCGTGCGTGGGGTAAAGGACGGGCGATGGGCGCGCACAAGCGATGTGGAAGTTGTCTGGCATGGAGACTCGCCCTTGGGCTTGGGGCGCTGTGGTCGGCCATGGGCTGGATTGGCTCGGCGGCCGCACAGGATGCGCCATCCAGAGTTCCGGCGGTTGACCCTGTGTACGCGGCGATTCGCCGGGGCGAGGGTTCGGTGGTGGGTGATGGACACGGATGGCTCGTGATCGCGAGTTCATCGCTTGGACGCCAATCAACGGGTCCGGCCGGAAGTCGGATGCTGCTGCACCTTCCGCCGCGAACGACCGAGGGCGTGGGGGAGGCAGCGACAGCGGGCCTGGAGGGGCTGGTTCGGGTCGCGGAAGAGCTGCCGCGGTTTAGCGCGGAGCATCTGACAACGGCGTGGTGGCGGAACGTCGTCTATCTGGGAGACACTGATCGGGCAGGGGGGAGCGTGAGTGTGCTCTGGGCGATGAGGAGCGTGGGGTCGGTGTACGACTATGTTCCCAAGGGACGGTTTGAGGCACTCGCGTCGATGCCGAGTGATGTGCGGCTGGTCGAACTGGCCGCCACGCGGCACGGACCAGTCGCCCTCGTCGCCGAGGGGACGGGGGAAGCGCCTGGTATTCGTCTGATGCGACTCGCCGGAGAGAAATGGACGGGGATCGCCGCGCCATGGGGCATGAAGGAGCCGGCGGGCGCGATTCGCATTCTGAACTGGCGGGAAGGGGTCGCTGTCGCGGTGTTGCCGCAGGGCAACGGCTTGAAAGGGGCGACGACAGATGGCCGGATGCAGTTGTGGATCGGGCAGTTTACTTCGAGCGAGCCATCGTTCATCTCGTGGGAGGCACGCTCGTGCGAGCTTGGGGAGCTTGCCGGGATCGAGTCGGCAAGGGTGACGCTCGCGTTTGTCGAGGGCCAGAGGCCTGGGGATGACGCACTCATTGCCGCCGTGTTCGGAGTGCCTGCAGGGTGCTCGCTGTTTGAGATTCACACTGGCGCGGGGAGTGGGGTGAGCTCAGATCCGATGCGGCTGGCGTCGCTGGCAGACGTGCCGCCGACGGCGGCGGTCATTCCTATGGCAGCGCCGGGGGAGTCCTTCGGCCCGCCGGGGATGATTGTGCTTGGGTGGGTGGATGTTGGCGGGGAAACGACGCGCGGCGGAGCGTTTGGCGGTTTGCAACTCCGCGAGGTGTCGTGTACGACCGGGCGGGTGATGTACGCCGGAGGGGCGAGGTCGGGCGGCATGGTGAATCGGCGAGCGTTCCAGTCGATGGCCGTGGTGGGGCTGCTCGCGGGCGTTGGAGCGATCCTGCTGATGGCTCGTCCGAAGCTGAGCACGTCGGCACCGCTGAGAATGGACCGCGCCGAACCGCTGCGGCGGTTGGCGGCGGCCGCGGTTGACTATGCCCCCTCGGCGATGATCATCGCGTTGCTGCAGGGCCGGAGTGCGCTGGTGCTGCTCTCGCCCTGGACGATGTTGGGCGGCGGAGGGGTAAGTCTTGGGGAGTTAAATCTGGCGCCGCTGGGGGCGGCGATTGGGCTGACCATTCTGCACGCGGGGATCTGCGAATGGTTGTGGGGCCGCTCGGTCGGGAAGTTCCTGATGGGTCTCCGCGTGGTTTCGACGGGGGCAGGTTCGGCGGGGGGCGTGCTGGGGGCGCGGCAGGCGGTGACGCGGAACCTGGTGAGGTGGATCATGCCGCTGCTCGCGGTGTTTGCCATGCTGGACGAGTACGGACGGCACCCCGGAGACCTGGTCGCCGGGACGATGGTGGTGCCGGATGAGAACGATGGCCATTAGCCAACTGGAAGGGGAGGAGTGGTCGAACGAGGGGAATCGCGCAGAAGCCGCGCGACAGTTGGAGAAACCGGTGTGGTGTCGCCGATATGCGGGCCACGAACCGGCAAGGATTGCCGTTCGTGTGGGTTCGTGAGTGATGAGTTCGTGGTTCGATCGGTGAACTGAAAGGGAAGCGACCGTGGCGGAGGCCAAGGGCGACAAGCCGGGACAGGGGTCGGAAGGGGCGAGCGTTCCTGATGGCGGCGCGCCGACTCCCAAGCCGGTGCTGCTCAAGAACATCTGGCCGCTGCCCGCGCTATTGATCGGTGGGGGGCTTCTGGCGTGCGGTGCGGCGGTAATCATCATGGGTCGCCCGAAGCCGCCCGCGGATGTGCCATTGGAAGAGGCCAAGGCGCTGGTGAAGGCGAACCGCTATCAAGAAGCGATCGAGAAGCTCAACTCCAAAGACTTGCGGAGCTATCTCGACTACGGCTCGCCGGACTCCGAGCACATGCGGGCGTACTACCTCGCGATGGCGCGGGCCTTCGAGGGGGCGCAAGCCGGGCTGGGCCTGAGCCGGGCCGAGAATCATCGCATCATCGTTGAGAACTACGAGCACGCGGAGAAAGAGGGGAAGGACGGGGAGCGGGAGCTGGATCCGTCGGACATCACGCGGCTAGTGGAATCGCTGATTGCCCTTGACACGATCGATGGGGAGGCGGGGGCGCTGGCACGAATCGGCAAGCTGTCCGAGAAGGAGCACGCCGCACGCACGCGATTGACCCGGGTGCTGGTGGAGCACAACTTGGCGATCGCGCCGACGCTGCATGGGGACATTGCCACCAAGCGGGCTGATCAGACACTGGAGCTGCTCGCAGGGATGGCGGCTGATCCGGCGCTTTCACCCGAGGACAAGGCCTGGGTGCTGGCGCGGCAGGGGGAGATGCTGATTGCCGCGGGGCGTCCCGACGAGGCGGTGAACAAGCTGATCCGTCGGGTGGGGCTGCTCAAGGATGTGCCGCGAGAACGGCAGGGTGAGTTGTACGTGCTGCTGGGCAAGGCGTATTTTCAGCAGGATCAGCCGCAGAATGCGATGCGTCAGTTGGAGGCGGCGGACGTGCTGTTGGAAAAAGGCAGCCCGCTGCGCGCGGATCTTGGGGTGATGCTCGGTCGTCTGGCCCAGAGCGGAGTTGCAGGCGAGGGCGTCGTGGGGCACGGGTCGAGCGAGAACGACCCGACGGCGATGCTTGAGTTTGCGAGGGAGAAGTTCGAGGGCGTTCTCGGCGAGTTTTCCAGCAGCCGGCAGTATGCGCGGGCGGTGCAAGGGGTGGCGGAGGTTGAGGCCGCGCTTCGTCACGACGATAAGTCGCTGGAGAAGTATGCAGAGCTCGTGGATCTGCTGAATGGGGGAGGGAAGCCCGGAGCGGAAGGGGAACACACTGCGAAGCACGAAGGCGATGGTGCTGCGGGACAGGCGGGACAGGCGGGACAGGCGGGACATGGAAACAAACCCGAGGCGACGCATGGCGAGCCATCGGTGGCGACCGGGCACGACGCGAAGGGGGAAGCCGGGAATGAAGGTGCGCCCCGCCCTGCAGCACGAAATCTGGGTGATGTCACACGCGAGAGCGTGACCACAAGCTTGATGCAACGGTTCCACGAGCGCTTCGACTCCGGGCAGCGAGAGAGCGCGCTGCGATATGCGGATGTTGCCGAGACGCTTTTCAAGGATGCAGAAGTTCCTCCCGAGGTGCTGCTGGCGATCGGGGCGACGCGCCGGGTGCTGGGGGATCAGGTAATGAACGGCGCCCGCGAGCAGCATGCCGCGGACGTGGTGAAGGGCAGCGCGGATTTCTCGGTTGAAGACCTGGACGCAGCGACGCGGGCGGAAGTGAAGAAGCACTACATCGTGGCGGGGGACTATCTGCGTCGGCACGCCAAGAGCGTTGCGGCGACAGAGCCCGTCGAGTCGGCGAAGAGTCTGTGGGAAGCGGCGGATTCGTACGACCGGGCCGGGGACATGGAAGAGGCCAAGAAGGCGTTCGCGGACTACGCCGAAACGGCAAGTGAAACCGACCCCCACCGTGCCGAAGCGAAGTTCCGGCTGGGGCAGGTCTTTCAGGCGCGCCATGAGTACCCGGCGGCGATCGCTCTGTATAAGTCGCTGGTGGATGGCGACGCGGCGGATGCGCGGGCGTCGGGGACGGTGGCGGACAAGGCGATTGTGCCGTTGGCGCAGTGCATGCTCGCGGACAACGATCCGGCGAACGACAAGGAGGCCGAGCGTTATTTGGAGGACGTGGTAGGTGGCAGCCGGGTGAAGCCCGAGGCGTCGGCTTTTCGGGCGGCATTGATTGAACTGGGGACTTCCTGCTATCGGCAGGAGCGATTCGCGGAGGCGATCGGGTGGCTGGAGCAGGCGGCCAAGCGATACAAGGACGACAAGCGGCTGGGTGGCGTGCGGTATCTGCTGGCCGACAGCCACCGTCGCGAGGCGGTGAAGATCGGGAAGACGCTGGGGACGCAGCGCATGCCGCAAGCGCAGACCGATCTGCTGGAGCGCACGCGGGTAGATCATCTGCGAACGGCGCGGACGCTGTACGACGCGGTGCGCGGGGAGTTGAAGGACAAGGATGCTCGAACGCTGACGAAGCTGGAACGGACGCAACTGCGGAACGCGTATTTCTCGATCGGGGACTGCGCGATGGAGATGAAGGACTTCGACGCGGCGATCGCTTCGTACGACGAGGCGCGTCTGAAGTACTCCGACGATCCGGCGAGTCTGGTGGCGATGGCGCAGATCGTGAGCGCGTACGCCGCGGAGGGGAAGTGGGCTGAGGCCAAGACCGCCAATGAGCGGGCCCGGCAGCAGTTGAATAAGTTCCCGGAGAGCATCTGGCAGACGCCCGATCTCCCCATGGAGAAGCGGCATTGGGAGGCGTGGCTGGATGCGAGAACTCTGATCGCGCAGCAGGCCGCGGGGGATACGGAGAAGTGAAGAACGCGAAGTGACGGAGTGGAAGAACGCCAAGGAGGGCGATGCGATGGTGCAGCAGATTGCCGAGAATGAACTGGCCGTTGAGGTGAAGTCGGGCGATCCGGCTCGTTGGCTGCCGCGGCTGAACAAGCTGCTCGATGAGCAGTGCGAGCTCTGCGTCGGGCTGGACTCGCTGAGTGCCCGGCAGACGCAGGCGGTGGGCATCGGGGACACGGACGGGCTACTGCGCATCCTGGGACAGCGCCAGTCGCTGGTGGACCGGGTGGTGGAGATCAACGCGACGCTTGAGCCGTTCCGGGCCCGGAAGGAAGAGCTGCTCGGCCGGCTGGTTGGGGCGCAGCGTGAGGGGATTGTGCAGCGGGTGGGGAAGATCGCCGCGCTGGTGGAGAGCGTGCGGGCGCGGGACGATCAGGACCGAGTTTCGCTGGAAAAGATGCGTTCGGGAGTGGCGGATGAGCTGGCGAATCTGACACGGGTGAAGGGCGCTGCGGCGGCGTACGCAAGGAACGGCGCGGGCACCGGACCGAAGTACCAGGATCGGAAGGGTTGATCAGAGCCGGGGGGTGGGGGGCGCGGTGTGCAGGCATCCATGGATGGATGCGGAAAGTCGAGGCGCGGAGCGCATGGAAGCGATGGTGGAATCCATCCAGGTGATTGAGCCAAAGGCGGCGCCCGCGAGCGCCGCCGCGCATGCTCTTGGCGCGAGCGATCTGGCTGAACTGCTTGGCGCGTTCAATGAAGTGACGGGGAAGTTGCAGGCGGCGCAGGAGTCGCTCCGGGCAGAGGTGGTGCGGCTGCAAGGGGAGTTGCGTCAGGCGAATGAGCAGATCGAACGGGGAAAGCGGTTGGCCGCGCTCGGGGAGATGGCGGCCGGAATCGCGCACGAGGTGCGGAATCCGCTGGGCTCGATCCGGCTGTACGCGCGGATGCTGGTGGAAGATCTAGCGGATCGCGCGAAAGAGCGGGCAACAGCGGAGAAGATCGGGGCGGCGACGCGCGGGCTGGATGCGGTGGTGACAGATGTGCTGGCGTTTGCCAGAGAGATGCGTTTGAAGATGGGGCCGGCGGAGGCGGGGGCGATGCTGGGCCGGGCGATCGAGGAGGGGCTGGCGAGTGATCGGGAGGAGCGTGGCGAGGTGGCTGGGCTGCGGCGTGTGCTGGTGATCCGGGAGGACGAGCGGGCGGAAATGGATGGGGAGATTGTGGTGTGCGATTCGGCGGTGGTGCATCGCGCGCTGGTGAACGTGGTGCGGAATGCAATCCAGGCGATGCGGGACGCGGGGGCAGGGGGCACGTGCGAACTGCGGGCGGGTGTGGAGCGACGGACGCTGCCGGACGCCAATGGGGCCTCGAAGCACTACACGGCACTGATCGTGCGAGATAGCGGGCCCGGCATTCCGGCGGGAGTGATGGAGCGAATGTTCAATCCATTCTTTACCACGCGGGCGACGGGAACGGGGCTGGGGCTGGCGATCGTGCATCGCATCATGGATGCACATGGGGGACGGGTGATGGTGCGGAATGTGGAGGGCGGTGGGGGGGCTGTGGTGGAGTTGCTGTTGCCGGATGTGCCGGCGGAGCGGAATGGATAGTCGGAACGATTACACCCGCGCGCCACGGACGCTTGCGTGCGGCAGAAAACGAACACGGATCTGGGTCGAGTTACGGAGGACTTTCGAGCATGAGCACGGTACTGGTTGTCGATGACAAGGAAATGCTGCGGGACAGCGTGGGCGCGACGCTGCAGCGGGCAGGGTTCAGCGTGGTGACGGCCGAGAGCGGGGCCGGTGCGCTGGAGTTAATCGCCAAACGCCGGCCGGACTGTGTGGTGACGGATCTGAAGATGCCGGGGATGACCGGGCTGGAACTGGTGGAGAAAGCGCGTGAAATCGATGACGCCCTGCCGCTGATCGTGATGACGGCGTACGGCGCTGTGGACACGGCGGTGGAGGCGATCAAGCTCGGCGCGTTCGACTACATTACCAAGCCGTTTGAAGGCGATGAGATGATCGTGGCCGTGAAGAGGGCGATCGAGCATGCGAGATTGACACGCGAGAACGCGGTGCTTCGGACGGCCGTGGAGGGCACGCGGGCTCCCGCGGCGCGGCCGGGGATGAACGGCGCGATGCCGGTCGGGCCCTCCGGCCTTGACCGAATCGTGGGTGATTCGGCCGCGATGCGGCGGGTGAAGCAGCAGATCGTCGCGGTGGCCGAGAGCCATGGCACGGTGCTGATCTGCGGGGAGAGCGGGACCGGCAAGGAAGTGGTGGCGCGGGCGATCCATGACTTGTCGCCGCGGTGCGGCGAGGCGTTCCTGGGAATGAACTGCGCGGCGATGAGCGAGAGTCTGCTGGAGAGCGAGCTCTTCGGGCATGAGCGTGGAGCGTTCACCGGCGCGGAGAAGCTGCGCAAGGGCAGGTTCGAGCTGGCCGATCGCGGCACGATGCTGCTCGATGAGATCAGCGAGATTTCCGGGCGCGTGCAGGCGAAACTGTTGCGCGTGCTACAGGAGCGGGCCTTTGAGCGTGTGGGCTCGAGCATGACGATCGGCGTGGATGTGCGGGTGGTGGCGACGAGCAACCGGGACCTGCCCCGAGCGGTCAACAAGGGGGAGTTCCGGCAGGATCTGTTCTTCCGGCTGAATGTGCTGCCGATCCACATTCCCGCGCTTCGGGATCGGGCCGAGGATGTGCCCGCGCTGGTGGAGCACTTCGTGGCAATGACATCGCGGCGGGAGGGGAAGCAGCCGAAGCGGTTCGAGCCGGGCGCGCTGGCTCTCATGCAGCAGTACGGTTGGCCGGGGAATGTGCGGGAGTTGCAGAATATTGTGGAGCGTGCGGTGGTGCTCTGCCGCGGCGATGTAGTGGAGGCGGCGATGATCGAGCCGTGGCTGCTGACCGAGGCGCCGGGACCGGTGCTGGGCGGATACGGCGCAATGAACGGGCACGTCCATCAGAACGGCAACGGGATGATGACCGTGAGCGTGGTGGAACGCAAGCCGCTGGGGACGGACGTGGTCCCCGGAGCCAACGGCACGGTGGCCAGTGCGACGGCGGGCGAATCCATCCAGATCGGCGGGCGCGTGCTGGAGGACATCGAGCGGGACGCGATCGTGCGGACGCTCACCAAGTTCAGCGGCCACCGTCAGCGGACGGCCCACGAACTGGGGATTGGCGTGCGGACGCTGGGATTGAAGCTGAAGAAGTGGAAGCAGTTGCAGTTGGTGGATGCCGGGCTGTAGAGAGGTGAGGGACAGGGCACATCGCCGATGGCGAGGTGCTCTGTCGCAGGCGCAAGCCCTGCGCGGAATGGGCTTTGCGGGAGATGAGCGATGTTGATCGGCGAACTCACCAACTCCGGGGCGATTCCGACGCTGGAACTGATGACCCGGTTTGCCGGGGCGCGGCAGCGGATCATCGCGCACAACATCGCGAATCTCAGCACGCCGGACTTTCGGCCGCTGGATGTCTCGCCGACGGAGTTCCAGAAGGCCCTTGGCAAGGCGGTGGATGCCCGCCGCAATACGACCGGCGAGGACGGGGCGGTGTCGTTTACGGGGACCAGCCAGGTGCGGGTGGCGGCCGATGGCACGGTCACGCTTACACCGGGGACGCCGAGCGGGAACATTCTCTTTCACGATCGGAACAACAGGGATGTGGAAGGGCTGATGGCTCAGGAAGCGGAAAACGTCGGGGTCTTCCGGACCTCGATCGAGCTGCTCCGGAGTCGGTATGGGATCGTGCAGGCGGCTATCAGCGAGAGAGTCTGAGCGGAAGTCGGGGAATGACGAAGTGAAAGACGGGAGCAAGGCATGTACGGCGCATTGGACATTTCAACGAGCGGCCTGATCGCCCAGCGGACGCGGCTGGAGTCGATTACCGCCAATATCGTGAACAAGGACACGTTTCTGGACGCCTCGGGCCAGAACAATCCGTACCAGCGGAAGGCGGTCTTTTTCGCACCGGGGAATCCGGGGGCGACCACCAAGGCCGGGCGGGAGATGGGCGTCCATGTGGCGGCCATCGAAGACGAGAAGGGGTTTGAACCGCGGTACGAGCCGGGGAATCCCTATGCGGATGCGAATGGGTATGTGAAGTACCCGGCGGTGAATACGGTGTTTGAGCAGTTGAACGCGTACGAGGCGCAAAGGGCCTATGAAGCGAATATTGCCGCGGCGGAGGCCACCAAGACGATGGCGGCACAGGCGTTGCGGTTGCTTGGTTGATTCGATGTCGAATGTGAAGGGTCGGTGGGAGCCGGCTGGGACTTGATAGGATGCTGTGGCTGCCCGCGGACGGGCGAACGAGTGCAGAACGGAACGACTCATGACGGATCCGCTTGGATTCATTGGACGAGGCATTGGTGGCGCTGGAAGCGCCGGTTTTGGCGCTGGAGGCGTTCAGGGCGGGGCAGATGCTGCGCCCACGGGCGGGCCTTCGTTCAAGGATGTTCTGATGGAGAACATCAAGCAAGTCAACGACATGCAGCAGGATGCGACCAAGGCGATTGAGGACTTGCAGACGGGCAAGCGGAACGATGTTGAGGGCGTGATGCTTGCAACGCAGAAGGCGGATATGGCCTTCAAGATGCTCGTGCAACTGCGGAACAAGGTGCAGGGGGCGTACGAGGAAATCAAGCAGTTGCGAGTGTGAGCCCGGCGGGCTGGGGTCTTGGGTGCGCGGGAGTTGCGCGTTGGGGCGGGTTTCACGCGCAGTTTAAATCTGATTCAAGCGCAGGATGAACGCGTGCCGAAATGAGCGGCACGATCGTGGTGGTGTGGCATTCGCTACATCCCCTCGGTCGGGCCCGGGCGAGAACGCCCGGACATGGGCTACGAAGCCCATGCCACGCGGGCAGGATGCCCGTGTTTGACCGGCAGGAGGCCAACGCGGATGGACCGAATTCGAGCCATACTGGCGAACGTGCAGAAGCAGCTTGGGCAACTGAGCGTGACGCAGAAGCTGCTCATTGCCTCGCTTTGTGTCGTCTTCCTGATGACCCTCTTCCTCGTGAGCCAGTACGCCGGATCGCCGGCGACGGTCGCGCTGCTCCCGGGAGGGACCGGGGAGGATCAGCAGAAGGCCGCGGCGTTCCTGGGGCAGCGGAACATTCTCTACAAAGTGGCGGCCGACGGCAAGATCATGCTGACGCAGGATCAGCGGTATGTTGCGCTGGCAGCGATGGCCAAGGAGCAGCAGATTCCAGGTGACAAGAAGCTGTTGTTCGAGGGGCTGGTCACGCAGATGAGCTGGATCGAAGATCTGCAGACGAAGCAGACCAAGAAAAACATTGCGCTGCAGAACGAGCTGGCACGGGTGATTCGTGGCTTTCCCGGGATCGATGATGCGAGCGTGTTTATCGCCCCGCAGCCGGACAACGGGGGACTTGGAGCCAATGCGAAGAAGGCCGTGGCGCAGGTAGCGGTCTTTCCGGTGAGCGGGCAGGGGCTGGATCAGTCGACGGTGAACGCGCTGGCGGACCTGGTGGCGGGGAGCGTGAACGGGCTGGATGTGCGGGACGTGGCGGTGGTGGACGGGCGGAACAAGCGGTCGTATCGCGCGGTGAGCGGGGATGACCTTGCAGGAGGCGGCGGGACGTACATCGAGCAGGTGGCGAAGGTTGAGAAGCGATTGCAGGACAAGCTGACGGAGCATCTGCGGTTCATTCCGGATGCCATCGTGAGCGTGAATGCGATCGTGGATGCGGCGCGGCGCGATTCGAAGAAGACGATCGTCCTTCCCAAGGGAAGCGGTTCGGAGAACTTCACGACGGAAGAGACGACGGCGGTGGATACGAGCTCGAATAGCGCCAAGGGTCCGGCGGAGCCCGGCCCCGGATCCAATGTCGCGATGGACATCAATCGTGCGGGCGGGGGCGGGAGCAGCCCGAGCACAAGTAATGAGACGAGCTCGGTCAAGAGTCTTCCGCAGTATGGCACCGAGGTTGTGAACCAGAGGGATGCCTCCGGACGGCCGACGAAGATCAACGTGACGGTGAGCGTGCCGCGGGAGTACGTGGCGGCGATCGTGAAGCAGAAGAAGGGCGGGGCCGCGGCCGGGGGCGCGCCCGCGGGCGGGGGAGCGACAACGACCACGACCGAGCCAACGGACGACGAGATCGGCAAGGAGTTTGACTCGGGCGTCAAGACGAAGATCGAGGAGATGATCTCGCCACTGGTGGAGACGGAGGGCATGGGGGTTGGCGGGGGCGGGGCAGCGACGCAGCTTGTTGCGGGGACCGTGAAGGCGTTCCTGATTCCCGTGTCAATGGTCGCCGTGAGCGGCGGCGGGGGGGGCGGGGGCGGCGCGAAGAACAGCTTCCTGGGCGGCGGGGGGAGCGGCGGAATCGGGAGCATCTCGGCGATCATGGAGAACGGCTTGGTGAAGACCGCTGTGCTTGGGTTCTTCGCGCTGATCGCAATGGGGATGATGTTCATGATGGTGAAGAAGGCGGGCAAGTCGGCCCCGCTTCCGACCGCCGAAGAACTGGTCGGCATTCCGCCCGCGCTGGAACCGGGGACGGACGTCGTGGGCGAGGCAATGGAGGGCGACACGGCGATGCAGGGCATCGAGGTGGACGACGACTCGCTGCGAACGGGGAAGATGCTCGAGGAGATCGGGACGCTGGTGAAGAGCAACCCGCAGACGGCCGCGAGCGTGTTCAATCGGTGGCTGACCGAATCGGAATGAGTGTGGGCTGACGGAGCGGACGGGAAGGGGCGGGGAAAAGGGCGAGCATGAAGGGCAACACGAAACTACCCGAAACGATGTCGGACCTGAAGGGGATCTCGCGCGCGGCGATTCTATTGATGACACTTGATACGCCGACGGCTTCTAGCTTGCTTCGGCAACTTCCGCCGCAGGCGGTTGAGGAAGTGACGCGTGAACTGGCGGGGATGGGGCGGATTCCCGACGCGCTTCGCAAGCAGGTGGTGGAGGAGTATTACGCGCTGGCGATCGGGTCGCAGTACATGACCGAGGGCGGGCTGGACTACGCGAAAGTGTTGCTGAAGGAATCGATGGACCCGGAAACCGCCGGGCGGATGGTGCAGCAGATCCAGACGCAGGTGCAGAAGACGCCGTTCAGCTTTCTGCAGAAGGCCGAGACCGAGAATCTGCTGACGTTCATCCAGGATGAGCACCCGCAGACGATCGCATTGATCGTGTGCCATCTGCCGCACCACAAGGCGGCGGAGATTCTGGGCGGCCTGCCGATGCAGAAGCAGATCGAGGTGATCAAGCGAATCGCGAACATGGAGCAGACGAATCCGGAGGTGATCCGGGAGGTGGAGCGCGGGCTGGAGAGCCGGCTCTCGAACATGCTCAGCCAGAGCATGGAGAAGATGGGCGGGATCAACACGGTGGCCGAGATCCTGAACTTGGCGGATCGCGCGACGGAAAAAGCGATTATGGAGGGGCTGGAGGCGGACGATCCGGAACTGGTGGAGGAAATCCGCCGGTTGATGTTCGTGTTCGAGGACATTCTCAAGGTGGACGACAAGGGGATCCAGGGCATTCTCAAGGAAGTGGACAACGACGAGCTTGGGCTCGCGCTCAAGACGGCGAGCCAGGACTTGCAGCAGAAGATCTTCAAGAACATGTCCGAGCGTGCGGCGACGCTTATCAAGGAAGACATGCAGTACATGGGCCCGGTGCGCGTAAGCGATGTGGAATCGGCGCAGCAGCGGATCGTGGACATTGTGCGTCGGTTGGAGGACGCGGGCGAGATCATCATCTCCGGGCGCGGCGGCGAGAGCGATCTGATTGTTTGAGAACTGACGAAGTGGAGGATTCGTGAGGTGAACGGAGGCAAACGCGGGACGGGAGGGCCGATTGCAAGACGCACTCAGTCGCTCCGTCACTTCGTTCCTCTGTCACTTCTCCGGTATGGCCTTGATCCGAAACGCAAATGCCGGAGCCGTTGCTCGCCATGCCATTGTGCTGGACCTTGGCGACTTGCGCGAGCAGGGCGATCGGATGCTGCGTGCCGCAAGGGCGGAGGCGGAGAAGATCGTGGCCGCGGCGAGAACCGAACGGGAGCGGATCGTGGCCGGGGCAGAGGAAGAGGGGCGAGCGAAGGGATACGCGGTGGGGCTGGCGCAAGGGCAGGTGGCTGGGCGGCAGGAGGCAAGGGAAGCCGCGCTTGTCGAGCACCGGGAGGAACTTGGCGGAGTAGAGGCGGCGTGGCGGTCCGCACTGACAGACTTCGAGTCGCGCCGGGAAGACCTTGTGCAGGGCGCGCTGCGGGATGTGCTTCGACTGGCCGCACAAATCGCCGGCAGGGTGACGAAACGCACGATTGTGTTGGAGCCGGCCGTGGTGCAGGACCAGCTCGCGGCGGTTCTGGCGGTGGTGGTGCGTCCGACGGAACTGGTGGTGCGAATCAATCCCGAAGATCGAGCGATTGTGGAGCGAGCGCTGCCGGGGCTGATGGCGGCCGCGCCGGCGATCCGGCATGCCCAGATCGTGGACGATCCCGGCGTCGAGCGCGGCGGGTGCGTGGCAAGAACACGGGCGGATACAGAATCTGGAGATGCGGGGGGCGGGGAAATCGACGCGCGGATCGGGACGCAACTGGACCGCATGGTGGAGACGCTGCTGCCAGGGGCCGCGGGGCAGGCCGAGCCAGGAGCCGTCGCGTGATTGGGCTGGAAGCACAGATCCGGACGGTGCGGCAGGCACAACCAATGCGAATTGTCGGGCGTGTGCGTGCGCTGCGCGGGCTGACGGTGCTGGTGCGTGATCTGCCGATGCCGGTGGGTTCTCTGGTGAACGTGGGATGTGGAATGGGGGATGCGGGAAGGGATCGGCCGATCGCGAGCGATATGGGCTCGCTGGGCGAGGTTATTGGTTTTGACGGGGCTCATGCGATCGTGATGATGCTCTCGGGCACGGGAGGAATTCGGCCGGGGGATGCGGTCGAGGGCTTGCATGCGCAGCAGACGGTGGGGACGGGATGGTCGATGCTGGGGCGAGTTGTGGACGGGCTGGGGCGTCCGATTGATGGCAAGGGGACGCTGCATGGACTTACGCCGCGCGAGGTGGATCCCGAGCCCATTTCGGCGATGCGGCGCGGGCGAGTGACGAAAGCGCTGGGAACTGGTGTGCGAGCGATGGATCTGATGACCACGCTGGGGCGCGGCCAGCGACTGGGTATTTTCTCCGGCCCGGGTGTGGGCAAGAGCTCGTTGCTGGGGCAGATTGCCCGGGGGACCGAGGCGGATGTCACGGTGGTTGCGTTGATCGGTGAGCGCGGGCGCGAGGTGAAGGACTTCATCGAGAAGACGCTGGGTGAGGAGGGCTTGAAGAAGTGCGTGCTGGTGGTGGCGACGAGCGACGAGTCCGCGTTGCTGCGCGTGCGGGCGGCGCAGACGGCGTGCGCTGTGGCGGAGTTCTTCCGCGATCAGGGCAAGAGCGTGCTGCTGCTGATGGACTCCATCACGCGATTTGCCCACGCACAGCGGCAGATCGGCCTGAGCGTGGGAGAGCCGCCGGCAACACGCGGGTACACGCCGAGTGTGTTTGCAGCAATGGCGCGGCTGCTGGAACGCGCCGGATCAATGGAAGCGGGTGGCGCAAATGGGGTGGGGGCTGCGGGCGGTTCGATCACGGGTCTGTACACGATCCTCGTGGAGGGGGACGACATGACCGAGCCGGTCGCGGATGCGGCGCGGGGGATTCTGGATGGGCACGTGATTCTGTCGCGGAAGTTGGCGCAGCGCGGGCACTATCCGGCGATCGACGTGCTGGATTCGATCAGCCGCGTGGCGGATGAGGTGTGCGACCAGTCGCATGTACACGCGCGTCGGCAGGTGATCCGGCTGCTGGCGGCGTACAAGGACGCGGAGGACCTGATCCAGATCGGGGCGTACGCCAAGGGATCGAGCGCGGCGACGGATGTGGCGATCCGGTACTACGACCGCATCAACGAGCTTTTGCAGCAGGGCTCGCGAGAGAAGGATTCGATGGAGGCGGCCAAATCGCGGATGGTGAAGCTGGCGATCGAGGCGGGGGCGGAGTTTCAGAAGTTGTCGAAGGCGAAGGCGTAGCGAGCGGGCAGCAGGCGTGAAGGCGTAGAAGCGAAAAGGAAAGGCACTTGGCGGTGAAGTTCCAATTTCGATTGCAGCCGGTACTGGACCAGCGAGAGCGGGTCGAGCAGGAGAAGCAACTGCGCGTTGCGGAACTGGAACGCGAGCGGATCGTCATCGAGACCAAGCTCCGACAATGCCAGCAGGATATTCACAACGCGCGGATGGATTTGCGGTCGCGGCTGGGCGGGGTTGGCGGCGGTGGGGGAGTGATGGTCGTGATTCCGGAGGTTCGCGCCCAGGCGGGTGCATCGCTGCATCTGGAAGCCAGGGCGCGACAGGCGGCAATGGAACTCGCCGGGGCGTACCGGCGCGTGGAGCGGGCGCGGCTGGAACTTATGCGGGCGGCCACGGAGCGCCGGGCCGTGGAGCTATTGCGGGAGAAGCGGCGGGAAGAGTGGCGAATGGAACGGTTGCACGTAGAGGCGGCGCAGGTAGATGAAGTGGCGACGCAGCAGTTTATACGAAATAGGGCCAACGCGGAAGGTGGTGAAGCTTGAAGACGCTTTGGAATATTCTGGCGGTCATGGCGATCGTAAACATTCTTGCGATGGGCGGTGTGTTGGCGTGGCTGAAGACATCCGACCGGCTGAGCCGCGATCGCGTTCTGGCTGTGAAGGAACGATTCATCAAGACCGTGGCGCAGGAAGATGCGGACAAGGCCGTCGCGCAGGCGGATGCCAAGGTGAAGGAAGCCGAGCAGGCACAAGCGGCGAAGATGGCCGAACCGCCGATCACCGCGGCGGAGAAGATCGCGGAGCAGCAGTTTAAGGACGATCAGCGGTTGCAGGTGCTGCTTCGCCAGCAGCAGGAGATCGAGAATCTTCGTACGGGGCTGATGCAGCAGATCGCGAAGCTGGATGAGCGCGAGAAGAAACTGGAGTCGGACCGCAAGGCGTTCGCGGCCGAACGCAAGAAGATTGCCGAGACCGATGGAGACAAACAGTTCAAGGTCGCGCTGTCCACTTTGGAGGGCCAGAAGCCCAAGGACGCGAAGCAGGTGCTTCGGGCCATGCTGGACCAGAAACAGTCGGACCAGGTTGTGGCCTATCTTGCGAAGATGGAGGAGGGCAAGCGGACGAAGGTGCTTGCCGAGTTTGTGAAGGACGACGCGTCTTTGGCAGCGGAGTTGCTTGAGCGATTGCGGACGCGGGGCATTGTTGTCCCGCCAACCGGGTCTCTCACGCAGGCGGGCGCACATGAATCGACTGGTTCTGCAGCAACAGACGGCGCTCTTGCCAACGGCGCACCAAGCGCCCCGCGTTGAGCGGGCACCTCGGGCCAAGGACTTCAAGAGCGCGGATTCGGCCAAGAAGCCGGCACAAAATACCGACGGGTCGGCAGACTTTGCGCAGTCGCTGCGCGACAAGCGGAAGGACGCGGAGAAGGCGGATCGTTCTGACGCCGCTTCAGTGCAGGACAAGTCTGAAAAGCCCTCGGGCGAGACCAAGCCGCAGGCGGGTGTGAAGAAGCCCGCGGAGCATGCGAAGCCGGAACAGAAGGAAAGAGCGGAGTCGGACGCGAGCGTGGCAGATTCAGCCGCGCCCGGGGTTGATGAAGATAAGAAACCGATCGCGCAACCGTCATCGCCTGCGAAGAACGAAGACGCGCAGAAGCCGCTGAGCTCGACGCCCATCGTCGAAGTGAACATCGCTCCGCCGCAGAAGCAACCGTCCGATGCGGCTTCTCCCGCGAAGGGGGATGGCGGCAACGCGGGCGAGGTAGGTGCGAACGAGTCTGGCGGGTCTTCGACGCAAACCGATGCGGCGTCTCGCGGCTCCGAAGGTGCTCGACCGACGCAGGTTGGGGGGCGTGCTGTCGAACCAGCCGCTATCAAAGAGCTGGGCGCAGCAAAGGCCGCGACGAAGCAAGCCGACGCTTCGGCAGGGATACGTCGCAACGGCGCTCAGCCAATCGCTCGGTCGCAAAAGGTGCCGCCGGATACTGCTGAAGCCAAGGGCCGGGATGCGCAGGCGACTCAGATTCCACTTGCAGCCGATGACGAGGTTCCAGGCGTGCGGGCGGAAGCCAAGGCACCCATCGCTCCTGCTGTTCATCCCGGGGAAACGCTCGCGGCGGTTCATGCTCATGCGTCCGGCAAGGCGCAGGAGCGGGAGGGCGCGGCACCAAAGTCAAATGTCGAAGCTGATGCTGATGGGCAATCTCAGGCCGCGGAGGCCCCCGTTGCAGGCGTTTCGATAGCAACGGCGTCGGTTGTCCGTGCGGCGACTCCGGATGGGCGACCGCCAAGCGAGCCCGCGGGGACCGGCGAAGCACTGGTCGCAACCGCGGCTGTGATTCCGATCGCTTCGAACACGAACAGTTCAACCGGAAATGGAACAGGCGACGACTCGGATCGACCGGAAACAAGACCCGACAAGGCCGGGCCAGTAGCTGAATCCACTACTCCCGGGGTGAGCGTGAGTTCTGGCCGCGAGATGGATCTCCTGGGCCGACTGGTCGCTGAGCCGGTGCGTGCTCCCGATGCGCAGGGGGCGACCAGCCAGCCGGTTCCCGGCGGGGCCAGTGAGTTCCAGCGGGCGATGCAGGCGCAGGTGGAGCGCGGCATTGAGCGAGCGGCATATCAGGCCGCGGCTTCGGGGGCGTGGGCAGGGAGCGAAGGGGGCACGGGTGCGGTGACGCTGCGGCTGAATCCGGCCAATCTCGGGATGCTGCGCGTACACCTCCGGATGGATTCGGCGAGCGGCGGGGGGGTGCGGGCCCGATTCGAGGCGTCGAGCGCGAAGACACGCGGCATTCTCGGAGATTCCATCGGGTCGCTGCGTACCGCGCTGGAAGATCGCGGGTTGCGGGTTGATGAGGTGACTGTCGGCGAGATCGCCCGGTTGCCGGAGCGGGATTGGGGATTGCCCCCGGTGCAGGGGCGGGAAGATCATTCGGCGGATTTTGCGCAGGACTCCGGCGCGGGATTTGCGGGGAATGGCGGGCAGGGCGCGTTCAATCAGAACGTACTTGGCAGCACCGGCGGAGCCGGTTCGGGATCGTCGGCGGAGATCGGCGGCGTACACGCGGGCGAGAGCGCGGCAGTCGGACCTGGGGAGCAGTCTGCGATGCTCTCGGGTTCGTTCGGATCGCCACTTCGGGTTGGGGCGGATGGTCGGATCCGTGTGGACGCACTGGTTTAGCGACGAACTTGGAAAGGTAAACCCATGAGCACCATAAGCAGCACACTAAGCGGAACCGGCAGCTTGAGCACGACGGCCAGCGGCGTGCCCAGCCGTTTCAGCGAGCTCAACAGCGAGGACTTCGTCAAGATCATGATGACGGAGCTCACCAACCAGGATCCACTGAAGCCGAACGACTCGAACACGCTGCTGCAGCAGTTCTCGAGCTTGCGAAACATCGAAGCGGACATTTCGCTTCAGAGCAAACTTACGGATGTGGTTTCGCAGGGCCAGCTCTCGACGGCGGGGGCACTGCTGGGCAAATACGTGCAGGGGTACACCGAGAACTTCGATCCTGCCGAGGGTGTGGTTCGATCGATCTCGCAGACCGCGGACGGGCCCGTGCTGAATCTGGTAAATGGCGCGAGCGTTCCGTTCAAGAACGTGAAGTCGATTCTTGATCCGCCCGCGGCCGCAACCGGAACGCACTGAACTCGCGACAAAGGAGCTCCCTGGTGTCGGTGAACGCCGCACAACTACTGAAACTGCTTGGCTCGGGAATCCGACCGACGGGCGCGAGCACGAACGCGGCCGCGCCTGGGGTTGCGCCAGGCGCATTCGCCGATCTGCTCAAGCAGGCCCGGGAGGGCGGATTGGCCAGCGAACTTCCCGTGACGATCGGGAGCGACGCACAAGCGGCGGGCGTGCAACTGAGCGGCGAGCAACTCGCTCGTGTGGCGATCGCTGCCGATCAGTTGGAGACCGCGGGGGTGAGGCACGCACTTGTAACGATTGATGGGCAGAAGCTGCTCCTGGATGTTCATGCCCGCGAGGTCTCGGGTCGGCCCGATGGATCGAGCGGTCTGGTGGGGGGTATCGACGGCACGATCGATCTCGGTGACTTGCGTGGGGATGTCGGGGGCGGCGGGAGCGGGGGCGCGGGAGTTGCGCCGTTGGATACCTCCGGGGCGCAAGGCACGCTCTCGGCGCTGCGCCGTCTCAACCCACCCGCGGCCACCCTTACCGGCAGCGCCAGCGCTTTGGAGCTGCTGGCGAAGCTGTCGGGCGGAACGCCCGTCGGGAATGGCAGATAACGACCTCTGACCGGTGGCCCGCTCAGCTGGCCCGGGCTTTGCGAGGAAGAGCCGAGCAGACGCCGGGCGGAGCCCGAGCGCGGGAGGTCGGAGGACCGAACAACCCTGTTGGCATGAGCGACGACGGCGTCGGCAGGATGCCGCGACACCACGCACTCTTGGAGATACGCCATGGCCTCAACAACCGCCTTCTTCACAGGACTTTCGGGACTGAACGCCAACGCACGTCAGTTGGACGTGATCGGCAACAACATCTCGAACGTGAACACGACCGCGTTCAAGTCCAGTCGCATGCTCTTTGCCAATCAGTTCTCGCGGACGCTGAGCGCCGGCTCGCCTCCCGGAACGAATACGGGCGGCTCGAACCCCAGCCAGGTGGGTCTGGGCGTCACCATCGCGGGGACGCAACGAAACTTCTCTCCGGGCTCGGTTTCGTCCACGGGCGATCCACGCGATCTGGCGATCGACGGCGCGGGCTTCTTCATTGTGAATCGCGCCGGCACACAGATGTACACGCGCGCCGGATCCTTCCGGCAGAACAACGCCAACGACCTCGTCTCGATCGGCGGCGATCAGGTCCAGGGCTTTGGCGTGGACGCCAACTTCAATGTCATTCCCGGGGTGCTGGGGAACATCAACATCCCGGTGGGCACGATGACGCTGGCGCAGGCGACGCGCAACGTGCAGCTTGGCGGCAATCTGAACTCCGGGGGGGACGTTCCCACGCATGGTTCGCTCACGAGCTTTGCGGCCATGCACGCATTGCCGACGGCCAGCCCCGCGCCGGCCTCGGGGGACATGCTGGAAACGACCACTCGGCTGGTGGACATCGAAAACTCGGCCAGCCCCGGCAATCCGCTTATGAGCGCTGGTGAGACGATCAAGCTGACGGGTGCCAAGAAGGGCTCGCAGGACATCGCCGACGCGACCTTCACCGTCACGAACACAAGCACGGTCCAGGACTACATGGACTTTGTGAATAACACGCTGAACATCAACACCACGACGGGGCCGAATCCGGATGGGGCTTCGCCCGGTGCCGTGCTGGACCCCGTCACCGGCGTGCTCTCGATTGTCGGCAACACGGGCACCAGCAACTCGCTGGATGTGAAGACTGCCAATGTCGCGCTGATCGCGTCCGGCGGCGCATCCTCCAATCCCTTCGCGCTGACCACCGCCAAGACGGCCGATGGCGAGAGCGTGATGACGAGCTTTGTGGCCTACGACTCGCTCGGCACGCCGCTGACGATCAATCTGCGCATGACGCTGGAGAGCAAGCAGGGCGGCACGGGCACCACGTGGCGGTACTTCGCCGAGAGCCCGGACAACAAGGGCGCGAACGCAATCGCCGGCACGGGCACATTGACTTTCGATTCTTCCGGACGCATCTCGGGTATCCCCACGGTGGGCTTGAGCATCGATCGAACCGGCACGGGCGCGGCCAGTCCGCTTGTGTTGAACATGTCGTTCGGCGGACAGTCCTCGGGCGTGACCTCGCTGGCGGATCAGACATCCGCCCTCGCGTCGCTCTCGCAGGATGGTGCGCCGATCGGCACGCTGCAAGGATTCAGCGTGGGCCAGGATGGCCGCATCACGGGTGGATTCTCGAATGGGCTCACGCGGACGCTCGGTCAAGTGGCCATCGCGACCTTCACCAACGCGGAGGGCTTGGTGGATGTCGGCGGCAACTCGTATCGGACGGGCTCAAACTCCGGCGATGCCCTCATCGGCCCCGCGCTCACGCTTGGCTCGGGCAAGATTGTGGGCGGGGCGCTGGAGCTTTCGAACGTGGACCTGTCGCAGGAGTTCGTGAACCTGATTCTGGCGAGCACGGGGTATTCGGCCGCGTCGCGCGTCATTACGACGACTGACACGCTGATGCAGCAGTTGCTGCAGCTTGGGCGGTAAAGCTCTGTGAACGAGAGCTTGTTGTCGCGTACTGGCCGTGAGGGAGCGTCATGCTGGTGTCGCGAGCCGCATGCTGTTGCGTCTTCACTATTTGCGCCTCGGAAACCAATGATTTCGAACGCGGCGAAAAAAAGCGTCATCGATGGGAAAGCCCGACGCATCTCCGATCAATCCGTCGATCGAGCAATGGGGGCACAGTGCCGTCTGCCCCACTCCGCACCCGTCAGAGTCCGTCCAATCCTTGACCTCGGCTGGAGAGAAGATTCGCAGGCACGCGAAGCAGCCGCAGTTTCGACTCTGCGCGAGTTCGTGCCGGTTGTCGCCGCAGTGCTTAAGAGCCCCGATTGGAAGGTCATCTGTCAATCTGCCGCAGTGTACCCGAGCGTTATTCCCACTCAATCGTCGCCGGCGGCTTCGAGGAGATGTCGTAGACCACGCGGTTTACGCCGCGGACCTCGTTGATGATGCGGTTGGAGATCGTCGCCAGAACGTTGAAGGGGATGCGGGCCCAGTCGGCGGTCATGAAGTCCTGGGTTTCGACGGCGCGAACGGCGATCGTGCTCTCGTAGGTCCGACCGTCGCCCATCACGCCGACGGACTTCACGGGCAGAAGCACCGCGAAGACCTGGCTGGTACTGCGGTACAGATTCGCGGCGACGATTTCTTCGAGCAGAATCTCATCCGCATCGCGCAGCAGGTCGAGTTTCTCGCGGGTGATCTCGCCGATGATGCGCACGGCCAGACCGGGGCCCGGGAACGGGTGCCGCCAGATGATCTGGTCGGGAAGGCCGAGCACTTCGCCGAGCTTGCGAACTTCATCCTTGAACAGATCGCGGAGGGGCTCGACAAGGTCGAACTCCAGATCGTCGGGAAGGCCGCCGACGTTGTGGTGCATCTTGATGCTGGCGCTGGTGCCCGCGAGCGATTGGCCGGACTCGATCACATCCGGGTAGAGCGTGCCCTGGGCGAGGAAGTTGTGGCCGTGCAGCCCCATGCTCTTCTGGGCATCCTCGAAGACGCGGATGAAGCGTGCGCCGATGCGCTTGCGCTTCTCCTGCGGATCCGTGACGCCAACGAGATCGCTCAGGAACTGCTCACCGGCGTCGATCACCTTCAGTTTGATGCGGAAGTGGTCGCGGAAAGTGGTTTCAACCAACTCGCGTTCGTTCTTGCGGAGCAGGCCCGTATCGATGAAGACGCACTGGAGCTGCTCGCCCACGGCCTTGTGCAGGAGCGCGGCACAGACCGACGAATCCACGCCGCCGGAGAGGCCACAGATGATTCCGGCGGAGCCGACCATGGTGCGGACGCGCTTGATTTCCGTTTCGAGAAAGTCCGCCATGCGCCAGGAGCCGGAGCATTTGCAGACCTCGTACAGGAAGTTGCGCAGGATGTCCACGCCGTGGGGTGTGTGCGTCACTTCGGGGTGGAACTGCACGCCGTAGAAGCGCAGGCCGCCGGGCATCGGATCGACGACGCGGCAGGCGGCCAGCGGGCAGGTTTCTGTGGAGGCGAGGACTTCCATCCGCGGCGCGCCGCGCTGCGTGGCGGTGCCGGGCTTGACCTGATCGCCGTGGCTCATCCAGACGGCCGTCTTCTCCGGGATTGCGCCGAAGAGGTCCTTGCGATCAACGATGTGCAGCCCGGCGCGGCCGAACTCGCGGCTCTCCCCTTTGTCCACGGTGAAGCCCATCATTTGGCAGGCGAGCTGCATGCCGTAGCAGATGCCCAGGATAGGAATGCCGAGCTGGAAGAGCTCCGGCTCACATTTGGGTGCACCGTCTTCGTACACGCTCGCGGGGCCGCCAGAAAGGATGATGCCCTTGGGAGCGAGGGCCTTGATCTGTGCCGTCGAAGTGGAGGGGGCGACGAGCAGCGAAAACGCGCCAGCTTCGCGGACGCGGCGCGCGATGAGCTGGGCGGTCTGGCCGCCGAAGTCCAGAATGACGACCAACTCGTTGTGCGGCAGGGAAGACTTGTCGATGAGTGGGGTGGGTGGGGGTGTGGCCATAAGAAAAAGCTGAGTCGGGGGGCGGGAAAGCCCGAAGTCTGGGGTGACCTGGGAGGGGAGGACGAGGGTACGCCGCTGTACGGCGGGCGGTCGTATCATTCGGGCATGCACGCGCCCGTACGCACGCGGTTGGGAATGCTCGGCCTTTGCGCCGCTGGCTGGGCCTGCGCCACGCTTGGCGGGTGTGCGAATCCGGATGACGCCATCGGTTTCCAAGAGAACGACCCGGCGGCCCGGCTGCGGGCGATTCAGCGGGCCGCGGCCACGCAGGATCAGGGCGCGATTCCGGAGCTGATCGGCGAACTGCAGAGTGACGATGCGGCCGAACGGATGCTTGCTATCCGGGGGCTGGAAAAGATCACGGGCCAGACGTTCGGTTACGACCACTCCGCGAGCCCCGCCGACCGCGCACTTGCGGCCCGGCGCTGGGCAGAGTGGTACAGTCATCGCGCCGAATCGTCGAAGAGTGTGGGAGAGAACGGAACATGAGTGCCTTCCCGAACACGTCCTCTCGTCTCACGCTGAATCAAGCGCAGCCGCAGGTGCGAATTGAAATTCGCAGCAACCCGCTCTTTCTCAGCGGAGTGCGCGAACTGGTGGGAGCGGTGGCGAAACGGTTCGGTTTCACCGACGAAACGGGGGGGCAGATCGCATTGGCGGTGGATGAGGCATTGTGCAACGTCATACGGCATGGGTACCAGAAGCAGCCCGATAAGCCGATCTGGCTGAGTATCTGGGCCGAGGGAGGGGCGTGGGCCGGTGGCACACCAGCGCCCAGCGGCGGCACGGGCGACGAGCGCCCGGACGCGATGCGTATCACTATTGAGGATGAGGCGCAGCAGGTGGAGCCGGAGCAGATACGAAGCCGCAGTCTCGAGGAAATCCGACCGGGGGGGCTGGGCGTGCACATTATCAAGACGGTAATGGACGAGGCGGTCTACGAAAAGCGCGGCAGTCGGGGGATGCGACTGACGATGATCAAGAAGCGTGTCGATTCGGGGCTCCCCGGATCTTCCATGCGAGTTGCCGGTGGTGGGGGTGGATGTGGTTGTTCGGACAAGTCCGGCGGATCGGAGGCGTGTCATGGCTGACCTGCGAGGAAGAAGCGGGGCCGAGCCGTTGCAGGTGAGGTCTGAGACCAAGGATGGCGCGGTGATCGTGCGCCCGTCCGGGGATATCGACATGTCCGGCTCGCCAACGTTGCGCATGGAACTTCGCAAGCTGCAGGTCTCCAAGCCGATGCGGCTGGTGATCGATCTTGCAGGTGTGCCGTACATGGATTCGTCGGGCGTGGCCACGCTGGTGGAGGCGATGCAGATCGCCCGGAAGAACAACACCAAGCTGATTCTGTGCGCCTTGCAGGACAAGGTCCGCTCGATCTTCGAGATTGCCCGGCTGGACACGGTTTTCACGATCGTGCCGAATGCCGACGCGGCATACGCGATGCAGTGATCCGGGGTACGCTGTAGGGATGGCCGAGCCAGCCCCACCATCCCCGTCCAAGCATTCATCGCTCGCAACGATCCCCGAGTTTCTGGGCGCACGCACGATCTCGATGCTCGACTCCGTTGGGTCGTCGTTTTATCTGCTGATGGATGCGCTGCACTGGATGTGGCGCGGCGTGACGCATGGGAAGACGCGGCTTGGGCGCACGGCGATCATCTCGCAGATGGTTCGCATCGGCGTTCGGTCGATCTTCATCATCGGGCTGGTGAGCTCGTGCGTGGGGCTGATCCTTGCGTTGCAGATGGCGCCGCAACTGGACAAGTTCGGCTCGCGCGATCTGGTGGCCAACATCACCGGTGTAGCCATCTTTCGGGAACTCGGGCCGCTGATCGCGTCGATCGTGCTGACGGGCTTCGCGGGTGCGGCGATCGCGGCGGAAATCGGGACGATGGTGGTGGGGGAGGAAATCGAGGCGCTGGAGGCCCACGCTCTGAACCCGGTGCGGTTCCTCGTCGTGCCGCGGGTCATCGCGAGCGTTATCAGCATGACGTGTCTGGCAGTGTTTGCGAATCTGGTCGCGGTGACGGCGGGCTGGGTGGTCGGCGTTACCGCGCTGGGGATTCCCAGCGAGCGGTACATTCAGAACACGCTGGACCAGGTGAAACTGGTGGACTTCTTTACGGGCGTGGGCAAAGCGACGGTGTTCGGGCTGCTGATCGGCGTGATCGCGTGCAACAACGGACTGCGTGTCACAGGTGGGGCGTCGGGCGTTGGACAGGCCACGACGAGCACGGTGGTGCAGTCGATCGTGGCGATTGTGATCGCGGACCTGATGTTCACGGCGATCTTCTACGCGGTGGGATGGGTCTGATTAGCGGCGGTATCCCAGCGGTTGTTCGATCAGCGCGACTACCTCGCGGATGACGGTCATTCCCAGCAGGCCGAAGATGGCCAGGCCGGTGAGCACCCAGCCGTATTTTACGAAGCCCTGGCCGAAGAGCCACGCCGCGCCGTAGAGGGCGAGCCAGAGAGCACCGTAGCGGGCGATTTTTTCCGCGACGCGGGGCCCGCGCCCGAGGAGGTGTACGCGCCGCCACACGAGCATGCCGAAGAGGGCCGAGAGGGCCAGGGGGGCGATCGCCGTCGTCCAGGAGACCCAGTCCGGCCAGAGCCCGCCCTCGCCCCAGTTGCGATACCAGCCGAAGGCGAACATCACGGCGGACCAGAAGAGCCAGCCGGTGAGCGCGAAGATGGTCGCGCGGGCCGAAATGCCCGGGGCCTTCCGTCCCAGCACGTGGACCCAGGACGCGACCACCAGCGCGTGCGTCATAACCAGCCAGACCGGCACGATGAACTTCAGGTGCAGATTCGGGATCACCATCTGTCCCGCATAGATCAACCCGAGAACCACCAGACCGATTCCCGGCACGTATTTGCCCGCGGCGTTGAAGAACAGGATTGCTCCCGCGACGGTGAGCGTGAGCACGACCGCGGTAATGCCCAGGGGCGTTGCACCGAAGACGGCCATGCCGAACGTACACACGACCAGCGCGATGGCGCCATCAAGCGTGAGCCGTCCGGACGGAATCGGGCGATCCGGATGCAGGGCCTGGTCGCGTCGCCAATCGAGCACATCGTTGAGTGCGGTGGCGAAGCCGAAGAGCCCCAGCGCGTTGACCATCCCTCCGAGCAGAAGCACCCAGAGCGGAAGATCGAAGAACGCCCGCGTGCCCGGCTCCAGCGCGGCGGCGTGCGTCCACAGAATGACGAACCAGACGTTGGCCACGGCCGCGAAGGCGGTGGTGACGCGCGTGAGGTGCAGCGCGGGAAGGATGTGCAGGATCAGTCGGCGCATGGGATGAAGCGGGAACGATGGTACGGGCGGGATGGGCCGGGGATTGGCCCGAAACGCGGGTTGGAGAGCCCGCGTGATGTTGGAAGCACGCGGCCCGAAGACTACGATCCGGCCCGAATGTCCAAATCGCGTGCCACCCATCGTTCCACCACCCGACGCCCACCGCGTGCGCCTGCGCTGGCAGTCGTGGTCAGCCGGTACAACGCGAGCGTGACGGATCGGCTGCTGGCGGGGGCCTGCGAGGTGTACGCGGAGAGTGGGGGAGATCCGGCGACGCTGCGAATCATCGCCGCGCCTGGATCGTATGAGCTTCCTGCGCTTGCCTTGGCCGCGGCTCGAACGGGCCGCTTTCGGGGTGTTGTCGCGCTGGGGTGTCTTATCAAGGGTGAAACCAGCCATGATCGGTACATTGCGGAGGCCGTGGCTCACGGGCTGATCGGCGTCACCCTCGCGACGGGAATACCGGCCGCGTTTGGCGTGCTGACGGTGGACACGCCGGATCAGGCGGAGGATCGGTCGGGGGGTTCGCATGGCAACAAGGGGGCCGAGGCGATGGCCGCGCTGCTGGATGCGGTGCAGGCGATCGACGCGCTCCGGTTGCCCGAGACGCGAGAGAAGGGCACTTCGCCCGCCGTTGGCCGCGAGCTGCCGGACAAGGCACGGGCCAAGACTTCCAAGAGCAAGGGGCGAGGGAAACGCTGATGGCCACACCACGAGACATTCGCCGATTGGCATTCCAGATTTTGTACCAACTTGACGCGCGTGGCGGCGAGGGGAGTGTCGGGGGTGGGGGTGGTGGGGCCGCACAGATCGACGATGCGCAGAGCGTGCTTGCCACACTGACCGAGGATGAAGAAGAATCCGCGAAGTTCACCGACGGGGAGCGCAAGAAGGCGTTTCTGCTGGCGACCGAGGCGTACGGCGACCGCGCCGCGGCGGACGCGTTCATGACGGAGGCCGCGCCGGGTTGGCCGGCGCACCGGCAGGCGGCTGTTGATCGCGCGATTCTGCGACTGGCCCACCATGAGATGATCAGCGGAAAGACCAATCCGAAGATCGCCGTGAACGAGGCCGTGGAGCTGGCCAAGGCGTTCAGCACGGACAAGTCTCCGGCGTTCATCAATGGGTTGCTTGATAAGGTGCTGAAGAAGGTGATGGGGGAGAGTGCGGACTCGGCATCCGAGCCGGCTTCGGAGGAGGTGCCCAGGGATTCAAGCGAAGCCACATCGAGCGATGCAACAGTTGGAGGCGAATCAACAACCGGTGAATCCACAACAGGCGAGGTTCAAGCGCCTTCGTGATCGCATCGCCGATGGTCGCTCGCCTCTTTCCTGTTTCCTCGATGACTTGATCCCTTGATTCTTCCTCATGTCCTTCTTCTCCAAAGCCATCTCGAAGCTCAAGCAAGGCCTGGAACGCACGCGCGAGGTGTTTGTCAGCGGCGCGGGTGGGTTGAAGTCGCTGCTGCTGGGGCGGAAGCTGGACGAGCAGCTCATCGACGAGTTGGAGAAGGCGTTGCTCCAGGCGGATGTCGGCGTCGTGGGGACAAAGAAGCTTATCGACGGCATTCGCGTCGACTTCAAGTCGGGAAAGATGACGCGCGGCGAGGATGTGCTGGATTATCTCAAACGCGAGATGAAGGCCATGTGGCCGCCGGAAGATCGCGCGTTGCACTTCGCCCCTGTTGGTGGCCCGACGGTGATCCTCGTCACGGGGATCAACGGAGCGGGCAATACGACGAGCATTGCAAAGCTCTGTTCCATGCTGCGGAAGCAGAACAAGACGGTGCTGCTGGCTGCGTGCGATACGTTTCGGGCCGGCGCGGTACGGCAACTGGAAATCTGGTCCGAGCGGCTGGGTGTGGAAGTGATCAAGGGCCAGCAAGGGGGCGACCCTGCGGCCGTGGCGTTCGACGCCTGCAAGGCCGCGCTGGCACGCAAAGTGGATGTGCTGATCCTCGACACGGCGGGACGATTGCACACGCAGGACCCGCTGATGCGGCAGCTCTCGAAAATCCGTTCGGTGGTCGCCAAACAGATTCCCGGGGCTCCGCATGAGACGATTCTGGTGCTGGACGCGACCAGCGGCCAGAATGCGCTGCGACAGGCGGAAGAGTTCTCCAGTGCGCTGAAGGATGCCACCGGGGGCGGCGTTACAGGCATCTTCCTCGCCAAACTCGACGGGACGGCAAAGGGCGGGATCGTGGTCGCCGTCCGCGCGGCCACGAACATCCCCGTCAAGTTCGTGGGTGTCGGCGAGACGCCCGACGATATCGAGGCGTTTGATCCGGAGGCGTTTGTGGAGGCGCTGTTTGCAGTGTGATGCCGTGCCTACTGGAAGATCGCGGATTGACTACCTGGTAGAAGAATCTACTCGTGCCAGAAACCCTTGGACATATTGGGCAGGAAACGACACGTCCACGGAGTGTTTCCCACCGTGGATATGAACCAGCAGGCCCGAGCCGTTTGAGGCATCGTCAAGCGACTGGCGTGATAGGCGGACAGACACGTTTTCAAATCTTCCCGCTGAGTTTGTTCCGTAAAAATTCCTGACGAGCTCGAGCTCCGCGCCATTTGCATCCGTCGCACTCTTCAAGTCACTCCATTCCTGGCCTCCGTGCCCGTGATGAAGGTAGTACACAAAGACCTTTCCATCTCGAAGCTCAGCGACGAGGGAAGATGAAGCCATTCCTGCGCCCCCAACCCGAGGGCTCGCGATCTGCATCTCGTGTTTGGACGGGTCCCCGCTGACGGTCGAGCATTTCTGAACGTCCGCGGCCGTCATGGGCTGGGTCCGGCAGCCGGTCAAAGAAGCCAGTATCGCCAATGCCAGCAATAGTTTCATGCGGCGTCTTCTTTGCTGAAAAGCAATCCCACCATACCTGATCTTTAGCGTCGATGCCCAGGTATGCTCTGGTTATGGCGGAGCATGTCGACACTTTGGTTGTAGGCTTGGGGGCCATGGGCTCCTCCGCCGCTCTCCACCTTGCCAAACGCGGCGTGAAGGTCCTCGGCCTCGACCAGTTTCCCATCGCTCACGATCGCGGCTCATCCCACGGCCACAGCCGGATGATCCGCATGTGCTACTACGAGCATCCCGACTATGTGCCGCTGCTGCGCCGGGCGTATGAGTTGTGGCGCGAGTTGGAGGCGATGAGCGGTGAGCAGTTGCTGTTCACCCCGGGGGGTGTGTACATGGGGCGCGAAGACTCGGAGGCTGTGGCGGGCTCGCGGCGGGCGGCGGCTGAGCACGGGCTGGCGCATGAGATGCTGAGCCGTGCGGAGTTAGGACGGCGATACCCATACTTTGATGTGCCCGAAGACTTCGTCGCCCTCTTCGAGCCCGCGGCGGGCTGGCTCAGGCCCGAACGAGCGATCGAGGCCAACGCGAAGCTGGCCCGCAAGCACGGCGCCGATTTGCGCACGTTGGGTCAGCGGGTCGTGTCCTGGGAAGCGGATGGGAGCGGGGTTCGCGTGTGCACCGAATCGGCGGAATATCGCGGCCGTTCGCTCATCATCGCTGCCGGTGCGTGGGCAAACCAGGTCGTTCGTGATCTGGGAGTTTCCATTGAACCAACGCGGCAGGTGCTTGCGTGGTTCAAGCCGAGCGATTCTTCTCCATTTGCTTCTCCCGATTCGCCGGTGTGGGCTCTGCAGACTCCGAAAGAGTGGGATGGACAGGGCGATCTGTTCTACGGATTTCCAATGTCTACCGAGTCACCATTTGGCGCCTTGAGTCTGAAGCTCGCACGACATGCCAAGGGCCCTCCAATCAATCCCGATCAGGATCGGCGCGACCCCCTTCCCGGAGACCGCCGCGACGTTCGACTGTTTGTCCAACGATTCATGCCGCTTGCGGACGCGCGGCTACCAACCACACGTATCTGCATGTACGAAAACTCCCCCGACGGCCATTTTATTATCGACAAGCATCCCAGGCACCCGAACGTCATCATCGCCGCGGGATTCAGCGGCCACGGTTTCAAGTTCGCAAGCGTCGTTGGTGAAGTTCTCGCCGATCTTGCTACCAATGGTGAGACGCGCCACCCGATCGGCTTCCTCGGCCTGCACCGATTTCGTCAGCCCGAGTAAGCGACGCGCCCCTGAACGACCGTGTGGGTGATCCAGCGCTCGTCAAAGGTGTAGAGCAGGAGCGAAAGCGGATCGACGGCCGTCGTCCAATCCGGTTGGGCTGCAGGGCCTTGGGTGGGGTCGATCACCACCACATCCGCCCAGTTCCCAGGGCTAAGTAGTCCAGAATCGTTCCAACCCAGGACTTCGGCGTTTCGACGGGTAATCTGGGCCCAGGCCTCTCCCGGAGATGGTACATGGGTCGTGCCATCCGACAGGCGTCGGGACTTGGCGGTTTCGATCATCGCCCGGGCGACCCGGACCATGCAGGTGTCCGGCCCGCCGGCGACGTCGCTCCCGAGCCCGATCTTGATCGATGACTCCAGGTGGCCGCAGCGGTCCATCGCACCCGCTCCAAGGAAAAGGTTGGCCGTTGGGCAATGGGCGACAACGCTCCCCGCCGCGGCAATGGCACGACGCTCATCCTGTCCCAGCCAGATGCCATGCCCGAGGACGGTCCTCGGCCTGAGCAGACCTGCCCGGCGATACACCTCGGTGTAGCTCTCGCACCCATGGAGCCGCTGGACGAGTTCACATTCGGGGATTGTCTCGCTCAGATGGGTCTGGACAGGGCAGTTCGCCGTGGCCGCAAGGGTGCCGCAGCCGGCGAGAAGCTCGGAGGAGCATGAGACTGCAAATCGTGGTGTGACAGCCACTTCGACGCGGCCGACGGCAACACCCAAGGTCTCGGCAGCTTCGCGAAGGAGCTGCTTGGCGGGACGGATGAGTTCCGTGGGGGCCTGCTGGTCCATGAGCACCTGCCCAACGATGGCGCGGCCGCCCCACGCGTGCAGGGCATGCACGGCCCGCTTGGCCGCCTCGTGGTGGACAGTGGCGTAGGCGGCAATGCCGGTGGTTCCGGCGGCCAGCAGGCGCTTTCCGACCCGGGTGGTGACCTGTCCGGCATGGTCGGCGTCGGCCCACTTGGCTTCGGTCGGGAAGACAGCGTTGGCCAGCCAGTCGAGGAGGGTGAGGCCGTCGATGCCGATGCAGTCGAACTGCGGGAGGTGGAGATGGGTGTCAATGAAGCCGGGGGAGATGAGCGTTTGGTCGTGGCCGATGTCGGGCGAGCCGAGCGGATTCCCGGAACCGACAGCCATCTCGACGATGCGATCGGCATCGATGCGGATCTGTCCCGGCGCGATACACGAACCGCGGGACGGGTGGGGCAGGAGGAGTTGGCCGGTCAGGATCACCAAAGAAACTCTCAAAAAGGGCCGCCAAACGGAGCTTGGCGGGCGGTGAGGGATGAACAAATGCGCCGGAAGTGTGCATGAGTTCGGGTTTTCTGGCCGAAAATGACCACTCATCCGTCAAAATCGTAGTTTTCCACAGGGAAAATCGCGTTTGATAAGTTGAACATCAGCGAGATTTCGGCTACAACGATACCTGTACAGCGTGCGATGGATCGCACGAGCCCCCTTTTCGGAGAGAACGAATGGCGAAGAAATCGATTCCCGCGAAGAAGTCCCCCAAGATCAGCGCGTCCTCCAAGCCGCGCAAGAAGAGCGAACTCTTCCAGATGCTCGCCGAGCACAACGACCTGAGCCGCAAGCAGGTTGCCGGTGTGTTCGACACGCTCGGGAAGGTCATGTCCGTCGACCTGGCGAAGCCGGGCGAGGGCAAGGACAAGGTGTTCGTGGTCCCCGGCCTGATGAAGGTCAAGGCCGTGTACAAGCCCGCCACCAAGGCGCGCGAAGGCAAGAACCCCTTCACCGGCGAGACCCAGATGTTCAAGGCCAAGCCCGCGAAGACGGTCATCAAGATCCGTCCCCTCAAGGCCCTGAAGGACGCGGTCTGATTCCGTGGCGCGGGCCTCGGCCCGTGCGATGAACAAACACACGCCCCGTCGGGAATGTCGCCAGCGCGACACCCCCGGCGGGGCGTGGTTGTTTTTGCCACAATGAATCCGCGGGCATCGCGGGGCGGTTCGCTCATCCACAGGGTGTTCGCGCTCAGGGCTTTTCGGGTTGATCGTTGCCGATCACCGAGCCGAGGGGTGAAACGAAGACCCGCCCGTCCACATCCAGCACGGCCATGCCATGCTCGTTCAAGCCGGTGAGGACTCCCGAGACGCGAGAGCCGTCGGGGAGCGAGACAGTGGCGTCGCGCTCCAACCCGTGCAGAAACTCACCCGCTTCGTGAAGGACTTCGCGGGAAAGTCCTTTGGTGGTCAGAGCGCTACGCAGCTCCGCCAGCAGAGCTCGCTCGAGCGTGGCGAGATCGACCGCGAAGCCGAGTTCGTGCGCCAGCGACGTCGCGTGCGATCGCACGGACTCGGCGAGATGCTCGTTGCTTACGTTGGCGTTCAGTCCAACACCCACGAGTATCCACGGCCGAGCGATCGGCGGCGGGCCGTGCACGACCTCCGTCAGCACACCAAGAACCTTGCGCCCATGGATCAGCACGTCGTTGGGCCATTTCAGTCGAACGTGAGGATCGCCCTGGAAGCCCTTGAACGCTCCGCGCACTACCCGCAGGCAGGCCACGCCGATTCGCAGGCCAAGGCCATCGACACAGGCCGCAAGCTCGCTCTCCTCGATCGGCCACGCGAGCGTGAGCCACAGCCCCCCGAGCGGGCTGGACCAGGGCCTTCCGAATCGCCCCACGCCCGCGGTCTGCTGGGCCGCGACGAAGGCCACGGGGCCGCTGGTCAGCAGGCCAGCACCGATTCTCGCTCGCGCGTGGGCGCTGGTCGAATCGATCTCGGCGAAGCGATCGACGTCGATCGCTGCCCCTTCGGGCACGTGACATCCGTCGCCCGGGGTGATGGGTTGGTCCTTCCTCACGTGCCGAGCATACCTCAACTCCGCGTCAGGGCACGGAATGTGGATGGGAACAGGCCATTCCTCACGCCGGGCCCTTGCCCACCCAGGAAAACCTATGAGAATTTGACAATCTGCGGAAGACGGCGAACTTCCCTGACCCCGTTGAACCCAATGCTGACCCGTTTCGGGCCGATCCCAAGACATTTGCCGTTGCGTAGGTTCTTACGTCTGCAGGACACCCGTGCGGAACTGGCGGGAATAATCCCAACAGCTCGTCGATTCGAGGGCCCGGATCAACTCCTCGCGGGTCTTGTGCGGCTCGATCAGCCGATCCACCCACCCTCGCGCCGCGCCGTGACGGATGTCGGCTTGCTCCGTGTAGCTCGCGTGGACGGCCGCGAGGATGGAGGTGCGTACGTTCTCGTCGATCTTCTCCCCCTTGCGCTCGCGGCTCTTTTCTTCAATCATCGCCAGCACGCCCGTGGCCTGGTTCGCCCCCATCACAGCGCACTTGGCGCACGGCCAGGCGTATGTCAGGAACGGATCGAAGGCCCGCCCGCACATCGCATAGTTTCCTGCGCCGTATGAGCCGCCGAGGATGACGACGATTTTCGGTACCACGCTATTGCTCATCGCGTTGACCATCTTCGCGCCGGCGCGGATGATGCCGTGCTGCTCGCTCTCCTTCCCGACCATGAAGCCCGAAGTGTCGTGCAGGAAGACGATCGGAATCTTCCGCTGGTTGCAGTCCATGATGAACCGTGCGGCCTTGTCCGCCGAGTCGTGGTAGATCACGCCGGGAAGCTGCGTCTGGGCCGGACCGCCGGCGACCGATCGCGTCACTTTTTTCTGATTGGCGACGATCCCTGCGGCATGCCCGCCAATCTTCGCGTACCCGCAGACCAATGAGGGTCCGTACTCAGACTTGTACTCGTCAAAGTCGGCCTTGCCATCGGCGCGGGCATCCACGCTGCACGCGATCACATCCCGCACGTCGTACTGCGAGCCCTGTTTGTCGCTGAAAATGTCGTACACATCCTGCCCGGCTCTCGCGCCCTTGATGCCTTGATGCCTCGATGCCTCGGTGCCTTCTTCCCGATCGACCTTCCCGTATTTCCCAACCAGCGACCGCAGCCGCTCCAGACAGGCCCCGTCATCCTTCTCGTGAAAATCGATCGTGCCGCTGACGGCGGCATGCATCTTCGCACCGCCGAGGTCCTCATCCGTCACGACTTGCCCCACGGCCGCCTTCACCAGCGCAGGCCCCGCCAGATACAACCCCGAGCCCTCCGTCATCAGCAGCGTGTCACAGAGCACGGGCAGATACCCGCCCCCTGCAACGCAGTACCCCATGATCGCCGCGATCTGCGGAATGCCCTCCGCGCTGATCACCGCGTTGTTGCGGAAGATTCGCCCAAAGTCGTCGGTGTCCGGGAAGACATCTTCCTGCAATGGGAGGAACACACCGGCCGAATCCACGAGGTAGATCAGCGGCAGCCGCGCCATCTGCGCGATCATCTGCGCCCGGATGATCTTCTTGCACGTCATCGGGAAGAACGCACCGGCCTTCACCGTGGCGTCGTTGGCGATGATCATGCAATCTTTGCCTTGCACGGGGCCGATCCCGGTGACGACGCCCGCCGCTGGCGCGCCGCCGTACTCGGCGTACATGCCGAAGGCCGTCCACAGCCCCAGTTCAACGAATCGGGCCTCGTCATCGACAAGCTTGGCGATCCGCTCCCGCGCCGTCAGACGTCCCTTCTCGTGCTGGCGATCGACGGCGCTCTTGCCGCCCCCCTTGCGGATGATCTGCTCGTCGATGCGGAACAGGTCGTTCCGCTGCAGGAGCGAAAGGTCGGCAAAGTCTGGGGAGGTTGGGGGCGCGGACGGGGTGGACATGCGGCCAGAATAGCAGTGCGATTCAGGTCGCGGCGATTCGTGTGGGCACAAACCACCCACACCACGGACGGATCACCCCTACCAGTGACTACAGCGTCGTCAGCGCCCGGCGGCTGAGCACCACCCCCGCCGTCACCCACAGCCCCAGCGCGATCCCCCCGAGAGTCGCCAAATCCCCCAGCGGCCATTTCCCGTCCTTCAGCATCCCGATGGGACGGTAGTAGTGCAGAAAGCTCAGGAAGGCGATCTGTTTGGAGGGCTCCCAGAGCAGTTCCAGGAAGTTGATCAGGAGCGAGCCGACCGTGAGCACGAGCACCACCAGGATCGCCCGTCCCCGCCGGTCGCTCAGCGAAGAGGCCGCCATCGCCGCCGCGCCCACTACCGCGTAGACGAAGCCGAGATTCACCAGCACCATCGCCAGCTTGCCCCAGTGCGGCCGGTACTCGGGGGGAATGAACCGTGCTCCGACGAAACTCCCCGCGTACAGCGCGCCGAGCATGATCGCGCCGCCCAGCAGCCACGCCGCAGTCTCACTCAGGAACAGTTGCCGGCGCGAGATCGGCAGTCCCATGAGCATGTCGATCGAGCCGCGCTCGATCTCCCCC
Organism: Phycisphaerales bacterium; assembly: GCA_038225655.1. GTDB lineage: Bacteria > Planctomycetota > Phycisphaerae > Phycisphaerales > UBA1924 > UBA4658. The sequence continues at coordinate 230,675 of JBBRQY010000006.1, read as the reverse complement.
GCGGGCACCCGCGTGCATGCGATGATCGCCTGGGCCAGCAGCAGAATCAGCACCACCGGGTGCGACCACGCGATCGAGAAGCCAATATCTGCGATCCCCCCGCCCGACGCGTCCACGCCCAGCATGACGTTACGCATCTGCATGAAACCCGGCGGCATGGCCCGCTGGATCATTTTCGCCTGGAACAGCGGCAGGGCGTATGCGAGCAGGCCCGAAATCGTTGCCAGCAGCGCAGCGCACAGCAGAGTGGTGGGGATCATTTCTCGAAAGGCGCGACGGATGAGGCCGATGTTGATCATGGGCGGCGCTCCAGGATGGGAGCGGCTTCGTGCTTGCTCTGGTAGTACTGCCGAAACAGCGTCTCCAAGTCGGGACGCGCGATCGATATGTCTTCGATGGGTTTGCCCGCCAGCCACGCGAGCAGGTCCGGCAGTGCTCCGCCAAAGTGAGCGGACCATACTTCCGGAGAACTCTCGATCACGCGCAGCGATTCCAGCCCGTTTGCTGGCGGTGCAACTCCCGGCTTCCAGCGGATCGTCACCACATGCCCCGCCTGGCGCTGCAGCACGCTCAGGGTGCCGTCGAAAACGATCTTCCCCTCGCGCACAATCGCCAGCCGATCGCAGAGCCGCTCCACTTCGCTGAGCGTGTGGCTGGAGAAGAAGACCGTTCGCCCCTGGGCCGCGGCACGCCTGAGGTATTCCAACAGTCGATCCTGCATGAGCGGGTCCAGGCCGCTGGAGGGTTCATCCAGAATGAGCAGGCGCGGCTCGTGCGACATCGCGAGAATCAGTCCGAGCTTCTGGCGCATCCCCTTGGACATGCGCCGGACCTTCACGGACAGATCAAGCTCGAACATCTCCGCGAGATTTCTGCCGCCGGGCATGAGATCGCGCCCGCGCACGCTCCCGAAAAGCCGCAGAGCGCTCGTTCCATCCAGCCACGGCCACAGGCGAAGATCACCCGGCACATAGCCGACGTCTTGTTTGATGAGCCGCGTGTCGCGCCAGCAGTCTTTGCCAAAAATCGTTGCTCGCCCCTCGGTGGATCGCAGAAACCCCAGCAGCACGCGGATGGTGGTAGTCTTCCCCGCTCCGTTTGGACCGAGGAAACCGAAAAGCGTGCCCTCGGCGACGCTTAGGGAGACATTCTCGATGCCACGCCGGGCGCCGTAGCGATAGGTCAGAGCGTCGATGTCGATTGGGTGCATTCGAGCGGGGTTCCACGAGCGGCGGACCAAGAAGCATATGAGCCCCGGTTCTGTCGGGTTCGCGCGATGAGTCATGAGCGTCGTCGCCGTCGCTACTTGTCGTTCTCCATCGAAATCGCGTCGTGATCCATCGCGGCATGCCGGATACGCAGGATCGCCACGGATTCGTCGTCAGGAATGCGATAGAACACCAGGTGGTTCGGGAAGTCCTCGACCGCGATCGAGCGAATGCCTGCAAGAGTGGGATCGATCAACTCGCGAGGCCTGCCAATCCCCGGCCAGTCGGCGATTCTTCCGAAGGTTGAGTTCGCTCTCGCGATGAATCGATGAGCGGCATACTCGTTGTCGTCTGCGATGTGCTCAAAGTACTGCTAAAGGTCCGCGCGGGCCGCAGGTCGAATGTCAAGGCGTCGACTCATTGGCGATTCTTGGCTTGCTTTTGGGCACGCAGTTTCGCCGCGAGTTCAGTTCTAAGGCGCTCCCACCACGCATCATCGATGGTTTCCAGCGGCCCGGAGTTTTCGCCTTCAAGGAGTTCGGCCTCCAACTTTTCCCGCGCTGTCCTTTTCAGATCCTCTCGAATCAAGTGACGTACATACTCGCTCGCGTTCTCGTAGCCGCCCGCCGCCATGCGAGACTTCATCATGTCGCGGACCAGCACCGGCATCGAGATGTTGACGGTGGTCGTAGTTGAGGCCGTGCCCGTGTTCGGGATACTCATGGTTTTCTCCACATCCATTGTACATTCAATGGCATCCAATGGCAAATGTAGGCAACTTGTTTCTCGTGGACAAGTTGTTTATTGATTTCAAAGCCGCCTTGGACACACAGCTGGCGCAAACCCTTGCAGCACCGATGTTTGGGAACTTATCCCCATTTGCACAAGTCATAACCCGAACACTTGACAGCTTGTTCGGGCTCTGGTACAGTCTTTTCACTCCGGCTCGCGACCAGCGCCGCCCCGGATTCGAGGTTTTCGGGGTCATTGATCCCGCCTCGTCAAGCGCATCGGCGTCCGATGGGCCCGACCGTTCCCTGCGTGCATCACCGTCCCGCGTCTGCCACAAGCAACCGGACACACGGCGCACGTCAGCGAGCCAAGCCGGCCACCCGCGGCAAGTCAGAAAGGAGGGCCTCTCCATGGCCCGAAATAGCTCCCGTACGTCCGCAGAGTCCGCCACTTCCAACGGCACCGCCGAAATCGAAGTGAAGCCAACCGCGGCCGCTCGTGCCCCCGTCGCAACCCCCGCCATCAAGCCCACCAAGGAAAAATTGGCCGCGCTTGGTCAGGCCGTCGGCCAGATCGAGAAGGCCTTCGGCAAGGGCTCGATCATGAAGCTCGATGAGAAGGCGTACCTCGCCATCCCGGGCATCTCCACTGGTTCGATCTCCCTCGATCTCGCCCTCGGCGGCAAGGGCATCCCGCGCGGCCGCATCATCGAGATCTTCGGCCCGGAATCCTCCGGTAAGACGACGCTCGCGCTGACGGTCGCCGCGCAGTCGCAGAAGACCGGCGGCGTGGCCGCGGTGATCGACGCCGAGCATGCGATGGACCCCTCCTGGGCCCGGCGCATCGGCGTGAACATCGACGATCTGCTCGTCTCCCAGCCCGACTCCGGCGAGCAGGCGTTGGAGATCTGCGAGCTGCTCGTTCGCTCGAACGCGGTCGATGTCATCATCGTGGATTCCGTGGCTGCCCTGATCCCCCGGGCGGAAATCGAGGGGGAGATGGGCGACGCGGTGATGGGCTTGCAGGCACGGCTCATGAGCCAGGCGATGCGCAAGCTCACGGGCATCATCGCCCGCTCCAACTGCACCGTGATCTTCATCAACCAGATTCGCGAAAAGATCGGCGTGATGTTCGGTTCCCCGGAGACCACTCCCGGCGGCCGCGCTCTGAAGTTCTACGCCTCGGTGCGTATCGACATCCGGCGCACCGGCACGCTGAAGGAGGGCGATGTCGCGGTGGGCAACCGTGTGCGCACCCGCATTGTGAAGAACAAGGTCGCCCCGCCCTTCCGCGATGCGGAGTTCGACATCATGTTTGATGAGGGCATTTCCTTGTCCGGCGACCTCATCGATCTGGCCGTGGACACGAACGTTGTGGACAAGAGCGGGTCCTGGTTCTCCTACGGCGAGACCCGCCTTGGCCAGGGTCGTGAGGCCGCCAAAAAGCTTCTGAAGGAAACCCCCGCGCTGTTCGACGAGATTCGCCGGAACGTTCTGGCGATCAAATCCGCCCAGCCCGTGAAGCCGGGCACGCCCGCGGCGGGTGAGGGCGAGGATGAAGTCGAAGAAGCGGAATGATGCGAATCCAGATCGCCATCCCCGCGTCTACACACGGGATTCGCTCGAAGACGGGCTCATTCCGGGCGTGTGAATCAAGGCGGCTGGTCCATCCGTAATGTTGCAGAGCAAACCAAGGCCGTGCGATCGTGGCGGATCGCACGGCCTTGCTGAGTTGATCCCATGTCCGACCACAAAGACAATCGCATCGACTACATCGAACTCCCCGGGCGCGAGATGCCGGCGATGCAGTCGTTCTACACCCACGTCTGCGGGTGGACCTTTCAGCAATGGGGCGATACCTATGCCTCATTCAACGATGGCCGTCTGGATGGTGGGATCGACGCGGATCCGAACACACGCCGCTCGTCGCCGCTGGTCGTGCTGTTCAGTTCCGATCTGGAAGCCACGCGGGATCGAGTGGTGAAGGCGGGGGGACGGATCGTGAAGGACATCTTCGCCTTTCCCGGCGGCCGCCGGTTCCACTTTTCCGATCCGAGCGGGAATGAACTGGCGATCTGGTCGGAGAAATAGGGGATTGTCGGTTTGAGTGTGTGCGCCTATCCTCGGGTCGAAATTGCAGAGCGGCCGTGGCGGAATTGGCAGACGCGCTAGATTCAGGTTCTAGTAGGTTCACCCCTGTGGAGGTTCGACTCCTCTCGGCCGCATTGTTGAAGCAGCACGGGCCTTTGGCCCGTGCTGTTTTCTTGAGGGGTTCGAAACGCTCCGTCGGATCATTTCCGCGATTCGCCTGATGCTTCATCGCCCAGTCCATCCCCGCCAGCATGTCTGCCACTGCGGCTGCCATGGTTTACCAAAGCCGGGCCACGATGAGCGGGCGTTTACGCTAATCGAACTGCTCGTGGTGATCGCGGTGATCGCGCTGCTTGTGGGCTTGCTTCTGCCTGCGCTTGCGGCCAGCCGCGAGGCCGCGCGGAGCGCCGTTTGTCTTTCCAATCTGCGTCAGGATGGGATCGCGTGCCAGCAGTATGCCGACGAGAACAAGGGCACGAGCCCCGCCATCGGCCAGCCCTACTCCGCATGGCCGAACTGGGCGTTGGTTGTGCAGACCAACGCGGGGCAAGTCGGCGACACCGCCGATGACCTCTACCGCGCTCGCTCGGCTTTGGTCTGTCCGACGATCGCAGCGGTGTACTCCCAGCAGGCGATGGTGCGGACCTATGCCATGAACGCCACCGGTCATGCGGGCCAGCCGCACGATCCGGACAACTACGACATTGAGCCCGCGTTTGTGCGGCTGGACGCAGTACCGTTTCCCACGGCAGTTCCGTTGCTTATTGACTCGGCCGTTCCCCCATCGACTATCTCTGATCCGCCGCCGCCCTCGCGAACTTCGTCGGTGATCGACTTCCGCCAGCCGTTGCATGTGCAGACGCGCTTGGGATGGTTCCACTCCAAGGCGTTTCAGGCGTCGATGTTTGATCTTTCGGCGCGAAGACACAAGGTCGTCGATCCGCGATGGAGCGAGCCGCTTCCCTGATGTCTAACGCGAAGTCGTCCGGCGACGCAACTATTTCTGTTGCGTGGCGGGCGCAGGCGGCGTGGCCTTGCCCGTGTACTGAACGCGCCAGAGGCAGTCTCCGCCGTCGTCGGCCATGATCAGTGCCCCGGTGCCATCCACAGTGACTCCAACCGGACGGCCCCAGACGTCGCCGTTCGGGGTCACGAACCCCGTAAGGAAGTCCTCGTATTCGCCGTTGGCTTTGCCGTCGTTGATTGGAACGCAGATGACTTTGTAGCCGGTGCGCCTGGCGCGGTTCCAGGAGCCATGCTCGGCCGCGAAGGCCCAACCGGAGTACCGAGCAGGAAACGATTTGCCGGTGTAGAACGTCATGCACAAGGAGGCCGAGTGCGCCTGCACGAGCACATCGGGCACGAGCACCTTGGCGGCCAGTTCGGGGTGCTTGCCCTTGTGCCTCGGGTCCTGATGATTGCCGATGTAGTACCACGGCCAGCCGTAGAAGCCGCCGTCTTCAAAGTGCGTGATGTACTCGTACGGCAGATCGTCGCCAAGGCCATCACGCTCGTTGACCGAGCCCCAGAGCTTCCCGGTCGTCGGCTCGATCGCCAGCCCGACGGAGTTGCGAATTCCGGATGCGAAGACGCGCATGCCGGTTCCGTCCGGGTTGTACTCCAGCACATCCGCGCGGTGTTTTTCCTGTATTGGGTTGTCGTCGTTGTTCGAGAGCGAACCGACCGAAACGAACATCTTCTTGGCGTCCTTGCTGAAGACCACGTCGCGGGTCCAGTGGCCGCCGCCGCGCAGGCGACCGCCGCCGGGAAGGTCGGGGACGATCATCTCCACGGGCCCGCGGGCATTCAGATCGCCGTTTTTGTAGGGGAACCGCACGACCGTGTCGGTGTTTCCGACATAGACGAACTCGGGATCGGCCCCGGGGGGATAGAACGCGATTCCGAAGGGCTGGTGGAAGTCCTTGGCGAAGATGCCAGTGCTTGCGACCTTTCCATCTGCCCCCAATCGCAACACTTTGACGCGCCCTGGGCCGCTCTCGGCGACAAACAGATCTCCATTGGGCGCGGCGATGACCTTCCGGGGATTATCGAATCCCTCGGCCAGAAGGGCGACCTCGAATCCTGCGGGAGCCTTTGGTAAGGCGTTCTTCGGCCGCGGCACCATGCGCGGCCCGTTGTCGCTTGAGCGAGTCTCGAAGGGCGCGGGCATATCGCCGACGGTGATCAGTCGGCGCACGCCCGGCGCGTCGGTTGTCCAATCTCCGAACGCTTCGTGGCCTTTCCGAACCTTGTCGGGTTCGGCCGGCTGGGCCAGGGTCACCGAGCTTCCGATCAGGGCCGAGGCGAGGCCGAAGATGGAGAAAAGACGAAGGGAGAGTGCGGGGGCTCGCGGGGGCATGAAGTGTCCTTGTCAACCAGCGGGTCAAGCGAATAAACGAACGCAATTCATCCGTGCGGCGGATCGTACGGGCGAGGAGGGTTGAGGTTGCGTCTTGGTTTGTGGGCTCAAACCCAGCGAGGTGGCAATGGATCCAGGGAGACACTCGGCAACACCCGACACCAACCGACACAGTTGGCCCGTTACCATTGTTCCGTGCCCCTTATCTACGCAGGGATTGACGAAGCTGGATACGGACCCCTCTTGGGGCCGCTGGCTGTGGGTATGAGCGTGTTCCATGTGGAAGAGTGGGCCGAAGGGGCCGCGGCACCGGATCTGTGGAAGCAGTTGTCCCCGGCGGTCTGCCGCGACGCTGGGGACAAGCGACGACGCATCGCGGTGGATGACTCCAAGAAGCTCAAGCTATCCAACTCGAGCGTGAGCAAACACCCCCTGACGCACCTGGAGCGCGGCATCCTGACGTTCTTAAGCGTGATGGAGCCAGCGGCTGTTGTTGCGGTGGGGGCGGGGGAGTTGCGTGAAACAGACCATCTTCCGTGCCCGGGTACGGACATTAGTTTCTTTCAGCGAGTCGGCGCAGGAGTGCCCGCTGAGGCGTGGTACGCGGGCGAGCCAATCCCCTGGCCGCTGGCCACCAGTGCGGATGCGGTCGGCATCGGCGCAAATACGCTCCGGATCGCGATGGAGCAGGCGGGAGTGCGGCTGCTGGACTTGAAATGCCAGGCGATGGGCGAAGGGACGTTCAACGAACTTGTGCAGGCGGCAGGGACGAAGGCGGCGGCGACCGAGGCCGCGCTGGTGGAGCACATGTGGTCGATCTGGGATCGCTGGGGCGCGATCGGGGCGGAGAGCGGTGGGGGGGTACGGGTGATCTGCGATCGGCAGGGTGGGCGGGCGTACTACGCGGAGATGATCTCCAAGGCGTTTCCCGGAGTGGAGGTCGCCGAGACGCACCACTCGGAGACGCAGAGCCGCTACGAAATGCGCGGCGTGGGCGACGATGGGCTCGCCCGGCACATGCACGTGCTGTTCCTTGTGGAGAGCGAGCGGCAGCACCTGCCCGTGGCGCTGGCGTCGATGCTTGCTAAATTGACGCGGGAGTCGATGATGGCGCGGTTCAATCGCTATTGGTGCGGCCGCTTGCCCGAGCTCAAGCCAACGGCTGGCTATCGTGGGGACGGGTGGAGGTGGCTGGAGGAGGCCAAGGGCGTGGTGAGCGCGGGTGAGCGTGCGGCCATGATCCGGCGGGCCTAACGATGGATGTGAGTGAATCAACGCGCATGCTGGACTTGGCCGCACGGATTGCTTCGCGCGCCGTGGGATATGTTGAGCCCAATCCACTCGTCGGATGCGTGCTTGTGCGCGAAGGGCGGATTATCGGGATGGGGCACCATCGTTTGTATGGGCATGAACACGCCGAGGTGAACGCGCTGGCGGATTGTGCCGCACGGGGTGAGAGCTCCGTCGGATGCACTGCGTACGTCACGCTGGAGCCATGCAACGCGCAGGGGAAGCAGCCGCCGTGTGTGGATGCACTCATCGCGGCGGGTGTGGCGCGAGTGGTCTGCGCCCGGCGCGACCCGCACGCAAAGGCACAGGGCGGGGCTGAGCGGCTGATGGCCGCGGGGGTGCAGTTTGACTGGAGCGATGCGAGCCCGAACGCAATCCGATGCAGCGATGCGTTTGTGAAGCGCGTGGAGACCGGGCTGCCGTGGACGATCGTGAAGTGGGCGCAGACGATCGACGGGCGCGTGGCGACACGCACCGGGGAGAGCAAGTGGATCAGTTCCGAGCAGTCTCGTCGGCGCGTACATCGACTGCGGGCCCGCGTGGATGCGATCGTGACGGCGGTCGGGACGCTGCTGGCGGATGATCCAGTGCTGACGGCGCGGGCGGGGTGGAAACGCCGACGAGTGGCGCGGCGGGTCGTGATTGACCCCGCGTTGGAAATCTCTGATGAGGCGATGATCGTGCGGACCATCGATGAGGCACCGCTGACAATCTATTGCGCCGATGAGGCGCTTGCCCGCCAGCCGCGCAAGGTGGCGACGCTGGCGGCGATGGGCGTGGAGATCATTGGTGTCGGTTCAGAGTCGGGTGAGGGAGAGGTTGGTGTCGATGGCGTGCTGCGGCATCTTGTGGAGGTTCACCAGGCGACGAACGTGCTCATCGAGGCCGGCCCCGGCTTGCTCGGGCGACTCTTCGAGCATGATCTTGTGGATGAGACGCATGTTTACGTGGCGCCGATGCTGCTCGGGGATGAGCAGGCCAAGCCGGCGGTTCGCGGGCGTGTGGCCGAGCGGCTCTTCGACGCCAAGCGGTTCTCCCTCGAACGCGTCAAGCGAATCGAGGATGATGTGCTGATGGTGTATCGAAGGCGCGACGAGTAAAATGGACCCAGTTCGCGAGCCACGTATTTGTCCGCATGAGTCACTCGAAAAATCGCTAATTCTGACCGGCTGATACGAATCCGAAATAGAAATCGTGCGTGCATCCACGGGATTCGCTCGGAGATTCGCTCATCCCGGGCGAGTGAAGCAAACACGATCAGCGATTCCAGAAGACGAGCGACTCGCGGACCGTGGCGGGGAGACGTCGGTCGTCGAGCTGTACCCAGAGCTTGGTTCCCTCAGTTGCGTGCGACCACTTCACCATAGCGAAGGCAATATGGGCTTGCGAAAGCATGGGGGCGCAGCAGGAACTGGTGACAGCGCCGACTATCGGCGCACCGGGCTCATCGGCCGCAACGATGGGCGTGCCCGTCACCGCTTGCGGCATGTCGGGGAGGCCAAGCGCGTTTGATTTGGCGTCGACGCTCGAGGGGAGCTCGATGCGCAGGCCGACGAGCCGCTGTTTGGGGTGTCCCAGGGCGTTCATTCGCGCGACGACTTCCTGGCCGAGATAGCACCCCTTCTTGAAGCTCACGCGATCGTTCAGGGTTTCGCTCCCTGTTTCGTGCGGCAACGAATCGGGGCCGAAATCGGCGAGGTAGAGGGGCGTGCCACGCTCGATGCGGGCGATGTTCAGCGCGTGCCAGCCGATACGGCGTGCGAGGTCGGAACTGGGCGTAATGCTCCGGGACTCGCGAGCGGACCAGGGGGTGGAGAGCGACTCGTAGACGGCCGCGGCGTGCTCCACGGGGATGAGCAGAGCGAGTCCGATCTCGCCGGTGGGGTCGTGGCGATCGACGATGATCTCGGATGTGCCGATGCGGATCGTCGCGGCGTGACCGGACTGGATTTCTGCGATGGGGGAACCCGCGACTGGCATAGAGAGCTGGGCCAGCAGCGCGGCGGCCGCAGGGCCGTGAAGGGAGAGGCGATGCCACCGCTCAGTCTGATCTTCGACGGCACAATCCTCGGAGATAATGAAACTGCCGAGCCCCGCCAGCGTTCGCTGCGCAGCGTGAGCATCCACATCGATGAGTATGAGGTCCGGAAGGTTGATGAGCTTGAGATCGCCGTCGATCCGTCCCTTGCGATTCAGCCAGAAGGAGCGGCGCGCGGAGTATGGTGCGAAGCCCTTGAGTTCCTGCGTCACCATCCGGTTGAGGAACTCAAGCCGGTCGGGGCCGGTGACGGAGAGGGTGGCGCGGTTCGGCTCATCAAACACGGCCGCGTGCGAGCGGATCGCGGCGTACTCGATCTGCACCGGGTCGAAGGCCTCGACCAGCAGGATCGTTGAATCGGGCGTGGAGACGCCTCCGTAGGGCGAGATGAGGGCATCGCCCTGGCGGTGGAGGTCGAGAAGTGGTGAGCGGCGGGACACGAGGGAGGGTAGGGGGTAGCCAAACCGAAGTCGGAACAGGAGCATGAGATGGAGTGGGGCAGGACGGGGATTCCCGAGCTTCCGTAGCCAGAGTTCTCGTGGTCTCCCACTTCTCGTGGTATTATCCGCCCCCATACCAACAGCAACAACGGAGCCCCTATGGCCTCTCCCAATGTCAACGTCGATTTGCTCAAGCGTCTGTGTGAGACTCCAGGCATCCCGGGGCGCGAAGAGCGCGTGCGGGCACTCATTGAGAAGGAAGTGAAGGGCCTTTTTGACGAGATGCACACGGACAACATGGGGAACCTGATCTGCAAGCGGTCGGCGAAGGGTGGTGGGGGCGGCAAGAAGGGCGCGACGCCGACGCGTGTGCTGCTGCTCTGCCACATGGATGAGATCGGGTTCTATGTCAAGGGCATCGATGATCAGGGGTTCATCCGCGTGAACGCCGCTGGCGGGTTTGATACGCGAAACCTCTTCTCGCGCCGGGTGACGGTTTGCACCGATGGCGGCGATATCCCGGGTGTGATGAACCCCGGCGGGCGCCCGATCCATATTGCTTCCGAAGAGGACAAGAAGAAGATTCCCGAGGTGAAGGAGTTCATGGTCGATACCGGAATGAAGCCGGACAAGGTGAAGAAGGCCGTCAAGATCGGCGACTATGTCGTGATGAACGAGCCCGCGACGGTGATGGGGGACAAGTTTGTTTCCAAGGCCTGCGACAACCGCGTGGCGTGCTGGCTGGGGATCGAGGCGGTGCGGGCGATCGGCAAGGCCGCACTTGCGTGCGACTTCTTCGTCGTCTTTACGGTGCAGGAAGAGGTCGGCCTGCGCGGGGCGCATACCGCGAGTTTCGGCGTGAAGCCGGATATCGCCATTGGCATCGATGTGACGCTCAGTTGCGATACGCCGGGGGTGCCCGCCGACGAGATGATCACCAAGCAGGGCGCGGGCTGCGGCCTGCACATCATGGACTCTTCGTTCATCTCGGATTACACGCTGATCAATGAGTTGGAGGCCGTGGCCAAGAAGAATCGGATTCCGCATCAGCGGACGATTCTGGCTCGCGGCGGGCAGGATGGCGCTGCGGGGCAGCAGGCACGTACCGGCGCGCGGGCCGCGGGCATCGTCGTTGGCACGCGGTATATCCATACCGTAACGGAGATGATTGATCTGGTCGATCTGGCGTCGGCGCGGGATCTGCTGGCAGCGTGGGCGAAGACTGTGAAGTAATCGTCGCGGCAGCGATCGAAGCTGCTCATGGCGATGCAAATGAAAACCGCCGCCGCGATTGATGATCGCGGCGGCGGTTTTTCGTACGAATTTGGCTCACGACTTGTGCGTTCACTCACGGACTCGCTCACCGCGGGTGAGCCAGACGCGAATGAACATTTTCTGATGATCGCAGAGGCCCGATTAGGGGGTCTTCTTCTCGGTCTCGACCTTCTTCTCCGTGGTCTCGGTGGTCTTCTTCACGCCCTCGGGCGTGGTGGTGGTCGTTGTTTTGGTGGTCTTGCTGGAGTTCTCGTCCTTGTCGCAGCCGGAGAGGGCCAGCGGCGTGCCGAGGGCGATGGCCGCAATGCCGATGGCGAGCGGGAGGCGACGGGCGAGGCGGGGAGTGGATGTGGGAGTGGGAGTCATGTGATGTCCTTATGGTGAGGGTGTTGAGACAGGAAGTCCGTTCGAGGGAAAGATGACGGGTTCGGGGTTTAGTGTGGCGTGAGCTTGGTGTCCTTCTCGTGCGTTTCGGTCACGGTCGTCTTCTCGGTGGGCGTATCGATGACTTTCTTTGTCGTGGTCTTCGAGTGGCCGACGGGCTCATCGGCGGCGCATCCGGCGAAGCCGAGGACCATCAGCAGGGCCGAGCCCGCCGCGGCCAAGCTCAAAAGGCGGTGCGGAGCGAAGGAGGCGGAACGCGCAGACTGGAAGCATGGACCCATGCGGGGACTCCTTGACAAGGGCCAGGTGCGTTCGCCCCCCACCCACGCTACGCGATGCAGGCACCCGAACCTCTATGGACTGATTTACGCCGCGAGCGCCCGCACACCGTGAATCAACTGTGAAATCAGACTCCCAAGGGAACGCTTCGGGAGTTAAGCGTAGACCTGTGGGGGCGTTGATACAGAACACTTGGGTACGCGCTGACGCAGCATGTTTACCTGCGAGCTCGATTCCCGTGGGCCCGAGCAGATGAGCGGAAAAACGAGCCGCACGATGGTCGTACGGCACGTGTGTGCTTTGATGCATCGATGCTCGCGCACCAGAATGCGATTGAATCAGGCGCAAACGGCGGGCTAGGCGCTCCGGCAGTTGATGATGTCGGAGACGCTGGTGTCGCCAGAAGCGGAACGAATCCCATCAACGCGATGGGTCTGTGGACGACTTGGCCGCACGAGTGGCCATCGCTTTCTCGGCAGCTCGATCGCGCTTCCAGAGGTGGGCTAGCAGCATCACGATGCCGATGAGCAGGAAAAGGTCGGCGAGGTTGCTGACGTACGGCCAGACTTCGCGAGAGCCCATCAGCGTCCATCCGAACGGCCAGTGCACATCGGGGAGCGGGTGGATGAAGTCGCGCACACAGGCAAACGCCAAGCGGTCGTAGAGGTTGCCCAGGCCGCCCCCGATCAGCAGGCCGATGGCCGCGTGGGCGAAGCGGTCGCGCGGCGTCGTCCACTTGGCGAACATGACCATGCCGAAGATGAGCGCAACGACGGTGAAGGCGATGAAGAAGAATCGCTGTCCGGGGCCGATGCCGAAGACCGCGCCGGGATTCAGCACGAGCTGAAAGTTGAGGAGGGAGGGGACAACGACAAGCGGATCGTGCCTTGGGACGATGCCCGCTTCGGGCTGACTAATAGCGCGCGGGCCGAGTTCGGGTGCGTTGCTGACGCGGATCACATCCTCGCGACCAACCAGGACAGGCCGACTGGCGACACGGGCAAACGCGAGATCCTTGCTCCCAAGATCGATTGCGATCGCCAGCACGCAGGCAAGGATCATCCACATCCAAGCGGCGCGGGATCGCCAGGCAGAAGTGGGGGGGATTGCGTGGCCGTCCGTGGTCATGGTGAGTTGTGGGCGGGAACGGATCAGTCGTCGTCGCCGCCGCCGGCGGAGCGGCCCCCGCCGGAAGATCGGGAGGTGATCACGAAGGGAACGCGCTCCATCTCGCGTGCGGCTTCGATGGAATACTTGGCCCAGGGAACCTCGGCGAGGCGCTCGGGAGTGATGCGCTTGCCGGTGCGAAGGCAGACGCCGAAGGTGCCGTCGTCGATGCGCTTGAGCGCCTCTTCGATTTCCTTGATGAGGTTGCGATCGACTTGCGCGAGATCGAGCGAGAGCGATTGGTCGCAGGTGTCCGAGCCCTGCTCGGCCATGTGCTGCGGCAGGTTGGAGAGCGAGCCGGAACTCTGGCGGAGGGCTTCCTCCTCCATGTGGGCGACGTCGCCGATCAGCTCGTTGCGCTTGGCGAGAAGAATCTCGCGGTAGCGGTCGAGTTCCTTGCGCGGCAGCTTGGCCTTCGGGTCGAGCTTGAACTCTTTGTGAATCGAAACGCCGGGGATTCCGGTGGAGGGCGGGGCCTTCGGGCCGGACTGGATCAGGGGCTTCCAGCGATTGCCGGGCTTCATCAACGGCTCGGAGACGGGCATCTCCAGTTTGCGGGGCTTGGGCTTGCGGATCGGTTTGTTGGAGACGATCGTGATGCCCTTGGGGGGGACCTTCGCTCCCGCGGCGGCCGCGGCAGGTGCAGGCGCGGGCGCAGTCGTGGCCTTCGGCGGAGAGACCTTCGCGGGCGCGCTGGGCTTGCTTGCGACGGGCTTTGGCGTGGGCTTTGGAGCCACCTTCGCGGGTGCTGGCTTGGGAGCGGGCTTCGGCGCGGGTTTGGCCGCACTCTTGGCGGGTGCGGGCTTCTTGGCCACGGGCTTGGGGGCCGGCTTGGACTTACTGGGGGAGCTCTTGCCGGACTTCGCCATGCTCACGGTCCTTCCTCTCGCGCCATCGTGGCGCGGCGTGCATTTTGATATGTGAACCCGAACAGGCCGCGTACCAAAAGGCGGGGAGTATACGGATTGGTGGGGGGAGCGTCAACGAGCGAAATTGTGGATCAGGCAGCGGCCGGCTCGGTCTCGGAAAACGAGCCCAGTTTGCGGAATCGCTCATACCGGGATTTCGGGAGCGATTCGGGGGGGCGGGACTTGAGTTCGTGAATCTGTTCGGTCAGCCAACGCTCGATGTTCGCCGCGGCCAGCTTCGGGTCGCGGTGCGCACCGCCGACGGGCTCGGGCACGATGGCATCAATGATGCCCAGATCGAGATTGTTCGTGGCGGTGAGTTTGAGGGCGATCGCGGCAGCGTTGTTGGTCTGCTCGTTGGCGGTCTTCCAGAGAATCGCGGCGCATCCCTCGGGGCTGATGACGGAGTACCACGCGTTCTGGAGCATGGCCACCTGATCTGCCACGGCGATGCCGAGCGCACCGCCGGAACCACCCTCGCCGATAACGACGGAGACGATCGGGGTCTTGATGCGCGACATCTCGCGGAGGTTCACGGCGATGGCCTCGGCCTGGCCGCGGGCCTCGGCGCCGAGGCCGGGGTAAGCGCCGGGCGTGTCGACGAACGTGATGATCGGGAGTCCGAACTTTTCCGCGAGCTTCATCTTCGCGAGGGCCTTGCGGTATCCCTCGGGATGGGCGCATCCGAAGTGGCAGGCGATTTTCTCCTGGGTAGTGCGGCCTTTCTGATGGCCGACGAGGAGACATTTGGTGGAGCCGAGCCGCGCGAAGCCGACGATCATCGCCGGGTCATCGCCGAAGCGGCGGTCGCCGTGCAGCTCGGTGAAATCCTTGAAGATCATCTCGATGTAGTCCTTCGTCTGCGGCCGGTTCGGGTGCCGGGCGACGCGGACGGTGTCCCACGGGCTGAGGCGGGAATAGACATCGGTGAGCTTGGCGATGCGCTGCTCTTCGAGTGATGCGATTTCACGTTCGAGCGTCGCGGGATCGGATGAGAGCGCGGTATCGGCGTCCTGGACGTTGGCCTCGACGTCGTCGGCGTCCAGGGAGGGATTCATGCCGAGATCGGTTGCGGCGGTGCCATTGGTTGCAACCGCGGGCATGGCTGCCTTGCTCAAGCGGGCGCGGAGGAGCGCGATGCGCTTTTCGATCTCAACGACGGGCTTCTCGAAATCCAGTTGGTAGAAGGCGGGCATGGGGGGAGGATATGTCGGATGGGCGATGTCGGATGTCGGAGGTGACGGCGGGAGAGGGGTGTGGGGTCGTCGAGGCGTGAAGTGTTGCGTGGGATGTGCCGCCACGCCTTCACGCCTTTTCCCTTCCGACATCCGACATCCGACATCCGACATCACACCTCCGACATCCCAATGATCCCCCATGGCCAAACACGCACTCCTCGCCATCATCGGTGGCGGGAACATGGGCAAGGCGATCGTTCTGGGCGCGCTGGATGCGAAGCTGCTCGCGCCGGGGGAGATCGTGGTCTGCGAGCCGGACTCTGCGAAGCGCGACTCGATGCGCGGCTGGGGTGTGCAGGTAGTGGCCGAGCACGGCGAGGCCACGGGGCGGTTGCTTCCGGTGCCGGGCACGCTCGCGGACATCCGTGAGTCGTATGGGCTGGCGGCCTGCGGCGGGCAGGTGTTGCTGGCGGTGAAGCCGCAGATGCTGGGGCAGTTGGCGGGGCAGTTGCGGCCGCATTTGGAGGCGATGCCGCGTGTGGTGATTTCGATTCTGGCCGGGACTCCGACGGGAAAGATTGCCGCCTTGCTCGGCGCGGCGTGCCCGATCGTCCGCGTCATGCCTAATACTCCGGCACGCCTACGGAAGTCGATGACGGCTATTGCCTATGGCACGGGGGCGAACGCGGCGCACGGGTCGATGGCCTACGACCTGTTCGCCAGCATCGGTGAAGTGATCAAGATTGATGAATCGTTGATGGACGGGTTCACCGCGCTCTCGGGGAGCGGTCCGGCGTATGTCTTCTACCTCGCCGAGGCGATGGTGAAGGCGGCGCAGGAGGTCGGGTTCGACCGGATCACTGCGGATCGCGTAGTGCGTCAGACGATCTTCGGCGCGGCAGGGTTGCTCGCGGATTCGCATGAGCCGCCCGAAGCGCTTCGCGCCGCGGTGACGAGCAAGGGCGGCACGACAGAGGCGGCGGTGGGGGAGTTGGAGCGGTCGCAGGTTATGGACTCTGTGGTGCGGGCGATCGTGGCGGGGCGGGATCGGGGGAGGGAGCTGGCGAGTTGACCGCGGGTGCAAAGAGCAGTCCGGTCGCGTACATTGCCCACATGATCCACCGTTTGCTCATCGTCGCCGGTCTGGCCGCGTGTCTCACCGGATGTTCGTCCTCGACTCGGGCCCGCCTTGACACGGCCGGGGAGGAGTACCTGAAGGCCACGTTCAATGCTGATCCCGGCGCGGGGACTGCCGCGGGGCTGCACGAGTACGACGGGAAGACGATCGATCTCTCCGCGCCGGCCATCGCCGCCCACCACGCGGAGCTTGTGCGTCTGCGGGCGTCTTTCAATGACGTGATGGCGAGCGCAGGATCGGATCGTGAGTCGCGATTGAGGGCCCGCGCGTTGGTCGCCGCGATCGACGCGGAGCTATTCAAGATCGATGCGCTGCATGCCTACACGCGCAATCCCATGACGTATGCCGGGGCGATCGATGCAAGCATTTACGCCAAGCGGGACTTTGCCCCAAAGGCCGAGCGGCTTCGTTCGGCGATCGGCGTGCTGAAGGGTGTGCCGGGCGTGATCGCCGCGGCGAAGGCGAATCTGGATGGGGCGTTGCCCAAGGTGTACATCGACACCGCCATCTCTGTCGCGCAGGGGCAGGCGGAGTTTGCTGAGGGGGATCTGGTGAAGGGGTTCGCCGATGTGCCCGATGCCGCGCTGCAGGCGGAACTGAAAAAGACCGCCACGGAGACGGCGAACAACATGCGCGAATACGCGGCGTGGCTGAAAGCCGATCGCCTGCCGCGAGCGACGGGGGACTTTGCCATCGGGCGCGATGCGTTCGTGCGGCTGCTCCGCGAGCAGGAACTCATTACACAGACTCCCGAAGACATTCTGGCGATTGGGCTCAAGGAGCTGGAGCGGAAGAAGGCGGCGTTCGAGGCCGCGGCGAAGGAGATCGACCCGACGCGCTCCGCCGCGGCCGTCTGGGAGCAAGTACAGCACGACCACCCCACGCCGCAGACGCTCCTCTCGGACACGCGGGCACACCTCGCCGAAATTCGCAAGTTCCTTGTGGCGCACGACATCATCCGGTTCCCGACGAATCAGGAAGTGATTGTGGATGAGACGCCCGCGTTCCTGCGTGCAACGAGCTTTGCCTCGATGGATACGCCGGGGGTATTCGAGAAGAAAGCGACCGAATCGTTCTACTACGTCACGCCGCCGGAGAAGGAATGGAACGCCGCTAAAACGGAGGAATGGCTCACGGCGTTCAACTACTACACGACGGACGTGGTCTCCATCCACGAAGCGCTCCCCGGGCACTTCGTGCAAGCGCTGCACCTCAAGGCCTCGGATGTGAGCGGCGCGCCGCGATACACGGGCAGCTATGCCTTTATCGAAGGGTGGGCGCACTATTGCGAGCAGATGGCGATCGATGAGGGCTTCCCGCCCGCTTCACTGCGTACGGACCCGAAGGCCCTTGCCAAGTACCACATGGCTCAGGCGAGCGAGGCGCTCCTGCGAGTCTGCCGGCTCATCTCTTCGATTCGCATTCACTGCCAGAATCAGTCGCTCGAGGACGCAACGAAGTTCTTCACCGAGAACTGCTACTACCCCGAGCAGCCGGCGCGCTCCGAGGCGGAACGCGGCTCGTACGACCCGGGATACTGCCTGTATACCGTTGGCAAGCTGCAGATGTTCACGTTGCGCGAGGACTGGCGGAGGCAGGAGGGTGCGGCATTCTCGCTGCGCAAGTTCCATGATGAAGTGCTGCGCCATGGCCAACCGCCGATTCGCCTTCTGCGTGAGCGAATGCTGCGGGATGAGAGTTCGTGGGACCGAACACTCGGAAACTGACCGATATTCAGGGAACAAAGAAGTCATGCCGTGATGGTTGCGGCAGGAAATGCCACCACGGCGTGACGACACGCACCGGGGATCGAACTGACGGCCGCGCGTCGTGGCGCGGGCGTTCATTCTCATAGATTTTTCAGCGGCCAGCGAACCACCCTGAGAGGAAGTCGAAGATGTCCTGCACGCTGACGCCGCCGGAGAAGTTGACATCCGTCAGAGGATCGCCATTGAACCACGCGGCCATGTCATCGAAGATGTCCTCAAATGTGTTTGCAGATGGGGAGGTTCGATTTGACAGGGATTGCATCGCACGGGCGATGTTCATCGGCACCGTGGTGATGGTGGACTACGTCGTGGAACGTCCGTGCGCCGCACCTCGCAGCCGGCTGGGTCGGGTTTGCCCGGCCGCAACGCTTGAACCCTGATTCGCGCCGCGGGCCATAAGGGCAGATCAGATCGTTTCGATTTCCTTGCTCTTGGAAGCCGTGAGATCGTCGGTCTCCTTCTCGTACTTCTTGAGGAGCTCCTGAATCTCCTCGTGGAGCTGCTTGACGTCATCCTCGGAGACATGGAGCTTGGGGTTGTTCTTGAGCGTGTCGGCGTTCCTGTTGGCGTCGCGACGGGCGTTGCGGAGCTGGATCTTGGTCTCCTCCGCGGCCTTCTTGGCGTGAACGACGAGTTGCTTGCGCCGGTCGCCCGTGAGGGAGGGGAGATTGATCCGGATCTGCTTGCCCTCGGGCATCGGGTTCAGCCCAAGGCCGGCGGACTCGATTCCTTTCTTGATCGCCTGAATGCTCGAGGCGTCGAAGGGCTTCACGAGAAGCTGCGTTGGCTCGGGGACGCTGATCGCGGCGATGTTCTTCAGGTCCTGCATGTCCCCGTAGTAGTCCACCTTGACGAACTCGATGATCGCGGGCGAAGCGCGCCCGGTGCGCATGCCCTTGAACTCCTTCTTCAGGTGTTCCAGGGCCTTGGTCATGGTTTCTTCGGTTTCGAGGAGAATCGTGTCGGCATCCATAGTGGCCGAGTGTATGTCGGTGGATGGCGGGATGGGCGTGCGGCGAAGGGGGTGGGTCATCTGAACTGCCGGAGACCACTATCGACGCGTAGGTCGCACGGAGACGGGAGCGGAATGTGGCGGTGCAGCAAGAAGCCCCGGCGCGTTCGCCGGGGCTTTGAGTCGAGCACAGAAAAAAATCGGACTTCCAGCGCGGCTGGCCGACTCAGGGGGTGGCGCGGGGGTTATTGATCCAGCCGAACGGGCGTCTCACCGCGTTCAGGCCCGGGGGTTCCAGACGGATCCACCCGTGGATCTTGATCGCGTAGAGATCCCACACTTGCAGGTCTCCCGCCTCTTCTACGTTGCGTTCGCGCCCGGACGGGGGCTTGAACGCGATCGCGTGTCCTTCTAGAAAGCCCACAGAGCAGGAACCGCCATGCCGAGTCTCGAACTGATCGTTGTTCGTGAACAATCCATCTGAATAGTCCGGCAGTGAGGTGTTGCCGTTGTAGAAAGGCGTGGATTCCTCGACAAACAGCGGCACCCCGGTGAATCGGGTGATCCCCAGCGTGGTCGGCGCCACCTCGGGGGGCTGTGCGCTGAATGCGAAGTCTCCCGGGCGTGTGAGATACCCGACCTGCACATCGCTTCCGATCTGGGCTCCCTGCATGCGGTTGACGAATGTGTAATCAAAGTCGATGCCGCTCTGCGTGCTCCATGGATTGGTGCCGCTGGTGCGGGTGTCCAGACCTTGCGCATTGCGTCGCTTGTTCGTCGGGCATTCGCCGACTTTTTCCACATCGTCCATGTAGTGGTACACGAGCCCCGGCCCGGTCTCGGCCGGATTGGTGTCCTTGGGCAGGCGGGCCCAGACGGTGAAGTTCGCGTTCGGCGGGGAGATGAGGCGCGTGGAATCCCAGATGATCTCTTTGGAGTCGTTGGCGTAGAGGTTCGCCGCGAGGGAGAAGCTTCGGACGTTCACCTGGCATCGTGTGAAGCGTGCGGTTTCGCGGGCTGCGCCGAGTGCGGGCAGCAAAATACCTACAAGCAGGGCGATGATCGCGATGACCACCAGCAGCTCGATAAGTGTGAAGCCCCTGCGGAGGACTGCGGCCATGCGGTGACTCCTTGGTGCCGCGGCACCGGGAACCCAAAGGCCGCGCCGCGGACTTGGCGTCCGCGGCGCGGCTGGAGATCAGTTCAAATCACAATCAAGAAATGGGTAGAAAGAACCGGAAGTAATCGCCTGCGGAAAAGAAGGCGTTGAAGACGCTGCACCTTCTTAGGGGCAGCCCGCAAACCACGCGGCGAGGAAGTCGAAAATATCCTGAACGCTCACGGTGCCATCGCCGTTGGTATCGGCCGTCGGGTCGGTCGCGAACCACGCGGTCAGGTAATCGAAGATGTCCTGCACGCCGATCGAGTTGACCTTGTTGAAGTCGGCCTTGCAGCACGGGGTAGTCTGATTGCCAGAAGCGTTGCATGATGGGGCGACGACCCATGCCGCGCCGCCGAAGGGGCCGGCAACGCAGGCGGCTTGTGTCGTCACAGAGCAGGTGCTGCCGCGGCAGCAAGCGCCCGTGGGTGTTCCGCCGCCGGTGGCGAAGGTGCCCGAAATACTCACGTCGTCGATGTAGGCCTCGGCGGATGCTCCGACGAACGCGCCGGCGGCGACGTTGAGCTCGATGAAAGCGCCGTAGACGTCGTTGGGGGGGGCGCCGAAGGGGGGCACCATGACCGAGGGCGTCGAATAGGTCTGGTACACACCGCCGGTGCTGGCGTTGATAACTCCCAGGGGAGTCTGCGCGACGATCGCACCGCCGCCGTTGAGGATGCGGATGACATAGAACCCGACGCCGCCGGGGCCGAGGATGTACTTGCCGTGGAAGGTTGCGGAGACGGGCGTGTTCTCCTGGAGCGAGGCCATGCCACCGTCGGTCGTCGTGTTCTGCGAGACCGCGGCATTGCCGCCGATTCCGTCGGCCCCGAAGGTGAGGAGGTGGTGGGCAAATCCGCCGGTGCGGGGCATCGTGTCATCACGCTGGGAGAGCGATCCCGGGCCGCCGGAGAAGTTGGCGTTCCATGTGAAGGAGTCGGTCGCTCCGCCGAAGCCCGCCGTTTCGAAACCGCCGTTGCTGACGAGTTCGCTGGAAACCGGGCAGGTGTTGGGAACGCAGACCGTCGCCGCGCCTCGGAAGGTTCCCGTACACGCGGCCTGTGTCGTCACGGCGCACGTGCCGGTGGTGGCACAGCACGCTCCGGTGACAGGGGGAGCGCAGGGATCGGGCGAACAGGTCGTGCCATTGCTCTGATAGGTGCCGGTACACGCGGCCTGCGTCGTAACCGAGCAGACGGTGCTGACGCAGCACGCGCCGGTCAGAGCCCCGCCGACGATGGTGCCGTTGATGCTGACATCATCGATGAAACCCTCCGCGGTCGATCCCGCGAACGCGCCGGCCGCGACGTTGATCTCGACATATGCGTAGTACGCGTCGTTGGGGGCAGCGCCGAAGGCAGGGACGCTGATCGGGCCCATGGAGTAGTTCTGGTACGCGCCGCCGGTGCCGGCGGAGATGACGCCCAATGGCGTCTGCGTCACGATTCCGCCCGAGCTATTCAGGATGCGGAGGACGTAGAACCCGACGCCGCCGGGGCCGAAGTTGTACTTGCCGTAGAACGATGCGCTGAGCGAGGTGTTCTGCTGCAGCGAGATCGCGTTCGCCGCGCTGTTCTGGAAGACCGACGAGTTGCCGCCGATATTCTCTCCCGCGAGCGTGATGATGTGATGGGCGAAACCACCGGTACGCGGCGAGGTGCTGTCTCGCTGAGAGAGCGAGCCGGTGCCGCCGGAGGCCGCAACGCTCCAGCCGGATGAATCCGTCGCCCCGCCGCCTCCCGCGGTCTCAAATCCGCCGTTGATGACCACTTCACTGGCGTGCGTGACCGATGGGAGCACAGCCAAAATCACCCCTGCGACCAACGTGTACATACTTCGCATTCCGGGCTCTCCTGAGCACCAGCCCTGTCCAAAACACCCCGTATTCCCCCGAAACAACGCTTTTTGGCTTGCAGGACTGATGCGGTAAAAACAGTTACAGAATACGTTACATAAAACGGGCGGACGTGTCAAGCCCTCTCTTTTTAATGCGGTGTGTAGTGGCCTCGCCCCCTCACCCGCCCCCTCACCCGCCCCCCTCCGCCCCTCCGCCCTTCCTCCCCTCGCCAAATGACAGCCGCCCCCGTCGATTGACGGGGGCGGCCGTTTTAACTCCGAGTTTGGCCCTTTGGCCATATGGCCCTTTGGCAGTTTCCCTTACGCCGCGACCTTGAACGGAACCTTCTCGGCCTTGTTCATGCTGAACGCGCCGCCGCCACCGCCACCGTGCCCGAACTGCAGGGTGAAGATCGGCGAGGCGGGACCGGCCATCTGGCCGCGGAAGGCGTTGATCTGATACTGCACGCTGGGCGAGCCGGCGGAGATGGTCATGTCAGTGAAGGAGCGGGTGCCGACGACGCCGACCTGCGTGAACGGTCCGGCCGAGTCATCGCGCCGCATGACGTTGTACACCACGTTGCCCCCCGACGGGTTCACGCACTTCCACTTGAGGGTGATGTTCCCCTCATCGTCGAGCGTGGCGGAGAGGGTGTTGGGCTGGCCCGGGGGCTGGCTTGGGGTGCGCGGGGAGGTGGGGTCGATCTGTGCGGCGGCGAAGACGGCCATGGGGTCCGTCGCAGCTTCGGCGAAGGTGACGATGGAGCGGATGCAGGCCGCGATGGTCCTGCGAAGCGTTGCGACCTTGGTGTTGGCCGTCAGGGTGGCGGCCTTCGCGGCGTCGCGGGCGGCCTGCTGGGCGGCGACGGCGGCGGTGGCGTCGCCGGTCTGGGTTTTTAGCAGAGCGACTTGTCCGGACGAGAGGCCCACGGCCGTAGGGGCCGTTTGCCAGGTGTTGCCGTGCTCGGAGCAGAAGCTGATGAGGTCCTGAACGCTTGTGGGGATTCGTGGCATGCAGATGTCTCCAGTTCTTGGTGCGGATGCACAATGTGGAAGTGACCGAATCCACGCATCGACCCCGAGGGGGACAGGTTTCAGCCGATTTCCCACGGATCGCGCAGGACACGGCCGCCCAGACGGCGCAGACGGCACACTTCCCTGATCGTGGTCCGCGAATGTGCCTTGGGTACCCCGGCTCTCCGAGCCGGGCATCTGGATCAATCAATCAGACCAAGACCCGGCTCCGAGAGCCGGGGTACCCAGAAGGGACCTCTCATTCGGAAAGGGGCTCGCTGCTCGCGGCACTGGTAACGCACTAATTTTGAATAGTCTGAGATGGATCGATCTTTTGAGCTTCCTTCGGCATCAGATTTGCAATTTCAGTTGGAGTAATTTCTTTCAGCATCA
This sequence comes from Phycisphaerales bacterium, assembly GCA_038225655.1. GTDB lineage: Bacteria > Planctomycetota > Phycisphaerae > Phycisphaerales > UBA1924 > UBA4658. Next base: position 207,066 of record JBBRQY010000006.1, on the reverse strand, counting down.
GCGTTCGCGAAGCTAAGTCACAAGCATCAGCGGTTTCCAACGCAGCAGCGGCGTCCGGAACGGAAACGCCATCAGGTAACCGGACGATGAGCTCATAAACTCGTGGGAGCTTCATAGGAAGCTGAAAGCTCCATTGGTCTCGTGCAAACGCAAGAAATTTCGCCGCCTTTTCAAACTGTTTTTCCGCAATCAGCGCCTCGCCGATCCAAACTCCCGCCCACCCTTGGTTTTCAATGTCAGTTCGGGTGCCTTCTCTTCGCAACAAGTCCCAAGATCTCGCATAGCATTGCAGAGCAGAATTGGCGTCATCCTTAAGGTATAAGCATCTGCCAATATTGCCGAAATCAGAGGCCGTATGCTTGGCTTTATCGCCGGTTGCACGAAGAGCCTCTTCAACGGAGGAGCCCTTTAAGAAGTATCGCTGTGCCTCGTCCACAATGCCGCCGTCGCGCAGAGCAAGATGGAGCATGTACCCAGCATCGACCTTTGTGTCAATGCCGGATTGCTGCTTCAAAGCAACTCCTTTTCGGCCATGAGCAATCGCCGCATCGTGATTGCCCAGGAGCCATTCAAGGCGGCACATTTCTGATTCCCAGCGAATCCGAAATGGAGCGTCCGTGGGCATCCAGGGTGAGTAGTCTTGAATGAGTCTTCGGGCATCAGGCTCTTGGTTCGCTTCGACGTAAAGCGCCAACATTCGCAATGCGAGGCTATGAATGGGAGTGTCAGAGCCTTGTATCTGGTCGAACTTGAAGCAATTCAAGATCTGTCCACCCAGCCGCACGAATTCCTTAATGAGCCCCTTCGCCAAGAACGGATCCATGACCGAAAGCGCCACCTTTGTCGCCTGATCACGATCGCCGGATCGAATCAGTGATTCAATATTAACGGTAGCAAATTCGAAGGTTTCAATGGATAGGGTCGTCTTCGTACTATCTTTGATAATCCTAACGATGTACTTTTTAGTGCAATCGGCCACCAATTTACTATAAGACATGCTCTCTTGAGGAGGCAAGTCTGCTCTTATGTACTGTCTGACGAGTGGATGTAATTCATACAATGGCGTCTGATTGAGTGACGATTTCTTGGCCACTAGACCGAACGCAACCACAGCCCGAAGTGCTTTTCGAATCTTGCTTGAACTCGTTATTTTGGCGATCATCATGTTGTCGAGCTCGTCTTCGCTAAGTGCCTTCGGGCACTCGGAGAGCATCAGCATGATATCTCTTTCTGGGTCATTTAGAGTCTTCCAAACTGGGCGAAGCATGGCAAGAATCCAATTGTCCTCCATGTGCCCGGCCTCAAGATACCTGATAAGATCATCGACAACGTGTTTCTTGCGTTCCACTTCGGATGCAAGCACTGTCAGCCAGAAGGGATGACCCTTCGTCATTCGGTGCATCTTCAAGATCTGAACATCCGATGCCGCTTGTGAGCGAACGCCCTTGCTTCTAAATAACATGATTGCCTCTTCCGGCGAGAAACCGACAAGAGGTATCTCGCGGAAGAGCAAGTCTGCAAATGAAACACGAGGTCTGCAAGTAAGCACTATCTTAAAGCCGGTTCGACTACGAAGTGCTGCGTGAATAAATGACTTTAGGGGACCGCTAAGCGTGCCTTGCTCTACGTCAACATAGTGATCGACATTATCTAAAACGAGTAGCCCTTGCGAATCCTTGACAAGCCGGAAAAATAAGCGAGCAATCGCATCGCCGCTGCCAGAAGCCAAAGAGTGCACGTCCACGGCCCCAAGAGTAATGCGATAGATTATCGATGCAAGCTGGACTGGAAAACGCTCCCCTTCCTCTCGACAATCCCGCCAATCCCAGAACTGGCCTGGATTCGCCGCTCGCCACTGCTCAAGTGATTGTGATGCGAGTGATGACTTTCCTTGACCGCCAATTCCCGTGATCGCGATGACTCCAGACGGTATCTCATTAATGAGATTCAGTTCGTCTGCTCTGCCTACCCAGATATTCACGTCGGGTGGAATGTCCGCGTCGTATGTTCGAAATGACACCGCTTTGCGAAGAGTGTCTTTCTGAAGCGGAGCGACATTGTCGACGAAACGGTTTGTCTTGGCGGAGTCTTGATGAGTCCCCGACGACCCGAGGGGAGCCATCGTGGATGACGCTCCACTTTGGTAATTTTCGATATAGATGCTAGTCGAGACGGCACGTTGTTCTTCGCCAGATGACTCGCGAATTGTCGCTGCCCCCGGTATCGCACGATCGCGCGAACCGGGGGTCACCCTTTTGGGAGGGTGTTTTCTCCAGCGATCGCGGTAAGGGAGGTGCCTTGAACGCGATTGAGAGTTGCCGAGCCCTGAGGGGCATTTGCGAGAACTTCCCCAGTAGCGGTTCCATCGGTGATCGAAGCGTTCCTTGGATCGTCTCGGGCTGAGCCCCGTAGCGTGCCAATGCCCGGAATATCAATCTGCCCGCTTATGCGTGTTTTTCGTCGAAGCACTAAAATAATTACCACACACGCAACAATGAGGCCGATGGCGATCGCGGCGATTAGTTTGATGTCCATTCGAACTCCTAAGGGAGGTTTCGGGCATTCTAGACAGGGGCGACTGTCGGTGCTTTGCGGACCATCGTTGGGCTGTTCCACAACCTCGTGGGTTCGCGGCAGGCCGTCATGGGTCGGTGGTAAACCATCGTGGCTTTGCAGCAAACCGGGCCCGGTCTGGGCCGGACCGTCGATGGTTTGCTGCAAGCGATCGACGGTTAGCTCTGGACCATCGATGGTCTGCTCCAAACCATCGATGGTTTGCTCTCAACGATCGATGCTTTGCTGCAAACGATCGACGGTTTGCTCCAAACCATCGATGCTTTGCTCTGAACCATCGATCGTTTGCCACACCCGGTTCGGTGTCCGGAGCGGCTGAAGGGCCGTTGGAGGGTGCCGGGCGGTGGATTCTCGGGCGGGCGTTCGGGGGGATGGGGGTTGGGAGGGTGGGGGTTGGGGGGGTGGAATGGAAAAACCCACGGACTGCTGTCCGTGGGTTCTGGGGTCAGGGGGGAGGGGGGGAGGGGGCGGCGTTTTCCTCGAGAGTCAGTACGAGAAGTTGGCGTTCGGCTCGCTGGTGCCAAGGGTGTTGCCTTGACCGCTATTGCCATTGGTGGAGATGGCTGACGGGTTGGTGCCCGCCAGCACGATGATGCCGATCGCATTGCCGGTGGCGATGGCCCACTTCGTCCCGCTGCCTGAGGCGGTGTTGCGGATGAGGATGTTGCCGGCGGCGGAAAGTTGGAAGCCGATACCACCGCCGGTGCAGGTGTTGCTTTCGATATGGTTGCCGCTCCCCGTGGCATGGAAGTTGGCGCCCGAGTTGCCGAAACTCGTGTTATTGGTGATGCCACACCGGGTGGCGGCGAGGATGCCGTCAACGGTGTTGGATCCGGTGGTGCAGTTGCTGACGGTGCAGCCGGTGTCCACGGAGATGCCCGACCCGGTGTTGGAATAGGCGGTGCATCCGGTGACCGTGGAGCTATTGGAGCCGAAGATGCCGATGCCGGTGTTGTGGCTGACGTTGCAGCCGGTGATGACAGCGCCGGCCTGGGCGCTCAAGCCGCCGACGGTGTTGTTGAGCGCGGTGCAGTTGGTCAGTGCCGAGCCGTTTGAGCAGAGGATGCCCCAGCCGTTGTTGCTCTCGGCGGTGCAGCGGCTGACGATCGCGCCGGTCCCCAGGACGATGCCGTGCGAGCCGTTGGCGGCGGCACGGACGTCGGTGATCGAGGCGCTGGAGGCGTTGGAGAGCGCGATGCCCGAGTCGCCCCAACCGCGGACCGAGCCGTTGCGGATCGAGATGGTCCGCGGGAACGTGTTGTTCGGGAGAGCGATCGCGCTAAAGCCTCCCATGCCCGGAACGCCGGCGAGGTCGAACCCGTTCAGGTCCAAGGTGACCCCTTCGGCGGCGATCACGATGCCGTGCTTGCCGGAGATGCCGGTGATGTTCCCCGCGAGGTAGTAAGAGCCGGGCTGGGTGATTCGGAAGAGACTGGCGGCGTCGCCCGGCGTGTTGGCGGCGTTGATGGCGATGCGCGGCTCGATCTCCGAGAGCGGCTTGGCGGTGGGGGCGACGGGGCCGGATGGGGGATCGATCGGGCCTGCGTGGACGGCGACGGCGATGAGGGCGAGCGTGGCGCCGGCGAGGCAGACGAGCGTGCGTGAGGAACAACGGTTCATGCGGGCTCCCGGAAAGGGTTGATTGGTTGGAATGTCTCCAGACTATCACGTGGGACACGCCGCTGCCATAGGAAATTGAGGTTGCCGGGCGGGCGGGCGGGGGCGGGCAGAGACCCGGGCGCGTGGCACGACGGGGGCGGGTCCCGACCTTCGTGGGTTGGCGGCAAACCGGGCCAGGTCTGGGCCGGACCGTCGACGGTTTGCTCCCAACCATGGATGCTTTGCTCTGAACCATCGATCGTTTGCAATCCCCGGTACGGCATCCGGAGCGGTGAATCGGCCGTGCGGAGCGCGGAGGGGCGGGATTAGGGGGGCTCGGGAGTCGGGAATCGGGTGAGGACACAACGGCAACCGGTTGTTTAGCCGAGACCCGACTGCCGCCCCCCCCTCCCCCTCACGGACATCCCGCGAACCAGGAGCTCAGGAACGCGAAGATGTCGGCGACGTTGACGGCACCGTTGCGGTCAACATCCGCCGGGCAGGCCTGCACGCCAAGGGCGACCGGGCCGAGGATCGTGGTGCCGCACCCGTAGTTCACGATGCAGTCGTACACGCCCATGTCCGCCACGGTGACGGCGTCTATGGAAAGGGCGCCGGTCGGGCTCACGTGGATGCGGCCGCCCGGTGTGAGGTTCGAGTTGTTGCGACGCCACTGGAACGTCGGCGCGAGCGTGCCGATGCCGGTGACGTTCATGGGGATCGTCGCCGTCTGCCCCGCCCCGAACGTGCCGCTGGTCGGGAAGGCCTGCACGGTCGGGTTTGTGGTGACCGTCACGCTGGGGAGCTGCGTGATGCTCTGCACGTTGCCGACGACGGTGGTGCGATCGGAGTATTGCCCGCCGGGGAAGGTGACGCCTTCATAGAAATCCATCCTGATCTCGTGGTAGGACGTCCACTGGGCAAGGTTGAGGGTGGCGGGCGGGGCCGTGGAGTTTCCCAGAACGCCGGCGTCGGGGACATTCTGGAGGATGAGCACGTACCCGTCGCTTTGGGATGTGTGCGGGATCGACCATCCGGGCGGAACCACCACATCGCCGGTGCCGATGCTGAAGCTCTCGACCGTACCCGGGTACAAGCCGACGCCGAGCGCGGCGGCCTCGGTGGGAGCGGAGTAGAAATCCAGGCCCGCGACCGTGATGCGCCACGAGTTGCACGCGCCCGTGTAGCGCGAGAAGTTGGGATTGCTGAAGCTCGGGCTCTGGTTCACCTCATACTGGAACGTGCCCGTGAACGTGCTCCCGATCGGGATGGGAGCCACCAGACGCGGCTGCCCGGAGAAGTCGGCGATCTGCGAGATCACCCCGCTGAACTGGAAGACGACAACCTCCGCCTGCGCCGAAAGAGCCGGGAGAGCCATCGCGGCGGCAACGGACGCGGCAGACAGGAAAGTTCGCATGTGAGTCTCCATGGGGAAAAACGACCCGACCCCGCAGAACAGTTCGAATTGCAAGGGTCGGTTGCGACACGGTCGGGGCAAAAAAGGCATCGGGAATCGGGTTTCGGGAGTCGGAAATCGGGTCTCGGGTCCGATCCGAGGGCCTTTGTCTTCACCCGAAACCCCATTCCCGACTCCCGACTCCTGATTTCCCCCTCACGGCGGCGTAATCATCGTCCCCAGATTCGCGCCGCCCATGACCCGGCGAATATTCCCCTTCTGCTTGAAGTCGAAGACCAGCACGGGGATCTTGTTTTCCTGGCACATGGCGAGGGCCGTCATATCCATCACGGCGAGGCCCTTGCTCAGCGACTCGGCGAAGGTGAGCTTGTCGTACTTGGTGGCGGTCGGATCCTTCTTTGGGTCGGCGGTGTAGACGCCGTCCACTTTGGTCGCCTTCATCAGGAGTTCGCACTCGAGCTCGGTGGCTCGCAGGGCGGCGCAGGTGTCGGTGGTGCAGAAGGGGTTGCCGGTTCCGGCGACGAGGATGACGACGCGCTTCTTTTCCATATGACGGATGGCGCGGCCGCGGATGAAGGGCTCGGCGACGGCGCGGACGTCGATCGCGGTCATGACGCGGCTGTCCACCCCGATGTGCAGCAGGCCTTCTTTGAGCGCAAGCCCGTTCATCATGGTGGCGAGCATGCCCATGTAGTCGGCGGTGGCCTGATGGATGTGGGCCTGCTTGGCGAACTTGGCCCCGCGGACGAAGTTGCCGCCGCCGACGACGACGGCGAGTTGGACGCCGGTTTGGTACGCCTCCTTCACCTCGGCGGAGATCAGCGCGAGCTCTTCGGCGTCCACTCCCATTGAGCCCTGCTTGCAGAAGGCCTCGCCGGAGAGCTTGAGCAGGACGCGCTTGTATGGCGATCCGCTGGAGGGGGTGGGGGTGCCGGATGGTTTGGGTTCGGTCATGGGTGTCTGGGTCTGAGCGGGGTGATCGGTGTGGGTCAGCATGGGGTCTCCCCGAAAGCAGAGTATCGTGATCTTGGCCGCGGCGGAGGGCGAGTGTCGGTTTCCGGCTTGTGTCGGCGTGTGTTTTGGTCGATTCAAGGGTGAGCCGGGCTTCCCCGTTGGTCAAGAACCGATCCCCGTCGCGGTGCGAACAGGTGTTGGGCTGGGCGGCAGGGGGGGTGGGGGGTGGGTGTGCGGCGACCGGCAGCGTGGATGCCGGTATGCACAATGGGCTGGCGCAGGCCGGACCCGTGGGGCACGTATCACCCGTACCGTTTGCTTAGGATTCCCCGGAGAGCCGGTTGACCCAGATGCGCACCATCCCGATGCCTGCAAGCGGCGCGATGATTCCCGGAATGCCGGGTTCGGGCGACGTGTCGATACTTCGCACCCCCATGTCTTTGAATGAGCGGATTATTCACTGGATAGTCAGTGTCTCGTCCATGGGCATTGTGCTCTCGATGTTGATCCACATGGCGATCATTCTGGCGGCCGCGCTGGTTACGGTGGGTGTCGCCGGGATCGGCACGCGGGGCTCGAACGGTGGCGATTTCAATCTCACAATCACGAGCGACGCACAGCTCACGGGGCTTCCGGATGCGGCCCCTTTGGAAGCTCTTGCCCCGAGCGTGATGGACAAGGAAGTGCCTGAACTGCCGACGGCCGGGGTGAACGAAGGATCGGGCGGTATGGACTCCCCGGGCGCGGGCGCTGGCCTCGGCCCGATCGAGAGCGGCCTGGGCGGCGCGGGCGGCGGAGACATTGGCGACGGGAAGGGGCTGGGCGCGGGCGGTTCCGGCAATGGTGGGGCGAGCTTCTTCGGGTTGGAGGCCAAGGGGTCGCGGTTCCTGTATATTTGCGATGTGTCGGGGTCGATGGACTGGGATGAGAACGGGGTGCCGAGCCCCCACGGGTCGCGCATCAACGCGCTGCGTCGGGAACTGAGCAAGTCCATCCAGGGGCTGATGGAGCACATGCAGTTCTATGTGATCTTCTTCAGTTCCAACGCGATGCCGATCAACTCGGAGAACAACAAGTGGATCCCAGCCCGGGATACGGGCAAGAAGTGGGCCATAGACCGCATCGGCACGCTGCGGGCCTTCGGCGGCACCGAGCCGTGGCCCGCTTTCGAGCTGGCGTTCCAGATGAAGCCCGCTCCGGATGCGATCTACTTCATGACCGACGGCGAGTTCGATCCGACGGTGGCCCTGAGGATTCAGGCCGTGAATGTCGGCAGCCGGAAGATTCCCATCCACTGCATTACACTGGTGGAGAAGACGGGCGAAGAAACCATGCGAAAGATCGCGACCGATTCCGGCGGGACATACGCCCACGTACCCGGCACCAAGTGAGCTCTCCCATTTTCCACCTGCCGATGCGACGGACCGCGACCGTGAGTGCGATGCTGGTGCTGCTGGCTTCGGGCCAGGCGCGGGCGCAGGTGTACCTGAGGACGCAGTCCGAGCCGATATCAGGCGAAGTGTCGCGAGTTGGTCCGGAGGGGATTGCGATAGGTGTCGCGGGAGCCGTGAAGACCATCGGCTGGGATCGCGTGCGCGAAGTCCGGGGGGAGCACGGCGCGGCTGCGGCCAAAGAGATGCTGCCGTTGACAGAGCTCTGGCGGGCCAGAATGCGACTTGAGCGCGGCGACTTTGGTGCCGCGGAGCCGATTCTGGATGGGCTGGTCGCGCGGGAGCGCGGAATCGTGGGGCCGACCGCGGCGGTGGTTTTTGAGGGACTCGTGCGATGTCGGCTGCGCCGCGGTGCACAAGCGGGGGCGGTGTGGGCATGGCTGGAGTGGGTGCGTGTGCGCGGCGGCACTCCGGGAATGGGTTCGGACATTTCGGCGACCTGGGTCGGGGGCAAAATCGATGCCGCGCCGATCTTTGATGCGCAGACCGGACTGATCACCAGTCTGCCGCCGGTTTTTCTGCGCGACGCCTCCCTCGATGCGGCTGCCGCGAATGACGAGTGGAACCGATTTCTCGGCACCGAGCCGGCGACGGCGGAACTGGCGATGTTGTATCGTGCCGCGGTGCGATTTGAGGCCGGATTGGACCCGGAGATCGGAACCGTTTCCAGCGCGAGCGAGAGCGTTCGGCTGGTGGCCGACGTGGTGCTGGCCCGCGCGGGTGACGATGCGCAGCGGAAGGTGGCCCGAGGAAACCTACAGGCGCGAGCGGATCGACAAGATGTGGAGCCATGGGTGGAGTGCTGGTGCCGCGTCGGGCTTGGGCGATCACTTGTTCGGGAGAGCGATCCGGAACTAAAGCGAGCGGGCGTGGTTCAACTGTTGCACGCTCCGTCGCGGTTCACCCGATTCTCCGCGAGCGCGGCCTCGATCTCGCTGGCCGAGGCGGCCGTCGCGCTGCACGATCTGGGCGATGAACTCGGCGCGGTCGCGTTGAAAGCCGAACTGACGGATCGCTTCGCTCGCTCCAATGCGATGGGCTGGGCCCGCTTGCGTGAGGTCAAAGCGCCGACGGACAAGGCCCAGACATTTCCTGTGAAGGACGCGACAAACGCGCCAGAAAAGAAGGGTGGCTGAGCTGGGGCGCACCGGTTCCATCTTTGCGCCGGCCGCGATACTCCTGACGGGTGCGATCGCGTTGCTCTGGCTCGCTCCTGTCTCGCGCGTGCTTGGGCAGGAGATGGACGATGAGCCCGTGGCCGCGCCCGAGCAGGCAGTGGAGTCGTATCTGGAGCGGCTCGGTCTCAAGCGGCTGCTGGCAGATGTGCTGGAAAAACGGCTGGCCACAACTCCGAAGGATGTGCGAGTCCAACTCGCCGAGCGATTGTCCCGCCTGTATGTCGAACTGCTCGGTGCGGCGCAGGGATCGTCCGAACGGCAGCTTTGGGAGGAGAAAGCCCGCATCTTGCTGGCGCAGGTGCCCGATGCGGACTCATTCGATCTTCGATTGAGTCTCGGCAAGGCGGTGTACACGCGGGCCGAGGAGATCGCCGAGCGGCATCGGCTGCGCGTGGCGACTCCCGACGAAGTGGCCGAGGCCGAAAGGGTGTTCAAGGGGCTGGTGACCTCGTTCAACGACATCGCCACCAAGTCGCACCGCCGCGTGGACACGCTGGAGAAAGTCGAGCAGACGGGCGAGGCGACGGACAAAGCCCTGGCGGAACTCTCCGACGCCCGCCGCCAGCGTTCACTTGCGTTCTACTTCTGCGGGTGGTCGTACTATTACCTCGCCATGCTCACTCGGGCCGATCAGCCCGCCAACGACGCGACACGCTGCTTCGGATGGCTGCTGAACTCTTCCGGCGGGCGCTCTCCTTCGCCCGACCGTGTGCTGGGCAGCATGTTCCAGTATGAGCATGTCGCACGCGCCGCGGTTGGGTGCGGCTTGTGCGCATCGCTGCGTGGCAATGACACCGAAGCCCTGCGCTGGCTCGATGCAGTGGGGGAGTCGGAACAGACGCCCGAATCTGTCCGAGAGCAACTCGCGCCGCGCCGCTTTGTAGTGCTTGGTGCTGCCAAGCGCTGGGCCGATCTCGAGCTCTTCGTTCGACGCACCCGAAAGGCCGATCGCAATGGCGCGGGTCCGGAACTGACCCCCCTCTCCCCGACCCTGGCCCGGCTGCTGGCCGTCATCACGCTTGAAGCGGACAAACGAACCGCAGGCCCGCAGATCGAGCAACTCGCCAAGATCGCCATGGGCGATCTCGTAGCCCGCAAGGAAGTGGGGCAGGTGCTGGACCTCGTCGCCAAGTACGGAACCGCGCCGCTCGGGGATTCCGGATTCATTGTGAACTACGTGCGCGCCCTGCAGGCGTACGACCTGGCGAGGAAAGCCCACGAGGCCAAGTCGACCTCCGCCGAGGAACCGACGACCGATGCCGAGACGGCCAACCAGTACCGCGCCGCCGCGGCCATGTTCGCCGCCGCGGACACACAGCCCGACGCGGATCAGTTCGGCGCCGAGCGATCGCGGGCGGCAACCATGCATGGGCGGTCTCTGTTCTACGCGGGCAACTTTACAGACGCCGCGGACGCGTTTGTCGCGGCGTGGAAGTTGGTGGGCAAGCCCGTGGGAAGCGCCGGTGAGGAACCGCTCTGGCTTGCCGTGCTCGCGCTGGAGAAAGCCGCGAAAGACCCGAGCGCTCCGGACTTGGTGAAGAACCGGCTCAATCAGACCATCGCTCTCTTCTTGAAGAACTATCCGGATTCTGAAAAGGCCCCGCGCCTGACGCTGATGCAGATTTCCCTCGGCGCGCTTGGAGACGATGAGGCGTTGAAGGTGTTGAGCGCGGTTCCCAAGGAATCGCCGGTCTATGAGGCGGCGCGGCGGCAAGTGGCCCGGATTCTCTATACCCGTTTTCGCTCCGCACGCGGACCGGAAAAAGATTTCGCGGCCAACCGTTTCGTCACCGTTGCCGACGAGGTGCTTGCGGCAGATCGAAGAATCGCACTGGAGTCCAAGCCGGAGGAGGCGGGCCCGGCGGTGGAGCGCGTCGTTGTACGTGCCAGACAACTGCTCGATGCGCTGCTCAGCGTCTCTGCGCCGGACGTTGCGCGCTCCGAGGCGGTGCTTAAGATTCTCTCGGGCGTTGCCACTTTCAACAACTACGACATCAAGCCCTTCCTGGCCGAACTGACGTTTCGGGAGTTGCAGATCGCCGCAGCGAGGAACAACCCGGAGCAGATGGAGTCCGCCGCATCGCGATTGCTTTCAGTTCAGGACTCCGGCGCGCAGTTCCAGAGCGCGGGTGAGCGGCTGATGTACCGAAGTATTGCGGCCGCGTACAAACCCGGCGTGAGCGATTCGGACCAGCAGATCGGTGTGGCCAGGGGCGTTGTCAAGTACGGCGTGAAGGTGATCGACCGCGTTGGGCATGACCCGCAGCAGATTAAGGATGCGGGCGTGCTGGGCGTGTATTCCGCCGTCGCAGGAGCTGCATTCGATTTGTCCAAACGAACGTCTGATGTGCAGATGCGAGAGTTGGCGATGAAGCTTGACCGCACGATACTCGCTGTCCAGCCGCGCACGGAGACGTCTCTTCGACGGCTTGCGGAGGCGTGCGAGCTTGCGGGTGATCTGGCGGGTGCGGCGTCGAGTTGGCGCACAATTCTGGACTCGGTGCAGCTCGCCTCCGAGCCGTGGTTCGAGGCCAAGTACCACACGTTGTACCTGCTTTCCAAACTCGATATCGACAAGGCCCGGGCGGCGATGCGGGAGCACAAAGTGCTGTACCCCGACGGAGGGCCGAACCCCTGGGGAGCAAAGATCGCTGAACTTGATGCGACCATGGGGCCCGGCGAGTTGCCGGCTGTGCCTGCACCGACCTCGCCTCCCGGCACCGTGGCTCCGCCTTCCCGCAGCGGCGGAAACGGGGGCGCCCCATGATCCGCACACGCCGCGCTTCGCCAATCCCTCGATTTCTTGATGTGGCGCCGGAAGCCGATGCGCTCGATCTTCTCGGCCTGTTGCCCGAGGTGTGTACGCCAGCACAGATTGAGAGCGCGTTGCAGCGTCACCTGGACATCGTCGCCGCGCACCCGGAATGTGACACGCCCGAAGCGGATGAGGTGCGGTTGGCGCTCCACGCAGCCGCGGCACAGTTGCTCGATCATGGAGTCCGGCGGCAGATCATCGCGGGGCGGGTAGGCAGTGGAGCCCGCTCCCTTCGCTTAGGGGAGGAGATTGCCGGGGATGAAGGGACACCGACGGAGAGTCTGCCCGAGCGCGCGTTCGCTCGACCTGCGGAAGCAGCGAATGGGTATGGGACGGGCCGCCCCCGGCACGAAGGGCAGATTGAATACCGATATAGCCAGTCCGCCGATCCGAATGCGGCGGTAAAAAAGATAGTGTTGGCAATCGTCGTCTGCGGTGTGCTGGTCATCGCGCTCGTGGTTGGGCTCATCCTCCTGACGCCGGGGTCTCCCGGAACCGGCACCGCTGGTGCAACACCAACCGTGAACTCGAGCGCGGATGTGAAGTCCGCAACAGCAGCGACTGGCACGCTGGTGGATGGCGGTTCTCCTGGAACGGCCTCCCCAAGCCAATCAGAGAAGCCGCTCCCGCAAGCCGCGAAGCCGGCAATGGCCAAGTCCGAATATGTTGATGCCGCGCTGATGATCCGCGACCTTCGCGCGGCGTCGGCCAAGGGAAAGACCGATCCCGCAGGAGCGCTCGCTGACTTTCGCAAGGCCGTCGGCACGCTGGCCGACTGGTGGCCGCGGTATGACGTCGGCCAGCGCCGCGCCGCCGACGATGCGGTGCTCGAGTTTCTCTATGTGCTGACCGACAAGGCCGAAGCTGCTCCCGCGATCGCGGAGCTTGGCAAGCGGGCCACGCTTCCCCCGCCGGAAGCGGGGCAGCTTGGAGCCGGCGCGGTCTGGCCCGCGACTTGGGCAACGGGCGCGCTCACGCGCCTGTCCGTGGAGCGGGGCATGCCGCGGTCGCTCGCGGCGGGCGTTGCGCAGGCGCTGAACGACGCGCTCGGTGCGGGTCGAAGCACCGGCACGCTGAGCTTCGAAGGCGGCGCGGAGGCCATCCTGCGCCGGATGCCCGTGCGCCTGGTGGCCCCGCGCAGCCCGCAGCAGAACGAACAGGATTCCGCCGCGCCGCGCACCAGCGCAGAAGGCATGAAGCGATGGGCGGACGCTGTCGCGGCCGTGGGCGGTGATGCCGATGAGGTCGAGCGGATGTTGATCGACGGTTTGGAGCAGGTGTTGCTCAATGGGCCGGAGCCGGACGCGGACCAGGCCTCGTACGAAGCCGTGGAAGTGCTCGCGACACGTATCCGCTGGCGTGCCGCCGGGCCGGCCAGGGATCGCGTGCTGGAGTGGTTCAACGATCCTCGAATCTCCGCCGCGGACCTGCGTGTGCTTACGGGTGTGCTGGCCAGCAAGTCCAATGCGGAGGGCGTGGACGCTTCCATGCAGCTTTCGGTGAACGCGTCGCCCGACGATCGGGCCCAGCTTCGCCTGCAGTATGCCAAGGCCTGGGGCCTGGCCACGACGGAGCAGCGAGATAAGGCCTTCGAGCAGTGGCGCGGCTTCGCACGAGGCGGGTACTTCGCTCCGGCGGGTGAGGACGAGCTTTCGAAAGTGGCCCGCGTGGTGGTCGCGGTGCGGATCAATCTGGCGGCCCGCCGGCTTTGGCTGGGCGACAGCGCGACGTGTTCACGCATTCTCACCGAAGTAGAAAACATCCCGGGAACGATCCACGCAATCGGCGCCAGGCCGGGAGCTATGCAGCCGCCCACGCCACTACCGGGCCCGGGGCCGGGTGCGCCCCCGCGTGGGCCGTCGTCCGCTCCCGGGCGCGGGCCGGGTGGGGGTGGGGGGGGCGGCAAGATTGCCAATCAGCCCGCTCCGATAGCCCCTGGCGGCGACGGGCCGTGGGCCGAGCAGTACCTTCGAGCCGAACGGAATATTCCCGTTCGGTTGCAGCGACTGGTCGAGGCCGAGTCCCTGCAACTGCCGCTGAGCAAGGTGGACGCCGCAGTGCTGGTCGAGGCCGCGTGCTTCGCCTCACCGGGGCAGGTACGTTCCGCGGCCCAGCGCGTGGTGATGAAGTTCGGCGACGATCCTTCGATTGTGCAGGCGCTGCTGGACGAACTCCCCATCGCGCCGAAAGTGCAGAGTGTTTCGGATGTCATGTCGCGCGTGGCTCACGCACCGCTTCCGAAGATCGGCGATCCGGAGTGGGAGGTTGCCACGCGGCGTGCGATTGTGGATCGTTTGCTCGGCCTGCTCGCGGGGCAGGGCCCGCAGGCGGGGATCGATCAGGCGTGCAACCTGATCGGCGAGTCGTACACACAGATGGCTGGAGTGGACAGCGGTCTCCCCGACGAGAGCGGCGCGGACCGATGCCTGCGCGGCGCGGGAGCGCTGTTCAAGCTCTGGCGCGTCGAGGGAGAGCGGTTGCCCCCGCCGGAGCGGGCTCCGGCGTCGCTGGACCAGATTGATCGCCGCCGGCGCAGCCGCCAGCAGATTGCCTCCGGCCCGGTGCAGGCGTTCGCGGGAGAGGAAGTCAGCGTGGCGGAGATGCTGGCGTATATGGTGTGTGCCGAGCGTCCTGCGATGGGCGTGCGAGCGCTGACGATCATGGACGACATGGCCAAGCAGCGGCGCGAGGCCGGGAATATCTTCGATCAGATGATCGTGACGGAGCAGGCGATCACGCGGCTCTGGATGCTGCGGTTCGGGGAGGTGGCGCAATGATCCGCCTTATTGCAATCGCCGCGATCGTGCTGGCCTTCGCGTGCAGGCCCGCGGCGGCTCAGGAGGAACTCTCTCCCACACTCCGACTCGGCGCTGGCAGCGCTCGCGTGCCGCGCATCGCCCAGCGTCTGGACGCGCTCACGCCAGCGACGCCTCGCGCGTACTTCGAGCTGGGTGAGGAGGTTGCGTCCGAAGCCGCGGATGACCTGGACCGCCGCCTCGTCAGGCAGTTGTACGTGCTGGCTTTCGAGTTGGACCGCCGCTCCAAGTTCTCTGATCCCACGCTCAGCGGCAGCGTCTGCCTCGCTCTCGCGGCCATCGCCGAGACCGACGACGAAAAACGCTGGCTCACCGCCCTCGCCGAGACCCTTGCCCCGGAGGGCACGCCCGACATGCGCCGCATCAAGGCCAGCGCGGCCTCGCGCGATCCGAGCGCGTTCGACCTCGCCACGATGTTCAGCTTCGTACGCGTCGGCGAGGGCAGACGGGCCGACAAGATTCTGGCCAAACCGGGGGTCTCGCGGCTGCTGGACAAAGTTGACAAGCTTCTCCTGCCGATCGTCGGCGGCGCATCGGAGGTTCGCAAGCATATCGACGAATGGCCCGTGTGCCCCCAGTGTCGCGGGCATCGGTCGATCAAGGATGGCACCGGGGTGCATCTGTGTCCCACGTGCCACGGAACCCCCGGCCCAACGCTTACGCACGACGAGCTTGTTGGACAGATCCGCACGGAGTCCGTCCTTCTCAGCGGCCAGCAACGTTCGTGGGCCGGGCAGATCATCGCCGATGGCGGCGCCATGTTGCGAGAACTGGACCCGGCCGAACTGACCGCGACCTACAGCGTGGACGCGGCCAGACCGCTCTGGCGAACGGGCGTCTGGGTGGCCGATCCGAACGCGGTGAAGCCGGAGACGACCGGTGACGGGAAGAACGGCGCCGCACCGACGACTCCCGCCGGGCCTGATACAACGATCCCTCCCGACAAACGAGCGGGTTGATCACGCGGCGTACACTCGCCTCCCGTGCGATAACCGTGCGGATTTTACACGAGGCCAGATCCATGTCCGAGCAATCCCCCGCTTCCGCCGTTCCCGCCACAGCGCCAACCTCCACCCTGCCCAACAGCAAGCCGGAGATCGCCTTCGATGAGTTCGCGAAGATCGATCTGCGCGTTGCGAGAATCCTTCAGGCGGAGAACCACCCCAGCGCGGACCGGCTGCTGCGGCTGCAACTCGATGACGGCTCGGGCACGCCGCGCCAGATTTGTGCCGGCATCAAAGGCCACTACACCCCCGAGTCGCTTGTGGGTCGCCTCATCATCATCGTGGCCAACCTCGCCCCGCGAAAGATCCGCGGCGAGGAGTCCCGTGGGATGCTGCTGGCGGCCAGTGATCTTCCCAAGGACGCGGCGGCCGCGGCCAGCGCGGAGCGCAAGGTCATCATCCTGCGCCCGGATGTGGACATCGCGCCGGGCTCGATCGTTTCCTGATTTCGAATATCAAGGATGCTTGGGGGGATCAGCGGGGTGGTTGTCCCCCGGCTTGCCGTTGGGGTGGTGATCGCCCTCGGCGTTCTGCTTCTCGCGCCGCCGGTGTTCCCGCTCGATCATCTCGCGGACGTTCTTGTCCACAACCTCCGCGGCCTGGGCCGGGCGTTTTTCGATGTCCTTGGCCATTTCCGCCGCGCGATCCTTGTTGCGTTCGATGTCGCGCTGCATGAGTTGCGTGCGGACGTTGTACTGGTTCAGCAGGGCCATCCGGAGGGCCTCCACCTTCTGCTGACGCTGCTCGGTGTTCGGGTCCGGGGACTTGTCCATCTCGCCGATGGCGCGGGCGATCTCTCCGGCCTCCATCCCGTGTCGGATGTCCTGGGCCTTGAGCGCGAAGCCCTGCGGATCACGCTTGCGCAAATCGATCAGGAACCGCATGCGGTCCAGCGAGCGGGTGTACTGCTTGTCGGCCTCGGCGGGCTTGGACTTCTCCAAGGCCCGCAAGCCATCGAGCGTCTTGGGCGATGTCGCTTCGAGAATCGCTCGCACAGTCGCACGATCCTCGTCCGTGAGCACGTGCGGCGTTTCGGGCGTGGGCGGTTTGCCGCCGGGACCGGCATTTCCGCCCGGGCCGCCGAGGCGGTTCACGTCTTCCTGACCATCGGGGCCGGACATGCCGCCCCAGCGCTCCATGCGGCGTTGCCACTGCTCGCGGCCTTCGCCGCGTGCTCCGATGCGAGGCAGTTCGGGCAGGAGCGCGTGTACTTCGTCGAGCGTCTTGCCTTCGTCGATCAGGCGCAGGGCCTTCTCAAGCGTCTCGATCTCGCGTTTGCGATTCTCGAGGCCGCGGGCCATGATCTCGCGGGCCTTCTTGCGCAGATCGGCTTCGGTGGCCGCGGGCTGGGCGGACTTGTCGCCGTTGTGCGTGTCCGGGGTTGCGGTGGGTGGGGGTGGATCGGCGGGCTTTGAGTTCTGCGCCGCGGCCGGGAACGCCAGCCCCAGCGGCAGAAGCATCGCGCACGAGCAGCCCGCGGCGCCAAGCCATCGCACGAGGTTGGTCGTGTTCGTTCCCATCACGAGGAAGCCCCTTCCATCAGCCACTTGGCGAGATCGTCCGGATCGCTCGGCGCTGCATTGTCGGTTGCATCGGAGGTCGTGGGCTTGTTCTCGATCGCGGCGAAGAGCAGGTCCATATCGCGGTTCACACGCTCCGCAAGGCGATCGCCCGATGAGCCCGTGGTGCCCGCGGGAGCGAGCGTGGCACGAATCGTGATCCCGAGCCCCGCTACCAGCACCACCGCGGCCGCGAGCCGCACGTACTGGTTCGCCCACCACGCTCGTTGCACCACCCGCACATGCTGGCGCGGCGTGCGTTCGGCCTGCCCGACGTGACGCAGCGTCGGCACCGCAACCGTTCCCGCCGCTTCGCGCAGCGCGGGCACGCTCCCGGCGAAAACGACCGCTTCCAGATCGCCCGGAGCCGCGGCCCGGTCCATCGCGCCCAACTCCGCCGCCTGGGCCATGATTGGCACCACGCCGTGAAGCGAGCCCAGCGTGGCCTGCATCATCCGATCCTCAAAGCACGCATCGGTAGCGGCGCGATCGGCCCCACCGAGCATCTCGAGCGCGGCATCCAGCGAGCGCAGATCGGCGTCGAGGTGCACCAGGTCGTCGCCGGCGAAGGGAGTGGGGGAGTTCTGGGGAGGGAGGGGTTCGTTTGTCATGGTGTGTCCCCTGTGGGAGCAAGCGTTGGGTCGCCCGCGGTGATCAGTTCTTTCAGTTTCCGAAGCGCCCGGTGGTGCCGGGCGAGGAGTGTTCCGAGAGGTTCGTTCATCAGTTCGGCCATCTGCTTGAAGCTCATGCCCGCGTGGTGGCGGAGTTCCACGATCTCGCGATCCGCGTCGGCGAGCTTTTCCATCGCCGCGCGAAGTTGGTTCACCGATTCGTCCGTCTCCGTCGTCTCGCCCCGGGCCGCGCCGATGGCGGCTCCGTCGGCCACATCCGCAAACGCTTCCGGGTCTGTCGGCTCCGCATGGCGTTTCAGACGGCGCACCTCGTCGCGGATCCGGTTCATCGCAACGCGGAAGAGCCACGACTCGAAGCGACCCTGCTCCGCGTATGCCCCTGATCCGAGTTTGGCCGCGATGGTAACGAACACGGACTGCGTGACCTCCTCCGCGGCGTCGTGCCCCTGATCGAACGGGCCCGACCCACGGACAGTTTTCCGACCCCTCCTCGATCCGCCCGGACCTCCCCCCCCGCCGGATCCACCCAGACGAGAGCGAGCCAACGCATACACCCGGCGGGCGTACAAATCCACGATCGCTCGCCAGGCCTGCTCATCCCCCGCGCCCGCGGCCGTCAACAGACGAGCCAAATCCGGGTGGGGGGCGGGGCGGGCGTTGGCAGGCGAATGAGCCGCCGACTGACCGGCTGAAGGCGTTCGTCCGTGAGCGTCGTCCAAGTGCACCTCTTGACCAAAGCCAAACGAGCGAAGGGGGAGGGGATTGCATGCTTGGGTACCTCGGCGCTCCGGAGCGGGTTTCCAGCCCGTGAGCCAGGTTTTCCCCCGGCCTATCGGCCCCAGCGGCTATGCGCCGATGAGGTTATGGTGTCCAGCCGTGGTCGGCTGATTCGGGGCGGGAAATTGACGGGAAGGGCCCCTCACGCATGGATGCGCACGGGATGAAGATCAGGTTGAATCTCAGCGTCTGGTTGGCCGTTTGTGCGATCGCGCTCGGTCTGGGCGGTTGCACTGCGACCGGCGGGTATCCCGACCCCAATCCACCCGAAGCCCGCCGCGAGTATCGCGGCATGTGGGTCGCCACCGTCGCCAATATCGATTGGCCTTCCAAGCCCGGCCTCGACGCCGCCGCGATGCGAGCGGAAATGGCGGGGATGCTCGATTCTGCCGCCAAGCTCCACCTGAACGCCATCTTTCTGCAAGTTCGTCCGTCGTGCGATGCGATCTATCCGTCGGAACTCGAACCATGGACGGAGTACCTCACGGGCAAGCAGGGCAACTCCCCAGGATTCGATCCACTCGCCGAGTGGGTTGACGGAGCCCACGCTCGCGGCATCGAACTGCACGCCTGGTTCAACCCGTTCCGCGCTCGGCAAGCCAGCGCGAAGTCCGCGGTCGCTCCGACGCACATCGCCTCGACGCATCCGGATTGGGTGAAAATCGCCGGCAAGGAACTCTGGCTGGACCCCGGTGAGCCGGGAGCACGCGAGCACTCGCTTCGAGTCATACTCGATGTTGTGAAGCGCTACGACATCGATGGCGTGCACTTCGACGATTACTTCTACCCGTATCCCACGAAGGATGTGCCCTTCCCGGACCATGACTCTTATCGCAAGAATGCAGAGGCCGCGGGCACGCCCTCGTTGGCCGACTGGCGTCGCGGCAACATCAACGAGTTCGTCCGCCGCACCTACGACGAAGTGCACGCCATCAAGCCCTGGGTCCGCGTGGGAATCAGTCCATTCGGCATCTGGCGGCCCAACTACCCCGCCGGTGTGAAGGGCTTCGATGCGTACGAGGGCCTGTACGCCGACTCGCTCCGCTGGCTCGCGGCGGGATGGGTGGACTATCTCGCGCCGCAGTTGTATTGGAAGATCGACTCGCCGCAGCCGTACGCGAAGCTGCTCGACTGGTGGGTGGCCTGCTCCATGCGCACACAGCATCGCCCGATCCTTGTCGGGAACTTCACCAGCAAACTCGGCGACAAGCCCGAGGATGCCAAGGTCTGGCAAACGCCGGAGATTCTGAATCAGATCACGCTCGCACGCGACCGCGCCCATCTGGGTGCGGCGGGCAACATTCACTTCAGCGCTATCGCTCTCACCAAGAACCGCGCGGGCATCGCCGACGCCCTAGCCCAGGGCCCGTACGCGGAGCAGGCGATCCCGCCGGAGATGCCATGGCTGGAGAAGTGCCCGCCCCCTGATTCGCCACGGGTTGATGTGCCGGCAGAGTCCACGGAGACGGTGGTCGTGCGATTTGCCGGCCACTCGCTGTCGGGAGGTCTGCGGCGATGGGTGGTATGGGCCCGGCACGGCGGTTCTTGGACGATGAGCGTTGTGCCCGGTGATTCAGGCACGGGCAATCCCGGACGTGCAACGATGCTCCGCTACACGGCCGCGGGCGATCTGGATCGCGTCGCCGTCGGCGCTCTCGATGCGTACGGCCGTATCGGACCACTTGCGTTTGTGCGGATCGCGCCTGCCCCACCCGAGCCCGTTCAGGCCGCTACGGTGAGCCCATGAAGCGAGTTTGCTACATGGTGATCGCCACGCTCCCCAGCCAGGCGATCGAGGCCGAGTACGTCGCCTGGCTTGAGGACGGGCACGTCGATCAGGTGGTCAAAGGCGGCGCGCACTCTGCGATGATCGTGCGTTTCGAGCCCGACGGTTCGGGCCACCCGCGTGTGATGACGCAATATGTGTTTTCGACGCGGGAGGTCTTTGACCATTACGTGACTCATCACGCGCCGGGCCTGCGGGCCGACGGGATCAAAAAGTTTCCGCCCGAATGCGGCGTGCGGATGGAGCGATTGATCGGGACGATTGTCTGAGGGTCAGACGGCCCCGGCGGTTTCCAATGAACGCTCTCGCTCGGGCTTCTTCACGCTGATTCCCAGTTGCACCAGCGGTCCGTGCGGCTTCTTCGCCTCTTCGGCGAGAAGCGCGGCTTGGCCGCTGTCCACGTACGAAGAGGCCAGCATCGCCTTCACCGTGGCAAACAGCCCGCTGAACGAGGAGAACGTGTGGTCCACGGCCGAGGGCTCGTAGCCGCAGTGCACCATGCACTGCTGGCAGGCGGTATTGCCGCTGGCCCGGCCGTATTTGTCCCACTCGGTGTCCTCGATCAGTTCCTTGAAGGTGTCAACGTAGCCATCCTGCAGCAGGTAGCAGGGCTTCTGCCAGCCGAAGATGTTGTACGTCGGCAGGCCCCACGGCGTGCACTCATACTCGCGCTTGCCCATGAGGAACTCAAGGAAAAGCGGCGACTGGTTGAACTTCCACGCGCTTTTGCGATTCGAGAGGAGCATCTTGAAGAAGCTCTGAGTCTTCTCACGCTCTCGCATGAAGGTCTTCTGGTCCGGGGCCTTGGGATAGGCGTAGCCCGGGCTCACCATCACGCCCTCCACGCCAAGCCCCATCATCTCGTCGAAGAAGGCACGCACGGAGTTCGGGTCCGCGCCGTCGAACAGCGTCGTGTTCGTCGTCACGCGGAAGCCCATCTTCACGGCGAGCTTGATGCCTTCGAGCGCAGTCTTGAACGTCCCTTCGCGGCAGACGGCAAAGTCATGGTGCTCTTCCTGTCCATCCATGTGCACGCTGAACGAGAGGTACTTGCTTGGCGTGAGCAGTCCCTCTTCCAGCTTCTGCTTGAGCAGCAGCGCGTTGGTGCAGCAGTAGACATATTTCTTCTGCGCGACCAGGCCCTCGATAATCTCTTTGATCTGCGGGTGAAGCAACGGCTCCCCGCCGGGGATCGCCACCACCGGCGCGCCGCACTCTTCAGCGGCCTTCCAGCACTGCTCGGGCGTGAGCTGGCGCTTCAGGATGTGCGCGGGGTATTGGATCTTGCCGCACCCGGCGCAGGCCAGGTTGCAACGAAAGAGCGGCTCGAGCTGCAGCACAAGCGGATACCGCTTGTTGCGCTTGAGCTTCTGGGTCACCACGTAGGACGCAACCGTCCACATTTGGCTGATCGGAACCGCCATGCGTTCAAGTTCCTTTGGCGGGTTCTGGCCCGCCGGTTCATGCGTCGCGGCCGCGCCGCCCAAATGGGACTTCACCCACGCCCTGGCTGGGTGGAGGCCCCGTCTAGAAGTATCCCAATGAAGCAGAGATGCTAGCGTTCACCAACGGCCGTTCAAATCGGGGCCGAAGCCCGTCCGGGAACCGGAGGAAGTTTGTTCGGGATGACGTCATTCCAAACACTTCCAGCCCGCGGGTCGTAAACTGTCCGCCCCGGGCCTTCCGGGTCGATCCCCTTCCCGATCCATATCAGGCCTCCTCTGGCCCGCGTTTTCCCGGACCTGCACTTGAGCACACCCACCGATGAACAGCTCGTGCAGCGATATCGCAACGGCAATGCCGGGGCGTTCGAGGAACTTGTCCGCCGCCACCACGACGATCTGATCCGTTTCCTGATCCGCCTCGCGGGCAACCGGGCCCTTGCCGAAGATGCTTTCCAGGAGACTTTTCTCCAAGTTCACCTGTCGGCAGACACTTTTGATACTTCTCGGAGGTTCAAGCCATGGCTTTTTACAATCGCAGCGAACAAAGCCCGGGACGCCCTGCGTAGAAGTGCTCGCCGCAAGACCCTCGATCTTTCCGCCCCAATCTCGGGCGGAGGTGGGGGGGGCGGCAACGGGCCCGACTCCGGAGCCCGGACGTACGTGGATTTGATGGAAGTCGATGTTCCGCAGCCCGATCAGCGGCTCGACGACGTGGAGAGAAACGAAGCGGTGCAGCGTGCGGTGGACGAACTTCCCTGGAGTTTGCGTGAGATTCTTCTTCTGGCATATTTCCAAAGGATGAGTTACAACCAGATCGCCGACTCGCTGAACATCCCGCTCGGCACAGTGAAATCCCGGCTGCACTCGGCCGTTGCAGCGTTCTCCAAGAAGTACCAGGCCCTGAACCCGACTAGCCCTCCCATTTCCCCCGAATCCCCCGAAGACGCATGAGCCAGACCGATCCACCCAACGACGCGATGATTGTCCCGCACGATTTGTGCGTTCAAGACGCGAGAGCGCTCGAAGCGCTCTGCGAAGCGGGATTCGATTGTGCGAGGGTGCCGGATGAACTTCGCCAGCGGGCCGAGCGATGCGCCGCGGTGCTTGGGCTTCTTGGTTGTGGGCCGACGCCGACGCTCGACGAGTCGCTCATCGACGCCACGCTGGTGCGTGTTGCATGGGCGAGTCGCGAGCAGGTTGAAATCGACATGGCTCCCCGCGATGAGGATGCGCTCGAAGCGCTCGTCGCCGCGGGATTTGATCCGGCCAAATGCCCTTCGGGCGTGCGTGAGCGGGCCGCGAAGCACGCGGCCGTGCTGTCTTCGCTCGATGTCTCCCTGAGTTCCACCGACCGCGAAACCCTCGTCCGCCACACACTTGCCGCCGTGCAGGCCAACATCGAGTCCGGCGAAAGTCGCCTCCGCATGGATCCAGCCGAGGGTCGCTCCCGGATGTCATTCCGCTGGGCGGACATGATTTCCGTGGCGGCTCTTCTGCTGATCGCATCTGCCGTGATCGCGCCGATGGTCAATGCCGTTCGCGGCATGTCGCACCAGTCCGGGTGCGAGGCGGGCCTCGCCACCGCCTTCAACGGTTTCTCGTCGTACGCGAACGATTATCGCGAATCACTTCCGCTCGCTTCCGCATCCCTCGCCGGCTCGCAGTGGATGGATATCGGCCATCCGGAGCATTCGAACTCGGCCAATCTCTTCACCCTGCTGCGAGAAAAGTACGCGCAGTCGGGCGACTTGGCCTGCCCCGGCAATGCCAGCGCGTACCGCGGCAAGCCCGCGCAAGGCATGATGGATTGGACCTGCTCGGACGCCATCTCCTACAGCTACCAGAATCAGTTCGCGCCCGAGCGGGTGAACTGGAAGCAGCCCAAGCCATTTGTCATTCTCGCCGATCGCTCTCCGGTCATTGCGCGAGTTCTCCGTCATGAGTGGTTCAATCCCGTGGCGAACTCGGACAACCATCAGGGACGCGGGCAGAAAGTTCTTGTCAGCAATGGTTCCGTGGTCTGGATGCGCACGCCCGTCACCGCCGAGGGCGACAACATCTGGCTCCCCAAGCCCTTCGAAGACTTGGTTGCCAAACTGCAGAACCCGACCCGGGCCGAGCCCCTCCACGGCAACGAGTCCCCGGCGGGCAAGATGGATGTCTTTCTGACGCCCTGAGCGGGCGACAACTGTCCCAACTCACAAAGGGCCAAATTGCCAAGTGGGAAAGGGCTATTCGACGCGCCGTCGACGTGTTCGGTTCTGATTTGGCAATTTGACCCTTTGGCAATTTGGCCATTTGCCCTCTCCCGCCTACCCTCTCGACCCGGCTCCGGGCCTTGCCTGCGCCCGACCGGACTTTGGCTCACCCGTAGCCAATGGATCGCACCCAAGCAGGCGAGGTCACGTTCGCATGAAGAAGAACAAGAGCCACAAGTCCAGTCTGAAGCGGATCCGACTCACCGCCACCGGTCTGGTTCGCCACAACCGTGCCTTCGGCAAGCACTTGCGCTCCAGCAAGAGCAGCAAGCGCCTTCGCCGCCTGCGCAAGGACAAGATGACATCCAACCCGGAAGCGAAGCGCTTTGAAAAGCTGCTCTTCCGCCGCCTGCGTGGCCGCGATCAGGCCCGTGCGGCCCTTCGCCGCAACCCGACGCCCGCCGAGCGCAAGAAGGCCCAGGCCGAGGCCCGGGCCGAGCGTGTGAAGGCCGGCCTGAAGTACGGCGTGAAGAAGGCGTAGGAACCATATGGCACATTGCACATGGCCAGAGGGCACATGGATGCAGTGAGGCCGTTTGCTTTGATCTGAATGTGCTATGTAGCCCTGTGTCCTGTCTATGTAGCTGATCTGACCTCACCAGTCCGCCGGGCCCCAAGCGAGCATCCCCCTCCCCGCTCGCCCCGTTCGGACGCAAGACGGAGTTTTCCCCATGCCTCGAGTTCGCAAAGGCGCAGCACGTACCCAGGCCCGCAAGCGCATTCTCCGCCGCGCCCGCGGCTATTACGGTTCGGGTCACAAGAGCAAGTACAAGGCGGAATACGCGCTCATCCGCGCCGGCGTGTATCAGTTCCGCGACCGCCGCCGCCTGAAGCGCAACATGCGCCGTCTCTGGATCACGCGTCTCACGGCCGCCTGCCGCATGCGCGGCTGCCGGTACAGCCAGTTCATCTCCGGCACCAAGCAGGTCGGTGTGCTGCTGAACCGGAAGATGCTAAGCGAGATCGCGATCACCGATCCGAAGGTGTTCGACCAGATTTGCGAGCAGGCGCTCAAGGCCAGCAAGGCCTCCGTACACAAGATCGCGGTCTGATCCATGGCACGGGCGCTCCGCCCGTGCCTCCTTTCGCCGCCGAGAATCTGCGGAGCTTTGAATGCACGGCTGGTGGATGGCCGAACTCTGGCACCAGAACCCAATGCTGCTTTTCAGCTGGGTTTTCTGGGTGATCCTGTCGATCAGCCTGCACGAACTGGGGCATGGTTACGCCGCAATCAAATGCGGCGACGATACGCCCCGGCTCTCGGGCCATATGACGCTCAACCCCATCGTGCACATGGGTGTTCCGTCGCTCATCATGTTCGCGATTGTCGGCATCGCCTGGGGCATGATGCCCGTGAACCCCTCGCGTTTGCGTCGAACGATCGATACGGCGATTGTGGCCGCGGCTGGCCCCGCCGTGAACGTGCTTCTGGCAATCCTCTGCATCGTGCTGGCGATTTTCTGGATCACGTACGGCAAGTCGATGGCGGACCCCTCGGCCTACGAGAACACCCGAATTCTGCTGACGACCGGCGCAGGGCTGAACATCGTGCTGACGGTCTTCAATCTCATTCCCGTCCCCCCCTTGGATGGGTCGAAGATCGTCGCCACGTTCATCCGCCCGTATCGCGAGTTTCTTGCCAGCCACAGCGGCTCGTTAGTCGGCATGGTGATGATGCTGGTGCTCTTCCAGTTTGTCGGCGGATTCATATTCGAGCTCGGGTTCGGAGCGGCGATGCTGGTGATCGATGTCGGCGCGTTGATCCTCAACGGCGGCCATTCGCCCCGATAGCCGACAGTCGAACGGTGCGTCCTGAACATCTATGCTCCCGGCGTGAAATACGCGATCATCATCGCCGACGGCGGAGCGGACTTTCCCATCGACGCACTCGACGGCAAGACGCCCTTTGAGGCGGCCCGCACGCCGCATTTGGATGCGCTGGCCAAGGTCGGGCGCGTTGGGCGTGCCCATACCACGCCCCCCGGCTATACCGCCGGTTCGGACGTCTGCTCGATGTGCCTGCTCGGCTACGACCCGCGCACGTACCACACGGGTCGCGCACCGCTGGAGGCCGCCGCGCTCGGGCTGGACCTTGCCTCCAAGGACTGGATCTTCCGTGTGAATCTCGTGACCATCGGCGAGGACGGCACCCCCGACGAGGGGCTGATGCTCGACCATTCGGCTGGCGCAATCTCCAACGCGGAGGCACGCCAGATCGCCGAGGGCCTCTTCGCCCATTGGATGCTTCACGAGCCCGCGCTCATGGCCGACATGAAGCTGACCCCAGGGGTGAGCTACCGCAATATTCTCGTTGATTCCTCATGCAACCGGGGTGGCACGCGCGACTACGGCAAGGTCGCCACCTATCCGCCGCACGAAATGCCGCGACAGCCCTGGCTCAACCACGCCCCTGCGCCCAAGCCCGGCACCGGGCGTGCGGGCGAAGAGGCCGCGGATGTGCTGCTGCGATTGATGGAGCTCGCGCGGGTCTATCTCCCCTCGCACCCTGTCAATGCAGCCCGCATCGCGGCCGGGAAGCGACCCGCCAACTTCTGCTGGATCTGGGGCCAGGGCCTGCGCCCCAACATGCCGTCATTCAAAGATCGCTACGGCTTGCGCGGCGCGATGACCACGGCCGTCGATCTGCTCGCGGGCATCGCCGTGCTCATCGGCTGGGACCGTTTGGATGTTCCCGGGGCGACGAGCTATCACGACAACGACTACGCCGGGCAGGGCCGCGCCACCTGCGCTGCGCTCGACAAATACGACATCGTCTGCTGCCACGTGGAATCCCCCGACGAGGCGAGCCACCAGGGAGACTGGAAGACGAAAGTTGCCGCCGTCGAAGCCATCGACACGCACATCGTCGGTCCGATCGCCGCGAAGCTCGCGACTTTCGGCGATCCCGAGAAGAATCCCGACGCCCAGGGTTGGCGGGTGCTCGTGCTTCCCGACCACTACACACTCTGTTCCACGCGCAAGCACGACAACACTCCCGTGCCCGTGCTTATGGCCGGGGCATGGATTCGGTCGGCCGTGCAGCGGCCATACTCCGAGCGTGCCGCGCTCGAGAGCGATCTGTGCGTCGATCCCGGCGATCAGTTGATGGAGTATTTCCTCCGCGGCGGTCTCGCGCGCGTGCCGACGCGTCTGAGGTAGCACGGATTTTCGTGGCGCCGGCATCCCGCCCGTGTATTCGTCCTGGCGATCCCATGAGCGACCCTTCCGCGGACAACCCCGCTCCGGACCCGCAAACCGCGGGCGATGCCATCCCTCTTGAACCGCTGGCTCCCGCTCCGCCGTCGTCCAAGCCCAGCTCTCGCGATTCGATCCAGCACGCCATCGCCGACAAGTGCCCCAACTGCGGGGCCAAGATGGAGCAAGAAGCCGTCGTCTGCATGTCCTGCGGATACAACATGAAGGCCAACGAGCTGCTCAAGCCGCAGACCGGCGTGGACATCATCGAACCTCCGCCGGTGAAGCCCGACTTTGTGAAGCCCGGCGGCAAGCCGCTGACGGTGGCGATCATCGGAGCGGTTGTGGTGGTCGCGGCGATGGTGGCCGCGGGGGTGAATAGCGCACCGCATCCCGCGATGGGTGCATCGTTCGTGTTCGCGCTGCTGGTACTTTATCGCGTGGTTCTGCACACGGGCACGGGTCTCGCGGGCCTCTGGTGTGCGGCGAAGTTCGTGGACCATCGGCTCAATCGTCTGGACCTCGCCTCGGCGCGGGTCTTCCTCGCCCTTGGCGTGTTCGCGCTCGTCTGGGCCCTTCGACTTCCGATCGATATTCCATTTCTGGAACACGCGATTCGGTTCCCGCTGGCGGTAGCGGCGTATTGGGTAACGCTCTTTGCGACATTTCGGCGCAGTCGGCTGGAGACCACACTGATCGCTCTCTTCCATCTGGGATGTCTGATGTTCGTGGAACTCGGCCTGCAACTGGCGATCTGGCTGGAGACCATCGTGGCGGGGCCCGCAGGGAGGTAGGGCGAGCGGGGACGGCATTCCGGAGTGCCGACGACACGCCCCCTATCCTTAACCATGGGTGTTCGAGTTCTCGTTGATCGTCATCGCATTGCCGCCCGCATCGAGGAGATGGGGCGTTTGATTACCGCTGATCTGCGATCCTCAATGGCCGCGACGCTTCCTCGAGATGCGGTCGGAGCCGCCGGTGAGCAGAGCGTCGTGCTGGTGCCGATCCTGACAGGTTCGATGATCTTCATGGCCGATCTCATCCGGCACATTCCGGTGCAGATGAGCATTCGGCCAGTCACGATCCGCAGCTATCACGGCACGGCAACTTCGTCGCAGGGCGCCAGTATCTCCGGCGATGTGCCCACCGATCTTGAAGGGGCCCACGTCCTCGTGGTCGACGACATTCTCGATTCGGGGCGCACCCTCGGGCTCATCCGGCGTCTCTTTGCCGCGCAGCGCCCCGCGTCTCTTCGCATCGCCGTCCTGCTCCGCAAGGATGAAGCGACGGGCCGCCGCCAGGAGCACGTTGAGGTCGAATACGCCGGTTTCGATATCGGCGATGAGTTCGTGATCGGCTATGGACTCGACTTCGACGGGTACTACCGCAATCTTCCCGACATCGGCGTGTTGGAGCGATGAACGAACCGCATCCCGATTCCGTGCCCCGAGCCCATGCGAGCCAAGATCTCGTGGAGTCGGACTTCCGCCCCGCGGCACGCTCGGTGATCGTGATCGCGTTCGGCCCTCTCGTCTGGGCGGTGTTGTTTCTCGCCGCATGCTGGACGGTGGTCGCCGTAAGCCGCTGGCCCGACCATCAGGGGCTGCTCCTGCTCGGCCCTGTCGTGATCATTCTGCTCGTGCTCGTGATCGCCGCGATCATCCGCAACTCCCGCCAGTATCAACTGTCCCGCCATCGCGTGCGGGCCGCGGGTGGGGTGTTCTCCAGGTTCTCAGCAGAAGTTCGCCTTGAAGACATCCAGAGCGTTGTCGTCACGCGATCCGTCCCCCAGCGACTCCTCGCACTTGGCTCGATCGACATGAGCGCGGCGGGGATCGGTCCGACGATCGTCTGGCGCGATATCGCCCGCCCCGAAGATCGCGCCGAAGAGGTCCGGCGTGCCATCGACGCCTCACGAGCGAACACCCCCTTCGCAGGTTTGGCTCGCGCTCGGCCGATACATTCCCCCGTGATTCCCGGCGCATTCCAATCCAACGATTCTCCCAGACGCCTCCCCGTCATCGGTCTGGCCGGTGGAATTGGCGCGGGCAAGAGCACGGTCGCCAAGTCCTTTGAACGCCACGGGTGCTTCGTTATCGACTCGGACGCCCGGGCGAAGGCCGCGCTCGATCGGCCAGAGGTGCGGGACACCCTCGTGAAGTGGTGGGGGGATTCCATCCTTTCCGCCGACGGCCGGGCCGATCGCTCCAAGATCGCGGCCATCGTCTTTGCCGATCCGGAGCAGCGTGCCCGCCTGGAGCAACTCGTCCACCCGATCGTCCGCGAAGACCGGGCCGCGATGATCCGGGAGGCACTCGCCGCTGGGTCGCGAGCCGTGATCGTCGACGCCCCGTTGCTCTTTGAGGCGGGCGTGGACACCGAGTGCGACTGTGTCGTCTTCGTGGATGCCCCTCGCGAGCAACGACTGGAACGCGTCCAGCAGACCCGCGGCTGGGACGAGCAGGAACTCAACAGACGGGAGGCCTCACAACTGCCACTCGACGACAAGCGCCTCCGTTCCCGGCACATTGTGGAAAACTCCGGCAAACTGGGAGGAATCGACGCCCAGGTGGGCAGAATTCTGGCCTCGATCGAAGCCGGAGGTTGAATCTTGCGTACAGAGAATCAACCACGATGCACGCTCCGGGATTCCGTGCTATAGTTCATCGCAAGGGGCGGGGTGTGTCTCCTATCGAAATGCAGTGGGTGGGGGGAGCCATCGGGCCCAAGCCCGCATTCAATCGTTCTTAATGCCGGGTCGGTCCAGTGCGTTCTGAGCGCTGACCTTGGCAGATCAGTTGCGTTTTCGGTGGCGTGCCGGTCGACGTGGGAAGCGTCTGCCAGCCGGCCCCGGAGCATTCCACGCATGTGCGATCGCCGTTCGGCGCATCGCTCTTTCTTTCCAAAAGAGTTTGACACGTGAAAGTGCAGAAGCGGAGCCGTATGGCCAAGCAGACCAACGTCGCCGAAGAGCGTTCGGAGTCCAAGTCCGGGTCTAAGTCGCGAGGTCGCGCTGGAAAACCCGAGGCCGCAGCACCGGCGCCTGCGCCGGCCGCGCCCCCGCCCGCTCCACCTATGGCGCGCCCGGAACCGCGCCCCGAGTTTCGTCCTGAGCCGCGCCCGGACCAGCGTCCGGACAATCGGCCCGAGCAACGCCCCGATCGCTTCAATGGCCAGGGTGGGCCCGGCCAGCAAGGCGGCGGCGGGCAACAGAGCGGCGGCGGTGGGCAGCAGGGTGGCGGATACGGTCCGTCGCAGGGCGGCCACAGTGGGCAAGGGAACCAGGGGAGCCATGGGGGCCAAGGCGGCCACGGTGGCGGACAACAGCATCAGCAGGACCGCGGCGGCCACGGAGGCCAAGGTGGGCAGGGGGGACAAGGAGGTCAGGGCGGTCACGGTGGTTCGGGTGGACCGAGCGGACATCGTGATGGCGGTGGTGGGGGCGGGTTTGGCGGCCAACAACAGTTCCAGGGTGGCCACCGCGATGGAGGCGGCTTCGGCGGAAACGATGGCGGCTTTGGTCGCCGCCGCAAGAAGAAGCGTCGCCGCGGCGGCGGGGGATTTGATGGTCCGGGCGGCGGCGGTGGCAGCGGACCGAGCGGAGGAGGTGGCGGAGGAGGTGGTGGTGGGGGTGGCCAATGGCACCGTCCGCTCGACTTCATGCTCCCGACTGATGACGAGCTCGAGCGGGAAGCCGCCGAGATGGAAAAAGTCGCGGCCAAGATCGATCCGGCCACGCTGAAGAATCAGCTTTCCATCGCGCAGTTGCAGCGCATGGACATCGAAAAGCTGCACAAGGTTGCCACCGACTCCGGGCTGGAGGACTTCCACCAGATCCCCAAGCAGGAACTGATCTTCAAGATTCTCAAAGCCCGCGCCGCCAAGCAAGGTCTTATGGTCGGCGAGGGCACACTGGAGATCATGCCCGACAAGTTCGGCTTCCTGCGATCTCCCGAGCAGTCCTACCTCTCCGGCCCGGACGACATCTACGTCTCCCCGACGCAGATCCGGCGCTACGGGCTGAAGAAGGGCATGGTCGTGCGCGGCTTCATCCGACCGCCGAAGGAGAACGAACGGTACTTCGCGCTGCTCCGTGTCGATGAGGTCAACTCTCATCCGCCCGGGCAGATTCACAAAATCAGCAACTTCGAGGACCTCACTCCTCTGCATCCCGAGGAGCGGTTCATCCTCGAGACCGAGCCGAGCGAGATCGAGTGCCGCATCATCGATTTGGTCGCCCCGCTGGGCAAGGGCCAGCGCGCCCTGATCGTCGCTCCGCCGCGTACCGGCAAGACGGTGTTGCTCCAGAAGATCACCAAGGCGATCGCCAAGAACTACCCGGATGTCAAGATCATCGTCCTGCTTGTGGACGAGCGGCCCGAGGAAGTCACGGATTTCCGGCGGAACACCTCCCCGGCCGTTGAGGTCGTGGCCAGCACGTTCGACGAGCAGGCCTCGCGACACGTGCAGGTCGCCGAGATGGTGATAGAGAAGGCCAAGCGGATGGTCGAGTTCGGCGACGACGTCGTCATTCTGCTGGACTCGATCACACGTCTCGCCCGCGCTCACAACTCCGAGATGCCCCATTCCGGGCGCATCATGTCCGGCGGTATTGATGCGGGCGCGCTCCAGCGTCCCAAGAAGTTCTTCGGTGCGGCCCGTGCGATCGAGAACGGCGGCTCGCTCACCATCATCGGCACCGCACTCACCGACACAGGTTCCAAGATGGACGAGGTCATCTTCGAGGAGTTCAAGGGCACCGGCAACAGCGAGCTCCACCTGGACCGCAAGCTGATGGACAAGCGCATCTACCCCTGCATCGACGTCGCTGCCTCCGGCACCCGCCGCGAGGAACTCCTGATGGACCGTAAGGAACTGGAGTTGGTCTACCGCCTTCGCAAGGTTCTGGCGGACATGAACGTCGTCGAGGCCATGGAGTTGATGAAGAGCCGCCTGACCAAGGTCAAGACCAATGCCGAGTTCCTGATGACTATGGGCATGGGCGGCTGATCCCCCTTTTACCCCCTCCATACCCGTCGGGCCGAGTTTGCGATATGCTCTCGGTCTCGACGGATCCTGCACCCACCGGCGAGCCAGGGAGGGCCCGTGACGGCAGCGACGCACAGACTGATCCGTGTCATTTTCCTCCTCCTGGCAGGACTCCTGGGGTGGGATCTGGTCTGCTATGCACCTCGGCTCATCCTCGAACCCCTTCACGAGGGGGACGTATATACCCGATGGCGGAGTATCTTGTGCGCGACGTCCGTCGCGGCGGGTATCTTCGTCTTTCTGCTGGCCGCGGGCCGATGTTTCCCCTTGGCAAGCCGAAACGTAAAGCTCGCCTTTGAGATTGCTCCCTGGGTCGGGTTGGGCGGTTTGGTTATCGGAGGTCTTGTCTGATGCCGGTCTCGTTTGGAAACACCCACGCGTCTCCCACCCGCACGCGGGCGAGCTCCGTCCGCCTGTTCGCCGCGATTGCCGGCGCGGCATTCGGATGTTCCTCGCTGCGCGCCGAGCCCGATCCGCCCGAACGCGGGCAGAGCATCGAGTTGCTCGCAGCACATGCCGTAGCACGATGTGCACTGGTGGATTTGAAGGCCGTGGGCACGCCGACGCAGCGCGACTACCGCATCGCCGAGGAGCTCCTTGCCACCGCTTGTACGCTGCGGCCCAACGACCAGACGCTCCTGCGCCTGTATATGGAAGCCGCGGCCGGCGCCGACGACGCTGTCGCCATCCGCGATATCGCGCGCCGCCTCGTGAAGCTGGATCCTCAGGACACGGTCGCGCAGTTGCGCGTGATCAGCACGAGCATCTCCGCGCTGCAGACGTCTGATCAGCGTCTGAGTGTGTACGAGCGGTTCATTTCGGGTGAGGGCTCGGAAGAGTTCGATACCTCGGTCCGCAGCCGACTTGCCTTGGACGCCGCGCTGCTGTATCGCGAGCGCGGCGAGATGGCCAGTTTCCGCGACCGCCTCGCCACTGCGATCGCGCTCGATGGAACGAACAAGGACGCGGCGACCCTCGCGCTGGCGTTCTACTCGCCCGACGCCAAGGACCCGACGGGACGCCTGGACGCACTTTTCTACGTTCTGATGGCCGATCCGTTCGACCCGTCGGTGTACAACTCGATCGTCTCCGAGCTGCTCTCGCAAGGCGCGTACAAAGGCGCGTTGCGATTCGCCAAGATGCAGCGCCGCATCTATGCCATTCAGTCGCAGCCGGTGCCCGAAGTCGACGACGCCGCCTACGACCTGGCCGAGTGGAGCGCGGTGGGGGCCGAGGCGGTCATCCGCCGCCTGAGCGATGGGCTCGAAAAACGCCGCCTGAACGCCTTCGAGCAGCGCAAGCAAGGTCAGGATGGTGCTCTCGTCCCCGAACGCGTGCCCCGACCGGAGGAAATTCACCTCCCCCTCATCAGGGAGCGAACCCGGATCCTTTGCGCCGCGTCCCTCGGCGACCGCGAACGGACCTCCATCTTCCTGAGCGAGTTTGCGGCGATCGTCGATGCCGCAACCCGCGATGCCGGCGACCCCCTCCACCGTCCGCAGGGCATGAGCGAGCAGCAAGCCCGCGAGGTCGCCCGGGGCGCGACGGTCGACCTCCTCTGGCTCCGGCTTCTCTGCGCTCAGCAGCTCGATCAGGCGGCTACGGCGCTCGCCGACTTGCACTCGAGTGCTTCGCTCGATGCCACGACTCTCGCACGGCTGGACGCCTGGCATCTCCTGCGTACCGGCGACCGCGAGAAGGCCGAAAGCACGCTGGGGGCGCTGGCTCCCTCCGACCCGCTCGCCGCCCTTGGCCACGCGTTGGCCGCGGAGGATCGCCAGGACCCCAACACCGCAATCGTCAGGTACGCCGAGATCGTGCGTCGTGAGCCGGGCGACTTTGTGGGCGCGTTCGCCGCGTCTCGATACCAGGCGCTCACACGCGAGCGTCCCGCCGTCTCTGACGTGGCACGCGCGCTGGAGCAAGATGCGGCCGGTGTGCCGCAGTGGCTTGACGGAATGGTCGACGATCCCCGGCGCGTCATGTCGCTCGAAGTGAGCGCTCTGCGCAAGGAAATCGTCCCGACCGATCGCACGCCCGTGCGTGTCACTTTGCGAAACACATCACCGATGCCCATGGCCGTCGGTCCGGACAAGCCGATCTGCTCGCGGCTCCTGTTCGCCCCGAGCGTGGATATCGGTGCGGACCGAATGCCTACGGCCGACTTGGCCTGGGTGGCGAACATCGATCGTCGGCTGCGGCTGCTTCCCAACGAGTCCTTCGACATCATTGTCTGGCCCGATCTCGGCCCGCTGAGCGCCGACATGGAGTTCGCCCTGCCGCGTCAGGGGCGTGTGCGCTGGCGCGTCCTCCAGGGCTTCGAACTCTCGCCTCAGCGGATCTACGACGCGGCGCCGAACATGCTCGCAGCGGATGTCGCCCCGCTGATGCGGAAGCTTCCCAATCGTGCAGAAGCCGTCCCTGATGCTCTGAAATACGGCATCCAGACCGGCGGCCCGAGCGAGATCGCCGACGTGCTTCTCTCGCTCAAACTCCAGATGGCCCAGAGCAAAGTCATTGTCACGACCCTGACCGGCTCCGACATCGACGCCATGATGGAATCACTCGCCAAGCGCTCGGCCAATGGCGGGCTGCAGCGGGCTTCGAAACTGCTTGCACTCTGCTTGTTGCCCTCTTCCGCTCCGACGAATCTACCCCAAGGGCATCGCATCGACGTGGTCGCCGCGCAGGATTCGGACGAAGACGTGCTCGCCGTCGAGCTCGCCGTGCGGGTGTATGACCCGAAGGACCCGATCTTTTCTTCCCCGAACGTTCTCAAGTCCACCCGTTTGACCGCGCTCGCTCAAATCGTGAAGGACCGCCTCGAGGCCGGCACCAACTGCATCGCCACGGCGCGGCTGGTCTGGCCGGATCTCATCGGCCCCGGCAGTGCGAGGCCGGCCGATGCGTCCAAGCCCGGCCCAGACTCGCCGCCGACGCCAGCGATCTCTGCCGCTGCGGCCGTGGCCGCCGGCACTCGGCCCGTGGTTGTCGTCTCACCATCCCTCCCGCCCGATCCGAATCCTGTTCCGGGCACCCCTTGAATGTCGAGCGTTGAGCCCACGGGCGACGTTCCCGCACCGATCTCCAATCCGAGATCGTCGGGCATGCTTCGAGCGATTGGGTTTGTGCTCGGGGCTCTTCTGCTCGCGGCCGCATTGGTTGCACTATCCGGGCATCGCGACGAGTTGGAGCACAGTTGGTCGGCGGTGCAGACGGCATCCCCTTGGCTCATTCTCGCGATCCTGCTGCTTCCGCTGGTGAACTGGGCGATCACTTCCGCAATATTTTGGACGCTAACGCGGCCATTCGGCAGGGTTGGCCCTTGGGAAATGAGCGCACTGATCGGGAGCGCGTGGCTGCTCAATATGCTCCCTTTCAAGCCCGGGTTGGTGGGGCGCATCGCCTATCACAAGGCCATCAGTGGCATCCCCGTGGCGACGTCTCTGCTGGTAACCGGAACTGCCCTGCTCACGGGAGGCGTGGGCATCGCGATTGTACTTGGCGTGCAGCTTGCGTTCGATCGTGAGCTTCGATCCCAAGTGCCTTGGGGGGTGCTGTTTCCGGTCGGTGCGATGGTATTTATGCTCGCCCTGATTCCAGGGTTCACGCTGGCTTGGCGAAATCGGCGAGCCCGTCGTCCCGGCCTGGGGATGCAAACGGCCGCCTTGCTCGCGGTCGTGCTTCGCATCCTTGATACCGGTGTCTGGGCTCTTCGCTATTCGCTGGCATTCAAACTGATCGCGCACGAGCAGCCCGTTGGTGTCTGCGTGGTCGTCGCGTGCGTCAGCCAGATCGCCGGCCAGTCCCCCATCCAGTTCGGCCTGCGCGAATGGGCGGTGGGCGTGACTTCTGGCGTCCTTCGCCCTGCCCCGGGCGTGCTCGGGACCGCGGCCGCCGTCCCCGGGCTGACAGTGGACATCATCTGCCGCGCCTCCGAGATCTGCTGTGCGCTGCCCGTGGGAATCGTCAGCACCCTCTGGGTGTTTCGGCACCTGCGCCGAAAAACGTCATAATCGAGGTATGCCCTGAGCAGGGGGAAACTTGCCACCCAACCAGGGCGTATCAGGGTTTGGAGGTCCGGTCGGGGTCGGTGATCCGATAACACAGCCGCGGCGACCCGCGGCGCAGCGGGCGACCGTTCTTTCCCCGTCGACAGAGCCGACGCAGGGAGGATTCGTCCAGCGCATCCCGGAGTGGGCCGATGCACACTCCGCAGGCCGTTGTCGCGTAGGCAGGAGGGCTCCTGGCGCCATGGTGAACAAGATCGAACAGGACCATCAGCGCTTCCGCCACATCGTGCGCGGCAAGATTCGGCGCGACCTGAAGAAGTTCATCTCGCGCGGCGACTTTGTCGGTCAGGAGAACGGACGCTTCGTTTCCGTCCCTGTCCACGACATCGACATTCCCACCTTCCGTTATGGCGACAACTCCGGCGGTGTCGGCATGGGCGAGGGCAACGAGGGAGATTCGCCCGGCAAGGGCAAGAGCGCCGGCGGCGACCAGCCCGGCAAGCACCTGCTCGAGGTGGACGTTTCGCTCGAAGAACTCGCGGACATTCTCGGCGAGGAACTCCAGCTCCCACGCATCCAGCCCAAGGGCGAGCACAAGATCACCACGGTGCGTGACAAGTACTCGGGCATCCGTCCCACCGGCCCCGCGAGCTTGCGTCACTTCAAGCGTTCGTACCGCGAGGCCCTGAAGCGCCAGATCGCTCTGGGCACGTACGACCCGGACGATCCCGTGGTGATTCCCATCCGGCGCGACCTGCGATACCGATCGTGGACCGAAGTAAAGAAGCCGCAATCCAACGCGCTGATCGTCTACATGATGGACGTCTCCGGCTCCATGGGAGAGGAGCAGAAAGAACTCGTTCGGCTCGAAGCGTTCTGGATCGATACGTGGCTTCGCCGCAACTACGAGGGCGTGGAGAGTCGTTACATCGTGCATGATGTCACTGCGCAGGAGGTCGATCGACGTACTTTTTTCACTATCCGCGAGGATGGTGGCACACGCATCAGCTCCGCCTATCAGAAGTGCCAGGAAATTCTTGACCAGCACTACGACCCCGGCGACTGGAACATCTACCTCTTCCACTTTTCCGACGGGGACAACTCCTCCGAGAGCGATAATCGCACCTGCATCCAGTGCGTCGAGAAGGGCCTCCTGCCCAAGGCCAACATGTTCGGCTACTGCCAGGTCGCCAGTCCGTACGGCTCCGGGAGCTTCATCAACGTGCTGCGCGAGTCATTCGCAGGCGGCGATGGCCCGGCCGCCGCCAATGCGGAGAAAGTCGTCACTAGCAGGGTGAACTCCCGCGACGACATCTACGAGTCGCTGCGGACGTTTTTCAAAGCCGGCAAGTAGTCCCCTTCGGGCATGGCACCCAGTGATTCACGGGTGCCGACGTGCCGCCCCGCGAACTACAATGATCCGGTCGTTCAGGTACAGGCCGCCCCCGTGCTCATTTTCCCAATCTTTGCCGTTCTGGTCTGGGCGCTCGCCATGCAGTGGCGTCGGCAGTGGCCGTCGTTCGCAGTCGTGACGCTCGCCGTGGGCCTGCTGTTGGCGCTGATCAGAATCTTCGATGCCTGGCACGAGCACCTGCCCCCGATGGCGGTGCTCTTCTATGAGATCATGTGGCCTTACATCGGCATCACCGCCGGGATCGGGTACTACATCTGCTTCCTGCCGCGCCCCCCGACGGAAATGCAGTGCCGGCGTTGTCGGTACGACCTCGCCGGACTGAATCACAAAGGGCTGAACTGCCCCGAGTGCGGCACGCCTTGGCGCGGCAAGGGCTCCGAGCACGAGCCCCCGACCGTGGAACTTACACCGATTCTCAAATCACCCCCGGCCAAGCGCCGCATCATGTGATCGGAATCCTGTTCGATTTACACGCCCGGGATGAGCGAGTCTCCGAGCGAATCCCGCGGATGCACGCACGATTTCTATTTCGGATTCGGATGGGTTGGATCGGATGTTCTTGTGCAGCCGCCTGGGGCTCGGCGACGTCGTATGTGCAAAGTGTTTCCGCGTAGCGGAGCGAAGGCCGTTCGGCACAGCAGCTCACTAGCGAACGCTACCCGCGCAGCAGCCGCCACGCCGCGCCGAGCAGCAGGATCAACGCCGGAAGCACGCCGATCAGCCCCCACCGGAGCGCGTTCAACTGTGCTTCGCTGAGCGGGGGAATGAGCGGAACCTGCTGCGATTCCGGGCTGGCGCTGATCATGTTGTCCTGTCCGGCCAACCAGTACACGCTCGCGTCCATGAGCTCGATGTTGCCTGCGTACGTCGGCACCCGACGTCCTTGCACCTCAGACTCCGCCGCCATCACATCCCCCGCCATCCATTTGTTGCATCCGACCACCACCACGCGCTGGGCCTTCCCCGCGGCGGACCGCTCCACCGTGACAACGACCGGCCACGGCCCTGCCGGATCGTCGCGAGAGGATCCGGGCTCGGGCGGGTTGGTGAGCAACTGCTGCTGAGCCGCAGGAGTTTGCAGAAAGCTCAGGAACTCCGACTCCGCCCAAAGGGTCTTCCCCTGATTGTCGAACATGACCACAGGGCGCACGCCCTTCGCGCCCTCCGCAATCCGAACGGGCATTGCCCATGGCAGGTACAGCGTCAACCCGTTGATCGCCTTGGCGATTGGGTGGTCCGTCCCGGGGTCGGCCGTGAAGAGGTCGGCAGTTACGATTCGTCCGCGCGGTCCGGATGCCTGCTTCAGCAGGGGCCGCCCGCTATCCACCTGCACGCCCAGCGGCGTCAATATCTCCGCCATGGCGTCCTTCTGGCCGATCGATGGAAGCGTGGAGGGCACCTCGCACAAAAGTACATTCTTGCCGTCCGCCAGCAGCCGTTCGATCCCCTTGACGAGTTTGGCAAAGCGTGCCCCGTCCTCCGCGGTATCCGGGGCCATCGAAATTGCGATGTACACCACCGGCCGCTTCCCCTGCGGATCCAAGGACTTGAGCGCGGGCGGATCGTTGTCGATCCCCGCGGCCCACTCCGCGAAATCCACTCCCCGAAGCCGCATGCGCTCCACGATCGAGATGACTGGCACGTAGTCCGGAGCCATCCGAACGCCCTTGCCATGGACGAAGACAACGATCGGCGAATCCGAGCGTGACAACGACGAGACCGCTCCCGCAAGTAGTTCTTCCGTCTTAGCCCGCAGATCGACTTGCAGAGTTCCGGAGCCCTCGGGCGACTTCGGCGGATAGATCGACGACAGTTCAACGCTCGTCACGCCCGGCCGGCCAGTCCCAGCCGCGCCCGGCGGCCCGATCACGATCGCCGCGCTCGTTCGCTCCAGCACCCGAAGCACACTGGAGATCGGCGTGCGGGGGAGATCATCCAGCGCGGCCAGTGCCTCGCCCAGCTCGCGCCGCAACAGCGTTGCGTTCGCGGCGGGGGCCTTTGTCCGTTCACGCGTCGCGAGCGCGACAATCTTCTCATCCGCGTTCTTCGATACCGCGTCCAGATTCTCACCCATGTGGCTGATCTGCGCCATGGTGTCCGACAGCGCCTTGCGTAGCGCTCCGATCGCGTCCTCCGTCGCGGGAACAGCCGTTCGCCCGACCGTCTTGGCCACATCCTCGCGGGCCACGCCCTGGGCCTTGATCAGATCCTCACCGGCAATGCGGCAAACCGCTGCGGAATCCGTGTAGAACCTCTGCAGCTGTGCCGCACTCGGGTCGCCTTCTAGTACTGTGTCCTTGGCGGCCAGCAAGTCTTTGGAGAGCGCGTTCAACGAGTCGTTCAACGGTCCCGCCAGCGTCATCGCCGCGGCCACGCCTTTCTGCTGCTTCTCCATCTCCGGCTTGAACCGTTCCACCAGTCGCGCCAGAAGAGCGTCCAGATCCGCCAATCCACGCGATGAGGAGACGTCGATGATCGTCGTCCGAATATTCGGCGTGGTGCGGGCAAAGTTGTCCAGAACGTCTTGTGTCCGCCGCGCGGACGCCTGATCCAACATGGAAAAGTTCGCCGCCACCACCATCTCGTATGGGCCTTGCAGCGAGTTGAGCAGTTCGGTGGTGCGGGCGGAAAGGTGATGCTCGCGGGTTGCCGTGGCGTCCAGCCGATGCGGAAAGCGATCCCCCAGGATGGCGACGAACGCGCACACGGCCGTGGCCGCGAAGAGCAAGGCGATCGCCTGGATCGCGTAGCGCATCCGGCGGATCGCCGCGGGCTTGCTCAGGGTTGGGGCCGTGTTGCTCATCGCCACCTCCGCGATTGCAGCACGAGCGTGGCCAGCACGACGAACCAGACGCTTCCCGCAAGAAAGAACGCGATGTGCGAAGTATCGATCAGCCCGCGATAAAAGTCATTCGCCCGCAGATTCGGGGAGAGCATGTACACGATTTTGGCGAACTGCTCTGGGAGTTGCGGCGCGATGCGAGCCGGAAGGACATCCAGCAGCAGCAGGGCGAAGAGTGTTCCAAGGAACGCCAGCGTCTGACTGCTCGTACACGCCGAGGCCAGTGCGCCGACGGCCAGATACAGCATCCCGAGCAGCATCAGCCCCGCGTATCCCGACAAGATTGGCCCATAATCCGGGCGCGAAAGCAGCGCCAGCACCGCCACATACACCAGCGTTGGCACAAGCATGGTGATCAGGAACAGCACGCTTGCCAGATACTTGCCCACAACCAGTACGCCGTCGGCTACCGGCGCCGTCAGCGAGGTCTCGATGGTCCCCGAGCGAAGCTCCTCGCTGAAAATACGCATCGACACCGACGGGCACAGGAAGAGCAGCAAAGCCCACCACACCCCAAAGACCTCGCGCATCGTCGCCGCGCCGCCGGGAACCATCGCCCGCCCCATGAAGTAGATGCTGGAGAGCATCACGAACAGCGACACCACGACCCACCCCAGCGGGATCCGGAACATCGACGCGTACTCGCGCCCGCAGATGGCCGAAAGCGCTCTCATGCGGCTCGTTCTCCGCGGGTTTCCTTCTCGGCTGCTCGATCGTCCGATTCGATCACACGCATGAACACCTGCTCCAATGTTGGCTGTGCCCGGCGCAGCTCGCGACAGACCACCCCCAGCACGCCCACTGCACGCGCGATCTCCTCACGCATGTCCCCGACATCCTTTTTCGGGAGCACGATGAACCGCGCCCAGTTCTCGTCCGTTCCATCCCCGGAAAGCTGCACGCTTGCCACGCAGGAAATGGCCGCCAGCGCTCGATGCACCCGCTCGCGCCCGCCGGGCGTCACGCC
Organism: Phycisphaerales bacterium; assembly: GCA_038225655.1. Lineage (GTDB taxonomy): Bacteria > Planctomycetota > Phycisphaerae > Phycisphaerales > UBA1924 > UBA4658. The sequence goes on along the minus strand of JBBRQY010000006.1, from coordinate 165,321 downwards.
GACCTCAACCGTGTGCGGGAAGGCAGACTGAATCTGGCTCACCAGCGCCTTGGGCGACCCATCCGCCCGCACCCGCCCCCGCGCGATGATGATCACCCGATCACACGTCTGCTCGATCTCCGGCAGAATGTGCGAGGAGACCAGCACCGTCCGGTCCTCGGCCAATCCCTTGATCAGCGAACGCGTCTCCCGAATCTGCGTCGGGTCCAACCCGCTGGTTGGCTCATCCAGAATCAGCACCGGCGGTGAATGCACTAGCGCCCCCGCCAGCCCCACACGCTGCTTGTATCCCTTGCTCAACTGCCCGATCCGCCGGCGCGCGACCTCTTTCAACCAGCAACGCTCGATCGCCGCCCCAATTCCGGCCCGCCGCGCCGTGCGGCCGAGCCCATATAGCTTTGCCCGGTATGCCAGATAGTCCTGCACGCGCATTTCGGGGTAGAGCGGCGTGGCCTCTGGCAGATACCCCATCACCCGTCTCGCCCCGATCGAGTCGTTGATTGTGTCCAGCTCATTCACCCGGATCGACCCTGCCGAAGGCGGTAAGTACCCCGTGATCATCCGGATCGTCGTGGTCTTCCCTGCCCCGTTTGGCCCGAGGACACCCACGCACTGCCCTGCGGGAATTGTGAATGAAACATCATCCACGGCCCGGACTCCGGACCGCCCAGTACCACCAAACCACTTGCTCACACGCTGCACTTGGATCATTGTGAATGGAGAGAGTAGGTCGCCCCGATCGAAAACCCCCCAATCTCCGCCGCCGGTGAGCCCGCATGCGGTACGGAGGCCCCTTCCTGGAGTTCCCATCGGCAAACCGACCGCATCTATGACTAAAATGAGGGAGTGTCCTCGCGGCGGTCGATGACACGGCCAACGATTTCCACCCCGCCTCTACCACCCGCACTGCTATGACCTTGCCTCGTCCACGTCTGCTCCTCGTTCAAGGGACCAAAGTCCCTACAGAGCACCTTGCGCGCCTACTTGAAGGCCAATACGAGGTGATGTCGGTTGACGCGGCGGGACTCAGAGAGCTCTCGCCGCGTGGCGTTTTTGGGGCTGCCAGTCAGGGATACCAGATCGTGGTGCTCGACGCCGAACTGCTCACAAGCGCCGGCGGATTGACCAAACCCGCCCCAAATGGGGGTTCCACGAGCGGCTTGGGCGAACTTCCCGAGGGCGAGGCCGCCGCCGCGCTGGCCGCCATCGGTGAAGGGGTCTGCATCTGCACCCTCGAAGGGTCTCTGATTTGGGCGAACGATCGCTTCAAGGCATTCGACGATCAGACCCGGGCCCGAATTACTGCGGTCTGTCGGCGGGCCGCAGCTTTGTACGAGGAGCAGATCCTTCAACAAGAGGCGGCCGGATTCAGCTTTGGAAGCCAGAAGTTTGATGTGGCCTCCCCCGATGAGAGCAGATTCTATGAGGTGGTGGTCTCGCCAGTCCGCGGCATGTTCGACGGACTCGGGCCGGGGCGGATCGAGCGCGTCGCGGCCGTGGTCTGGGATGTGACACATTCCAAACGCGTCGCGCAGAAGATGGACGCCATCGACCGAGCTGGATCGGAACTCGTACGGCTGGACGCCGAGAGCGTTCGCAAGAAGCACGTCGCCGAGCGGCTGAAGGTGATGGAAGAGAAAATCATCAAGTACAGCCACGAGCTGATGCACTTCGATCATCTGGCCATCCGCCTGATCGACGAACGCACCGGCAAACTCGAGCTTGTGATGGCCAGCGGCCTTCCCCCCGAAGCGATGGAAGTGGAGCTGTTTGCCCAGAAAGAGGGCAACGGCATCATGGGGTACGTCGCCGCGACCGGGCGAAGCTACCTGTGTGCCGACATCGCCAAAGACCGGCGATACGTCATGGGCCTTCACGGAGCCCGGAGCTCGCTGACGGTGCCGCTCCGTTTGCACGACAAGATCATCGGCGCGTTCAACGTAGAGAGCGAGAATCTCGCGGGTTTCACCGAAGAAGACCGGCAGTTTGCCGAGATCTTCGCCAACCACATCGCCCTCGCGCTGCACATTCTGGACCTGCTCGTGGTGGAGCGTGCCGCCACCGGCGAGACCGTCACCGTGAACGTGCAAGGCGAAATCCGCGAGCCCCTTGAAGACATTGTTGAGCACGCCAACTGGCTCCGCACCGCGGCCGAAAAAGACCCCGCCCTGAAAGAACACGTCGATCGCATTCTCTCCGATTGCGCTGCGATTCGCGACAAGGTGACAGAAGCTGCCGCCGGGCCGCAGCACATCATCGGCGCTGAGCGAGCCCTCGCAGAAATGACCATCGATCCGCTCCTGGCCGGCAAGCACGTGCTCGTGGCCGACGATGAGCCGAAGATTCGATCGGTCATCCGCGATGTGCTGCGCGGCAAGGGCTGCCGCGTCACGGTCTGCTCCAATGGTCAGGCCGCTATCGACGAGTTGGAGGCCAGCGTCAAGCGGCCGACCGGGCACTTTGAGTTGATTGTCTCGGACATCAAGATGCCCGACAAGAACGGGTACGAGGTCTTCGCCGCGGCCCGGCGCATGGACTCCTCAATCCCCGTCATTCTGATGACGGGATTCGGCTATGACCCGCACCACTCGATCGTGCGTGCCAGCCAGGAGGGTTTGCAGTGCGTGCTTTTTAAACCGTTTGCAATCGACAAGTTGCTCGACGAAGTGCGAAAAGCCATGGGCGCTCCCGCCAAGATCGGAGCCAAGGCGTAGCAGCGGGTGTCACTGGTTTGACCGAAAGCCCTGCGGTCTCTCCCATAGACATCCGCCCCGCGCCCCCGTAAAGTCGTCCCCTCAACTGAATATTCCCGGGAGCGTACCGAAGTGGTCAAACGGGACAGACTGTAAATCTGTTGGCTAACGCCTTCGTTGGTTCGAATCCAACCGCTCCCATTTCCCCGAAGCCGGCTCACGTGAGCCGGTTTTTCTTGCAATGACGTGCTCGCTCTAGCGCCTCACGTCCGAGAGCAATCAAAAATGACTCATTGATACGGATTATGTTTGGTCACCCATCCCTCCCAAAGCGATCGTTTTTGCTCTTTGGGTTTGCGGTACTCCCCGATTTGGTGTATGGTGTCCTCAGCCCGTGTTCTGTTCATGGGTATTCTTCTCGCGAAATCCGGTAATCCCGGCATTTGCGGGAGGATTGGGAGTGATCAGAGAGACACGGCGTCTTGTGTTGGGCGCCACAACGAATAGTCCTGCGGAAACGCAGGACCAGAGGAGAGATAGAGATGAACAGTTCTTCCGTAACGTCGTCGGGCACCAAGACTTTGATGCCGCGGGTTGATCGTCACCTGCTCACGCTGTCGGCGGCCGCCGTCGCTGGCGTTGGAGCCATGGGCGCCGTTCAAGAGGCACAGGCCGCGATCGTGTACAGCGGCGTGCTGAACACCAACATTCCGGCCAACTTCACCGGCATCTATCTCAACATGGAAAATGGCGCGGTCGGCAACTCGAATGCCCTCGCGGGTTGGGACCTGAATCCTTGGGTGACTGGTGGCAACTGGGTGCTGTTCCCCGCTTCGGGTGGCGGTATTGTCGGTGCAGCGAACGCCGCGAGCAATCTGTCCTCCGGCACGCTCATCGATGCCGCTTCGAGCTACATCACTGGTTCGACCATCGCCCTCCCCAACGCGGCTCCGGCGCTCATCGGCATCATGTTCACGACCGCTGATGCCTCCACGCACTTCGGCTGGCTCCGCATCACCACCGCGAACGGTGCAACTCCCGGTACGCTGGTTGATTATGCTTGGGAGAGCGTTGCGAACACCGGTATCAACGCCGGAGCGACCACTCCCGCCCCCGGTTCCCTCGGCCTCCTGGCCTTCGGCGCTGTCGGCCTGCTGCGTCGTCGGTCTCGCGCCTAAGGCGATTCTGAACACGGACGCCGCGGGATAGTCCGCAGCGAAAGTCTGTTACAAAAACACAAAGTCCGTGCCGTGAATGACGGTACGGGCTTTTTTCATTTGTTCAAAGGCAATATGGGGCGAGTGAATTTTGTCCCCGGAACTCAGGTCGCTCGGAGGCGATGGAAGTCGCATGATCGGATCGCGAACACCGCATCAGTCTCTGCGGTGCTTTTAGTCGAAGGAGCCCCGAAGCAGATTATCGGTCTGCGTAACCCGTCTCGACGCGGCCTCGAACATAGTGCATCCTGACAGGCGCATTGACCTTTTCTTTAGAAAGCGGGCGTCCTGTCCGATTCTTGTTTTTGTGCGGTCGGGGTGTACCATCGCGCCTGGACCTCCGATGCCTTCATCCGAACCCACCAAGAAACTGCTTCTCATCGGCTGGGACGCCGCCGACTGGAAAGTCATAACGCCGCTGCTCGAATCCGGTTTGATGCCTAACCTCGCGCGGCTGATCGAATTCGGTATACGAGGAAATCTCGGGTCGTTGCGTCCGTGTCTCTCGCCGATTCTCTGGACGTCGATCGCCACCGGAAAACTCGCGGAGAAGCATGGAATTCTCGGATTTATTGAGCCGCTGCCCGAAGGTGAGGGCGTGCGCCTTTCCAGTAGCACATCTCGAAAGACAAAGGCCCTCTGGAATATCTTGAGTCAGCGTGGGTTTAAGACGCACGTTGTCGACTGGTATGCCTCGCATCCCGCGGAGCCAATCAACGGCGTGTGCGTCTCGGCGGAGTTCATGGGCACATTGGCCAAATGCGGCGAGCCGTGGCCGATTCCTGCGGGGGCGGTGCACCCGGCTGAGTTGGCCGAGGACATCGCTCGCTTGCGAGTGCATCCGTCCGAGTTGGGATTGGCGGATCTGCTCCCGTTTATTCCGCGATTGGCCGAACTGACGGCGTCTGCCCCAAACGATCCAAGACTCAAGACGCTCATGTCGGCGCTCGCGAAGAACGCATCTGTTCATGCCGTTGCAACGGCAATCCTCGACGCCGAGCCGTGGGATGTGCTTGCCGTTTACTACGACGCGATTGACGTCGTCGGGCATGAGTTCATGCTCTTCCACCCGCCCCGGCTTTCGCAGGTCTCCGAGCGCGACTTCGACCTCTTTCACGGGGTGATGAATGCGCTCTACCAGTTTCATGACATGATGCTCGGACGCCTGATGCAGATGGCCGGCAATGATGCGGCGATCGTCCTGGTGTCTGATCACGGATTTTACAGCGATCACCTTCGCCCCGCGACGACGGGGCGAGACCCCAACTCGGAAGAAACCGCGGCGCTGTGGCATCGGCACTTCGGAGTCCTCGCGATGCGGGGCTCCGGCATAAAGCGCAACGAGCAGGTGTCCGGCGCGACGCTCCTGGATATCGCGCCGACGATTCTCACGATGCTCGGACTCCCGATCGGCGCCGATATGGACGGGCGTGTTCTGATCGATGTGTTTGAACGCCCGCCTTCCGAACTGAAACGCGTTGATTCGTGGGATACGGAGAGTGGGCCCGGTGATGCGGGCATGCATCCCGAGAATGTCCGGCAGGATCCGTACATGTCGGCCGATGCCATAGATCAGCTAATCGCGCTGGGGTATCTGCCCGAACCAGCGCGGGACCAGCGCGTCGCGGCCGATATTGCACGCGCTCATGCTCAGTTCAATCTGTCGGTCTCCCAGTTGTTTGCCGGACGCGCCGACTTGGCACGAGAGAGTCTTGAGCAGCTTTGTGGGAAATGGCCCGATGAGGCAAGGTTTGTGCAGTGGCTGGCACGGTGCTATGCGCGGCTCGACATGCATCGGGAGTGTCGAGAGACGGTGGAGCGATGTCACGCGCGGTTTGGTACCACTCCCGATAGCGAGATGATGCTGGCCGCTGCGACGTTCAATGAGGGGAACGTCGAGGCCGCCCTGGCCATGCTCCCCTCGCTCCGCCAGCGACATGGATCGTCCGTAGCCGCAAACCTTGTTGCGGGCGGGATGTATCTCGCAACGCAGCGATGGGCCGATGCCGCCGAGGTGTACCGCAACTCTCTCGCCCTCGAAGCGGACAGCGAGCAGGGTCACTATGGCCTCGCACGCGCGCTTGCCGGGATGGGCAAGTTTGAAGAGTCGGCCGAGCACGCGTTGATGGCGGCGGAGTTGGTGCACATCCATCCTCCCGCTCAATACCAACTTGGAGTTGCGTTAGAGGGCATGGGAGAAATCGAGCGTGCGATCCAGTCTATGGAGGCAGCCGTCGCGATTTCGCCCAAGTACATCGACGCTCGCCGGCACCTCGCACGCATCTACCGCTCCCGTGGGGAGGATGCACGGGCGATACTGCATGAGCGTGTCGCGGAAGAACACGCCGCGAAACCGAATCCGCGAAGTTGACGCAGGCCGCGCCGAGCTCCCTTGCGCACCGTGCTCCGTCGCCTAACCATGGCCAGGACTCAATTGTTCCTGCTCAGCCCGGGGTGCTGTCGTTTCTCGCTCGTCGTCGTGTGGGCTTGGGTGGAGTTTCGCCTGGGAAGAACAGGCGGAGCATGAGGTTGCGGTCTGGTCGAGTTCGCTGCGTGGCTGCTCCAACCCGTGGTTGGTGTCGCACCGGAGGACGAACTTCATCTGCTCCCCCGCACTTTTTTAGTCGATCTATTCCCCATGCCCGATCGCCCCGCCAAGAAGCTTCTCATACTCGGGTGGGACGCGGCCGACTGGAAGCTCATTGACCCGCTTATTAAGCTGGGCGTCATGCCCAACCTCAAGGGTCTGATCGAACGTGGCGTGCGCGGCGACCTCACCTCTCTCGATCCCAAGCTCTCGCCCATCCTCTGGACCAGCATCGCCACGGGCAAAACTGCTGACAAGCACGGCATCCTGAACTTCGTGGAGCCGGACACGGAGACCGGATCGCTCCGTGTGAGTTCATCCACCACCCGCCGCACCAAGGCCCTCTGGAACATCGCCACGCAGAATGGCCTGAAGTCACACGTCGTGAACTGGTACGCCACGCACCCCGCCGAACCGATCCGCGGCGTGAACGTCACGAATCTCTTTCAGGAGAACCCGCCCATCCAGCCGGACGCGCCGTGGCCAATGGCCGGCGGAAGTGTTCACCCCGCCGACCTCGCCGCGGATATCGCTTCTCTGCGCGTGCACCCCTCTGGCATGCCCGCCGACGCCCTGTTGCCGCTGGTGCCGGATCTGCGACTGGTCGATCGCGCCGATCGCCGCATCGGCCTGATCGCAAAGCACATGGCGCGATGCGCCTCGGTGCATGCCGTGGCCACTGGCCTACTCGAGGCGGAGCCAGACTGGGACCTGGCGATGGTGTTCTACGACACCATCGACGTGATGGGCCACTATTTCATGCAGCACCATCCGCCGCGCATGGCCCATGTTTCAGAACGGGATTTCGATCTGTACCGTCATGTGATGAACGGCGTGTATCAGTTCCATGACATGATGCTCGGGCGCATTCTCGATCTCGCCGGGCAGGAGACAACCGTCATTCTGCTCTCGGATCACGGATTCCACAGCGATCATCTTCGTCCGAGTGCGCAGGCGAACATGAACGACGAGCACGCCGCGATGGACGCCACGTGGCACCGGCCACTGGGCGTAGTCGTCTGCTCCGGACCGGGAATAAAGAAACAACAAACGATCTACGGCGCAAACCTGCTGGACATCACGCCGACTGCGCTGGCCCTTCTCAGGCTTCCCATCGGGGGGGACATGGATGGACGAGTTCTGATCGAGGCGATGGATCGTCCGATGACTCCCGAGCGGGTGTTCAGTTGGGACGCCATCGACGGCGAAGCGGCGATGCATCCGATTGGCAAGCGACAGGATCCTGTTGCCGCCGCCGAGAGTATCCGCCAGCTCATCGACTTGGGCTATCTCAGCGCGCTCCCAGAGAACGCAGGGGCACAGATTGACGTGGTCCGACGCGAGACCGAGTTCAATCTTGGGGTGGTATTGATGACAACGCGGCGGGCGTCCGAGGCCCTGTTGGTCTTCGAACGATTGCACGCGCAGTCGCCGACCGAACCACGCTTCGCAATGAACTTTGCGCATTGTCTATACCAGGTCGGGCGGCATGAGGAGGCGTGCAGCATTCTGGAAGCTCTAGTCGCCGCCCACCCCGAGGCGGTCGACGCGAAGCTGATTCTCGCCGGCGCGAAGTTCGCCGCGGGTCGCGTGGACGAGGCCCGGGAGACTCTTGAGCGGGCGGAGCGGGAGCTGCCCGACCGGAGAGACCGGTCGCTCCTGCTCGCCGAGGTCTACCTCCACCAACGCCAGTGGGGGCAGGCGAAGCGCGTCGCAACGCGCCTTGTCGAGCAGGACCCGGACGATCCGCGAGCCCTGCTTGCGCTCGGCACGGCGGAGATGTATCTGAACAATCTCGAACGCGCCGCGGAACTTTGCCTCTCAGCGATCGAGCGTCGCCACTTCTATCCCGAGGCCCACTACACGCTCGGCGTCGCACTCACGTGGATGAAGGATTTTCCGCACGCGATCTTGTCGCTCAAGACCGCTGTGTCTATGCAGCCGGGGCATCTCCCCGCGTATCGATATCTCGCGAGCATCTACAGGCATCTGGGAGATCGCACGAACGCGCGGGCCAATCGTGAGCAGGCCGAGCGACTGATCGCCGCCAATCGCGCCGGGGCGGGACTCTCGCCGGAGTTGCTCAGCGAACCGCCGATGAGCCCCGCGGAAGCGTCTGGCCAGACGGCATGACTACACAATGTCGTGCGCGGGAATGGAGCAAGAGTGGGGGGGAGATTGGCTTAGCAGCCGGTGAACCAAGCCGCGAGGAAATCGAAGATATCCTGCACCGACACGGTGCCGGAGTGATTGAAATCCGCGATGGGGCTGGCATCGAACCAGGCGCTCAGGAAATCGAAGATATCCTGGGCACTCAGCGTGCCCGAATGGTTGAAATCTGCCGCGCAGATGTGGTCGTAGAACGCCACATCCAAAGGACCGATGAACCCATCTCCATCAATATCAAAGACACTGTAGCTTGAGCCGAAGCCACCAAGGGTGATCCGGCCGTCTATTGCACCATCCGCATCGCCGATTCCGCCGTCTTTCTCGGCGATCAATGCGACAATCGCGGCCCGGTCCAACTCGTCCACCACACCATCGCCGTTTACATCGCCTTTGAGCACGCCAAATCCGACATCGGTCCAGATGATGAACCCGTCCGGAGGTGGAGTTGAGTAGGCAGTTCCGACGATGAACGTTGGGCGCCAGCGAGTGATGTCCACCGCAGCGGCGGGGCTTTTGCTTGCCCAGCGGTTCATGATCGCGAACTGAAGACTATTCTGAGGGATCGCGGAAACGTAAGGAAGCTGGCGTTGCGCGGCGTTGATAAGGTCCGCAACGCCTTCGGCGATCGAGGTGTCGTTGGATACGTTCTGATCGAAGGCCTGGGCCTGCTGAGCAGTTCGTCCCGCCAGAAGAGCTGCGCCAACCTGATCCAATGGATATACGAGCGACACCGTCGTCTCGTCCTCGTCGATTCGATGCTTGAAGCGCAGACGCACCATTGGGTCGTACCGGCCTGGGCCCGAGCCCCCGAGCATCAAACTCGCCGCGGAATACCCGCTGGAGCGCTGGAAGAACCGACCCTCAACGACCCACGTTGCGCCGGGGCCGAAGGTTGCGCAGGGCGTGCTCTGCGAAACGACATTTGTGGCGAAGCATCCGCAGAATGGCATGATCCAATCCGCGCCGCTCAACTGTATCTGCGGGGGATGCGTCCAAGATTCAAACAGGTCCGAAGAGCCCTGTGCGGCACGCACCGAGATCGGGCCCGACGGAAGCCCGCCGAACCGCGCGGCGTTGGCGAGAAAATGAAGCGGCGCGTCACCATCGGATGAATCGCCGCCGGTGTCCTTGTCGTTATCGACATCGATCTCAATGAAGCCGTACAGCGGATTCGTACCGAAGACGAAGGGTTCGTACGGAAGGCCGTTCAGCCCGAGCGTGCCGGGCGGGTTGATCAGCCCTTCCAGGCGAATATCAATCCGAACGAGATGTGCACCGTTGTGCGAGACTTCCCATCCCGTGTATGGATCGGTGTCCGGCGAGGCCGCCTCCCATGCAGTGATGTTCACCGCCTTCACGTCCGGAAGGCGCTGCCTCGCGTTGGGCAAATTCGGAAAGTTGATCAGGTCCGGCAGCATCTGCCCGCAGTTGCAGGGGTCTGTGCGTCGGGGAATCGCGTCGTGATCAGAGTCCTCGAACTCGCGTGTATCGCCTGCGAGCGAGGGAACGGCCACCAGCACGCTCAGGAGCGCTGTGGTGCAAACGCCGAGATAGCCGCGCCGAGGCCTCATCGATTGGCGACCTCCACGACAAACCGCTCAAGCCCGTACCGATCTATTCTATAACGAATGCTGCTCCTCTGCATGCCAATCAGCTTCGCGGCGCGAGAAACATTTCCGCGCGTGAAGCGAAGGGCCTGCATGATGAGTTCTTTCTCGACCTCGGCCGCTTTGTGCAGGCCGCGTTCGAAATCGAACGTAAGTCCAGATGCAGCATGTGCTTGGCTATCAACTTCCGGGAGGAAGTTGGTGCGATCGTGTGTCGGGGCGGCTAATGTCGACGAAAGCATGTCGTGTGTCATATCGGTAAGTCCTAGATCCTCAATCTCGATCTCCGGTCCGTCGGAGAGCATCACGGCTCGCTGCACAGCGTTGACGAGCTCACGCACATTTCCAGGCCAGTCATGGCCAATCACGGCCAATCGGGCCTGTTCTGACAAGACTCGTCCGGGTCGGCCATATCGCCGCCCCAGGCGTTCGCACATCGCCTCTGCAATGAGGGCGGCGTCTTGGCCGCGCTCACGCAGAGGTGGAATTCGTACGGTGAACGCATTGAGGCGGTAGAGCAGGTCGCGCCTGAACCCCCCGGCTTTCACGCGTTCGTCGAGGTTCTGATTGCTGGCGGCGATTACCCGCACGCGGACGCGCCGCTCCTTGGTGCCGCCCACACGCCGGAAGACGCCGTGTTCTACGACCGTGAGTAGTTTGCTCTGAAACTCAAGCGGAGTTTCAGATACTTCGTCGAGGAAGATCGTGCCGCCGTCGGCCATTTCGAAGAGTCCGGCGCGGGCCTCGCGGGCATCAGTAAACGCCCCCTTCTCATGACCGAACAACTCGCCCTCCACCAGAGTGGCCGGAAGCGCCGAGCAGTTCACATGCACGAAAGGAGCTTCAGCGGCGTCTTTCGAGCCGGATTGCCGGGCCAGAGCACACGAACGAGCATGAATGTGCCGGGCCAGCACGCCCTTGCCAACGCCCGTCTCGCCGGTGATCAAAATGCATGGGAGCGCGTTGCCGCCGGAGCCGGATTCGCCAACCGGTAGAGGAATGCCGGCCAGACGGTCGGCCATGGCAAGCGTGGTGCGCCAAGCGGGGCTCTCACCGAAGGCCTCCTGCTCCTGCTCCCGCGACCTTTCCAGCCGCTCGTAGAGCTTGACACGTCGGGCCAGCTTGCGATGGTCGATCCACTTGGCTACCTGTAGCCCCAACTCCTCAAGACTCAGTGGCTTCTGGAGGTAGTCGTCCGCTCCCAGACGCATCGCCGTGATCGCATTTTCCACGCTGGAGAACGCGGTCATTACCACAATCGTTCCGTCGAACGCGACGGTGTCCGACCGGAGTTCGCGGACGAAGTCCAGCCCGTTGTCGTGGTCCCCCAGCATTACGTCAGTCAGGACGACGTCAAAGTCGGTCGTCGCAAGCGCGTTCCGAGCGGCGGACAGATTCGCCACGTCCGTGACGCCATAGCCCGACTTGGTCAGGGCTCTCCGGATCGTGAAGCGGAGGTTTTCTTCATCTTCAATGACGAGGATCTTGGCCACCAACTGCTCCACTCTGGCCATCGTTGGCCAAACCTGGCACCCCATTGTTGGCCACATAAGGCCTCTCGAAGGGGAGGAAGATCGTGAAGCGGGCTCCAACTGGCCAGTGCGGTGGCACCGACAAAGTCGAACTACCGGGTTCCTGAGGCGGCCAAGGGCTTTCGACCACAATTTGCCCGCCGTGGGCCTTCACGACCGAGAGTGCTACTGCAAGGCCTATGCCGTTGCCATCGCGCTTCGTTGTGAAGTATGGACGGAAAATGGACTCCCGCAAATCGGGGGTGATTCCGGTGCCCTCATCTGTGATGGAAATGGCCCACATCTTGCCCATATTCACATCTGGGGAGTCGTGGCCATTGGAGTGGACCGCCAGACGTACGGTGCCGCCGCTCAGGCCCTTGCCCCGGGCTTGAGGGCTGCTGGTCGATTCGATGGCGTTCGAGAGCATCGCGGAGAGGGCGTGTTCAAGGTGGCGGGAGTCAAACACAGCGGTGGGTGGGGTGTCGGTTGTGTCGAGGGAAAGATCCACGCCGCGGGTCTGGGCCATGGGGCGGTGCGCCTCCACCAGTCCGTTGAGCCAGCGTGCGATTTCGGTGGGCTCGGGTTGTATGGTCATTGGGCGCGTCGCGCCGAGCAACTCGTTAAGCCATTTCTCGAAGCGGTCAACGGCGGTAATGATGCGGCTCTGATTTTCCGTGAGCTCGTTGCTCTCCGGGCCCATGTGCCGGAGATCGGTCCGAGTAATCTCCGCCAGGCCGCGGATGCCGGCGAGAGGGTTGCGCAGGTTGTGTGCGAGCCGGCGCACCATCTCGCCGAGCGCGGCCAGTCGCTCTCGCTCCACGCGATCGTCCTGCATGGATTTGACCATCCCGGCCATGTGGTTGACTTCGGCGCTGAGTTGCAGCAGTTCGTCTGCGCTCGGCGCGGCGGGCACGGCGATGCGGTAGGCGAAATCGCCGCGAGCGATGTGGGCGGCGGCGGTCCGCAGCTCGGCGACGGGGATCAGGATCCAGCGCCGGACAAGGACGATGCCGAGCACAGCCGTGAAGAGGACGATCAGAAACGCCGAGCCGAGCATGCGGAACAAGATGGCCCGGTAGTCGTCGGAGAAATCGACGGTGAGGCGAGTGTCGGTGACGACGTGATCTTCGATGCTCTCGATGAGATCGTGTACTTTGCTCACGTCATCGCGCACCTGGTTCCTCAGAGTGAGGATCGCATCGAAGTCTGGGGATTGAAGGGTGTGGGAGGGGTGGGCGCTTTGCGCGTTCGTAAAGGCCGCGTAGTAGACGGCGCCGGCCGATTGTGCCGTCTGAATTCGCGCGTGCAGATTGGTGAGTGAAGAACGGCCAGAGCGAATCCGCCATTCGCCGGCAAGATCTTCTCGTTCCAGGGCCAGATTTGCCTCGGCGAGCAGTGATCGAAATCGTTGCGGTTCGTTCGGCTCGATCGTCGGCGGTTTCTTGGAGTCGTCCACCGGCCGCACCATCAGGCGTGCCCGCTCAACCTCCGCCTTGGTTTGGCCGAGCACCGAAAGCACCGAGGACATGCTGCGGAGCGGGTCACGAACGTCGGATTGCAGCTTGGAAAATGCCCACCACGACGCTCCGAGTGTCAGCATGACCGCGAGCCCCAGCAGGGCGAGCAGGACGCCGAACTTCAGGCGAAGAGACATTGGCGGATTGTATGGGACCGGTCAATGGCCGGGATCGAAACCCCAAGCCCAAGTGGATTCCATCAAGGGCTTGCGCGTCGTGGCCACGTGGCCGTCGACAAAGCCGACGGTCATTGCCCCGTTGTGACGCATCGCGGGGAACCAGTACTGGTTGTTCACGAACAGCGTTGTGCTGTCAAGCGAAGGGCCGGAAAAGAGCGGCACAACGCCGTGTTGTGCCGCGACCGCCCCATCGACGTCCCACAGCAGGGGAATCGAACTCGCCGGAACCTCCGCAGTGCTCAATACGCTGGCGGAAAGCCCGAGCGGAGTGGTGTTGCCCGCGTTCCAGCGGCGTTCGGACTTCTGCAATCGGATATTGAAACCGTACGAAATGTTCTTCGGGGGGGTGACTGCTCCCTCGGTACACGGTATGGCGCGGCGGAGCGTGATTGGCCCGCGGACTTCCGCACAGCGCATCGGATCCCGGCCGTTTGCGTCGGGCAATGTCACGGTGTTTCCGTCCGCGGGATTCCAGAACTCATCCAGGCCGAACTGCGACTCAATGAAAGTCTCCAGGCGGAAGGTGCCCGGAGGTACCACGCGCAGCTGGGCGTCATCATCATCGCCACGGCTTGGGTGTAGTGTGTCGTCGGCGAAGAGGCCAAAGTCGAATGCCACGCTGCGCTGGGCCATCTGGCATTTGAAAGCGCGGGCCGTGCCGATTGCGCCGCGAGCGGCGGGAAGCAGCAGGGCGATCAGAATTCCCAAGATTGCGATAGTGATCAGAATTTCGACGAGTGTGAAGGCGCGAGACCACGACGCTGAGAGGCGTCCGTGGGACTGAGATGTCATGCTCGAGTCGTACATCGTCATGAACGCGAAGGGTACCACGGCCACGGTACTACGGGCTGGGGATTGCCATGGTGTATCAAGAATGCGGGTTTTTGTCAATGGCTGGGCTGAAGAGCGATACCGGTTCGAGATTGACCACGGTGTGGATAAGCCCTCGGGAAGCTGGAGTTGCCGGTATTCTGTACGCACACCCGACCCCCGAGGAGCCGTATGACGAATTTTGGCCCGCCAACACTTTGTGCGACCCTTGCAGCTTTAGCGTTCACTAACTATGCAATTGGAGACTCTGGACCGCGATTTGGCGATGAGGAGATCCGGATCAGCGAAGAGCAGCTGGCCTCAAGCAGCATGGGGCGCGGGATTCCGATCAAGCGACTGCACCGTTTGGGGTCGCCAGAGGATGGCCCCGCATGGGTTGTTGTGGCCGGCATGGACCCGCGGCATGGGGGCTCCAGTGCGGTTGCCGAGGGGCTGGCTGCGGCGTTGGTCAAGGACCATGGGGCCGCGCTGGCACATGGGGATGTGTACCTCGTCCCCCGGTTGAACCCGGATGGGATCGAGGGTGATCGTGACAACGTGCAGCCGAAGCGAGAGACCTCCCGCAAGCAGGCCAAGCCGGGGACGATTGATGCCGACCGGGACGGACGATTCAACGAAGACCCGCCGGTTGATCTCGATGGCGATGGACGGGCGCTGATGATGCGTGTGAAGGATCCCGCACCAGGATCGGGATTAACGGCGGAGTGGGTTGCGGAGCCGGGTGATCCGCGCGTGATGCGCAAGGCCGATCGCGCGAAGGGCGAGCGACCGTTGTACGCATTGCTCCCCGAGAGCCGCGATGCGGATGGAGACGGGCTCTTTGGCGAGGATGGGTTCGACGGCGTGGAGGTGGATCGGAACTTTCCGTACCACTGGCAAGAGTTTCACGATGAGGCGGGGAGAGTGCCGCTGAGCGAGCCGGAATCGCGTGGATTGGCCGCGTGGCTGCTGGCGCATCCGAACGTGGTGGGGGTCCTTGTGTACGCGCCGGCGGACAATCTGGTGAACGTGCCGCCGGGCGGGAAGATGGATGAGACGGGCGAAGCGCCCGCGACCAACCACGTGCTTGATGCGGACCGGGGCGTATTTGAGCACGTCGGCGGGAAGTTCAAGGAAATCACACACCAGAAGGAAGCCCCGACGCGGGACAACGAGGGGACGCTGCAGGGGTGGGCGTATGCGCAGTTGGGCGTGTGGTCGTTCTCGACGCCGCTGTGGGTGCGTCCCGATCAGATGAAGTCGGACGAGAAAAAAGAAGAGAAGAAAGAGGAGCCGAAGGACAAGCCGAAGGATGAACCAGCGAAAGTGGATGAAGCGAAGAAGCCGGACAAACCGGCGGAGTCGCCGATTTCCGAGAAGCCCGCGCTTCCAAAGCCCGCAAAGATCGACAGCGATGAAGGCAAATGGATTTCGTACAGCGATGCACTGGTGGAGCAGGGCAAGCCGAGCGGGTTCGTGGACTGGAAGCCCTTCAAGCACCCGCAACTCGGAGATGTTGAAATCGGCGGTTTCGAGCCGGGTTTTCGCACTGATGTTCCCCCGGCAGAAGTGGCGAGACTGGCCGAAGAGCAAGCGAAGTTTGTCACGGACCTTCTTGAGCGGACGGCGCGGCTGACCGTGCGTGGTGCGCGGGCGGATCGGCTTGGGGATGGCGTGTGGAGGGTCAATGTGGAGGCGGTGAACGAGGGGAAGATGCCGACTCGCACCGGGATGGGCGTGAAGGTGCATCGCCTGCCGCCGACGCGCTGGACAATTGGCGTCGAGAGAAAGCAAATTATCGCTGGAGATCGCGTGGCCCGTGCGGACTCGGTTTCGGCAGGCGGAGCACTGAGCGGATCGTGGACGATCACTGGCGACGAAGGCGCACATGTGAAGTTGACACTGCAATCACCCGAGTGCGGGGAGCAGGAAGTGGATGTCGTTCTGGGCGGCGAGAAGAAGGAGGGGAAGCCATGAGAAGCCAATCAAACTTGGACTCTAAACAGTCGATCGTTCGGACTTCGGGGCAGGGGACTCATGGCAACTACCAGTGGCTTGTTCGGCCGAACCGGGATCGCCGCGCGACTGGCAACGATCGCGTGTCCTTCGGGCGAATGGCGAAGGTATGGATCACGGTCATGGCGGCAGCGCTCAGTTGTACTCGTGCGCGAGCGCAGCCCGACATGCCCTCGAAAGTGCCTATCGCATTCGATCGGTACTATGACCACGCGCAGCTCAATGCCCACGTGCGGGCGATCGCGGCGGCGTATCCGGAACTCGTGACGATCAAGAGCATTGGCAAGAGCGGCGAGGGCCGGGAAATGCTCGTGGCGATCGTGAACTCCGGCAAGACGGGCGTGGACACGACCAAGCCGGCGATGTGGATCGATGGAAACATCCACGGCAATGAGGTGCAGGCGGGCGAGGTGGTGCTGTACACGCTGTGGTATCTGACGAAGGCGTACAGCGTGAATGAGAAACTCACGAAACTCGTGGACTCCACCGTGTTCTATCTGCTGGTCTGCGAGAATCCGGATGGGCGACAGTACTGGTTCGATCATGCGAACACGCCGCACTCTTCGAGGCAGAATCAGAGGCACATCGACCACGATCTGGACGGGCAGATCGGCGAGGACCCGCCAGACGACCTGGACGGCGACGGACAGATCACGCAGATGTGGAAGGACGACCCGAACGGGCGTTGGGTGCGCTCGCAGACGGACGATCGCGTCTTCACGCGGCTTCGCGACGACCAGCAGGCCGGTCCGGGGGTGAAGACGTACACCTTCCTCGGCGAGGAGGGGATCGACAACGATGAGGATGGCCACATCAACGAGGATGGGCCCTGGGGCGATGACATGAATCGCAACTGGCCGTGCGATTGGCAGCCGACGCACATCCAGGGTGGCGCAGGGCCGTATCCGCTGAGTGCGCCCGAGCCGCGGCAGATCGTGGAGTTCGCGCTGGCGCATCCGAACATCGCCGCGGCCCAGAGCTATCACAACGCGGGCGGGATGATCCTGCGCGGCCCCGGCGCGGCGTACCGCGATCGGCTGTACGGCGGCGAAGATGTGCGTGTGTACGACGAGATGCAGCGGATCGGCGAGCAGTTGCTCCCGTACTACCGGGGCATGGTGCTGTACCGTGATCTGTATGGAGTACACGGCGGGGAGATCAACTGGTTCGGCGAATCGCTGGGGGCGTACGCATTCACCAACGAGCTTTGGAATGAGGGAAAGTACTTCCAGCGCGAGAACACCAATCCGAGCGAGGAGCAACGCTGGCTCTGGCGAGACAAACTCGCGTTCGGACAGGTTTTCAGTCCGTACAAGGAGTTCGACCATCCGCAGTTCGGGAAGATTCTGATTGGCGGGCTGAACAAGTGGTCCAGCCGCGTGACGCCGACGTTCATGCTCGAAGAGGAGTGCCACCGCAACTTTGCATTCACGATGTATCACGCCGAGCAGATGCCCATGATCGAGTGGGGCCGGCTGGACGTGAAGAAGAAGGCGGGATCGCTCTGGGAAGTCACGGCCGAGGTTCGAAACACGCATCTGATGCCGACGCGCAGCGCGATCCAGCAGCGAGACCGCATCGGGCGCGTGGATCTGTGGGAAATCGGCGGAAGTGGGGGGGTGGCGAAGATCGTGGCCGCGGCCAAGGTTGATGGTTGGTACGACTTCTACACACACGAGGTTCTGCACGAGCCGGGGCGGATCCAGATGGGCGAGGGCGTGCCCGGGCGAGGCGGAAGGATCGTGCGTTGGTTTATCGAAGGTCCCGAAGGCGCCAGCGTGCCGATGAGCTATTCGAGCGAACGGGCCAGAAAGATCGAGCGGACGGTCGAACTTCGCGAGACCGAGAAGCGTTGAGAACGCCATGAACCAAACTCCGGTCAGTCAGCCGGGGGCGGAGGTGGTTGAGTTCGTACGAACGAGGAGTGTGCCCTGCCCGCGCTGCGGGTACGAGCTGCGCGGGCTGGAGCAGCCCAAGTGTCCGGAGTGCGGCGAGCCCCTGGTGTTGAAGGTTGGATCGCCACGATCGCACTTCGGGTGGCTCATTCTGGCGATGGCCCCCGGTTGCTTTTCCGGCGTCGCAGCGGTGATTCTTTTCTGGCCGCTGGTGATCACCATCACTTCTCAACTTGGCCCAAAGAAGGGCATGCCGATCTCGGTGCGATGCGCGGTGCTCTTCGGCTTTCTGAGCGCGATCTCCCTGCTGCAGATGTACCGGAGCCGGGGCCGGATCCTCGGGTGGCCGACAAGGCACCAAGCGGCGTTCGCTGCGGGCGTGTGGGGCGTACACCTGCTGGCGTTCGTGATTGTTATCCTTGCCCTTGTCTATTTGTGAGAAGGCGCGCTGTGAGAAGACGCGAAGTGAGAGGGCGCGACCCGGGCGGCAACGGCTTCCGGAATCCAGATAGGAAGTTCGTCCGGTGCGGGGGATGCATCTGCCTGCGCGACTCGGAGCCACGAGCGGCCATCCCCACCAACACGCTCGTCGAGAATCCGAAGCTCCGTGCCCGGCTTGAACGGTGCCGGGGATGATGGCACGCCGGTCAGATTGTCCGGCTCGGCGCGGCCGATCGACTCGACGAGCACGACGGCTTGCGATTGCGCGTCCACATCACGCACGTGCATGCCCGCGAGCGCGATGGCGGGGATGACACAGAGAGTTCCCAGCGCGATGAGCCAAGCCGGGCCAATCCGAGCCGCTCCAGGGGATGGGAGCAGGAGCCGGATCAGGAGTGTCGACCAGAAGCAGACGTACCCGATGGCCGCGATGCGCCAAAGCCACTGGCGCGGCGCGGACAGCGCCAGCGAGCGGGTGAGTTCCCAGATGCCCGTGTCATGTACGGGTGCGGTAGCTGATGTAGGCGTGGCGGCCTCACTCTTGAGCGCGGCCCGCGCAGCCAAGAGCCGCTCACGCAGATTCGGGGTTGCCGGCGAGAGCAGTTCTGCCCTTCGCAGATCGAGCATCGCGAGGCCGAGATCGCCCGAGAGATGGTGGGCAGCGCCGGCATTGGTCAGAACCTCGGCCTGGGCGGATTGGGAGAGCGGTTGGGACAGCACGGCTTCGTACTCCCGTGCTGCGCGAGCGAAGAGGGGCTTGGCGGCTGTGGGGTCTTTGCTCTGCACATCGGCTGCATGATCGAAGAGGATGTTTGCAGCAGAACAAAGGTCGGCCGTAACCTCATTGTTCGGCCGCGGACCTGGCGCGGCCAAAGCGGGCAGGCAAGCCAGACAAATGGCTAGGAGTGCAATCGCGTGGAGCTTCATGCAGCGGCCCTCCGTGCTTGCTGCGAGAACTGCCCCGCGAAGGCACGGGCAGCGGCAAGGGCCTGATCCATGAGCGTGCGCGCCGATCGATTGACCGCGGGAACACTCGATTCACCAAAGCGGGTTTCGTCGCAGGCGAGGAGTAAATCGGCGAGCTGCGATCCTGCGGGCGTATTGCTGTCGGAGAGCAGGGTGGCGGCTGTCGTTCCCGTCAAGGTGTCGCGGGGTTGGTCGAAGGAGTCGGCCGCGAAGTTGCTGAGGGCTCGGGCGATGTCGTCGAGCGAATCAGGGCGGGCGTGCTTCATCGAGCGGCGCAGTTGAGCAAAGGCGGCACGGCGGCGAGCCGCGGCAGGGTCGCGCTCGCGCCAGCGTCGAAACGCGAATGCCCCGGCTGCGACAGCGCAGAAGAGTGGTGGGGCAAGCAGCAGAACGAGCGTCGACGGCTCTCGGAGTGCGAGGGCGAGATCGAACGGGGTGGAACCGGCATAGACAGGTGAACGATCGATATCCGGCAGCCCGCCGGGACGCTTGGCCTGTGTGGGCTCGTCCGCCGTGGGTGCATCGGGCTCATCGGGAAGTGTGATCGCGCTGGAGGCGCGAACGGTGATCGGGATGGGCTTGGTGGATGCGGTGCGATACTGCTTGGCGTCGGGGTCGAAATACGAAAGCGATATGGGGCCGATCTCGTTCACTTCGGCGTTGCGGGCGCGGATCATGGTGCTGAACGCCGCCGCCGCCGAGGTGACCTGCGGAAGAGCGGGCTCGCGCGGAACGCGGAAGTTCTTTTTCAGCGTGGACTGTCGAAGCAGGTCCAGCGGGGGCACGAGCGAGAGGGGGTATGGGCCGGTAATGCCGATGCTGAGGTTGATTGGGTCTCCGACAGAGACATTGGCCGCGTCTGCCGAAGCGGCGATGGAGTACGCGCCGACAAGGCCGGAGAAGTTCGCCGGCTTGCCTTCGGAAGGAAGCTCGGTAACGGGGATCACGATCGACGGGGCGGTGGAGAACTGTCGCTCGGTGATGTTGCGATTGTCCCAGGGGGCGTCGAGCGGGCCGCGGGGGCGCTGACCGGTGACGGCGAGGAAGTCGGCGCGGGCCGGGCCGATGGTCAGAACGCCGGCCTTGTTGGGCACGATGATGCGATCAATGGTGAGTACGGAGTTCTGGTAGATCGCGTTGACCGGTTCGCCGCTCAGCCGAACCTGCACGGCTCGCTGGTCGCGCTGGTTGAGCTGGGCGGTCTCGGGGCCGATGATCGTGTCGTGGTCCACGCCGGTAATGGGCATGCCGAGTTGCACGGACTCGACCGGTTTACCGACCACCCAGACGTACCGCACGTGGATCGGCTGGCCGACAAAGGCGCTCGCGGGTTCGGCAATCAGTTGGAGTTTGAAGTCCGCGGCCGCTGTTGGCTCGGCGACCTCGACGACGACGGGCTGCGTGGTATACGCGCGGCCATCGATCAGGACTGTGAGGGGGGGGATTTCCAGCTTGCCGGCGTGCCGAGGTGTGATGGCGTACAGGTGGGAGTAGGTGATGTTCACCCGTGTATCCATGCGGCCGTTGATGATGGTTGTCATCGTGGAGGACATGTCCTGCGGGGCGCGGTAGATCGCTTCGAAGTCCCTCAGCGCGGAGAGATCCGGGGCTTCGACGTTGCGTGAGCCGGTGACCACGACTTGCAAGTCGCTGGTGTCGCCGACGTACATCTTCTCCGGCGCATCCACGCGGACGGAGACCTGCGCACGTGCGAGAGCCGGCGCGAGAAGCAGCGTGATGGCCGCGAGAACGGCGATGAGAGGAGTGAGGATGGCGCGGGTCGGTGCGGAGAGCATTACCAGTCCTTGCTCACGGGTACGGGGCGGGCGCGCTGTCGGGCGATGCGATCGCGCATGGCCTTTTCCTTGCGCTCCTGATCGAGAATCTGTGCGGCTGTCGCGTCGAAGGGTTTGGATTGGTCCTTGTCGCCCTGCTGCTGATCCTGTGCGGCCTGTTCCTGCTGTTCTTTCAGTTCCTGCTGCTTCTTGGCTTCCTCAGCGGACTTGGCTTGCTGCGCGGCGTCTCGGAGCTGCTGAGCGGCCTCCTTCTGGAGCTGCTCGGCGGCCTTGGTATCGCCCTGCTTGAGCTTCTCTTCCGCCTGCTGCTGGGCCTTCTCCGCCTTGTCAAGCTTGTCCTTCGCCCGAGACATCGCGTCCTTCTGCGGCTGGTCCTGGGCCTTGCTCGACTTGGACTCGGCCTGCTTCTTCGCCTGCTCGGTTTTGTCGCGAATGTCCTTCTGCTGATCCGCGGCCTGCTTCTGCTGCTCCTGCTGTTGCTCTTTCGGCGCGCCCTGCTCAGACTGCTTGGAGAGGTCGTTGGACTTCTTACCCTGGTGTTCCTGCTGATCGGCGAGCTTGTTCAGGTCTTCAGAGAGATTCTTGTCGTCGGGCTGGGAGGGGTTAGATTGCTGGTTCTTGTCGTCGGGCTTGCCCTGCTGGCCATCTTTCTTCTCGTTGGGCTTTGAATCCTTCGATTTCTGGTCCTTGGAGTCTTTGCCGGATTTGTCATCTTTCTTCTCGTCTTCCTTTTTCTGGCGATCAAGGAGGGCGGCGATGCGGCGCTGAAGAAGGTCGATGTTCTTGGCCGCGGCGGGGTCGGCGGATTCGCTGGTGGCCGTACGAAAGAGCCGTTCGGCGCGGCGAAGGGTGTCGATGGCGTCCTTGGGGGCTTGCTCCTGCTGGGCGTCGGCACGCTGGGACTCAAGCAGGCCGAGGTTGTACGCCGCGGCCGAGCGGAGTTCGCTCGTTGGGGCGCTGGTCAGAACGGTCCGCAGATCTTTCTCAGCTTCCGCGATCTGCCCGGCACTGAGCTGCGCACAGGCGAGGTTGAAGAGGAGTTCGGCTGGGGGATTGGCGCCGGCCGTGTCAGCCGCGGCGGAGTAAATGGCGAGTGCCTCGGCGGGCTTGCCGTCCTGCATGAGCTTGTTCGCGGCGGCGATCTGCGAGGGGAGATCGTCGGCGCGGGCGAGGGTTGCCGAGAGCATCATCGCGAGAAAGACAGCGGCACACCGTCTGCCCGAAGCGGCGGCCGATGACAAGGTCCGTATGAGATGTTCAGCGGTACCAGGCATCGATGAGTGACTCCATGAACATGCAGAGAAGGGCGAGGCCGAGCAGGGCCTGGAAGAGTTCCGTGTAACGCACTGCGTCGGTGGACTCTCGGGTGGTGGCCTGTGCCGACTTCATGAGACGCTTGTAGACCGTGTCGAGTTCGATGTTCCCGGTGCCGACGTTCAGAAAGACCCCGCCGGGCGTGGCTTCGGCGACGCGTTTGAGGATGCCGGAATCCATCTTAGAGAGCACTTCGTGTCCGTCGTATTCCATGACTGGCTTGGAGGTCGGGCGACCTGTTTGCGGATCGATTGCGGCGGGAACGGGTGCTCCGGAGAGTTCCGAACCGATTCCCATGGTCACGATTCGCACGCCCTTCTTGGCGGCATCCTTCGCGGCTTCGACGGGATCGGACTCATGGTCCTCGCCATCGGTGATGAGGAAGATCGTGCGGGCACGCCCGTCCTTTGCGGAGCTCTCATCGGGAACGAGCTGGGAGGTGGCGAAGCGGATCGCCTCGCCGATGGCCGTTCCGCCGCGTCCGATGCTGTCGGGGGTGGTGTCATCGAGCGAGAGGCGAACGAAGGAGTAGTCGGTAGTGAGCGGGCATTTGAGGACGGCGGCCCCGGCAAAGGCGACGATGCCGATGCGGTCACCCTCGGCTGCGTCGAGCACGTCCCGCACGCCGAGCTTGGCCCGTTCCAGACGCGAAGGGCGGACATCCTGCGCGAGCATGGAGCGAGAGACGTCGATGACGAAGACGACATCGCGTCCTGTGCGCTGCACTTTCTTCGGCTTGGGATCGAATCCGGGGCGGGCGAGCGCGAGCACGATGGCCGCGGCGGCGAGCGATGCGAGGATGAACTTCGAGGCCCGCAAAGCGCCGGACCCGGAACGAGCCCACGAACGATTGGAGGAATCAGCAAAGAAGCGACGAATCGCTGATCGACGCAGCGCCAGTGACAGCAGACCGAGCGCGAGCAGTACAGGCACGGCGCAGAGCCACACAAGAGAGCTGGGTTCTTGCAGGATGAAGCCGCTCATGGCGACCTCCTGAGCCAGGTGGCGGAGAGGAGGGTGTGCAGGCCGAGCAATGCCAGGGCGGTGAGAGCGACGGGCTTGAAGAGTTCGGAGTAGTCGGTGTAGTCAATGGTCTTGATGCTGCTTTTCTCGAGGCGGTCGATCTCGGTGTAAACCTCACGCAGGGCGCGGCCGTCCATCGCGCGAAAGTACTTTGCGCCGGTGGCGTCGGCGATGGCCTTGAGTGTCTTTTCATCCACATCGGCCTTTACCGGAATGCGCTGATCGCCGAGGGGCGTGCGCATGATCTGGTACGAATCCGAGCCGATGCCAATGGTGTAGACCTTGATTCCCCACTGCGCGGCAAGCTTGGCGGACTCGATCGGGTCGTGCGTGCCCGCGTTGTTGTCGCCGTCGGTGAGCAGGATGACGACCTTGGACTTGATGTGGAAGTCGTCGCCGGCGAGCTCGTTGTGGCGGGATTGAAGGTCCTGCTCGGCGGTGTGCAGCCGGGCCGCGGCGAGGGCGAGGCCATCGCCAATGGCGGTCTGACCTTCGGCGCGCGACTGGGCGGGGCGCATGGCGTCCACGAGCATGTTGAGGGCTTTATGATCGCGGACGAGCGGGCAGAGGGTGTCGGCGTAGGTGCCGAACTGGATAAGGCCGATGATGTCCGCGGCGCGGCCCCCGAGCCCGCCCGATGTGCCCTTGCCATCGCCGAGGAGGAAGTCGCCGACGACGCGACGGACGACATCCAGCCGGGAGAGTTCCTGGCCGTCGATGGGCATGGGAAGAGCCATAGATCCAGAGCGATCGATGACCAGCTCGATAGCGACGGCCTCCGTAGAGGTGAGGACTTTGCCCTCTCCGAGCTGCGGGCGTGCAAGGGCGATTGTGCCGGCTGCCATGGCCAGGAGAAGGAGCACACGCGGCAGCCAGAGCAGCCGCTGGCGGATCGACTTGGGAAGCTGCGCTGCGACGGATTGCGCCGGAAGGGGAACCGCCGGAAGCCGACGGGCGCGAATGAAGAGGAGCGCGAGCGGTACAATGAGTAGGGCCAGGGCCCAAGGCGCATCCCAGTGGAGATTCGCGGGAAGCCCAGGAAGTGTGAGGGCAAGCATCGTCGGGTTCATCGGCGCACCTCCGTGGAGGCGGGCGGGATCGTGTGATCGACAACCGCGACGGCGCGGTCCAGGAGTGATAGAACGATGAGGACGCTGGCCGCGCCCGGGGCGAAGCGAGTGCGTTCCATATCGGCGAGCAGTTGCGAGAGCTCGGTGCGTTGCTCGAATGCCATGGCGTCGAGCGACGCGATGAGCGGAGCGATGCGTGCCTGCGGCTGCGTGTCCGCCGGGATGGACCAGGCGTCGCGCAGGAAAGCAGCGAAGGCGAGAAATAGTTTTTCGGCCGCGGCGGATGCTTCGGCGTGTGTAGCGGCCTGTCCCAGCAATGTTCGAACCTGTTCCAGCTGGCGTCGAACGCGGAAAGCGGGGTCCGCCTCTCGACGGGCTCGGCGCGAGTTGGAAATGGCGATTGAGGCAAACGCTGTAACGATCGCGAGCGCGGAGCAACCGGAGATCGTCCAGACGAGCGTGCGATTCGCTCGTGGGGGCGTCAAAATCGCGACGGGGCCCTTGGCCGGCTCAAGGGGAGTCTTCTCCGATGCGTCCGCGCCTGCAACTGGGGAGACCTTCAACGTGGCGGGTTCGGTTTGAAGGTTGAGCGTGCGAGCCGCGTCGACCACCCGCACGGGGATCGGCGGGATGGACTTGTCGCCCGCGAGGAATGGCTCGAGGACAAACGATGTGACGGTCTCGCGGTCACCGCTCTTGCCCGCCTGTTCGTTCGTGACGGCGGAGACAATCGTGAAGTCGCCGAGGGATGGGCCGAACTCGGGGAGTTTGAGTTCTACACCGGAACGGGTCGTGCAAGTCAGCGTGAGGCGCACGCGATCCGCGACAGTGAGTTCGGATTTGTCGATCGTCATGGTGACGTCGAGGAACGCGTCACCGGACTGGGTGTGCTGGGTACGCTGGATCGGAGGGACGGTCGCAATGGACGACGAGCCAGACGGGGCTCGCTCGCACGACCACTCTGCCAGCACGACCGTGACGATCAACACGCAAACCATTCGCGCAAAGTGCGCTCGGAAGGGTTGGAGGCGGCGGTATGGCTGCGGCGTTTGAGACACGTGTGTACCCGGAGACTATCGGCGGCGTTCCCGCCGATGGAAGAGTTCAACAAGATCGTGGACATACGGTCGGTCGGTGGAGAGTGAGACGTCGTCGACGCCCGTCCGTCGGAGCATCGCGTCGAGTCGCTCCTCGCGTTGTTCCATCTGCTCGCGATACGCTGAGCGCACGCGGCGGCTGGAGGAATCGATCACCGCGCGAGCGCCGGTCTCGGCATCGCGAACTTCAAGAATGCCCGCGGATACCAGTTCCCGATCCCTTGGATCGCCCACACGAACGGCAATGACATCGTGACGCGGGGCGATGATGCTCAGGGCGTCGGCGGGACTATCCACGATGTAGTCGGAGACCACGAAGACTACCGCCCTGCGTTTGGAGACGCGGGCCACATGCTCCATGGCGGCTCGCAGATCCGTGCCGGCGTGCGTGGGCTCGAAAGCGAGCAGTTCGCGAATCAGCCGCAGCGCGTGGCGCGGACCCTTCTTGGGCGGAATGTACATCTCGACGCGATCCGTGAAAATCACCAGCCCGACGCGATCGCCCTTGCGTGCGGCCGCGAATCCAAGCACCGCGGCGGCCTCGACGGCGAGTTGCCGCTTGCTCTTGGCCTGAGTGCCGAAGTCGCCGGAAGCGGAGAGATCGACGACCAATAGAACAGTGAGCTCGCGTTCCTCGGTAAACCGCTTGACGAACGGCTTGTTCGCACGCGCGGTGACGTTCCAGTCGATGGTGCGAACGTCGTCCCCGGGCTGATACTCGCGAACTTCGGCGAACTCCATGCCGCGGCCTTTGAAGGCGGAGGAGTACTCGCCGGCGAACACTTCGGTAACGGAGTGCCGCGTGGAGATCTCGAGGAGCCGGACTTGTTGGGCGAGTTCGGCTGGGGTCATGGTCGATCAGAGGCGAGGGGCGCAAGCCCCGGAGCGGTTGATTGACGGAAGGATCGCGGCTTGCGCCGCTGGACTCTCATTAGGGAACCGGAAGGGAATCGAGGATGCGTTGGGCGACCATCTCCGACGTGATCTCCTGTGCCTCGGCCTCGTAGGAAACAATCACGCGATGTCGGAGCACATCCATCGCGATGGTCTTAACGTCGTGGGGAGTGACGTACGCGCGTCCGTCGAGGAAGGCATTGGCACGGGAGGCGAGCGTGAGGCAGATCGTCGCACGGGGCGACGCGCCGAAGTCGATCAGACGTTCCGGGGCGTCATCGGCATTCGCGGCCGGCTTGTTGTTCGAGGGCTTGCGAGTCCCGGGGTTCTGCAGGCGAATGCCGTACGCCGCGGGGTCGCGGGTGGCGAGCACGATGTCCACGATGTAGTCGCGCACTTTGTCGTCGATATGTACGCGGTCCACCAGCTCGCGGGCGTGCGCGATTTCGCGGAGCGTGAGCACATGCTGGGTCGGCTGGGGCGGGTGGGCCGTGGCCATGCGGTCGAGAATCTGCCGCTCCTGCTGCTTAGTGGGATACCCGACCTTGAGTTTGAGCATGAAGCGATCGACCTGCGCCTCGGGGAGCGGGTACGTTCCTTCCTGCTCGATGGGGTTCTGCGTGGCGAGGACGAGGAACGGGTCCGGCAGGGAGTAGGTCTCGTCGCCGATGGTGACTTGCCGTTCCTGCATCGCTTCGAGCAGCGCGGATTGCACCTTCGCCGGAGCGCGATTGATCTCGTCGGCGAGCACGAAGTTCGCAAACACCGGCCCCTTGCGCGGCAGAAATGTGCCCTCGCGAGGGTTGTAGATCAGCGTGCCGGTGAGATCGGCGGGGAGGAGGTCCGGAGTGAACTGAACGCGATGGAAGGTCGCGTCGATCGCGCGGGCGAGCGTCGAGATCGTCAACGTCTTTGCCAGCCCGGGCACGCCTTCGAGCAGCACGTGGCCGTTGGTGAGCAGTCCGATCACCAGGCCGCGGATCATCTGGTCCTGCCCGACAACGACCTCTGCCATGCGTGCTGTGAGCGTCCGGAGCGGGGCAGAATATCGGGCAAGCTCCTCGGCCGTCGGCGCGGGTTGGGCAGCGGGAGCGGGGCGAGTGGACGAGTCGGTGAGCATTCGAACGCATCTCCGGAGTGCAAGGGAGGGAACGATCGCGGCCCCGTATCGATTGAAACGCAGAGGGGGCGGGCAGGACAGTTGTACGGGCTTTCACACGGATGCGTTCGACGGGCCTTTCCGTCGCCGTGCTGAGGTTCGGGAACGGGTCGGAAAAGTCCGAAAAACAGCACGGGCGGCGGGCCGTCCGTGCTGGTGTGGATCGCAGGAACTCATCACGGGCGGACAAGCCGCCAGTGCCACCCCGGGCTGCGGCTCACTCGCTCAGGCGGGGAGCGCCCTTGGGCTGCGGCGGGTTGAGCTGGATCTCGCCGTTGGCCTCCTCAAACTGGCGGATGACCTGGCCCAACGAGATCGCCAGACGCTTGGCGCCGCGCCAGTTCATCACCACGCGCGAGCCAACGGTGAAGAGAAGGGCGGGACGGTTGTCGGGGGTCGGGGTCGGCAGGTTCATACCGAAATCCAGCACTACCTCGTCGCCCGTCGTGGACGTACGGATCGTGTTGGCGTAGGTGCTGGTCATGCGGGACTCGTCGATGCGAAGCTCGACCTGCTGTTGCTGCGGTTGTTCGGCCATGGGAACTCCTTGTTCGGAAAAGGGGGCAAAGGGTAGGCGGACTTTGGGGCCGGTCTCCCGGCGAGGAACACGTCCCTCGCGGCTCGCTTACTTCCCGGATCGTTCCCCCGCCGTCCCGGGCTGTCCGCCGCGATGCCCATCCGCATTCCGAGGTCTATCGGTTGCGATCCGAGCGGGGCCGGCGGCTTGCGCCGCTCGGATCTGATACAAGTGCCGGTGACAGGAGTTGAACCTGCACGGGGGTTGAGCCCGGCGGATTTTGAATCCGCTGCGTCTGCCAGTTCCGCCACACCGGCGTGGGGTGGGGAGGAAGCGTATGCGCGGCGGGGGTCGGATTTGTATCGCACGCCAAAACGTCGCAAGGCCCGATTGCTCGGGCCCCGCGGGGGAACAGGTGTCTGGAATCACCCGAGTTTCGCGTTACGGACAGCCGGAGAACCAGGCCGTAAGGAAATCGAAGATGTCCTGGGCGTTGATCACGTTGTCGTGGTTCACATCCACCGGGCAGGGGGTGGCGACCGTCGTGGGCTGGGCGCTGATCAGTCCCATGGTGCCGCGGACCGCGAGGCGGAAGGCATAATCGTGGCCCGTGTCCGACCAGATCAGGGGCTGGACGAGGCGGTCGAGGAACTTGCCGGGCGAGATGCGAGTGAGGTTGCAGAGGGGGTTGTTGCAGTCCGGGGCGTTGTAGGCAAAGAGCGACTGGCCGACGGCGTTGGATCCGCCCGTTGCGCCTGAGCTGACCCAATACGTGCGACTGCCCTGAAGGGTCCAGCCGGGCGGGGCACAGAAGGTGAGCTTGTAGGCGTTGAGGGTTGCGCCGTTGCGCACCAGCGTCGCCCCCGGAATCAGTTCCGCGGTGGTCGCTGTGGCCGAGAAGAGGGGATTGATCGCGGGGTCTTTACAGTCGTTGTCGTAGATCTCGGCGAAGCCGCGCACGGGGTTGCAGTTCGTCCAGATGTACGTTTCCAGATAGCAGACCTGCACCGGGTCGCAGCCGATGGTGACGAAGTTGTCGGCGGTGCGCGGCAAGTAGGGGATGGAAACATCAATGTCCGAAGGCGAGCCACCAGCCGTCGGGTTGGCTCCGCCGGTGTTCAGATCGATTTTGCCGTTGTCCCAGGCCACGAGGCAGGACTCGCCGGTGATCTTGTACGAGAGATTCAGGCACCCGCTGCAGCAGTGCGACGTGGTCTCCCACGGCTGGAGTGTGACGGGGTATGGCGGCGGGCCGCCGATGCCGGAGCGTCGCATCGGGGGCAGACCCATCACGCCAGAGGGATTCGCGGCCGGGGTTGTGGTGGCCCAGTAGCTTGCGTCGTTGGGGTCGGCGAAGTCTGTTACGCCGATGAGCGAGACCCAGTACGTTTTTCCGGTCGGCCCGCCGTCGAGGAAGAAGCACTCGCCGCAGAGGTTGAATGAGTACGACACCATCGTGAACCCCGGCGCGGCGGGCACGGCGGAATCCTCGATCGAGTTGGTAAACGTTCGGAATGGGACCTGTGCCGGGATACCGTCGCAGTCCTCATAGAACTCCAACTGAGCCTTATGCAACACGGTGTTCGTGATGAGCTGGCCCTTGAACTCGAAGAGCCGCGCAATCCGGCCTGGGCAGATGTACAGGTCGTCGGCTGTCTTGGTCACGAAGTGGCTGCCGAAGTGCGAGAGCTGACCGTTGGCGTTGGGCGCATCGGTTGGGAAGACGTTGCCGTTGTCCCAGAGGCACTGGCAATCATCGGGGATTGAGTCGCCGTTGCAGTCGGTCAGCCCGCCGAGGAGCGTCTCGCATGCGTCGGGGATGCCGTTCTGGTTGCAGTCGGTGGCGAGGACAGTGACACGTGCGATGCAACTGGAGACAAGCCCATCAGAGTACGTCGCCGTCACTGTCACGGCGGTGATCCCGATCGGGAAGTTCACGGTGAGAGGACGGGAGAACGTGATCGCCTGCGTAGCGCCCGGTCCGGCGGTTGCCGGCGTCAGGTTGATCTGCCCGGGCTGCACGGTCAGCGGATTGCAGACGAGCCGGTTGTCGATGGTGACGTCGTGGCAGACCGCCGCGGGGCGGACGATGATCGTGAACGTCTGCGGATCGGAGGTGTCCACGCCGCCGTTGGATGTGCCGCCATCGTCCTGCACGCGGACGCGGAAGGTCGATGTGCCGAATCCTGAGGATGCGAGTGTGTAGCTCAGGGTTCC
This sequence comes from Phycisphaerales bacterium, assembly GCA_038225655.1. Taxonomy (GTDB): domain Bacteria; phylum Planctomycetota; class Phycisphaerae; order Phycisphaerales; family UBA1924; genus UBA4658. The sequence continues at coordinate 134,623 of JBBRQY010000006.1, read as the reverse complement.
GTTGACGGAGACAGTGGGAAGTGCGCTGAAGAGCGCGGGATTCGAAACCTGATCGACAATCACCGCCGCGATCTGCTGCGTCGATTCATTCGCGGGTCCCGGTGTGAACGAGGCGATGAACCCGCCGATGCTGTGCGTGCCGGTGCTTTCGAGCACCGCAGGCGGATTGGCCGCGGTGAACGCGGGCTTGTCGTTTACCGGCGCGACCGTGATTGTAAAAGTCTGTGGGAGTGAAGTATCGACGCCGCCGTTGGCGGTGCCGCCGTCATCGCGTACAACGACTGTGATCTGCGAGGTTCCATTGGCATCGGGCGCGGGGGTGTAGCGGAGCGTGCCGGAGATATCGAGCGTCGGAGCGGATGAGAAGAGCGAGGGATTGGTGACGCCGCTGAGTGTGTAGCTCAGGACTTGCTGGTCGCTCTCATTGGCCGGTCCGGGCGTGAAGCTGGAAACCCACCCTGTAACCGTCGCGGAGCCGGAGTCCTCCAGAACCGCAGGGGGATTGGCGGCGGTGAAACTCGGGCGATCATTTACGGGAATGACCGTGATCGTTGCGGTGATGGCGTTTCCGCCGAGCCCTGCGACAGTATTGCCGATCGATGCGCGGACCTGGAAGGTCACGGGGCCGTTGAAGTCTGTGGGGGGCGTGTATCGCAGCCCCGCGTTCCCTTGCGCGGCAAGGATGAAGTCGCCGTCGGCGATCGGCGTTGTGCCATTGCTCTGGAAAAGCTGCCCGGTGGTCAGTCCGCTGATGCGGAAATGCGTGACCTCAGGCCCGTCGGCGATGTTCCGTGTGATGACGAGCCCCGAGGTGGACTGCGTGTCCTCGAGCGTTGTGGCGTTGGTCACGCCGGGCGTGTCTGCAACGGCCGAGACCACGATGAGTGCGGCGGCGGTGCCCCCGCCGATGCCCGCGTTTGAGGCGTTGAGCGAGGCCTGCACATTGAACGAACCGTTGCCCACGAAGTTGAGCGCGGGGGTAAAGCGAAGCCCCGCGTTGGCCTGAGCGAACGTGATGAACTGGCCCTCGGCGATCGGCGTCACGCCGTCATTGAGGAAGAGCGAGCCGTTGGTGATCGCGGTGATCTTGAAGTTGGTGACTTCCGGGCCATCGACCGGGTTGCGGCTGATGACCAGGCCCGTGGTGGTCTGCACGTCCTCCTGGGTCGCGGAGTTCGTGACGCTTGGCGTATCCGGCACCGGTGTTACCGTGATGATCGCGGTGGCGGCGGGTCCACCAACGCCAACTTCGGACGCGCTGAGCGAGGAACGAACCTGGAAGTTGCCAGTGCCGAAGAAGTTCGCGTTGGGTGAATATCGCAGCCCTGCGTTGCCCTGAGCGACCGTGATGAACGCACCATCGGCGATCGGCGTGACGCCGTCGTTCTGGAACAGAGATCCATTGGTGATCCCGAAGATCTTGAAATGCGTGACTTCGGGGCCGTCGGCGGTGTTCCGCGTGACGACAAGGCCGGAGCCGCTCTGCGTGTCCTCCGGCGTGGTCGTGTTCGTGACGCCGGGAAGATTGCCGACGGGGGCGACAAGAATATGGGCCGTTGCGGTGCCGCCACCGATGCCGGTATCCGCAGGACCGATCGAGGCCTGCACGTTGAATGTGGCCGTGCCGTTGAAGTTCAGCGCCGGTGTGAATCGCAGCCCGGCATTGCCCTGAGCGAATGTGATGAACTGGCCGCCGGCGATCGGCGTCACGCCATCGTTCTGGAAGAGCGAGCCATTGGTGATCGATGTGATTTTGAAGTGTGTGACTTCGGGCCCGTCAACCGGGTTGCGGCTGATGACCAGTCCGGTCGTCGTCTGAACGTTCTCGATCGTCGTCGAATCGGTGACGCTGGGAGTGTCCGCAACCGGCGCAACGTTGATTGTGACCGTGGACTGGTTCGAATCCGCAAGCCCGTCGTTGGCAATGAAATCGAACGTGGCGTATGCCGAGGCGAACTGGTTCGGGGCCGGGCGGAAGACCACCCGTCCCGAAGCGTCCGAAATGGTCGTGCTGACACTCGTGATGGGCGTCAGTGAGCCGAACTGCAACAGTTGCCCGACAGTCGGTATCGTCGCCGCCTGGAACGTGAATACCGGGCTGGGATCGGGGTCGGAGGCGGTGAGCGTGATGAGAACATCCGTGTCCTCGAGCGTGTTCACGGACTGACTCATCGTGCTCGGTGCAGTGTTCACCACGCGAATCATGGAGAACTCGGATGTGCCCAGCGGCATTCCGGGCTGCGTTGGGAAGCCAAGGCTTTCTGTGCCGGGGGCGAGTTCTGTGGCCGTGGCACAGATGACATTCTCTCCGGCCGGCAGCGCAGCGCTGAAGGTGAATGGTCCCGCGTTGCCGCTTGAGTCGGTCACGACATTGCGGAACCCGAGGAAAGTGTGCCCCTCGCCAAACGTCAGCGGGTCCGCGGAGACGCTGGAGAAGTACTCAATTCGGAACGTGGTGGAGGCCTTCGCCGCCAGCGTGGCCGTGATGACTCCCGACGGTGTGGCCGATGTCAGCACCGGGTAGTTCTGCAGCGCGTTCGGGCCGACGCGGACGAAGTTGGCTGGCCCGTTGGGCGTCACGCCGTCGTCCTTCAGATCAATGCCCAGTCGCGCGTTGTTGACGATGGAGTTGCCGAGAATCGAGTCGGCCTCGGCCGCGTCGGAGAGCACACGAACGCCCACGGCGCCGTTGTTGGCGATCGTGTTGCCCTCGCCTGCCTGCGTGCCTCCGATGATGTTGAACGATGCGCCGTCGCCGATGGTCACGCCCGCCGCGCCGTTGCCGACGGCTGAACCATCGGCCCCCATGCCGATCAGGTTGTTGCGAACTTTGTTGCCCTGTGACGGCGCACCGCTGATCATGACGCCATCGCCGCTGGTGCTGGAAACCTGGGCGCCGATCACGTTCCGCCCGCTGCCGGTGGAGCCGACGAGATTGTTGGGAGAGGAAAGGATGAGCACGCCGGCGTTCAGATTGCCCAGCGCGGAATGGCCGTCGACGCCAACGCCGATGTAGTCGCCCATGACGCGGTTGTCGGTGCTCGTGCCGTCCTGAATGACGACGCCCGGACCGCCGTTGCCGGAGATCACGTTGCGCCTCGCGGTCTCAAGGGTTGAGTTGTCGCCGAAGGCGCCGATGCGAGTGAACGTGACCCCTGCTCGCAGGGTGATGCCGCCCAGGCCGTTGCCGATCGCGGCCGTGCCCGCGGGGTTCGTGCCGATGTAGTTGCCCTGGATGAGATTTGAATACGCATTAACGCCCGAGGTGATCACGCCGACCTGAAGGTTGCCCGAGATGATGTTCCGCTCGCCGGGAGACGTGCCGCCGATGAGCGTGCGATTCACATCGTCGAGCAGCACTCCGTTCATATTTGGAAGAGCCGCGGACCCGTCGGACTTGATGCCGATGTAGTTGCCCGAAACGAAGCAGTTGCCGCCCAGGGCCGTGAACGAGACGCCGACGTTCTGGTTTCCCGCGATGACGTTGCGATCGGCCGTCTGATTCTGGCTGAAGGGGCTGGTGCCGATCTGATTCGACGAGCCGGTGCGCACCCAGACGCCATTGAAGTTCGGGATGGCGGAGGTGCCGGCAGCGTTGGTTCCGATGTAGTTACCCGCGATGATGTTCGAGTTGGACTCGATGTATACGCCCGTTCGCAGACCCGTGGCGGTTGTGCCGGAGATCACGTTGCGTTCGGCGGTGTCGCGGATGTTGTCGGCGTTCGTGCCGATAATGTTGGAGTTGGCCGTGGGGCGGATCCAGACGCCAAACTGTCCGTTGCCGCGCCCCGTCACTCCGTCCGGGCGCACTCCGATGTAGTTGCCGTAGATCCAGTTCCGTAGCCCGCGCGAAGAATCGATCCGCACGCCCACGCCCAGGGCGTTTGTTCCCGCGAAGTTGTTGATCGAGAGCCCGCGCACAATGCAGTCGGACCACTGGATATCCAGGCCCACCGTATCTGGCGCGTTCGAGCCCTCGATTTCAATCAGCGGCGGGCCCTGATACGCCTGCCCACCCTGGCTCCAGCCGTCGATGAAGGCAATCCGCGTGATCATCGGCAGCGCGCCGATGGGCGAGATCGTTTTCTGCTGACCGATCGTGGGAATGGCGAACTTCACGAAGCCGCCGCCCGCGCCATTGTTCGCGTTGATGGCCGCGCGGAGCGATCCGGTACCGCTATCCGCGGTGGTTGTGACGAGGTACCGCTGCGACTCGAACGCGCCGATGTCGGCGGTGGCCGTGCCGTTGTTGTCCCCGTCGGAGGGGCGGGGCTGGCCGCGCTGATCCGTTGCGCCGGCGTCGGCGTTGGACCCGGTGTCGAGGGCTGGCGAATCGGGCTGCAGCGCGAAAGTCGGGGGCTGGAGCGAAACGATGGCGTTGGTGCCGCCGTTGGTATTGATGGGCACCAGCCGGGGGTCGGTCACGCCCACGATGTTGCCATTCACGCCATTGGCGAACGGTCCACCGATGCCGATGAGATTATTGTTTCCCGTGGCGGTCTGTGTCGCGGCCAGATCACGGAACGCGCCGCTGGCGATGTTCCCCGAGAGGATCGTGTTCTTCGCGCTCAGCCCGGCGCCGTTGATATCGAGAATGCAGCCCTCGGCCGGGCCGTTCATGGCGTTGTTGCCGGTGAACGTGCAGCCCCGAATCGTCAGGGAGGCGTGGGTGTAGGCGATGGCGCTGCCAACATCGGAGGTGTTGCCGCTGATCGTGGAGTTTGTGAGCGAGCAGGACCCCGCGAGCAGATCAACATACACGCCTCCGCCGGTTCCGCCGGAGGAGAGCGCATTGTCGTTGATCGTGGAGTTGGTGATGGACACGACGTGCGGGCCCACGCCGCCCGCGACATACAGCCCACCGCCGAAGTGTCCCGGGCCGGCCGCGCTGATGGCGTTGTGCGAGAGGGTCGCTCCGCTCAGGTTCACTGTGGCCACGCCGCTCGTGCGGATGACCGAGACGGCCCCGCCGAGGTTGATCGCGCCGTTCGCGTTCAGTGTGGAGTCGGTGATGTTGAGCGTGCAGTTGCCCGCTCCATTCATGGAGATCGCGCCGCCGCTGTTGGAGGCATTGTTCTGGTACAGTGCGCATTCAACTACCGAGAGCGTGCCGGCAGTTGCTCGGATGGCGGCTCCGTCCGCACCGCCGCCGTTGGTCATGCTCAGGCCGCGGATCACCACCGTGGGTGATCCGGTGATGACGAAGAGCGGGAAAGTGGCGGGATTAATCGTGGGATCGGTCTGAACGAGCACCTGCGATGCGCCAGGGCCGGTGATCGTGACATCGCCGGTGATCGCGGGGAGCGAGCCCATCAAGTTGATAAAGACCGGGGGATTGGCGATCGGCCCGAGGTTGAACTGGATGGTGTCTGCGCCCGGCGCGGCGTTGGCGTCGAGAATGGCCTGCCTCAGTGAACCCGCGCCCGAGTTGCCGATCTGAGTGACAACGAAGTTTCCGGCGCGGGCACCCTGGGCCCACATTCCGATCGCCAATGCCATAGCGATCGCAGGAAGCGTTCGCATTTTAGCACGAATCGGCATGTGCAAACTCCACGCGGCCCCCACAGTTGGCACCGGACGACTGAGAGTCGTCCCGGGACCATGGATCGAGAACACTTACGATCGGTCCGTAGGTGCGCATCGTGCCATAAACCATTGTGGCCAATGGTATTAGGCCACGTCGTCTGGCGTGGTACAACACGTAAGTAAAAGAAAATTGGGAAAGACGAAGCCCCCGGCCGTTATTGGTCGGCGATTGCATGGATTTTGCGGATTGCAGCGAGTATGCGGGCGAGAAAGAACTACCTGCCCGACGAGTTAGTGCCCGCTCACTAGAACAGCTGGGCAATCAAATAGCCGGCGACGAGAAGCACCACCAGCACGACCAGAATCGTCGCGAGTGTGCTGGCGAGGGAGCTTTTTTGCTTGATCATCGGGCGGCCTCCAAATGCGTCCAGGACTCGGGGCGGGATAGCGCGTGAGTGTCACTCGCCGGGAATATACGAGATCGTGCCCTCCCAAGGCGAACTGGCCGAGGCATAGAGCCGCTTGGGAATGCGGCCCGCGAGGTAGCTCTGGCGCCCGGCGAGCGTGGCATGACGCATGGCGTGGGCCATCAGCACGGGATTCGCGGCGTGAGCGATGGCGGTATTCAGCAGCACGCCGTCGGCCCCGAGCTCCATAGCAATGGAAACGTCCGAGGCCGAGCCGACGCCCGCATCGACAATGACCGGATAACGGGCGTCGCCCTGCTTGAGGGATTCCAAGCAGAGCACGATGTTGTTCGGGTTGAGCACGCCTTGGCCGGAGCCGATGGGCGATCCTGCTGGCATGACGGCCGCGGCGCCGGCTTCCTTAATACGGATCGCCGCGATCGGATCGTCGCTGGTGTACGCCAGAACCTGAAACCCGTCGGCGACAAGTTCCTTCGTGGCTTGAAGCGTGCCGCCGGGATCGGGCAGAAGTGTCTTCTTGTCCCCCAACACTTCCAGTTTGACCCAGTGTGCGCCGGGGTTATCGAGCTGGGAGAGGATCTCACGCCCCAGGCGTGCGACCCGGACAGCGTCTTCAGCAGTGAAGCATCCGGCGGTATTAGGAAGAATAGTGTAGCGAGAAAGGTCCAGATACTGGAGCAGCGATTCGCCCCGTTCGTTGTACAGTCGCTCGCGTCGTACTGCGACAGTGACCACATCCACGCCGCTGGCGGCCAATGCATCGCGCATCAGGTCATAGCTTTTGTACTTGCCCGTTCCGGCGATGAGGCGGCTGGTAATCGATCGTCCGCCGATAACGAGCGGTGCATCCAATTGCTCAGAAGGGGTCTTGGGCTCAACGGCTGCGGCTGGACGCCCTGCATTCACGGTTGACATCTCTCACCCTCCTCCCACAAGCGTTACGACCTCGACCGAGTCTCCGTCGCCCAGAGGTCGCTTCGGATGTTCGGCCTTGGGCACCAGATGTTTGTTCACTTCAACCGCGCACGCGGCCTTTTCCAGGCCGAGCTCGCGTACGAGATCCGCAACGGATGCGCCATTGGGGAGTGAGCGGGATTCGCCGTTAACAACCAAATTCATGCAACACTGTAGGGACGGAATGAGCCCCCGCGGACGTCCGTTGCGTGGGGAAGGGAGACTTTCCGCGATTCCTTGGGCGGACGATACCATCGAGCGAAGGATCTCCGACCGATGCCGACCACCGCCATTTCAGCCCCGACCGCACGACGAAAGAGCGTGGTTGCCCCGGCGATTATTCTCTCGGTAGGGATTCTGCTTGCCTCGGCGCTGGCCTACGCGCTCTCGGGAGGTCCGCGGAGCGTGGCGTACGGCCAGAGCTCACCGGACGACGTCATCCGCTCGGCCGTGTCCATGATTAAGAACGGCCAGACCCGCAATCTCACAAACCTGATCTACGCGGATGGGCCAGAAATGCGGGCCGTGCTGAACCAGCTCGGACGAACGCTCGAGAGCATGCAGCATCTCTCGGTCTCCAGCGCCAAGCGATTCCCCGCCGAGTTTCAGAAGCTGCAGGACGATGCCCTTGCCGCGGCGGAGGACCCGAAGAACAAGTCGCTTGTGGCGCAGCTTATGGTCGGCATGAACGAGTTCGGCAACGGCAAGTCATCGGGACGCCAGCCAAACGCGGACGACGTGCGCAACGCCTTCAGCGCGATCCTGGCCGATCCATTCGGATGGATCGATCGCAACGCGGCTCGCCTGAGCGCGAAGAAGACTGCCGACGACACCGCAAGCGTGATGTTCGACGGTGAGCCGGCGATTCCGGTCGTTGGCCTGCCGATGCGGATGGAAAATGGAAAGTGGTTCATCCAGTTGCCACTGAGTATGCCTCCACTTTCCGGGGTGATGCCGCGAACCCCACAGCAGTGGTCGATTCTCGGCTCGGTCTTCAAGGTCACCGAAAACGCGATGGTGGAGTTGCAGAAGGATGTAGAGGCGGGGCGTGTAAGCGGGCTGAAAGGCCTGACGGATAAGTTCCAGGAAAAGGTACTCTTTCCGATCGCGATTGCCTTCGCCTCGTACGCCAAAGAACTGGATGTCCGCGGGCGCGCCGAGCGTGGTCTAAGCGCGTACAAAACCCGTCAGCGGGCTTGGGTGGAAGCAAGGAAGAAGGCCGCGCCTGAGGGAACGCCCGGTGTATCTCCGAAACTGCTGGAAGCGTTGGCATCGCTCGCTCCGGAGAAAGCCGAGCAGACCGCCCGTGCAAACAAGCGACTCGGCGTAGACAAGATGTCCGACGCGGAGTTTGAAGACCTTCTCGCGAGCTGGTTCAAGGAAGCGAAGTTGGGCGTGCGAGTGACAGGCGACTTGTTCGGAGACGCCGTGGACAGCGCTGTGTCAGCTTGGCAGACCGAACGCAAGGCCGCGAAGCCGCCGAAGAAGAAGTGACTGTTCCGGGTCAGGGCACGAGCACATGCAGCACGCCGGGAAGAACTCGTGCGTCGAAGCCATGCCCGCTTCGGGCGTCGAGCGCCGGCGTGAGCCCCGCGGCCTCGCCATCGATCTGGATCGGTGCGGCGGTATCGGTCCACACTTCAATGTGCTTGCCTTGTACGTTGACGATCCCCTCGATTTCCAGGTGCGACCCCGCCGCCGTGGCCGCAAGCCATCCGAGCAGGCCGAGCGACGTTCGGTGCGGATAGAAAACCACATCCAGAAGCCCATCGCTCATGTCCGCGTTGCGAGCTGGGTCCAGTCGGGCCGCGTATTGACGACTGTTGGCGATGAGGAGCATTCCGTAGGCGTTCTCAACTGTAAAGCGACCATCCACACGAACGGTCAATCGAGTTGATCGCGGATCGAGCAACTCGCTTGCAGCGTGCCGAACATACTCGGTGCGATTCGTTCCACCCGTGCGCCGTGCTGCGAGTTGCTCCACGACGCACGCATCGAAGCCAACTCCCACCATAAGGGAGAAGAGCCGTCCGTTGCAAAAACCTGCGTCGCAGACACGCCTGCGTCCGCGCTCGATGGCTCGAAGGAGTGTGCGGGGCTCGCGGTCCATCCCGAACTCGCGTGTGAAAAGATTCTCCGTGCCCATTGGGAAGTGGTAGAACAGCGCTCCGGTTTCCACGATTGCTGGGAGGGCGTGGTGGAGGGTTCCATCGCCGCCAGCGATCACGAGGAGGTCGGCTTTGCGAATCGCCGCGCGAAACGTGGATTGGTCGAGTTCCGGCCCGGCGGACATCCGGGTTGGATGATGTCCGGCTTCCCGGAGTTGTCCTTCGAGTTCGGCCACCACCCCCGCCCCTGTGCCTCGGCCGGACTTGGGGTTGTTCAGGAGGATGATCTTCATGCCACGCGGAAGCGGAAGTACGGGAACTAGCGCAACGAAGCGACAGTGTTTGTCGCGTGGGTGAAGTAGTGGATTGCGACCGGAACGAGCGCATCCCCGACCAGGATGATGAGCAGCAGCGGCAAGTGAGCGATCGATGCAAAGAACACTGCCCGAGCGTGCTTGACCTGACGCGTTCGCCAGAGCCGGAAACTCAGCGCGACATACCCAACACCGAGCAGTATCGCGGAGATGACCGACACCAGCGAGAGTCGATCGCTCAGCACGATCGCGGGCATCACCGTCGCGGGCACGAGCACGATCGACCACGTGAGAATTGTCGTCGCGGTTGTGCGCCCGTCCGGATCGGAGATCGGGAGCATTCGGTACCCGCCCTTGGCGTAGTCGTCGCGATACATCCACGCGATCGCGAGGAAGTGGGGGATCTGCCAGACGAACATGAGCGCAAAGAGCGACCATCCGCCCGCATCGGCAAGTGGCTGCAAAGACGACCACCCGCCTCGCAGAGCGTTCCCGCTGGCCGCGGCGGTCCAGCCGATCAACGGCGGCAGCGCGCCGGGAATCGCCCCGACAAGCGTGTTAGTGGTGGTTAGCGGTTTGAGCGGCGTGTAGAGCAGAACGTAGATCAAAATAGTGGCGAGAGAAACAAGCGCGGGTGCGAGTCCAACGCACGCGAGAATCGCCACTCCCGCCGCGCCGAACAACAAACCCCACATCAGGGCCTGTCGAGGTGAGACACGCATGGTCGGCAGCGGCCGCGCACACGTGCGCGGCATCACGGCGTCCCGATCCCGCTCCCACCATTGATTGAGAGCGTTCGCGCCGGATGCCGAGAGCGCGGTCCCTGCGATGCAGCCAATCGCACGCAGGGCCAGGTCCCACGCCTCCCAATGCTGTGTCACGGCCCCAAGCGTGAACCCCACGCCGGAAGTAATCGTCACCATGCGCGTGATCCGCGGCTTGGTCAACTCGTAGATCGACGCTCTAAGACCCGCCAACGCGGGCGTGCTGTCACCGACGAGCGTGCTCGCGGCCGCGGAGGTTGTCGAGGCATGGGTAGACATAGCCGGAACCACAATCGTTGCAGCCCGGAGCCGCTCGGGCCACTCACTTCCGCTTCCCACCGCGTGATCGCCCCCAAACGCTTATTGTTCCGCTGTTGTCCCGGTAGCTCAGTTGGATAGAGCAGCCGCCTTCTAAGCGGCAGGTCGCGCGTTCGAATCGCGCCCGGGACGCTTTGTAGTTGTTCAACTGGTACTGGCTGAACAGTTTCGCGATTGGCGTGGAAGCGTGGAATTGCGCTCGGAAATGAATGGACCTGCACCGGATAGTCGCCGAGCGAGCGAAAGACTACAGATCGCTGCGATTTGGGCCGCCCACATGCGGCTCTCCACTGGTCGCATGCTCCTCGCCACCGGGGGGTGAGGGCGCAGCCGTGAAGTGGGTGACACGAGGTGGTTCCATGCCGATGTGGAAGGCGAACGCCCTCTCCTGCAGCACCTGGTCGTCGCGGGAGACGTGCTCGTGGTGGCGGAGGTGCTCGCTCCACGATGGGGAGAAGAAGACCTCCGTCACCCTGCCGGGATGTGCCACATCGAAGTACAGGCCCCATTGAACCGCTCCGTCGCGCAGCCGGATCGAGCCGAGCGGCCGCATCGCGTCGCGAAACTCGAGCGAACGCTCGGGGGCGATCGTGTATTCGATTGAGATCATCACTGGTCCCGCGTCCGGCTCGGGCGGCACCAGTAACTCGGGGTCCTCCCAGTGCCGAGAAGGTGTGAAGTCCGCGGCCGCGGTGCAGAGCTTGAACCGCAGGCCAGCAAGCACTCCGACCACCATCCCAATGGCCGCCAAGCCCAGGGCGGTTGGAGCTCCCCAGCGTTGTGCCGCCGCGCCCCAGGCAAGACTGCCAAGCGTGGAAGCCGCGAAGAACGCTGTAAGGAAGACTGCCAGCGCGCGAGCCCGCACCCATGGCGCAACGGACGATTGTGCAGCAAGGTTGAGGCCGCTCATGACAATGACCCACGCCGCGCCGGCAACCAGCATTGCCGCGGCGAGTATCCACTCGGCATGCATGACCGCAAGAGTTCCGAGGCCGCACGCCAGGACGAGCGATCCCGTTGCCACGAGTGCGTGTGCCGAGAATCGAGAGCGGAGTCGCGGCGTGAAGGGAACAACCGTCATCGCCCCAACCCCGATACATGCCAGCAGAAGCCCGTATGTTCTCGCCCCCTGTCCGAGTTCGTGCCGAACCAGAACCGGCAGGAGGGCCCATAGTGCCGACGCGAAGACCATGAAGAGGGCGGTTCGAGCGAGGACGACGCGGAATGGTGGCGCGTGCAGCGCGAAGCGCAGGCCCGCCATCACCGCGCCCCTGAGCCGCTCTGGCTGGAGCTCGCTGGTTTTGCGCGGGGGTCGCCATGCGGCGACGACCACCAGCACGCCCGCGAACGAGGCCGCGTTGATTGCGAACGCCGCCCACGGCCCCGAGAGAGAGACAATCACCCCTCCGATCGCGGGTCCGATTGCGCGTGCGATGTTGATTCCCAGCGAGTTCAGCGTGAGGGCGCCGGGGAGGTCGGACTTCGGGACAAGTTCCGGGGTCACTGCCTGCCAAGCGGGCCCCGCAAGGGCCGAACCGGCCGAACTCAAGAACGAGAGGAGCAAGAGCGACCATGGCGCCATGTGCCCCGCCCATGCAAGCAGCGCCATGAGTGCAGCCACCAGCGTGGCCCAGCCCTCCATGAGAAGGATGACCCTGCGATTGCTCGTGATATCCGCCAGCGCCCCACCGGGCATGGAGAACAGGACGGAGGCGGAGGCCCCCGCGGCCTGAATCGCCGCCACGAGCAGCGCACTGCCCGAGAGCGAAGTCATCAACCAACCCTCACCGATGTCCTGCGACCAGCCGCCGATGTTCGAGACGATGGTGGCCGCCCAGATCCAGCGGAAAGTGCGATGGGCCAGCGCTCCCCATGCAGGAGACGTTGGTGCGGGCGACGAAGGCGCAGCGTCTGTTGTCCCCATGGGAGAATGGTACTTAGCCGGACCGGCGCCGGTAGATCGCCGCCAAGATACTACCGGGCAGCTCGCCGAATAGCCGCGGTCAGCGCGTGAACATCAAACTCGCCGTCGTAACGCACACCATTGATGAAGAACGTCGGCGTGCCGTTCACGCCGCTGCGCACACCTCCGCGGAAGTCGTGCGTGACGCGCGTGTGAAATGTTCCGGCCTTGAGGTCCCGTTCGAATCGACTGACGTCAAGGCCGACCACGCCCGCGTACGAGACCAGGTCCGGCGGGCCCAGACGGTTCTGATTCTCATAGAGCCGATCGTGCATCTCCCAGAACTTCCCCTCGCCCTGACCGCCCGCGGCCTCGGCTGCCTCGGCCGCCTGCATCGCGTGCTCGTGCATCTGCGAGAGCGGGAAGTTGCGGAAGACGAACCGGAGGTCCGCTCCCAGCGCGGCTTGAATGGCCTTGACGACCGGATAGGCCGCGCCGCAATATGGGCACTGGTAGTCGCCATATTCAACCAGCGTGACAGGGGCATCCGGAGATCCTTGCGCGTGGTCTTCCGGGCCGACTGGAATGCTCAGACTCATGATCGCGTCTCCGTGGTGCCCTTGAGCCGCTCCAACGCGGCGAGAATGCCGTCGGCGCCGGGATTCACTCCGATCGGCGACACATAGCTCCAACTGATAACGCCGGCGCCGTCAATTACGAAGAGGGCTCGCTCCGAAGTCCCTTCCTGCTCGCGGAACACGCGATAGAGGCTCGCGACGGCTCCTTGTGGATGGAAGTCCGCCAAGAGCGGGAAGTGCAGCTTGCGGGCCTGGGCGAACGCGGCGTGACACCAGGCGCCATCGGTCGAGATCCCGATCAGTTGCGCGCCCAGAGCGTCGAAGTCCGACAAGATCTCGTTGTACAGGGCCATCTGGTCGCCGCAGACGGGGCTGAAGTCCGACGGGTAGAAGGCCAGGATCACCGCCTGCCCCGCAAAGTCGGAGAGGGAGACTTTTTGATCGGGAGTCGCGGGCAGCGTGAAATCCGGGGCCTTCGTTCCGGGGGCGAGCGCCCGATGCGCGTCGTGTCCATTGGTTGGATTCGTCATTACTGTGGACCTCCTCTACCGCCGGGCCGCAGGTGCTCGCCGACAAACCACGCTTGGAGCTCATTGGTACGGATGATCTGGCTCACGAGGAGGTCGTTCGTGCCGTCGTCTCCGGCTGCCGTCGCGGCACGGGCCATCGCACGGGCCTCTTCGAGAACGATTTCGTGAGCGGTCAGGAGGCGCGCCATCTGGTCCTCCGGGGCTTCTCGATCTCTTGGCGGCCGCGGAATGAGCGTCGTCTCCGCCACGTCGTGCGTGGCCGCGAGAGAAACGCCGCCGAGGGTCTGCACCCGCTCGGCAACGGCGTCGGTAAGATCCGTCTGCTCGCCGGCGTGCTTGTCGAAGAGCAGGTGCAACTGATAGAAATGCGGCCCGCTCACTTGCCAGTGATGCTTCTTGTACAGATCGCGGAGCGCGATGGTGTCGGCGAGCAGTTGGTTGAGGCTCTCGATGCTCTTTCCCCGCATACTTGCGGCAAGAGCGATCGGCGCCGCGCCTACTTCGCTGAATCCCTGGATTGGGTGATGCTCTGCGCGTCGGCCATTCGATATCGGCGTCTTCGTTGCCATGGTGGGTTCTCCTGGTAAGAAACTATCTCCCCATCGAGTCAGAGGCGGGTGAAAGACATCCCCTTAAGACTAAGCGGTGAGGGCAGACACCCTCTTGCCGCAGGAGCAGCTTCTGGCATCAGGGGCTTGACATGAAACAGCGGATGAGATCGGCGATTTCATCGGCGGCAGTGTCCAGGGCGAAATGCCCGGCATCGAGGATGTGAACCTGGGCACTCGGAACATCTTGGCGGTACGCCTCGGGCTCGGTCGGCTCGAAGGACAGGTCGTATTTGCCCCAGAGCACCAGCAGGCGCGGCTGTGTTTTCTGCATCCATGCCTGCCACTTCGGATAGGCCTCCACATTGGTGCGGTAGTCGTAGAACAAATCGCTCTGAATGTCCGCCTCACCCGGCCTATTCAGAAATGCATATTCATCGGTCCAGAGATCCGGATCGTATTTCTCGGGGTGGGGGTCGCTGCCGAGGTGGCGTGTGCGCGTGGTTTCCAGGGAGAGCAGGTTGGTCCGAAGCGCGACCTCGTTCGTGGCGCGGTCCGCCCAGAACGCACGCCTTGTTTTCCAGTTTGCTCCCAGACCCTCGTTGTGGGCGACGGCGTCCTGGACGATGAGAGCTTCAATGCGCTCCGGATGAGCCAGCGCCATTCGGAAGCCGACCGGACCGCCGTAGTCCTGCATGTAGAGGGTGTATCTGGTCAGGCCGAGGGATTGGGTGAACCGATCCATCAACTGGGCGATGTGGTCGAATGTGTACGAGAAGCTGGCCGATGGCGGGGCGTCGCTCTGTCCGAAGCCGGGATAGTCGGGGGCAACCAGGTGAAACCGGTCCGACAGCCGCGTGAAAAGCGGCTCGAACATTCGAGAAGACGACGGGAGGCCGTGGAGGAGCAGGATGGTCGGAGCATCTTTCGGCCCCGCCTCGCGGTAGGAGATCGATAGACCCTCCACAATCACGGTGCGGTACGAAGTACATTGAGCCATGACGGAGTTCCTTGAGAGGGCGGGCATGCACCCGGACAGAAGAAACACAGCAACCACACCGAACAACATCGTTCTCATCGAAGGCATGTCATTCACCTTTCGCCAGAAAGCAGACGCTGACCCACCACCGAGACCTCCGATATCAGCGCGTCGAGAAGTTCGCGGACGTTTGTGTGGCGAGCGAGATTCGCGCTCTGGCCCGCCCACATCGGGATGAGTTCTTTTTCGCCGGTCTTTTCCGCCAGACCCGACACGCTCCGCACAAGAAAGCGTTGGAGCGGGTACGGCAGTATCTCTACCCCCGGCGCGCTCATCGCATCGAGAAGCTGGTTCTTGATGCCTCTTGCGAGTCTGCCTGTGAAACCGCGCGTCAAGGCAGTACGACCCGCCCGGCCGCTGAGCAACTCCCGACGATGTGCTGCACTCGCCCCGGACTCTTCGCACGCGAGGAACGCTGTCCCGATCTGCACCCCTTCCGCACCAAGCGAGAACGCGGCGACGATGCCGCGGGCGTCGGCAATTCCGCCGGCTGCGACTACCGGCGTCGACACGAGATCGACGATCTGCGGCACCAAGGAGAAAGTGCCGGTCAGAGAGTCCTCGGACGGGCGCAGGAACGAGCCGCGATGGCCGCCTGACTCAAACCCCGAGGCCGCGATGACGTCGACGTTTGCTCTTTGCAACTCGATCGCCTCATCCGGCGTTGTGGCGGCGCCGATGGTCACGATGCCCTTGGCGCGGCACTCGTCAAGAATCTCTTTCGCTGGGATGCCGTATATGAAGCTGAATACCGGCACTCTCGCATCGATGAGCACGCGCACCTGCTCTTCGAAGGTCGCCGGGACATAAGGCGAGTAGGAGGGGGGCGTGCCGCCGAGCGATTGAATGAGCGGCGCCATTGCCCTAAGGCTTCGCTTGAAGGCGGCTTCGTCCGATGTCCTTGCCCCTTGGTCCTCCATCGATACCCAGAGATTCATCGCAAACGGCTTGCTGGTCATCGACCGAAGCTCGGCGATCACATCTTTGATCGCACTTGGCGTCAGTCCGTGAGCGCCAAAGGAGCCCAGACCCCCGAAGTTTGAGACCGCAGCGGTCAGTCGCTGAGACGACAGACCGCCCAGCGGCCCTTGAATGATCGGGTATCGGATGCCGAGCTCCATCGCCACTCTGGTGTGCGCCCACTTCGGCGCTGCACTTGGGACATTCATCGCTGCATTCTCCTGTCACTTGCCCCTGGGAATAAACCCGGGAATGCCGGTCTCCACAACGCCGTTGAACCTGACCCGCGACTTGATTCTTTCGGAAATCTCCCGAACGGAGTCTTCAGGAATAGCCGAGACTTCGAAGTTCTCTTTGATTCGCGCGGGAGTCTTCGAGGTCGTGAGCAGAGCCGTCCCACGCTGGATAGCCCAGGCCAGCAAGACCTGCGCAGGGGTTTTGTTCACTCGCCTGGCGATAGCGGTGATCACAGGATCTTCAAGCACCTTGGGCTCCATGCTGTGCCCCAGAGCCGCGAAGGCCTGCAGCACAATGCCATTCTCTTTGCAGTAGTTCAAGAGTTCCCATTCCGGGAGGTAGGGATGAGACTCGACGTGAACCACTGCGGGCTTGATCCTCGCGGCATCAAAGATGCCCTTCACCTGTTCCAAGCTGACATCGGATAGTCCGATCGCCTTGCACTTGCCCTCATCCACCAGGCCCTCCAGAGCCCTCCATGTTTGAAGCAACGTCACCGTTTTGTCGTAGATCACATTGCCATCTGCATCCCTTGGGTCTTGCTCTTCTCCGGGCTGGAAGGCAAAGGGCGTGTGGATGAGATAGAGGTCGATGAAGTCGAGCTGGAGTTTCTTGAGACTGGCTTCGAACGCGGGTTTGACGCGTTCGGGACGATGGTTGGAGTTCCAGAGCTTTGTGACGACGACCACGTCGTTTCGCTTGATCTTCCCCTCCTTGAATACTTCCTGCATCGCCTCCCCAACCTCTTTTTCAGTCCGGTAGCGTTCCGAAGTGTCGAGCAGACGAAATCCGGCTTCCAGGGCCGCCTTCGTCGCGACTCTGGTTGCAACGGGGTCCGGAATAAGTGTGCCGAAGCCGAGTGCGGGTATCGAGCCGGAGCCGTTGTTGAGCCGCATGTTCGTATAGCGAAGAGTGTCTAGTTCTGGCATTTCTTGACCTTTCCGAAATATCCACACAGAGCTCAGCAGGTCGTTGTCACCGATCAGTTTGCCGCGGATGTCCACACGTTTGCGGGCAAGACCCGCGCCATGGGCCCGTTATCTCCTGTTTCTACCGCGTTCATGCTGTTCACCGGCCCAGACGCGAAGGTCGCCGAAGAGTTGTGCCAGCGCGGCCGGTTGATAGTGGGCGTTGAGGCCGCTCGGGTTGGGGAGAACCCAAGCGAAACTGCCTCCGAACATATTGGCTTGGAGACCAACGTGGGCGTCTTTGATTCCTGAGACGACGCGATAGGGGTGGATACCGACGAAGGTGACAACGGTTGGCCGCCAGCGTTTGACTTTGGCCTCCAGTCGGCGGCCGCCAGCGCGTAGCTCATCGTCGGTGAGTTCATCGGCCCGGGCGGTAGCGCGGTCGACGATGTTGGTAATGCCGCACTTGAGCTCGAGGAGGAGCGATTCTTCGAAGGGTGAAAAGAGGCGCGGCGTAAAGCCACTTGCATGAAGTGCTGGCCAGAAGCGATTGCCGGGGCGGCCGAAGTGGCGGCCAATGGCAGCGGTATAGAGGCCGGGGTTGATGCCGGCGAAAAGGACGATCAGGTCTCGAGCGATGAGATCCGGGACGAGCTTGTTGCGTGCGGCAACGAGCTGAACTTTTGTGGGCTTCCAAGGGGTGGGCAATATCCGATTCATGCGGCGACGTCCTTGGCGGGCATCGTTGTGGCAGTCAAAATGGGCATCCAGCACGGTTCCACGACAGGCGATGCTGCGGATAGTAGTTGGTACATACGTGAACCCGATTTAAGCATGCCTGAGTCGTAGAGTGGCGCCGGCAAACCGTGGGCCGGTTGCAATCAGGGGTGCACTTCGAGGATCAGCTCCAGTTCCACCGGCGAGCCCAGCGGCAAACTTGCGACGCCGATAACCAGCCGCGATGACATGGTGTGCTCGCCGAGAACATCGCGAAGCAACTCGGACGCCGCGTCAGCTATCTTCGGGTGCTCGACAAACTCGGGTGTCGCGGCGACATAGACACCAAGTCTCACGACACGACCTACGCGGTCGAGCGAACCCAGCTGTTTCTTCGTAAGCGCGAGCGCATTGAGCGCGGCCACGTACGCCGCTTTGCGCCCCGCCTCGACGTCCAGGTCTTTGCCTACGACGCCGACGGCCGTGGCCGCGTGGCCAGAGGTGGCGAGCATCCCGCTCAGGAACAGGAGGTTGCCCGTCTGAACGGCAGGCACGTACGCGCCGAAGGGTGTTGGGGCATCGGGCAGATGAATGCCGAGCTTGGCGAGGCGGTCCTCGGGTGTCGATGTGAGTGCGGGCATGTAAGGAACTCCTCTTGTGATCTACCAGCGGCCGAAATGCGATCCACCATCGACGTACAGAATGTGACCGGTGACTGTTGCGGCATCAGTCAAATACATGACCGCGTCTGTGAGGTCTTTTACTTCCGAGGGACGGCCCATCGGCGACAGACTCTCCATCACATCCTTCGGGGTGTCTCGGTGAAGGGGCGTGTAAACGACGCCGGGCGCGACAGCGTTGACGCGGATGCCGTCCTTGGCGTACTCCATCGCCAGATGCTGCGTGACCGTCTCGAGGCCGCCCTTGGTAATCATCGGCACCGATGCCCTGACGCCGCGGATCGGGTTGCGGGCAAGGGCCGCCGTGATCGTGACAATGCTCCCGCCGGTCTTCTGCGCGAGCATCTGCTTGATTGAGAGCTGGGTGACGTACAGGAAGCCGCCGAGATTCGTCGAGACAAGCGACTTGAGGTCCTCAGCCGTGTAGTCCGTAAAGGGCATATCGAAGAAAATGCCGGCACCATTGACCAACACGTCGACCGACCCGAAGCGGGATATCGCGGTTTCGATGATCATGGCGGCCGTTGCCAGGTCTCCGATGTCGCCGTCGACCAGAGCCAGATGGTCGGTAGCCGCGACTTCGCGTGATCGTGTCACCCTCCGGGAGTTGGCCACCACATTGAAACCCCGCTCTATGAATGTCTTGACAACGCCCGCGCCGATCCCTTGCGATGCGCCGGTCACGATGGCTGTTCTGTTGGGATTCTTCATATACGGGCACCTCCGAAATATCTCCTCAGGAAAGACCGTCCGCGCACCGCCACTAGGTGCACGGACGGTCTGCCAGTCGCCGCAGCGCTCTATCAGACGCGCGATTGCACGCATGGCAACGCGGCGGCAGCGCTTTACTTCCCAGAACGGCCAATGGGGGAGGCAGACCCACCGGCAGAGGCGAGCGCAGGTTGCTCCTTCAATACCTTCAACAGCGCATGAGCCGCGGCGGTCGAAGACGCGGGGTTCTGCCCCGTTACCAGTCGGCCGTCCGTGATCGCAAAGCTCTGCCAGTCGGGCGCTTTCTCGTACAGGCCGCCGATTCTCTTGAGCTCATCCTCGACAAGGAACGGCACGACATTCGTCAGGTGTACTGCCTCCTCCTCCCCGTTGGTAAACCCGGTGACGCGCTTGCCCTTGATCAACGGTGCGCCCTGGTACATCACGCGGTGCAGCACGCCAGGCGAGTGGCAGACTGCCGCGACCGGCTTGCCGGAGTTGTAGAACGACTCGATGAGCGCGATGGACTCAGGATTGTCAACCAGATCCCACATGGGACCATGCCCGCCAACGTAGAACACCGTGTCAAAGCTCTCCGCGTTCATGTCGGCGAGCCTGACCGTCCGAGCGAGAACCTGCTGGGCGGCGCGGTCCTCTTTGAATCGAGCCATCGCGGAGGTCTGGCCTTCCGGAAGGTCGCTCTTGGGGTCGATTGGCGGCTGGCCGCCTTTGGGCGAAGCGAGCGTCAGGTCTACGCCGGCATCCTTGAAAACATAGTACGGAGCCGCGAACTCCTCCAGCCAAAAGCCAGTCTTGCGGCCGGTGTTACCGAGCTGATCGTGGGATGTGAGCACCATGAGTATCTTCATGACCTATCTCCTTTGTTCTCTGTGGGTTCTGGCTTGTCGAGTACGGCGCAACTTGAAGCCCGAGTTGGTTCTGCGCTGTGTGTCGCTAACGATCGGCGTGTAACTTGTCAGAAATCCGCGTCCAGCACGATGCGGCAATATGCCGCAGACCACACACGTCAGTCGCACCGATGAGCCGGAATCACCTTTTACGAACGCAACTGACGTGCTCGCGCCTGATCTCGCGAACTGTTCGTGTGCCATCAACCTGCGTACGCGGGGGCCGCGGCGTCGGCGCCGATCACGGTCGTCACGACGCCGATGTTGCCGTGCGTGGCCTTTGAATACGGACACCGGCGGTGCGCACCATCGACAAGCTTCTGCGCGGTGTCGCGTTCGATGCCGGGCAGGGTGACGTTCAGGCGCGCTTGGATCAGGTATTGGCCATCGGTTGCGCCTAAGTCGATTTCGGCATCGACGGCGACATCGGCCGAGAGCTTGACCTTGAGGTTGGCGGCCTCAAGCTTGACTGCCGACAAGAAGCACGCCGACCAGCCGACCGCGAGCAACTGCTCGGGGTTGGTGCCGTTGCCGTTGCCGCCGGGAACCGAGAGCTTTACGTCCAGCCGGCCGTCGGAGGTGCGAGACGCTCCTCCGTCGCGCCCGCCGGTGGTGTGAGCTTTCGCGGTATACATGACTTTGTCGAGGTGAGTGTTTGCTTGGATCATGGCGGGGTTCCTTTGGCATAGGGGTGTGTGGAGTGATGGGGGTCCAGGGTCGAGTCAGGGGGCATAGCGGGTAAACACAAAATCGTGGTCCTTGCAGGCCTTGTGGCATTCGAAGCATTTCTGGATCATCGCGGCATCGAGAACGGACTTGCCGTCCTCGAACTGCGCGTACCCCCAACCACCGGTGGAGGCGTACTTTACCGAGTCCTTTACCATAAACTGAACGCCGTTTTTGGGATGTCCGGCCACGTACGACTGCTTTTTGCCGAAGGACTTGTTGTTCTCCTCCGACACGTCGCAACTCCAGGCGAGGCGAGCGATGGCGCTGCTTTCGGGGAACGGGAGCTTCCCTTCCCGATAGGTCTTGATGGCCGCGTCGTTGCCGAGAACGGCGCGTATGTCGTCCAGGGCACCTTCTTCGCGGGCCACCGAGATCAACCTCCAGTCGCGGTACCCGCAGGGGAGCTTGCCTCCCAGTACCGACCCGGGCGTGTCGTCGGGCTGGCCAGATGCGAGCGCGATGCAGCCGATCACGCTGCCCAGTGTTCCAGTCGCGATCAGGGTTGACACAAAGCGTTTCATTCGATGGCTCCTTCGAAGAATCACGAGCGACGCCGCACACACACCGGCTATTAGCGCACGCCGTCGTAGAAGAACTGCTCGCGGGTGATGAGGCGGTCATTGCCGAGGGTGTAGAGACCGACTTCTTCGATGGTTTCACGTTTGCCGGTGGCTTTGCGCGTCAACTCAAACGTGAAGTGCACGGCGAACAGGTTGGGGCCGCCGAAGTACGGACCCCGGACCTTTTCCGAGTGGATCGTGTTGTTGTCTTGCCAGACCTCGGACTTTTTGATGACCTGTTGCTGGCCGCGGGTTTCCGCGCCGTCGCCCTCGACGGAGACAATCTCCGGGGAATACATGGTGCGCATCACGTCGAAGTTCTTGAGCTGGTTGCACATCTCCACGAACTTCCGAGCAACTGAATGATCATTCATGGCGGACTCCTTGAGAATCGGGGTGGTGACGAATCTGGTTAACTCAATAGCGACGAGGTCGATTCCGGCCGACTGGAGGGGACGGCTTGCCGGAGAAGCCGTAGCCGGGCAGCGCCGGGATCACAACGTCGAAGGCGTCCTCGGCAGCGCCGCCGTGATTAGTAGGATTTACCAGCGGGTCGATAATCTTCAACTGCTCGATAACGGAGCCTGGCCACCCGTGCGTGACGATGACCGGCAGCGCATTGGCGTACTTCGAGCGGACGTGAATGAAGTGAATGTCCAGACCGTCAATTGTTGTCACAAACTGCGGCATCGCACTGAGCTTCGCCTCCGCGCCTCCTTGCCTGTGCCAGTTGTAATCCGTCTGCCAGTAGCTCACGAGCTTCTTCATCGTCGAGAGCTGGACGCCCTGCGAGGCATCGCTTACTTGTTCCTTCTCGGGCCATCGTGTCGCGGCCAGTCGTCGGTGGAGGTCTACCAGGGCGTCTTCGGACACACTCATTCGAAAAGGGCGGATGGATGCGTCATCAGCCGAAACACCCGCTTTCGCGGCACCTTGGCCGGCATCCTGTGCATCCGTGGCCGCGATCGTCTGGGAAAGGCTTGTGCTTGCGAGCAGAAAGCCCGCGATCATGAGGGTGGAGCGACCCCGCTCTCCGGCCCCGGGCTCCGAGGCGGACGTTGTGATGGAATGCAACGACGTTGGCAAAGCGAGCATGGTCGGCTCCTTTCCTTGAGAATCACCTTCCCCCCCGCGATAGATCTAAGCGTGTGACACTGACAACTCGAGCATGAGGGTCGGAAGGCGTGCATCACGTCGCTTGTTCGAACCACGGCTCGAACGACTGCGTAGTCACGTCCCGTGGCATTGCACCAACCGGTTCATCGCACAGGATCGCCAACACGAGCAGCACAATGCGATCGATCTCCGTGTCGCTAAATGTCTGAGCATGTTCGCTCAGCACCAAGAGCCAGTTGGCGCTGAACAGAGTGCTGGCGTAAGCGGGAAGTGGCACGGCCAACATGCTCCCAAACCCCATCAACAACAGGCCCGCGCCCTCATCTACCCCGACTGGGCAAGGGCCAGCGGATACGCAACCGGGTTGGAGCGTGAAAAGACCGACCGCTCCTCCGCGTCGTCGGGTGGGCGGGCGCTCCACTGATCTTGCCACACCGCTGGCATCCGTCCATTCACGGATCACATATGCTCCCGGATCGCAGCCGCGGGTGTCGAGCAGAATCCATTCGGTGCCGACCGCCCCGCACATTCGCGCTGTCCCGCGTCCACCCGCGCGAATCGCCGCGTCCATCAACCAGCGGAACTGCTGTGGCCCAGCTTGGATCTTTCGGCACTCTTGCTGCGCAATGGATGCAAAGAGCGAACTCGGGTGCGACACCGCTGAAGTGATTGTGGTCATGTCTCAAGCCCTTTCCTGCCAGTCTGCCGTGCGATCACAGACCACACCTTCACACTGGCCTCGCGAAGACTTGCGATTTGGCAAGGAGCGTCTTCGCTCTATACGCGGCGGTCATCGCTCCGGCGTGAATGATCTGATGCGAATGCGATATTTTCCCACACTACTAAGCGGGATCTGCTGACACGGACTCAAGAGCGTCTCCCATGGCCGAGCGTGAACAACCTTTGTCAAATCCGTAAACACTTGGCCTGTTTAAAGTTGAACACTCAGCGTGCGCTCTGATGAATAGTTCATGAGCATGCAAACCCCTGATCTGGGCATTCATGTGCGGTGGGGTACGATTGGCTGAATACCCCACGGCGGCCGCGCTGGCCCAGGACCTTCGCCGGTTCCTGGATGGAATGCCCGTGACGCACTGGTTCTTCGCGCGCGGACCGAAAAGTGAATGTGCGCAAGGGCACCGGGCCTCTGTGGGAATGTGCCGCTCAAGGGGTGTAGTTCTCACGCTTGAATACTCCTCGGCCCGTACCAGTAAGTTGAAGTGCCGAGCGAGCTGCACCGAATCTTGCTGAGTGGGCGAGGTCCGTATCACTCAGCGGAGCGTGCCGGCATCAGACTCATCGTGGACCTCAGAACTGAGAATCCGCCTGTTTGAGTAGCACCTGGGCCTCCAACCAGTTGTGGAGGTGTAGCTCCACGTCGCCTGCGTTGGGCGGCATCTCACCGTCCAGTGGGTCCAGCCAGGCGTGTGCTTTCGCAAGCCATCTGCGAGCTTCATGCGTATTCCCCAAACGCTTGTTTGCTAGCGCGAGCCACGCCCAGTTGACCACAGCCGCGCCCGATTTGGGGCTGACAGCCATGCTCTGCTCGAAAAGAGGGACGGCCTCAGCCCAGTGTCCTGCACGACATTCCAGGGCGGCTTGCTCTGTGAGCGACCAATGAGTGCGCGGGTTGTCGCGGAGTTCTTTGTCGCTCGATCGAGCGGCTCGCAACGCGTTCGGATTGGAATCGAGCGTGCAGACGCGAGCCACGAGAAACGATCGCATCGGCCCGGCTGGGCCACAACGGTCGAGCATGACGGAGCATGTCTTCTGGTACCCATCCACATCCCCGGCCAGCAACCGAGCCGCCGCGTGCTCAAACCAGATTTCTGCGTCGAGCGAGGAGTTCATGTCCAGGGCACGGGCATATTCCTTTGCTGCCCCTGACCATTGGCCCCGTCGGACAAGCGAGCGGGCGTCGGCAACCGCGGCCTCCGGATCGAGGGCCGCGATACGCTCCACGTCGCTCCAGAGATTCTGCCATGCGGCTCGTTCGTCGCTTGCGAGCGCGGCCAGCGCATCTTGATCGCGAACGTGGGACAGGTTTTCGTCCCGGAGCCACATTCGCATCACGCGGGCCGCGCTCGCGCGATCGCCGGATTGATGGCGTGCAGCCCAGCCCTCATGTTCGGCCGACAACCATGCGAGAGACTGCCTTCGCATCGATGCTCGCTGCGAGTCGGCAAGCTCGGGACTGCCGGGATCGCGTGAGCACGCAGCCACGATCGTGGCGCAGGCCGCGTCAAACCGATCCGCGGACTTGGGGTCTTCCAGAAGCGACGGAGTTTTGGCAAATGCCGCGGCATACTGCCGCGCGGCAACGGCGGCAAGGTGTCGGTACTTCCAGTTCCATTCGGCCACGTCCCGAATAGCCGTGCTTTCGGATGGATCGGCTCCGGAAACACAATCGGGGAACTTCGAGTGGATCGCGGCTAATCGCTCGCAGAATGCCGCTCTCGCTTCGGCGCTCAGCCGCTGGCTATCCGTGCCCCCAAGCCGTGCCGCCTGCGCCGCGGCTTCGCCGGCCTCGTCGAAGCGACCGAGCGCAAGTAACGCGGACGCGAGCCCAAGCCGGTTGGCAAATCGATTCGGGTCGGCCTTGATCGCGTTGTGGAAGGCGATGGCGGCATCCTCAGCGCGCCCGCACGACAGCAGCAGATCGGCCATCTCAGACAGGAGCATCGTGTTCTGTGCGGGTGTCAGGCCGAGGGCGATGGCGGTCTGAAACTCTCGGATCGCCTCTTCGGTGCGTTTGGTTTCACGGCACACGCATCCGAGGCAATAGTGGGCGCCGGCGTCGTCTGGATGGGCCTTGATGGTGCTCCGGGAAATGACCTCGGCTTCCTCAAACCTTTCCAACTTCAGAAAGCTCTCACCAAGTGCATCCTGCAACTGGGCACGATCGGGCTCAAGAGCGATCGCTCGCTGCAGCGGTTCGACTGTTTCCGTGATTTTCCCGCACGAGAAGAGGGCGTCGGCCAACACCCACTGCGGGCACGGGCCCTGGACCCGAGCTTCGATGGCTCGGTCGCACTCCGCCCTGGCATCCCTCCAGCGCCCGTTGTGCGCCAGCACATATACGAGATTGTGCCGGGGGAGATATGACTCCGGCTCCAACTCGATCGCTTTGTGAAACATCCTGACCGACTCGTCAATATCGCCGGTGTAGTTGAGTTCGATGGCGAGCGCATTGTGCGCGAGCATGTTGTGCGGCCTGAGCGCGCAGGCGATCCGGTAGTAGATGCTCGCCTCGCCAGGCCGGTTGACGAGATGGAGCGAGTTGCCGACCTCAAGGTTGATCCAGAAGTTATCGGGTTGTTGCCGCAGCACATCGCGCAGAAGCTCGGTGCCGGCGGCTGGTGCGCCGTTCCATCCGAGCAACATCCCGAGAAGGGCAATCTGGTGGGACGCTGGGCGCGCGGCGGACTCCGAGAGTGCGTCGGCAAGCTGGAGCAGTTGCCGTTGGTTATGCCAGGCGTCCGCGTCGCGGAATCGGTCGCGCCATGGAGGGTCGGGGTCCGCCTCCCGCGCAACTGCGAGAAGACGGTTGCACATCTCTTTATCCGTGAGCACAAGCGCGGCCAGCGCCCAATCGTCCAGGGCCGCGAGGAGTTGCTCGCGAATGTCACTGTCGTGGATGCGTTTCGCGTTGCGATGGACGTCCTCGCCCGCGACGACACCAATCCTCGCGAAGCAGGCGGCGAATCCATTCGCTACAACTTCCTTGGGCGCTCTTTCCCGGGCAACGCCCTGGTTGAACCCACTCTGTCGAACATGCTCCAGATCGTCGGCGAGATGGAAGTCCGCGCGGGCCTGTTCCACGCGCAACTGTAAAGTCTCTGAGTTGACCTCCGGCAATCGGGCGGCCGCGTCATCCAGAATGCGCAGGCCCTCGGGCCAACCCTCGCGCTGGCGCAACTCATCGGCCCGAGCGAGCGCGGTCTCGACGGCCTGAGCGGCACGCGCCTGGCGGAGTGTGAGTTCGGTTCGGCGTTCGATCTCGATGTTCTTGCGCCAGATCCCGCCCCCAATCGCCATTCCCAGCAACACGAGCATGGCCGCAGCAAGCATCGCTGCCGCCGGTCGCCGCCGCGTCCACTTCGCGCAACGCTCCAGGGGGCCGACGGGCCGAGCAAGAATCGGTTGCCCGCTGCGCCATCGCGTGAGGTCGTCGGCAAGATCACTCGGGCTCGCGTAGCGGCGAAGTGGATCCTTATGGAGGCACTTCAGGCAAATGGTCTCAATGTCCTTGGACACTCTTGCGTTCAGACTGCGGGGGGAGGCCGGCTCTTCCGCGACAACTTGCTTCTGGGTCTCGGCGGGTGAGTCGGCGCGAAACGGAGGCCGGCCTGTGAGGGTCTCGTAGAGGATCGCTCCCAGGGCGTAGACGTCTACCAGCGGGCCAAACGAGCCCGCCGTTCCGATGACCTGCTCGGGAGCCATATAGCTTGGCGTGCCGACGCGTGCGTCGGAAAGCGTCGCGCCCGGATCGCTGGCGGTGCTCCGTGCGAGCCCAAAGTCTGTGATCTTGGGCGTATGATCGCTGGTGAGCAGAATGTTCGCGGGTTTGAGATCGCGGTGCACGAAACCCCCGCTATGAGCCGCCTGAACCGCCTGCGCCAGTGTCGCCACGAGGGCCGCTGCCTCCCGCACAGGCAATGGCCTGCCGCCGAGCCTTTCCGCCAAGCTGCCGCCCTCAACGAACTCCATTGTGAAATACGGGAGGCCATCGAGTTCGCCGACGTCATAGACCTGCACAATGTGAGGGTGCTTGAGCGCGGCCACTGCCTGCGCCTCGCGCACCAGCGCCGCAAGTTGTCTCTGGGAGGCGTAGTCGCCGGAGAGGAGCATTTTGATCGCGACGGTACGATTTAACGCGATGTGTCGGGCCTTGTACACCACGCCCATTCCGCCGGAGCCGACGGTTGCTTCCAGCTCATATCCCGGGATCTGCGGCAACCTTTCCCCTTCCCGGGTGGTGCCAGTGGAGATATGCCGTCGCACACCCTCCCGCGTCGACGATGGGAATGCCGAGTCGAGGTCGGCGACCAGGTTATGGATTCGCAGCAAGCGCCCTCGCACTTCTTCTAGCAACTCAGGTCGCGCGCGGCATACGTCCTCGGGAGTTCTTCCCGTGTTGAGGGCTTCTTCGAGCAGCTCTTGAATATGTGCAGCGTCGGCCATCGAGAAAGCTCTAGTGCGGTTGTGTCGGCTCTGTTGAACCCCGTGGCAGCGTTCTGGGTCGAAGATCTGAAAGCTGCTGTTCGAGGAGCACGAGGCCGCGGTTCAAACGCCGCTCAACCGTTTTCTCGGAGACGCCAAGCACCCCTGCCGTTTCCGTATATGTCATGCCCTGGATGCGCAAGAGTTCGAACGCCTCTCGCTCCTCCTCGGGCAGACTCTCAATAGCCTCCAGCATTCGCCGAGTATTCGCAGTGATCACGGATCCACTGGTCTGTGGGGCGACGGCCGCGTTCTCTTGAAGTTCCATGATGGCGCTCCGCTCATCTAAGCGTCGGGCCACGTCATTGAGCTCCCAGCGCATGTGCCGGTTCGCCAGACCGAAGAACTGCCGAACCGTCTGCGGCCGGACTTCCCGCATCGCCTTGAGCAACCGCTCCACAACCGCGCTGAGCATCTCATCGGCCTGCAGATTGAGCGGGGGCCGCGTCAGTCGCGGATAGCTTTGGAACAGGAGCGTGGAGCAGAGCAGGTGCAATCTCTCCGCCGAGCGTGCCAAGAGAGCACGAACCACCGGCTCCGCGGGCGCACCCCCCGCCAACTCATCGAGATAGCTCTGGACAGCGGCGGTGGTGTGCTGCTTGTTATCCATCCTGAATGATTCTACCACGTACGAAGCACGATGCCTGACCGCATGGCGTTGGCCATAGTTGATCGTCAACGGAATTCACGGTCTGGACCACGCATCATCAATGCCATCAAGCCCTTACGGACACGCCCACACACCCGGCTGAGTCAATTCTTGTCAGGCAGCTGTCAATCACATGGTGTGCGGTGTCGCCGCCGCACGCTCAGAAAGAGTGCGGGGGAAGGAGGGTTTTCCACATGACCACAATCGACAAACCCAGATCGCGAACGAATCTGCCCACGGACATTGTCGATCGGTATTGGTGTGGTGAGGTTCGGGCTGATCGACAGACGATGTGCCAGTTGATGGACTCGATCATCCGTGCCGGGGTTCAGAAACGGCGCTCTCGGAGCGAACCCGTTGGCAGGGAGTGGGCTTTGGTGGATACCCGCGGAAGTGATCCTGGCGCATATCTGATCCGAGCGTGGACCGATGCGAGCGGTGTTTCCAAGCCCGTGGAACTGCCGCCGAGGCGACGATATGGAGGAGCGATCGGCCTGTACACGCTTGAAAACGCCTGTATTGCTTCTGGCCAGGTGTCGCCGGGAGTGGATGAAGGTGCTGGCCTCCTGCTGGTGGGCTTTGAGAGCATGGTTGCGCTCCCTCTTCCCGCTCAGGCATGGGAAGTTCTGGGAGCGAACTGGGTGGTGGTCCTGAGCGGACAACCCGGGGGCTTTAGCGATGCGGAGATCCACCGCCTCTTCCTGCTGACATGGGCCATTCTGTATGACGAGTCGAGCGGTTGTGCGATAACACGCGGCGCATCGCCGGGACCGCGTGCCTTCGCACCCCAGACCAAGAAGTCGGCAACTCGTCGCCCGCTCTCACGGTGACGGTGCCCCACGCTCAGCAATAGCGAAGGCAACCGCATGTCGTGCGGCTTTGGCGTAGGACCTCAAACGATCGGAGATGATCAATGAATACCGGACCCGTAGTGAACGTACAGACTTCCCGTCGCGAACTTCTGGTTGCGGGCACGGGCCTCGCGGCCGCAGTCGCCTTGCCCGCGATGGCGCTGAGCGCTATTCCCGCGGGCGCGGCTTCGAGGACTCGCGACATCAATGCAGGAGATCCCACGATCATGAACGCAATCACTACGAAAGATGGGACGGAGATTTACTTCAAGGACTGGGGAAAGCGGGACGCCCAACCCGTCGTGTTCAGCCACGGCTGGCCACTGAACGCCGATGCGTTTGAGGACCAGATGATGTTCCTCGCCGACCGCGGGTATCGCTGCATTGCCCATGACCGCCGCGGCCACGGGCGCTCCAGCCAGCCCTGGAACGGCAACGACATGGACACCTATGCGGACGACCTCGCGGAACTGATGAACTCGCTCAATCTGACCAACGCGATCCTTGTCGGGCACTCCACCGGTGGCGGCGAGGTTGCTCGCTACATTGGACGGCATGGGACCAAGCGAGTCGCGAAGGCGGTGCTCATCAGTGCGGTTCCGCCGCAGATGATTATGACAGCCGAGAATCCTGGCGGTGTGCCGATGGACGCCTTCGACCAGATCCGTAGCGCATCGCTCGCGGATCGATCGAAGTTTTACAGGGAACTCGCCGCCGGGGCGTTCTACGGATTCAATCGACCGGGAGCGAACGTCTCGCAGGGTCTGATCGACTCGTTCTGGCTCCAAAGCATCATGTGTGGGCACAGAAATGCCTACGACTGCATCAAGGCGTTCTCCGAGACCGACTTCACCGAGGACCTGAAGAAGTTTGACGTGCCGACATTGATTCTGCACGGCGACGACGATCAGGTTGTACCCGTTGCCAACTCGGCCATGCGGTCGGCGAAGCTTGTCAAGAACGCCAAGCTCGTGATCTACAAGGGCGCGCCGCACGGGATGTGCTCGACGCTGAAAGACCGCGTGAACGCGGAGTTGCTTGCGTTCTTCGAGGCGTGAGGCAACCGAACCCTTGTGAAACGAGACTCCTCTTGACACAAAAGCTCAAAGGCAGGCGACGACGCACAAGCATTTGCATGGCACTTGCGGCCATTGTGTGTGCGACAGGTTGCACAAAGACAACTCAAAGCGAGTGCCAGATGCAAACGTTGATACCCCCAACCCAGCGATCCTCTACGCAGGCTGCATTCGATCCGGCCCCAGTGGTAGTACTCGAAGCTCAGGCGCCGGCTCGTCTCATCGTCGACGTTCCCCTGCCCGCTCAGTTGGCTGTCGGATACGTCGTCGTTCGGTACCGCACGGAGAACTTGAGGATATTGCCCGTCTACGGCCCCGCCGCGCTGGGTGTGTTGCCCCGCATTGGTCATCTGCACATTACCGTCGACGACTCATCCTGGCATTGGCTTGACGCGAGTGGGGAGCCGATCAGCATCAATGGGCTGCTCCCGGGACGGCACAAGTTGCTGATCGAGCTCGAAGACCCTACCCACAAGCTTGTCGACAGCGCGACCATCAACTTCGAGATACCGCCGCCGTCGGCGCAACATTGATGTTCCGTGAAACACAGCGCATCGGTGCCGTTGCCTTTAAACATGCTGCACATCGTGCTGCCTCGTGGATCACTTGGCGATTCACATTCAAACTTGGAGACTCACACATGATTCGCACAAAGCAGATGTCTCGCTCTATCTCACTCTACGTGGTTGTTCCGCTGTTGGTGGCAGCAATGGTGCTCGCCGGGAGCGCTATGGCCGGAAGTCGCGGCACCCGGGAGGAGGTTCGCGACGAACACGCCTCATCGCCAGTTGCGGTCGCTTCCGCACCGGTGTTCGATGTTCGCTACCACACCGTGAAGATTGGGGATGTGGACATTTTTTACCGGGAGGCCGGCCCGAAGGACGCGCCGACGATCCTGCTGTTGCACGGTTTCCCGACGTCGTCGCACATGTTTCGGAATCTCATCCCGGCCTTGGCCGACAAGTACCACGTCGTCGCTCCCGACTATCCGGGCTATGGGAACAGCTCCATGCCGAGCGTCAAGGACTTTGACTATTCCTTCGACCACCTGGCCGCGATCATCGACTCATTCACCCAGACGGTCGGCATCTCCAAGTTTGCGATGTACGTGATGGACTACGGCGCGCCGATCGGGTATCGCATCGCCACCGCCCATCCCGATCGCATCACGGGCCTGATCGTCCAGAACGGCAACGCCTACGACGAGGGGCTGCTGGATTTCTGGAAGCCGTTCAAGGCGTACTGGAGTGAGCAGTCCACGGAGAACCGGGATGCCACGGCCAAGCTGCTCAATATCGACGCGACGAAGTGGCAGTACACCAATGGTGTTCGAGATGTCTCGACCGTAAGCCCGGACAACTGGATCATCGATCAGGCGGGTATGGATCGTCCCGGCAACAAGGACATCCAGCTCCGGCTATTCCTGAGCTATGGCACCAATCCGCCGCTGTACCCGAAGTGGCAGGAGTACTTTCGCACGCATCAGCCACCCACCCTCATCGTCTGGGGCAAGAACGACGTGATCTTCCCGCCCGAGGGCGCAGAGCCGTACAAGCGTGACCTTAAGAACCTCGACTTCAACCTGCTTGACACGGGGCATTTCGCGCTCGAAGAGAAGGGCGATGTCATCGCAGACAAGATCCGGGCTTTCATGCAGGACAGAGTGACAAAATAGGGCGCACTGTGCGAGTAAGCGCCCTTGACATCCGCTTCCGCGCGAGGAATCGTGCCGCGGCGGTCTCATTCGACACCGCATAAAAAGGACTATCGCCATGCCCATCGCCACCGCCGCACTGACGGCAATGCTCAAGCCCCCCTTCACGCGCGATACCGCCCTCATGAAGGTACGGGCCGCCGAGGACACTTGGAACTCTCGCGACCCTGAGCGGGTATCCCGCGCATATTCCCAGGACAGCCAGTGGCGAAACCGGAGCGAGTTCATTCGCGGGCGCGAGCAAATCAAGGCGTTCCTTCAGGGCAAGTGGGAGCGTGAGAACGAGTACCGCCGGGTGAAGGAACTTTGGGGCTTCATGGGCAATCGCATGGCTGTGCGCTTCCAGTATGAGTGGAAGGACGCCACCGGTCAGTGGCACCGTTCCTATGGCAACGAGCTCTGGGAGTTCGATGACGATGGTCTCATGCGCCGGCGCGAGGCGAGCATCAACGACACTCCGATCACCGAGGCCGAGCGCAAGTTCTTCTGGCCCGCCCCCGGCCCGCGCCCCGCCAGTCATTCGGGCATCCCGGCGATCAAGTGACGCCCTCGCGGAGGGTGTGTCACACGCGGCCTATTCAAGCTCCGTCAGCGCTCGTCGAATCTGCACAGGAGAAGCCAACACCATGGTTACCGAACACGCCAACGCGTTCTCACGCCGCAACTTCATGGCCATCGCCGGCGCCGCTACCACGGCCGCGGTCTTCACTCCACGCCGCTTGCTGAGCGCGCCAAGGGTGTTGGGCGATGAAGGCATTGTTCCCCTGATGCACAGGCAGGCCTCAGCAGCCAAGATCGTGACCCAATCGCTTCGCGGCGATATCCGCGTACTCATGGGCGCAGGAGGGAACATCGCGGTTCTTCCCGGTGCCGACGGTAAGTTGCTCGTTGATGCGGGCATCAGCACTGCGCGGCCGCAACTCACCGAAGCACTGGCGGCTATCGGTCCCGAGCCGATCCGGCATCTCATCAATACGCACTGGCACTTCGATCACACCGACGGCAACCAATGGCTCAATCAGTCCGGGGCCAGGATCATCGCTCACGAAACCACGCGACGAAGATTGGCCAGCGACACGCGCGTGGAAGGGTGGGATTTCACGTTCCCTGCGGTCCCTACCGGCGGTCTTCCCACTATTGGCTTCAAGAGTCCACCAGGCATCTTCGGAGCCACTATGTCATTGCACCTCAATGGCACCGAGATCGCGCTCAGCGCCTTCGAGCCCGCGCACACCGACTGCGACATCGCCGTCGAGTTCACCGATGCCGATGTCATCCACATCGGCGACATCTGGTGGAACGGCCACTATCCGTTCATCGACTACTCCACGGGCGGGAGCATCAATGGGACGATTCGCGCAGTCGAGGTAGCGCTCTCGCGGACATCCGCGAAGACGATCATCATTCCAGGCCACGGTCCCATCGGGGACAAGGCACAACTCACAGAGTTCCGCGACATGCTTGCCACCGTTCGTGATCGCGTAGCGGCACAAAAGAAGCAGGGCCGATCCCTGGCCGAGAGTATCGCCGCCAAGCCGACGGCTGAGTTCGACGGCAGGTACGGGCACTTTCTCACCGTCCCGGACATCTTCACCGGCCTTGTGTACGCGGGCGTGTGAGTGCGAGATGAACCCTCGGGGGGGGAGGGGGGGTCGGGCTCGGTCATCCAGTTCTTTCTTCCAGGCAATGCATTGCTGTTTTCCGAGTGGAGCCGATCTCATGCAATCGATCTTTCTCATGGCCCTCGCTCTTGGCCTCCGACATGGGGTGGACCCGGACCATCTCGCGGCGATCGACGGCCTGAGCCGAATCCGACCGCGGGCCACCAACGGCCTGTTCTTTGCCATCGGGCATGGGCTTGTGGTTACGGTGCTGGCCGCGGGCATGGGCCAGATGCTTGCGGGTCGTGCCGCGTTCCTGGGTCCCTGGGTGTTGCTGGTGATCGGCGCCATCAATCTGTGGAGGATCATCCGGCCCAAAGCGCACACGCATGGGACAGGTCGCCCTGTTGTCGCCCGGCCCATCCTGTTGGGCATGCTTCTAGCCGCCGGCTTTGAGACGAGCTCCCAACTCTCGGTGCTTGTGCTGGCGGCGGACTCCAGCGCGTGGTTACTCGGCCTGGCCTTCAGCGCTGGGATGATCATCGTGGACGGACTGGATGGCTACCTGGCGGCGTCAACGCAGGGGCTCGCAGCCGCGGGCTCAGCAAACGCGCGGCTCGCTTCGCGATGGCTGGGCATCCTTGTTGTAGTTTTCTCGTTCGGACTTGGCGGTGCCGAACTGCTGGGTGTCGATATCGACCGGGCCGCGCTCCCGCTCGGGTTGGTGATGTTTGGTGCCGTCGTCGGATTCCGGGTGTGGGCGCGTCGGGGCTCAAGCAATCTCGCGATAGTCCAGACCGTGGCAGCACGAACTGTCCCGACACTCCCCGTGTGAGCCGGAAGGAATCCCGCCATGCATCCTCCAATCGTCCCAACTCGATTGTCTCCATTGTTCACCAGACCAGTTCTCGGCGTCACTAAGGCGCTCGGTGAGGAACCGATGTTCCGAGTCGGCGAAGCAGTGACGGTCTCGATTCGTTTCCCTGTCGGCCACTATCGCGTGCCGCAGTACATTCGCGGAAAACGCGGCGCGATTGAAGCGATCATGAAGCCAGCCGCAGTGAATAACGAGACCGAGGGCTTTGGTCAGAACGCCGGCATCAAGGGGTACTACTACCGCGTTTCCATTCCGCTCTGCGAAGTGTGGACTGGATACGTCGGAAGCCCAAGTGATGGTCTTCGCATCGAGATCTTCGAGTCCTGGTTGGAAAGGAGTTGACCCATGCCGCATCACGATCATGACCACGCGCACCCTCATCCCCCGATCGTCAACAAGCCAGACCCGGTTCCGGGCTATTACGAGATCATGGAGACCGCCGTACGGGAGTTGCTCGTTGAAAAGCAGCTTCTCGGCGCGGGAGAGATACGACGTCAGATCGAAGTCCTCGATAGTCGCACGCCGGCACTGGGGGCAAAGGTAGTGGCCCGCGCCTGGGTCGATCCCGACTTCCGCGCGCGGCTCCTCGCCGACGGCCGCGCCGCGTGTGAGGAGTTCGGGATCAGCTTCTACGACGACACCCGACTCATCGTGCTCGAGAACACCGAAAGAGTCCATAACCTGATCGTCTGCACGCTCTGTTCCTGCTATCCGCGTCCGGTGCTCGGCCTTCCGCCCGACTGGTACAAGGCCAAGCCGTACAGAGCGCGGGCCGTAAAGGAGCCAAGGGCCGTCCTGGCCGAGTTCGGCACAACTATCCCCGACGATGTTGAAGTCCGCGTCAGCGACTCGACCGCCATGGTGCGCTACTTGGTACTGCCCCAGCGCCCAGCCGGCACGGATGGATGCACCGAGGAACAACTCGCATCGCTCGTTACCCGCGACGCCATGATCGGCGTAATCACCCTCAATCCCGAACGCGAGACAGTCCCATGAACCAGAGTGAGAACCTGTTGAAGTTACTTCCCAACGACATTGGCGGGTTGCCCGCGGATCGAGTTGAGCGGATTGACCATCTGCTCGAGCCGTGGGAGAAGCGCTGTCACGCCCTCGCGGATGTACTCGATTTCCACAAGATCATCAACACGGAAGAAAAGCGTCGCGGCGTTGAGGCGCTGGGCTCGGAGATGATCGGAAAACTCTCGTACTACGAACGCTGGATCGCCGTGTTCGCGATTATCCTCTTCCAGAAGGGCGTTCTCACGCCCGATGAGCTGGCACGGAAGATGGACGTCGTCGCCGCCCGCTCCGCCGCAAACGAACCGGAAAAGGTGTGCCAATGACTGCGGCCTCCGTCCTTTCCGCGGAATCTCCCGCCGCGCTCGCACCCGTGCTTCGCAACCCGCCTTTGGCGCAGATTTTCTTGTGCAAAGGATGCTGCTGCGGCATGACGGAGCGCGGCCGCCCTCCTGTGCCGGTCGACGAACTCAAGACAATCTGGAAGACCGAAAAGCTCAATCGAACGGTTCAACTCACCGTCTCGGGTTGCCTGGGACCGTGCCAACTTGCGAACGTCGTGATGCTGATGACGTCTGGGCGGGCGGAGTGGTTTGGCCCACTGAAAGATGACGCCGACTATGCGGCCGTGGTCGGATGGGCAAGGCAATGCCATGCCGAACGACGGCTTGCCGCCCTTCCGGATCCAATGCGAGCGCGACAGTTCCAACGATTTGACCAGGAGTGAGCGGCATGGAGGGCATCATCACTATTCCCAGCGACTTCGGGCCGAAGGAGACGATGGATCGGCTTGAGGAAGCGGTTCATGCGCAGGGGATGATTGTTTTTGCACGCATCGATCACGCGGCGGGAGCCGGCCAAGCCGGTCTGTCGCTCAAACCCAACGAGCTGCTGATCTTTGGACATCCCAGTGCGGGTACGCCTCTGATGCAGGCGAATCCGCTCATCGGCATAGATCTACCGCTCAAGGTACTCGTATGGCAGGACGGCTCTGGCAAGACCCAGGTCTCATCTGTTGATGCGGCCTGGCTGGGGAAGAGGCACAACCTCCTCGTCGTCGGCACCGTTCGGCTCATTCGTGCTCTTGCGGATGCCGTCGATCGTGTGCTGTATGCTGCGGCGCGGCCCAATATGAACTCCATTCGCTAGAGCCATAGCTTTACGCGGCGAATCCGCCTGAACAAGGAGAACCACCAATGAATCATTCTGTACGACGCAAAGGTCTGCATATCGCCGTCCTCGCAGCCCTGGGGGGGCTTCTCGCGGTTCCACTGGCATTGGCTTGCCCGGAATGCGAGAACGGCAAGGCCTTCCGCGCCAAGATGCAGTCGGCAATGAGCACGATGGATGTGGGCATGACCAGCGCACCGATGTCAGGCGATCCTGATCGTGACTTTCTGGCCATGATGGTCCCTCACCATCAAGGGGCAATCGACATGGCAAAGGCCGTGCTCGTCCACGGCAAAGACCCCGT
Organism: Phycisphaerales bacterium; assembly: GCA_038225655.1. Classification (GTDB taxonomy): domain Bacteria; phylum Planctomycetota; class Phycisphaerae; order Phycisphaerales; family UBA1924; genus UBA4658. The sequence continues at coordinate 97,602 of JBBRQY010000006.1, read as the reverse complement.
CGCTAGGAGGCTGGCGCAGGAGATTGTCGCGACACAGCAGTCCGAGATTGTCGCGATGCAGCGCCGACTCGAGCAGCTTCCCGCACTTCCGCCGATGGATAGCCGGACTGAAGCAATTCCAGTGAGCATCTCACCGAGAGGTCCGCTCGGTCAGCCACCCGCACCTAACTTCTCCTCCCCCGCGATCGCGCGATCTCGAGATCGCGTGTACACCGGCGACCAGACCTCCAACACAGTCTCGGTCATCGACCCCGGCTCGAACACGCTTCTGGGCGTCATCCGTCTGGGGGATCCTGTGCCCGGCGCTCTCAGCGCGCTCTACCGGGGCCAACTGCTGGTCCACGGCCTCGGGTTCTCCCCCGACCATCGAACGCTGGCGGTCGTGTCGGTTGGATCGAACTCCGTGACATTCATCGACACCGCGACCAATGCCATACGGGGCGTCGTCTATGTTGGCCGCTCGCCGCACGAAGCGTTTTTTACTCCTGATGGCAAGGAACTCTGGGTCACCGTGCGCGGGGAGGACTACCTCTCCGTCATTGATCCGTTGAAAATGACGGAGGCCCGCCGAGTGAAGACCGCGAACGGGCCCGGCATGGTCCTGTTCCGCCCGGACGGCAAGTACGCCTTTGTCCCATCGAGCTTCACGCCAGAGCTCGATGTGGTGGATACGCACACCTACGAGGTCGTTGCCCGCGTGCCGCAGGCAAGCCCATTTTCCCCAAACCTTGCCGTCAGCCATGACGGAAAGGAGGTGTGGTTCACGCTCAAGGACTCGGGCAAGACGCAAGTGATGAGTGGGGAGGAACCCTTCCGCATCCTCTCCACGCTCGACACCGGGCCAATCACCAACCACGTGACTCTGGTTGATATCGCGGCCGGGCAGTTCGCCTATGTCACTGTCGGCGGCGAGAATCTCGTCAAGGTTTACCGCCGAGGCGAAAAGCCCGAACTCATTGCCACGATCAAGACCGGCGATCTGCCCCACGGTATCTGGCCCTCTGGAGATGGCTCGCGTGTGTACGTTGGACTGGAGAACCAGGATGCGGTCATCGCGATCGACACCGGAACGAACACAATCCTGGCCACGATTCCGATCGGCCAGCAGCCGCAGGCCCTGGTGTACGTACCCGATGCCGTGCCGGATCGTGATGGCTTGGCGAACCTGGTTCCCCTGGGAGAAACCGGAAAGGCGGCGCACCTGACGCTCGTGTGCCCACCCGAGCACCAGGGGGTCCCGGCGCACGCGACAGTGTCGGTCAACTCCCTTGGGGCGCTGGACCTCTTACAGTTAGCGGCGTCCGGTTTGCGCCCCGGTGAGAGCTACACGCTTTGGCTGGTCGCGTCACATACAGCACCCTTTGGCGACAAGGAGGCACTCGTCACCTTCAAAGCGAATGCCTCGGGAGCCCAAGTCGCACAAAGCGTCGGCCCGCTCCGAGCTCTGGCCACCACTGACGCGGAGGTCGCCGGCGGATCCAAGAATCGCTATTTAATCCTGACCAAAGCGGACGGTGATGCGCCGGAACTCATCCAGGATGTGTTCCCGACGCCTCGCCCCTGAACCCGTCTGTCGCCTCTCTAGTAGCGTCCCGCTCACAGAAGGAGCGATTTCCCACACTCATTTGGACCAGCCGTGAACGCACGAACCACGCAACACCCATCACTCAATGTGCTCCCTGCAGTCTTATCCACTCAGGTCGGCCGCGTGGCGCCGCTCGGGTCGGAGGGTGTGCCCAGTGGATTCGTAAAGCACCCCGTGGCGGGTCCGGTCGCGGTGGGTCCGCTTGGCCTCTCGGGCGACGAACAGGCCGACCTGACCGTGCACGGCGGCCCCGACAAGGCCGTGTACTTCTACCCGAGCGAGCACTACGAGCGATGGCGCAGTGATGTCCCCCGTCATGCTGCCCGCCTTGCCCCGGGAGCATTTGGAGAAAACCTCACCTCACGCGGTCTCGATGAAACGACCATCGCCATCGGGGACGTCCTTGCGATCGGGTCGTGCGTCATGCAGGTAACGCAGCCCCGCCAGCCATGTTTCAAGCTGGGCATCCGATTTGGAGACAACACCTTGGGCCGCATCATGATGCAGACCGGCCGAACCGGCTGGTATGCTCGCGTGTTGCAGATCGGGACGATTCAGGCGGGCAACGACATCCGTCTTGTGCGGCGGCCCAGCTCGGACTGGACCATCATCAGATTCAACGAGTTCATCCTGCGCCGGTCCGTGTCATCCGCGGAGCTCAATCAACTGCTCGACCTCGAAGGGCTTGCCAGTGGGTGGCGCGATCAGTTGGAAAGTGTCGCTGAGACGCGTCCGACGAGTACCGATGAGCAGTCGGATTGAACTTGGCATCTGCTAAGAGGCGAAGTCGGTTTCATGGCAACCGGAACGATGTGGTCTGTTTCAGCAGCCAGCAAACCAGGCGGCGAGGAAGTCAAAGATATCCTGGATGGTGTTGCCGTTGGCGTCGTTGAAGTCTGCGGCCGGATTGCCGGCAAACCAAGCCGCGAGGAAGTCGAAAATATCCTGTACGTTCACGCCATTGACGCGGTTGAAGTCTGCTTTGCAGGCGGTGTTCGCCATGAAGCCGCCGCGGAGTGAATAGGACCCGCCGGAAAAGAACTGGCTGGCGTCGGGCTGGCCGATGGCACCGGTGACGCGATAGATGCCGGAGGCAAGCGAGCCGCCGCCGCAGTCGATCGTGTGTGAAGGGATCGTGGGTTGGGCGAGGGTGGGGGGTGCGGCAATGAGGAGGCTCGCCGCGGCACAGGCGAAAAGCAGGCGGCTGGTCCGGAGGGAGACGGCGGGCGAAATAGGGTGAGTCATGGTGAGTCCTTTTCAAGTCCTTGGGTCGTATGAGTCGCTTGGGTGGGGACTGCCCAGACGCGCGGCCCCATCGAGTTCCTGCGAGAGTCTCTCTGACGATCAGCGGATAAGGCCGTGGCCCTCCTGCTCGCGAACCGGATCGGTCACGGGGTTCCGATGCGGACTAGGCCATCCGTTGCCCGGATTTCAACGGGGCGATTGAGAATCGTCGGGCCCGAGTAGTCTCCCTGACCAAGTTTCAGCAGCGCGCAGGGGAGGGAGTCGATGTAGAGATTCAGTGCGGCGGAGACAGTTGGTTCGAGCAATCTGGCTGCCCCGGGGGTGGACGCACCGGTGAACGCAAGCGATTGAATTTTGTCGTTGCAGTTGCCGTTTCCAACGGTCCAGTTCACGTTCGCGAGATCGCTGTAGCTCCCGGCGCCGCTCAGAGCGAGGTAGTTGCCTGTCTGACCCGTTCCGCCAAAGAGATAGAGGACGCAACCGGACGGCAGCCGCCACGTGATACTGCTCACGTTATTCGAGAATCCTCCCGCGCCCTCGTGGTTCAGCAGGAGATTGTTGTAGTTCTTGCGCTCACGGTCGAGCGCATCGACCGTCAGCACCTTGCCGTCAAAGTTCGGGTCGGTGTAGAGAAAGACCTGGGCCGTGCAGCCATCGGTCGGAACGATGGCGGGGGAATCGCCGGAACGGTCGGAGTACTCCGACATGGTCACGCTGTAGTTCAGACCGCTGATGTTGTGCTCGCAGCCGTACAACAGAAGGCCTCCAGTGGGCGAAACCCAGGCGGATCCCCCCGCGGACCAGTTGGCATTGATCTGTGAACTGTCCGCGGAGGTTCTGGAAGAGACTTGTGTGACCGAGACTCGCTGAAAGTTCGTGACAGTGCCCCCACTGGACAACACCAACCTGTACAGCCAGACCTCGTCCTGAAGGACGCCCGCGGGACTGGTGTTGTGCAGGGCAAGAAGATACATGATCTCGGTGCCATCGGCTTGGACCTCCCCAAGCGGATTGATGAGTTGATAGGACTGGAAGGCATCCCCGTTCCCATTGCCTGTCCAGATTTCAGGGGGAACGATGACCTGGCCCCGGAGTGAGAAGTTCGTAAGGTCGGCGCTCAATGTCCAATGCCAGAGTTGGTTGCTATACGCCCCGAGCAGGAAGTACGTTCCGTCGTCGCGCTGCGCGAACGCCAACTCGGCCATGCCGCCGGGAATCTGCGGGGCGTCGACGATCATTCTGGCGAGCACCGGGTTCGCCGGGTCGGAGATGTCGTAGATTCCAATCTTTTCGTATTGCAGTTCCGGCGGGACGCAGTTGTCGTCGTGCATGCACATCGGGATGGCGAGGTACTTCCCGGCCGCCTGCATGCCGCCCGCGTGCGTATCCGGCAGAGGGATGGTGTTGACCACGCGGTCGGCCGCGTCCACCCCGGTCGCTATGGCCTGTGCGCTCGGGTCCAGCCGGTTGCTGCGCATCCGGTAGCCCGACTTCGAGTCGGATGTTCCGATCCGGATGACGTGCAGTTCCGTGCACGAGGGGCGGCTTGAGACGGCGTAGAAATAGGGCTTATCGGGATCGGGGTGGCGGACGATGCCCTGCCAGTGATTCGGTCCCCCGAGAATCAAACTGTTGACCGGAACACGAAAGCCCATCGGATCGCCGCGGACTTTGAGGTTCGCCACCTGCGACACAATGTCGTTGGCCTTGCGAATGGGTTGGGCGAGCGTGACGCGCCCGAATGCGGCCAGCGTGGCCGAGGCGGCAAGCATTGTGCAGTACAAAGTTCGGGAGCAACTCATGGAAACTATCTCCTGACACGGCGTGAGCATTCGGAGGCGGCGGCACGATCGATACTGACGTGGGTCATCACTGCAGGGTGACAAGAACGAGCACGAGGCCCTTGCCCTTCTCCAGCCGGCTCATCGCCTTGCCGAGTGTGGCACCGCTGGAAAGCGCGCGGTCGGAGGCCTTCATCGCATGCCCGGGTGTGGCGGAGGTGGTAAGCAGATCGCCGGGAACGACAGGGCCGTTCGCGTCGGCATCCACATAGCACCAGACGCGGCCGACGTTTGCGATCGGGAATGCACCGTCGGCGAGTGTGCCCTTCTGGCCGAGGACCAGACCAGGTGCGACGTTGTCCGCGCCGCTGATGATTCCAGCAACGGTGTGGTCATAAACGGTGGTGGCGACACGCAGTTTGCCCACGCGCTCGGCATCAATGGTGACGACCATACCCGGGATGGGCTTGATGTCCGCGGCGGGCGCAACGTCGTAGGACTCGGCGAGGTCGGCGCCGCCCTCGATGATGACGACCTTAGCTCGGATGTTGCCGTTGACGTGGAGTTTTTCGGTCGGGTTGCTGGTGCCAATGCCAATGTTTCCTGAGGCGGCGTCGCTATTGAGGAGAATGTCCTTGCGCCCTCCTCGTGAGTTCATGTAGATGTCGTTGCTCGCGACGAGATCGATCGCTCCGCCGGACGAGATGTCAAAGGTATTGGCGGGGCTTGCAGTGGCGTCGCTGGCGTATCGGATCGTGCCGACGACATTGAGTTTGGTCTGGGGAGAACCGGTGCCGACGCCAATGTTTCCGTTGGCCGCGATGGTCATGGCCATGGAGTTAGCGACGGGGCTGCCCGAGGCGCCTTGCACGCTGTTGGTGAAAAACTGGATTGGCCCGTTGTTTGAGACGAGTCGCATCCACGAGCCGCTGGTCAGAGAGTACAGGCCCAGATCGGAAGTCGCAGCAACGGCTCCGCCCTGGGCAATCACTCCACCGACCACCTCGAGGGTTGACGTTCTGGTCTCGCCGATGACTTCAAGCTTGGAAGCCGGAGTGGTCGTGCCGATGCCGACGTTCGCACCCACCGGAGTGACGTTGGGAATGGCGAACGCGTACGGCGCGGGGGTGATCGCCTGACGACCGGCAAGGGGTACGTATGAACCGATCCCGGATGGAGCACGCACGGAGATGGCGAGGTAACGCGGCGCGCCGCTGAAGTAGCTGGTGCCGTAGTCAACCTGGGCTGTGAAGACGCCTTGGCGAACCTGAATGCCGGAAGTCGCGGTCGCGTTCAGCGATGTGCCTCCGGTGGGTGCGGTCCACATCTCAAAGACGAAATCAGCCGCGCCGGTGTACGGCTGGCCACTGACTTCGAGCGAGCCCTGATAGGTGAATGCCGTGCCGAGCTGGGCAAAGGCCGGAGAGCCGATGCAGAGCGCGATGAACAAAAAGAGTGCAGGAAGGAAACGAGATCGCATGGAAATGCTCCTGTTGGGTGTCCGTGTTTTGCGCCAAGAGCAAAGCCACTTGGCGGGGCTGCCATACCACACGACGGCGGCACCCCGAAACCTTGGTGGAAAGCGCTTTTCTTGTTCCGAGCCCATTGCGGAGCTCCCTCGGCCTCTTCGTCTTGCACGCAAGACAGCCGATAGAGTGCCCGCCGCATGGACACTCCCGAGCCCAAACAAGAGCCGATCGCAGGATCCGATGACACCGACGCTGTCAATCGGATCATGCCGATGATCTACGACGAGCTGCGTCGCATCGCGGCCGGTATGTTGCGGAATCGGGCCCAAATGAGCGTGCAGCCGACCATGCTGGTGCACGAGGCCTTCGTCCGTGTGGCCGCGGACTGCAAAGGGGAGTTCAACGATGAAGCGCACTTCCGGGCGATCGCTTCTCTGGCGATGCGGCGGGTGCTCGCGGACCATGTGCGTTCGCGCAATCGGCTCAAGCGCGGGAACGGGCGACGGGCGCTCTCCCTGGATGTCGGCTTGCTTGGGGCGGGTGAGCATCACGGGGCGGCGGAGGTGGATGCCGCGCTCGAGGAGTTGGAAGCTTCAAGCCCTCGTGTCGCCAAGCTTGTGGTGTTTCGCTTCTTCGGCGACCTGAGCGTTCAGCAGGCGGCGGATCGTCTGAACATTTCGCTCTCCACGGCGGAGGCGGACTGGCGATTCGCTCGGGCGTGGCTCAAACGTCGTCTGGACGGAGCTGGCGCATGATGGGTCCGAACATGGAGCATGTGCGGGAGCTCTTCGTAGCGGCCCTGCCGCTCACGCCCGCGGAGCGAATGGCGATGCTCGATGCCGCGTGCCAGGAGGATGCCGCCCTTAGGGCCGAGGTGGAGGACCTTCTCCGTCTCGACGCCGCTCCGGATGATGCCCGGCCCTCGTCTGCGGCCGGGCGCGGCATTGCGAGTGTTGCCGGCGCGAGCGGCGCCGAATGGCTCGCCCACGGCCTCGTTGAGGACGGCGAAATGGTGGCCGCGACCCCCCCGGCGAGGATCGGACCATTCGAGATCATCCGGGAGATCGGTCGCGGCGGGATGGGAATCGTGTACGAGGCCCGACAGCAGAACCCCGCGCGAATGGTCGCGTTGAAAGTGATTCATCCCGGAATGATCAGCCGCAGTCTTTTGCGACGGTTTCGCCACGAGACTCGCGCCATGGGGCAGTTGTTGCACCCCGGGATCGCGCAGATCTACGAGGCGGGAACGAGCGGCGATCTGCCCGGCAACCAGATCCAGCCCTATTTCGCCATGGAACTGGTCGAGGGCCCGACACTCCTCAGGTTTGCCCGCGATCAGGGCCTTGATGTACGAGCGCGACTGGAACTCGTGGCGAGGGTGTGCGATGCGCTGCACCACGCCCACCAGAAAGGCGTCGTGCATCGAGACCTGAAGCCGGACAACATCCTCGTGCAAACGGCGGTGGGAACGAGCGAGGGACATTCGGGCGTGCTGGCCATGGGGGTGCAGCCGAAAATCCTGGACTTCGGCGTGTCGCGGTTGGTTGAGGAGCAGGAGACCGTATCTCTTCGGACGCAGTCGGGGCAGATCGTGGGAACGATCCCGTATCTCAGCCCCGAGCAGGCCGCGGGCGAGTCGTCGGTCGCGGATATTCGCAGCGACGTCTACTCCATGGGAGTGGTTGCGTTCGAGTTGCTCACGGGTATGCTCCCCTTTAACACGGCGAATCGGCCGGTGCGATCGGCGGTGCGGATCGTGCTGGAGGAACCCCCGCGAAAACTGGGGGCAGTCGATCGTGCGTTGCGAGGAGACGTCGAGACGATCGTTCACACCGCAATGGAGCGTAGTGCGGATCGGCGGTACCAGTCTGCGGCGGATCTGGCGGCCGACATTCGGCGGTATCTCATGCGTCAGCCGATCGCCGCGCACAGGCCCAGTATCGTGTACCAGTCGCGGATGTTCGCGGCACGACATCGGGCTCTGGTGGGTGGGGCTCTCGCATCCGTTCTGATACTGGTCGCGGGCATCGTGGTGTCGAGCGTCCTGGCGGTGCAGGCGCGCCGGAGCGAGGCCCGAGCGCAGTGGGAGCGGTATCGGTCGGCGGTATCGGCGGCCGCATTCGCAGTCGTGAACGACGAGGTGGGTGTTGCCCGGCGGCAGCTCGAATCAACCCCACCCGAATATCGGGGCTGGGAGTATCGGCACCTGCTCGGGCGGATAGATCAGAGCGAGAAGGTTGTTAGGGCCTCGGAGCTCGGCGTCGCTCGCCCATTTGTGACCGCGCCCTCCGCGGACGGAAGTTCGCTGGTGATCGTGGGCACGGACCTGACGGAAACCGTCGCCGAGGTGGCCCCGACGATGATCGGCGTCGCGACTCCGCTCGACGGGCGGTTGTTCCTTTGGTACCGGGCCCAAGCTTCCCTCTCGTCGTGGCGACATCCGCCGCCGGGGCCGCTGCTCTTCACGCCGGGAGAGACCCCGGGATCTGTGAAGGAGCTGAGGATCGAGCCATGGCCGTTTCAGGAGGGAACGCTGTTCTCCCGCATCGTGCTCTCTGGCGATCAGCAGACCATGGCCTTCCTCGCCTATGCCGCGTCGCGAGTCAGCGTGGGGGTGATCGATCTGCGGCTCAAGACCTGCCGGAGATTTGAGTGTGAGCGGTCGTTTGTTCCGATTCGTACGGCGCTCAGCGGCGATGGAACGCGACTACTCCTGGCAGGCGGCGCCGGCGAGGGCGCGGCCATGTCCGCGCGGATGATCAACTCCACATCGGGCGAAACGCTTTCGACGATCACGGATCTGGAGCACGAGGTGCACGGCTTGCTCCTCAGCCGCGATGGAACCCGGATGGTGGGTTCGACATTTCGCGGTGGTCTGGGCGTCTGGGATGTCACCACGCCGATTGCAGTGCGACGCGAATACAGAGAGGAGCACCACGATGCGCTCGCGAACCTCACGTTCAATCGGGATGAGTCGCGGCTGGCCGGGGCCACATCCGACGGACTCCTTCGCGTCTACGACGCGGCAACGCTTGAGCCGATCGCCACGCTCGTGGGGCATGAGGGCGAGGTGCTCGGGGTTGCGTTTATGCCGGACAGCTCGGGCATCGTCAGCACCGGCAGGGACGGATCGATGCGGATCTGGCGAACCGGCGACATCCGCTCCCGTCCGATGGTGCTGCGGGGCCACACGGGAACCGTCATGCCGCTGGCCATCGCAGGGTCCGGAGCCGCGGCGACGCTGATCACCGGCGGATGGGACCTTTCCATTCGAACGTGGAACCTGCACAGTGGCCAGGCGATCGCGAAGTTCCAGACTGACGTCGAGCCCTTCGACTTGGTGGTTTCTCCCGACCAACGGCTGCTCACGTGCATAGATTCGCGGGGCGGGTGCAAGGTGTTCGATCTGGCCACCGGAAGCGTGCGGGCCGCCCGACGTTTCGAGAGGATCGGGGTCCGCCCGATCGGCTTTATGCCGGATTCCCAGCGGATATTGGTGGACTGGACCCCGGGCGGCGATGCAACGTTCTGGAACCTGACGACCGATCGGATCGAACCCGGGCGAGCCGACGACGTTCTCCTCGTCCGGTCACCAGCCATAAGCGCGGCAGCCAAAGTGGTGGCGATGACGACGTTCCGTTCCGACGGGCAGTCAACGTCTCTCTACTCCATCCCGGATGGAAAGCCGTTCCTGTTGCCGGGCATGACGCGAACGCCGCCGGAACAGATGGCGTTTTCACCCGATGGACTGCGCATCGCAGTCGGCGGGCCGGACAACAGGATCGATCTGTACGACGTGCGGACACAGGAGATGCTCGGATCGTTTGTCGGACACACGCAAGAGGTGCTGAGCATCGCATTCAGTCCGGATGGCTCTCGGGTCTTCTCCTCGGACTACGGCGGAACGGTTTGGGTGTGGAACACGGAATCGCGTGAGGAACTGGTCCAACTCCGCGGGCACACGGCGCATGTGCGACGCATTATTGTTTCGCCGGATGGGGCGAATCTCATTACCGCATCCGGCGACGGGACCGTCCGAGTGTGGAACGCGCCCAATGCTCGTGAGTGAATGCCTCGGGCGTGCATTGCGGATCATCTGTACGGCGAGTGTACGTCGCGAGATTGTTGATGGCGGGGGTATCGACGCCTCGGGAGGGGTAGAAGAATTGCGGCATCCGGCATGAAAGTCGCGTTAGTACGACCGTCTTCAAGTACTCCTTCAGAGGTGAGGTCTTGGCGCAGTCGCACCGTTGTTGCCGGAGCGGAAAAGTTGGGAGGATTCACGACCACATGCTCGCCCAAAGGGTTTGTATGACCATGCAAGGGGCGGAATTACACTGTGCATCGACCAGAGTGCTTCCGTCGAGTCGCCTCCGGAGCGCTCACGGAGGCCGAGACGGCACTGACCCGAATGCTCGGAGGCGCCGCGCAGGTACAGGACTTTCACCGGCACGGAGTGGCACTGCCCATCGTGGGGGTGAACTCCTCCCATTCGGTGGCCGATCGGCTAAGCCACACTTTTACCGGCCGGTTCACCTGCGCCACCAACTGGTATATTGTCGGCGGCATCGCTCTGGCAGTGCTTGGGTTGCTGCTGGGTATCATGGGGTTTCGCGGCAAGAACGCCGCTTGATCACTTGGCGTCGTTGGAGTTCGTTCACAGGGGAGTCCGCACATGCTTCGCTGGGCACACATATTCCTCGTCGTTGCCTTGATCGTCGGTTTCATGGGATTCATCGGGAATGCCGGTGAGTCCATGCGCATCGCCGAGATTCTGTTCTTCGCCTTCCCGATCGTGTTCATCGTGGGCTATCTGTCCAGCCCGGTCACCGGCAGGCGGGCGCGGGGTGCGTAGCCCACGTGTCGTCCCATCCGCGCGGCGATCCACGTTCCGGATGCCGCGTTCCCAGTTCCATCATCGGGCAGAAGGATCAGGTCCTTCTTGCCCCGGAGTACTCACAATGAAGCGTCTCATCAGCGTCCTCTCCATACTCGCGTTGCTCGTTCTCGCCCTTTGTCTGCCCGCGTGCAATACGACCAAGGGTTTGGGCAAGGACATCGAGAAGGCCGGCAGCAGCATGAAGAACTCGGCGGAGAAGAACGGTGCGGAATGACCTGCGAGATTCCCCGAGCCGGTGTGGCGCAAACAGAGCGGTCCGAAGCCTGGATGCTTTGACGGGGAACGATCCCAGCCCCCAAGCGAGCGTCCAAGCAGAACTGCGCAGGGTGGCTGCGCACGAATCGGGCTCCCGCTGGGCTCCCGGCTGGAGGGGCGTGTGACAACTCTAAAGAGTCAGGTCTCTCCGCGCGTCGGTGCCCCGATTCCACCGAGGAGTTTGGTGCATCGTCTGCGTGAGCACGCCAACAAGCGTGCGAATAGCGTCGCCTTCACTCACCTGGCAGAAGACCATTCGCTGCAGATAGCGTTGACTTACGGCCAACTCGACCGGCGTGCCCGCGCGATTGCCGCGCGCCTGCAGAGCATGTGTCCTGCCGGGGAGCGGGTGGTGCTCTCCTACCCATCCGGGCTGGAGTTCATCGAGGCATATTTCGGTGTTCTGTACGCGGGCTGCGTCGCGGTTCCCGCATGCCAGCCGCGCTTCCGTACGTTGGATCGCTTTCATTCGATCTGCGCCGATGCCGGAGCGAAAGTCGCGCTGGGCACCGTCGCCGCAATAGCGCAGGTCAGTGCAATGGTCGGGGCAGATGCGGCCATCCAATGGGTGGCCACGGACGAGATTCCCGACACACTTGCCGAGGATTGGGCTGAGTGCTACCCGACTCCCGAGTTTCTCGCGATGATCCAGTACACCTCGGGCTCTACCAACCAGCCGAAGGGCGTGATGCTGAGCCACGCCAACCTCGCTGCCAATGCACAAGCGATCAGCGCGGCTTTCGAGGTCAACGACACTTCTTCGAGCGTGTTCTGGCTCCCCGTGTATCACGACATGGGCCTCATCGGAGGCATCCTGGTGCCTGTCTGGTCAGGTGCGCCGAGCGTCGTCATGTCGCCCGCCATGTTCCTGCGGGATCCATTTTTATGGCTTGAGGCAATAAGCACATCTGGCGCAACCATCTCCGGCGGTCCGAACTTTGCCTACGACCTGTGTGCCCGCAAAGTCACGGCTCAGCAGCGGGCCGCGCTCGATCTCTCCTCTTGGTCCCTCGCATTCATCGGCGCTGAGACTGTGCAGCCCGCGACTCTGGCTCGGTTCGCCGAGGCGTTCGCCCCGTGCGGGTTCAACCCGCGCGCGTTCTATCCCTGCTACGGGCTCGCCGAAGCGACACTGATGGTGAGTGGACCACGCGCCAACAACGGGGCGGCGATCCATGCTTTCCGCCGAGACGCCCTGGCACAGAACCAAGTTGAGCCAGTGCACGGTTCTCCTCCCTGCGCCCTCGATGCCCACCTTCTTGTCGGATGCGGAGCGCCGGTGGGTGGGCTTCGGATCGAAATCGTCGACACCGAAACACTCGCGTCCGCCGCGCCCGATCGCGTCGGCGAGATCTGGGTGGCCGGCGAGTCCATCGGTCATGGCTACTGGCGCAACCCGGAAGCAACCTCTACGACGTTTGGAAGGGGACTTGGCGGCGTGGACCACGATCAGTTCCTGCGCACAGGAGACCTCGGCTTCGTTCACGATCACCAGTTGTACGTTACCGGCAGAATCGACGACCTTATCATCGTGCGTGGCGTCAACCATCATCCCCAGGACATTGAGGGCACCGCCCGCGGAAGCCACCCGCTTCTAGAGAGTGGCATGAGCGCGGCGTTCGCCATCGGGGATGTGGGCGCTCAGCAACTCATTATTGTGCACGAGGTCGAGCGAGCGCCGAGCGGCAGCGATGCTCTGACACCTGTTCTCAGCGCTCTCAGTTCAACGGTGCTGGAGGCGCATGGTCTGGCTCTGGATGGCATCGTGCTGGTCCGTCGCGGTACAGTCCCCCGAACTTCCAGCGGCAAAGTCCAGCGCCATGCCACTCGCGCCGCTTTTCTCTCGGATCAACTCAAACCCCTCGCCGAGTATCGAGTGCAGTCGAGGCCTGTGCCCTACGCGGGAACGTCTCGTGTGGCGCAATCGGCCGCGCTCGCCGCCGTCTGCCAGCACGCACTGGCGATCTCGGGAACGAGTCTTGCGGACGTGTCGCCCGAGACACCGATCGCCGCGCTGGGCTTGGATTCTCTGCAGCGTGTGGAGCTGGTCGCCGCGCTGGACAAATCCTTCGGCGGGCACCTGCCCGACGCGGTCTACACCCAGGCAGTCACCCTTGGCGACCTCGCGGCCGCAGTACAGAAGCACCTGATTGATCGACCGCAGGCCGGCACACCGGCGCGCGAAGTGCCCGCCGAACACTATGAAATAGCTCTGTTCCCCGAGTATCTCGAACTCAAACGCCATGAACGCATGCTGCTGGCGGTGGCCGAGAACAATCCCTACTTCCGCGTTGATCAGGGCAACGACACACGAGCACCGGGCGGCGGCGGCCTCGCACAAATCGACGGCCAAGAGCTGACCAACTTCTCCGTATACGACTACCTCGGCATGGCGCACGATCCGAAGGTCATCGCGGCAACCAAGGCCGCGATCGATCGCTACGGAACGGGGGCCGGCGCTAGCCGTCTGGTGTCCGGCGAGAAGCAGGTCCACAAGGAGCTGGAGCGGGCACTTGCGACGTTTCTCGGCACGCCTGCGTCGCTTGTATTCGTCTCCGGACACGCAACCAACGTCACCACGATCGGGCACTTGTTGGGGCCCGGAGATCTCGTCGTCCACGACATCCTTGCCCACAACTCCATTCTCCAGGGGGCCAAGCTTTCCGGCGCAACATGCCGCGGCTTTGCTCACAACGACTGGCGTGCCCTCGATGCGCTTCTGACGGGTGTCCGCGGCGGATTCCGGCGAGTGCTCATCGCCATCGAGGGCGTCTACAGCATGGACGGCGACTTCCCCGATCTCGCGAGCTTCGTCGCGGTCAAGCGCAAGCACCGGGCGATGCTTCTGGTTGATGAGGCGCATTCGCTCGGAACAATGGGCAAGACCGGGCGAGGCATCGGCGAGCACGCCGGAGTTGCCCGTGCTGGCGTCGATCTCTGGATGGGCACGCTTTCGAAGTCCCTCGCAAGTTGCGGCGGGTACATCGCCGGTTCCGCTGCCCTCATCGAGTACCTCAAGTACACCGCACCCGGATTCGTCTACAGCGTCGGGCTCTCACCACCCAACGCTGCCGCGGCCCTCGCCGCCCTGACGCTGCTCATCCAAGAGCCGCAGCGGGTCGCCCGGCTCCGCGAGTTGTCTGAGTTCTTCCTGGCCCTCGCACACAAGCGCGGGCTCAACACGGGGCACGCCGGCGGAACGCCGGTCATCCCGGTCATTGTCGGCAACTCTGTCAAGTGCCTTCTGCTCTCCCGATCCCTCTTTGAGCGAGGAATCAACGTCCAGCCCATCCTTCATCCCGCCGTGCCCGAGCACGCCACCCGTTTGCGATTCTTTATCACGACCAACCACTCCGAGACGAACATCGCGGCCGCTGTGAACGCGGTCGCCGAGGGACTCGCGCGGCTCTAGGCCGGAGCGCCCATTTCATGTCCAGCATTCCGCACGCCATCGTCGTTGATCACCTCTGCAAACGCTACGGAGATGTCGTTGCCGTCAAAGATGTCTCGTTCACCGTAAGGGCCGGGGAGGTGTTTGCATTCCTTGGCCCGAATGGAGCGGGCAAGACGACCACGGTCGAGATCATCGAAACCATCCGCAGGCCGACGTCCGGCACTGCCAGCGTACTTGGGATGGATGTTGCCACGCATAAGTCCGACATCGTTCGCCGGATCGGAGTGCTCCCACAGGGCTTCGTGTCATTCGACCGCCTGACCGTGCGGGAGACACTTCGTTACTACGCCCGCCTTTTCGGAAACCGAACACATGCCGACATCGATGCCCTGATGGACCTCACCGATCTGCGGCCGAAGGCCGACGCGCAGTTCAAGACGCTTTCGGGGGGTCTGAAGCAGCGCGTCGGGATCGCCGCTGCGCTCGTCAACGATCCCGAGATCGTGTTTCTCGACGAGCCCACAACAGGGCTGGACCCACACGCCCGACGTGAGGTCTGGGAGGTGCTCAGAGGTTTGAAGCGTCGCGGAAAGACGGTCTTTCTCACGACACACTACATGGAGGAGGCCGAGGTTCTTGCCGACACTGTGGCGATCATTTCCAAAGGCCGAATCGTTGCCGTCGACTCGCCGGACCGCCTCTCCGAGGCCCACGGTGACCGTCTGCGCCTGACGATCCAGTCGCCCGGCGCTGCGGCTCGCGACTTGGTTGTGAGGATGGGCTATCACCCCACCCCGAGGAACGACGGATCGTTGTGCGTTGCCGTTGAGACCGCCGACGATGTCCGCGCGATTCTGGAGGAGTTCCACTTGGCCGGCTTTCCAGCGCCCGTAGGACTGGATGTTCGCAAGCCGAACTTGGAGGAGGTCTTCCTCAAGCTCACGGGCGAGCCGCTCGCGGAGATCGCCACCTCGCCCGCCGATCGGAGGGCTCAATGAGTCCTCGCATAGTTCTTGCAACACTCGGCGTTCGGATCAGGAGTCTCTATCGCGAGCGGTCGGCGATGTTCTTCACCTTCGCGTTCCCCATCATCCTCGTGCTCGTCTTCGGGTCGATCTTTATCAGGCCCGAGCGCCTCAACTTCGATCTGCCGGTGCAGGACAACAGCCAGAGCGAGGCTTCGGCGCGATTGATCGAAGCCCTCGGTACCGACCACGTGTTCAAAGTTATTTCGGTTCCCCTGGACACAGATCCGAAGGTGTACGCCCATGAGCATCGTTTCGCACTCTTGTTGGTGATCCCCAAGAACTTCCAGGGACTGCACAACCAGCGTGCTGTCAAACGCGATGCCCAAGCATGGGCGCCGGTCACCTACATCTACGACCCGAGTTCGACTTCCGTTGACAACCGCATCTTGCTCGTCAGAGCGATCATGGCCGCGGTGAACCAGCGCTACTCGGGTACAACCGCCTTTATCACACTTGTCCCGGACTCAATCCTCTCAGGGACCTACCGCTTCATCGAGTTCTTCGTTCCGGGCATCATCGCCATGGCGATCATGACCTCGGCCCTCTCAAATGCTCTCAACTCGAACGCGGAGTTGCGTCAGAAGGGCATCCTCCGAAAGCTCGCCGCCACGCCGATCACGCGAACCGATTGGCTTGCCGCAAGTATTCTGTACCAGATTATTCTGGCGGTTGTGTCGACGGTGTCCATTCTCCTTGTGAGTCACCTTGTCTACAACGTGCGGCTGCACATCGATCTCATGCTTCCCGTCATCATCGTTGTGGAGGTCATGGCCTTTGTCGGCATCGGGATGCTGCTCACGCCCCTGGCCAGGGAAGCGGAGAGCGCTTCGGCGGTCGCCAACGCATTTCTCTTCCCCATGATGTTCCTCTCGGGCACCTTCTTCCCCGTGGAAATGATGCCGCAGTTTCTGCAGGTCGTCGCCAGGTTCCTGCCGTTGTACTACGTCAACGAGGCCCTGCGGGCGGCGATGATCTTTGCCGACTCCGGAGCGGTGCTGCGGAGCGGTGGCGTTGTCGCCGCGTTCGCAGCGGTCGTCTTCGTCGGGGGGGCGATCCAAACCCGATGGGGAAGCGAGGAGGCATAGGCATGGCCAAACGCATCCTGTTCATCTGCGGCTCGATGAATCAGACCACGCAGATGCACCAGATTGCGCGGCTGTTGGCCGACTACGAGCAGGCGTTCACGCCGTACTACTGCGATGGAGCGATGGATCTGTTGCGGCGGATGAAGCGGCTGGAGTTCACGATCATGGGGGACAGAATCGCCCGCCGATGTGAGCAATATCTCCAGGATCAGAATCTCAACATCGATAAGAAGGGACAGCACGGACCCTACGACCTGGTGGTGACATGCTCTGATGTCCTCATCCAGAGGAACATTGGGAAGAACAGAATCGTGCTGGTCCAGGAAGGGATCACCGACCCGGAAGATCGCAACTTCCGTCTTGTGCAGCGATATCGCTGGCTTCCTCGTTGGATCGCGGGAACAGCCGCAACGGGCCTGAGCGATGCCTACCGCGCGTTCTGCGTGGCCAGCGAGGGGTATCGCGATCTGTTTGTGCGAAAGGGGGCAACGAACGAGAAGATCGTTGTCACCGGTATTCCTAACTTCGACAACTGCGAGAAATATCGCGACAACGCGTTCCCGCATCGCGGCTACGTGCTTGTCTGCACCTCACCCTTGCGGGAAATACTCCGCGGCGAGGATCGCAGGGCGTGTATTCTCAGCGCTGCGAAGATTGCCGCGCAGAGAGGCGGCCGCCAGTTGATCTTCAAGTTCCATCCCAGTGAGAACATGGCCCGAGCAACCGCGGAGGTGAATAAGTACGCCCCCGGGTCCCTGGTGTTCAGCAGCGGCAGCGCGGAGGAGATGATCGCCAACTGCGACGTGCTGATCACCCGTTACTCCTCGACCGTATTTGTCGGCTTGGCGCTGGGCAAGGAAACGCACTCAGACTTTCCGATGGATGAGCTGCGCCGACTGCTGCCCGCGCAGAACAACGCCGCGGCGGCGAATATCGCGAACGTCTGTCGGCGGGTGATCGAAGATCAGGTGTTCGCATGACGTTGCCCATCTCGGTTCGCGCGGTAGCATCCTGGCGGGATCGGCGGCGGTTTCAGCGGCTCCCATGGACGATCTATGCCGGCGATCCGAACTGGGTACCACCGATTCTCTCGCAGGAGCGCCATTTGCTCGGTTGGCCAGACTGGCGAGGAAGACGTCACGCGTTTTGCGATCACGCGGAAATGGTGACTTTCCTCGCGGAGCGGGATGGTCGAATCGTCGGCCGTATCGCCGTGTTGATCAATGACATTCACAACCAGAAATACTCTGAGAAACTCGGCTTCTTTGGCTTCTTCGAGTGCATCGACGACCCCGCCGTTGCAAAGGCCCTCTTCGATGTCGGATGCGACTGGCTCTTGGAGCGCGGCATGACGACGTGCCGCGGCCCAGTCAATCCATCGCTCAACTACACCTGCGGCCTCCTCGTGGATGGCTTCGGTGTCCCACCCGTATTCCTGATGACCTACAACCCCCCGTACTATTCCGCACTGATCGAGGCGTGTGGGTTCTCCAAGTCGCAGGATCTTTATGCCTATGAGATGGATGTCGCCCTTCTGGCGAAGTTGGTAGAACGCTACAAGCCAGCGGTCACGTCCGCGCTTGACGGGCGCGGCCTGACGGTGCGGGCCTTCGACCCGTCGCGTTTCAATGATGAGATCAAGACCTATCTCGAACTGTACAACGGCTCGCTCGATGGCACCTGGGGCTTCACTCCCCTGCAGCCAGGTGAAGTGAAGCAGATCGCGGCAGACCTGCGCCACGTCATCGCCCCGGAGTTCGCGGCGTTCGCGATGGTCGAGGGGAAGGCGATCGGCGCTGTGCTCGCGCTCCTCGACTACAACCAGATTATTCGCACCCTCAATGGCCGGTTGTACCCATTCGGAGTATTGAAACTGTTGAGGGGTCGCACACGCATCAATGTGGCTCGCGGCATGGCCGTGACGATGGCTCCCGGGTACCAGCAGTCGGGCCTCGCCATCGTGCTTCTCGATCGCCTTGTTGAGGCCGCCAAGCCCTGGAACTTGCAGAGTTGGGAGTTCTCATGGGTTCTGGAAAGCAACGCCAGTTCGCGCGGTACGCTGGAGCGAATCGTCGCCAAACGCAGCAAGGTCTACCGGCTATACGACCGGGCGCTCAAGACTCTATGATCACCTGTACGACCGACCTTCATCCCCGCTGGAGAGCACCACATGGCCACCAAAACGACCACTACGCAAACTACCAAGGCCCGCGCGAAGGAAGTGGCCAGCGGAACGGCGGTGCGTGATCGCGTGCGGGAGTTATCCGTCGGCGCATTCCGTGATCGAAAGCTCTCGCTGAGCGATCTGCCGAAGCTGGTCCACGAGGTGTTGCACGGTGCGGCCCAGGCCGTCGATGAGAGCATTCCCAAGTCGAACCGCAATGTACTGCGAGAGGTCTTTGACGGACTAAGCGAAGGAGTCCATGCGATCGCTTCCGCAGGATCGGCGAGTGTGGGCGAGATACGCGGCCGCGCCCCCGCGGAAACCAGTAAGAACGCCTCGCACGCCGCCGCACGGATTCGAGCGGCGAACGATGACTTTCTGGGCGCGGTCAAGAGTTTTGCTGGGCAGACCTCGAAGCAGGTGCGCGTGGAACTTGACTCGCTTGTCGCCCGGGCCGAGCGAACCCGGCCGAAAGTCGCCGATTCAGCGAAGAAGGCAGCAAAGGCCGCCGATGGCCGTCTGAACGAACTCTCCGGCGAAGCGGCCGACGCGGGGGTGCGCGTTGTTCGCCGGGCTGCTGGCGCTCTGGCCATGGGCGCAGGCGGATTCCTGGAGGGCTTAGCAGAAGCAATCGCGCCGAAGGACCGACAGACCGGCGCGAAGAAAGCGCGAAACGCCGTGGCTGCGCGGCCAAAGAAGAAAGCATCCAAATCCTCCCGAGGACGCACAGCGGCCAATCGTCGAAAGACCTAACCCCCACGATTTCGAAGGTTTGTGAGGACCATCAGCACAGCGAGGACGGCCGAGGCCGTGAATCCCCCGATCCCCATCGCCATAATGGCTCCCATTCCAGGACCGCGGGCGGCAAGGAAGAGGATCGAGGATCCGACAAACATCGCCGCGATGATGAGCGCAAACGAGATGTTTCTGCTGGCGTGCTCCATGGTGCGCGTGACGCGCTCCAGGCCGCGATGCTCGAGATTCACCGCGAGTTTGTTCTTGCGAATCTGCGTGAGAATGGGTCGCAACTCGCCGGGAAGATCCTCGATCAGCTCGAGGTATTGCAGCATGCCCCGACCGAATCGACCCTTCAGCGCCGACGCGCTGTACCGCTTGCTGACCAGATCTTCGAGATACGGCCGAACGGCGGCGACCATCTCGAACGATGGGTCCAGATCATGCGCGACAGACTCGATCGTCGTCAGCGCTTTGATGAGCAGAATGATGTCCGCCGGACAGCGGATCTCGTGGGCCCGCAATGTCGCGAAGAAGTCTCGCAGTACGCGCCCCAGGTTCAATCGCTCCAGCGGGGTGCCCCGGAACTCCGAAACGATGGCGTTCACATCCGCGCGAAGAGACCGGTTCTCCAGCGTCTCCTGATCCGCCCCCGTGATTATCCCCGCGGCGGCGATCACGCGATCCACCTCGCCCGAAACCACGCCGGTGACAAGGTCGGCAAGCTCCCGGCTCGTGCGCGCGTCTACCTGCCCCGTCATGCCGCAGTCGATGAAGGCGATTCGTCCTCCCGGCAGAGCAATCAGGTTTCCCGGATGTGGATCGGCATGGAAAAAGCCAAACTGCAGACATTGCATGAAGACCGCTCGGGCGCCATTTTCTACCAGCGTGCGGCGCTCCTCCGGACCGAGCTTGCCAGGCGTGAGGTCCGACAGCACCAGTCCATAAATCTCCTCCATCGCGAGCACTCTGTGCGTTGTCGCCTCCCAATAGACTTTCGGAAAGACGATCCCCGGATCACCCTCAAAGAGCAAACCCAGACGCTCGGTTGAGCGCCCCTCGTGCATCAGATCCACCTCGCGATCGAGCTCCTTGGCGAACTCTTTGACGACTTCTGTCGGGCTGTACCCCAGATTCTTGAAGTGGACCTCCACAAAGGCCGCCAGCGATTGCAGGATTTCCATGTCGACGGTCGTGATGTCTTTGAGTCCGGGGCGCAGGACTTTCAGCACGATCCGCGTGCCATCGCGAAGGCAGGCGCGGTGTACCTGCCCCATCGACCCCGCGGCAATCGGCTTCTCCTCAATCGAGCTGAAGAGCCGATCGAGTCCTTGTGGAAACTCCTCGTCGAGCATTTTCTTGATGATGCGGTAGTCGACGCCAGGAACATTGTTCTGAAGTTTCTTGAACTCTTCGATCCAGTCGGCCGGAACGAGGTCTGCCCGCGTGCTCATCACCTGGCCGAGTTTCACGAACGTCGGGCCCAGCTCTTCGAGCACCGTCCGGACTCGCCGGGCGAGGGGAACCTGGTTGTGTGCCCCGCGCGGCGAGGCGCCCAGGATGGCACGGCCGCGATCGATCAGGGTGTCCAGTCCAAGCTGCTGGGAGAGATCCGAAAAGCCATTCCTGCCCAGCACTTCGAGCACACGCGCGTACCGCTGGACGTGTTGGATGCGGCGGGTGACTGGCGAAAAGATCATTCGTAGGTTTCCTCGTCATTCGTTCAACTGCCACACACACACACACACACTCCACGCATCCCATGCATGTTTCAGACCAATGCTCCATTCAGCAGATGTCTCCCTGAACGGACGACCGCAAAGCTATCCGTTCTGCGTTCTCGCTCCAAAGTTGCCCTGAAGCATCGCAGGATAGACGACCGCGCCGGAGGGTCACCAATCTTCACGCAGCGAGGGTACGCGCGGGTGTGGGCCGCAAACGCGACAGCAACGCTCAAGCATGGGACGAGCCCGTCGACAGCATGAAAATGTCGGCGATCCTGTCGTATCGGATCAGATGCATCTGCCGGCGCTCGCTGTGCTCAAGTGCTCTTGATGGGCTTGTATGGAATACCCAGCGGATGGTCTCTTACGGCTTGGTCCACAGGTAGTGCGAAACCATCCACTCCCGTCCGTCGCGAAGACCCCACAACTCGGCGCACGCCATGAAGAACACACGCCAGCGGTTGAGCCAGGGCTTCGCCGCAGGGCCGTACGCACCGGCAAGAACACCCAGCGCCTCCACGCGACGAGAGTCGAGATTGGCGAGCCATGCGTTGGCCGTCTTCTCGTAATGACCGCCGTCCACGCGCCAGTGGTCGATAAGGTTCAGGTCGTCCTGGAAGTGGTGCATCAGATGATCCGAAGGCATAGTGCCTCCGGTGAAGAAGTAACGCCCGATCCAGTCGCCCTTCTGCTCAAAGTGGTACGCGATGCGGGCGTGCGTGAAAATATGCACAAAGAGGAGCGAGCCCGGTGCCATCATGGCCGCGATGCGGGCGAGAAGCGCAGGGTAGT
Source organism: Phycisphaerales bacterium (assembly GCA_038225655.1). Lineage (GTDB taxonomy): Bacteria > Planctomycetota > Phycisphaerae > Phycisphaerales > UBA1924 > UBA4658. The sequence continues at coordinate 75,445 of JBBRQY010000006.1, read as the reverse complement.
TCTTCATGTGCTCGAACATCTCGACGGAAACGACGCGATTGAAGCGGCGGTCGAGCAAGAAATCGTTCATGTCTGCGGTGATGACCTCAGGCGGACGAACGCCGCGGCGGGATGCCTCGGCAAGAATGAACTCGCGCTGTGGCCTGGAGTTCGAAACGGAAGTGATGCGGCATCGAGGGTACTTCTCGGCGATCCAAAGGGAGAGCGAGCCCCAGCCGCAGCCCAGATCGAGAATCGACATGCCATCTTCGATGCGGGCGCGTTTGCAAGTGAGGTCGAGCATGGCTTCCTCTGCCTGCGCAAGCGTGGTGACGCCGGGAGCGAAGTAGCAACCACTGTATTTCAGGCGCGGCCCGAGGCAGAGGCGGAAAAACTCCGCGGGAAGCTCGTAATGCTGCTGATTGGCCGCATGCGTCTGAATGGCGATCGGGGAAGAGCGAACCTCAGAGAGAAAAGTGCGGAACCGCTCGTGGCATTCTTCGACAGTGCCACGTTCTTCGTGAGCGATCTGGGCGCGCAGTCTGGCGCGTATGCCGCTGCGAATCAACGCATCGGGGATCATTCCGCGGTCGAGAAGGGGCTCGTACCATGCAGCTGGAACCGTGGTGGAAACATCCTGCGACGGAGCCGTGGAGAGCGTGGAAAGTGCTTGCGTCATGGCGTATGTCCCTTGGGAAACCATGGAATGAACGCACTCGTGGTCTGCTGGTAACGGCGATAGGCGTCAGGTCGGGATCGCAGGGCGCGGGCCTCGGTAGGGGGGATGCCCGTGAGTTTGAGAATGAACAGCAGCATGAGGGCGGGCGCGGAAAGTGCGATCCAGCCGTGCGCCCCGGGGAGCGCGACAAGTGCATACGCGCACCACATGAGCCACTCGAAGAAATAGTTGGGATGTCGCGAGTATCGCCAGAGACCGACGTTGCAGACCTTGCCCGCGGAGCCCGGATTCTTTTTAAACTTGGCGAGTTGGCGGTCGGCGATCGACTCGCCGATGATGCCGATGAGCCAGAGCGTTCCGCCCGCGATGTCGAAGGGAGTCGGGCCGGGCCGCGTGTCCGCACTGGCCAGCAGAAATGGAACGCAGAGAATGACTACCAGCAGCGCCTGGGCCTCGAAGAAAGCGATGAAGACAGCGTTCGTACGAGGGCCGAACTTCTCTCGCATCATCTGATAGCGACCATCTTCCGGACCCTTGAGCACTCGATCAAAGAGAAGATGCAACGCAAGTCGGATTCCCCAAATCCCGCCGATGGCACCGATGAGCAGGCGCCGGGAGGGATCGCCGGTGCCCGTGATCGCGGCAAATATCGCGGCCGCGCCGAGGCAGGCCGACCACGCGACATCAACAACGCCCGCGTCGCGAGTGCGGAGTTGCAACATCCACAACGCGAGCATAACGATCGCTGAGCCCAAGCCGACGGCGAGGAGTTGCTGGAGTATCGTCAGTGTCATGCGGACGCACCTCCGAGTGTGGCTGCGAAGTCATGGAGGCAAACGATGAACGGTGCGAAGGTTGTCGGTGTGGTGTGCGTTGCATGGTCGATGGTCGTAGTGGCCTCCATCGTGCTGTCGTGGACCGAGATGGGCTTGTGGGAGGGGCTGCGCACGATCGCGGCGACCAAATGGGGTGTGACAACTCTGGTGGACCTGTACGCCGGCCTGGCGTTCGTTGGCGCGTGGATCATGCTGGTGGAGCGCGGCAGGCCGAGGGCGATCGGATGGATTCTGGCCCTTCTGCTCATGGGAAATCTCGCAACACTTGTATACGTCGCCCTCAGGGCATTTCGTGCTGCGAATGTTCGAGACGTATTCATGCCGGCACCTGCGAGGTGAGCGTGCGCCGGAAGGCATAGAGCCAGGCAGGCATGAGCATTCCGTATTGCATCGCCACGATGAGTAGAGCGGGAAAGGGTCCGCCGGGCAGCGAGAGCGCGCCCATCTTTGCACCGAACCAATAGGCCGCAGGCCCGCCGATCGCGCCGATGGCCGCAGCAATCGGGAGCCGCCGGCCGCACCAGCCGAAGGAGATGCGGACCGTGGTGCCGAAAGTGATCCAAAGCGCTAAGAAGCGAGCGAGGAATATGAGCGTAAGCACGTGGGAATGCTCGTGGGCTATCAAGCCCGTGACGAGCGAGACGGCATCCCAGGCAGTCCCAACGGCCGCGCCGACGAGAATGAGCATGCCCTCGCGGGTCGGTTGCGGCGAAAGAGCGAGGTGGACAACGCACCAGGCCGCGGCCGCCGCGATAGCCAGCCAAAGGTACCCCTCCGGGGAAGTAAGCACGAGTGCGAACCAGCACGCCTCGAAGCCAATAACGTTGATGATGAGCGGAAGCCATCGTTTCATAGGGGGCCCGCCGCCGGTCCGGCCGCGGGGCCGCGGTACATGGGCTTGGTGAGGAGGAGTTGAATATCGCCGACGTGCCGGGCCCGGAACGCGCCCTCGCAGTACGCAAGATAAAAATCCCACATGCGGATGAAGCGGTCATCCATTCCCAGCGCACGTACTTCGCTCAGCCGGGAGTGGAACGTGTTGCGCCAGATCGCGAGCGTAGTGGCGTAGTGTGGGCCGATGTCTTCCATGTGCCAGGAGCGCAGGTCGGTGGCGCGTGTGAGTGACGCGGAAAGGGACTGTACTGAAGGGAGACACGAACCGGGGAAAATGTACTTCTTCAGAAAGTCGCGTTCGCGTGAGGCGCGCCGGAAAAACTGGTCGCGTATGACGATGGATTGCAGGAGCATGGCACCATCGGGCTTCAGCAGGCGGGAGCAGGCGCGGAAGTATCCGTCGAAGTTCGCCGCGCCGACTGCTTCCACCATTTCGATAGAGACGATCTTGTCGTACGTACCGATCAGCGCGCGGTAGTCTTGTTTGAGCAGCGTGATGCGATCAGAAAGCCCCGCCTCGCGGATGCGCTGCCCCGCAAGTTCGTGCTGCCGGTCTGAAATCGTGGTGGTCGTGACCCGGCAGCCATATCGGGAAGCGGCGTGAATGGCCATCGCGCCCCAGCCAGTGCCGATCTCCAGCAGGTGATCGGATGGCATCAGCGCCAGTTTGCGGCAGGCGCGGTCGATCTTCTCGTGCTGGGCCTCCATAAGAGTAGTGGCGCCGTTCTCGAAGATGGCGCAGGAGTACGTCATGGATGGGTCGAGGAAGATCGCAAAGAACTCGTTGGAAAGGTCATAGTGCGCCCGAATGTTGCGGCGTGACCCTGCGAGCGTGTTCCGTTGCAGTTGGTAACCCAGCGTGTTGATGCCCTGTGTCAGGAAGGAAAGGGGTCCCTCTATCGATGCGAGCACTCCATAGTTCACGGTGAGAATCTCGACCAGCCCAGGGAGGTCGTCGGTCTCCCAGAAGCCCTCCATGAAGGCCTCGGAAGCGCCCAGAGAACCCCCAAACGCTGCGGCGGTGTAGAACCGGTGATCGTGAATCCGGATCACGCATTCGGGTCCGCCACCCACCCCGTACTCGCGCCGATCCGCGCCGTCGACCAGCGTCAGTCGCCCCAACGAGAGTCGAGCGAGCGCGCCGAGCAACATGCGGCGTCCGATGGATTCCAGCGGAAGGAGTCGCCCCGCGCCAGAGACTGTGGCCCCGCGCGGCACGATCGTTGGACCTGCGTTGAGCATCGCACCGGACGATTGTGTGGGAGCGGTGGTCATGGCGTGGCTCCGTTTGGAAGGGGGCGTACAGGGTTGGCGCGGCCGGGAAGTGGGAGAGGCGCGCCGGGGTGCGGTTGGATCGGAACACGCTTTATCCAGAGGCGCAGCGCTTCGAAATGAATACGTGCGATAACTCGTGCGGTCATGAATGGGAACCGCAGCAACTGAAGCCGCATCCGGGATCGAGTGAGTTCATGACGCCTGAGTCGGAGCGTGGCATCGAAGACCTTCAGGGGCTTCGTGCCGTCGGGAAGGTCATCTTCTGGCACAGGCCGTAGATTCATGTGTACGAACAGGTCGTCCTTTGGCTGTGAGAATGTCCAGTCGTAATCGATGTCCATCGGCATGAACGGTGAGACGTGAAAGTCCTTGCGGAAGGACCAACGCATCAGAGAATCCGAGCCGATGTTCCCGCGCCGGTCGAGCACGTACGCGTGGCGCTCCTTCCAAGGCGTGTTGGTGATCTCGGCCACGATCGCCTCGACGCGCTGGTCGGCGGCGTCGAAGCAGTAGTAGAACGAAACGGGGTTGAAGCAGCAGCCAAAGTAACGCAGATGCGTGAGCAAACGGATCGGCCCGGATGGCCGGAAGCCGAGTTCTGCCTCTACGCGAGCACGGACCGATTGGTCGAGCGGAGGGATTGAAGTCCGCTTGGCCGCGCCGCCGAGATAGTCGCCCCGGCGGAATCGGGCCGGGGCGAGTCCGGTTGCGGACCAAAGACGCGTGAGAGAGAAAACGCGATCGAGCTCGGCCAGATCGAGATACACCATGAAAAGTGGGAAGCGGAACTCATGCTCGCAAGGGTGCATACGCCTGTGGCGAACCTCACCCTCGTAGATCGCGCTATGGAGGAGCTTCGGCTTCACGGCGCGACCCCCAGTTGCCGGCAGACGGCCAGCGCGCTGTTCACGCCATCCTCGTGGAAGCCGTTTCCCCAGTACGCGCCGCAATAGTGTGTATTGGCGACGCCACTGATCTCGCTCCAGCGTGCCCGCGCGGCCTCGCCGGGAACTGTGTAGAGCGGGTGGTGGTACTGAAAACGCCCCAGAACCTTCGAGGGAGCGATGGATGCTGAGTCGTTTAGCGTCACGCAGAGCGGCGTACGGGTGCTGAGTGATTGCAGGATCGACATGTTGTACGTAACGGCCACCGGCGCGTTGTCGTGATCCGTGATGCGGTAGTTCCATCCCGACCACGCACGCCGACGGCGCGGCAAGACCGACGCGTCCGTATGCAGTATCGCCTCATTCGGCTGATACGGCATCTTTGAAAGGATGTCGTGCTCGGCGGAGGTCGGATCGGCCAGGAGCTCAAGGGCCTGATCTGAGTGCAATGCGAGAATGACGCGATCAAATTGCTCTATCCCCGCCGCGCTGTCGATCTGAACGTCCCGAGGGCCGAGCCCTCGGCGCACCGACCGAACGAGGCAATCGAGCCGACAGCGCGACAGGAATGGCGCGGATAGAGCCCGCACATACTGCCGTGAGCCACCGGTAATCATTCGCCACTGCGGCCGCCGGCGCAGATCGAGCATGCCATGGTTGTCGAAGAAACGCAGGAAGAACCGTGCAGGAAACGCCATCATCGCGTCGCGCGGCGCGGACCAGATTGCCGCCCCCATCGGGAGAAGGTAATGGTCGAGGAACTCTCGCGAGAAGCGCCCGGAAGCGCACAAGTCGGCGATCGTCTGCCGGTCGTCAGCCGCCTCAAGCATCGCCTTGCCCGTCTTCCCAAGCCGCGAAATCTCGCGCAACATCCTGAGGAAGGATGGACGCAGAAGATTGGATGGCTGCGCAAACACTCCCCAAATGTCGTTGCCGCCATATTCCAGGCCGCTTCGATCGCAGCGCACGCTGAAGGACATCGTCGTGGGCTGCGAGGGAACCCCAAGCCGTTCCAGGAATGCACAGAAGTTCGGATAGTTCTGCTCGTTGAACACGATGAACCCGGTGTCCACGGCGATCATCCGCCCCTCATGGCGGACCTCCACGGTGTTCGTATGTCCGCCAAGGTACGCCCCCGCCTCGAACACCGTGATGTCGTGTTCTGCGTGCAGCAGCGAAGCGCAGCAAAGCCCCGCAATCCCCGCGCCCACGATCGCGATCTTCATGGCGCGACGTCCCGGGTTTGTGCGTCCGATGCCGATTGCCGGAGTGCCGCCGCGTACACCCGGGCAGGCACAGGGCGGAGATCCCAGACGAGCCCAATCGCCTGCATCGTCCGCAGCACGTAGTACGTCGGATCAAACTCCCACCAGTAGAACCCCTGCCTTGCGGACGCCGGGAAGTAATGGTGGTTGTTGTGCCACCCCTCACCAAGCGTGACGAGCGCGAGAAACCAGTTGTTGCGACTGTCATCCGTAGTTTGAAACCGTCGCGAACCGACGGTGTGCGCCAGAGAGTTAATCGTGAACGTGCCATGATACAGAAGCGTCGTGGAGATTCCGAAGCCCCAGACAAGCATCTGCCACGCGCTGGTGTGCGTTGCTGGCCAGAGATGCCCCGCGACGTACCCGAAAAGCGAGAGTGCCGCAATCAGGAAGTACGGCCCGATCAGGTGGTGCTTCTCGATCCATCGAAGTTCAGGGTACTTTGCCCAATCCGGAACCGCCGCCCAATCGGTCTGAATGCCCTTGTCAGTCAGGAACCATCCCGTGTGGCTCCAGATCAACCCCCGGAGCGAGGGAGAATGTACATCCGGCTCATGATCCGAGTGGCGGTGATGGTGCCGGTGGTGGGCCGCCCACCACGCCGGCCCGCGCTGCGCCGCTGTGACACCGACGAACGCAAAGACGAACTGTGTGATTCGGTGCGTTCGAAACGTGCGGTGGGAAAAATACCTGTGGTAGAACGCGGTGATGCAGAACATGCGAATGAAGAAGAGCGCGACCGCCACCCCGAGCGCAAGCGGGCTCCAGCCAACAAAGATCACGCCGAGGCACACCAGATGGATCGAGAGAATCGGAAGAACATTGATCAGGCGGATGCGCTGGTCGTCCGGAGTGGCAGGCGCACTCATCGGCGGCGTATCGGAAATAGTTGTGGCGGTAGGGGGCATGGGGCTTTCGAGGGATTTCGATGCAGTTGGGTCTACGGATTCATCTTGGGTGGGATTCCTTCGCGTTGGCCGAGATCGTCCCCCGTGCAAACGCACCCAGTTCAGCCATCGATCCGACTTCGGTGACCTGGGGCAGAACTTTGGCGGGCAAGGCATCCTTGCAGCGGCCTCCAATAATCAAGTGCCCCCGCGCGGCCTTCAAAGTGCGGGAAAGGCCCAACAGTCCCGGACCATCAAGGCCATGTTCCGGCGCGCTTATGCACAGCGCCACGATGCTCGGGGCGTATCGCTCCAGCCCGTGCTGAAGAACGGCCATCGGGGTGAGCGGCCCGATATTGTGCGGCTGATACCCCGCTTCAAGCAGCGTAAGCGAGGCGAGCAGCGGCGGGAGCATGTACGGATCACCGGGGCCCGCCGCAGTCATGGCGATTGGTGCATCCAGAGTCGGAACCGGAAGGAGCGATCGGAGCTCGTGCAGAACCTGAACACAGGTGTCCACGGCGCGATGCTCCATCAGAATGGCCTGTGGGCCCTCGCGCCACGCGTCGCCGATGCGATTGAGAGCGGAGCGAATGAGCGCATCTCCTACTGTCGCGACGCCGTCGCCAGCGAGGTAGCGACCCAGAATGATGGCGCGTGCGGTCGCAGCGTCGTCTTTTAAAAGGGCTGCATGCAGGGCTCCTGCCGGATCGGCATTGGCCACGTGCTCCGCGGAGACAATCCCGGTTGTTCCGGCGATCCCCAGAAACTCGGGCCGCACAATCGGACTCTTGGTCTGACGAATGAACCGAACGGCTTCGCGCAGGGCTATGCGCCGATGGCCGCCTGCGGTGCGAGTGGCCGCGAGCATCCCGGAATCCACCCACCGCTTCAGCGACGACTCGCTGGCCCCAATCGCGGCGGCGAGATCACGAGGGGAAAGCGATGTGTGGGGTTGAGTTGCCATGAACGATTTGAACGATACTAGGGTGGCCGCGCATCCCCTTCAATGCGACAGAAGTGGTAATAAGTGCCGAAATGTGCTGAGTCTCGGGTCGGCCACGACCGCTTCGCCTACAATTCAAAGCACGATATGGCTGGTTATGAGACATTCCCTCTAATGCCGACTTTCCAGAAATCAATCCGAATCCAGGCCTCCGCCAGACGGGTGTATCAATGGCACCTGAATCCCGATGCCTTGGAAAAGCTGATCCCGCCGTGGGAGAAGGTCAGGGTGCTTGAAGCTCCGATGGAAATGCGAGATGGAGCGCGGGCCGTACTGGCGGTCAGGGCCGGCCCCTTCCAAGTCAAGTGGATCGCAGAGCACCGTGGCGTAGTTGATCGGGGCGAGAATGGTGGTGAGTTCGTCGATGTTCAGGTCGCCGGGCCATTCCGCGCGTGGACGCACCGGCACACCGTTTCCGCGGATGGAGCCGCGGCCTGTGTGCTGAAGGACCACATCGAGTACGAGTTACCTTTCGGGCGCATCGGAGAATGCGTTGGCGGCTGGTTCGTGCGCCGCAAGTTGGAGCGAATGTTCGAGTTTCGACACGCCGTTACGAAGCAACTGAACGAACTACCGGTGATGATGAGCAGAGAGTCCGGATCTGGCATGAACGGAGCCGCGACATGAGCGTAAGTGCGAATAGCGTTTCCGCGGCTTCTCCAGACCAGGCGATGGAGCATGCCCTCACGCAGCATGGCCGTTCGCTTGCCGCGCTGTCGCGAGAGCGTCCCGCGCTCGTGGTCTTCCTCCGCCACTCAGGATGCACGTTCTGCCGCGAGGCCTTGGCAGACTTGGCCAAGCGTCGGTCGGCGATCGAGGGGGGGCCTCGTGGCGGCGCGCAGATCGTGCTGGTACACATGGGAGACGATGCATCGGCAGCGAAGTTCTTCGGTGAATACGCGCTCGGCGACGTCGCTCGCATCAGCGATCCGGAGCGAACTCTCTATCGCGCTTTCGAGCTCCGCCGCGGCTCGTTCTTGCAGCTCTTCGGACCACGGGTGATCGTGCGCGGCCTCGCAGCCGCGATCCGCGGCGGCCACGGTGTCGGCCGTGTTCAGGGCGACCCGTTCCAGATGCCGGGCGCATTCCTGGTGCAGAACGGGCGGATTGTCTCCGCCTTCCGCCACGCCGCGGCGAGCGACCGGCCCGAGTACGAGTCGATCGCCTGTGCTCTTCCAACAACGCAGGCGTGACGCTTCTAGCAGTTGTCGCGGCCGAATACGCCCAGGTTTTTATGCCGCCTTGATCAAGGCGCAGCGTTTCCTTGCGCCGCGTTGATCGACCGGCGGTTGGTTCACGGCGACACTTTTCACGTTCGCAAAGCTCCGCTGTTTGGCCGGCCGTCGCCGGCCTCGGAGAGCGTGGAATGGGCTGAACCATGGGCAATTTCTGGACGATAACCCTGTCCGTCATTCTTGTGGGCCTTGGCATTCTGGCCGAGGTCAACCTGCTTCGCATTTTTCTCGGAGACTGGCTGAGAGGACGGGGCGAACACCGCATTCTCAGGCAAGGAAAGGCATCCGCCATGTTGAAAAAAGAAACACGACCTGTGAGCTCGCGTCAGTCCAAGGACCACCGCTCACTAATCGCCGCGCCGTTGATCGGAATCACCGTCTTCGTCGCCGGAAATGCGCGCGGTGCTGACGTGCCCGCCGATGCCACGCTCACCTTTCAGCCGAGCGAGCCGCCCGCGATTCCCGCGGAGCCAAAGCCGCTGACGATCTCGCCCGATCGGCCGGGATTCAGCGATGGCGCCGGAATCGCCCCGACAGGACATCTCCTGCTCGAGACGGGCTACACGTTCACTTTTCGCAATCGCGATGGTGTCGAAACGCATACGCACAACGCTCCCGAACTGCTGGCTCGCGTGGGGCTCATCGAAGATCGGCTGGAACTGCGTATCGGCACTTCGGGATACGTCTGGTCACGGAGCAACACAGGAAGCGCCGGTGAGTTTGAATCAACCGAGGGCTTCTCCGATCTGTACGTCGGGTTCAAGCTCAAGGCGCTGGATCAGGACGGGTTCGTGCCGCGATTGGTCTTCGAGGCGGTCACAACGGTGGGAACAGGCAGCCGCAGCGTCTCAAATCGCGATCTGGAGCCGACGATCAAGCTCATCGGCTCGTGGGATCTCGGCTCCGGGTTCTCGCTCACGTCGAACCTCGGGATGACCTACGCCACCAGCGGCTCGCAGCGGTTTATCCAAGGGCTCGCTTCGGCGAGTCTCTCCTATTCCATCTCCGATCGCCTCTCGGTCTTTGGTGAGTACTTTGTCGTCGGCCCGCACACCAAGGGAACGGACGCCGCCCACTCGATGGACTTCGGCGGGGCGTTCCTGTTGAACAATCGCATCCAACTCGACGCACGAATCGGTGTCGGCCTGAACCGTGAAGCGGACAACTTCTTCACCGGGGCCGGCATCAGCTTCCTCTTCTAAGCTCGGGTGGCGCGGCGGCGTGCAAAGCTCGGTTTTTCGAGGAACGGTTCCAACTCGGCTGGAATGCGTTTGATGCCGCGCCGCTGCGCCTTGCTGACCGCGTACCAGAGCGAGCGGTGCATGCGCAGCCGTACCGCGTCGGTAATGTTCAACCCGTGCCGTTCCATCGCCTCCAGCGACCATCTCCACGCGTGATATTCCTCAAGGCAGCGCGGCTTGTAGACATTGAAGCCGATGGCGTGGTGGCCGATCTCATGGAGGAAGATGGCCGCGGACATCGGGCCGCGCGGCCGCGGGGCCTCGATCAGGTTCACGCGCGTGCCGTCGCGGTACAGAACGTACCAGGCGATGCCGGACATGCTCTTGCGCCACTTGCGTACACGGATGCCGTGCTCGGCAAGGAGCTGTCGAACAACCGCGTCGTATTTGGCCTGCATGCAGCCGTCGGCGGACTCCGGGTCTTTGGAAAGTCCTTTGCGCCGCGACACCCGCGTTGAAGGGCGTGTGTGGGGTGCAGGGCGAGAGAGATGTGGGGGCGCGACGACCACTTGAACGCGCTGCTTCGGCAGAATCACGCGCGGCTTCGGCTTCGCCGGCGGCGAGAGACGGCTGAGGATCGGATCGATCAGATCCCAGAGCGTGAGCATCACACCAACTCCCTCGCGGGGACAATGCGGGAATCGGGCACAATGTTCCGGCCAGAGCCGCGGGCGAAGTCTTCCCAGCGCATGGCGTTCCGCCCTGGGGGCTGCACTTCGAGAAGCTTGAGCTGAGTGTGGTGGGCGCAGGCGACGAGGCCGCCCGGAATGTCCAGAATCGTGCCGGGGTCTTGTTGGTGCGTCCCCGGAATCGGCTGGACGCGGAGGATTTTGAGGTGCAAGGGCGGTGGAGTCGGAGCGGCGGAGGCGGGGTCAGGTGTTTCGGGAGCAATGATCGCGCTCGTCACGCCCGGCCACGGTGTCAGGGCGTGGATCTGGCGGCGGACGAAATCGGCCCGCTGCGTGAAATCGACGTGATCGTCCGAGCGGCTGAGCTTCGACGCGATTGTGACGAGCGTTTCGTCCTGCGTCTGCGGCTGAAGTGTGCCCGCCTCGTGCCGGTTCAGCACCGATTCAACTAGCGCCGGGCCGTCGGCCGAGAGCAAGTCGTGGAGTTCGCCGGCGGTGGTCAGAGGGTCGATGGGGCGATGGCTGGCGCCGAGAATCAGCCCCGCATCCATGCGATCGGCGAGCGTGATCACGGTGTTGCCCGTCTCGGTGTCCCCGCCGAGGATCGCCGCGTTGATCGGGGCCGCGCCGCGCCAGCGCGGCAGGAGCGAGGCGTGCAGATTGATGGCGAAGCGACTCTCAAGCAGGCCACGCGAAAGTTTCTGTCCGAACGCGATGACGATCCATGCTTCGGCGTCGAGCGCACGAATCTGCTCGACCATCGCCGGATCGTTCACCTTCACGGGTTTGAGCAGCGGGCGGTTGGGCAGATTGGCCGCGGCCCATTGACCGATGGCGGTGGGCGTCATTTGGCCGCCGCGCCCGGCGGGTTTGTCCGGCTGTGTGACCACTCCGGCGATCTGGTGTCGCCGGGCGAGGTGTTCAAGCGTCGGCAGGCCGAACGCTCCTGATCCAAAGTAAACGAGGCGCATCAAGCGATGCTATCAGACCCGACCCATCAGAGCCGACCCGCGCAAGCCGCCGGTCACTACAAGAATCTTAAGGTGTAGGTTTCTCCACCGAGGGCCGATGCCCTTCGGCCCTAATCAGCGCTCCATGTCCTTGATTGCCGCACGATTCTTCAACCGGGACATTTGCGTCATTCGATCCAGGATCAGCACACCATCAAGGTGATCCATCTCATGCTGCCAGCAGCGGGCGAGTAGGCCGCTGGCGGTCTGCGTGAAGGGCTTGCCCTGAAGATCGAGGGCGGAAATAGTGATTGCGGGGGGGCGGAGGACGTCGCCACGAATGTCGGGGAGGGAGAGGCAGCCCTCCTCGTACGGCACGGGAGCGCCAACCGGAACCAAGAGCTTCGGATTGATATAGAACTGCGGCCCATCGGTGGCGGTGGGGGGGTCGTCTGTGTGCGATCGGCCGTCGCCGGGCGGCACATGGGCGACGAACATCCGCCAGGAAAGCCCGACCTGGGGTGCGGCCAAACCGATGCCCTCGGCCTGACGCATCAGCTCCACCATCCGGCGGGCAACTTTGCGGACCTCATCGGTGACTTTCTCGACCGTTTTGGCCTTAGCGCGCAGGACGGCCGCCGGGTAGAGCACAATGTGCAAGCTGGGGGCATCAATGGACATCGGCCGATGCTAGGAACGCAGGAGGAAGTTCTCGGACGGCGGCCTCGAAGTTGGATTCGGTCCGGGATCGTGCCTCCTGAAGCGGGATTTGTGCGTACATCGAACTGGTTTGGCGAGAACGACGCCCCGACGTTGACGAGTTCAAGCCCCGTTCGGTAGCATCTGGGCTACCGTGGGCGTCTGCGCAAGGGTGGTTTGGGCGGGAATGGGCAAGGAGCCGGATTTGGCGATGTTCTGGAAACGAAAGGAAGAGTCCACTACGCCGCAGTCGGCCTCTGGAGCCGCCGGCGATAAGGGCGGCGGCAAAGGTTCGGGCGGCGACGAAGGTCCGCACGAGTTCGACTCCAATAAAGCCGCCAAGTTCTTCGAGCGGGCGACGACCCTGCACGAGGCGACGAACTTCGGCTACGCCATGAACATGTGGATCCGCGGCCTGCGTTTCGACCCGATCGCAATGAACGGGCTGGAGGGCTTCTTCAAGTCCGCGGGTGCCTTCTTCACGGAGAACCCCAAGGGCGAGAAAGAGGATGTGTACAAGTCCACCGTCAAGGACGCCTCCGGCAAGACAGATGTGGACAAGTACCTCTCCTCACTGGTGCAGTGGAGCGCGCACCCGATGGAGTCCGCATACGCCGTGAAGGCGATGGAACTCGCCTCCAAACTCGGGCTGGGTGGGCCGGCGGTCTGGATAGCCGAGCGTGCCGCGGGAGCGACCTTCAAGGACAAGAAGCCGCGCAAGGAACACATGATCGCGGCCATGCACGTCTTCCAGAAGTTCGACAAGTTTGACATGGCCATTCAGACCGGCGAGGCGGCGATGCGGATCGACCCGCAGGACGGCAATCTGGCCTCCGAAGTGAAGAACATTTCGGCGGAATGGACGACCAAGCGAGGCGGCTTCGACCAGACCGGTGAGGAGGGCGGCTTCCGCTCCAACATCCGGGATTCGGCCAAGCAGCGCCAGATGGAAGAACGCGACCGCGTCGTCACCACCGAGGAAGTGCTCGACCGCCTCCTCGCCACCGCGCGGGCCGACCACGAAGCCAGCCCCGGGGACCGATCCAACACGATCAAGTTCATTGATACCCTCCTCCGCCGCGGCAAGCCGGAGGACGAGGAAGAAGCCCACGCCCTGGCCGAAAAGTGGCACGAGCAGAACAAAGAGTTCCGCTTCCGCGAGTATGCCGACAGCATCCGAGTTCGACAACTCCGCCGCCGCGCCGCCAAGCTGAAGGCCGAGTTGGAAAAGAGCCCCTCGCCGGAGAACAAGCAGGCGCTGGCCGTGGCCGCACGCGAGTTCCTCCGCGCCGAGATCCAGTCGCTTGAAGGAGCCGTCGAGGCCTATCCGACCGACCTTGGCCGCAAGTTCGAACTCGCTCAGCGATACTTCAAAGCCAAGCGGTACGAGGAAGCCATCGGGCTGCTCCAGATTGCCAAGGACGACGCCAAGAACAAGGCCAAGGTCTTCCACTACCTCGGGCTCTCTTTCGGTGGCATCGGCATGAACGATGAGGCCATCGAAACTCTTCGCCAGGCCCAGGGCATGCAGGCCGCCGGCGATGACGCAACCGAGATGGAGTTGAAGTACGGGCTTATGGACGCGCTCCTGGCCCGTGCCAAAGAGACGAACTCGGTGTCCGATGCCGAGGAAGCCGCGGCGCTCGCCTCGCAGATCGTTATCCGCAACATGGCGTACAAGGATGTCCGCGCCAAACGCGACGAGATCAAGGCGCTCATCGTGCAACTCAAGAATGGTGGAGGTGGGGCAGGGGGTGGGGGGGGCGGATGAGCGCGGTCGTCGCCATTATTCCTGCCCGTCTCGGCTCCACCCGGCTGCCAGGCAAGGTATTGCTGGACCGTACCGGAATGCCGTTGATCCGGCACGTCTGGGAAGCCGCCAAGCGAGCAGGCAGAGTGCAACGCGTGGTGATCGCCACAGACGACCAACGCGTGCTGACCGCGGCGGAAAGTTTCGGCGCGGAGGCGGTGCTGACGCGAGCCGACCATCCCAACGGCACAAGCCGTCTAAGCGAGGCCGCGGGCACGCTCCGCATCGCGCCCGATGATCTGATCGTGAACGTGCAGGGGGACGAGCCGGAGTTGGAGCCCGAGGCCATCGACGCGGCCGTCGATTCCCTTCTCGCGGGCGAGCAAAGCACCGGCGGATGCGCCATCGGCACCGTCGCCGTGCCATTCCAGCCGATCGAAGACCCCCGCGACCCGAACTGCGTAAAAGTAGCCCTCGCGATCGACGGCCGTGCGCTCTATTTCTCTCGCTCGCAAATCCCCTTCGACCGAGATGGCAAAGGCGGCCCGGACGCCGCGACGCTCCGCCACGTCGGGCTCTACGTGTATCGCCGGGTGTTTCTGGACAAGTATGTAGCCCTGCCCAGCACCCCGTTGGAGCGTGCCGAGCAACTCGAGCAGCTTCGCGCCTTGCAGCATGGCTTCGGCATCGCCGTGGCCATTCGACCATCCGCACGCATCGGCATCGATACGCCGGAGCAGTACGAGGCATTCGTCGCGAGATTCAACGCCGGGCAACGTGCCTCATCGAGCTAACGGCCGTTACGGCATCGCCGCTTGCGTCTTTTCTTCCTTCATCTCTCGCAGCCACTGCCGCGTCTGCGCTTTCCAGAAACGGCTGGTCAGACCAGCAAGACGTTGCTCGAAAAGCGTCTGGGTGCGAGAGCCGCCGATGTCCGAGAGGGCCTTTCCAGCCGCCTGCACGGTCTTGATCTCCCGATCGTCCAGCAGCGCCGCCAGCACGTTGAACACCCGATCTGGCTCATGGTGTGCGAGCTTTCCCAAGGCCGCGATTGCGTCCGGGCGGAGCGACGAAGAGTTGCCGAGAGCGACGCGGCGGATCACCAGCGGTACCGAGTCCGCCCGATCCATTGCCGCCAAGGCCCCAACCGCGTCTTTGCGAATCTGGTCGTGCTGCGATTCCGTATCAAGCGCGGCCATAATCGTCGGCAGCCCACTCTCTACTTTGAGTTGACCGAGCCCCTTCACGGCTGCCGCTCGAACCCCGTAGGACGGGTCCGAGGTGAATATCCGTGCGAGCTTGCTGGCCACCATCTCGCGTGCGGCCGAGTCGGCCTTCTCGGAGGCATGCGCAACCTCCGAAACGACCTCGCTTCGCACCGGGGCCTCGGGAATGTGGTTCTCAAGAAGCTTCAACAGTTCCGTCGCACCGATGGAGTCCATCTCGCCCAGCGCCTGCACGCACTCGATGCGAAGTTCCTTCAGCGCACGGGTGTCGCGAGCCGCAGTCGCCAGTGCGGCCGCTGCGCCGGGGGTGGCCGAGTGGGCAAGGGCGTTTGCCGCACGCATCCGCGAGCCCATCGTCGGGCCCGAGGCCAACGTTTGGGCCCACGATTCGGGAGTGGCGGTGACATCGAACTCCGCAAGTGCTGCGAGTTCGGGATCAACAACCACCATCTCCGGCTCCGAAGCGAGCTTCGATGTGAGAGCGAACGTGCGCGTATCGAACTTCGCTTCCAGCTTGGTCCAGTCCGTGCGCCCCTTCTGCCGGACCCAGACCGGAACGGCAAGTTCGAAAGCTGGGTTGTATCCGTCGATGGTCTGAGTTTGCTCGAAAGTGGTATTGAGCGCACCTTTCGCGGCATCCCACGAAGACGAGACCTTCACCTTTGGCACAAGCGGGCGATACGCCCACTGGTCGAAGAACCGCTGCAACGTCAACCCGCTCGCCTTCTCCATCGTCTCGCGGAGTTGGAAGGTCTCGACCTGCTTGAACTTGTGCTTCTGCACATACTCGCCCAGGCCGCGGAAAAATACCTCATCGCCCATGCGCTCGCGGAGCATGTGCAGCACGAGGGCGCCTTTCGGGTAGGGGTTGGCGGCCCGATCGAAGACATCATCCGGCCCGTCATATTCCTTGCTGACCATGGCGGGCTGGAAGGGGGCCGCGCCCGTGTCATTCTTGATGACGTCCTGCTGCCAGTTCCAGATCATGGCGAGGTAGGCGTCGTTGTTGGCCGAGAGCCCCGCCGCGCCGCTCCCGTTGGAGGGAATCGAAGCGCCCTTAAACTGCACCCACAGCGACTCGACGTATGTGGCGAAGCCCTCGTTGAGCCAGATGTGCTCCCAAGACTTGCACGTGAGCAGGTCGCCGAACCACTGATGGGCGAGTTCGTGAACGGTGAGGTCCTCCTGATCGCCGTCGAGCAGCGCCGTCTTGTCCAGAGCGACCGTCTCATAAAGCGTGGTTGCGGAGGTGTTCTCCATGCCGCCCCAGCCGAAGTTCATCGCGCTCACCTGCGCATATTTTGCCCACGGATAGGGCTCGCCAACAAGATGGCTGATGAGATCGATCATGTGCGGCGTCTGCCCGAAGACCGCTCGCACGCGATCCCCCTGCCCCGGCGGAACGTACACCGGCATCGGCAGCTTCGACGAGCCGACATCCACAACATCCCACTTCCCCACAACCAGATCAACAAGATACGCCGAGTGCGGCTTGTCCTGCACCCAGTGGAACGTGTCGAACGGCTCAAGTTTCTCCTGAACCATGGAGGCAAGCTTGCCGTTGGACACGACCTGGAAGCCGCGCGGCACCGTAACGATCATCTCGCTCGTGCCACGCGCGTTCGGAAAATCCTGGCAGGGGAACCACGAGTGATTCATCTCGGACTCGCCCTGGGAGTGGATCTGCGCAGCACGCCCGGGGAACGCGGGAGACTCCACCGTCCACATCAGCCCCTCAGGGGGATCGGAGATGCGATAGCTGATGCTCACGTCCGCCGTCTGCCCCTTGGCCAGCGCAGGCGAAAGTGTGATGTTCAACTTGTCGTTCTGATCGTCGCGTACAAACGTGCAGGTCCGATTCGGGCTCGTCACCCCGGCAACCTGCAGCAAAGCCGCGTCAAGTGAGAACGATTCCACATCTGAGGCAATCGGCGCGATCGTCACCGTCGCCGTCGCGAGAATTGTCCGTTCGTTCATGCTCGGAATGCGAAGCTGCAAAAGCGTGTGACGGACATCCACGATGCGGTGCGGCGGGAAGTTCAGCAGGTTCCGCCCGGTCTGCGCGTCGAACGCGCGTCGTTCTTTTTCGGGCGGATCATCCGCGCGGGCGACGGACGCAACAGAGCCCGCCATGAGCGCCACCGCGATAGTCGCCGGAACGATTCGACGATACATGGACATCGATTGGTTTCCAAAATGGTTCATCGGGACACCCCCGCAACGGTGCGATACTCGGCCGCGATTCGGAGTGCAAGGGCCTTTGCCTCAGCCGCCCCAACGCTGATCTGGGCCGCCAGTGCATCGCTCGCCGTCTGCCGGATCACTACGCCCGGATCGTCCACATACGCGCTCTCGGGCCAGATGGATGTTGGCATTGCCAGCATCGCGAGGGTGAATGTTGCCCGAGGGTCCGGGCTCTCGGCAAGCTGCTCGATCGCATCCACCCGCGCCGCCAAGGGCACTCCTTGATCGTGCAAACGATTGAGTGCCTGCTCCAGCGGCTGCCGGATTTTGCGCCGGCACAGCACCGTGAGCTGTGGGTCCACCTCCACATCGCGCGGCTTCTTATTCATGGCAATGCTCGCCGTCGCGTGCCGGGTGTCCACCACCACCTGCTGCCACTCGCCATCGCTCTCGCTCTCGGATCGCTTGACCCACAGCGGCACCACAATGGCGTACGCGGGATTGTCCGCGTCGATCTTTTGCGTCTGATCAACAGTGACGTTCAGCGTGCCGGCATCACCGGACTCGCCCGGAGCCCACGACAAATCGACCGACAGCGAAGGATGTCCGGGGCGATAACACCATTGATCAAAGAACCGTTCGAGCGATTGCCCCGAGGTCTCCTCCAGCATCACGCGGAAGTCGTCGGTCTCCACCTGCCCGAACTGGTGCTTATCGAGGTACTTTGCCACGGCGCCGAAGAAGGCCTCATCTCCTAGCCGCATGCGAAGCATGTGCAGGATGCTCCCGCCCTTGGAGTAGCAGTTGTCGCCGCTTGTGAACTTCGCGTCCGCCGTGGAGTACAGGTTGCTCACCATCCCCGGCCGGCGCGGCGCGGTGCGCCCCGAGGACGAGCCGCGTTCACGCTCAAAACTGCCCAGCACCGCCGCCTGGTATCCCTCGTCGCCCCGAACTTTTTCCGCCCAGAGCGCCTCGCCCATCGTCGCCCAGCCCTCGTTGAGCCAGATGTGCTCCCAGCTCTTGCACGTGGCGAGGTCGCCGAACCAGTGGTGCGTCAACTCGTGCGAAATGATGTTGTCAATCGCCCCGCGCCGCCCGCCGCGCCCCATGCTGGAGTTGAAGGTCACTACGCCCGTGTTCTCCATCGCGCCCGCCGAAAAGTCGCGGCACATGACCTGGGCGTACTTGTCCCACGGATAGCGGTATCCAAACAGCTTCGAAAAGTGCGCGATCATGGCGGGCGTGTTCGCAAACGACTTGCGAACGGCCTCCCCGGAACCCAGCGGCCCGTACACGGGCATCCACAGTCCCGGGAACTCGCTCGTCGGTCCGCCGACATTCACCACGTCAAAACGCGAGATGATCAGCGTTTGCAGGTAGTACGAGTGCGGCAGGTCCTGCTTCCAGTGGAACTGGCGCAGATGCGTGGGCGAGGGCTCCGGCTTGGCCTCTTCCTTCGTGTCGGGATCGGCGGAGCCGGTCTGGGGCTCGGGAGGCGTAAGCCCGAGGGAGGCATACGACTTCCGCACGACCGACACGAGCTTGCCATTGGAAACGGCCTCGTACGGCTCCGGAACCGTTACGAACATCTCGGTCGAAGTTCGCAGGTTCGGGAAATCGTGACACGGGAACCACAGGTGGTTGTGCTGCGGCTCCCCCTGTGCGTGCATCATGAAGTCCACTTCGGGCGTGCGACGGTCATCGCGGGACCACGTAATCCCCTCGCCGCGCCCGCCGGGCTTCACGGCGCTGTAATCCATCGCCAGATCGAACTTCTCGCCCGGCTTGAAGGACTTGCCGAACTCCACGGTCAGCTTCTGCACGGTTTTATCGTGTGTGAACGACGCCGCGGGCGCGCCGTTCACCCGGATCGCGCGAAAAGTCAGCCCCGGACCCGCGTCGAGTGTAATTCCCTCACGGGTATTGCCGATCGGGTACAGCGTAATCGTGGCCGTCGCCGTGAACTCGTGCTTGGACATGTCCGGCACGATCATCTCGAGCTTGAAGTGTCTGTGCGTAAAAAGTGGGTCGAGCGGCCAGATGCGCCGATCGCGCCCCGAGTCCGAATCAATCCTCGGATCGGTGGCCGACGCACGAGCGGGCGGTTCGGGCTCCTTCACGGACTTTGACACCGAACTCGACTCCTCCCCTTTGGGGGGTGTCGCGGGCGGCTCAGACTGCCCGAAAGCGGGTCCACCAAGCACTAGGGTGCAGATCAACGCGGCAAAGCGCGTGCGGAATCGCAGGAGAACGACGGGATTTGCGGTCATGGCTGGTCTTTCGAGTGGGCCCGGCCGGGGTGGAATGCAAAAGGGGGAACCCGGCAGTGTACCGGCTCGCGGCATTTGCCGCAGATCATCGCTTTCGTGGAAACTTGCCCACAGGTTTGAACACTTTCTGGTTCCGTTGACCTATCATCCCACCATGCCGCAGCCGACGCAGCCGACTCGACCGCAGCAACCCAACCGCAAACCCAGCCCCACTGCCGACACGTTGTCCTTCGACGCTGAGATTCGCCCGTGGAGTCCCAGGGTGGATGAGGCACGGGAACTCGCCGCCGTCGCTCAGGCCGGAACCGGGTCGGGCGCCGGGGATATCCATGTTGACGAGGACCCGGACGAAGACGCGGCCGCCTGCGGCGCAGGTCATCTCCTCGCCCGCCACGCCGATCGCAGCACGGAGACCGAGTTCTTCTCTCCTGTTCCCGATGGCTACCGCCGCGGCCGAACGAAGTACGTCGCGGTCTTCGGCACGGTGATGAGCGGGCTGGGCAAGGGCATCTTCGCATCCAGCGTTGCCAAGCTGCTGAAGGACAAAGGGCTGGTCGTCGCGCCGATCAAGCTCGAGGGCTATCTGAACATCGATGCGGGGACGCTCAATCCCTTCCGCCACGGCGAAGTCTTCGTTCTCGACGACGGCACCGAGTGCGATATGGACCTCGGCACGTACGAGCGATTGCTCGACCAGTCACTCTGTCGTCGCAACTTCATGACCAGCGGCCAGATCTTCTCCACGATCGTCGACCGCGAGCGCCATGGCGCCTACCTCGGGCGCGATGTGCAGTGGATTCCGCACGTCACGGGCGAGGTGAAGCGTCGGCTCCGCGAACTCGCGATGTACGGCGACGGCAACAAGCCCGCGGACGTAGTCTTCGTCGAGGTCGGCGGCACGGTGGGGGACTACGAGAACGGCTTCTACATCGAGGCCCTGCGCGAGCTGGCGTTCGAGGAAGGCGAGGACTCCGTCTGCTTCGTCGCCCTGACATACATCATCAAGCCCCAGACCCTTGGCGAGCAGAAGAGCAAGGCCGCCCAGCTCGGCATAAAGCGGCTGATGGAAGCCGGCGTGCAGCCGCACATCATCGCCTGCCGCTGCGCCGAGCCCGTGAGCGAGCAGATCCGCCAGAAGATCGCTATGTTCTCCAACGCGCCCCTGCGCCGCGTCTTCTCAATGCACGATCGTGAAAGCGTGTACACGATCCCCGATGACATGCGATTGGCCGGGCTGGACCGCGAGATTCTCTCCATTCTCGATCTGCATGACCGTGTGCAGATGTCCGAGGAGGACAAGCGTCGCAAGGAGTGGAACGGCTTCTACGACGCGCTGATCCGTCCCAAGAAACGCTCCATCGTGATCGGCGTCACCGGCAAGTACGTCGCGATGCGAGATGCCTACGCCTCCATCGACAAAGCCGTTGAGCACTGCTCTGCCCACCTGCACTGCAACATCGATCTGAAGTGGATCGAGACCACGGACATCACCGCCGCGAGCGTCGACGAATCGCTCGCGGGGATTGACGGCGTCATCGTCCCCGGCGGCTTCGGCAAACGCGGCGTGGAAGGCAAGATCCAGTGCGTGCGGTACTGTCGCGAGCGGCAGATTCCCTACTTGGGCATCTGCCTCGGTTTCCAGGTCGCCGTCATCGAGTTCGCACGCAATGTCCTCGGACTCACCGTCGCCAACTCCACCGAGTTCGCCCCCGGCACGCAGCATCCGGTCATCAGCGAGCTTCCCGACCAGAAACGTATCGAGGGCCTCGGCGGCACCATGCGTCTGGGCGGCCAGGAAGTCCTCATCAAGCAGCACTCCCTCGCCGAGTTCCTCTATCGCGGCCGGGCCCGCGGCGGCTCCGCGGCCCGTCCGCCCTTGATGGTCCGCGAGCGGTTCCGCCACCGCTTTGAAGTAGACCCCGAGTACATTGAGCGGCTCGAAGCCGGTGGCCTCATCTTCTCCGGCCGACACCCCAGCCAGCCAATCATGCAGATTCTCGAGTTGAACCAAGCGATCGAAGGCGCGGCCGCTGGCACCACTCCGACGCACCCGTTCTTTATCGCCGCCCAGTTCCACCCGGAACTCACTAGCCGTCCGCTGGACCCGCAGCCGCTGTTCATGGGATTGGCCGCGGCGACCATCTTGCACAAGTATCGCAGTGCTGATCGCCACGCCGCCGATTTGCATTTGGCCAAGTGGCTCCACGCCGCCAAGGCCAACGGCGCACCGGCGACGGTCTGATGTTCACGCGCCAGCGATAACTGCTACGAATCCTGTTTGATTCCCACGCGCGGGATGAGCGAGTCTTCGAGCGAATCCCGCGGATTCATTTACTTCATGAATCCGGTCTGCCGCATCGAAGTCGCCGACCATTCCTGCTCAATCCGCCCTGCACGCATCTGCTGCACTCGCAACTCCGCCTGCGGCGATGGCGTGCCAAGCCCCGCACGCGGCAGCCACGGCGTCTGTCCGACCTGTTTCTCCGGCAACTCCGACCAGTTCTCCCGCTTCTGCGGATTGAGCGGGTGCCAGAGGTGGTACACACAGACATCCTTCACCGCTACACGGGCCCGCCCACCGGCAAGGTAAACCCTTCTGCCGAAGTCGTCGTCCTCGCGCCACGCCCCAAGGAAAGTCTCGTCGTAGCCATCAACCTTGCTGAACATGGCCAGCGTCGTCGCATGGTTCGCACCCAGCACCTTGGGCTTGTGCATCTTCGTCACGCCGAACGGCTTGAGCCGATTCTGCCACGTGTACTTGGCGTGACGCGAAGCCACGTCCGCACGTTGGGCGGGTGTGATCGCCACCGGTTCCGCGCCGTGAGCCAACTTCACCTCGTCGAACGCGCCAGTCTGTTCTTCAGTAAGCAGCACGCGCCCACCCACGAGCAGCTCCTTTCCGACACGCACGTTCTCGCTTCGAGACAGCATCCCCGGCGGCGCCACCGAATCGCCATCGAGAAAGTGCAACCAATCGTCCGCCAACGCCGCGGGCTCTGAGCGAGACAGCAACGCCCGCACGCCATTGTTTCGAACCTGCCCCACGCGCACTTCCCCCGGCCATGTCCGCCAAGCCACCACCAGCGGCAGGTCAAACTCCGCCGAGCAGGCGCGGCAAAGCTCCCGGATCTCCTCCTTGTCATTGTCGATCGACACGATAACCGTCGCCGGGCGCGGCCGCTGGATCGCCACGCCCATCAACGTCAGGCGAAGGTGACGGGTGGTATGTGTGCCGAGAATGACGTAAGTTGCCGGCATGGCCCTCGCACTGTAGCAATCCAGTTTGGCAATCCACGCCCGAGAACCTGCCCGGGTTGTCCGCATGTTCCGCACGCGCGGCTCCGCTCACAACCCGGTCTGCGGAAGGGCCGATGCACACCCACGCACGCGCCGATCGGAGCATCATGGGGTCATCCACGTCCAGCAAGCCATTTCGCCGCCGCACGGATCGCACAGATCCCGATGCCCCCATGCACTCCCCCGAACCAGTCCGCACCAACACCCGTCCGGCCTTCCCCTTCAAGGCCGAAGTGGACATGGCCGAGCTCGACGAGCGCGGCCGCCCGGGCCCGATGTGGACCGGCCGTGCCGCGGAACTCAGCCGTGGCCACATTGTCATCACCTCCCGCCGCATGTGCTACGAGGGTCGCGAGGCTCTCATTGCCGTCCACCTTGTGGACGATCGCCCCGTGGCCCTGTTCGGACGCGTCGGAAAGAGCGAATACGACGGCGAAGGGCTCTACAAAACTCTGCTGAACCTTGCCACGCTGCCTGAGACCGACGCCGTGCAGGCGTGGATCGCCAAGCTCGTCTCCCGACCCTGATATGGGTCGCCGGCACTACGATTGATCCATGCAGGTGATCACGAATGTTGAGGGGTTGGCGCCCTTTCACGGCGGGCTCTTCGTTCCGACGATGGGCGCGCTGCACGAGGGCCACTACACACTGGTGCGTGCCGCCGCACAGCGTCGCGCCGCAATGTCGGGCAACGCCAGAGTCATCGTCAGCATCTTCGTCAACCCCACCCAGTTCAACGATCCCAAGGACCTCGCCCGCTATCCGCGAACGCTGAATACGGACGCGGCCGGCTGCGAGCGTGCCGGTGCCGATGTCGTCTTCGCGCCGCTTCCGGAAGTGATCTATCCGCCCGGAAACCCCGTCCCAGTCCCCGAGCTTCCCGATGTTGCCTTCCATCCACGCCTGGAAGACGCTCACCGCCCCGGCCACTTTGCCGGCGTCTGCCAAGTGGTGAAGCGGTTGTTCGACCTTGTGCGACCGTCCGCGGCGTTTTTCGGCGAGAAGGATTGGCAGCAACTCCGTGTCATTGCGGCAATGACCATACGGGAGCATCTGAACATTGAAATCGTCCCCGTGGCAACCGTGCGGGAATCCGATGGCCTGGCGATGTCCAGCCGCAACGCATTTCTGAGCCCGGACGATCGTGCCCGCGCCACCGCGCTCTCGCAGGCCCTCCGGGTCGCGCAGGACTGCTCCACGTCGAAGCAAGCCGAGAGCGCGATGCTCGAAGTGCTTCGCTCCCGTGGCATTACCCCCGAATACGCGGTCGTTCGCGATGCCGCCACGCTGATGCCGCTCGCAGAGAATCGTCCCCGCACCGCTCCCGCACGCGCATTGATCGCCGCGCCGGTCGGTCGAATTCGTTTGATCGATAATCTCCCTTGGCCCGCCTGATCGTGCGATGGGTGGGGGGGTGGGGGGGCGGGGGGGCGGGTTAGGGCCCCGGAGGCAGCGGCACTTCTTCCCATCGCCCGGACATGTGCCGCACAATCTTCCCCGTCGCCACATACAGCGCCTGTTCGGCGATGTTCGTGCAGTGTCCCGCGATAATCTCGCAGAGCGTTGCCAGTTCCTGCACGAGGAACGCAGCATCCACCGCGAGCTTTCCGGAAGAGACCTGCGTCTGCGCATCCCGCAGAATCGCCCGTTTGAACGCCTCCACGGCGTCCTCGCTCGCCAGCACCACCTTTGCCAGATGCCCGTCATTCCTCTCCAGCGCGGTACAACAGTCCCGCAGAATGCCCACGACGGAGTTGGTCATCACCCGGATCGTCTCCGGCAACGCGATCTTCTGCTCCGCGAGATCTTTCACCAGTTCGCCCACCGCCACGCCCGCGTCCGCGATCCGCTCCAACTCGTTGTTCACTTTCACAATCGTCAGCACGCGCCGGAGCATGTCCTGCGAAAGCAGAGCCCCCGTCGCCGTCGCCTCACTCAGCAGCGCGACCGACGCCCGTTCGATTTCCACGTCGATCCGGTCCACATCGTCGTCCAGTGCGATCGCCGCCGTGGCCGCCCGCACATCCCGAGCGAACGAGGCATCGAAGGCCGCCTCCAGCAACCTCCGCACGCGATCCCCCTGCGCGGCCAGATCCGCTTGCAGCCGATCGATCCGATCCGGAAATCCATTGGTTGATGCTGGCATGTGCGGCGTGTCCCCCGGTTGTTCGAACACCACAAAGATACCACACGTTCGGTCCCGCCGCACAGCGATTTCGCTTTGCCTCGTCAGCCCACAATCCTCCAAACGGGCGGTATCATCCCGCCCTTCCCAAATCGCCCCATCCAGGACACTCCACCATGTTCGATATCGTCGGCATCCACGCTCGCCAGATCCTTGATTCCCGCGGCAACCCCACCGTTGAGGTGGAGGTGGAACTCTCTTCCAGCATCATCGGCCGGGCGGCCGTCCCCAGCGGGGCGTCTACGGGAGAGAATGAAGCGGTCGAACTGCGCGATGGCGACAAGAAGAAGTATGTCGGCAAGGGCGTTATGAAGGCCGTCTCGAACGTGATCGATTCGATTGCCCCCGCGATCGAAGGAATGGATGCCCGCGAGCAGGAGCACATCGACGGTGCGATGCTCGCCCTCGACGGCACAAGCACCAAATCCAAGCTCGGGGCTAACGCCATCCTCGGCGTGAGCATGGCCGTCGCCAAGGCCGCGTCACAGGGCTGCGATCTTCCGCTGTACCGCTACCTCGGCGGCTCCGCGGCCAAGATTCTCCCCGTTCCCATGTTCAACGTCCTCAACGGCGGCAAGCACGCCGACAACAACGTGGACTTCCAGGAGTTCATGATCCAGCCCTGGGGCTTCGACAACTTCGCTGACGGCCTGCGCTCCTGCGTCGAGATCTACCACACTCTGAAGAAAGTCCTCCACGAACGCCACCTCAGCACCGCCGTCGGCGACGAGGGCGGCTTCGCCCCAGACCTGAAGTCTGCTGAGGATGCCCTCAAACTGCTCGAAGAGGCGACCGAGAAGGCCGGCTATGACTGGGGCCGCCAAATCTTCGTCGCGCTCGACCCCGCAACCACCGAACTCTGGAACGAGGCCGCCGAAAAGAAGAAGAAGGGCTACTGCTTCTTCAAGTCCGACCCCAAGAACATCGTCTCCTCCGATCAGATGATCGATCTCTGGGCCGGATGGTGCAAGAAGTACCCCATCCGCTCCATCGAAGATGGCCTCGCTGAAAACGATTGGGCTGGCTGGGCCAAGCTCACCGAAAAGCTCGGCGACAAGGTCCAGATTGTTGGCGATGATCTCTTCGTCACCAACCCCAAGTTCCTCTCCCGCGGCATCAAAGAGAACAGCGCCAACGCCATTCTCGTGAAGGTCAACCAGATCGGCACGCTCAGCGAGACCTTCGAGGCCGTCAACCTCGCCATGCGCAACCGATTCAGCGCAATCCTCTCCCACCGCTCCGGCGAAACCGAGGATTCCACCATCGCCGATATCGCCGTCGCCACCAACTGCGGCCAGATCAAAACCGGCGCCCCCTGCCGCTCCGACCGCAACGCCAAGTACAACCAGCTCATTCGTATCGCCGAAGACCTGGGCGATCGCGCGGTGTATGGGGGTAAGACGTGGAACCGGGCCTGATTTGAGAACTGTCGATCGCGAGGCCCATTCAGTCGGAAGGACCAGGAGATGGACGAACCCACCATCATCTTTCGAGTGCATGCCGTCGAACAGATGTTCCGGCGCGGAATCTCCGAGGTGGATGTACGTTCGGTCCTTGAGGACGGGGAGACCATCGAGGAGTATCCCGACGACCTCCCTTACCCCGCAAGGTTGGTGCTTGGGTGGGTGCGGGTGGGGAGCGTCCGAATGCCGATCCACGTAGTCGTATCGTTCGACGCGGAGCGGAATACAATGTACATTGTCACTGTGTACGGCCCGAATCCTGACCTGTGGGAACGCGATTTCCAACGCCGCAAGAGCTGACTTGAAATATCCATGAAGTGTCCAATCTGCAAACATGGAACTCTGCTGCCCGGCACCGCCACGGTGACGCTTGATCGCTCGGCATCCGGGGCGGAGAATCGCGCGGGCGGGACCACAATCGTCTTCAAGAATGTTCCTGCCATCGTCTGCACAAACTGCGGCGAGGAGTTCACTGACGAGAGCATCACGGCCTCGCTGTTGAAGCAGGCGAACGACGCCGCGAACTCGGGTATCCAAGTTGAAGTTCGTTCGTTCGCAGCGTAAAACTCGAACGACACCCGATGCATAAGCCCCAGCCCCGTATCGTCGCCCGCTCCCTCCTCCACCGCGGCAAGAAGTTCGACTTCGAGCTCCTCACCGTCGAGCGCCCCGGCGGCCGCACGCTCCAGCGGGAGAACGTCCGCCATCCCGGCGCGATTGTCATCGTCCCGATCCTGCATTCCCCACTGCCCACTGCCCACTCCCAACTGCCTCCGTCCCTCGTCCTCATCCGAAACTTCCGCATCTCCCTCGCCCAGCCCCTCCTCGAATGTTGCGCCGGCACGATCGAGCGGTCCCGCCTCCCCGATCAAGACGGCCAGTCCCTGGGTTTCGGCCCCGGCGAAGCCCCGGAACGCTGCGCCGCCCGCGAACTCATCGAAGAAACCGGGTATCAGGCCGCAACCCTGATCCCCCTCGGCTGGTTCTACACCACACCGGGGCTCACGGATGAGCAGATGTTCGCGTTCGCCGCCACGGGGCTCACCCACGTCGGTCAAAAACTCGAAGAGGACGAAACCATCGACGTGGAACTGGTCCCCGTGCCAAGGGTTCTTGAAATGATTCACACCGGCGAACTTCGCGACGCCAAGTCGATGCTCGCGATTCTGCTCGCCGAACGCGCCGGGCTGTTTCAGTAAGGCAACAATCTCCCGATGGGCATCCAGGATCGCAGGTACAACTCGGGCGGCAGTGGGGGGGGTGGGGGCGACTACGGCGAAGGCGGCGGGTTCCGTCGCGCCATGCGCCGCATCTTCGTCGAAGGCGACAACTTTTTCGGCTGGTCCCTGCCCCTCTTCACCGTGCCGCAGTGGGTTCCCGGCCTTCGCGGCATCGCCGTGCGCATCCACCTGCTGTTCATTGTGTTCATCGTGGGACAGTTGATATGGCCTATCCAGCGCAGTGCCATGGGCTTCACCTTCACCGCGTTTTCCATGCTCACGCTCTGGCCGCTCGTGATCCTGCACGAGTTCGGGCACTGCCTGGCCTGCCGCCTCGTCGGTGGAGAGGCCGACCGCATCCTGCTCTGGCCCCTCGGCGGACTCGCCATGTGTCGTCCGCCGCGGCAGTGGAAGGCCTCCCTCATTACCACCGTCGGCGGTCCCGGCGTCAACTTCGTGCTGATCCCAGTCATTGGCGGCATCATGCTCGCCCTCGGCTCCGGCTGGGGCGCCCTCATCTTCAATCCTTTCGACCCCAAGCACGTCCTGCTCACCGAGCCGTGGTTCAAATACGACACGTCCTACTGGCGATACTTCCTGTGGTCGGCGTATTTCACGAATCTCGTGCTCTTCCTCTTCAACATGGCACTCGTGATGTACCCGATGGACGCGGGGCGAATCGTGCAGGAACTGCTCTGGTCTCGGCTTGGTTACAAGAAGTCCATGATCATCGCCACCAACCTCGGCATCTTCATGGCCTTTGTCGTCGGCTTCTTCGGCTACTTCGCCGATCAGCCCATGCTCGTCATGATCTGTCTCTTCGGCGGCGTCACCTGCTACAACCAGAGGCGCATGGTCGCCATGATGGATGACGAACCCGCCTGGGCCTACGACACCGACAAGGGCTACCGCGGCCTCGATTCCGGCCCCGGCGGCACCTCCACCACCGGCTTCTTTCCCGGCTCCGCCGAGGACAAGGCCTACAAAGCCGCCCTCAAACGCCAGCAGAAAGAGCTGGAAATCCAGCGTGAGGTCGATCGCATTCTCGAAAAAATCCGCGACAAGGGCATGCAATCTCTTTCCGGACGCGAGAAGGCAACCCTGAAAGACGCCACCGAACGCGGCCGCGGCAAGTCCTGAACCTGCGGCCCGCCCCCTCCGTACGCCGATCAATACACTCCCTCCCTTTCACTCCTGTACCGCTCATCGCTTTTTCTCCTCCTCTCTCCCAATGGGCCTCTCCGACCGCGACTACGCCCGAGCCACGCCCCCGAACTCGCCGCAACGGCGAGCCGGCGTCGGACGCATGCGCGTGCTCTCGGTCAACACCTGGATCATCATCATCAACGTGGTGGTCTTCCTCCTCGGCATGGCGTTCGTCAAGTACGACACGCGGACGCGTCGCGCCGAGCCGATCCAGTGGCAAGTCAGCGCGGGCAATGTGTACGCCGCCGACGCCACCAATGAACAGAAGAAACGCGGCTTCGTGGATCACACCCGTGTCCTCCCCATTTCCGACATGCCCGGGTACTTCGGCTACCCCATCTTGGATCCCAAGTCTCCGATTGTCGATCCACGTACCAGCCGTCCGATCGTCACGCTCCAAGGCCAGCCCATGGTCACCCAGATCGGCTGGGAGCGATTTGTGAAAATGAATCCGCTCGACGCCATCGGCCACTTCTCCAGCGGCAAGGCCCTGGAACTCCAGGTCTGGCGATTCATCACGTTCCAGTTCCTGCATGTGAATCTGTCGCACCTCGTCTTCAACATGCTCGGCCTCTGGTTCGTCGGCGGCCTGGTCGAGGAGTATCTCGGGCGCAAGCGGTACCTGGCCTTCTACCTCGTCTCCGGTCTCTTCGGCGCGTTCGCGTATCTGATGCTCAACGTGCTCGGCTACCTTGCCAAGCAAAACCTGCCCACCTGGCTCCCCCACATCCCCGCCCCGCTCCTCGTACAGGACATCTACACGTCCCTCGTCGGCGCATCCGCCGGCGTCTTCGGCGTTCTCATGGCCGCCGCGTATATCGCCCCCGGCGCGATCGTGGATGTCATGTTCATCGTCCCCATGAAGCTCCGCTGGGCTGTCTACATCTTTCTCGGCGTCGCAGTAGTGAATCTCTTCCTGGGAAGCGCAAACGCCGGTGGCGAGGCCGCGCACGTCGGCGGGGCAATCGCCGGCGCATTCTTCATCCGGCGGCCCCACCTCCTCCGCGATTTCTTCGACTTCCTCGGTGATTCCCGCAAGTCCCGACGCCTCCCGCAGCCCCAGCATACCGCCGTGGACAAAATTCTCGCCAAGATCAGCGAGCAGGGTCTGGAATCCCTCACTCCCTCGGAGCGCGCGATTCTGCATCGTGAATCAGAACAGTCGCGCGATCGGTCGGGGAGTTGACGGTGTCCGCTCCTCTTCGTTTCGAGATCTTCGCCCGCTCCGCGCGCTCCCGTGCCCGCGTCGGACGCGTCACCACGCCGCACGGCTCCTTCGACACCCCCGCCTTCATGCCCGTCGGCACACGCGGCAGCGTCAAGGGGCTCTTCCCGGGCATGGTCGCCGCCACAGGCGCGCAGATCATCCTCGGCAACACCTACCACCTGATGCTCCGTCCCGGCGCGGACCTCATCGAAAAGCTCGGTGGCCTCCAGACCTTCACCGGCTGGTCCGGCCCCATGCTCACCGATTCCGGCGGATACCAGGCGTACTCCCTCTCGCACACCAACAAAATCTCCGACGACGGCGTCACGTTCAAGTCCATCATCGACGGTGCGATGGTCACGCTCACGCCCGAATCCGCGATGCGCATCCAGAACCAGCTCGGGGCCGACATCATCATGGCGTTTGATGACTGTCCCCCCTCGGTCGATCCCCAGGCCGGACCGGTCACGCAGGAACGCATCCGCAGCGCGGCCTCACGCGATGCAACCACGCCGGAGGCATCCGAATCCGAGTCCTCCGCCCGCCCCAACCTCCGCAAGCACTCCAGGACGTACGACCACGCCGCCCGTCTCAAACTCGCCAACGAGCGCACCCTACGCTGGCTCGAACGCTGCAATGCCGAACACCACCGCCTCGGCGGCCACGACAAACGCTCCCTCTTCGGCATCGTGCAAGGCGGCACGGACCTCAGCGCCCGCTCTTGGTGCGCCGAGCGAATCGCGCAAATCGACCTCCCCGGCTACGCCATCGGCGGCGTGGCAGTGGGGGAGCAGTCCGACGACATCGCTCGCGTCGTCGCCCACACAGCGCCCCTCCTCCCCGATTCCAGGCCTCGATACCTCATGGGCGTCGGGTACGAGCGTGACCTCCTCGCCGCAGTCCTCTCCGGCGTCGATATGTTCGATTGCGTCCTCCCCACCCGAAACGGGCGAAATGCCAACGCATTTACCCCAACCGGCCAAATCCGACTTCGCAACGCCAAGTTCACCGATGACCCGCTTCCCATCGAGCCCGGATGCGATTGCCCCGCCTGTTCCCCCGGCCCAGCCCGGGGTATGCCCTGGGCCTCTCTGGGTGACCAACCCTTCTCCCGCGCCTATATTCGCCATCTGTTCTTCGCTGAGGAGATGCTCGGCCCCATCCTGGTGAGTCTGCACAACCTCCGGTACTTCCAGCGGCTTATGTCCGACCTCCGCGCCACAGTCCGAACCGACGACTGGGACGGCTTCGTGGGGCGTTGGCCGGTGGCCCAACCGGGTCTAAGTGTTCTGCCCTCGACCTGACCGACGCACTCCTTTCGTTCCCTCTGCAACTGATCAGAGCACACCCCAAGCCGGCCTCACACCCGGAAAGGCGCAGCACACCCGACATGCCCAGCACCGACCTTACCTCGCTTTTCCTCGCTCAGACAGGCGGTTCCGCGCCGCTTTCTCCCGAACAGGCTCTCGGCGCAGGCGCACCAACATCCGGCACCGCCGCACCCGGAACGGCTCCCGCAACCACCACCGGCTCCGGTGGCGGCTTCGGCTCCCTCGGCCTCATGCTCCCCATCATCCTCGTCGTCGGCATGATGATGATCATGACCACGCTCTCAGGACGCAAGGACAAGAAGAAGCGACAAACCCTGATGGACTCGCTCGGCAAGGGCGACAAGGTCCTCACCATCGGCGGCCAGATCGGCTACATCGACCGCATTATGGACAACGAGGTCGTCCTCAAAATCGACGAGAACTCCAACGCCAAGTCGCGTTTCACCAAGGCCGCCATCCAGCAGGTGCTGGAGTCCGCGAGCAAGGGCAGTTCCATCGCCGAAAACGAGCCCAACGGCACCATCGAAGTAAAGACCAAGGGCGAAAAGGTTCTCGCAGCACGCTGATTCCCTGCACCCACCCCCGGCCATTGGCCGATCGACTCGCTCCCTTCCGCGGCACCCCCCCGTTCCCCCGTCCCCCAGCCGCTCCCTAGCCAGAGGCAACCCCGCGCATGTCCACGCTCGTTCGCAACGCACTGATCCTGTTCTTCATAGTCGCCGTCTGCCTCTGGGCGATCATCCCTCCCGAGAGCAAGCTACGCCAAGGCAAGGACATCGCCGGCGGCGTCAGCTTGATCTATGGCGTGGATATCAAGGGCTCGGACTCTCCCGACACGCTCTCCAAGGTGAGCACGAACGTCAAGGAGCGTCTGGACCCCTCGGGCGTGCTTGAGATCAACTCCGTGCCCATGGGCACGGACCGTCTCGAGATCACCATGCCGCTCCCCAGCGAAGCGGTGAACAAGCTCAAGCAGGACTTTGAGGTCGAACTCGCGAAGGTGGCCACTAACTCGCTCTCGCGCGACGAGCTCGAGCGCACGGCCGCCCTCCCAGAGCCCCAGCGCACCGACGCCGTGAAGGCCGCCGCCGCCGGGGACGCAGGCCGCGCCGATCGCATTAACCTCGCGATCCTCGATTACGAGTCCATGCGAAAGGCCCGCGCCGATTACGAGCCCGTCGCCAAGAACGTCAAGTTCATCGAAGACCAAGTCCGCAACGCCGGCGGCGAGAACTCGCAGGACCCGATCGTCGTCGGCCTCAAAGACGCCCTCAAGAAGGAACGCGATAAAGCCAAGTCCCTCGTCGGCATCGCGGCAGGTGCGGATACCGCGTACACCGATTCCTCCAAAGCCGCCATCAGTGCCGGGCTGAACCCCGCCGACGTCCGCCGCGCCCTCTCCCTCTCGGACAAGCCCTTCAAGCTCACCGACAAGGATGGCAAGGTCGTCGAGCAGCCCAGCCCCCGCCGCCGCGCGCTGGATTCCATCAAGGCCCAGTTTGCCTCCCAGACCCCCGCCATCGACGCGGCCATCGCCAAGTGGAACGCCTACGAGTCCAAACGCAAGGGTCTCGATGATCCGCAGGATGTGATCCGCATCCTCAAGGGCGCGGGCGTCCTGAACTTCCGCATCACCGTTCGCCCGAGCGACCCGGTCCCCGTCGCCGACCTCTGCCAGCAACTCCGCACCGGCGGCCCCCGCAGCGTGAAGTCCGACGAGGCCCACTTCTACAAAATCAACAAGATCGAGCAGTGGGTCGACAAGGTCGAGGACCTCGAAGCTCTCATCAAATCCCCCAAGGACTTCTTCGCCAACAAGCGCAATCTCATCGCCGAGGAGTTCAAGGGCGCGTACTACGTTCTCTGCTGGGACAAACGCGGCCTGCGCCTCACGCAGGACGACGGCCAGTGGATGCTCGCCAAGGCCTATCAAGGAAGCGACCAGCTCGGGCGCCCCGCCATCGACTTTGAAATGGACGTCCTCGGCGCCGACAAGCTCGGCAAGCTCACGGACAAGAACGTCAACCAGAACATGGCCGTCCTCCTCGACGACGAGGTCTACACCGCCCCCACGCTCCAGAGCCAGATCAGCAACAAGGGCCAGATCACCGGCTCATTCTCCCAGACCGAAATCGACTACATCGTCCGCGTGCTCAGCGCGGGCTCCCTGAAGGCCAAGCTCTCGGCCGAGCCCATTAGCTCCAGCATCCTCGGTCCCTCGCTCGGCCAGGAGAATCTGCACAAGGGCCTCCTCGCCGGTGTGATCGCCTTCGTCGTCGTCGGCGGCTTCATGGTGCTGTACTACTTCTCCTGCGGCATGATCTCGATCATCGCGCTCATGCTCAACGCGTTGATGATCGTCGCCGCGATGGCCCTGAACCAGGCCGCCTTCACGCTCCCCGGCATCGCGGGCATCATCCTCACCTTCGGCATGGCCGTGGACGCCAACGTGCTGATCTACGAGCGCATGCGAGAGGAAATGAACCACGGCCACGATCTCCGCACGGCCATCCGACTCGGCTACGGCCGCGCCCTCTCGGCCATCGTCGACGGTCACGTCACATCGCTCATCGCCGCGGTCGTCCTCGGCTTCACCGGTACGCAGGAAATCAAGGGCTTCGCCCTCACGCTCGGCATCGGCATCGTCACCAGCTTGTTCAGCCAGCTCTTCGCCACGCGATTCCTGTTCATGATCCTCGTTGAGAAGCTCCACTGGCGCAAGCTCACCATGCTCAGCATGGCCATGAAGTGGAAGCTCCTTCCCAACGTCGACTGGATGGGCCTTCGTTTCGTCTCCTACGCCTTCTCGTTCATCATCGCGGGCATGGGGCTGCTCTTCCTCGTGATCGAGGGAAACAAGCTTCTCGGCACCGAGTTCAACGGCGGCACCGCCGTCACGCTGGTCTTCAAGAACCAGACCAACGCCGACGGTTCCCTGAAGCTCGACGCCAACCAGAGGCCGGATCCCGTCACGATGTCCCGCGAAGACGTCGAGAAGAAGATCCGCGAGATCTCCTCCGCCGCAGCAACGGGCGACGCTCTGAAGGAGTTTGACGAAGCCGAGGTCATCGCCGTCAACCCCCTCGCCGGCGGCAAGGTCTCCCAGACCTTTACGATCAAGACCTCCATCACCGATCCCAAGCTCGTTCAGCAGGTGCTCATAGACAAGTTCGTCAAGGAACTCGACGTCCGCCAGGCCCTGACCTTCAAGGACTCGAATCAGACCGGCGACCGCGCCCCGGCCTACCCCATCACGAGTGCGAATCTCAACGTCGATGTTGAGGACCCGACCGTCTCCGGCACGGCCCCCGAGTACGACGGTGGCGTGGCCATCTACCTCAAGGACATCCAGCCCGCCGTCACCGAGCAGGCCCTCAAGGCCCGCCTCGAGTCCACCCGCAAGAAGACCGAGTTCGCCGACATCGGCGCTCGCCAGTGGGAGCTCCGCACTGTCGCCGGCACGCAGTCGGCCGTCACCTCCGCCGTAATCCTCGTCCGCGATCCCGAAGTCCGCTACGAGGAGCGCAAGCGCTGGGAAAGCGAACTCCGCGACCGCGAATGGGCTGTCGCCTCCGCCGCGCTCACCCGCACCGAAACCCTCGCCGAAGTGCAGAGCTTCAGCCCCGCCGTCGCCGGCAGCTTCCGCGCCCAGGCCATCACAGCCGTCATCCTTTCCACCCTCCTCATCGTCATCTACGTCTGGGTGCGGTTCAACTCCTTCCGCTACTCGCTCGCAGCCATCGTCTGCACCCTGCACGACTGTCTCGTCGCCATCGGTTTCGTCGCGCTCGCGACCGTGATCTACCGCAACTTCCCATCCGCCGCGGCCGCGCTCAACATCCTCCCATTCAAGATCGACCTGAACGTCGTCGCCGCCGTGCTCACCATCCTCGGCTACTCCCTGAACGACACCATCATCGTCATGGACCGAATCCGCGAGAACCGCGGCAAGCTCCCCTACGCCAGTCGCAAGGTCATCAACGACTCCATCAACCAGACCTTCAGCCGAACCATCATCACCGCCGGAACCACCTTCCTCGCCACCATGGTGCTCTACTGCGTCGGCGGCGAAGGCGTCCGCGTCTTCGCCTACACCATGCTCGTGGGCATCCTCGTGGGAACGTATTCCTCCATCGCCGTGGCCGCCCCGCTGCTGTGGGTCAAGGCCGTCGATCCGCGCGGAAATGAGCCCGGCGCCGCCGGCGTGGGAACGACGCATCTGGACTCCGGTCGGGCCGCGGCCTGAAGCCGCCCCGGCCCCCGGGCCGATGACCACTCCGTGCCACTGGCCTTCCGCCCGTGGCTAGGCATGGAAGGGCCGCAATGAAGGACACGCCGTCGAGAGTCATCGGCTTCGCTTGCGTCCTGCTGGGCGTCTGGATTCTCACGTACTGGCTATATCAACCCGCCCGGGCCATCACCACCGACCAGCGCGTCCCCGACCCCCTTCCCGCTCCAGTTCCCGTCCCGCACCCAGTCGAGCCCAATCCCGCACCCAAGCCCACCCCCAAGCTGGATCCGCTCCCAAACCCCGACCCCGCTCCTCCGGCGCAGCCGACACCTCCCCGCACCCGCCGCGTGCAGAAGCTCGTCGCTCCCGAGTTTCGCGAGTACGTTGTGCAGAAGGGCGACACCACATTCGAACGCATCGCCGCGCGTAAGGATGTCCTCTCGGACAGCCGCCTCGGCTCCCTCATCGCCAGGGCCAATCCCATGGCCGACCCGACCAAGCTCAAGCCCGGCGTCACCGTCCTGCACATCCCCGTCGATCCGGAGAACATCACCGGCAAGCTTGTCTGGGTCGATGAGCCGATCCCCGACAGCGTTCCCGAGGCCACTCCTACCCCCACGCCCACCCCATCCAAACCCGCTCAGGCCGGTAAGTCCTACACCATCCAGAAGGACGACACGCTCTGGAAGATCGCCGAGGATTTCTACGGCAAGGGAGCCCTCTGGCGCACCATCGCCGAGGCCAACAAAGATGTGATCCCCAATCCCGACCGCCCCAAGCCCGGAACCGTGATCCGTATTCCCCCGGCCCCGTAACAATCGCCCTGCGGACAAACCCCGATCTCGCCGATACCCTTCGCCCCGGCCCCGCCTTCTCACTCCACGGGCCGATCGGAGTTCCCACGTGGCTGCAACCAAGCGCATTCTTGTCACCGGCGGCGCCGGTTTCCTCGGCTCGCACCTCTGCGAGCGCCTCGTCGCCCAGGGCCACGACGTCATCTGCTTGGACAACTTTTTTACCAGCCAGAAGTCCAACGTGCAGCACCTGCTCGGCAAGCCGAACTTCGAGCTCATCCGCCACGATGTGACGCATCCGCTCTGGCTGGAAGTGGATGAGATCTACAACGCCGCCTGCCCCGCCGCGCCCGGCCACTATCAGTACAACCCCATCAAGACCATGAAGACCTCCGTCCTCGGTGCGATCAACGTGCTGGGGATGGCCAAGCGCTGCCGCGCCAAGGTGCTGCAGTTCTCAACCTCTGAGGTCTACGGCGACCCGACCGTCCACCCGCAGCCCGAGAGCTATCGCGGCAACGTGAACCCCATCGGCATCCGCGCCTGCTACGACGAGGGCAAGCGCGCCGCCGAAACCCTCTTCTTTGATTACCACCGCTCCAACCACGTGAAGATCAAGGTCGTCCGCATCTTCAACACCTACGGCCCGCGCATGCACCCCTTCGACGGGCGCGTCGTCAGCAACTTCATCCGCCAGGTCCTCCGCGGCGAAGACCTCACGCTCTACGGCGAGGGCAAGCAGTCCCGCTCCTTCTGCTACGTTGATGACCTCGTCGAGGTCATCATCCGCATGATGAACGGCCCGGATGATTTCATCGGCCCCGTGAACATCGGCAACCCCACCGAGTTCACCATCAAGCAGCTCGCCGAGCTCACGCTCCAACTCGTGCCCGAGGTGACGGGCAAGCCCGCCCGCAGCAAGGTGGTCTACAAGGCCATGCCCGAGGACGACCCCACGCAGCGCCAGCCGGACATCACACTGGCCAAGGCCAAGCTCGGCTGGGAGCCGAAGGTGCCCTTGCGCGACGGGCTGAAGAAGGCCATCCAGTACTTCGCCAGCGTGGACATCGACTCCTTCCGGGCCCCGACGCCGAACTACTGAGATCCCATGAAGGGTGCATCCCGACGGCAGATCGTGCTGGTGTTCGTTCTCGGCGTGGTCACGGCCGCTTCAATCGCCGTCTGGTTCGGGTGGATTCCCAATCAGCGCCACAACCTCCGAGTCTGCGACGCCCACGTGGATCGCCTGCGCCCGGTCCTCGCGGCAGACGCACGCTGGAAAGACATCACGCTCGGTTCGTACACCGGTGGGCCGCCCCCCGGCGGGTGTTTCTATGTTTCTGGAACGGTGCGGACGGCCGCCGATGCGGACATGCTCGCAAAAATCGTCATCGAGTCCATGCCCCCCGTGCCGATTTACTGGAGAGTGGCGCCCGATGATTTCTACCCGTTCGTGAGTTCGGTTGTCCTGCAAGCCCCATTCGATGTCGCCAGAATCGACGCCGAGCTGGAGAATCAGCGGCGGATGGCGAAGGAGGCGGGAGAGTGAACCAGCCGATGGCGTACGAGATTTCCACAGACCCAGCGCGCGTCCAACTCGACGTCGTCCACGGCTTCCTGAGCACCTGCTACTGGTCCCCCGGCATCCGCCGCGATGTCGTCGAACGTGCCCTTGCCAACAGCATCGTCGTCGGCGCGTACGAGAAGTCCACGGGCGAGCAGGTCGGCTACGCTCGCGCTGTTTCCGACCGTGCCACATACGCATGGCTCTGCGACGTCTTCGTCCTCGAGCCCCACCGCGGCCAAGGCCTCGCCCGGCTCATGGCCCGCACGCTGATCGACCACCCAGAGTTGCAAACCCTCCGCCGATGGGCCCTCGGAACACGCGATGCACACGAGGTGTATCGCCCGCTCGGCTTCTGCCCGGTCGATCCAACCCGCCACATGGAGTTCCGGCTCCCCGTCGGGCGGTGGCAGGTGCCCGACTGATACGAATCCTGTTCGATTCACACGCCCGGGATGAGCGAGTCTTCGAGCGAATCCCGCGGATACATGCACGATTTCTATTTCGGATTCGTATGAGCTTCACCACGATTCCCCGCCACGTCCCATCGCCCGTACCATCCCGGCCCGTACCGGAGATCCTTATGCGCCCATTCGCGTTTGCTCATCCCGCCGCCCTCCTCGCGGCCTCCGTTCTCGCGCTCTCCTCCCCGGCAATCGCGCAGGTTGCCGGCGACGGCGAGACCGTCGAATCAACGAAAGGCGGCATCGCCCGCTTCGTCGAGAAGGGCGCCAAGCCCGACGCGTTCCCCCCCTCCGTCGCGCTGGCCCACCCCGTCAAGACCACCCCCGGCGCGCCCAAGGACATGAAAGCCGCGCCCCTCTTCTGGAACGACAAGGACAACAAGCACTGCGTCCGCATCGACATCGAAGCGGGCACCTCGCTGTATGGCACGGGCGAGATCGCCGGCCCCCTCCTCCGCAACGGCCGCAAGACCATCTGCTGGAACTCCGACGCCTACGGCTACACCGAAGAGAATGTCTCGCTCTACCAGTCCCACCCTTGGGTTCTGGCCGTGCGTGCCGACGGCACATCCTTCGGCATCCTCGCCGACACGACCTGGCGCTGCGAGATCGACCTGACCGGCAAGGACAAGAGCGCCGGCGCGGATGGCTCCATCGTCTTCCGCGGCGAGGGTGCTGGGTACCCCGTCTACGTCATCGATCGCGCCTCGCCGCAGGAAGTGCTCACGGGCCTCGCCGAGTTGATTGGCACGATGCCTCTCCCCCCTCTCTGGTCCATCGGCTACCACCAGTGCCGCTATTCCTACAACCCGGATGCCCGGGTTCGTGAAATCGCCAACGGCTTCCGCGATCGTCACATCCCCTGCGATGTCATCTGGTTCGACATCGACTACATGGACGGCTACCGCATCTTCACCTACGACAAAGCCCAGTTCCCCGACCCCAAGAAACTCAACGACGATCTGGATAAGCAGGGCTTCCACCGCATCTGGATGATCGATCCCGGCGTGAAGGCCGAGAAGGGCTATTCCGTCTACGACCAGATGACGGCCTCCGACCTGGCCGTGAAGGATGCCAAGGGCCAAACATACAAAGGCGAGGTCTGGCCCGGCTGGTGCGTCTACCCGGACTTCACGCGCAACGACGTTCGCCAGTGGTGGAGCGGTCTGTACAAGCCCTTCATCGGGCTGGGAGTCTCCGGCGTCTGGAACGACATGAACGAGCCCGCCGTCTTCAACGTCAAGTCCAAGACCATGCCCGAGGACAACGCCCACGCCGGCGGCCCCTGGGACCCGCGCATCTGGCGCGGCAAGAGCGAAGAGTTCAAAAGCACGCAGATCCTCCCCCCCGGCCCGCACCTGAAGTACCACAACGTCTACGGCACCCTCATGGCCAAGGGCACCGTCGAGGGCATCCTCGCCGCCGAGCCCGAGAAGCGTCCCTTCGTCCTCACCCGCGCCGGCTACATCGGCAGCCAGCGATACGCCGCCACCTGGACCGGCGACAACACCGCCGAATGGAAGGATCTCGAGAACTCCGTCTCCATGGTCGCCAACCTCGGCCTTTCCGGTCAGCCCTTCTGCGGCCCGGACATCGGTGGTTTCAACGGCAACGGCGACGCCGCCCTGTACGCACGTTGGATCGGCGTCGGCTCGCTCCTCCCCTTCAGCCGCGGCCACACCGGCAAGGGCAACATCGACAAGGAACCCTGGGCTTTCGGCCCCGAGGTCGAACAAACCGCCCGTCTCGCCCTCGAACGCCGCTACCGCCTGCTGCCGTATCTCTACACGCTCTTCTGGGAAGCCCACCAGACCGGCATGCCCGTGCTGCGCCCCGTCTTCTTCGCCGATCCCAAGGACCCTGCCCTCCGCTCCGAGGACGATGCCTTCCTCCTCGGCTCCGATCTGCTCGTAGTGCCGAAGGTCACGCCCGATCGGGACCGCTCCCCGACGCTTCCCAAGGGCATCTGGCAGGAGATTCAGCTCGTCGAAGAGGGTGTGCACCCCGATCTGCCGCGTCTCTACATCCGCGGCGGATCGATCATCCCCATGGGCCCAATCCTGCAATACACCGGCGACAAATCCGCCCGCATGGAGAGCAAGGGCGCTCCACTCACGTTGGTCATTGCGCTCGACGAAAATGGCAGCGCCAGCGGCAAACTCTTCGAAGACGACGGCGAGGGTTTTGGATATCTCAGCGGCAACTATGCCGAAGTAACGTACTCCGCGCACACCGAAGGCGACCGCGTCATCGTCGAAACCTCGCCCGTCAGCGGCCAATGGCACCACGAGCCGCGTGACCTGCGCCTCATGCTCGTCAAGGACGGCTGGTACTACCCGGGCGTCACCACCGACGGCATGCGGTATATGTACCTGCTCAAAGAAGCCGTCCCCGTACGCTTCAACACGGATCGTCCGGAAGTCCCCAAGCCCAAGAAGCCCTGATACGAATCCGGATTGATTCCCACGCCCGGGATGAGCGAGTCTTCGAGCGAATCCCGCGGATGCACGCACGATTTCTATTTCGGATTCGGATGAGTGGCGATCGCGTTCAGTAAGCGAAGGTTTCCCGCGGTGCGCCGCCAGGCGTCAGTTGTGTTCGGGCCGATTCCAACACATCGTCCACTCCGATGCGGTTCATCATCACCTGTCCCGCCGCCGCGTCTTTGTGGTCGCGCACATCTCCCGGGATCAATCGCTGAACCACGTGCGCCGAGCGTCCGTACGGGCCCACGCGCTCCACGCGTGTCGGGCCATAGAGCGCGACGAGGGGCCGCTTGAAGCCCACGGCCATGTGTACCGCCGCGGAATCACACCCCACCAGCAACCCGCATCCCTCCACGAGAGCCATCAGTTGCCCGACGGTCGTCCGTCCGATCAGATCAACCACGCCCCGCTCCCCGCGTAGCGAATCAATCAGGGCGGACCCCTGCTCACGCTCGGAAGGCGACCCGACCAGCACGACTCGGTGAATGCCCGGCACGGCCCCGCCCACCAGCCGCCGACAAAGTTCCGCGAACCGCTCCAACGGCCACTGTTTTCCGGGCCAACGCGACATGGGTGCAATGACCGCAAATCCCTCGCCCGTGAAACCAGGCTGCGCCTCAACCCACGCGCGATCTTCCATGGCCGTATACAGGCGCATGTCGTACACGGGGCGAGCCCCGGCATGTTCGGCAAGCATGAGCATGCGGTCCACCGCGTGCATGGATCGCGACGCATGCACGCGCTCAGTCAGCCCCAGCCAGCCGAGTTCCGCCGCGTTGTCAAATCCAATCCGTCGTGGCGCCTTGGTCGCCATCGCAAAGAGCCCGGAGCGAAAAAGCCCCTGGCAATCCAGCGCCAGGTCGTACCTCCGCTCCGCCAGATCATCAAGGAATCGCTTGAGCTCCGGCGCTACAGAGGGCCGGTACCACTCCCGCAGTTTTCCACGCGGAAACGCCACGACGCCATTCAACGCCGGGTGCGACGCGATCGCCGGCGCGAACGAATCCTGCACCAGCCAATCGATCGTCGCGCCGGGATACGCCGCACGCAAGCTCGCCAGCACGGGCACGCTCCGGCAGACATCGCCCAGCGCGCTCGGTCGGATGATGAGGATGCGGTGGGGGACGGTCATCGTGCGTGGTGGTAATGGGGAGAGGGGCAGGCAGTTGAGCCGACAATCGGACTCCAAATAGGCGAGGCACGTGCGGCCGCGTGTTACGCCTTGATACTTCCAATTTCGACGCCCGCGGGATATGTACACCACGTCTTGTCCGTCTCCCAGACGGTGACAGACCGCAACGCAGCTTCGGGGCACGTCGCACTCACCGTGGGGGCAAGCAGCTCAAAGCAGACCCGCGCGATGTTCTCCACCGATGGATTGAATCCCCCCTTCATCACGTCGAACTCCGGCGAATCCGTGCTCAGGTTCTTGTGGTCGAACCGTTCGACGATCATCTTTGATGCCGTCCGCTCCAGATCCGCCAGCGAGAACTTCGCTCCGTTCCGGTCCATCGGCGTGTCCACACACGCCTCCACGCGGTAGTTGTGCCCGTGCCCGCTCGGGTTGTTGCACTTCCCGAACATCGCGCGGTTCTCCGCGTCCGACAGCCCGGCGCAGTGCAGCCGGTGCGACGCGGCGAACTCGAACTGCTGGCGCATCAGCACGCGCGGTTCGTTCGCGGGAGTTGTCGTAGTGGGGGGGGGAGCCATCTCAATCGAATAGTACGGCGTCAATCTCCATCGCACACCCGTTACATATCCTCCCAGCACGTCGTTCACCGGGCCCACAAGCTCCGCCAGTGTCAAAGCTGGGTCGCTCCCGGGCCGCTCTCGGCACGCCCGTTCCACGATCGGTATCCCGGCCTTCCGTACCGCCTGATCGATCTGCTTGATGTTGAGGAAGTACCCCGTCGCCGGCGTAGGCACGCCGCGGCAGCGAACCTCTAACTCGTAATACCGCCCCATGCCCCGCATGCTGGGATACGCCGCAAACGTGTTGTCGGGCGATCCCCACGCTTCCGCGGCCGCGCCCCCGCCGGCATGGTCGTTCACGCAAAACCGCACGCATCTGGTCAACTCGAGCATTGCCAAACGGTACCCCAATCCACATCCCCAGTCCCGCCGAACACCTACTATCCCCAGTCCATTCGCCCACTTTTCGGAGCCACCCATGCCCTGCTGCTGCGCCTGCAAGTCCCCCCTCGCAATCGTTCTTGGTTCGGTGCTCGTCATCGGCGGCGTCGCCGCGATCGCCGCCGGCCCGGACGACAAGAGGTCCGACCAGCCCGCTCCGGCCGCCCCCGCGAAGTCTGATCAGCCCAAGAAGGATGAGCCCAGGAAAGACGACAAGCCCGCAGCCAAACCCACCGACGCGGCGACCGATGCCAACGTCCTCGCATTCACCATGAAGCGCATCGACGGCACCTCCGAGGATCTCTCGATCTACAAGGGGAAAGTCGTGCTGATTGTGAACGTCGCCAGCCAGTGCGGCTTCACCAAGCAGTACGCCGGGCTCGAGAAGCTCTACGAGTCCAAGAAGGCCGACGGCCTCGTGATTCTCGGCTTCCCAGCCAACGAGTTCAACAAGCAGGAGCCCGGTACCAACGAGGAGATCAAGGAGTTCTGCTCCGCCAAGTTCAACGTCACTTTCCCCATGTTCGAAAAGATCATCGTCAAGGGTGATGGCACCGCCCCGCTCTTTGCCAAG
Source organism: Phycisphaerales bacterium (assembly GCA_038225655.1). Classification (GTDB taxonomy): domain Bacteria; phylum Planctomycetota; class Phycisphaerae; order Phycisphaerales; family UBA1924; genus UBA4658. Next base: position 31,401 of record JBBRQY010000006.1, on the reverse strand, counting down.
CTGGCCGCCCAGCCCGCGCCCATCGGCGGCGAGCCCAAGTGGAACTTCACCAAGTTCCTCGTCGATCGCACCGGCAACGTCGTCGCCCGATACGAGTCCAAGATCACGCCCGAGGACAAGGCCCTCAACGCCAAGATCGATGAACTCTTGAAGGCCACGACCAAATCAGAGCCGAAGGCCGCAACCCCTCGTCCATCGGGTGGATGATTCAGGCGGGCTAGCGATTCAAAGGCTCAGCTCAACGGGCTAGTGCGCGGGCCGCCGTCGGCTTGCGCCGCCCGGTTCTCATCCGAATCCGACTTCAAACTCGGGCACTAGCCGTTCTCCAACTCGTCGCTAGGACTGGACTTCCGGGTTCAATCTCGCTCGATTGTGATTCACGACCCGTATGGGCCCTCACTCCACTCTTTCCCCGGCTCCGGCACGGGGGTAAACTGCACGTTTATTCCCCGAGTGAATACAACCCGAAATGTTCCATGTATATTCTGCGCCCCACCGTCAAAGATGACCGTGGTCGTCCCTGCCAGCTCGAGTCAGTCTTTGGCAGAGGGAGATCAATTGAGGAGCTCATTCGACTCCGTAGATCCGCTGCGTTCGATCCTCTCACGCCGGCCCAAATGAACTGGATGGCACTGCACACATTATTGTTTGCGGTTCTTTTTGCAACGGGGGCAGTTCTGACTGGCCGTATTCCGCTCTCCCCTTGGCTCAGATTTGTTCTGGTGATATCCGTGCTTCCCTTTGCGTTTCTTGGTCCTTTCGTTTTGCACGCCAGACTCCTTTCGCAGCGCAACGTGCGCATACGAGTCCGAGCGGAGATATGCCCCTCTTGCGGGTACGACCTGCGCTCCGCTGCGATCGAGAAAGATGGCTGCTGCGTGTGCCCAGAATGCGAATCCGCTTGGCGGGTCGATCGAGCAGCCGCGACGGCGAGAGAAGTCTCATACGAGTCCCACTTGAAACTCGGGCGATAGCCGTTCTCTAACTCGTTGCTAGGACTGGACTTCCGGGTTCGGCCTTGCTCGATTGTCATTCAAGATCGGTATGATTTGATCAGATGCGGCGATCCGCGCCCATATGGCTGAAGTTCAACTCCAGATACCGCGCCACATAGTCCACGATCGACTGGCACTCCGGAATCTCCGGATTGGCCGTCGATCCCATCGGCTCAAAGCGCATGCCGCGGAACCGCATCACCGCGTCCTCCAGCGACAGCCCGTACTGCAGCGCCAGCGAAAAGGCGCGGCAGAAGGCCTGGCACATGCCGCTCATCGTCGAGCCCTCTTTGGCCATCTTGATGAACAACTCGCCCGGACGCCCGTCCGAGTGCAGCCCGACTGTGAGATACCCCTCGTGCCCGTTGATGCAGAACTTGTGCGTCAGGGATGATCGGGTGTCGGGGAGCGTTTGACGGTGTACAACCATGCCGGTGTCCTCTCACTGCGTCCTTGCACAAAACACGACGACATCGCACCGCTCAACTTGGGCGGCCTGCCCGTACGAAGCGGTCGAAACAACTCAAACCAGATGAAAACGCCGAACACCCGCGAGAGCCGGGCAACCGGCAGAACTACCGAACCCCAGAGCTATCGGACTCGTTCCGAGGGGGCCGTCACAATATCTTGGGCACCCCTCGAGTGCAACTTTCTCTGAGCGCGATCTTCACTTTGCCCGCGACTCGCGGATTCGTCGGAGAATCCGCGCAGTTCTTTGTGGAAAACCACGTTCCACTCTGCGATTCCCGAATCGCCCAATCCCCCTCCTGCCAAAACAGCAGTTTCGCCCGGGGGATTCCGGGTCGATACACTTGCCCGAGCATGTCCACCCACGTCCATCAGCGCCTCACTTCGCGTCGAACACCCCCGCTCGGGGTCAGCGGCGTCACGCTGCTGATGCTCGTGACGCTGGTGCTCACCACCTCCCCCGCCCTCGGCAGGGCGAAGGATGTCGGCCCGGTCGACCAATCCCGCTCACTCGCGATCCAGGAACGCACCGTCCCCTCCCAGCGTGTCGAGCAACGCCAGGGCGGCCCACGCAAACTCGCAAACCGACAGATTCGCCCGAGCGGCTCAGGGTTCGTCCTGTCGTTTGCACGGGCTCTCCGCTCGCCCCTCGCGGCGATCGTTTCGCAACATCCCGAACTCACCGGATCGACCGACAGCCCCTCGGGCCGTGTCGGGCTGATGTTGCTGAACCTGCCCCCGCCCCGCGACTGAGCGGCATCGCGCCGCCGATCCCGCCGGCACTTCAATACCAAACTCGGGGCGTCTTCCGGTTCAGCCGGGCAGAGGCCGTGTTTATCCGTAATCCCGCAATGTCGGGCCCAGTTGCTGTTCCAGCCGCGCCGGCCCGCAAGCTCATCCGATTCTCAGAAAGCAGTCACAATGGCCAAGGTTAACGCCATGAGTCAGGGCATCCCGATCGTCGGGCCCCTCCTCAACATGATCATCGGTTCCCGCAACGACCGCTTCGTGAAGCGATACACCGCCCGCGTCGAGGCGATCAACGCCCTCGAACCGCAGACCCGCACGCTCACCGACGCCCAGCTTCGCTCCATGATCGTGGAGTTCCGGGCGCGATCCGAAAAGGGAGAACCCGCCGCGGACATGCTCGACGAGGCACTCGCCGTCGCCCGCGAGGCGATGGACCGCGCCGTCGGCCTCCGCAATATCTTCAATCCCAAGCACGAGCACCTCTTCAACCCCGACCGGCTCCCCGCCTCGGCCCGGGCCATCTACGACCAGATCAAGGCGGAAGTCGCCGCCCGCCCGCCCATGCCTCCCGCCGGCGAGTTCCTCGGCTGCACCGAGCCGCAGCCCGGCTGGCTGCAAGTGGAAATCCCCATAGAGCTCTACCAGGCGGTGCGCGAGCTGTACCCGCTCTCCAAGCCGCCGTTCCGTGCCCGCCCCTTCGACGTGCAGCTCATCGGCGCCATGGTCCTCTCCGGCGGCAAGATCAGCGAAATGAAGACCGGCGAAGGCAAGACCATCGTCGGTCCTTTGGCCTGCTATCTCGCCGCGATCGAGGAGATGAAGGTTCACGTGGTGACGGTCAACGACTACCTCGTTCAGCGCGACCGCGACTGGACCTTCCCGTACTTCCACGCCCTGGGCATGACCGTCGGCGCCATCCACCCGCAGCACATCCAGCCCGAATCCGCCAAGCGCGAAATGTACAAGTGCGACGTGGTGTATGGCACCACAGCCGAGTTCGGCTTCGACTACCTGCGCGACAACATGAAGCGCCAGGCCGATCAGCAGGTGCAGAAGGCACGCCAGTTTGCGATCGTCGACGAGGTGGACTCCATCCTCATCGACGAGGCCCGCACGCCCCTGATCATCTCCGGCGAAGCCCATTCGGACACCCCTCGCTACGACATGGCCGACAATCTCGCCAAGCACCTGCTCGCCCGGCAGAAGCCGTGGCAGGAGACCGACGATCGGGTGCAGAAGTGCAATCGGCTGATCAAAGGCCTCGAGGGCGACATGCGCAACGCCCGCGACAAGTCCAAGCTCCCCGAGCTCGAAGCCCAGATGAAGGCCGCCAAGGCCGAGCTCCCCGTCCTGGAGAAAGAACGCTCCAAGCACGTGCAGTACTACGAGGTGGAGCTCGACCGCAAGCAGGTCCACCTCACGCACGACGGCACGGCCGAGGCGCAGCGGGCCGCAAATGTCGGCTCGTTCTACGTCGGTGAGAACACCGACATGCCCCACCTCCTCTCGCAGGCCGTGCGGGCACACGTCGTGTATCAGAAAGACCGCGACTACATCATCATGCCGATGGAGAACCCGCGCACGGGCCAGACCGAGCCGGGCATCGTCATCGTCGATGTGAACACCGGTCGCCCGATGATCGGACGTCAATGGTCCGAGGGCCTGCACCAGGCCGTCGAAGCCAAGGAACAGGTCCCCATCAAGCAGGAGACGCAGACGGTCGCCACCGTCACCATCCAGAACTTCTTCAAGATGTACAAGCGTCTTGCGGGCATGACCGGCACGGCCGACACCGAAGCCCAGGAGTTCCACGACATCTACCGGCTGGACGTCGTCTCCATCCCCACCAACCTTCCCGTCCACCGCACCGACCGCGACGACCTCATGTTCCTCGTCGGCAAGGACAAGTGGGAGGCAATCACCGACGAAATCAAGGCCTTCGCCGATGCCGGCCGCCCAGTGCTCGTGGGCACCACCAGCGTTGAGAAGAGCGAAATGCTCTCCACCATGCTCACCCGCAAGCACGGCGTCAAGCACGAAGTCCTGAACGCCAAACCCGAGAAGATCGCCCGCGAGGCCGAAATCATCGAGGGCGGTGGCCAGCTCGGCAGCATCGTCATCGCCACCAACATGGCCGGGCGCGGCACCGACATCAAGCTCGGGGCTTGCCCGCGCGAAGCCCTCCTCGACCATTGGCTCCGGCGCGGCATCGCCTCCCGCGAGCTCAAGATCGACGCCACCGACGAGCAGCTCCGCGAGAACATCTACCGCAAGATCGGCCCCCGCGAGCTCGACCTGCCCAAGCACGAAGTCGAGCAGATGGCCTTCGCCGATCTGGAGACCAAGCTCCTCCGCCAGTGGGCCATGAAGTACACCTGGGAGTCCCCCAAGAAGATCGACGCCGCATCCCCCGAGGAGCTCCGCGCCTGGATCGACGAGAACGGGCGATTCCTGCTCCATCGCATCCGCTGGTTCGAGAACATCGAGGACATGGGCGGCCTCCACGTCATCGGCACCGAACGCCACGAGTCCCGCCGCATCGACAACCAGCTCCGCGGCCGCTCCGGGCGTCAGGGCGACAACGGCTCCTCCCGCTTCTTCGTCTCGCTCGACGACGACCTGATGAAGATGTTCGCCGGCGAGCGCACCATGAAGATCCTCTCCACCCTCGGCATGAAGGAGGGTGACGCCATCGAGCATCCCATGCTCTCCAAGAGCGTGGAGCGAGCACAGCGCAAGGTCGAGGAACGCAACTTCCAGCAGCGCAAGACCATTCTTGAGTACGACGAAGTCATGGAGCACCAGCGTCAGGGCTTCTACGGCCTGCGCCAGCGCGTGCTCGAAGGTCGAGACGTCCGCGGCCTCATCTTCACCTACATCCGCGACTCCGTCCACGAGGCCGTCGAGGAGTATCTCTCCAAGAGCTACTCCGCGAAGTGCGCCAGCGAGTTCGTGCGCCAGAAGCTCGAGGTGGACATCTTCCCCGAGCGCCTGCGCGGCCTGGAAGTCAACGAGATGGAGCGCCGCATCCGTCAGGACGCCAAGGAGGAGGCCCGCCAGAACATCGGCAAGTCGCTCGGCGAGTACATTCCCTCCGAGGGCAGCGAGATCGAGATCGACTTCGACGCCGAGGGGCTCGTCCGCTGGGCCAAGTCGCACTTCGATGTCGATCTGAATCCCGACGAGGTGCGCACCAAGGGCCAGGAGGGCCGCCGCGCCGTGCAGGATGCGCTGACCGAAGCTGCCGAGGAGCGCATCGAGCAGTCGGACCTCTCCGGCCTCATGCGGTTCACCGAAAAGTCCTACGGACCCACCGAGCTGGGCAAGTGGGCCGACGCCAAGTTCGGCATCACCGTGCCCCCCGAGCAGATCATCGAGGCCGTTGGCGTCTCCCACGAAGCCGTGGAGAATCTCTTCCTCTCCAAGGCCGAAGCGCTCTACACCAAGCGAGAAATCGAGTATCCCGTCGAGTTTATCATGAGCGTGACCATGTCCATGCTCCGCCAGAGCGGCCCGGCCGCGATCACCAATCTTGTGACCTGGGCCAACGATCGATACAACATGGGCTGGACGCCCGAAACGGTCATCAAAACCCCGCCCCAGCAGATCAAGCAGAACCTGCTCGACGCTTCGAAGAACTTCGTGGAGACCCACGAGCTGCAGAAGAAAATCGACGAGTGCCTCGCGATCACGGACCACGAGGCCCTCGACGCCCACTTCCGCGACAAGCTTAAGCTCGAGCCCCCGGACAACATCCGCCGCCTCACCGGCAACGAGCGGGAGCAGGCCATCCGCTCTCGCGTCGAATCTTCCCTCCGCTTCGAGCTCCTCTACTTCGAACGCACCATGCTCATCGACACTCTGGACGATCTCTGGAAGGGCCACCTCTACGAGATGGATCAACTCCGCGACTCCATCCACTACCGCGCCTTCGCCCAGCAGGACTCGCGCATCGAGTTCAAGCGCGAGGGTTCCAAGATGTTCAAGGACATGATGGCCTCCGTCCGCGACCGCATCACAGACTTCGTCTTCAAGCTCCAACTCACGCCGCAGATCAACGTCGCGCCGCGGCCTGCGCCCGTCACTCCGCCGCCCTCCATCAGCGGTCTCGGCAGCGGCGATGCGGGTGGTGGGGGTGGTGGTGGGGGGCTTTACGTGCCACCTTCCAGCGGCTCATCCGCCGCCCTCTCCTCGGGCGTGATCTCCGGACCGGGATTGGATGTTGCACAAGTCGCTCCCGCGAGCGAGAAAGTGCAGCGCGATCTCGACGCCGCCGCCCGCGCTGGCTCGAACGGCGATCCAAAGTCCCAACCAGTGGTCAAGAAGGACAAGGCCTTCGGCCGCAACGACACCTGCCCCAATGGCTCAGGCCGCAAGTACAAGAAGTGCTGCAATCGCCCGGATGGCACCTGTGACGGCACTGGCAAGAACAGGCCCCCCTCTCCCAACGACGCGGATTGATTGCCTGCGACGCATCTTCCCCGCAAATCGGCCTGTCCCGGTCCTGAAACGTTCCCCTCCACAAGCCCGCCCAGTGCGGGCTTGTGCATTTTCGGCCCGTATTAGCCCGCACCGCCCGAATCGTGGCCCGTCGTTACCGGACTCCGGCGTGCTTTGGCCACCCCCCGGTCGGCGTTTGTTGCGCACTTGGAAAACTTTGACGCGCGTCGCCCCACTTTCCCAAAGTCCCAGCCGAGAACCGGCGATGACTTCATCCGAACCGCGTGCACCTTCGCACGCGGCGGAGGCGACAACGTCATAGCGGCAGGCCCACGGCATCCCCTTCAAGCCCCCCGCAGTTCTTATCGGAGATCCCCATGTGCACCCGTCGTCCGCGTACCGCTCGTGAGCTTGTGTCCAAGGCCGGCCGGCTTCCGCTGATCGCGGTGCTGGGCATGCTCACACTCCCCTCGTTCGTCTGGGCTCAGAACCCAGCCGTTCCCACCCCTCGCGACCCCATGAAGGTCGAGAAGCAGGGTGCCGACGACAAGGGCAAGGCCAAGGTCTCCGTCAGTGAACACATGACGGTGGACCTGCACCTGAAGGATGAGGACCTGGCCAACGTGCTGGAACTCCTCTCCATCCAGACGCAGAAAAACATCGTCGCCAGCAAGGGCGTCAGCGGCAAGGTCACCGCCACGCTCTACGGCGTGACGTTCTACCAGGCCCTCGACGCCATCCTGCACGTCAATGGCTTCGGGTACGTTGAGAACGGCAACTTCATCTTCGTGTATACCAACGAAGAGCTCAAGGGCATCCAGGCCGCGCTCAAGAAGCGTGTCTCCAAGGTCGTCAAGCTGAACTATCTCAACGCGGACGACGCCAAGGAGTTCGTCTCGCCCATGCTGTCCAAGGACGGCGGCGAGATCCGCATCAACGCCAAGACCAAGGAGTTCACCGTTCCCGACAAGGCGCCCGTCGGCAAGAACGACTACGCCCTCGGCGACACGCTCGTGATCATCGACCTTGAGGAAAACGTCAAGGCCATCGAGGAGCTTCTCAAGCAGCTCGACACGCGCCCGCAGCAGGTGCTCGTCGAGGCCACCATCCTCCAGACCTCGCTCAACGAGGCCAACGCCTTCGGCGTTGACTTCTCCGTCATCGGCGACCTGAACTTCGTGGACTTCATCAACACCGGCGGCGCGCTCTCCGCGGCCGGATCGCTCATCAAGGGCGGCACCGGGGCCGTCGGCCAGGGCGTCTCCCCCCCCAACGACCGCGGCAACGCCGTGTCCAGCACCGTCGGCAACACCGCGGGCCCCGGCGGCTTCAAAGTCGGCGTCATCGCCGGCGACGTCGGCATCTTCCTTCGCATGCTCGATCAGATCACCGACACCGTGATCCTCTCGAACCCGAAGATCCTCGCGCTCAATCGCCAGCCCGCCCGCGTCCTCGTCGGCAAGCGCGTCGGATATCTGAACACCACGCAGACTGAAACCAGCACGACCCAGAGCGTGCAGTTCCTCGACACCGGCACCCAGCTCTACTTCCGCCCCTTCGTCTCCTCGCTCGGCGAGGTCCGCATGGAGCTCAAGCCCCAGGTCTCCAGCGCGGAAATCCGCACCATCACCGACTCCGGCGGCCGCGCCGTGACGATCCCCGACGAAGTCACGCAGGAACTCGTCACCAACGTCAACGTCCGAGACGGCCAGACCGTCGTGCTCGGCGGTCTCTTCACCGACAATGCCACCTTCACCCGGCGCCAGGTGCCCTGGATGGGTGATATACCGATCCTCGGCGCGGCCTTCCGCGGCAACGAGGATACCACCGTTCGTAGCGAGATCATCTTCCTGATCACGCCCACCATCGTCACCGACACGCTCATCGCCGGTGCCGCCGATCGCGCCACCGCCGATCTGGAGCGCGTCCGCGCTGGTACCCGCCAGGGCCTGCTCCCCTGGAGCCGCGAGAAGATGACCGACCAGAAGAACGTCGAGGCCGAGCAACTCGCCCGCGACGGCAAGTACGAAGAGGCCCTCAACAAGATCAAGGGCTCGCTCTCTCTGAACGCCAACCAGCCCGAGGCCTATCGCCTGCGTGACAAGATCACCGGCATGAAGGAGCACTGGTCCGACGCCAGCGTGCTCAACTCCTACCTCGACTCCGAGGTCGTCAAGCGGGTCGACAGCGTCCCCGCCGCCCCGACCCAGCAGAAGAATCTCAAGCCCCGCGGCTCCGTGAACGTCCCGATGGAGAAGTCCGTCCCGCCGGCGCCCATCTCCGAGGGCACCCCCGCGGCCGCGCCCGAGTTCTCTGCGATCACCATGCCGGGGCAGTTGAACGTGCTCCCCGTCAGCTCCGGCGAAGTCGTGACGATCAGCGTCCCCGGCACCGGCGCCACCTCCATGGAGCCCAGTTCCCCCGCCAACTCCACTCCGGCGCAGCCCAGTGCCCAGCCCACAACTACCACCAGCGCGGAGCAGCATTCGGCCGCCTCGACCGCCCCCAGCGCGATGGACGCCTTCGCTCAATCCATCGCGATGCAGACCACGACCTCGGTGGTCGCGCCCTCCTCGTCTACCACTTCCAATGCGAGCAACACCAACAGCTCCAGCGATTTCCTCGCGCCAATGCCCAACGCCGGTTCTACCGAGACGAACTCTACCCCCGCAGTCGCGACCGCCCCAATGGCGGATTCCAGCCCCACGCTCGTCACTCCGACCGCCGCGGCCGCGGTCTCGGTCTCGCTTGCCTCGAACACCAACGAGAAGCCGGCCGCCCTTCCCAACCTGTCCTCCAGCGAGAAGAAGGCCTCCGACGAGGTCCGCACCGCCCTCCCAGGCATCCGCGGCCAGATCGAGCTCTTCGGCCTCATGAACGCCGGCCAGACTCCCAAGCTCGGCGAAGGCGAGCACAACGGCTGGTCGGATCTTGTGAACGCCCAGCTCGTCAAGGACGCGCCGGCCAACAGCTACGTCGGCGGCCCGAATGCCTCCAAGGTCGTCGTTGGCCTGAAGCCCGATTCGAACTTCCAGACCAACTACGGCTGGATCTACAACCCCAAGACCGGCCAGCTCTGGGCCGCTGGATTTGACGCCAAGGACCGCCCGTTGAACAAGACAACAACCACGGCCGCCAAGCCCCAGACCGATGCCCCCGCCCCCGCCGCGCCGGTCACGGCCGGAGTGGAAACCGAAGGCCAGAACAAGTAAATCGCACTCTTTGTCATAGCAGGGACGCGGGATTCAAACTCCGCGTCCCTTTTTTACCGATACACCCGGACTCGCCCCATAACCGGAGCCCACCATGCCCCGCACCACCCGCATCGCTTCCGCCGTTCTTGCCCTCGCCCTCGCCGCGACTCTCACCGGTTGCGGCGGTACCGGCGGCCACGGCAAGTCCACCACCGCGTTTCTGAGCCAGGCGCAGGACAAAATGTCCATGCTCAAGAGCGGCACGGAGTGGCAGATGGCCCACCAGCAGTTCCTGGCGGGCGATCTGGACAAGGCGCTCAAGACCGTTGATCGCTCGATCGCGTTGAACGAAAAGGTGCCCAAGAGCCACGTCCTCCGCGGGCGCATCATGCTCGAGAAGAGCCGCCTCGAGGAAGCCCGCAAGGAGTTCCTCGCCGCGACGACCCTCGATCCCGCGTTCGTCGAAGCCCACTACTACCTCGGCATCGTCTACGAGCGCGTGAACCAGCCCGAAGACGCCCTCGCCGCCTACCGCAAGGCCATGGAGCTCGACTCGGCCAATGCCCAGTACGTTGTCGCCGGGGCCGAGATGCTCGTCGCCCAGAACCGCCTCGATGAGGCCGATCAGCTCCTCACCGACCGCAAGCAGTTCCTTCAGTACAACGCGGCCATCCGCCAGACCCAGGGCCACATCGCCCAGCTCCGCTCCGACGACAAGCGCGCCGTCCAGCTCTACGCCGAGGCCCTCCTGCTCGCCCCCGGCGATCAGTCCATCACCGAGGACCTCATCCAGGCCCACATGTCCTGCGGCCAGTTTGCCGACGCCGAGTCCTTCCTCACCAAGCTCCTCGACAAGGAACCCAACCAGAACCGCCGCGACCTGAAGGCCATGAAAGCCAAGTGCCTCATCGCCCTCAACCGCCCCGTTGACGCACGCACCTTCCTCCAGGAAATCACCTCCGACAAGGACGGCGCGGCCGACCTTCGCGCCTGGACCGATCTCGGAAACGTCTGCGCCATCCTCCACGACAAGGGCGGCCTTCGCTCCGCCATGCAGCGTGTGATGGCCATCGCTCCCGAGCACCCGGAGGGCTTCATGCTCAAGGCCATGTTCTGCCGCCAGGACAATCGCCTCGCCGACGCGCTCGCCGCCGCCGATCAGGCCGTCGCCAAGGCCGGCAAGGATGCCTCCCCGTACGTTCTGAAAGCGATTATCCAGCAGGACTTGGGCCAGACCAACGAAGCAAAGCAGACACTGGCACAGGCCCAGCAGGTCGATCCCCGTAATCCACAGGCGGGTGCCCTGCTCGCCGCCTTCGACCGCGCTCAGAATCCCGCGGGCAGCACCTTCACCACCGTTCCGACGCAGCCCTAAGCGCGTCGGCTACCCGCGCACGAAGGGATTGCTGCGACGCTCCTGTTCGATCGTTGAATCCGGGCCGTGTCCGGGATAGATCCGAACCGTGCCCGGAAGCGTGTACAGCTTCTGCCGAATGGAACGCTCCAGCAAGGCATGGTCGCCGCCGGGAAAGTCCGTCCGACCGATCGAACCGGAGAAGAGCGAATCCCCGACAATCGCATTGCCCGACGGTCCGTGATACAGCGTGATTCCGCCGGGCGAATGACCGGGCGTGTGCAAGACGCGCCACTTGGTTTCGCCCAGCGTGAGTTCATCCCCCTCGTTCAGCACCCGATCCGGCTCCGGCGTGGTCACAGGCATCCCCGCCATCGCCGACAGATTCAGCATCGGGTTGGTCAGCCATTCCCGCTCATCCGCATGCACCAGCAGCGGCAGCCCGGGAAACGCATCCAATACCTCCCGCACGCCCGCAATGTGATCGATGTGGGTGTGCGTCAGGATCAGCCCCTCCGGGCAGAGCAGCCGTTCCCGGATGAACTCCACAATCGGCCCCGGCTCAAAGCTCGCATCCACGATCCAGCACGGCTGCCCCTTGCCCGCCCCCGGGCCCGGCGTCACCACGTAACAGTTTGTCTCATATGGCCCCAGTGTGAAGCACTCGATCCCCACGGAGTGCGTTGGGCTGGCGACTGGGTCTGGTCCGCGGTGCGTCATGTGCCGATACTATCCGTGGGAACCCCAGCTCAGAGCCGGACAAACCGGCCCAAAGTGGTCCGTTGCAGCCCGCTGAGCGTCCCGGTGTATCGTTAAGGCACGCCCGCGGCGTATCACGGAGGACCACATGGCCGACCACACCCACCCCCGCAACGTCTCGGAACTCCCCGCCGGACCCATCCCTGCCCGCCAGAAACCGGGGCTGAGCCCATTCGCCGCGATACTGCTCGATCACGGCTTCCCGCTCCTCCTGAGCTTGGGCCTCATACTCCTCGGCGTCTGGCTCAAGGGCTCGGCGGGCCACGAGCTTTCCGCGGACATCTTCCAGGGCGTAGGCGCTCTCGGATTCATCGTTGTCCTCACGCTCGCCCCGATCATGTGGCAGCTCCGCCGCCGCTCGCAGCAGAACGCGGTGGTCATCCGCAAGATCGACACCCTCAACGACGCCATCCGCCACCTCGGCGACCACGCCATGGTCTCCGACGACGCTCGCCGCGTCCTGAACCGCGGCGCGGAACGCAACATGCTCTGCAAGGCCATCGAGGAGGACATCTCCGCCCAGGCCTGGGACGCCGCGCTCGTGCTCTGCGACGAACTCGCCCAGCGGTTCGGCTATCGCCAGGACGCCGAGGAGTTCCGGGCCCGCATCGAGCTCGCCCGCGCCGAGATTCAGGAACGCAAGGTCGCCGACTCCATCGCCCGGCTCGACGGCCTCATCGTGCAACGCCGCTGGGATGTCGCCGCCAACGAGGCCCGACGCATCCAGCGTCTCTTCCCCGACTCCACTCGCGTGGAACGTCTCCGCGATCGCGTGGAGCAGGCCCGCGGCGTCTACAAGACCGATCTCGAACGCCGCTTCCTCGATTCGGCCCAGAACGGCCGCGTCGACGATGCAATGGTCCAGCTCAAGGAGCTCGACGCCTACCTGACCGAGTCCGAAGCCGAACCCCTGCGCGAAGTCGCCCGCGGCGTGATCTCCAAGGCCCGCGACAACCTCGGCGCCCAGTTCAAGATCGCCGTGCAGGACAAGCAGTGGGCCACCGCCGCCTCCCTCGGCCGCCGCATCGTCAACGAGTTCCCCAACACCCGCATGGCCCAGGAAGTCCGTGGTCTGCTTGACGGAATTCTCGCCAAGGCCAACCAGGGCGAACCGGTCGGAGCCCGGAACAACTGATCATTTTCAGAGCCGAATGGAGTCAGCCGCCGGTGTCAGGGCTGCAATCTCCCCCGGCTCAGAAGTCGCGCCGACAAAAGATCCAGCAGCAGATCCCGAGCACGACAAATTCAAATCCAAGCGACGTGCCGATGATCCAACCAATTGGTTGGGTCATCTTGTGCTGAATGACCTGTCGCCGGACTTTTTTCGCGTCAACGCGGGCATCGGGGTCATCCGATGTGATGATTTCTGGTGTGTCCGCGTTATCGTCCGTGAAATCTCGGCGGTCCTTCTCCGACAGCAGAGAGCGGTCTAGCAGATCAGTCGTTTCGCTCAACTTCGGCAGCACCGTCTTCACGATGAACGCACTAGTGTCCATTCGACGGAAGAACGTTTGCCACCAGAGCGCATCCGTCCGCTTGGCTTCAAGGCCTTCAAGACTCTTCTTGGCGATCGGCAACTGGATCGCCCCGGTCATGACGGCCGCCGCACCCTTGTCTTGTCGGCCTTCAAGATCCGCAACTTCCTTCTGCTTGCGCGTTATCCCTTTCTCGAGCAACTCGACCCGCTGGTCATTGAATGCCTTTCCTGTGACAACGCCGACTTCCGCGGTCGTAATGAGGAAGCACGCCCCCCAGATCAACATGGTGAGAAGAAGAGACGCGATTCCGGAGCGCGTGAGCAGCCCGAGTAGCGCACAGATGCAATAGAGATAGCTGAAAAAAGAGACCACGAGAGGAACGGCGAGCAGCAATCGGGGTTCCCACACGCCGGCTCGAATCCCGATCAGCACGAATGCCGCCACTGCAAATACCAGCACCTGCAAAGCGACAAAGAGAAGGCCCGCTAAGTACTTGGTCAGGAAGAGTCTCAGTCGCCCTACGGGCTTCGCCAGTACAACGTCGATTGAACCGCCAGAGATGAAATCCGGGATCATGCCCGCTGTAGAAACAAGAGCCAAAATGGTCGCGAGCCATGAGAGCCAGAACTTGATGCCAAGGCCCGTGAACAGAACCTGCTTGTAAAAGAACTCCTTCGACATGATGCCCGTGTTGGGACCGAAATTCAGACTCCATTTCAGGAACGTCAGGCCGTGAGCGTCAATGCCCACCGCACCACACACCAAAACGATCAGAAACGACAACGAGAGCACAATCCAGAACAGCTTCTTGCTGTTCAGCTCCCGATACGCGTCCACGAAGATGGCGAGTGTTTGTCGCATGGTGTTGAAACTACGGCTTCACATCCGCCGCCCCTGGCTTGTACTCTTTCCCCGTCGTCGGGTCCATCACGGCCTTCATGAACAGGTCTTCCAGCGACTCCCGCACCGGCCGCACCGCCCGGATCGTGATCCCCTTGGCCCGCAGCGCATCGATCAGCGGCTGCACCGCTGTGGCGTCATCCGATCCCACGCGAATCCCAAATCGGTCGATCGTCAGTGGAATGCCCGTATTGGTCGTCCCCCGAATCACCATGGCCGCGGGCGCGACGATCGCCGCCGACCCGTTCGCACCCGCGCTCATTGGCGGAGCCATCGGCGGCGCGGCGATCTCCGAAACCGGTTCCAGCTTGGAAACCCCCGAGAGCGCACCCGGCAAGAACACGTGCGCGGGAGTCTGATCGCCCATCCCCACCGGCGGTCCCACCTCAATCTCATACCGCCGACTGTCCCTCGTCAGTTCATCAATCGAACCCTGCGCCGAAACCCGCCCCTGCACCAGGATCGCCACCCGCGTGCAGACCATCTCAAGTTCGCTCAACAGGTGCGAGTTCAAAAACACCGTCCGCCCCTGATCGCGCAGCGTCGTCAGAATGCCGCGGATGTCGCGCCGCCCAACCGGGTCCACACCGTCGGTCGGCTCATCCAGCACGACCAGTTCCGGGTCCATCATCAGGGCGTTGGCTATGCCAAGCCGCTGTCGCATCCCCTTGCTGAACCCTTTCACCTTGTGCTTGGACCACGTCGCCAGTCCCACAAGCTCCAGCAGTTCCGCCGAGCGCATCCGCCGCACCGCCCGCGGCACATCGCTCAGCGCCCCAAAGTAGTCCAGCAACTGCGAGGCCGTCAGATACTCCGGAAACCGGTGGTGCTCCGGCAGATACCCCACCCGCCGCAGCGCGTTCTTGTCCCCAACCGGCTTGCCAAGCATCAACCCCCGGCAACTCGTCGGCCGAATCACCGTCATCAGAATCTTCACCAGCGTGCTCTTCCCCGCCCCGTTCGGCCCGAGCAGCCCGAAGATCTCTCCGCGATGCACCCGCATGTCGATCTCACGCAGTGCATGCACTTTTTTCGAACCGAATCGCCCCGAATACGTCTTCGAAACGCCGTGCAGATCCAGCGCCAAATCAGACAGCGTCGCCGCGGCCGGTCCGGCAAGTGGTATCGGGGCGTTCAAAATGGGTCCGGGTGCGTTCATTGTTTGAGGGAATCGGGGCAAAGCGTATCCGATCCAATCGCTCCCCGGGTGTACTCCCCATATCCCACAACCCACGAAAAAGGGCGACGGCCTCTGCCGTCGCCCTGCGTATTTGGGATTCAGATTGCCGCTCTTTCGGCCAACCGATCACTTCTCGTCATGATTCTCCGCCGCGGCGGTGGCCGGCGTATTCCGGTTGGACCGGGTATTGAACGCCTCGATCAGCTCGCTCTGCCAAGGGTGCTCGCCCATCCATTCCACCTTCCCGGTGGCGATATCGCAAACCGCGCCCACGACCCGGATCTCTCCCTTGCTCGCCGCGCCCCGAATCTCCGGGCTGCGCTTCAATAGGTCCGTGATCGACTGCCACACATTCTCTTTCACCGCCAGCGGGGCGATCATCTTGTCATCCGTCTCCGGGTTGTTCCGCTTGGCCCGATCCACGGCCGGAGTGATGTAGGACACCAACTCACCCAGGGCTCCCGGCAGCGGCGCGCCGCTCACAGCCGCGGCCACCGCGCCGCACTTGGTGTGCCCCATCACCACCAGCAGCGGCGTCTTGATGTGCTCAACGGCATACTCGATCGTGCCCGTCTCGCTCGTGCCGGCAACATTGCCCGCCACACGCACAACAAAAACCTCACCCACACCGCGATCGAAGATGCGCTCCACGGGCAAACGCGAGTCCGCACACGTCAGAATCGTGACAAACGGCTTCTGCCCCTTCTCGGCAAGCATCGCGCGCCGCGAAGGATCTGTATTCGGGTTCTCATCTTTGTCGGAGACCCAGCGCTGGTTGCCTTCCTGCAGCAACTTCAGCGCGGCGTCCGCCGTCATCGGCGTATCCATCGGCTCGACGACTTTCTCGGTCAGTTTCATCTTCGAGGCGGGCCGAGCTTGCTGCTTCGACTCACCCATATTCGGCTCACCCATGCTCATCGACGCGGGCTTGGACTCCGCCTTGGTATTCGGAGGGGTGGGTTCTGCTTTGGTCGTCGGCTGAACATGTTCGCTCTTTGCCGGCGTGCCGGTCGCATGGTCGTCATGTCCGCTCGCCATCGGCGCGGGTGCCGCCCCATGGGCAGGAGCAGAGGCATGATGTTCGTCATCCCGCGCAAGTGTCGTTCCGGCAGTTCCGGCAACAGCAACGCACGCAGGCAGGGCAAGTACAGCAAGCAAACGGCGGGTCTGGCGATAGGACATGCAAATCTCCCAATAGGTTGTTGTCGGGCAAAACGCCCGGCACAAGCGTTATCGGGATCTTCAACTCTCCGCTGAATTGGGCTCGCACCCCCGATCACAGACCGGGTGGGACCCGCCGCTGATAGTGGGGGAGGACCATCGCAAAGCCCAGCTCTTACGCGCGTTTCCGGGCCACGATGTGGAACACATGCCAGTGTTTCAACTCGCCCATCGAGGTCTGGTCATCCTTCTCTTCCTCGCGCAGCTCCTCGAAAACATACCCGCGGAACATGCGTTCAACCTTTGTCCGCGATATCCCGGTCGTCTTGCGCGCATGCGCCCACGTGTCGCGGTCTCCGAACAACTGTCCCGCAAACCGCCCCCCGGGCTTGATCCGCCGATCGATCCACGCCCACAGCTTCGGCAACTCCCTCATCGGGCAGAACGGCAGCGAGAACGAAGCGTTCACCAGATCCACCTGCTCCGTCGCCCGCTCCTTCAACCCCACCGGCACACTCCCGGGATAAATCCGCGGCAGCGATTCCATCACGCACTGCACCGCGCACACCCGAGCATGCTCCGCCGGCCGCAGCGAGTCCAGCAGAATGTCCACCCCCCGCGCCGACCCATCCGTCACGAACAGCATCCATCGCGCCCTCCCCTTCCGGCGCAGCAGCTCCCGCGTATCCCGCCCCTCCCCGCACCCCAGATCAATCGCCGTCCGCTCCCGCTTCTTCCCACCTTTGGCATCTTCCCCCTCAAACAGCGTCAGCGCCTTCACCAGCGTCTCCCGCGCCGGCTTCCCCTCCACGGCATTGAAGTACCCCGGCCAGTCAAAGTCCGCCGCAAAGTCCATCGCCTTTTTCTTAGTGGCATGGGCATCCTGCCCATGTTCCTTCGCCCGCGTTGTTCGTTTCTTCGCCATACGCTCCCGCAATGTACGCCACCACCCGCGACTTCGTCGCCGCACTGGAGAAATCCGGCGAGCTCGCGCGCATCAAATCCCCAGTCTCCCCGATCCTCGAAATCACCGAACTCGCCGACCGCCAGAGCAAATCCGCGGCCCCAAACCTCCCCGCGCCAGCCACCCAACGCACCGATCCCCGCTTCCACCACCTCGGCGGCAAGGCCCTGCTCTTTGAAAACGTCGAAGGGTCGGACATCCCCGTCCTCATCAACCAGTTCGGCTCCTACCACCGCATGGAGATGGCTTTGGGTACCCCGGTTCTCCGACCCGGGAGTCAGACCAATCCACCCGGCTCGGAGAGCCGGGCTACCCAAGGTCTCGAATCCCTCGCCGCCCGCCTCGCCCACCTCATCAAACCCGAGCCCCCGCCCACACTGCTCGCCAAACTCAAGAAACTTCCCGAACTCATCGAACTCGCCAAGATTCCCCCCAAGCGCGTCCGCCGCGGCCTCTGCCAGGAAGTCGTCCTCACCGGCGACCAGATCAACCTGAAACGCCTCCCACTGATCCGCTGCTGGCCCCTCGACGGCGACCTCGCCGCCGTCGGCCACCCCGCCAACACCAACGACCACATCCCCGGCGTCGAATCCGGCGACGACTGGAACCGCAACCACCGCGGCCGCTACATCACCCTCGGCGGTATCCACACCATCCACGCCGACGACCGCGATCACCCCAACCCGCCCAGCCGCAACATCGGCATGTACCGCGTCCAGCTCCTCGGCCAGAAGCACATGGCCATGCACTGGCACATGCATCACGACGGCGCTCGCCACTGGCGCTCCTGGCGTGCCCGTGGCGAGCGCATGCCTGTCGCCATCGCCCTCGGCGGCGAGAGCGTCCTCCCCTACGCCGCCACCGCCCCCATGCCCCCCGGCATCAGCGAACTTCTCCTCGCCGGCTTCCTCAACCGCGGCCCCATCCACATGGTCCGCTGCAAGACCGTCCCCCTCGACGTCCCTGCCAACTCCGAGATCGTCATCGAGGGCTACGTCGATGTCGGAAGCGATTTTGACGCCGCCACATCCCACATCCCACATTCCACATCCCACATGGTCTTGGAAGGTCCCTTCGGCGACCACACCGGTTTCTACTCCCTCCCCGATCGCTACCCGCTCCTCGAAGTCACCGCGATCACGCACCGCCGCGACCCGATCTACCCGACCACCGTCGTCGGCCTTCCGCCGCAGGAAGACTACTTCATGGGCAAGGCCACCGAGCGGCTCTTCCTCCCGCTCCTCCGCACCATCATCCCGGACATCATCGACTACGACCTCCCGATGTTCGGCGCATTCCACAACTGCGTCTTCGCCAAGATCCGCAAGGAGTACCCGCTCCAGGCCCGCCGCGTCATGTCCTCCATCTGGGGCGCAGGCCAGATGGCCTGGACCAAGACGATCGTCGTCGTCGATGAGGATGTCGATGTCCACGACACGCACGCCGTCCTGAAAGCAGTGGGGGAGCGATGCCACCCCACGCGCGACGTCGAAACCATCCGCGGCCCGATCGACATCCTCGACCATGCCACCCCCTTCCTTGGCGCAGGCGCCAAAATCGGCTTGGACGCCACGCGAAAGACAAGCGAAGCCGAAACCTTCTTCCAGCCCGAAGGGCTGACAGAAAGTAGCCGGGGGTTGAGCGAGTCTTCGAGCGACACCCCCGGAACGCCGGCCTCCCCCACCCCCGCACCCCGAAGGGGTGCACCTCTTCATTGCGACTCCACGCTCATCACCCCTCTCATCGCCGAATCCGCCCGCGCCACCGAGCGCCGCATCCGCCAACTCTCCGGCGTCCTCGACGCCCGAGTCCCCGACGAACTCGGCGGCTTTTGGCTCATCATGCGAATCAACAAACAAAACGCCGGCGACGGTCTCCGCGCCATCAAATCCATCGGCGGCCTGATGAATGGCGCACAAGCCATTTCCCTCCCCGCATGGACCATCATCGTCGGCCCCGACGCCGACCTCGCCCACCTCGACTCCCCCCTCTTCCACTGGCTCGCCCACATGTCCCCCGAGCGAGACCGCTCCCTCAGCATCTGCGGCCGTCGCACCGCCTTCGACAGCACCCCCAAGATCCCCGGCGACGAAGCCCACGGCTACCCCGTCCGCGATTGGCCGCCGATTCTGCGGATGAGTGAGGATGTACGGAAGACCGTAACCGCCCGTTGGCGTGAGTACGGGCTGTAGCGTTCGCTACGATGCGGCATGGCCGACTCTCCCTGCCACCACTGCGGCTACAACCTCGCGGGCGTGCGGGACTACGGCGTTGTCAAAGTATGTCCCGAGTGCGGCGGACTCACTCCGGACATCGCCAACACCTCGCGGAGATGGGCGATTCGCAAATGGGCCATTCCCATCGCCATATGCCTCCTTGAGATGATCGCGGCCGTGCCGATCGGCTGGTATGCAGGCAGACACGACTCCCTCGGCGCACCTCTGTTTTTTCTCGCGTTCGCCACCCTCACCGTCTGTTCAGTGACAAACGGTGTGGTGACGTTGGCGCTGTGGACTCGAGCAAGCCAATCGCCTCATGCCACACACACCGTGCCATGCGCACGGCGGACGGCGTGGGGTCTGGCGTTCGCATGTTTCGTCCTGACCGAGGTCTTTACCGTCGCGGTCCTCATCGGCTTCCATGGGTAATGATGGACTCCCCCCTCTTCCACTGGCTCGCCCACATGTCCCCCGAACGCGACCGCTCCCTCACCATCTGCGGCCGCCGCACCGCGTTCGATAGCACGCCGAAGATGCCGGGGGATGAGGTACGTGGATATCCAGTACGCGCTTGGCCGCCGATACTTCGGATGAGCGAGGATGTACGCCGAACCGTCGATCGACGCGCGCCCGAGTACGGCCTGTAGGGTCTTTCCGAGCTCGTCAGCCCGCGCATCCGGCGAACCAGGCGCCCAGAAAATCAAAGATATCCTGCACGGTCAGCGCTTGGCTGGCGTTGAAGTCGGCCCGAATGTCGCCGGCGAACCAAGCGCCGAGGAAATCAAAGATGTCCTGAACGGAGAGTCCGCCGGTTCGGTTGAAGTTTGCGGGGCAGCAGCCGACGGGGTTGCCGATCGTTCCGCACGCCGAGCCGACACCACCGAAGCTTCCCGCACATTGACCGGCCACAAGCACTGTGCACGACGTACCTGTGCAGCACGCGCCGCCGCTCGCGGGTGGGAGCCCCGAAACGATCCAACCGACCTGCTGGTTGACGTAGCGCCCGCTGCCCACCAACGTGTGTCCGTCCGCGCTGATTCCGCGGCACTCGCTCAGCGTCCAGCCGGTGAGATTGACGCCGATCGTCGGCAGATACGTATTCAGATCCACCATTCCCAAGGCCTGCGTCCAGAGGAAGGCCCGATCTCCGAGGAGTGCAGCATCGCTCACGCCGCATACCACCGAGCCATCCGAGTTCGTCGCGTACGCGTACGAGTCGATGCCGCCGGCAAGCACGCCGAGATTCTGCGGCACGCCGTTGCTGCCCCATCGCGTCGCCCGGTTCTGCGTGAGATAGCTGTATCCAACGATGAAGGACGCATCCTGGCTGATTCCCATCGCCGCCGAAGGCATGCCGACGCTCAGCGGAGCGAGCGCCACGAATCCGGTGGACTGGGTCCACTTGAAGCCGACGTTGTTTCCGTTGACGACGGCGTAGCCGGCCATCGCCGCGCCATCGCCACTGACCCCCTCGATGGAATACTGCGATGCTCCGAAGACCCGGCCAATATCCTGCATGCCTTGATCGCGGGTCCACCGGAACAGTCCTCCCGACTGGCCCGCGCCCGTCCATCCCCCGAAGATGACTTGGCTGTCGGCGCTCACGCGGGAGGCGGAGGAGGAGGTGGCGCTGGCCCCGGGTCCCGCCCCGAGGTCCTCGTTGCCACCGAAAGCGGTCCAGCGCGTCGCATGCAGGTTGCCGGAAAAAGCGTCAAACCCAACCAGGATCGAGCCGCTGCCATCCACGCCTTCGATCCTGGGCGTCACGCCTCCAAGCAGCGGCCGCAAGTCCTGCATGCCAAGCGAGACCGTCCATCGCACGGGATACGGGGTGCCGCCGGGCGTGTCGGATTTCTTCCCGAGGAACGTCGACCCGTCGGCGCTGATGGACCCGGCGAAGAACGTCGGGCCGATGGGCCCCACGCCGACTGGGGTTATGGTCTGGGCTGCGGTATGAGCGGCCAGCGCGAGGAAGCAACCGACGCTCACGATCTTGGGAATGCGCATGACTAGCTCCGAGAGTTGCCGGTACTATCGGCAACCGACCCGGAACACCATGATTGCAACGTTGAATGGAACAGGTCGACGAGGAACCGGCGGGCCTCTCACGCGTTGTCAAGCAACTCAACGGTCTTGAAGGGCTTGCCGGCCAGCATTTCCAGCGACGCTCCACCCCCGGTGGAGACGTGCGAGAACTTCTCCGCCAGCCCGAACTGCTCCGCCGCGGCCGCGGAATCCCCGCCGCCGACGATTGTCACGGCCCCGTGCTGAGCGGTGGCTTCCACCATCGCGTTGGCCACGCTCATCGTCCCCACCGCAAACGGCGGCCACTCGAACACGCCCATCGGCCCGTTCCACACGATCGTCTTGGCCTTCATCAGACGCCGCGCGTAGTTCGCCTGCGTCTTGGGCCCGATGTCCAGGCCCATGTTTCCGTTCGGAATCCCATGTCCGCCCGCCGTTTCGTCCTCGAACACGTTGATGTCTCCCGAGTCGCGGGCGAAGACCGTGTTGCAGATGTGGTCCTGCGGCAGCACCAGCATGCACTTATGGTGCATCGCCTCATCAATGAGCTTCTTCGCTTCCCCAACCATCTCCTCCTCAACGCGTGACGATCCGACCTTCTTCCCCGCCGCCTTCAGGAACGTGTACGCCATCGCCCCGCCGATGAGGATCTCGTCCGCCTTCTCGAGCACCGCGTGGATCATCGGAATCTTGTCCGAGACCTTCGCCCCGCCCATCACCACGACGTACGGCTTCGCCGGATTCTTCAACGCGGCCGAAAGGTACTTCAGTTCCTTCTCCATCAGCAGCCCGACCACGCGCGGCTTGTTGGGGGGGCCGCTCATGGCCATGGGCACCGCGTACATCGAAGCATCCTCGCGGTGGGCGGTCCCGAAGGCGTCGTTCACGTACACATCCCCGTACGCCGCAAGCTTCGCCGCGAATGCCGCGTCACCCTTCTTCTCTCCCTTGGCAAATCGCAGATTGTCCAGCAGCAGCACATCCCCGTTCTTCATCGCTGCCACGCCCGCGGCCGCCGCGGCATCCGTGCAGTCATTGGAAGGAAACGCCACCGGCTTGCCCAGCAGCTCGCTCAGCCGCGCCGCGCACGGCTTCAGCGATTCGCTCTCCTCGTACCCTTTCCCCTCCGGCCGCCCCAGGTGCGACATCAGGATCGCCTTCCCGCCGCGATCGATGATTGACCGGATCGTCGGCAGAGCCATCCGAATGCGCCGATCATCCCCGATCACGCCTCCCTCGATCGGCACATTGAAGTCCACGCGGGTCAACACGCGCTTGCCGGCGACATCGATCTGAGCAACAGTCTTCTTGTGCATTGGGTTTCTCTCGGAATGGCCTCACGCTCAGCCGTAGGGCTCGCGGAAGGAAACCATGATTGGAGGGTCGATACTCGAAGAAAAGAAAAAGGACCACGGGATTCCCGCGGTCCTGTATATGTACATGCCTTTCTCTGCGAGCCCCGCGCCTCTGTGTGAGGCCGTTTTCGAGCGGCTCAGTTGCCCTCGATCAGCCCCGACGCCTTCGCCCGGATCTCCGCCCCGCCCGTGGACGAAATGTTGTCCTGCAAGCGCCGGAGCTGCGTCCGGATGCTCCCGTCGATCAGTTGATCCCCGATCTGCAGCCGCAGCCCGCCGATCATCTCCGGCTCCACGTACGCGTGCAGCACCGGCTCCTTGCCGAGCATCGACTGCAGGCGGGCCCGGATCGCCCCCATCTCGTTCTGATCGATCGGCGCGGCCGTGTACACATCCACCTCCACCCGGCCGTACGTGTGCTGCACCATCTGCTCGTACGCCGCCACGATCGCCGGCAGATGCCCCAGCCGCTCCTTCTCGTTGAGCACCTGGAAGAACTTGTACGTCAGATCGCTCACGCGCCCCTGCAGGATGTTCTTCAGCGACCCCTCGCGCTCCTTGGCCGAGAGAATCATCGAGCTGAGAAACTCCGCGAACTGCGCATTGCCCCGAGCGATCTCAAGAATGTCTTCAAGCTCCCCAAGCGTCCCCTCGCAGGCCTCCGGCCCGCCCTGCTGCTTGGCAAGTTCAAAGAGACTCCCGGCATAAATGCGGGCCAGAGCATCAGGTTCAGAGTGCGTCAAAGGCATTGAGTGTTCTCACCGAGTCGCGGTTTCAGTATTCCCACATCCTACATCCCACATCCGACATCGCACATCCAACATTCCTCAAGCCCGCCCCGCCCCCATTTCCTGCAACGACTCCTGAATCAGCTTCTGCTGATCCCCCGCGTTGATCTCCCGCTTGAGAATCTTGCTCGCCATCGCCGTTGCCAGCGAGGTGGCGTGGGCATGAATCTCCGCGATCGCCGCGGCCTTGGCCGAATCAATATCCCGCTTCGCCTTGTCGCGCAGCTGGGCCAGCTCCACATCCGACTTGGCCTTCAAATCAGCCGCAATCGCCAGTTGCTGCAGTTTCGCATCATCCAGCATCTTTTGTGCCTCGGCCCGAGCCGAAGCCAGGTTCCGCTCGTACTGCTCCAACGCCTGCTTGGCCTGCTTCTGGGCCATCTCGGCCTCTTCAATGGAGTTGCGGATCTTGTGAGCCCGCTCATCCAGCCCCTTGCTGATCGTCGGCCAGACCTTCAGGGAGAGAACGATCAGCACGACTATGAATACGACCAGCGCGGTGATCCCTACCACAGCCCCCTGCTGAATCGTCCCAATCGCGCCCACGGGCTCATGCGCCTCGTGCCCAGACCCGGAGGCGTGCTCCTGGCCGAACGCGAAGGCCGAAAACGCGAGCACAGCCGCGGGAGAAACCAACATCGTCATTCTACGGATCATTGAGAAACTCCTGTCGTCTCGTCCAACGACTCGGTGAGGTTGCAGTCAAATCGAACGCCGCTCTTTCGACCGGCGCTCGCGGTTTCTTAGTTGGTGGACTTGGCGATCATGCCGACGACGACGGCAAACAGCGTCGCGCCTTCGATCAGAGCCGCGGCCAGAATCATGTTGATCTGGATTTTGCCAGCCGCCTCGGGCTGACGAGCGATGGACTCAACCGCGCCCTTGCCGACCAGGCCGATGCCGATGCCGCCGCCGATGACGGCGAGGCCGGAGCCAATTGCCGCGATGCCCGAGGTGAGCATCGGCGTTGCCGTCCCGCCCTGAGCATGTGCGAATGCTGGCATGAGGGCCACCGCGAGCCCGGCGATCAACGTGTTCTTGACAATCTTCTTCATAGCGAACTTTCCTTTCGAATCAGATTTCGCACAAGTGCCGGCACGCGCGGCGGGATCAAACGTGCGGCGGCCCGTTCTCACGCGTGAGCGTGCTCGTGGCCTGTGGCGTGGTCATGCTCGTGCTCATGGCCATGCTCGTGGTGTTCTTCGTGGTGGTCCATCAGGGAGATAAAGACGGCGATAAGGAACATGAAGATGAAGGCCTGCAGCAGCGCGACAAAGAGCTCCAGGAATGTGATGGCGATGGCTCCGAGAATGGAAACAACGGAGATCCCAACCATTCCCACCGGCCCCAGCTCTTTGATGGCGACAGCGACGAACCCGAACAAAGCTGCGAGCAGGATGTGCCCGGCCGTCATGTTTGCAAACAGACGAATTGCCAGCGCGGCCGGCTTGATAAGCACCTGCCCGAAAAACTCGATTGGAACAATGATCGGCCAGACATACCACGGCGAATCCGCTGTGAGATGCTTGAGATACCCGCCGATCCCAAGCCGCATCACCGCCGCGACGTTGAAGATCAGCATCGCCAGCACCGCGAGCACCCCAGTGACCCAGATGTTCTGCGTGGCGGTCCCGCCGAATGGAGTGCGATGCTCGTCCGCCCACTCGGGTTTGATCAGGTGAATCACATCCATGATCGGGATCATCCCGAGCAGGTTGTTCACGAAGATGAAGAAAAAGAAACTCCACAGGATCGGCATCAGCTTGTCCGTTCGATCCTTGAGCAGTGGCCGCGCCACCTCATCCCGCAGATAGACGCAGAGCACCTCAATCAGGTGCGCAAACTTGTTCGTCGTAATGTACCGCCCGTTCCCCAAAGACGCCGGCCCCGTTTTGATTTTGGACGCGACGTACAGCCCGCCCAGAATCAGGATGATCCCGCTCAGAATCAGATTCCCCATCTGCCCGGACCACAGCCAGTAGCCCGCCCAAGGTCCTTGCTCAACCTTGGTGAACACGTGGTTCCACACATGGGCGTCCGGTCCGTCGGCGAGCGTCAGTGCAAGTGAAGAAGGGTGCGGCATGGAAGACTGAAACTCCGGAAGGAGGGAACGACTAGGCATGCGCCGCGGGGCGCGTATCCGAGACCTTTAAAGCAGAAGCAGACTTATCCATCGCGGCCAGAACACGCACCGCCACAGCGGACTCAACAATCAGCACCACACCCGCCCCAACCATCGCGCCAATCCACAGCGCGGTGCGGGCATCGCCCAGATCGCGAGTCTTATCGAAGATCAACGCGCACACGAGAACCATCATCGTGCGGGCCATCGAAGAACCCAGAACCACCAGCCCCCACGATTGCCGATCGACCTTGAGAATCGCGGGCAGGACCGTCGCCATCGACCCCGCCGCCACCGCCGCCGCGGCCAGAATCACCACGCGGCTCGGCGCCCCCATCATTGCCGCCACACCCGCCGCCGCGGCAATCGCGACCACCGTCGTGACAGCCATAATTCCCGCGTATTTCGCGCGGGGAGGCGAGACGTAGTGGGGGGCCTGAATGGCTCGATCGTCGGGCAACCGCGCTCCTTCATGCAGCATCGAAAAACAACCTCAGGACGTAACCTGTTCGGGTCCGCCCAGAGGGGTGCAAGGATAGACCGCCACACCCCCTCCGGCGAGTCTTCCAAGGTTCAACTTCTGGCCCCGATCCTCCCCCGAACCCTTCAGAATTCCCCAGTGCTTCCGGGGGTCTTCCGCTTCGTCGCCTTGCTCGCCTGATCCCGCCGCTCTTCCTTCGCCGACTGCTTCAAAATCACGACAAACGCCGCCACGAACCCAACCACCAGCCCGCCCAGCAACCCCCACGGAGCCGTTCCCCGCCATTTATCAAACCCCCACCCCAGCAGCAGCCCCGCCAGGATCGTAAACACAAAGTCCATCGCGATCGCCCACGCCCGCCCCATCCCGCGCACATCATCGTTGTTCGGCCGCGAGGCCTTGTCCCCATATGTCGGGTCGTAGTCCGGCTTCTTCACCGGCGTGCGCAGCACCTCCGGTATCTCCAGCCGCGGATCACCAGAACTCGGAGGCCCCGATTCACTCATTGCATCCTCCAAGTTCTTCCCACTGCCCACTCACTACTGCCCACTGCCATCCCTACAGCCCCACCAGCTTCCTCGCATAGTTGTTCGCCGCCTCAATCGCATCCTTCACCTTGGCAAGGTTCGTCCCCCCGCCCTGCGCCGCTTCCGGCCGCCCGCCCCCCTTGCCGCCGACGATCTCGCTCACCGCACGCACCCAGTCCCCCGCCTTCAGGCCCTTCTGCATCAGCGCGGGCGGCACCGCCGCGACGATCGACACCTTCCCCTCGCCCGCATCCGGCGAGAAGAGCATCACCGCCGAGCGCGGGTTCACCTGCACCACCGTGTTGATCGCCGCCTGCAGCGCATTGCGATCGCTTCCCGCATCGATCGTCGCCACGATCACTTGCTCGGCATGCTTGGCCGCATCGTCCGCGATGATCTTCGCCCGCGCCGCCGCTTCATTCGCCCGGGCCGCCCCCTGCTGTTTCTGCTCGCCCTTCATGCGCTCCGTCAGCGCACCCAGCTTCGCGCGCAGGTCGTGCTTCCGCGACGCCGGCAGCGACATCTGATCGAGTTCCGCTGAAAGCTCCTGCACGTTGGTGGAGAGCTGCTCCCCCTGCGTCGCCGCCGCGGCCGCGATCCGATGCTGCAACTGATCCGCCGCATCAAACGCCGCCTGCGCCGCCACACCCGTCAGCCCGCTGATGCGCCGAATCCCCTTCGCCACGGCTTCTTCGCTGACCAGCGCAAACCGCTTGATGGCGCTCGTGGATTCCACGTGCGTTCCGCCGCAGAACTCGATGGAGACTTCCTGCCACGCCGCGTTGTCCGTGCTGTCAAGCAACTGCGCGATCGGCACGCCCACCGAGACCACGCGCACCGGATCGGGATACTGCTCCCCGAACACCGCCCGCAGCCCCTTCACGTTCCGCGCCACATACAGCGGCGCGATGTCCGCGTAGACCGTCAGATCCTCATTGATGTCGTGCTGCACCTTCTGCTCGATCTTCGCGAGCACTTCCGGCTCCACGGCCTTCGTGTGCGAGAAGTCAAAGCGCAGCCGATCCGGCGCGACGAGCGATCCCTTCTGATCCACGCCCTCGCCGAGATTCGCCCGCAGCGCGAGGTTCAGTAGATGCGTCGCCGTGTGGTTTGCGGCGATGGACATCCGCCGCGGCCCATCCACATGCAGTTCCACCGTATCCCCAACGCTCACCTCGCCCTTGGCCACATGCCCGACGTGCAGCACATACCCGCCGAAGCCCTGCACGTGATCGACGCGGAACTCCCCGTGACCGCCGCCGCCGGAGAGCCCCGTGTGCTGGGCCGTCATCGTCCCGTGATCCGTCTCCTGCCCGCCCATCTCGGCGTAGAAGTTCGTCCGGTCCAGAATGATCCCGATCGGCTTGAGCCCGCTCGCCCCCGCCTTGGCGTGCTCATCAAAGTTGTGGCCGGTCCAGATCGCCTTCACCGTCGCGGAGATCGTGCGGCCGTGGAACTTGTCGGCATCATCCGTCTTGCCGATCCGCTGGTGCTCGAGCTTCGCCAGCGTGTCCGGTTGCAGAACCATCCCCGTCGCCGCGGCGGAGAACTTCCCGCCGCTTCCCGCGCGGGCCTTGTCCTTGGCCGCCTCCATCAGCGTTTCGTATCCCGCGACATCCACCTTCAGGCCGCGCTCGTCGGCCATCTGCATCGTCAGGTCGATGGGGAAGCCGAACGTGTCGTGCAGCTTGAAGGCGTCCTCGCCGGTGATCCGCTTCTGCCTGGCCGCGGCTTCCTCGAAGAGCTTGATCCCGCGATCCAGCGTCTTGCCGAAGCTCTCTTCCTCTTCCTTGATGATCCCGATCACGCGATCGGGGTTCTTCTTCAGCTCCGGAAAGAACTCCCCAAACTCCGTCACCACCACCGGCACGAGCTTCGCGAAGAACCCGCCCTCCAGCCCGAGCGTCTGCCGCCCGTAGCGAACAGCTCTTCGCAGAATCCGCCGCAGCACATACCCGCGTCCCTCGTTGCTCGGCGTCGCCCCATCGGTGATCGCGAACGTCAGCGTGCGGATGTGGTCGGCGATCACACGGAAGGCCGTGTCCGCATGATCCTTATCCGCGGCCCCCAGCTTTCCGTGATACTGATACTTCCCGCGCGTCAGCTTCTCGATCTCCGCGAAGATCGGGAAGAACACATCGGTGTCGTAGTTGCTCCGCTTGTTCTGCAGGATGGAGGTCAGCCGCTCCAGCCCCATCCCCGTGTCCACGTGCTTGGCGGGCAACAGCTTCAGCTCCCCGCCCGGCTCGCGGTTGAACTGGATGAACACATTGTTCCAGATCTCGATGACATCCGAGTCGCCCGAGTTCACCAGATGCGCGACCATCCGCTGCTCCATCCCCATCGCCGTCAGCCGATCGACATGGATCTCCGTGCACGGCCCGCAGGGCCCGGTCTCGCCCATCTCCCAGAAGTTGTCCTTCATGTTCCCGGGAATCACGCGATCCGGCGGGAGGTACTTCAGCCAGAGCTCGCGCGTCTCATCGTCGGGCTGCAGGCCCGCTTCTTCGTTGCCCCCGAAGTACGTCGCGTACAGCGCGGCCGGCGGCATGCCGTACACCTTCGTCAGCAGCTCCCACGACCACTCCACCGCTTCCTTCTTGAAGTAGTCCCCGAAGGACCAGTTCCCGAGCATCTCGAAGAAGGTGTGGTGGTACGTGTCCTTGCCGACATCGTCCAGGTCGTTGTGCTTGCCACCGGCCCGGATGCACTTCTGCGAGTTCACAGCCCGCTTGAGCCCATGCAGCGGCGAGCCGGGCTTGGTCTGGTTCAGGAAGCAGGGCTTGAACTGGTTCATCCCCGCGTTGGTGAACAGCAGCGTCGGATCATCATGCGGCACCACCGGGCTGCTCGGCGCGAAGGTGTGCCCATTGGGCGCAGCGCCGGGCTTGTTCTTGAAGAACTCAATGAACGTCTGCCGCACCTTGGCGACGGGCCAACCCCCCTTGGCCGAATGTGGGATGTGGGATGTGGGATGTGGGATGTTCGGAGTAGAGGTGGGCATGCGGGCGGATAGTAGGGGCAGGCCGCCAGAGCGTCATACAGAACCCCCGCGGTTACGCGGGGGCCACGGGGGCCTCACGAACAAGGCCGGGGAAGGAACACAGAGGGGGCAGAGCAAGCAGAGCACAGCAGAGAGAACCCGAATCCTGTGGTATGCTCATGGCGTGAAGCCCCACCCCCGAATCCGCAAGACGATCAAGTGGGGCGGCGCGGCGGTGACGGTGCTGCTGGTGGTGGTGTGGGTTGGGAGCGGGTGGTGCCGAGTGTCGAATGGCGTCTCGCTCGACGTTGCCAGCGGACGACTTGCATATGTCCGTCGCTGGGCTGCGGACTACCGACCACCGCCGCCCCACTGGAGCCTGAGCCGCTCGAGCGAATCCTTTGAGTGGTGGTCTTCGAAACGAGCTTGGCAAACCGCTGAGTTGACCGTCATTCCGCTCTGGCCTGTAGCGTTTTCATGTCTTGCCATCACGGCGATCATGTGGCGCCGCGACACTCCTGCGAGCCGCGCCCTATTGAACCTCTGTCCGAAGTGCAACTACGACCGGACCGGGCTTGATGGGGGGGCGGCTGGTGCGGTGTGTCCGGAGTGCGGGGCGGGGTCTTCTGCTTCCTGAGCCATTCCTTCTCCGTGGTCCTCCGTGGCTCTCCGTGTTTCATCTTCCTCCCCGCGTGCAAGAGAAGACGTTGAAACACGGAGGACCACAGAGAGCCACGGAGGAACGCGGAGGAAGTAGAATGCGCCGATGAAGCCCCACCCGAGAATCCGCAAGACGATCAAGTGGGGCGGCGCGGCGGTGACGGTGCTGCTGGTGGTGGTGTGGGTTGGGAGCGGCTGGTGGGAGGGAGGTTACTCTGGCTCGCGCGTTCAGCGTCTCATCATTGGGCGTGGCCAGATTGGGCTCATCCTCACCTCGGTGCCATTACCGCCACACCATGGATGGGGTTGCCAGCGTGTGACGGATCGCGAAGGCGACGTTTTCTCTTGGTGGTGGGCATCAGAGTCGGACCCGGATTACACGATGGTTCGATTGCCGATTTGGCTTGCCATTCTCGCCATCGGTGGCGCATCAACCGTCGCATGGCGTCTCGACACGCTCGCCCGCCGCCGCGAGCGCGTGGGGTTCTGCCCGAAGTGCGGCTACGACCGGACCGGGCTTGTGGGGGTTGGGGGGGCGGCGGGGGCGGTGTGTCCGGAGTGTGGGGCGGGGGCTCCATCCAAGGTATGACTCGCCTTT
>JBBRQY010000005.1:0-335012 GCA_038225655.1 Phycisphaerales bacterium | reverse complement strand
TGCCCACTGCCCACTGCCCACTGCCCACTGCCCACTGCCCACTGCCCACTGCCCACTGCCCACTGCCCACTGCCCACTGCCCACTGCCCACTGCCCACTGCCCACTGCCCACTGCCCACTGCCCACTGCCTCTCCCTCCCATGGTCGAACGCAAACGCCACCTCGCCAAGTCCCTCACCTACCGAGTCTTCGGCAGCGCGGCCACCGCCGGCATCGCCTACGTCGCCACCGGCAACGCCAAGATCAGCGCATCCGTTGGCCTCATCGACAGCGTCATCAAGATCGGCATCTACTACCTCCACGAGCGCGTCTGGTATCACGTCAAGTGGGGCGTGCATCCCGGCACGCCCAGGAAAGACTGATACCAATCGCACAAAGAACACACGCCCGGGATGAGCGAGTCTGTTGGGGGGGCGAGCGAATCCCGCGGATTTTTGCCCGTGATTCAAATGCATTCGGCATGATTCCGCCCGTTGAAATCCGCATTCCAGACCGAAAAACGCATGATGGAAAGGTGGGGGGAAAATGACGGCCATCCGACGCAGACCCTCCCGGATAATCCGCCCCGGACCCGCGCCACTCGCACGGATTGCGCCGCTTCTCATTCAGTTGCCCCCCGCCGCATGATCCTGTCTCGTCAGTCACTCGATACCTCCTCGGGCAATGGCACGCACTCCAAAGCCCGGAACGGAAGGTCGCCCATGTCCACCAACGATCCCGCAATCCGCCTCGGAGCGCCCCCCGGCGCAGTCCTCTCTCCCGCACCCATCCGCCTCCTCCTCTGCGACGGCTCCGCCCTCGTCCGCACCGCAGTCGCCAAGCTCCTCGTCGGCAACCCTCACATAACGCTCATCGACTGCGCCCGCAACCTCCGCGAGGCCTTCGAGAAGACCGCCTCGCTCCACCCCGATGTTGTCGCCATCGACGTCGAATCCCCCACGTTCGGCGGCGCAAAATCTGTGGAGGAACTCCGCCGCATCGGCGATTCTCCCGATCGCCAACCCCCCGAAGTGCTCGCCTGCTGCCGCGATTCCAGCGCCGCGGCCCACACCGGTCTCCGCGCCCTACACGAAGGTGCCAGCGATGTCCTCCTCCTCAACGCCGATCGACTCAGCACCGACCCGCGCGGCGCGATCGATGATCTCGTTCGCGCCACCATCGACGCCGCGGCCAACTCCCCCGACGCTCCCTCCGACGACTCCTCCTTCCGCATCACCATGCCGGCACGCGCCCCTCGCAACGCCTCCATCATCGCCGTCGCCTCCGGCGCCGGGGGCCCCGTCGCGCTCGAGCACATCCTCTCCCATCTCCCTCCCTCGCTCCCCTGTCCCATCGTCGTCAGCCAGACCTTCGCTCCTTGCTTCACCCGCGCGCTGGCCGAACGACTCGACGACGCCTGCGCCGTCTCCGTCATCCACGGCGACAGCGGCATGCCCCTCCACCCCGGCTCCGTCTACATCGTCCCCGGCGATCGCGTCGGACGTGTCCGCTCCCTCGGCCCCGGCCCCGCGCGGCTGGACCTCTCCACCTCCTGCGAAGGCATTCCCGCCGACGCCCTCTTCTCCTCGTGCGCTCGCCACTGGCGCGCCGGCTGCATCGCCCTCGTCCTCTCCGGTTCGCACGACGACGGCGTCATCGGCGGCCGCGAAGTCCGCAGCGCGGGCGGCCTGCTCATCGCCCATCGCCCCGCCGACGCGTCCCGATCCGCCATGCCCCGCGCCGCCATCCGCGCCGGCGCATCCCCCATGACGCTCGACCAGATCGCCGCACACTTCGGCTCCCTCGGCGCATCCCTCGCCCGCGCGGCGTAGCGGCACGTCCGCCCCGCGGTTATCCACGCCGCGCACCACCGATTCCCCTTGAAGTCGGACCTTCGCACGCCCGATAGCCAGTCGAGCGCACCCATGCCCGACACGTCCCCAGCCATCATCCGCCAGTTCCTCGCCCAGTCCGGGTCGCTCTTCGACCGGCTCGATGGCGACCTCGCCGAGCTCCAACGCTCCCCGCATGATGCCGGCGCGGCCGACCGCCTCTCCGGCGCGCTCGCCGCCATCCGCACCGGCGCTGGCCTGCTGGACCTGGCCGAGTTCGAGCACGCCGCGGCCCGCGCCGCCGCCGCCCTCCACACCCTCCGCCACGCCGGCGAGTCCGAGGCCGCGCTTCGCTCACTCTCCGACGCCATCCGCGCCGTGACCCACCAGCGCACCACCATCGAACGATCGCTCCCCGCCTCCTCTCCGGCGCAACCAACCCCCACGCCGACGGTCGAGCGCAGGCCGCTGCGACTCGATGGCTCGAAGACCGAGCTTGTCGAGTTCATGGTGGAGGACCTGCGCGACACCATCGCCAAGGCCGAGCGGGCCGCCGATCGGATGGAATCTCCCGCAGGCCTTGAGGCCGGCGCAAGCGAGCTGGCCCGCATCGGCGGCGATCTCTCTCGCACCGCCCGCTTCTTCGAGTTCGATGGGATGGTTGGGCTTGCCGACGCCATCACCGACATCAGCGCGGCCGCGCCGCGCATGAACCCGACCACGCGCGCCCAGGCCCTGCCGCGCGTGCGGGCCGTGCTGGAACTCGTCCGCGAGCTGGCCGACGCGCTGGCGTACTCAACGATCATCGTGCGCCCGGTCGCGGGCGTGTGCAATGCCCTTCGCATGCTGGCCTGCGGCGGATCGCTCGACCTGGCCCAGCTCCTTCCATCGGACTGCACCCCGCTGCTGGCCCTTGAGATCGACGGCG
This sequence comes from Phycisphaerales bacterium, assembly GCA_038225655.1. Classification (GTDB taxonomy): domain Bacteria; phylum Planctomycetota; class Phycisphaerae; order Phycisphaerales; family UBA1924; genus UBA4658. Next base: position 332,273 of record JBBRQY010000005.1, on the reverse strand, counting down.
TGATCGCGCCGGAGCGCGCCGCCGCGCCCCCGCAGCCCGAGCCCATCGCGGCAGAACCGATTCCAGCTCCAACCCCTGCACCGGTTGAGTTCGAGGCCATCTCGCCGATGGTTCCGCTGCCCGAGCCCATGATCGATGAGCAGGCCGCGGTGTTCGCCACGGCCGTCGAGACCTGCACGATCCAGGCGTCAGATGATGCGCCGGTCGCGGACACGATGGCATGCCTGCCCGTTGCGATGGACTGTGCGAGTCGTCTGGACGATGCGCTCAACGAGGTCGGCGCGCTGGTCGTTCAGGCCAACCGTCTGGCGGCCATGCCGTTCCAGTCCTCCGCACTTGAGAGCAACGCCAGCGTGCTGGCCCGTGTCGGAACGCTGACCGATGAGGTGGCCCGCGCCACGTCGAGTATCCGCCACGCGGTGCAAACCGCCCGCGCCCTTCCCATCTCGATGCTGTTTGACCGGTGCATGGATGCCGCATCGCTGCCGCGTGAGTGCGTGGAGTACGTTGGGGCCGAGCTGAATGTCGATTCGGGCGTGATCGATCGACTGGTGGCGCCGATGGCCGCAATCGTCGGCGCGTGCGATGGTCCGTCGCGTGTGCGCCTCTCCGCCTGCCACGACGATGCGACGGACATTCTTGAACTGACGATCAACGCCGGCGGTGCGCCGGATGCGATTGCGGCCGCTGTTGGCGCGGCTCGATCACCGATCGAGTCCATGCGGGGCACGGTCGCGATCGAACAGGATGACGCGGGCCGCGCGACGATCCGTGTGCGGGTTCCGGCCAACCCGGTCTTTCTGCACTGCACACTGGTTCGGATCGGGCGCACGCACGTGGCGTTCCCGATCGACCGCGTGCAGGAAGTCATCCGGCCCGAGATTGATCAACGGACCGGGACTCCGTCGATGCCGGTGGTGATGGTGCGCAGTGGCGCGGCCGCGCTGCTGGATGGAGCCGCGACGTTTGGCGATGACACGCGGGAAGATCATCCGTACGCGGTCGTGGTGGAGCACGCGGGCAAGCGCGTGGCGGTCTCCTGCTCGCGCCCGGTGGCCACCCAGGAGATAGTTGTTCGTCCGATGGACCCGATGCCCGCACGCGGCGGCCCGATCTCGGGAGTCGGCGCGATGCTGGATGGGTCGCCCACGCTGATCGTGGACATTCCCGCGCTGGTGCGTTTGGCGGGGGACGTACGAGAGACGCGGAGCATCGCTGCATAGGCGTTTGGTTTGACTGTTCCGAAGGAGCACGCGCATGAGAGTCCTGCTCGTTGACGATTCGCAGACGATGCGGAGCATCACGCGCTCGGTGCTGGCCACGCTCGAGCACCTTGAGATTGAAGAGGCGGGGGACGGGCGCGAAGCCCTGGACAAGCAGGCGACGTTCCATGCCGACCTGATTCTGTGCGACTGGAACATGCCGGTGATGGATGGCCTGGAGTTCGTACAGACACTCCGCCGCACGGACACACTCACGCCGATCATCATGGTGACGACCGAGAGCGAGATGTCGCGCGTCCTGCAGGCGATCAAGGCGGGCGTGGACCACTACGTCGTCAAGCCCTTCACGCCGGATCTGCTCCGGACCCGGATCCACGAAACGCTCCGCCAGACGGCCGAGCGCACCGGCCAGCGCCGGGCGGCCTGAAAAGCCGCAGCACAAATCCATCTTCTGGCGGCGTGGTCTTAGGCGCGTCCGTGATATGGCGAGGAGTGGCGGCCGCACGGATGTCACCAGCGAACTTCCACTGTGAAGCCGGCTCGCGATCCCGGCACAACATCTACCAGCAATACCGTGACGCGGGGAAAGCCGGGGGAATCGAACAGTCCATACGGGCCGTCGCGCATGCCGGAGAGAATTGCCTGATGCAGGATGCCGGCGATTGAGTTGCGATCATCGGGACTGCCTGCGTCAACGCGCAGGCCATCGCAAATGCCGTGAAGTTCTTCCTCAGCCATTGAATATGGAATGTTGTCTCCAATTACATACGCAGAATCGAGCCGGTCGTCCGTGGTGTTTGCGATCACGGTGCCTGCATGCATCGTGATATCCCGTACGTCGGACAGTTGAATCCGAACCAGCCCGTCAACTCTGAGGGAACGGCAGGTTGAGTCCGCGATTTTGAATTTGACCAGAGACGGTGCGGCCAGGCCGGAACGCCAGTTGATTTGGGTAACGTGGTAGTGCCGCCATGCCAGGAAGCCCGCAGAGCTTCCGAGCAAGGTCACGAGAAAGATGAGAACTGTGATCTGGAAGCGGCGCATAGGACTGTTGCAGACCCCACCAGTCTACGGAGGTCAGCATGGTTGCGTGCTGTCCGTCAGGGGTAGGAGGACTTGCCTTCCGGCCTTGAACAGCGGCAGAGCACGCAACTGTTCGGGCTACGGTTCGTATTCCCTCTATCGGGGCCGCGGTCGGACCACCATGAAGCGGCGGGGCACGGTCAAACCTACCCTTTAGCGGCGGATCGTGGGCGAACCTTTTATGAGTGAACTGATGCACCATCACCGGGACTTGACGCGCTTGGTTGGTCGGGTGGGTGGGGCGTGGGGAGTTGGCGGGTTGAGGGGGTTGGCGGCGGTTGTTGTGCTGGCGGGGGCGGCGGGCGCTTGGGGGCAGCCGATTGTGCCGGCGCCTGAAGCAACCAAGCCGGTTGCGCCTGGGGCGGGTGGGTCGAGCGCGGATGAGGATGAGCGGACGGAGCTGGTGGTGTATTTGAAGGATGGGCGGCGGTACACGGGGCCGGTGGTGCGGCAGAATGCTGAAGAGGTGGTGATCAGCATCGCGGGGATTCCCAAGCCGTTTGCGACGGAGGAGATCGATCGGCTGGAGGTGCTTCAGCCGCTGATGGAGCGGTACGCCAAGCTGCGTGACGCGGTGGGGAGCGACCCGGATCAGATCGTGAACCTGGCGGAGTGGCTGCAGCAGCGCGGCAAGTACGAGCTTGCGCTGACGGAAGTGCTTCGCGCGCTGGCGGTGGACAAGAACAACGGCCCGGCGATCAAGCTCAAGGCGCTGCTGGAGCAGCAGATCATTCTGAAATCCAAGCGGGTGCCGCGCGAGCAGGAGCCCGCGACACCGGCCGCGGCGAAGCCCGCGCCGGACAAAGGCCCGCTGTTTCCAGTGCTCTCGAAGACGGACATCGAGTTGATGAAGGTGTACGAGACGAATCTGGATGAGAAGCCGCGGGTGATCATCGGGCGGCCGACGATCACGAAGATGCTGCAGAAGTACGCGGGGCATCCGCTGGTGCCGGTGACGCGCGAGGGGCGCGAGACGGTGCTGCGTCAGCCGCCGCTGGAAGTGCTGGATCTGATGTTCAAGCTGCAGGCCCGGGAGTTCTACTCGGACGTGGAGGTGCTGGACCAGCCGCGTGCGTTCCCGGTTTTTCGGGAGCAGATCTGCCGCAAGTGGCTGGTGAACTCGTGCTCGACGACGCTGTGCCACGGCGGGATGGAGGCGGGGCGGCTGGTGCTTCGCAACCACTCACCGAACTCGGATCAGACGGTGTACACGAACTTTTACATTCTGTCGAAGTTCAAGCTGTCGGATGGGACGGGGTTGGTCAACTGGGAGGAGCCGGAGAAGTCGCCGCTGGTGCAGATGGGCCTGCCGCGCGATAAGTCGCGCCGGCCGCACCCGGAGGTGGCGCATGGGGTCTCGGGTCGGGACATGTTCAAGCCGGTCTTTCAATCGACGGAGGATGTGCAGTACAAAGAGGTGGTGGCGTGGATGAAGTCGCTGTACCGGCCGCGGCCGGAGTATCCGATTTCGTACATACCCATACGGCCGTTTGAGCCGCCACCCAAGCCGCAGCCGGTGGAGTCCAAGCCGGCAACCGACAACCCCGGGTCAGGAACGCCGGCCCCGAAGTCGGAACCCAAGCCGCGTTAAGAGCGGATTGAATGCGGGATCGCCGTGCGTTTGTCTGGTATTTGTGCGGACGATGTCGGCAGTGGAGCCGACTGATGGACGGCGATGTTGGTACAGTGGTCCCCCTCCGCAGGCGGTTTGACCAGACGCAAGCCGCAGGCGGCCGAATCCGAGGCACTTCCGAGCGCAAGCCAGCATGGCTTGCGAGCGGCGATGACACACAGGACCGAGCACACGCATGACCCGATTCCGCACTTCCGGCCGCCCTTTCCGCTCATCCGCACTGCCCCTTGTCGGCGCATTGGCCCTTGCGTGCGCCGCGGGATCATGCGATCGCGCCGACAGTGCGCAGCAGGCGATTGACGCGGCGAACGTGAAGATGGAGTCACTCTCGACGACGGGCTCGAACCCGGCGGCGACGACGAAGGTGCGGAAGGACGCGTTCCTGGACCTGGTGGCGAAGCTCAAGCCGATCGCCGACGGTTCGGACGAGACGCAGTCGCAGGCGGCGAGCACGTTGCTGGCGCGAGCCCGGGCGGGCCTGGGCGGGATGTCGGCGAAGGACGCGGCGACGGAGGAGCAGGGCTTTCTGGCGCAGATCACGGTGGCGCGGGCGCAGCTTGATCAATGGATCAGCCAGCACTCGACGGCCTCGGCTCTGCTGAGCTACGACCCGTCCAAGGACCTGGCAGACCTGGACAAGGAAGCCAAGAAGAAGTTCGATGAGGCGGCGGCGGAACAGGCGAGCAAGGCGAAGCAGGAGGCGGTTGTCGCCGAGATTCGCGGCCGCGCCGAGAAGGCCCGGGCTGCGGCCAAGAAAGAGCGCGATCGCGAGGCGGGGATCCGCAAGCAGGCCGAGGGGCTGAGCCAGACGGAGCGAGAGTCGTACATCACGCGTGCGGCGGAGGCCTCTCGTGCGGCCGATGCGCTGGAGCGCACGGCGGCGGAGCTTTCGGCCGAGGCGGCGAAAGAAGCTCCGAAGGTTGATGAGATCGCCAATGCGGTGGATCGCCTGCAGAAGCAGGTGGATTCGCTGAAGCGGACGAAGGATGCGCTGGAGGCGCAGGCGGCGGCGGCCCGGAAGAACTCCGGCGAAGCGACGGCCGAGGCGAACGCGGTGGGGGCGAAGATCAAGGCCTCTCTGGATGGGCTGGCGCAGAAGCGCGAGGCGGCATCGTCGCCAGCGCAGGAGGCGATCAAGCAGTACACCGGGGCGGTGCAGAGCGCCAAGAAGGGGATGAGCGCGACGGCGCGGGATGTGAAGTCCGCGTCGGCGTCGGCGGTGGGGGGTTATCAGCAGAGCATCGGGGATCTGCACGCGATGCGGGCGCGTTCGCTGGCGGTGTATGGGGCCGCGCTGCAGGCCATCGCGCAGGCGAAGCCGGCGGTTCCCGGGGCGTCGGAGATCGCGGCCAAGGCCGCGACCGTGGCGGCCGAGTTGAAGCAGACGACCGATGAGGGCGAGGCGGCGTACAAGGAAGCGATGTCGGCGTACGACAAGGCGAGCGCGAGTGCGGGGAACGTCGGGGGCATTGATGACAAGCTGAAGCAGGTGAAGAAGGCACTGCAGGACCTGACCGACTTGCGGACGCACGTCGTGAAGCCGGCGGAGCCCGCGACGGAGAAGCCGGCCGCTTCGCCTGCGGACGCGAAGCCCGCGGCGGACGCGGGGAAGACCGAGGAGGCCAAGCCGGCGATGCCCGCGCTCTCCGAGGCGGATGCGAAAGCGGTTGAGACGGATGTGCGAGCGATGGTGCATGAGATGGCCGCGGCTGGCGCGGCCAATGACATGGACAAGGTCGTTTCCCTGATCGTGACGAAGAACGCGTCGGAGAAGGAGTTCCTGAAGGCCGCGCTGCCGATGGGGCGGGCGTTCAAGTCGCTGGATGCGGCGTGCACGGCGAAGTGGAACAAGGATCTGTCGGGGCTGGTGGCGGCGAGCCAAGTGCCGTCGGTAAAGCAGAATCCGTTGCTGGGCGCGATGGCGGGGATGCTGGGCAAGAGCAGCGGACTGTCGACGATGAGCAGCGAGGACGTGGACAAGCTGACGATCAAGGCGATTTCGGCGACGGAAGCCGAGGTTACGGGGGCCGAGAGCCCCGCGGCGACGAAGGCCGTGAAGGTGGACGGGGGCTGGAAGGTCTCGCTGCCGGCGGGGGCGGCGGGCAACCCGATGGTGGCACAGATGATGCCGATGTTCACGGGCATGACCGAGGCGTTCGGCAAGGCCGCGGCGGGGACGACCGAAGGGAAGTACGCGACGGCCGACGACATGCTGACGGAACTGAGCGCCTCGCTGATGGGAGCGATGGGGGGCATGATGGGTGGGCCGGGTGGCCCGGGTGGCGGCAAGCCCAAGCCGCCGGGCGGCGGTTGACCCATGGACACCGGAGCGTCTAGTTTTCCCGCCCATTTCCGATCATTATCCTCCGCACGGACGAATCGTCCGGCGACTCGACCGAAGGGACCGACTCTGAACCGCATCGCACGCAGCATTTCCTCCTCCCCGGCGCGGCTGGTTGCGACGATCGTGGTCGCGCTTTGTCTTGGGGGTCCCGCGCTGGCCCAGGGACTTTCGGAGACGACCGTCGGCGCATCGCCCGTGACGACGGAGATGAAGGGTGAGATCGCCGCGTATGTCGCGGATCACCAGAAGGGGCTGACGGGGGACGCCGCGGCGATTCGGAAGGCGAAGAACGCGCTGGTGGACCCGGTGAAGAGCGCGGCGATGTCCGAATCGTTCCGCCGCGAGTATGGGACGCAACTGGTGCCGATCATCGGGCCGCTGACGACCAATGCCCGGGAGGAGGTCGCGCTGAACGCGGTGCGGATCGCGGGAACGCTGGGAACGAAGGATGGGCTGGATCTGGCGCTGAAGGCCTTGGACGACAAGCGTGAGAGCGTGCGGATGATGGGGGCGATGAGCACGGGATTGGCGATCGCCACGGGGCGCATCGCCAAGAACCGGGCGCTGTCGCAGCGGAACGCGGGGGAAGCACTGGACGCGCTGAACACGAAGGCGCAGGCCGAGCAGAATCCGCACGTGCTGGATGCGATGATGCTTGCGCTGGATGATGCGATGCGAGTGAAGGCGGCGGACCTGGAGGGTGTTCGCACGAAGGCGACGAACATGATGCTGGCCCATGCGGGCCGGTTGGCGCGGGATCCGAAGGGTGTGCCCGGGCTGGACGATGCGCTGGCGCATGCGACTAAGGCGCTGGGCGAGGCGATGCTGGAGACGGGGCCGGACAAGCTGTCCCCGCCGCAGGTGCAGGAGGCGGGGGGCGTGGCGGGGGATGTGGTGGCGCGGATTCTGCGGCAACTGGAGGCGGGGTTGACGGAGGCGGATCGGAATCGATTGGGGCTGGTGGCCAAGCAGTGCGAGGCGATCGTGCAGCGCGGGACGGAGTCGCTGGCGGAGAAGGCCTCGGTGTACAACCTGGATGATCTGATGCGCGAGGGGAAGGATGCGGAGTTCCGTGCGGCGGCGCAGCGGATGTTCCATGATCTGACCGGGAAGCCGTTCGACCGGAAGGACCCGGCGGATCGGTATCCGGCGAAGCCGTGAGGGGATAAGGGGGATTGGCGTTGGGTTCGATTCCAGATCGATTTCGGTTTGAAGCTACTTGGAAGAGCGCTTCGCCTCGGTACGCCTTGCCTCGAGAGATGTCGAATCCTTCGCGGCGATTCTCCCGCCTGCGCGTTGGGGTTGTTGGGGGCCGTAACCTTGTGACATGCTGAGGATGCTTGCGCCGCTGCTGGCGATTGTGATTGTTGCCGGCGTGGTGCTGGCGACGGATTCGGCGCGGCCGCGCGCGGACTTTACGTTTGTCAATCATGCCGAGATCAACACGCTGGACCCGCAGAAGATGTCGTGGATGTACGACCTGCGGGCGGGGCGGATGCTGTACGAGGGGCTGGTGCGGACGGATCTGATGGGTGCGGAGCCGGCGATCAAACCGGGGGTGGCCGAGCGGTGGACGATCTCGGAGGATGGTCGGACGTACACGTTCTTTCTCAGGGCGGATGCGAAGTGGAGCAATGGGGAGAGGGTGAGGGCGTCGGACTTTGTGTATACGTGGCGAAGGGCTCTGCTGCCGGATACGGCGTGCGACTACACGGGGGTGTTCCAACTCGTTGAAGGAGGCAAGGAGTTCTACGACTGGCGGGAGGGGAAGCTGAAGGCGTTCAGGCCCGGGGATGATGCCGCGGAGCTTTGGAGGGAGACGCTGGCGAAGTTTGATGGGATGGTGAAGCTGAGGGCGGTGGATGAGCGGACTCTGGTGTTCACGCTGCGGCGGCCGGTGCCGTACTTTCTGGATTTGTGCGCGTTCGCGGTTTTTTTCCCGGTGTATCCGCCGCTGGTGTCGGGGTATGAGGTGATGGATGCGGGGACGGGCAGGATGAGCGGTCGCGCGGGGTGGACCAAGCCGGGGGTGCTGGTGGGGAACGGGCCGTTTGCGCTGACGGGGTGGCGGTTCAAGCGGGATATGGATTTTGCGCGGAGCGAGACGTACTGGGATCGGGGCCGGGTGAACTTCGGGACGGTGCGGTGCTTGTGCATTGAGGACACGAGCGCGCAGGTGCTGGCGTGCCGGTCCGGGGCGATCGACTGGCTGTCGGATGTTTCCGCGCCGTTCCGGGCGGATCTGCTGGCGGATCGGCGGGCATATGAGAGCGAGCACGCGGGGGAGATCGAGAAGATGCGGGGGCAGGGGCTGGATCAGACGACGATCGAGCGGCTGCTGCCGGATGATCCGCGCGATCGGGTGCATGGGTTTCCGGCGTTCGGCGTGTACTTCTACAACTTCAACTGCGCACCGAAGCTGATGGACGGGCGGGAGAACCCGTTTGCGGACAAGCGGGTGCGGCGGGCGTTTGCGCTCGCGCTGGATAAGGAACGGATTACGGGGCAGGTTCGGCGCGTGGGGGAGACGCCCTCGGCGACGCTGATTCCGCGCGGATCGATTGTGGGGTATGAGTCGCCGCGGGGCCTGGGGAGGGATGTGGAGGAGGCGAAGAAGCTGCTGGCGGAGGCGGGGTATGCGGGAGGGAAAGGGTTGCCGACGATCCAGGTGTTGTACACAAGGGATGCGGGGCATGACTTCATTGCGCAGTCGGCGAAGAAGGACTGGGAAGAGACGCTTGGGGTGAGCGTGGAGATGATCCAGAGGGAGATCAAGGTTTTTAAGAATGATCTGCGGAGCGGGAACTACATGATGTCGCGGGCGAGCTGGTACGGGGACTATCTCGATCCGGCGACGTTTCTGGACATCAACCGGACGGGGGATGGGAACAACGACCGGAAGTACTCGTCGGAGGCGTACGACGGGTTGATGGCGCGGGCGGATGCGGCGACGGATCGGGCGGAGCGGATGCGGATCATGAAGGAGGCGGAGCGGGTGATCGTGGAGGAGGATCTGCCGCTGCTGCCGGTGTTTCAGTATGTGGACATGTACATGTACAACCCGCACAGGTTGACGGGGGTGACGAGTCATCCGCTGCAGGATCAGAGCGTGGATGAGATGGATCTGCTGGGGGATGGGAAGGGGGCGGATGTGGTGCGGGAGCGGCCGGCCGCGGCTGGGGCGAGAGCGGGGGGGAGGCCATGATCGGGCTTGTTGTGCGGCGGTTGTTGCAGTTGCCGCTGATCTTGCTGGTGATCTACACGCTGACGATCGTGCTGGCGTGGGCGATTCCCGGGAGCCCGCTGGACAAGCCGGAGGGGCGTCAGCCGCCGGCGGAAGTGCGCGAGGCGATGAAGCGGCAGTACAACCTGGATTCGCTGCCGCGGTTTTATGTTTCGTATCTGGCGAGCGCGACGGGGGTGCGGTGGGTGGGGGATGAGATGTCGGGGCGGGCGGGGGCGCGGGAGCGGGAGTCGATGGCGGCGGGGCGCGGGGTGCCGCGGCGGTATGTGTTTGATCTGGGTCCGTCGCTGCAATATGAGAGTTGGCGGGTGAACGAGATCGTGGCGGCGGGGTTGCCGGTCTCGATGACGCTGGGATTTCTGGCGGTGGTGCTGGCGACGGTGCTGGGGGTGGGGGCGGGGGTGATCGGGGCGGCGCGGCCGAACTCGATGCTGGATCTTTCAACGCTGGGGCTTGCGCTGGTGGGGATCAGCATGCCGAGCTTTGTGATTGGGGCCGCGCTGGTGCTGGTGTTTCCGGTGTGGCTGGGGTGGGGGGCGATGGGGGGATGGGGGAGTGCGGGGCAGATCGTGCTGCCGGCGGTGACGCTGGCGCTGCCGCTGGCGGCGTACATCGCGCGGCTGACGCGGATGGGGATGGTGGAGCACCTGAGCGCGGATTACATTCGGACGGCGCGGGCGAAAGGGGCGAGCGAGGGGAGCGTGCTGCTGCGGCATGCGCTGAAGAACGCGTTTCTGCCGGTGCTGAGCTTTCTGGGGCCGGCGTGCGCGGCGGCGATGACGGGATCGTTCGTGGTGGAGCGGGTGTTCTCGATTCCCGGGATCGGGCAGCACTTCGTGAACGCGGTGTTAAACAAGGATTTGTTTCTGATCATGGGCGTGGTGCTGATCTATGCAACGGTGCTGGTGCTGCTGAATCTGGCGGTGGATGTTCTGTACAGGTGGGTGGATCCGCGGATTGAGTAGGGGAACTTGTGCGGGCGCTCGCGTGGGTGGGCGGGGGACTCGTTGGCGTACTAGGATCAGTTCAAGGCCGCTTGGAACGGTGATCGCCGTTCGAGGGGACTCAGGAGGTTTTCAAGATGTCGAGTGCAACTGCTGGAACAATGGGAAGCTCTGGGGGTTCGGATCGTCTGCGCGAGGATCTGGATGCGCTGCGCACGGATTTCGCAGCACTGCGCGATGATTTGAAGGTGTTCGCGAGCGACGCGGGGTCCGCGGCGCGGACGAGCGCGATGAGCGCGGCGGAGCGGCTCAAGCAGAGCGGCAAGGAAGCGATCGAGACGGCGAAGGCGAAGAGCCGCCAGGCCAAGGAGCAGGTCCAGGGGCAGATCGAGGATCACCCGTTCATGGCGGTGGGGATCGCGTTCGGCGTTGGATTGCTGGTGGGCGCGGTCGTGGCGCGTCGCTGAATGGAGAGGTCTCCCCTTGGTTTTTAAGCGGCTTTCGGAGTTCGCGGTGCATGTGGCAGGCCTGGCGGAGGCCGAGGGGCGCGAGCTGCGCAAAGTTGTGGCGCGGCTTGGGCTGGGATTCTCGGTGACGCTGGTGGGCGCTGGCCTGCTGCTGTGCGGATCGTTGCTGCTTTTGGCGGCGATGTGGCTGGGCATGCACAAGGACCTGGGCGAGGCGTGGGCCAGCGCGATCACGGGTGTGGTTGCGCTGGCGCTGGCGGCCGGGGCGATCTACGCGGCGAACAGGATCAGCAAGTAGGGCGCGCTGGGCGGCCCGGGATGACTCCGACATGGATGCACAAGGCGGCGACATCTCGGTGGGCGAGGCCAAGCAGCGGCTGCTGGAATGGAGCGAGCTGGCCGACGAGGCCATGCATCAGGAGATCCATGAGGTGATCGCCACGGCCAAGCAGGGGGCGATGAAGGCGATTCCGTGGGCTGCGGGGGCCGCGCTGGTGATGGGACTGTTTGCCGCCCGGAGCAAGCGTGGCGGCGAGAGGAGTGGGGGCGGTGGGGGAGGCGGCGGGCAGGGAATCCTGGGCAAGGGGATCGGCATCCTGCGGATGGGAATCAAGGTGGCGACGATCGCGCTGCCGCTGGTGCGGCCGTTCTTTGCGGCCCGACGCGACGAGGAATGATCAGGGAGCGGCGGTGAACGTCGCGCCGTCACGAACATCGCAACTGACAAGATCGCCGGGCGCGAAGTCTCCGGGGCGCTGGCGGCTGTCGAGCAGGTGCAGGTGGATGGGGACGCCGGCATCGACGAGCAAAATCCGGGAGGAGTCGTTGGTGGAGACGACGCGACCCTGCACGCGGCGCGGGCGGCCGTAGACGGGCTCGATGTATTTGCCGCCGGTATCGACGAGATCGACGCGGCGGGCGTCGACGCGGATGGCGCCGAGGATGCGCTTGCCGGCTTCGGTGCGCACGGGCGCGCTGGTGGCGAGGTGCATCTGGTAGCTGGTGTTGGGGAAGCTGACGACGATGTGGGTGGAGTGGACGGACTCAAGGATGCCGCGTGCGGTGGCGGGATCGATGGGCGTGGTGGGGGCGGGGTGGAGCATGTGGGAGTGTATCGGGCGTGGTGAGGGAGGAATCCGCGGGATTCGGCGGCAAAGCCCGCCTCATCCCGGGCGTGTGGTGTTCAGGAAGTTGGCGAGGAGTTTGGGACCTTCGAGGGTGAGGAAGGATTCGGGGTGGAACTGCACGCCTTCGAGCGGCGCGCGGGTTTCGGTGTGGGCCCAGACGCGGCGGAGGCCCATGACGACGCGGCGGGTGGGGCCGGCGGGTTTGGCGGCGTCGATTGGTTCGTCGGTCCATGCGCTGACGGCCCAGCCGCGGCCGTCGGGGGTGGGTGATGGGATGGTTTCGGGGAGGACGACGAGGGAGTGGTAGCGGGTGGCGGTGAAGGGGTTGGAAAGTGAGGCAAAGAGGCCCTGGCCGTCGTGGTGGATGGGGGAGGTCTTGCCGTGCATGGGAACGACGTGTCGCTGCACGGTCATGCCGTGGAGGTCGCCGATGGTCTGATGGCCGAGGCAGACGCCCAGGACGGGGATGCGGCCGGCGAAGCGCTCGATCATGGCGGCGGAGCAGCCGGCTTCTTTGGGCGTGCAGGGACCGGGGGAGATGATGAGGTGGGAAGGACCCTTGCCGGAGTTGAGGGCTTCGGCTTGGTCGGGGGTGATGCGGTCGTTGCGGACGACGTGGACGTGCAGCGAGCCGTCGATCTCGCCGAGGCGCTGCACGAGGTTGTACGTGAAGGAGTCGTAGTTGTCGATGAGGAGGATCACGGGGAAGGGTACAGCGGGTTGGTATGCTGGGGGAATGGCATCGGTCTACATTGAAACCACGATCCCGAGTTTCTACTACACGTCACGGAAGTCGGTGCAGGCGCTGGCATGGCACAAGCAGACGCGACATTGGTGGGATCATCTACGACACAAATACACACTGGTCACTTCCACGGCCGTGATCGACGAACTGGAGCAGGCGCCGCCGGAGCGAGCGGCGCCGCGATTGGCCCTTCTTGAAGGGGTCACGCTGTTGCAGGTCGATCCGAGGGTTGACGGAGTTGTGGCCGAGTACATTGCTCATCATCTCATGCCGGACGACGGGGGTCGGGACGCGGTTCACGTCGCATTGGCTTCGGTCCATGCGGTCGATTTTGTGCTCACATGGAACTGCACGCATCTCGCCAACGTGAACAAGGCCCGGCACCTGACCACCATCAACGCAAGACTGGGCTTGCTTGTTCCGGCACTGGTTACTCCGTATTATCTCACGTAGGAGGCCGGGTCATGAAGCGCAAGCCAGTTCCGCAACTGCGGGAAGAGCCCGAGATCACCGAAATTCGACGGGCGCGGGCGAAGCTCTGGAAGAAGGGCGGCGGGACGGTTCAAGGGATGATGGACATGATCCGCGCCAGACAGGATGCTCGTGATGCGGCTGGGGAGGTCGTGGCGATTCCAAAGAGGGCCCCCGGGCGTACAGCGGTCAGGAAGAAACGCCGCGCCGCCTGATGGGGCATGCGTCACGATTGTTCCTACGGGCGATGAGGAATCTCGTCCGCATTTTTCAAAATGGGGTTGTGTTTGGAGCTGAAGATCGTATCTTGTACGGTATACGTACAAATGCCGATATTCAAGCTCCTCCAGCACCGCGCCACCACATGTCCCTGCGATCTCTCTTCATCGACTTCAACAGCTATTTCGCATCGTGCGAGCAGCATCTGCGGCCGGAGCTGCGCGGGCGGCCGGTGGCGGTGGCGCCGGTGGTGGCGGCGAGCGGCTGCTGCATCGCGGCGAGCTATGAGGCCAAGGCGTTTGGCGTGAAGACGGGGATGCGGGTGGGGGAGGCGATCGCGCTGTGTCCGAAGATCGAGATTGTGGATGCGCGGCCGAGCGAGTATGTGCGGCTGCATCACAAGCTGATTGAGGCGATCGACACGTGCATTCCGATTGACGGGATCCACTCGATCGACGAGGTGTCGTGCCGGCTTGCGCCCAACGAGCGGGAGCCGGGGGCGGCAGGTGCGCTGGCGGGGCGGATCAAGCGGGCGATCCGGGAGCGCGTCGGGGAGACGATGCGCTGCTCGATCGGGATTGCGCCGAACAGGTTTCTGGCGAAGGTCGGGACGGACATGATGAAGCCCGATGGGCTGGTGATTATTCGGAAGGACGAGCTGCCCGGGCGGCTGTACGAGTTGGAGCTGATCGATTTGCCGGGGATCGGGCCGCGGATGAACCAGCGATTGATGTCGCGAGGTGTGCGAACGGTGGAGCAGTTGTGTTCGCTGGATGAGGCGCGGATGGTGGGGCTGTGGGAGAGCGTGCTGGGGAGCTACTGGCATCTGTGGCTGCGCGGGGAGATCACGCACGAGGAGCCGACGCGCAAACGCAGTGTGGGGCATCAGCATGTGCTGCCGCCTGCGCTGCGGAGCGACGATCAGGCGCGGGCGGTGGCGATTCGGCTGCTGCACAAGGCGGCGGCCCGGATGCGGCAGATGGAGTACGCCGCGGGCCGGTTGACGCTGAATCTGTCGATCGAGCCGCCGCCGGGGGAGGGGGGAGGAGGGTTTGGCGGGCCGGGGGGATGGCGATCGGCGGGGTGGCATTCGTCGGTGGCGTTGCCGGCGGGGTGCCGCGACACGGTGCAGTGCGCTGAGCAGCTTTCGCGGCTATGGAATATGCGGCCGCCGGGGCGACCGAAGCAGGTGGGCGTGACGCTGAGCGAGCTGGTGGCGGATGCGAGCGCAACGGCGCCGCTGTTTGCGGAGGAGCGGAAGAGCGAGGAACTGTGCCGCGCCGTGGATGCGATCAATGTGCGATTCGGGCGGAACGCGGTGTACAGCGCGGCGGTGCATGGGGTGCGGGAGAGCGCGCGGGGTGGGATCGCGTTTACGTATGTGCCGGATTTGAATGTGCCGGATGGGGTGGAATAGCGAAGGCCTTTGCCGGGGTCAGCGGGTGATTCCAAACGCACTTCAACTGCGGGCGGAAATCCGCGGGATTCGCTCGCCCCCCCAAGACTCGCTCATCCGGGGCGTGTGTCCTTTGTGCGATCGGTATGACTGCGCTCCGTGGGGCTGGACGTGCAGGGGTCGTCGATCTTGATGGGCAGGATGGTGGGGAAAAAAAGCCGGCCGCGGGGGGTGTATCCCCACGGCCGGTTTTGAATGTTGCTGACGTCAGATGTACTCGATCACGGTCCGACGGAGTTGAAGGTCTGGCCGCTGTCCACGGCGTTGTGGGCCTGGTCGTGCGGGACGGTGACAGTGACGGAGCCGGTGCAGGACCCGCCGGCATTGGTGGCGCGGAAGTTGATGTGGTAGACGCGACCGTTGCGGTTGTCGGCGCGTTCGGCGCGGAGGAGGACGATGGGGCCGATGATGATGGCGTCGGGGCCGGTGTCGCCGCCGCCGAGGCCGCGGATGGGCTCGTCCTGGGTCACGCTGAGAATGGTGATGCAGGCCAAGCTATGGCAGGGATCGCCGACGCCGAGGATGAAGATGGGCTCGAGGCGATGGTTGGGGGGCCAGAGGACGGAGTCGCTGGGGCGTGCCTTGGAGCAATCGGGGGGTGTGACGGCGTTGTGGACGAGGATGGTGACATCGTCGGTGCGGGAGAGGAGGCCGTCGCTGACGGTGACGCGGAAGACGAGGGTGGCACCGGAGGCGCTGACCTGCGGGGCGGTGAAGGTGGGGGTGGGGCTGGATGCGCTGGAGAGGGTTACGGCGGGGCCGCTGATCTGCTGCCAGGAGAAGGTGAGGAAGTCGCCATCGGGGTCGCTGCTGGCGGAGGCGTTGAGGGAGACGGTGGTTCCTTCATTGAAGGTGCCGTCGGGGCCTGCGCTGGCGACGGGGGGGTGGTTGACGTTCTGAACGATGACGTCGACGGAGTCGGTGGATGTGGCGGTACCGTCGCTGACGCCAAGGGTGAAGGAGAGAGTTGCGCCGGCGGGGCCGACGAAGGGCGCGGTGAAGCTGGGGTGGCGGGGGTCGGTCAGATCGAGGGAGACGGCGGGGCCGGCGGACTGCACCCAGGCAAAGCCGAGGGGGTCGTTGTCGATATCGAAGCTGAGGGAGCCGTCAAGAGTGACGATGCTGGCTTCGGCGACGGTCTGGTCGGGGCCGGCCTCGGCCTGGGGAGGCGTGTTGACGTTGGTGATGGTGGCGTTGACGATCGTGGAGATGCTTCCGCTGGGGCAGGTGGCGACGTCGAGGCGGAAGGTGACGGTCGCGCCGCCGACGGAGACTTGTGGGGCGATGAAGGTGGGGTGCGCTGGATCGGTCAGATCGAGCGTGACCGGGGGGCCGGCGATCTGAGTCCAGGTGAGCGCGGTGGGGCAGCCGAGGCCGCCGGAACTGGCCGATGCGTCGAACGAGACGGCGGTCCCTTCGGGGGCGGTTTGGTTGGGGCCGGCGTCGGCGATGGGCATGGCGCCGGGGGGACCGAGGCGCAGATGCACGGCGGCGGTTCCGTTTTGGGTGGAACTGGAGGTGACGGTCCAGCCGGTGGCCCCGAAGTTGGTGGGGTAGGCGGCGAGGGCGAAGTAGTACGTTCCGGCGACGAGCGGGCCATCCTGACCGTGGAAGGGAACGCCGTCGGCGAAGCTGGAGCGCGCGGGGGAGGATGCGCCGAAGGAGAGTTCGCTCAGGGCGCCTGGTCCGTCGTCGTCGTTGGAAGCGACGAGATTGCCGAGGCCGTCGTAGAGGCCGATCATGGTGTCGTTGAAGCTGATCACGGTTCCATTGACATCGATGTCGAGGAACATGGCGGGGGAGACGGCGGAGATGGTGAACTTGTACCAGACTACAGAGGGGGTGCCGAGGCCGATTCCGGTGATGTCCACGGGAGCCGCGGTGGTGAGTGCGCCGAGGTCTGTGGCGGCGGGCTGGGCGAGAGCGGTGCGAGGAGCGAGGCCTGCGGCGAGCATTGCTCCGCTGAGGGCGATGAACAGCGCAGACCACGCACGCGACCGAGGCCGCGACAAGGGGGATGGACGATTCATGAGGCGAGCACTCCGTCTGGCCGACCACGACGGCGAGCAAGAACCCGAGCCCAACAAGGGGACGGGCAAATCCTGGCCCGCGGCGGAAGGTAATGCAAGTTACCCAAAAACGGGAAACATTGCAAGACGTGATCGTCAAACATGCGTTCGGTCAGAGAGATTCGAGCGCAAATTGTTGTGTAGTGTAAATGGAGAAATACACCGGCGCAAGGGCGATCGGGTGTGGGGCCGGGCGATGGAGGGGGTAAACCAGCAGCGGCGAGCGGGCGCGCGGAGGCCAGTGGGGCGCGGGGGCGTATGGAAATCTAGGGGGAGACCCCGCCCTAACGGGTTACGCGGCTTCGGCGTTGCCCATCTGCTCGGTGCCGGCGACGCCGTCGCGGGTGACGAAGAAGAGGGCGTCGGTGATGGGGTACGGGAGGCGCTTGTAGTCCTGCTGCACGCGGTTGACGAGACGCTTCATGAAGGGCTCCGGGTTGCCGGTCATGGCGATGAACATGTCGCGGGCGGGGGTGGCGACGAAGAAGTCGCCGCCGAGCTGCGGGGCGAGGCGGCGGTGCAGCGAGGAGAGGAGGAGGCGTGCGGCGTCGTAGCCGTCCTGCTCTGAGACGATGGCGGCCTTGCCGCCCTCGCGGCTTTCGACGAGTTGCACGGAGAGTTCGGGGACGTAGCGGTCGAGGTTCTTGCGGGCGATCTCTTCGAGGTCTTCGGCGCCGACGCCCCACTTGATCATCTGCTCGGTGGTGACGCTGACGGTCATGTGGGGCAGGTCCATGACGAAGACGACGACGGTGCCGTTGACGTAGGGGACGTGGGCGACCTGCTCGCGGGTGAGGTGGTTGAAGATGCTCTCGGGCTGGATGCGCGGCATGATGCGCGGCTTGGCGAACTCGTAGGTTGCGCTGGAAAGGACCATGCTCTCGGTGGAAAAGAGGTGGTCGAGATAGTGCTCGACGATTTCCACGCCGCGCTCGGGGTCGCGGTTGACGAGGCGGTTGAGATTTTCCAGATCGAGACGGCGGCCATCCACGATGAGCTCGCGCGGACCGGCGAGCTGGATCGAGTGATCCGGCTGGACCCGGCGCAGCATGGCCGCGACGGATTCGGCGAATGCTTCGGGCTCGTGGGGCATGCGGGGCATGGTGGAGATCTTTGCTTTCAGGAGTTCGGTACGAATGAGCGGCGGGGACGGATCGAGTTGGGAAGGAAGTGAAGCACCCGTCCAACGCGGGGAATCGGCTATCGGGCGAGGGAACATCAGTGCGGGAGGGAAGGCGGGGGGCTTGGGTGCATGCAAATCGCCATTGGGAGGGGGCGAAGCGGAGAACCGGCGATGGGAAGCGCAAGACCGGCGCGAAAGGACGGGGGTGGACCCGACCATGCCCCTCAAATGGATGGATTTGGCGAGTTGGTTGCTCCCGGCTATATTTCGACCTTGCTCCCCGGTATGTCCGGGGAGGCGTTCGCGGGGGATTCGGTAGACCACGAGCTTGGGAGGCCCGGACAGTGACGAAGCAGGAAATTGAAGCGAAGGTCATCGAAATCGTCGCGAACCAGATGGGCGCCGACAAGGGCCAGATCACACGCGCCACCTCGTTTGTCGAGGACCTGAACGCCGACTCTCTCGACACGGTCGAGCTGGTCATGGAGTTCGAGGACGAGTTCGAGACGAGCATTCCCGACGAGCAGGCGGAGAAAATCAAGACCGTCGGTCAGGCGATCGACTTCATCGCGACCGCGGTCGGCGCGAACTGAGCGGTCATTCGGCGGCCCAGGCGCATGAAGAACGACCGGCACAACTCGCCGCGGATTGTGATCACGGGGATGGGCGCGTTGACCGTGCTCGGCCATACCGCGCAAGCGACGTGGGAGGGGATGCGCGCCGGTCGGAGCGGGATCACACGGTTTGAAGGAGAGGGGTTCGACAAGTATCCGGGGAAGTGGGCGTGCCAGATCGCCGGGCAGGTGGCCGGATGGACGCCCGGGGACTGGATCGAGCCGAAGGACGCGCGGCGGATTGATCGGTTTGCGCTGCTGGGGATGAACGCGGCGGTGGAGGCCGTGCGGCATTCGGGGATCGACTTCGAGAAGGAAAATCCCGAGCGGTGCGGCGTGGTGATCGGATCTGGCGTCGGGGGGATCACGACGATTGAGGATGGCGTGTATGTGATGCGGGATCGGGGGCCGGACCGGATCAATCCGTTCACGGTGCCGCGGCTGATGGCCAACGCGTGCACGGGGCAGGTGAGCATTCTCTACGGGTTGCAGGGGCCATCGACCTCGCACACGACGGCGTGCGCGTCGAGCGGGCACGCGATCGGGGATGCGATCGACAAGCTGCGCATGGGACGGTGCGATGTGGTGATCGCCGGCGGGGCGGAGGCGTCGGTGAGCCCGCTGTGTGTGGGCGCGTTCATGACCATGAAGGCGCTGAGCACGCGGAACGATGAGCCGACCAAGGCGAGCCGCCCGTTTGATGTGGATCGCGACGGGTTCGTGATGTCCGAGGGTGCGGCGATGGTGATTCTGGAGACGGAAGAGCACGCGAAGAAGCGCGGGGCGACGATCTACGCGGAGCTGGTGGGGCACGCGAATAGCTCGGATGGGTCGCACATCACTGCGCCGGACCCGCAGGGGCGCGGGGCGGCCCGCTCGATGCGGTGGGCGCTGACGGATGCGGGGCTGAATCCGGGGGAGATCGACTATGTGAATGCGCACGGGACTTCGACGCCGCTGGGGGACAAGGCGGAGGTGGAGGCGGTGACGGCGGTCTTCGGGGACCATGTTCTCAAGAGCCGCGGGGGAAAGCTGCTGATGAGCAGCACCAAGTCCATGCACGGGCACGGGCTGGGGGCGAGCGGGGCGATCGAGATGGTGGCGTGCATTCACGCGGTGCGGGACGGGATCATCGCGCCGACGATCAACCTGGACAATCCCTCGCCGGGGCGGGATGAGCAGGGGAAGCCGCTGCCGGCGTTTGATATTGATCTGGTGCCGCACCATGCGCGGGAACGGCGTGTGAAGTACGCGATGAACAACACGTTCGGGTTCGGCGGGCACAATGTGACGCTGATTGTGGGGCGGTACGAGTGAATGTCATCGTCGGTGTGATCACTTTGAACGACGACGTTTCTTGGGTGTCTCGGGCATTGGTGGTTGTACAACTTCAAGAACTCTTTGAAGTCGGGCGGAAGCGGCATCGCCATAGGCCATCCTGCGCAGGTAGTTGAGAGCAATCATGCGTTCGTGGGGTGTCTTGGTTGCCCCAAAAGCCCCGTCGTCGTCCGCGTTGGCGAGCGAGGCGACGGAAAAGGCGGAACGATCGAGGCGGAACTCCTGAGGCGGGGCCTTGGGAGCCCGAGAACGGGTGGCAGCAGGTCTGGAGGCGGGAGTTGACGGGCGACGTTTCGGCACTCAGAAGTATATCGGCATTCGGGCGAAGAAGGGAGCGTTCGGTGGCCGATAACGGGGGCATGGCGTCGGACATCAAGGGCATACTTTCGCTGGAAGTTCCCATCATCGTGTCGCTGGGGGAGCGCTCGATGCGGGTTTCGGAGGTTTGCGCGCTGGGACCGGGGGCGATTATCGAGCTGCCGAAGGGGTCCGACGAGGAACTGACGCTGCTGGTGAACAACAAGCCGGTGGGGGCGGGGCAGGCGGTGAAGGTGGGGGAGAACTTCGGGATCAGGATCACGTACATCGGGGACGTGCGGACGCGGATCGCGGCGCTGGGTGAGGGTGCGGCGGCCGCGGATCCGGCGATGGTGAGTCAGGCCTGATCGGGCGTGATTCCGAGGGCGGAAATCGTCGAAAGAACAGAGACGGAAGATCGCCAACAATCGAGTGGCGGTCGGACCGTCGGCACGTACCAGCCAGGAGGGCTATGGCTCGCGATATTCCAGTCGGGAACGGGGATTTGCTCATCAACTTCGATGAGCTGTATCGCGTTCGGGACATTTATTACCCGTGTGTGGGGCGGTACAACCACACGGGGGGGCACGTGCAGCGGTTCGGGGTGTGGGCGGATGGGGCGTTTTCGTGGATCGACCACGCCGATTGGCGGCGCGACATGCGGTACCGGCAGGACACGCTCGTGACCGAGGTGCGGCTGATCAACGACAAGCTGGGGCTGGAACTGGTGTGCAACGACGCGGTGGACTTCCACGAGCCGGTGTATCTGCGCCGGATTCTGGTGCGCGATCGGCGACATCCGGGAGCGGTGGATCAGGGCGGGCAGCGGCCGGCGCGGGATGTGCGGCTGTTCTACCACGTCGATCTTTCCATCAAGGAATCGCCGGTGGGTGATACGTGCGACTTTGATCCCGAGACGTGCGGGCTGGTGCTGTACAAGGACGACTCGTACTTTCTGGTGAACGCGTGCGAGGGGGAAGGTGCCCAGCAGAAGATGGGCGTGCACCACTGGTCGATCGGGACCAAGCGCATGGGCGGGGCGGAAGGGACGTGGCGCGATGCGGAGGATGGGGTGCTGGGGCGGAATGCGATCAGCCAGGGGAGCGTGGACGCAACGGCGGGGGTGAACCTGAGCGTGCCGGCGGGCGGGGAGGCGAGCGCGACGTTCTGGATGGCGTGCGGGGACAGCTACGAGCGGGTGCGCGAGCTGAGCCGGGTAATCCGGAACAAGGGCGTGGACAAGATGTTCTCGCGGACTGAGGCGTACTGGAAGCTGTGGGTACGCAAGGACACGATTGACACGGGGGTGCTGCCCGAGAGCGTGCGCGAGCTGTTCCTGCGGAGCCAGTTGATTCTGCGGACGCAGATTGATAACCGCGGGGCGATTATCGCGGCGACGGACAGCGACATCAGCCACTTTGCGGGTGACCATTATGCGTATTGCTGGCCGCGGGATGGCGCGCTGGTGGCGTATGCGCTGGTGCAGACGGGTCAGAGCGAGCTGAGCCGGAATTTTTTCCGGTACTGCGCGCGGGTGATCAACAAGAACGGGTACTTCATGCACAAGTACACGCCGGCGGGGCATCTGGCCTCGAGCTGGCACCCGTGGGTGAATGGCGGCAAACAGGTGCTGCCGATCCAGCAGGATGAGACGGCGCTGGTGCTGTGGGCGTTGCGGCAGCACTTCGAGGCGTTCCGGGATGTGGAGTTCGTGAAACCCTTGTACAACGCGCTGGTGGCGCAGCCGGCGCAGTGGCTGATGACGCATGTGGATACGAACGGGCTGCCGCGGCCGAGCTGGGATTTGTGGGAGGAGCGTCGCGGGATTCACACGTTTACGGTGTCGGCGACGATCGGGGCGTTGAACGCGGCGGCGGCGTTTGCGCGGGATTTCGGGGATGTGGAGCGGGCCGAGACGTTTCAGCTTGCGGCAGAGCGGATGCGAGATGCGCTGCAGAAGCACCTGTGGAGCACGGAGCAGACGCGGTTTGCGCGGATGGCGACGCCGATCGAGGAGGGGGAGGGCGTGGAGGCGAAGGTGACGGGGTATCGGCTGGACATGACGCGCGACAGCGCGAACCACGCGCTGTGGGCCTTCGGTGCGCTGCGGCCGGGGAACCCGATGGTGGTGAGCGAGATGAAGTCGCTGTGGGAGCGGCTATGGGTCAAGACATCGGTCGGGGGGTGCGCGCGGTATGAGCGGGACTATTACCACCAGGTGGAGCGGGACAACGTGGAGAGCGTGCCGGGGAATCCGTGGGTGATCTGCACGCTCTGGCATGCGCAGCACCGGATCGCGCTGGCGCACACGCCCGAAGAGTTGCGGGGCGCGCTGCCGCTGCTGGAATGGGCCGCAGCGCGGGCGAAGGCGAGCGGCGTGCTTGCCGAGCAGTATCACCCATACACGGGCGAGATGATCAGCGTGAGCCCGCTGACATGGAGCCACGCGGTGGTGGTGACGACGGTGATGGAGTATCTGGCGAAGCATGCGCGATTGATCGCGGAGGCGAACGCGGTGGGGACATTTGCGGAGAGCGGGGTGGCGTGAGGAATGTCGGATGGGGGATGGTGGGAACCGAGTTGGAGGAGAAGTGGGCGTGTGGGGGTGGGTTAAAGCGGGGGGGGCTATGGCAAAGTATGCCAAGAATGATGGCCCGGAAATCGCTGTCGCGATATACTGAGGTGGGAGGCCACCATGGCGAAGCGTCGAAGCACGGGAAAGCAAACCACGATGAATATCTCACTGCCGGCGGCCCAGCGGGCTGTGGTCGAGCGTGAGGTACGTCGCGGCGGATTCGCCAACGTGAGTGAGTACATCCGCCACGTGCTCCGCGAACATCGCGACCAACAGGCACCGCCTTGGCTGGAAGACAGGATCGAGGCCGCGCTCAAGGGGCCGTTCGAGGTTGCGGACGATGCGTGGTGGGCCGAACGGGCGGCGAAGCTTGAGGCCTCGATCAAGGCGGCGAGGGGGTCGAAGCGTGCGAAACGAAGGGCGGCGTGATGCGAGAGCCACGCTTTGGAATAGCGGCGCGGAAGGAGATGGACGAGTATGCAGCGTACATCGGGAATGAGAGCGAGGAAGCGGCGCGGCGGTTCCTGCAGGCGGTGCGGTTGACTGCGGCTGATCTGCTCGCGTTCCCATATCTGGGCAGGCAGATGACTCTGGGTCGGCCGCGAATCCCGGAGATTCGCCGGTTCGGGATCATCGGATTTCCTAAGCACTTCATGGTGTACCGCGTGACGCCCGCGACAATTGACGTGCTGTGCGTGTCTCACGGCGCTCGCGATGTGCCGAAGGTCATTCGGTCGCTGTGGAAACATCCGGATCGCGAGAAATTCTGAGCGTGCCGCTGGCCTCATAATCGTCCGTTGTGATCCGTGAAATACGCCTTGGCTGCGACGAGGTCGAGCCCGTGCTGGTACATCGCCATTGCAATCTTCACATTTCCATTCGCACGATCCAGCAGTGCGAAAGACTCTTCGCGAGTCAGGCCGGTGAGTGTGGCGATGATGCGTGCCGCGCGGTCGCGGAGTTTGTCATTCGTGGCGCGGACGTCGACCATGAGGTTCTGGTAGACGCGGCCGGCGCGGATCATGAGGGTGGTGGAGATGGTGTTGAGGGCGAGCTTGGTGGCGGTGCCGGCCTTCAGGCGGGTGGAGCCGGTGAGGAGTTCGGGGCCGGTTTCAAGGATGATCAGGTGATCTGCGCTGGGCGGTTTGGTGATCGGCGTGCAGACGAGCAGGCCCGTGAGCGGGGATGTGGGATGTGGGAGGTGGGATGTGGGATGTGAAGAGGCGGGAGTGCTGGTGCGTTTGGCGTGGTGGAGAGCGCCGAGGACGTACGGCGTCGTGCCGCCCGCTGCGATTCCCAGCACGATGTCTTGCGCGGTGAGTTTGAGGGCGTCGAGGGCGGGGGCGGCACCGTTCGGGTCGTCTTCTTTGCCTTCGCTGCTGGTGCGGAGGGAGGCGTCGCCGCCGGCGATGAGGCCGATGACGCGATCGGGAGGTGTCTGGAAAGTGGGGGGGCACTCGCTGGCGTCGAGGACACCGAGGCGGCCGCTGGTGCCCGCGCCGAGGTAGATCAGGCGGCCGCCGGCGATGAAGCGGGGTTCGGCGGCCTGGATGAATGCGGCGAGCGCTGGCGCGGCCTTGTCCATCGCGTCGTTGATGAGGCGGTTCTCGGCGTTGAAGAGGGCGACGCACTCCGCGACGGAGAGCTCGTGCAGATTCATCGAGCGGGGGTTGCGCTGCTCGGTGAGGATGTGGGAGCGGTCTGGGGGGGTGTTTGGTGGCATGGGAAAGGCAGCACGCAGAGGTTCGCGGAGGAGGAAGGGGGGAAAGAAAACCGGATCAGATCGGGAATCGGCGTTCACGCCTTTCTGCCACTCCCTTTCCCCCTCTGTGTATCTCGGCGTGTCCTCCGCGTACCTGTGCGTGACGTTTTTATCCGCGAATGAAGTGAACGAGCGGAACGGTGGCCATAGTGTGCAATCCCGGCTTGGCGGCGATGAGGGAGGGGATGGCGTTGAGGGAGATGGCGCTGGTGGCGATGTCGCCGTGGACGCCGCCGCGGAGGATGAGGTCGATGGGGGGATCGGCGTCGATGAGGACGCGGTCGTGGGGGTCGGCTTGGCCGATGGCGGCCTGGAAAGTCATTTCGATGATGGGGGGTGCGTTGGGGTTCGGGAGAGGGCTGGGCGCGTGAGGTCCCTGAGGCCCCCGCGTGACCGCGGGGGTTCCGTATGCGCGTGCGACTTGCCGGACGCCCGCGGCTTTGCCTTTGGCGATGGGGCCGATGGCCGCGGGCATGTCGCGGTCGGCCTTCACGGCTTCGATGGACTCTTCCCAGCGGTCGATCTTCAAGCCGAGATAGTGGGCGATGAAGTGGACGCTCTCGCCGAGGCCGACGTGGCGGAGGGAACCGTCCTTGATGCGGAGTGCGAAGGCGTCGTCGTCGAGGCCGGCGCCGATTTTCTTTTGGAAGGGGATGCGACGGGGGGTGGCATCCTGGATGCGCCAGACCTTGACGGAGCGGACTTCGCGGCAGACGGCGGTGGCGGCGACGGGGAGCGTGTCCATAAGGAAGCCGGGGTTCACGCCAGTGCCGAGGACGCGGCCGCCGGTTTTGAGGGCGAGTTGCTGGAGTTCTTCGGCCAGCGCGGCGTGGCGGAGCCAGGGGAAGAGGAGTTCTTCGCAGGTGGAGACGACGGGAAGGCCCAGGGCGAGGAGTTCCCGAAGGGAGCCCATGCACTTGGCGAGGTCGCTGGAGGTGGTGAGGAGAGCGGCGTCGAAGGCGTTGGGGCCGGCGGCTTTGACGGCCTCTGAGATGGAGCCGACGACGGTGCAGTGGAAGGGGGACTCGGGGACGATGGTGGGGAGCTTTTTGCCGATGAGGGCGGGGTCGACGTCCACTGCGGCCGCGACACGGGCCACGCCCCCCCCGCTGCGGCGGGCCATGTCGGCGATCATGATCTTTCCGAGGGGGCCGAGACCGACGTGGAGAATGCGGAGCATGGGAAGTCCTGGGGCAGAGGAGGGAGGTGGGAAGTGGGAGTGAGGAGGGCGGGTCGGGGCATGGTAGAACGAACGTGCAACGGGCGGGCCATTGCCAGTATGATCCCGACATGCCTGGATACGGCCCGTACACGATCGTTCGCGAACTGCACCGCACGGGGTTGGGGTGTGTACACGCCGCGGCCAAGGATGGAGCGGAGTCGGATGTTGCGTTTGTGGTGAAGACGTGCCGGCCTGATGAGCTGGTGCTCAGCGCGGAGCAGTCGTCGCGGGCGATGAGGGCGTTTGTGGCGGCAGCGGAGGGGGCGAAGAAGATCGGGGATCATGCGGAGTGCGCGCGGCGGTGGGCGAAGGTGTATGCGATCGGGCGCGCGGGGGAGGGAGAGGGGGGCGCGGCGTATTGCGTGACGGATCTGGCGACGATCGCGTCGGCGGAAAAGCTGTTTGCGGGGCGCGTGCAACTGGATGGCGCGACGCTGGCGTGGCTGGTGGGGGAGGTGGTGGAGGGGCTGCGCGATCTTGAGCGGCACATGGGGCGCGGGCACGGGAACCTGAAGCCGTCGAACGTGCTGATCTGCGGGGATGTGAACAAGGAACTGCGGTTGGCGCGGGTGCTGCTGTGCGATCCCGTGGTTGATGCAAAGCCGGATTCCGAGGATGTGCGGCTGGCGGATTTGCGCGGGGTCGGAGTGCTGATTCATGCACTCGTGCTGCACACGCAGTTCCGGGGCGGGTGGCCGGTGGAGCAGTCCCCGGCGTGGGGTGCGCTCGGCGGGGATGGGGCCAAGTGGCGGGAGTTGGTGAACACGCTGCTGGACCCGAATCCGCGGGCGGCGCGGCCGACGCTGGATGAGTTGGCGGCGCGATTGGTGCCGCTGGCGGTCGCGAAGAAATCGCGCTCGGGGATGCTGGCGATGGCGGCGGGGGTGCTGCTGGCCGTGGGCGTTGGGGGCGCGGTGGCGTGGCACTACACGCACCGGGAAGTTATCACGATCGTGAAATGGAACGAGCAGCCGGACAAGCACGCGCAGGAGTGGCGGGATTTGTGCGCGGCCTATCGCGGGTGGTACAGCTTGTTCCAGGATGGGCTGGGGAAGCCGCCGACGATGGGGCTTCGGGAGAGCGGGTTTGCCACGCGGCGCGAGGCGTACGCGGCGACGGATCCGCAGTTGAAGCAACTACTCTCACTGCCGGGGATCGCGGAGGGGTTTGATCCGTGGTCGATCGCGCACGTGGCGCGGGATACGGACCTTTCTCCGCTGGCCAATACGCCGACGGATCATGCGCGGAGCGATACGGGCGTGGATAAGACCCAGGCCGCGCTGGCGTCGGTGGAGGCGATCAAGAAGGGGTTGACGGACGGGTGGAAGGCGCCGCAGGGGTTGAAGGAGAAGGCGGCGGCGTTCCGTCAGCTGGGATGGAA
The DNA here is from genome assembly GCA_038225655.1 of Phycisphaerales bacterium. Taxonomy (GTDB): domain Bacteria; phylum Planctomycetota; class Phycisphaerae; order Phycisphaerales; family UBA1924; genus UBA4658. Next base: position 304,936 of record JBBRQY010000005.1, on the reverse strand, counting down.
TCGTCCGGCGGGGTTGCTGGAGGCGGCCGCAGGGGATGTGAACCCGGATAAGGCGCCCGATCCGGCTGTGGCGGTGGATTCGGTGCTGTCGCTGGTGTCGGTGGTGGCGAAGATCGACGCGGCCTGGGCGAAGGTGCAGGAGAGCCAGGCGGCGATTGCGACGATGGGAGATCCGATTCTGGCGAAGATCGGGCCGAATGCGGCGAAGATTGTCGGGGCGGATTTGTCGGATGGAACGACGCCGAAGCGCGATGATCTGCTCAAGCTGGAGAAGCAGGCGACGGATGCGGCGGAGATTTCGGAGAAGCTGGCGGAGTTTGCCCGCAAAGAATGGCCGACGATCGACGCCGAGTCTTTCACGGGGAGCGCGAAGTACGCGGCGATGGCGGGGGCGGCGCCTTCGGTGCAGGTGAGCAATGACTGGTTGAAGGAAGTGGTGAACCACCATTCGCTGGATCCGGCGGCGGATCCGCGGCGGGAGATGTACAAGGTGGATCCGCTGGCCGCGCTGGATGCTGGGGCGGAGAAGCTGACGGGCAAGCCGCTGAAGGGGACGATGGACCCGGCGGTGGGGGCGCGGCTGGCGAAACTGCACGAGGATGTGCCCGCGCTCGCGCCGGACAAGCTGTTCTGGAAGCGGTCGAACAAGGAGCGGGTGGAGAGCGAGACGGCGCGGGTGAAGGGGGAGCTGGAGGGAGTGCGGATTGCGCTGGACGGGTTGATTGAGAAGCGGCGGGCGGAGTTTGCGGCGGCGGCGGGGGCGATGCGGCAGCGGTTGAGCGCGAAGAACGAGGTTGCGCCGGGGTCGGCGGCGGTGAACACGGCGTGGAAGGCGTGGCGGGAGACGATGGCCGGGTTCAAGGACGAGGACTACGAAGAAGTGGGGGCGCGGGCGGATGCGCTGGCGGATGGGCTGGGGAAGGTTGAGAAGAGTTTTCCCGGCGCGATGGTGAAGACGGGGGAGGGCGTGCCGCAGACGGATTGGGCGGCATCGCTGGCGGAGGCGTCGGCGGCGGAGCGGGAGAGGCGGCTGGGTGAGGTGATGCGATCGCTGGGGGCGACGCCGCCGGACCCTTCGGGGGAGGCGTTGAAAAGCGCGGCAGCCGGGGCCTCGAAGGAATACGGGGATTGGGTGGAGAAGCTCACGAAGATGCGCGGCGAGATCGGGAAGGCGGAGGAGGCGACGAACAGCGGAGTGGAAACGACGGGGCCGGAGTCGCTGGAGGCGGTGGTTGGGAAGTGGATGAGCGATCCGATCGGGAAGGAGCCGGCGATTGAGGGGTCGATCTCGAGCATTCGCGAGCGGGTGGCGGCGACGAAGGCGTTGAAGGCGGAAAAGAGCATCGATGTGCTGGTGGGGAAGGTGCTGAATCCGGAGGCGGGCAAGCCGGAACTGACGCTGGCGGCGTGGCGGCGGCTGGGGGATGCGGATGTGGGGTGGCCGCGGACGGCCGAGCAGATGGAACAGGGGGCGCGGCTGAAGGCGTCGCTGGCGGGAGTGATTTCGAAGCTGCCGCAGGCGCGGCATGAGCCGCTGGCGCGGCAGCTTGGGGCGGATCTGTCGGCGCGGTGGGGGCGATATGCGGCTTCGGTGCGCGAGCCGCGGGCATTCGAGGGGGCGATGGCGAAGATGGCGGAGTTCAGCGTGGATGAGGGGACGCTGCCGCCGGTGGTGAAGTACAACGTGATGCTGGCGCGGCTGCGGGCGGGGATCAAGCCGGATGCGGAGGATGCGCAGGTGGTGGAGATGGCGGGGGCGTTTGATAAGGGTGTGCGCGGGTTGGGGACGGAGGTGATGAGTGCGCCGAGTGTGGCGAAGCTGCTGAAGGACGCCGCGCCGATCATCCGGTCTGAGGAGATCGTGCGGCCGAAGGTGGATCCGAGGACGCTGGGACCGGCGAAGATGGGCGGGGGGAAGTGGCAGGTGAACCTGGACACGGTGACGGCGGACCTGACGTTCACGCGCGGGCAGACGACGCTGGTGTTCGTGCGCGTGGCGGTGCCGGGGCCGGACCCGGAGGCGGCTGTTTATTTGTGTACGCGGGAGCTTTCGATCGGGGATGCGAAAGAAATCCTGGACGCCGCGGGGGGGAGTGCGTGGTCCGACTTCAAGAAGGACTTGCCTGCGCTGAATGTGTGGGTGACGCCGCGCGGGTGGACGCTGGACGCGAAGGGAATGCTGACGACGCAGTCGTGGATGCAGATGGATTCGAACATGAGTCCGGATCTGCCGGGGTATCCGGCGGGGATTCTCAAGCCGGGGCAGATCGCGCGGGTGCAGGACGGGGCGGGCGGGGAGCCGACGCCGGATTCGCCGTTGCAGGAAATTCCGGCGTACACGCTCGCGTACGTGGCGCGGCTGGCCGGGGCGAGGTTTCCGACGAGCGCGGAGTGGCTGGCGGCGCATCGAGAGTTTGACGGGGGTGCGGTTCCGCCGGGGGCGAATCTGCGCGATCAGATGTTTGAGCAGCAGCGGGCCCACATTTTGGCTTCACAGTCGAAGGTGTCGCGGAAGGATGGGTTTCCGTGGCCGGACAAGGGGGCGTTTGTTCCGGCGGGCACGAAGCTCTCCGAGGGGGAGAACGCCAGGTCCCGTGCGGGGAACGACGGCGTGTTGTGGTTCGCACCGACGAGCGTCGGGGGCGGTGCGCGGGTGCATCACCTGGTGGGGAATGTGGCGGAGCTGGTGGTGGAGGATGGGCCGCAGTTTGAGCGAGCGGCTCCCAGCGCCGTGGGGGATGTGCTGGGAAAAGTGACGCTGGGTGTGATCGGGGGCTCCGCGCTCTCGGCACCGGATTTGGCCGTTGACAAGGCCCTGCCGTTTGATGCGGGGGATTCGGAGGGGTATGCGGATGTGGGGTGCCGGCTGGCGTTCAACGCGGCGGGGACGGCTCCGCCGCGGGAGAGCTTTGCGGTGCGGATGCGGCGGATGTTGACGGATGAGGCGTATTTGTTGGGGAAGTGATGGAGCCTCACCGCGGGCAGAGCGGGTGGTGGGCTAGTCTGAAAATCAGGGTCGCTGCGTCTGGCAGTACGCGCCCAAGGCGATCACCGCGAGCAGGATGGCGATCCAGAACACGTCGCGCCAAGTCCAGTCGAGTTTGTAGCGGCCAGTCGATCCCAACGGCATGGGTACATTCTAGACGATGCCTTCCCGATCAAGCAAGCCAAAGCGTCCCCGCGACACCAACCAGTTGGCCGCGTTCATCGTGGCGCAGACTACAGGTCAAAGTGAACCACTACCGCAGAGCGACGGGCGCCCGCTTTGGAGTTCGGATGCGTGGATTGCAACAGCACGGGCGGACGAGCCGCCCGTGCCACCCTTCTGAATCACTCGCCGGGGACGTGGGCGAAGGTGGAGCGCCCGGTGGGGGTGTCGGAGGCGGTTTCGGGGGTGAAGATGACGCCGCCGAGGCCGTCGCGGGCGACGAGTGCGCCTTGGGGATCGGTCGGGGGCCTGCGGGTCATGGCGGAGGAGCGTTCCCAGGCGCGGGCCGCGGGGGAGGTGGATTCTGTGCAGCCGGTGATCAGCGTGAGGGCGAGGCCGAGGAGGACGGGGGCGATGAGGCGGCGTGGGCGCATGGGGCGGGCTCCAGAATCGGCGCGGGTGCTCCGGAAGATGCCCAGAGAATCGAGCGGATCGGGGCGTGACTGGACTTGGGGAGAGGGCAAGAACGCCGGGAGTTGGGGGATGGGCCGCGTGGGCGGTCCAGATGCCGTTTGTGGTGCAAATGGAAAAGGTGGAAGGGTCGGGCCCACGCGGGGGCAAAGACCGATAAACTCCCGGAGTACGCGTGGGTCGAAGACTCTCATTAAGGAATGCCTGTGGCCGCTGAACCAACCGGAGGATCGTCCGTCCCCCCCACCCCCCCCATCTCCCACACCCCCGCCGACGCGGCCAAGCGACTGGAGCAATCGCTGGGATTGCCCCCTGGGGAGCATGTGGACGCGGCGAGCGCGTGCGATCTGGCGGCGATGCTGGTGGAGTTCGCGGCGTCGCTGGATCAGGTGGTGTGGAGCACGTGGAAGATTGTGTCGCCCAACTCGCCGCTGAAGCGGGCGACGCCGGCGAAGGTGGCGATGGCGAAGTTCGCGTCGGGAGATCCGGGGGTGACACGCGAGCAGGTGCGGCAGGATCTGGAGCGGCTGCGGCAACTCACGGCGGCGCTGACGGCGTCGGTGAATCAGGCGGGGCGGGTGTATGCGCAGAAGCACGTGGACAAGTTCGCGCCGGCGGAGATCGAGAAGATGTCGAAGGTGTCCGGGGGCGCTGGGGGCGTGCTGGTGGGGCAGGAAGTGAAGTGCTGGCGGAAGTATGTGGAGCTGGCGGGGCCGCAGGACGCGCAGGCGATCGAGCGGGAGCTGATGGGGGCGATGTCGGGGTACGCGGAGAGTCTGCTGAAGGGGTTGTCGAAGTGATCGCGGGTGCGTGGGGAATGGGTGCGGAGTGGCAGTCAGGGAGATCGGCGCTGTGATGACGCTTGTTGAATGCAGTGAACCGCTGTTCCAGTGTGTGTGCCGGTTGAACCGCTCGGCGCGGAAGGGCGTGAGCCCGGAGATGGCGCAGGTGCGCTCGGAGTTGAAGGGCGTGGTGGCCGAGTGCCGCGCGAGGGCGAACCAGAATCAGCGGATGGAGGAGTACGAGAAGATCGAGGTGATCCTGCTGTACTTCGTGGACTTCATGGTGCGTTCGTCCGCGCTGCCGTTCGCCAAGCAGTGGCAGGACCTGGCGCAGGAGAAGGGGCAGATGGCGGGGGACGAGGACTTCTTCGATCAGCTCGACGCGAACCTGCGCGACCAGTCGGACGGGGCGACGGAGCGGCTGGCGGTGTTCTACACGTGCATGGGGCTGGGGTTCACGGGGTGGTACGCGGGGCAGCCGGAGGTGCTGCGGAAGAAGATGCTGGAGTGCTCGAGCCGATTGCGCGGGCAGATGGACGCGGACCGTTCGGCGCGGATCTGCCCGGAGGCGTACGAGCACGTGAACACGATCGACCTGATGCAGCCGCCGGCGCGGAAGCTGGTGGGGGTTTCGATTGTGCTGGTGGGGCTGGCGATCACGATGCTGGCGGCGAACATCGCGCTGTATCTGAACAAGCAGGGGAGCATGAAGTCGTCGTTGCGGTCGCTGATCGATAAGCAGGGCCGGCTGGTGGAGAACGCCGAGAAGGGGGGTTCCAAGTGAACAAACTGTTGCAGGCCTTTGCGAACATGCCGCCGGCCGCGAAGATCGCGGTGGCTCTGCTGGCGATCGCGAGCGCGGGGGGCGTGGTGCTGATCTTCGGGGGCGCGCTGGCGATCTACGTGGTGCTGGGCGGGCTGGTGGTGGTGGGGGTGCTGCTGGCGGGGTATCAGGGCGTGCTGGCGATGCTGGCCCGGCGGCATGCGGCGCCGATGGAGCGGTCGCTGGCCTCGAATGCCGCGATGACGCCGCTGGGCGTGACGGCTCCGGCGCGGCGGGCGCGGCTGGACGATCTGCGCAAGAACTTCGAGGGGGGCGTGGAGAAGTTCCGGGCCGCGGGAAAGAACCTGTACGCGCTGCCGTGGTATCTGCTGGTGGGAGAGCCGGGTTCGGGGAAGACGGAGGCGGTGCGGCATTGCAACGTGGGGTTCCCGCCGGGATTGCAGGACCAGTTGCAGGGCGTGGGCGGCACGTTGAACATGAACTGGTGGTTCACGAACCACGCGGTGATTCTGGACACGGCGGGGCGATTGCTGTTTGAAGAGGTGGAGCCGGGGACGTCGAGCGAGTGGCAGGAGTTCCTGAAGCTGCTGCGGCGGAACCGGCCGAACTGCCCGGTGAATGGGATGCTGCTGGTGATTCCGGCCGAGAGCTTGATCCGGGATTCGGCGGATTCGCTGGAGAAGAAGGGCGGGCGGATCGCGCAGCAGCTTGATTCGATTCAGCGTGCTCTGGGGGTGCGGTTTCCGGTGTATGTGCTGATCACCAAGTGCGACCTGATCAACGGGTTCCGCGAGTTCTTCGATGAGATCACGGACCCCGCGCTGCAGCACCAGGTGCTGGGGTGGTCCAACCCGAGCCCGCTGGACTCGCCGTTCAATCCGGAGCTGATCGAGGAGCATCTGCGCACGGTGCAGCAGCGGCTGGCCAAGCGGCGGGCCGGATTGCTGCAGGACCCGGTGAACACTGCGGACCCGAAGAAGCCGCGGACGGATCAGGTGGATGCGCTGTACGCGTTTCCAGATGCAATGATGAAGATCGCGCCGCGGTTGAAGCGGTATCTGGAGATGATCTTTGTCGCGGGTGAGTGGTCGACCAAGCCGCTGTTCCTGCGCGGGATTTATTTTACGAGCTCGATGCGCGAGGGGGCCGCGCTGGACCAGGAGCTGGCCGAGGCGTTCGGCGTGCCGATCGAGAGTTTGCCGGAGGGGCGCGTGTGGGAGCGCGATCGGGCCTTCTTCCTGCGCGATCTATTCATGACAAAGGTCTTCCGGGAGAAGGGGCTGGTGACGCGGGCGGTGAACACGAGCCAGCAGCAGCGGACGCGGAACCTGACGGTGTACGGCGCGGCGACGGTGGGCGTGCTGGCGGTGGGGCTGTTCACGTGGCTGGGGGCGCGGGCTCTTTCGGGGAGCATTGTGAAGCCGGCGGAGTTCTGGAGCGCGGCGAGCGCGGTGTATCTGGCGCCGTCCATTGACAAGCCGGAACCGGGGACGAGCGAGAAGCTCTTGCCGATTGTTTCCAAGGGGACGATGGCGGATCGGGACTTCAAATACCGTGGGGGCGTTGGCGATGACGCCGCGCCGCTCAAGGATCTTCCAATCGCTCCCGAGCGGCGGACGCTGGCGGGGATGGCCACGGAACTGCGCGAGCGGGCTGCCGAGCCGATCGCGGTGCCGACGATCTTCCGGCCGGTGGCGGCGATGCTTGGGGACAACGCGGGGACGCTGGCCGCGGCGCAGCGGATGGAGGCGGCGCGGGTGATCTTCGAGGGAAGCGTGCTCCGGCCGCTGATTGACGCGTGCAAGGTGAACCTGCGCAAGGATGCGGAAGCGGGCGCACTCTCGGCGGAAGCGAAGGCGGCGGTGGAGGAACTGGCGCGGCTGGAGCGGGCGTGCGCGGCGCCGGCGGGGGGGAAGAAGCCCTTGCTCAAGCTGGAGCCGCTGATGCGCTACGCGCTGCGCGAGAACAATGACTTCACGGAGAAGGGGGCGAAGACGGACCTGCCGATGATCGAAGAGGCGTATCGCGCGTTGTATCCCGAGGATGCGTGGCCGAGCGAGTCGATCCGTGCGGTGTATAAGAAAGTGATTCCCGAGGGCGTGGAGCGGCCTGTGCTGGCTGCCGAGACGCCGCAGGTGGCGCAGGGGACGGCGGCGGCGAATCCGAAGCCGACACCGACGACCACAACGCCCAAGCCGGAGGTTGCGAAGCCGAATCCCGCGAATCCGGCGAATCCTCCTGTTGTGTCGGTCGCGGGTTTGAAGTTTCCCTTTGCGGCGTTCACGAGCGCGGAGGCGGAGTTGAGCCCGGAGGATCTGACGGCGATGCGGGAGCAACAGGGCAAGAAGCCCGATCCGCGGCTGGAGCCGATGCTGCGTGCGCTGCCGACGGCGGCGCATCCTGCGCAGATCTGCACCATCACGGTGCTGGCGCGCGAGCCGGCGTCGCTTGGGAAGGAGGCGCTGGGTGCGCCGTTTGTGTCCGTCGCTGCGGGGAGCGTGCCGGGCAAGCCCGTGCCGCTGTCCGGGGCGAACGCCGCGGCGGAGGTGAAGCTGACGAAGCTTCGCGCTCCCGGGCCCGCGTTCGAGCTGCGATTCCTGCCTTCAGAGGAGGCGGGGGCGGCGCCGGTGGCGACGCTCAGCATCCCGAGCCGCTGGGGCGGAATGTATCTGGTGGATCGCTTTCATGGGCAGCCGACGCGGGCCGATGATCGGCGTTCCTGGGATGTGGAGGCGGATGTGACGACGACGGGCGGAACGCGATCGGTCTGGCTGCGGCTGGAGTTTGACGCGGAACTGCCGGAGTTGCCGTGGCATCCGTGAGTGTTGGGGGAGACTTGGGGACGTCGGCGTGATTCGTTCCCACACTTCAGGAGCGTCGCTCGTGCCGGGTGGGGATATAACTCCGCTTCCGCGCCCCTTGCGCTCACCCTTCCTGGAGTTTCGGCATTACTTTTCTCTCTCGATTGCTCGGCAAGCAGAACGACTCCGGCGTGCCGGAGCTGCATCTGGGCGCGTTCGGCAAGCATCCGGGCTGGAACGATCACATCGATGATCCGGGGCTGGAGACGCAGCGGCTGGTGGATTTTAAAACGCTGGTGTATGTGGAGGGAGTGGCGACGGCGATCGATTCGGGGAGATGGGATGCGCTCGATGCGGAGAGCCGCGTGGAGGGGTTCGGGCATGTCTTAGTGATGCGGACGCGGGGGGATCTGGTGCTGGCGCGGCTGTGGTCCAGCAGCGATGGGAAAGGGCGGACGAAGTATCCGATGTGCGCGGCGGTGCATGTGCGCGGGGTGGGCGTGGAGTGGGCGGCGGAGAACATTCTGCCGGAGCTTGAATCGGTGCAGGCGCGGTGCGAGCAGGCGACGACGGCGGCGCAGGTGCTGGCGATTCTGGATTCGGCACGTTCGTCGCTGCGGGCGCGGGGGGCGTGCGGCGCGACGGGGGGAGCGGAGCTGACGATTCCGGCCGGATTTGTGGGCGGGCTTGCGGACCGGCCGGAGATGGGTCCGGGCGGGCTGGGGATGTGCCGGGTGATGTATCAACTGCATCGCGAGGCGTCGATGTTCGAGATCGGGGCGAAGTCGCCGAGCCGGCTGGGCAAAACAGATCAGGCGCCGTCGATCCAACTGCGGCTTCCGGCCGTACAGTCGGGGCCGGGCGACGGGGAACGGGAGGGTGGTGGGGGGTTGTTGGGGTGCCTGCGACTGCTCCTGACGAAACTGGAGCCGTGGACGCCGATGCTGCTTGTCGCGTCCTTGAAGAGCCGGGTGGTGGATGTGATGCTCGGCGAGCCGCAGGGCGCACAACTGTTCTGCCTGCAAGCCGGTGAAAAGGTACTGCCCTTGACGACACAGATTCCATACAGCATCGATGGCGCGTTTGCGTCGCAGTTTGAGCAATGGCTCGCGGGAGAGCGCGGCGCGCCGGCCAGGGAGATTCCACGGTCGACCGAGAGCGGGCGGCGAACGGGCGGGGGGCGGTTTGCGCCGCTGCTGCTGGCGGGGCTTCTGGGCGCGGCAATTCCGGCGGGCGTTTGCCCGGCCCAGCCGACGCCGCCGACAGTTTCGCAGACCGAGCCGCGGGTGCGGTACAACGCGCTGCTGTCGGATCTGAAGCTGGCGGTGATGGACTCGGGAACAACCGACGAGCAGGCCCGCGCGGCGGCCATGACGTTTCTTTCGGAAGCGCGAGCTTTGCCCGGGGGAATCGCGTTTCTTGGCAGCGTGCAGGCGACGCTGGACTCGATCGAGAGCGCGCTGAAGAACCCCGAGGTTGGATCGACGCCGAGCGAGGCGCTTCGCCTTGGGCCCGCATCGACGGGCGTGTACGCCGGGAGCGCGGATGGCGCGATCGTGCGATTCAAGGGCACGGAAGGCACGTTGCCGGAACTGGCGTTCGCCCGCGTGGACATGCCGGGGGGCGAGTCGATCTACATGGCCACGACGGAATGCTCGGTGGGGCAGTTCAACGGAATCGTGGGACGCTTGGGGGATGTGTTCTCCAAGGTGCTGCGATCGTTTGATCGCATCAGCGATCCGCGGCCGGGCCCGCGATCGTGGGAATGGGCGGATTCCACGGGCAAACGGGGCGGAATTGTGCCGGCGAAGACGTGGCTAGCGCGGCGGTCGCTGACGGCCCCGAATGATTATCCCGCCGATGCCGTGCCGCCGGCGCCGAGTCTGGAGAGCCCGATTCAACATCTCTCGCCGGCGGCCGCGCTGTTTGCGGCGCGAATGGCGGGGTGCCGTCTGCCCACATCGACGGAATGGGCAGCGGCCAACGCGAAGGCGAAGGCGAGTGCGGCCGGAGCGAAGCCGAACCTGCGGGATCTGTCGTGGAACAAGCAGTGGGAGTTTGTGCGGGCGCGGCAGATCGCCGGAGGGAAGACCCAGTTGCCGGATGCGGGGGCTTTTGCGCCGCCGGGAGCGAAGTTGAGTCCGCTGCCGGACCTTGGCCCGAAGGAATCGGACGGAACGCTCTGGTTCACGCCGGTGGGGGAGGGATCCGGGGGGACGATTCGTAATCTGGTGGGCAATGTCGCGGAATACGTGCTGGATGTTCCGGCGGCCGAACAGCCGGAGCCGAAGCCCGGTGCAACCGACAGGTTTCTGGAGCTGCACGCAGCCCAGATTCGGGTGATCGGCGGCTCGGCGATCAGCGATCCAGCGATCGACCCTGGCCAGCCACAGCCGCTGGTGCTGGACGAGGCCAAGGAGGGATACGCGGACGTGGGTTTCCGGCTGTGTTTCAGCGCAGGATTTGCGCCTGGCGGGGGGCAATCGCTGGCGTCGCGGATCAACCGACTGATCGAGCCGCTACCGACGATTCCGTGAGGTTCGGGGGAGTGTCGGACACGCCCAACGAATGAATGTGCGGGGGGACGAACCGGGGGGAGTTGCCCACACGTAGTCCCCAATCCGCGATTTGACGCATTTGGGGACTTTTCGGTACCGTGGAGCGCGCCAATGCTTCCGGCCTTCTCCGTGGCACCGGCCGCGAGCGCATGCGGAGAGGCGCAGGGACTACAGAAACAACCAGCCGAAAGGGGCTGCATGGTCGAGGTATCGAAGCGAAATATGACAACTTCCATTCTCACAGCGATCGCGGGGTTGGCGATTGCCGTTCCTGCGCTGGGCCAGGGCGAGTTCGTGCAGCCGACTCCGAACCGGGGGAACACGCCCAAGGTTGCGGAGCCGGAAAAGCCAGCGCCGGCGGCGCCTGCTGTGAAGGGAGCGCCCGCGGCTGCGGTCGCACCGGCCGCGCCTGCGCAGCCCGGGGCCGCGGATACGGAAGTGCCGAGCTTCCTGGTGGGCGCGATCGTGATCCGGTACGTGCTGGACCATCCGTCGCTGCCGTCGGTGGACGACTTGCTCAAGCACGAGCTGGTGCTGGGCAAGACGGAGGCGGGGTATGTGGCCGCGGGTGGGGGCGTGAAGGAAGAGGCGCTGACGATTGAGGATGTGTCGTTGCAGCCGCCGCAGCGGTGGACGAGCCGCGCGCTGTATTCGGTGAGCAAGGCGATTCTGGATGAGATGAATCGTGAGGGCGTGATCGGGGTGACCGTGACGCCGATCGATACTGAGTTTGCGCCGCCGGGTCCGGGTGATCCGCAGTGGGGCAAGGATCTGCGCAAGCCGGGGCAGTCGGCCGTGACGCTGCTGGTGCGCGTGGGTCTGGTGACGGAGATGCGGACGATCGGCTTTGGCGATCGCATTCCCTACGACAGCCGCATTAATGCCCCACAACATGCACGAATTCTTGAGAATGCGCCGGTGCAGGTTTTTCATCCGGACGACGCGGAACGCATGGACGTGCTGCGGAAAGACGAGTTGGACAACTACGTGTTCCGGCTGAACCGGCATCCGGGCCGGCGCGTGGATCTGGCCGTGGCGGCCGCGCAGGAACCGGGCGGGATCGCGCTGGATCTGCTGATCAACGAGAACCGTCCGTGGCTGGCGTACTTCCAGGTGTCGAACACGGGCACGGACAGCACGTCGCAATGGCGCGAGCGGTTCGGCTTCACGCACAATCAGCTCACGGGCGCGGACGACATCTTCAGCATCGACTACGTGACGGCCGGGTTCGACAAGTCTCACGCGGTGAACGCCTCGTACGAGCGGCCCATCTGGGGAGACTGGCTGAAGGCCAAGGTCTTCGCGTCGTGGAATGAGTTCACCGCTTCGGACGTCGGCTTCGCGGATGAAACGTTCAGCGGCGACGGCTGGACGTTCGGCGGCGAGTTGATCGCCAATGTTTTTCAGCGGCGCGAGACGTTCATCGATATCTTCGCCGGGGCGCGGTACCAGCATGTGAGCGTGGACAACACGGCGGTGGATATTCAGGGAGATACGAACTTCTTCCTGCCGCAGTTGGGCGCGCGGTTCGAACGTTCCACCGACACGTCGAACACGAGCATCAGCGCCACCATCGAGTTCAATCTCTCGGATGTGGGAACGGACGAGTCCGAGTTGAACCGGCTGGGGCGGCTGGATGTGAACGCGGACTGGACGACATTCCAGTGGGATGTTTCCCACTCGTTCTATCTAGATCCGATCGTCTTCGGCAGCGCGTGGAACGACACGAGCCCGTCGGGGCATGCGACCCTGGCCCATGAGGTCGCGCTTTCCTTCCGCGGGCAGCATGCGTTTGACAAGCGGCTGACGCCGAACTTCGAGCAGGTGGTCGGCGGGTTGTACACAGTTCGCGGATACCCGGAATCGGTGGTGTCTGGAGATACGGTGCTGGTGGCCAGCGCCGAGTATCGGTTGCACATTCCCCAACTGTTTGGGTATGACCCCAATCCTGGGGAGCTGTTTGGGAAGTCATTCCGGTTCAAGCCGCAACAGCCGTATGGGCGAGCGGATTGGGATTTGATCGCAAAGGGCTTTGTGGATGCCGGGAAGACGATCAACTCGAACCGGAAGACGTACGAGCATGACGAAACGCTGCTGGGAGCGGGTATGGGGCTGGAGTTCCAGTTCCGTCGGAACCTGATCATCCGGGCGGACTGGGGTTGGGCCCTGGAATCGCTGACGAACAATAACGTCACAAGCGGCTCAAACCGCATCCACTTCGTAGCAACCCTGCTGTATTGAGGTGCGGAGCGTAAGTGATTGGCGGGAAATGGGTTGGTAGGGCATAGTGTTGGTGCAACTCCGACGTGTCGCGGCCCGATAATTGCCCCCGGGTCGCCCCGCCGCGTGCGAGGCAGCCGGCAGACCGTGGACGGAGTTTCGGGGACAGGGGCGGGGTGGGCAAGTGCGGAGCAGGGGCAGCCGGCGTGCAAGGAGCATTCCGGCGGCCCGACAACCGTCAGGGAGCAAGACATGACGAGCGCGTACGAGGTTCGCCCGACCATGCATGGGCGAGTGATCGGGCTGGGGCTTGGCAAGTTCCGCTTTGTGGGCGCGGGGGTTGGGCTGATGCTCGCCGCGCTTCTGGGGCCGTGCGCGCTGGCCGGGCCGGAGGGCGGGAAGGTGGTGGCGGGGAACGCGACCATCCGGAACCTGGGGAATCGAACGATTATCCGGGCCTCGGATGGCAGCATCATCAACTACTCGTCGTTCAATCTGAACTCGAACGAGTCGGTGCGGTTCATACAGCCGAGCGCGACGTCGCGGGTGCTGAATCGGATCACGAGCGATGCGCCGACGACGATCGACGGGTCGATCAAGTCGAACGGGATTGTCTACTTCGCGAACCGGGCGGGAATCATCTTCGGGCCCAACTCGGTGATCAACGTCGGCGGGATCTTCGCTGCGGCGGGGAACATCTCGAACAAGGACTTCGCGGCGGGGCTGAACAAGTTCACGGATGTGAACGGCGCGGTGAGCAATGCGGGGACGATCGACGCGAAGTTCGCGGCGATGGTGGGCGATCGCGTGGTGAACACGGGGACGATCGAGGCGAGCAACGGCGTGATCACGATGGTGGCCGGGAGCGAGGTGACGCTGAGCCCGCGCGGCGGGGTGATCAGCGTGAAGGTGGACACCAACGCGAATACGGCGCGTGTGAAGGGCGCCGAGGGCGTGGCGGCGATCGAGAACTCCGGCACGCTGCGGGCCGAGCAGGGCACGGCGTACATGGTCGCCGGGGATATGTACTCGCTGGCGGTGAGAAACACGGGGACGGTGCGGGCGCGGAACATCAACATCCAGGGCCGCGGCGAGGCGGGCGTGCAGGTCTCCGGATCGCTCGACGCTTCGAATCTGGGCGGCGGCAGGACGGGCGGCACGATCAAGGTCACGGGGCGCACGGTTGAGCTGACCAATGCCAATCTGGACGCCACGGGCGCGAACGGCGGCGGGCAGATCCTCGTCGGCGGCGACTATCAGGGCCACGGCACGCTGCGCAATGCCGAGAACACGCACATCGACGCGCAGTCGACGTTGAACGCGGACGCCACTGGCTCGGGCAACGGCGGCAAGGTGATCGTGTGGTCCGACCGGACGACGACGTTCGCCGGTGCGATCTCGGCCTCGGGCGGCGTGGGCGGGGGCGACGGCGGCTTCATCGAAACCTCCGGCAAGATCAACCTTGATATTCGCGGGGCCTCGGTCATTGCCAGCGCCAGGTCGGCGTCGGGCAAGGGCGGGCTGTGGATGATGGATCCGGTGAACGTGAACATCGACGCCATGCCCACCAGCGGCGCGGGCTCGAACACCTCCGGCGGCACGACGACGTTCGATCCGGACAACTCGGCCTCGCCGGCGATCGTGGATGTGGCGACGATCAACGCCGCGCTGAACAGCGGGACGAATGTGACGGTGATCACGGGCAGCGTCGGCGTCGACGCGGGCAATATCACGGTGAGCTCAGCCGTGAGCAAGACGATGGGCGGGGACGCGACGTTCACGCTGCGTGCGGCGAACAACATCGTTGTGAACTCGACGATTGGCTCCACGACCGGGCATCTGAACGTGGATTTGCAGGCCAACGCCAACGGGCTGGGCAATGTGGATCCGAACTCCGCTTCGGGCGATGTGTCGATCAACGCCGCGATCACGACCAACGGGGGCACGTTCGCCTCCAGCGGCGTGGGGTACACGCAGGCGATGGCGGGCACCGTGGCGACGGCGGGCGGGGACGCGAACATTCTGCACACCGGGGCCGTGACGATCAACGGCACGCTGAACGCGGGCGGCGCGTCGAGCGTTGTGCTGCAGGGCTCGACGGTTTCGGCGGGCGCGCTGGTGACGGGCGGATCGGGCGGGATCGCGCTGCGGCCGGCGAATATCGCCTCGGATATCCGCATCAACAACGGGCTGGGGGACTTCAACCTTTCGTCGGGGACGCTGGGGAACATGGCGCTGCCCGCGGGTGCGACGCTGACGATCGGCGCGGCCGGGGGCACGGGCTCCGTGCTCATCGGTTCATCGGCGGATGTTGATCTCTCCGCGCTGGACGCGAACATCGCGATCAACGGGGACATCATTCGTTTCAACGGGGCGTTGACGTTCAACGGCGGACGGGCTCTCACGCTGACTTCGCATGGCGTGCAGGACAATCACGCGGGGACCGATGTGACGGGCGGGACGCTGGACCTGGCGCTCTCCTCGGGCACGGCATCGCTGGGGACGAATATTGCCACGCTGGGCGATTCGACTGTCGCGAGCAATCTGACGATCGATAACGCCACGGATCTTTCGGTGGGCACGCTGCATGTTGGCGGCAATCTCGATCTGCACGCTTCGGGCACGCTGATTGGTTCGGGCGATCTGTTCGTGACCGGGACATCCACGTTCGTGACGCGCAAGGCGGGTGGGGCGGCGATCACGCTGGGATCCAGCATGAGCACGTTCGGCGGGGGCCTTACGGCCCGCAGCCGGAATAATGCGGACACGGCGGACGCGGCGGGACCGATCTCGCTTACGGCGGGGTCCGGTGTTTCGCTTGCGAGTGTGGCCACCACCGGGTCGTTCACGCTTGTTGCCGCGGGCGACGTGCTGGGCACGGGCATCGTGAAGACGGGTGCGGCGGATATCACAGCGGGCGGCCTGACCAATGGCGACATCACCATCTCGCAGTTGCAGGCCTCCGGGCCGATCACGCTGACGAATGCGGCGGGCGGGAACGTCGTGATCACAAACAGCCAGGACATCACGATCAACTCCGCGTCGAATATCGGCGGAAACCTTTCGTTGACGGCGAGCACCGGCAACATTGATGTGCAGACGACGGCGGTGGCCGGATCGGCCGTCTCGTTGACGACGCAGGGAAGCAATGCGACGGTGAATACGGCCGCGCTCACGGGGGCGAAGGACTTTGTGGTTTCCACCACTGGCGTTGGCGGCGATGCGCATCTCGCATCGACGGGCACGATGGGCATCACATCGAATGTCGCCGGCGTGCTGACATTTACAGGTGGCGCGGGCGTGACGGTCGCGTCCGTGCCAACGCTGAACCTTGGAGCGTCCTCGGCGGTGGGATTCATCACGATCACCGCGCCGGATGTGAATCTGACCGGGCTGGTCTCGGCGGGCTCCGCGGGGATCATCCTGCAGCCAGACGCGGACGGCAAGACGATCGGCATCAACTCTTCGGGCGCGGATTTCTCGATCAGCACGGCGGAGTTGCTGAATCTCAGCACATCGGGCACGGTGACCATCGGGCGGCTTACGGGCACCGGCCAGACGACGATCGGCGGGCTGGGTTCCGTTGATCTGAGCACGGCGATGTACGGGTTGCTGACCCTGCGCGGCGGCAACGTGCAGTTTCAGGACACGCTCACGCTCGCCAACGATTCGCTCCTGACGTTCCACACCGCGGGCGTCACCAGCCCGAATCTTGGGACGGACGTGGTGATCGGGGGCATGAACGGGCGGATTCTTCTGGATACGACCGGGCTGGTGAATCTCGCCACGCAGATCTCGCTGCTGGCCGGTTCCGCGAGCACGGGAGCGATTACGGTTTCGAACATGGGCGGGCTGGAGATCGGGTCCATCGGTTCGGTGAACGGGCTCACGGCTGGTGCGGGCCAGAATATCTCCATCTTTACCGTGGGTGATCTCACGGTTTCGAAGGCGGTCGCTTCGTCGGGAGCGGGGGCCGTTTCGCTCTCCACCTCGCTCGGAGATGTCGTCTTCGCTTCGGGCGGATCGGCTTCGTCCGGCACGTCCGGATCGGTCTCCGTCATCGCGGCCCAGAGCATCGTGGCCCCGGCCGATCTCACGGCCCAGGTGACGGCGGGAACCGTCACACTCTCGGCCATGACGGGGGACATCGGCGCCGGGAATGCGCTCCTGACCGACGCCTCGACGCTGGACGTCACCGTCGGCGGGAATGCAACGGTCGTGAACATCGGCACGGGCACGCTGGTGGCCTCGGTCGCTGGCTCGGGGACGTCGCAGGTGTCGCTGACCCATGGCGGGCTGCTGAGCGTTGCGTCCGGACACTCGATCACGGGTGACAACATCGTGCTGACGGCCGCCGATGTGGACTTTGTGGGCAACATTGTCGCGGGGAACACGATCACGGTTTCGCGGGGCGCGCCGGGCACCATCGGGGTGGGTGACGCCACGGGGGACATGACGATCTCGAAGGCGGAGCTGTCGCACCTGACGGCCGCCACGCTGAACATCGGCTCGACCTCCACCAGCGCGATCAACGTGAACAACGTTGCCGAGGGGGATGTGGCGACGATCGGGGCGGTGAACCTGCTGGCCCTGGCCGACGGCGGGGACGTGAGCTTCACGGGCGCGGCGAGCACGTTCCATAATCTGTCGGTGCGGGCCGACGACACGATCAACGTGAGCGTGAACCTGGTCTCTTCGCTCGGCGGGCTGACGCTCATGGCCGACGCGGACGGGGCGATGGACACCGACGGGGACAAGATCAGCATCGCCAACGGCGTGACGATCTCCACCAGTTCGCCGCTGGGGGGCGACATCACGCTGGCCGCGACGGGCGGGGTGATGGGGATCGGCTCCTTCACGCTGGACTCGAACGCTGGGCTGATCGTTCAGAACACGATTACGTCGATGGGAACGCTGTCGCTGCTGGCCAAGGGCGGGATTACGCTCAACGGCGCGGGCACGGGCACGGTGGTGACGATCTCGGCGAACAACGGGGTGACGATCTCGGACGATCTGACGAGCACGGCGGGGCTGCTGTCGATCAACTCCGACGCGGACGCGGACGGCATGGGCGTGTTCTCGCTGGCGGCGGGGAAGACGATCAACACCACCGGGAACAACCTGAACATCACGTGCTCGGACATCGTGCTGGATGGGATGATCAACGCGGGGATGGCGACGGTATCGATCGCGCCGTCCACGGCGCACACGATCGGGCTGGGCACGGCGGCGGGGGATATTCAGATCTCCGGGGCCGAGCTCTCGCATATCACGGCGGGCACGCTCTCGCTGGGGAGCGAGCTGACGACGTCGATCAATGTGGACACCGTGGCGGCGGGCGACACGGCGAACATTTCGAACTTGATCACGTTCCTGGCCAACGACGTGAATATCACGGGGGCGTTCAACACCTCGAACGCGTCGCTGGCGATCGCGCGGGGATCGTCGGGGAACATCAACGTCGGGGTGATTCCGCCGTCGATCCCCATGGACCCGAACCCGCCGATGGTGATCTCCAGCGCGGAGCTGGCGCTGATTACGACGAACAACCTGCAGATCGGCGGGGGCAACACGCAGACGATCTTCGTGAACGCGGTGGCCGGGACGGACACGGCCAACATCGGCGGCACGGTGACGATGCTGGCGAACAACTCGATCCGGTTCATCGCCGCGCCGAGCACCTTTAAGGCGCTGGACGCCAGCGCCCGCAACGGCATCGTGGTGAACGCGAACCTGACGACGACGGTGGGGGATCTGTCGCTCAACGGGGACTCGAACACCGCCAGCGACGGGGACGATTCGATCACGATCGCCTCGGGCAAGACGCTGGATTCGGCCGGGATTCTGTCCCTCCGCTCGTCCACCGGGGGCATCACGGGCAACGGCTCGCTGACACTGCTGGCCGCCAACGGGATGTCGCTCTTTGACAATCTGACGACCTCGGGCACGACGACGATCGACGCGGATCACAATGCCGACAACACGGGAACGCTGGTCGTATCCTCCGGGCGGACGATCTCCACGAGCGGCAGCGATCTGTTCATCTCGGCGGCGGACCTCACGCTGGACGGTTCGATCAATGCCAATCAGGGCGCGGTTTCGATCACGCGATCGGGCATGGGCACGATCGGGCTGGGAACAGCCCTCGGCGACATGGGGCTGAGCGGGGAGGAGATGGGGCGCATCATCGCCACCGGCCTGACCGTGGGCGGCTCGACGATCACGGGGATGATCATCGACGGCGTGACGGCGACGAACTCCAACGGCATCGTGGGCACGACGCGTCTGGAGGCCGGAGCGGGCAGCATGACGTTCTCCGGGGTGGCCAGCACGTTCAACGCGCTGGACGCGCGTGCGAGCGGCGGCATGACGATCTCGGCCGCGCTCACGACCGACTCCGGGACCATGCGTCTGGACGGCAACTCCGACGGGGTGGGTACGGACGCGATCACGCTTGGGGCGAACATCGCGGCGAACGTTCCCCCGGCCACGGGCGCTGCGCCCACGGTGGCGTTCAACATCGATCTGGTTTCGGATGTGCTGCTGCACTCCACATCCGGCATCGTGGTCAACGGGCGGGACGTGAAGTTCGAGAAGAAGATCGACTCGCTGGATTCGACTTCGGTGGCGCTGACGGTCAACTCGTTCAACAACGGCGTGACAACGTTCGGCGGGGACGTGGGCTCCACGAACCGCTTGTTCGCACTGGCGACGAACAACGACGGGATCACGCAGATCGGTGGGAACATTTCCACCAACGGCTCGATCGGCTTCGGCGACGCGATTCGGCTGACGAACAACTCCATCATCGACTGTGCCGCGGGCGGGGGCGTGTTCTTCAACTCCACGGTGGATACGGCGAACTCCTCGCCGGTGGCCCGCTCACTGACGGTGCTGACTTCCCGCTCGACGGCGGCGGGGGCGGTCAACTTCCCCGTCATCAGTTTCTCGGGGAGTGTCGGTTCGGGCAAGGCCCTGCGGAATCTGTTCCTGAACTACGACGGTACCGCGCTGGGCAATGGCCGGGCCAACGTCCCGGGTATTGCCACGATCTACGCGCGGCCGCGTGATTCGAACGGAAACGTTCTCACCTCGCTCAGTTCGCCGTTCAATATGACGTTCAACACCACGGGCACGTTCCGAATGGGGCAGAACGAGAAGCTCACTTCCGCGGGATCTCTGACGATCAACGCTCCGGTGCATGCCTTCCTGGGCGATCTGAACGCCATCGGAGCTCTGACGGTCAACTCTCCGAACATCACGCTGCTGCGGCGTGCGGGTGGGCGGCTGCTGGGCAGCGACGGTATCAACGGGCGCGACGACGGGCTGGACTTCGTCTCCGGCGGGCCCATCAACTTCACGTCGGTTCCCGTCGCCGTGGGCTCGGGCATCAACCCCCGCTTCGGCACCGTGGATGGCGGCGGCGATGTTTCGGGCAACCTTGAGAGCTTCATCTTCCAGGCCTTCGGGCCCGTTTCCTTCTCGCTCATCAACTCCTCCGGCTCCACACTTCGCACGCTGGACCTGCGATCCTCCGGCCCGACGAACACGAACATCGCCGACACCATCGCCGGGGCGATTCCGCGCGAGAGCCGCCAGGGCGACGTGGGCGAGACCGTGACCGTCGGCCAGGCCGAGTTCGAGCAGATCAAGCAACTGGGCATCGTGCCGCGCAATCCCACGGCCTCCGAGCTGGTGGAACTGCTGACCGGCGCGGCGACCTATGACGACTTCCCGCACAACCCCTCGGCCGTTGCGGACGACTACACGACGGTTGTGAACCGCCTTCCCTCGGACAGCGTGAACGCGCTGCTGAACGCGTACGACCTGGTGTTCAACAAGCCGATGCTCGACGACAATGGAAAGCCCGTGCTGGACCCGGCGGGCAAGGCGCGGCGGGTGAGCCGCACGCAGGAGATTCAGGACGCCCTGCTGGCCTCTGTGCGACGCTACCGCGAGGCCTCCAAGTCTCGCGGAGATATCGATCCGGGCGCGTTCCGGGCGTTCCTGGAGCAGAACGAGCAGGAGAACGAGTCGCTCGGCTACCTGCGTCAGCTCAACGAGTTCCTGGTCAAGCTGGATCACGTGGGGCTGACGGCCCGCGAGCTGGCACAGTCCAAGGCGATTATTCTGAACCCGGTCCGGCCGCGCGGCATCAAGAATGTGCAGCAGTTCGAGGCCGTGATCCGTGCCGAGTCCAGCCGCGTGCTGCGGTAATCGCGGATCAATACGTTCCATCCGGCGACCGGCGCACGAGTGTGCGCCGGTCGCTACAGTTTTGCGCCGCGGGGCTCGGAGCGCACCATGACCAGTTGCATGTACGGCCTCGTCGTTCTGATGCTTACCGGCGCGGCGGCCGAACCGCCGCGCCAAGCGGGCGATTCACTCCCGGAAGTGCGCGTCAAGTCTGCGGGCACGAGAATCGACCACTCCTGCCGGGTAGTGATCGAGCCCGGGGCGGTGATTCCGGGAACGGACGCGGGCGTGATCCAGATCGACGCGGACGGGATTACGGTGGAGTTCGCTGATGGGTCGATTCTGCGCGGGGCGCCGCCGGAGCAGGGCCTGGACACGCTGACGGGGACGGGGATTCGTGTGAAGGGACATACGAACGTCACGCTGCGGAACCTGAGCATCGCGGGGTACAAGGCGGGGGTGCATTGCACGCACGCGAGCGGGCTGACCATCGATGGGGCACGGGTGCTGTCGGGGCGTGCCATGCGGCTCAAATCAACGCCGCTGGCGGAGGATGCGTCGGATTGGCTTTGGCCCCACAAGAACGACAACGGCGAATGGCTGGCGAACTACGGCGCGGGAGTTTGCGTGGAGGATTCGGCGGGGGTGACGCTTCAGAAGATCAGGGTGCGGCATGCGCAGAACGGCGTGCTGCTTTCGCGGGTTCTCGACTCGAAGATCTTTGACAACGATTGCTCGTTTCTCTCGGGGTGGGGGATCGCCATGTGGCGATCGAGCCGGAATGTGGTGACGCGGAACGCGGTGGATTTCTGCGTTCGCGGGTACAGCCACGGGGCCTACAACCGGGGGCAGGACTCGGCGGGGTTCCTGGTCTTCGAGCAGTGCTCGAACAATGTGTTCGCGGAGAACTCCGCGACGCACTGCGGGGATGCGTTCTTCGGATTCGCGGGGCGTGATGCTCTTGGGGAGGGGTGGATGGAGGAGCAGCGGGCCGCGCTTCGTACGGCGACGGGAAAAGATTCCTCAGAGTCGATCGCGATTCCTGAATCGGTCCGAGTGCCCCACAAGCGTGCGGGGTGCAACGACAACCTGCTGATCGAGAACGACTTCTCCTTCGCGGCGGCCCACGGCATCGAGATGACGTTTTCGTTCGGGAATAAGTTCATCGGCAACCGCATCTCGGGGAACGCGATCTGCGGGATCTGGGGTGGATTCTCGGCGGGAACGCTGATCTCGGGGAACATGTTCCAGTCGAACGGCTCATCCGGGTATGGGGAGGAGCGCGGAGGGATCAACATCGAGCACGGGCGGGACAACCGCATTGTGTCGAACACCTTTGCGAACAACGCGGCGGGGGTTCGGCTTTGGGCGAAGGCCGATTCGCCGCTGGCGCATACTCCGTGGGGGATGGCCAACGGCGAGCCGGTCGCCGGCGGTGGAAGCGGCATTCCTTCGGCGCGCAACGTGATCGCGGACAATGTGTTCGATGGGGATCGCGCGGCCCTGATCGTGCGGAACTGCTCGGAGACGGTGTTTTCCGGAAACGCCAGCCGCAATGTGGGGAAGGAGATTGATGCGGAGCCGGGGGCGATGATCAACACGAAGGCGGGAGACCCGATCGACATCAAATCGCCCGAGTTCACCGCGCTGGGAGCAACGCGTCCGGTGGGCGCGCGGACCGTTCTGGACGGGCGGGAGAACATTATCATGGGGCTGTGGGGGCCGTGGGACTTTGAGACGCCGATGGTGCGGATGTCGCGGCGCGAGCCGGTGGTGCGCGCGGATGTGCACGAGGTGTTCGGCGCGAAACAGCCGCTGGATGTCGAGAGCTTGGTGGGGGAGTGCCGCGTGGTAGTGGTGGACCGCGAGGCGTCGTCCCCGCCGAACGTGAGTTCGGATATTCGAGTGGAGGCGGGTGAGCTGGGCCCGGGGGTGTGGCCGTATGTGCTGCGCGTTCGGACCGAAGGGTTTGACCAGCGCGTGGTGGGCGTGATCGTGAACGCGGAGTGGAACGTCACAGTCTTTCCGTGGACGCACGACCCGATCAAGGATCTGGAGGGATGGCGGGCGGAGGCGAAGGGCGGAAGCGCGATTGCCGCGACGTGCCGCGGGATTGAGTTTCCCTTCGGGTACAAAGGGCCAAGCAAGGCGGGCATTTCTCCGGCGGTTGATGCGGCGAAGCTGGGCGCGAACCACCATGGGCTGATTGCCCGCACGACCCTTGCCTTGCGGGCGGGATCGTGGGCGGTGCGCACGCTTTCGGATGACGGAATCCGCGTGATCGCCGACGGCAAGACGATCATCGAGCGTTGGGACATCCATGTTCCGACTGCGGATCGGGGGGTTATCACGGTGGATACCGCCCGCTCGGTTGAGCTTGAAGTGGAGTACTTCCAGAACGACGGCTTTGCGGTGCTCTCGGTTTCGGTGGAGCCGGCGGGTACTGCGCCATGATGGCGGGGCGGCTTCATCCGGACTTGCGCACGTTGGTCGAGCGGTGCACGGCGAGTTTTCGATCCTGGGCGGGACGGGAGGGGGAGGCCATCGCCTTCGCTCCCGGGCGTGTCAATCTGATCGGCGAGCACACGGACTACAACGACGGGTTCGTGCTGCCGATGGCGATCAATCGGTGGTGTGTAGCGGTGGGGAGACGGGTGGAGGGCACGGGTCGGGTGTTGAGCGAAGACTTGGGGGAGACGGCGGCGTACGAGCCGGGCACGGCCGATGTGCGATCGCTGGTCGCGACGCCTTGGGCGAAGTATCCCGTTGGCGTGCTCTGGACGATGCGAGCCCAGTGTGCGGGAATGGATCGCGCGGGCGTGGAGATGGCGATTGCTTCGAGTGTGCCGCTGGGCGGGGGATTGTCGTCTTCGGCGGCGTTGGAACTGGCTGTTGGCTCGCTGGCCGATCGACTCTTCGGACTGGGACTTTCGCCCACGCGGCTGGCGGAGATCGGACGCAGAGCGGAGCATGAGTTCGCGGGCGTTCCCTGCGGCATCATGGATCAGCTTATTTCGGCGTGCGCCTCGCCGGGTGCGGCGATGCTGATCGACTGCCGCACGCTGGAACGCCGGGGTGTTCAGGTGCCGAAGAGCGCTGCGGTGGTGGTTGCCGACAGCGGAGTGCGGCACGCGCTGGCGGGGGGGGAGTACGCCAAGCGGCGGGAGTCGTGCCGGCGTGCGGCGGCCGCGCTCGGGGTGCCAGCGCTGCGTGATGCGAACCTCGCGTTGCTGGCCGGGTGCGCGGGCGCGCTGTCAGCGGAGGATCGTGCGTGCGCCCGGCATGTCATCACGGAAAACGAGCGGGTGCTGGCGTTTGAGCTGGCCTTGAGCGCTGGCGACGTGCTCGCGGCCGGACGGCTGATGGGGGAATCGCATGCTTCGCTGCGTGATGAGTATCGGGTGTCGTGCCCGGAACTTGATGCGCTCGTGGAGAGGGCGATGGCGGTGCCTGGCGTGCTTGGCTCGCGCATGACCGGGGGTGGATTTGGCGGATGCACGGTGACGCTATGCCGTGCTGAGGCGGTGGAAGGCGTATTGAATGCGCTGGGTTCGGTCGGCCGCACAGGGGGGAGGCGTTGTTTGGAACCGTTTGTTGCTGTCCCGGTTGGCGGTGCATGCGCGTGGATGGCCTGACGCGGTAAGGCGGCCAAACGGGCCAAAACGGCTGGCAATACACGGAAGTCCTCCTTTGGCGATGCCTGCGAGGTCCATCAGTATTTCGCGTGCGGGGTTGCCGGGGGGGCGGTACGCTGTCGGCATGAATCGACTGCTCGCGGCAATGTTGGCGGCGCTGAGCGTGGCGCTGTGTGCGTGCACGCGACCCGGGGCGGAGCTTGCCCGGAAGGGTGACGAGATCGTCGCGTGCGGGCGGCTGTTTCATACCGGCGCGCCGGTGGTGCTGTGGACCGATCCCGAGGGGTACGACGCGTATCGCACGGAGAAGCGGTTTGTGCCGTGGGCGAAGGCCGCGTGGATTCCTCCGGCCAAGAGCGACGATGGGCCGGGGACGCCGAATCGGTATGGGATTCGATTCGTGCCGAAGCCGGGTGAGACGACGCCGGTTCTTACCGAGGATCAGTTCGAGCGGATCCGCGGCGGCGGGTGGGATTTGAATCTGCTGCGCGAGCATGTCGATCAGTTCGTGCTGCACTACGACGTCTGCGGGGTCTCGCGGCAGTGCTTCCGCATTCTGCACGATGTGCGCGGGCTCTCCGTTCAGTTCATGCTGGACATCGACGGGACGATCTACCAGACGATGGATCTGAAGGAGCGGGCGTGGCACGCGACGAGCAGCAACGACCGGTCGGTCGGCGTGGAAATCGCCAATATCGGGGCGTACGGGGAAAAAGAAAAGGACCCGTTCGCGCAGTGGTACAAAGAGGAGCCGGGAGCGCCTGTGCGGACGCGCATCACGATTCCCGAGCGTCTGGGGGACGGGGGCGTGCGCACGCAGGGGTTTGTAGGGTCGCCGGTGCGGCCGCACCCGGTGATCGGGTCCATTCAGGGACGCTCGATGCGTCAGTACGATTTGACGCCGGAGCAGTATGAGTCGCTCACGAAACTGACGGCCGCGCTGCACCGGGTGTTGCCGAAGATCGAGTTGGATTACCCGCGGAACGAGGGTGGGCTGCTTGTGAACGAGCAGTTGGGGAAGGAGCGTCTGGCTGAGTTCCACGGTGTGCTGGGGCACTACCACATCCAGAAGGAAAAGACGGATCCGGGGCCTGCCTTGCAGTGGGATCGGGTGATCAACGGGGCGCGGCGGCTGGACGGGCTGCCTGCGCTGCCACGCGGGGACTGGATCAATGATGTGTCGGTAGCGCCGCGGACGAAAGCGGGGGGGTAGAGTTCGATATGCACGATCCCGACATAGAGGTACAGGTCAATATGCGGGTCGGTGTTTGCTCGTGGTCGCTCCGGTCGCCGGATGTGCGGCACCTGGGCGCGAGCATCCACCGCTTCGGCGTGCCATGCGTGCAGCTCGCGCTCGACCCGATACGGGAGAATCGCGCGGGGTGGGCTGAGATTGAGGTCATGAATGCATTGGGGTCGCGGGGGATCCGGATCGCCAGCGGAATGATGGCCACGCAAGGGGAGGATTACTCCACGCTCGAGTCCATCGCTCGCACCGGGGGCGTGCGCCCGGATATCACATGGGGCACAAACCTTCGTGCCGCCGAGCAGAACGCGCGGCTGGCCCGACGATTGGGCATCAACCTTGTAACATTCCACGCGGGCTTTCTCCCGCATGAAGCGAACGCCGAGCGCGAGAAACTTGTTCGCCGCCTGCGCCAGATCGTGGATGTCTTCGACGATGTTGGGGTGCGGGTGGCCTTTGAAACCGGCCAGGAATCGGCGGATACTTTGCTGAGCGTTCTGAACGAGCTCGACCGCCCGCACGCCGGCGTGAACTTTGATCCTGCGAACATGATTCTGTACGGCATGGGCGATCCGGTGGCGGCGCTTATCAGACTGCTGCCGCGCGTGGTGCAGGTCCATATCAAGGACGCACGCCCGCCATCCAGGCCCGGGACGTGGGGCGAGGAGGTGGCTGCGGGCACGGGAGCCGTGGCCTGGGAGAAGTTCTTCGACGTGCTGCACACCAGCGGCTTCAGCGGAGGGCTTATTGTGGAACGCGAGGCGGGCGAGCGACGGCTTGAGGATGCGATCATTGCGCGGGATCTTGTCGCCACACATCTTCGTCGCGTGCACACATTGGGGATTGCAACATGAGTGATCGCCCCATCGGCATCGGCGTCATTGGGCTGGGATTCATGGGGTGTACGCACGTGCGCGCCTATCAGGCCGCGGCGGGTGCGGGCATGCCGTGCACGCTCGTGGCCGTGGCGGATCGCAGCGCGGAGCGGCTCTCGGGACGGGCGTTCGTGCAGGGGAATATCGACACCGGCGGGGGCGAGCAACTCTTTGATGCGGGGAGGGTGCGGCCGTACATCGATCCGCGGGAACTTCTCTCTGATCCGCGCGTGGACGCGGTGAGTATCTGTACGCATACGGATACGCATGTGGATTTGGGCGTGGCCGCACTTCGGGCGGGGAAGCATGTGCTGGTGGAGAAGCCGGTGGCGACGACGTCGGCGGAGGTGCGTCGGCTCGCGGCCGCGGCAAAGGAGACGGGCAAGCTGTGCATGCCGGCGATGGTGATGCGGTTCTGGCCGGAGTGGGTCTGGCTGCGGGAGGCGGTTCGTGCCGGGACGTACGGCAAGGCGACGAGCGCCTCGTTCCAGCGCATGGGCGCCTCTCCACCATGGACGGACTTCTATCGCGATACGACGCGCTCCGGCGGCGCGCTCGTCGATCTGCACATCCACGACACGGACTTCATTCGCTGGTGCTTTGGCGAACCGCGCGAGGTTGTCAGCACTGGCACGATCGATCACATGACGACGCTGTATCGATTTGCGGATGATTCCGGCGCTCCGGGACATGTGTTTGCGGAGGGGGCTCAGAACCTCACGCCGGGCTTTGGTTTCCGCATGCGGTACACGGTGGTGTTCGAGCGAGCGACGGCGGACTTCGACATCGGGCGTACGCCTACGCTGATGCTCAGTCGCGACGGCCGCAACGAAGCGGTGCCGCTAGCGGCGGGCGCGGGCATCAATCCCAGCGAGGCCCAAGGACCGCTGCCCCCGGCCGCGCCAAAGTCGGCATACGAAGCAGAAGTCCGCTACTTCCTCGGCGCGATCATGAAGGGGGCGACGAACGCGGAACTGACCGCCACGATCGAAGATGCCGCACGAACCGCGGCGATGCTGGAAGCCGAGCAGCGAGCCATCCAGACGCGATTGCCGCAACGTGTGGGGTGATACCAGACGCACTGAAATGACGGGCGGAAATCCGCGGGAGTCGCTCGCGGACTCGCTCAAGCCGGGCGTGTGTTCTTTGTGCGATTGGTATGAGTTATGCGGGGCAAGTGAAAAGACTGAAAAACGAGGAACCCCAGCGAGGTGAGCGCGACCTGGCGTCCCACGAGCGGGCGCTGTTCGTGGTAGATGACGGTCGCGATTTTCAGAGGCCGCGTATGGCGCGGTCGAAAGGTCAGAAGCATGCGATGTTCGTGGGAGATTCGGCTGGGCGGAAAAAGTTGGCCCGGTGAGCCGGAGTAGTTTGGGGGGCAGTCGGCCTTTTGTCCCAACTCGAAAACGCGTAAGTCCTGAAATGACAAGCCCCTGCAATCGCAGGGGCTGTCGTAGGCGGGGATAGGAGAACGGCAGTTGAACTTTTTCTAGCCGGAACAAAGGGGTGGAATGGGACCTCTTGGGCTGCTTTTTCTCCCGCGCAGGCACCGAAACAGTCGCCGTGAGGAACTCGGGACGATACGGACGGTCAGATGGGGACTGGAGAGTTGGATGACCGTGCGACTGTTTTCCCGTCGGAAGCTGGGGTGGCATCAGAGTCAGCGGCCGGGGTCCGGTCTGTCGGATACGGGTGTGAGAGCGTTGACTTTCGTTCGCACATCGGTGATACCCGGGAATCGTTCGCGGAAGGGGACGGCGTTCCACAGTCGCGCGGTGCGATCGAGCGATCCGGTCACGATGCACGTCCCCTCGGGGCTGAACGCGGCGGAGCGGATCTCGTGGAGATGCCCCTTGAGTTCAGCCACGCATATGCCCGTGCGTGCATCCCAGATCCTCGCGACTCGATCTTCAGAGCCAGTCAGGATTCTCGTGCCGTCGGGGCTGAACGAAGCGCACATGATCGGTCCGGTGTGGCCGTTGAGAGTTATCACGCATTCGCCGGTGGTCGCGTCCCAGATTCGCGCGGTATGGTCTCCGGAACCGGTAACGATCCGCGAGCCATCGGCATTGAACGAGGCGGCGAACACCCGGGCTTGGTGCCCGCGCAGTTCGAGGAGAGAGACCCCGGTGAGGGCGTCCCAGACACGGGCGGTCATGTCCTCTGACGCCGTGGCGATCCGTGCGCCGTCGGGGCTGAAAGCCGCGGCGCGAACCCGTGCCCCATGACCGCTGAGCCGCAGCCGCTCGAAGCCCGTGCCTGTGTCACACACGCAGGCGGTCATGTCTTCGCAGGCCGAGAGTATTCTGGAGCCATCGCTATTAAATACCGCCGAGAACACCCGGCCATGATGGCCATTGAGTTCGGCAAGACTCTCACCCGTGGCGGCATTCCAGACGCGGATGGAGCCATCGTCGGACGCAGTCACGATTTTATTCCCGTCGGAACTGAACACTCCAGAGTTCAGGGCCTGGGTGTGCCCGCGGAGCGTGAACAGGACCGAGTGTGCGGCCGCGTCGTAGATGGTGGCAATCATGTCTTCCGATGACGCGATGAACTTTGAGTTGTCAGGGCTGAACGCAACCCCGTTCACGCCGTTGCTGTGGTCCAGACGGTTGACCACCTGTCGCGGGTCCGCATCCCACAAGCGGACGCTCCCATCGTGCGACGCGGTCACGATCTGCTTGCCGTCCGGGCTGAACGCTGCGGAGTTCACCGCGCCCGTATGGCCGCGGAGTTCGGCCAGCGGAGCGCCTGTGGATGCGTCCCATATCCGGCATGTCGAGTCCTTTGATGCGGTCACGACCCTCGTGCCATCGGGGCTGAACTGAGCGGAGCTTACCCAATCGGTGTGACCCGCCAACACCGCCACTATTTTTCCAGTGGTTGCGTCCCAGATGCGAGCGGTCTCATCATCGGATGTCGTGACAATCCGAGCCCCGTCAGAGCTGAACGCCGCGGTGCGAACGGAGAGCATGTGCCCTTTGAGCGTGCTGAGATTCTCTCCCGTCTTGGCATCCCAGATGATGCCGTTGTGGTCGTCGGAGACGGTGAGGATGCGGCGGTCGTCGGGGCTGAAACAGGCGAACTGGACCTGGTGTGCGTGGCCCCGGAGAACATGAATCGTCTCACCCGTTGCGGCGTTCCAGAGTCGTGCCGTACAGTCTTGCGATGCCGTAACGATGACTCTGCCGTCCGAAGAAAAGTCGGCGAACTTCACATCACCCGTATGTCCCTTGAGGATGAGCAGGGTTTGTCCCTTCCCCGCATCCCACACTCGCGCGGTGCCATCCCAAGAAGACGTCACGACGCGTTTTGCATCCGGACTGAACCGAGCCGAACGCACCGGTTCCGAATGACCCTCGAGTCTGAGAAGACAACTTCCACTACCAGCATCCCATAGACGCGCCATGCCGTCGTACGAGGCCGTGAGCACCTTGCTCCCATCCTGACTGAATGTCGCTGACCAGATCAGGGACTTGTGCCCCTTGAGCGCGACGCTGGTTCCTGTGGAGGGATCCCACACCATCGCATCCCCACCTTCCGACCCGCTGACGATCCGAGTGCCATCAGGGCTGAACGCGGCCGACCGCACCCAGGATGTATGACCGGCGAGTGTCGTCAGCGATTCATCGGTGGAGGCACGGATCCATTTCCACTCCCAGCCGCGCCATCGCTCCGGACAGGCGTCGAGCAATGGCGCGACTTGGTTGAACTCCCGCATGCGCAGCTTGGCGTCGGCCAGCCGAACGTTGGCGACATACGTGTTGTACTCGATCGCCTCGTTGACCGCGAGAAGCTTCTGCCGTCCTGCCTCGGCTTCCGTCGACTTCTGGTCGGCTTTCTGGCGGGCCTTGGATTCCGCTTCGGCGAGGCGGCGCTGCTCGTCCTCGGCGATGCGGGCATTGGAAGCCTGCCAGAGCGTGGTGGCCATGCCCAGCAGGAGCACGGAAAACACTGCGATGACCGACGCGAACAACCCGCGATTTCGGCGGATGATCGTCCTGACTCGATACAACGTGCTCGCCGGCGCGGCGTGAACACCTTCACCGCCCAAATACCGCTGAATGTCCCGCCCCATGGATCCCACCGACTCGTACCGGCGGGCCCTGTCCTTTTCAAGCGCCTTCATGACGATCCAGTCCAACTCGCCGCGCACAAGGCCCTTGATCCGCGTCACGGGCGTTGCCCGCGCCGCCGCAACTGTGGTCAGCGTTTCGCGATGCATGGAAAGTCGGGTGCTCGGCTTGGGCGGATCCTCCTCCCTGATAATGCGTTGCACCTCGCCATACGCGGCTGACCGGAGCCGCACGGACTCGAACGGCGTCACTCCGGTGAGCAGCTCGTACATCAGCACGCCCGCGGCGTACACATCGGTGCGTGTGTCCACATCATCCGACGCCTGCCCGGCCTGCTCCGGGCTCATGTATTCCGGGGTGCCGATCATCTGCCGGAACTCGGTATAGATCGTGCGCTCGGTCAGGCGGGCGCTGGTGGCCTTGGCCACGCCGAAGTCGATGATCTTCACGGCCGGCGCGCCGTTGCTCTGGGTGACGAGCACGTTGCTGGGCTTGATATCGCGATGGATGACCCCCTTCTGATGTGCGTGCTGGAGTGCCTCACACACTTGCACCACGAGCGCGAGTCGGTCGCGGATGCCGAGCTTGTGCTGGTCGCAATACTCGGTGATGGGCAGGCCGCGGACCAGTTCCATGACAAAGTACGGGCGGCCGGTCTCGGTCGCGCCCGCGTCGTACACCTTGGCGATGCCGGGATGGTCCATAAGGGCCAGAGCCTGGCGCTCCGCCTCGAATCTCGCCACCACTTGACGAGTGTCCATGCCCAGCTTGATAATCTTGAGGGCTACGCGACGTTGGACCGGCCGCTCCTGCTGGGCCATGAACACAACACCGAATCCACCCTCGCCGATGCGTTCCAAGAGGCGATAGTTGCCGATGCGGTCGTCGTTGCGAGCATCCGCCATCCCGCGGGTTGGACTCGTCGGGTCTCCCCCAGTGAGCCGTCGGTCATGCACGGCGCGGATGTCGTCGGCCAGAGTCTCGAACGGGAGTGGAAGGTTCTCCCCGCGCAGAAGCTCGACCACGAGCTGCCGCAGCGGGGTGTCGCCGCCGCACTCACGGTCGATCAAGTCCTCCCTCTGTGCAAGACCAATGGCGCGGGCGGCAAGGAAAATCTCCTTGGCCCGGATCAACCTGCGGAACTCGGCAGGATCATCACTCATCGCGGTCGCCACGAACCGGGGCATCGTCGCGCACGCGGCTAGCGAGCCACGCCCGCGCAAACTGCCAGTCGGTCGTCACGGTCATCCGGGAAACGCCAAGCACACGCGCGATCTGTTCCTGCTCCATTCCGCCGAACAGTCGCATCTCAGCTACGCGGGCCGATCGCTCGTCGGCCTTGGCCAGGTGCGTGAGCAAATCGTCCAACTCCAGCACACGCACCTCGCGTGAGGAGTTCGGCGCAGCGGTGAGCCCGTCAATGCTGATGTTTGCCCGGGGAGCGCCGCCGCCTCGCTTGTCGGCGTTTTTAGCGCGGGAATGGTCCACGAGCACCTGCCGCATGGCCTTTGCGGCGACGGCCATGAAGTGATCGCGCCCGGACCAACCCAAGGCCCTGTCGGTCCCTGCCATTTTCATGAACGCCTCGTGCACGAGTGCCGTCGGCTGCAGGGTGTGGCCCGGTCCGCCGCGATTGAGGTACGTGGCCGCCAGCAGGCGCAACTCGTCGTAGACGAGAGGGAGAAGCGCAGCCATAGAGCGCTCATCATCGGGTTGGGCGTTCGAAAGAAGTTCGGCCACGGAGCGGATGTCCAGCAAGGTCCCTCCTGCAGTGTACCAGATGCGGCTGGCTCCGCGACGCCGAAAAGACGCTTCCCGCTCATCCACGCGAAATGGGCTCCGCGCGCCAAGTCCAAGAGACGGATTGAGGAATCTTGAAATCGGACTTGGCGCGGGCGGGCTCGGTTACGTGGTACTCAGGGGTGCGTCGGCGTGGGCCGAAGCGTTGTCCGTATTCGCTGGTTTTCCAGGAGTTCTTCATGCACGCTTCGATGATTCGGAGTTTTCTGAACAAGTCTCGGCGTGTTCCGAGAGGAACCACGAACGGCACCCCTTGTGCCGGCGGATCGCGAGGCAGCTTTGCTCTGATTCGCGAGGCACCGACGGCCTTAGTTGCGCTCGTCGTCGCAATGCTGATTCTTGCAATATCCTCAAGGCCGTGCGATGCGCTGGTGTGCTGCAGCCCTTCGGGCGCGTGCACGGTTGTTTCATCCATCTGCAGCGGCAATACGTTCCCCGTAGGCGGCGGCACCTGTTCGCCAAACCCCTGCAGCGGGGTGTGCTGCAACATCACGACGGGTGCGTGCTCGATCGTCGGTGGATCCCCCGCGGGCTCGTCACTGTGCTCTTCTCCAAATACTTACACGTATCAGGCGACTTCTTCAAGCTGTACACCCAATCCGTGCCCCCCAGCGGGCAATACCTGCGCATTTGCTGTGACGATCGCGACGGGCTCAGCCGCGTTCTCGACCACCAGCGCGACGACCGACGGGCCGAACCCTCAGCCGGAGTGCGACCCTTCTTTCCCCAACTTTCTGAATGACATTTGGTACCGGTATGTCCCGGTCCAATCCGGCGCACTCACCGCCAGTACCTGCAACCAGGCCACGTTTGATACAAAGGTGGGCGTGTACACGGGCGCGTGCGGGTCCCTGACGCTCATCGGCTGCTCGGAGGATGCCCCGGGGTGCGCGGGATTCACATCGGCTGTACAGGTAGCGGTCACCGCCGGTCAAGCGGTCCTGGTTCGTATCGGGTCGTACGACCAACTCTCCGGCTCCGGCACGCTCACGCTGTCACAGATCAATAGCGGCAGGTGCTGCGCTGCCGACGGCGCATGCACCTTTGTTGCGGCTTCGCTCTGCGCGGGCGTGGCTGGCGCGGAAGGAAGCGTATGTTCTCCCAATCCGTGTCCGCAGCCGATGGGCGCGTGCTGCGAAGTGGGGGGCACGTGCACACTGGTGTCCCGACCTTCCTGCGCGGGCATCTATCGCGGCGACTCCACGACTTGTGGAACCCAGAACTGCGCCGCAGACCTTGCATACCTTGACTTTACCTCTGCGATTCTCTCCCGCGAGATCCTCCGGTGGGAGTACTCGCTGAACCCCAACCCTCGCATGTACGCGGTTCTGGCCGCGCTTCGCCGTGTGGCGACGCTCAACCCCAACGCCAAACTCGCCCAGCTCAATCAGTTCGCGACCGCGTACGACCAGATGCTCTCGACCGCATACCTAGGCGACCCGCAGCTCTTCTTCGGCGCCAACCTCATAACGGCCGTCCGATTTCCCGCCGCGCCCGTATCCACCGCGGGAATGAATCTGGAGGTCGGGGCCGAAGTGCTCACCGATCTGGATCTGGACCCGAGCGGCCCCCCATACGGGGATCGCACGTGGCAGCTATCGTGGTTCCAGAGCGTGCAGGACCGATCGCTGGTTGACAGTGCCACCATGGGGGACGTGTTGCTCTCGGAGTTCCGGGGAATCGATGCTGATGGGGCGTACAACCCCGCGCTCAAGGCCGCCGCCCTCGCGTTCGTGCGCACGCAGCTCCGGTCCGTTCCCGCATTGGGAAACATCAATCCCACGCCTTCGGCAACGGAGTTGCACGCAAGCTACCCGGCCATTGAAACGGCGTTCAGTCTGCTCCCCCCCAACGCCGCCCAGTACGCCGCCGACGCGGCGGGCGGGTTTGCCGCTCTGAATGCGTTGACTACAGGCGAGTTCACAGTCGTCCAGTCATTCTTGGCGGCCAAACGGACCGAAATCATCTCAATTCTCACCACTCAGAACCCGACATTAGAGTCCTCGATCGTTGCGGCCTCCACACAGACAGCGGTCACTGCGGCGCTTGGCGCACGGCTCGCGGATCAGATTCAGGTCGCGACGAGCCGAGCCCGCATGGGGATGTTCATCGAGACCATCCGCAACCAGACGCCGGTCATGCAGCGAACGGTGGTTGAGCAGCGGTTGCACACCGCCGCGGCTCACACCCAGACGGCGGATTGGATGACCAACACCAAATCTGTCGTGCAGGGCCTCTTTGCCATCGCAGGCGGCGCCAAGTCGATCTACGAGTCGAAGGGGATGAGTGCCGCCTCGGCGGGCGGAGACATCTATGGGGGACTCCAGCAGGTGCTCGGAGTGTTCGGTGTGGACGTGGATATTCCCATTCTGGGCCCCCTTCTTTCGCCGACCGTATCCAAGCCCCCGGTGGACAACACCGTGAGGAATCTCGTGCTCCAGCTTCAGGCACAGATGGAAAGCCTGCGATCCACCATGGATGCGAGGTTCGACAAAGTCGACAAGAATCTGAGCGACATCTATTCCACCATGCTGAACCAGTTTGCCGCTCAGAACCTGCAGAATCAGTACACGTATGAGCAGTTGCAGGGGATCCAGCAGACGCTCTCCATCCAGAGCTCCAACATGGCGAGATTCGAGCAGGATCTCTTCGGCGTGCTGGATAATTTTCTCAATCACTTTCTTCTCGTAGACCTCAATACGGCGCTCGATTTCCAGCGTCGCAACCAGAGCGACCTGCCATTCACTGGCGGCGGGAGTTTCGCGACCTACGAAGGCAGTCTCTTTACCTGGGCGACCGAGAATGCCGCCGACGCCACTCGTGCCGGAACCACCTCCACGCTGACCTACGACGCGACCGCGCTCACGCCTCTGATGTTCACCAATCCAGTCCAGCCCATCGGCTTCCGTATCAACGGGCTGAGAACGATGGCCACCCAGATTCCCGGCTCTCCCGCTTTGCCGAGTCTGGGAGCCACGGCCGTGGTGAATCCGACGACATGGGCCGTCAACGCGGACACCTACGGCTACTTCGCCCGACAAAACCCGTGGTACACCCTGCGCGTGCTGAGCAACGCACCCGCACGCCTCAGCAGCGTGATCAGCAAGGGCGCTGATGTACAGATGGTGATGAACAACGCCCGTTCTTCGCAGTTGTTCACCAGACTCATAGCCGACTACAAGAGCAAACTCACTTCGCTCAAGACGCCGCTCGACGCGATCGACGCCCAAGTCCTGCAGCCCTACCCGGGGATCGACATCTTCGGCGCCGTGGATCAACCGGTAGCCAAAGCTCTCCTGGACAACACGGCATCGGACACGGGCAATCGGAACTATCCCGCCGCGCTGATGGCGCAGTACAACGCCATTTGCAACGGTACGGTCTATGACTCCTCGATCGGCGGATTTACCTACCGGTGCCCCGACCTTCATCAATGCGATTTCGAAGGGGGTAACTGTCCTCGGAACACTCCGCTCTCGTCGCCCAATCCAAGCAGAGTCCAAGGTGTCGGCAATCTCGATGCTTGGGGTTGGGACGCGGCTCACGTCTTCCTGCCGCCCGAGTACAAAGTTGCCGCGGCACTCAAACTCGACGGTCCAACTGCCGGATCGCGCGGCCGCGATCTCAGCAACTACGCATTTTGCTGGAGACTGTCCGGAACAAACGGCTACAACACGTCGAGCCAGAACTGGACCACCAACTCCAACGGCTTGGTGACCGGATCAATCGACGTCGAGCTTTGGTGGAATCCCAATGACAACGCGAACTATGCGGCGACCTCAAACAACGGTGGCCCCGCGCTGAAGCCGTTCTACATTCCGGGTGACGGCCGAGGGATGACGCTGATCGTCACGCGCCGGTTTTCCTTTACGATGCGGGCCAATGATCAGTGCGGCTTCAACTTCGAGCCGCGGTACGCCTTCAGCAATCGCTGGGACACCGTCTACGAAGGATGCCTGGACTGCAACTGCTCGGGCGTGACAACCATATTCGACCATTTCTTCGATGCTCAAAGCTCCGACTCCGTCACGGGCATGCCGGGAACGCGCGTGTGGACGGCGACCACAATCGTCAATCAGGCCGCGCTGGACCAAGTGCGCGCCGAGATTCGGCAGAAGTTCAAGAGTCTTCAGTTTGATATCTACAACCGGTATGCCGCGGCGCTCGCCGATGCGTCCAACAACCTCACCGTGAAGAACGCCGCGGATCTCGCCACGGTGCCCGTGAAGGCCATCGACGCGTACGCCGCGCTCGGCATTCCCGAGTCGCTGCGCCGCAGCGAGCTGCTGCGAGGCATTCTGCGCGGCAATGAGCTCGGGCTCGATCGCACCGCCATGTACGACTACTACACGAAGATCGCCAACGGCATTGGCGCGGCGACGACCCCCTTGACCGCCCGGCCCCAGTATTTCTGGAACGGCAGCAATCCCAGCATCGCTCTCACACGCTGCAACTACCTGCAGCAGGAACTGACGGCGATTCTGAACGCCAACCGACCCGAGCAATGTCCAATGATGCAATGGTCGCTCGCCAATCTGAATCACCTTGGGAACAATATCGGCAAGGTCGCCCGTGATGATCGATACGTGATGCGTCGCGCCAGTACACCTCTTGTCGTGCAGGCACCGGGCGTGCTCGGCAATGACACCCCCGCGCCGCGCCCTGCGGGACAGAACGCGAATCTGAGCGCCGAACTGTTCACGCTGCCCTCTCAGGGCACAGTGACCCTGAATGCCAATGGTGGCTTCACCTACACCCCGCCAAGCCCGCTGCCGCCGAATCTGACTAGCGTGACCTTCCAATACAAGGCCAAGGCCAATCTCAGCCCTCCCTCAACCAATCCACTGGACTTCGAGACCAGCGATCCGGTCACGGTGCTCATTGATATCGGCGACGATTGCGTACCAACGATCCTTGCTCAACCACAGCCATCCAGCCTGGTCGTCAATGGAGTCGCGAGTTTCTCCGTGGCAGCCGGCGCGAATGGGCGAGTCTCTTACCGCTGGTACCGAAACGGCGTGCCACTCGTTGACTCGCAGTTCGGGGCGTGCTGCGCCGGCAGCGACGGTTGCTGGCTCGTCGGCCAGGCCGACTGTTCGCACATCGGAGGAAACTGGTTCGGAGCTGGAACAGCTTGCGGCGGCGTTCAGGTCTGTTATTCCTGCCCATTGCCGGTCTGCCCTCCCGCCGATTTGGACACAAAGATCTCTGGTGCTGCCACCCCTTTGCTGACGGTCATCAATCTCCACGCGGCCGACCGGGGCAACTACACGTGCATCGTTTCCTCGTCATGCGCAAGCGTTACGACCGCGAACGCAGCGCTGGGAAGTTGCGCAGCCGATTTCAACGGCAGCGGCACGCCGGAGGTGCAGGACATCTTCGACTTCCTGGGCGCATGGTTCTCCGGCAGTCTCTCCGCCGACTTCAACGGTAGCGGCATGTTGCAGGTGCAGGACATCTTCGATTTCCTAGGTGCATGGTTTGCTGGCTGTTGACCAAGGCCAAACTGCCCCCGAGACCACCAAGCCTCTACTGAGCGTCTTGCGGCGAGCGGATCGCAATCAGATCGGTGTTGGCAGATTCGAATCTGCGAGATCATCCCGAGTTTGCGGGATCCGTTTGAACTCCTCTGTAAACAGTGATGGCCTCGGCACTTGCCGAGGCCATCATTCTGTAAAAGCGGGGATAAGAGGACGGCAGTTGAACTTTTTCTAGCAGGAACAAGGGAGTGGGATGTGCCCTCTTGGACCCCTTTGGCCTTGCTGGTGTAGGCGGTTCAATGCCTGTTGCCCCGATTCAGCGAGCTGGGATGGCCTTGGCAGTGCATTTGGTGCTCCGTTCGATTTGGTCCTGCCACCCCAACTGAACAAAAACGCTCCGGAATTCGCGTTCACCGCGTTTCTGGAAAAACGGTCACAGGTTCAATTGGGAGGCCTCATTACGGATGTATCGAGATGCTGGAGTGTCGGCTCTGGCACCCCTTGACGCGCGTCAAAATCCATAATCTCTGCCACGGCAATGGTTACAATTTTGTCGCCTTTCAGCTTTGCCAAGCAGCCACGGCAAATCCACACGTAAAGTAAGGGTGAAGGATATGACCGCTGCGCGTTTGATCGGCATTTGATCGCGTATGGAAATCCTGTTTGCCTCCAAAATCGACCGTTGACGGGCCGAAACAATGGCCGTGTGAATGCAGATTCCGCACTTGCATGGTCGGCGACACTTGGGAAAATACCAGCATGACCATCACCTTTCGTTCATTCGTTCGGGCCATTGCGATCTGTCGTTCGATTCTGTCAGCCTCCAGCGCGGCGGGCGTACTCCGAATCGGAGCGGTGGTGATGGCGGTGTTGTGGGGCCTCGCCAGTGCGGCAAGCGGCCAGGGTCTTGTTCGCCTGAGGATGATCGACAAGCTCCCCGACTCGACGAACACGGTTCCAGTCGCGCTCAACTGGAACGGCACGATCGTCGTCGGATACCAGGTGGTGAACACCGCGGCCGGCGGCCCGCGCGAAGTGCCTTTCACGTGGCCCGGCGCGGGTGGAACTGCCGAGCCGCTCCCGGTGCCTGCAGGAATCATCAATCCCGAGCCCGCTGCCATGGATGCGACCGGACAAATCATCGTTGGGTCATGCCTGACGCCGGGACAGCCTCGGCACGGGTGCAGGTGGAGCTTTCGTGTGTTCGAGGACCTCGGTCCTTCGCCGAGTGGATTCGATTGGGGCTTGATCACCCTAGACAAGGAGGGCAACACGGCGTTCGGGTACATGTTCATGGACCAGCAGGGCCAGACATCTCATTTGATCCGCTGGAGCATCCTCAACGGCATCGAGGATCTTGGCGTTGCGTCTGGGGATGCTCAGGAACTCCCCATCGCCGGCAGCGGCGACGGAAAGGTGGCCGTGGGCTGGGCACACCTGCCGATTGACGACTCATTTCCCCTGCGATGGGCGTCGTCCGGGTTCATGCACCTTCCGAACATGCCCCGCCCCCCAGACCAGCAGGGCGGCAACTATGGATTTGCCACCGCGTGCAACTTTGTTGGCAGCGATATTGTCGGTCAAAGCAACGGTCAGAGCTTCCGTTGGAAGGCGCCCGGGACGCTCACGCCCATGCCCCTGCCGCCGGGCGGCGAGTTGGCCACGCCAATGGCCATGTCCGCAGATGGCTATCGCGTTTGCGGCGGTGCAAACGGCCGCGCGATCTTCTGGGCGGGCGACGCGGCGCCGGTGGAGCTCAACGAGTTTCTCCCCGCACACGGCGTTCCACTCACCGGGTGGTCGCGGCTCCAGCAGGCGATGGTGATATCGGGAGACGGGTATGTCATGGCGGGTGTGGGTGTCACCGCGGCCAACGAGTTCGGTCGCGGCTTTGTCGCGGATCTGAAGGTCGATAGCGACGGCGACGGCCTCTATGACGACTGGGAAACCGACGGGATCCCGTACCTGGACGCCAGCGGCAATCCGCAGCGCTACCACCTCGAAGGCGCCAATCCTCTGCGCAAGGACGTCTATGTGGAGATCGACGCACACTCGGGCTTTGCCCCGTCGCAAACAACGATCGATCGCGTCATCGCGGCATTCAATAGCGCCCCGGTTCCCGCGGTGATCGGCCTTCCCGGTGGATTGCCGGGCATCACTCTGCACGCAACTGTTGACGAAACCAATCTGCCTTCCCATGCCTACGTCCACGACGACTGGAGCGAGTATCAAGCGGACAAGGCCGCGCATTTCGGCACGGTGGCCGAACGCGCCGACGCGGCCAACTGGCCGGCTATCAAGGTCGCCAAGGCGATGGCGTACCGCTACGGTATTTTCGCCACCACGATCGTCGGTGCCTATGGCGAAGGAGAACTGGACACTCTTGGCAGCCAGATCTACGGCCCCCGGATCGGCGGCAACGACTTCAAGATCGGCCTGCAAGGCTATCAGCCCCCTCCTGGATCGACGCTCGAAGATTTTCAGGCCGCCTGCTTCATGCATGAGCTCGGCCACACCCTCGGCCTCTTCCACGGCGGCGGATCCTCGCGGCAAAACTACAACCCGAACCATTACAGCGTGATGAACTACCTGTGGGTGGGCGCCCGCAAGTTCGGGCCCAATGCACCCACGTCCAATCTCAACCTCAACTACGCGGACCACGCCCTTCCATTCCTGGACGAATCAGCCCTCGACGAGTCCGTGGGCATCCGGGGCAACCTGCAGATGCAAATCCCCATCGCCGTGCGCGCCCCCGGAGCCCCGGGCGACTGCAACGGTCATTCCGCCTCCGGCGGCAAGTGCTTCATGCAAGGACCGTATGTCCCGAACACCTGCATGAACTTCGTTCCCTTTAGCGGCCCGGTGGACTGGAACAACGACGGCGTGATCTCGCCCTCAAGCCACACTGTGTGCGCGGACCCCAACGCGCTCAATGAGCCGTCTCCAGGCGGGGCCGCGATCAGCGTCAATGAATGGTCCCTTCTCGCATACAACTTCCGCGATTCCCCGGGCTATGACGATCTTGCCATTCTGGGTCCAAATCCAGATCCATGCCCCACGCTGGAAACGGAGATGTTTCTCGCTTCGCTCCCTCCCCCTCCACCCCTGTGCGTAACCGCCATCGCGCCCGGCTCGGCGCAACCCTCCACCGGCAAGCTCTGCGCATTCGCCAGCGCCGCGACCGAGATCGCCCCGCAAAGCGAGGGCCCATTCATGGTGCATTGGCAGCGCCGCGACGACACGCAGAACCCGCCCGCATGGATGGACCTTGCCGACGGCGTTCTTCCCGGCGGAACCATGATTGACGGCTCGCAGGAGGGAACGCTGAACATCACCAGCGCCGCACCGAACGACTTGGGGCAAGGCACGCTGCGGCTGCGGTACCGGCTCACCGATCTCTGCGGCAACACCGCAACCAGCGGCGAGAGCACACGCACCATCGTGCAAGTCGGCCTCTCGGTGACAACGCCCACCTCCGTCGTCCTCTGCCCGGGCGGCTCCGCCAGCTTCGCCGTTCAGGTCGCCGGCGCTACTGTGCCGCCCACGTTTCGCTGGAGAGTCGTCTCAAGCTCCCAAGTGCTCTCGGACGGAACGCTTCCCAATGGCACGGTCGTGAGCGGCGCGACAACGGCCGCAATCTCCCTGGCGAATATCCAGCGTGCCGACTTCGGTGCGGAGACATTCGCTCTGGTGTGCACCGCTCAGACCGAGTGCGAACCGATCGACTCTGCCCCATTCGTCGTCAGCACCGCGGGCGTGATCATCACCGCTCAGCCCGCCGATGTTGTGCTTCCATGCGCCGCATCGCAAGCCGTGTTCACGATCCAAGCCGCCGGCCCAAGCTCGCTGACCTACCGCTGGAGCAGAAACCGAGTTCCGCTCACCGACGGCGGGCGCATTTCCGGCGCCGCCACGCCGACGCTTACGATCTCATCGCCGCAGAGTGCCGATGCGGGTCGCTACGAGTGCATCGCCACAGCCCCCTGCGGCAGCGCCACCTCGTCCGAGGCGCGTCTGGATGTGGGATCCCCCACGATTGTGCAGGATCCTCCGCTTGTTTCCCCGGTCTGCCCCAACGCCGCGGCGTTCTTCATCACCGACGCCTTCGGCACGCCGCCCATCGAGTATCAGTGGTTCAAGGATTCCGTCCCCCTCGATGACGACAACGATCACCGTCAGGGATCGCACACGGCCTTTCTCAGCATCGGCCCCGCCTATCCCGACGATCTTGGCGCGTACACGCTGCACGCGTCCAACGCCTGCGGCACGTTTGTTAGCCAGCCCGCGATCCTGGCGGCGGTGCCTCCGCTGGTTTTCCAAGATCAGCCGCACGATGTTCGCACTTGCCCCGGAGGAACGGCGATCGTCTCCCTCACCGTCGCTCAGAGTGGCGTGAGCTACTCCTGGTTCATGGAAGACCCGACCACGCCCGATTCGTTCGCCCAGCTTTCTGACGGCCCGCTTCCGCTCCCCGTCGGCTCCTCCTGCGGCAACGCATCCGGAACTGCGACATCTCAGTTGCACATCTCCTGGAGCGGCCTGGGTGTCTGCGGCCCGTCGGTTCGCGTGGTCTGCGTGATCTCCAACCCCTGCACCCAGGTGGTGAGCGACTTTGCCCACGTTAGCCTGTGTGATGTGGACATTGACTGCTCCGGCATCGTCAGCGTCGCGGACATCTTTTCGTTCCTCAGCAGTTGGTTCGAGGGATCGCCGGCCGGCGACTTCAATCATTCTGGTCAGACCGAAATCCAGGACATCTTTGCCTTCCTTGCAGCTTGGTTCTCAGGATGCTGAGCCTGCCACGCCATCAGAAAGCGAGAGCATCTTTACGGCTTTGTGGGCAGAAGGTTCTACGGCTGCATCAGAAGGCGGAAGGATGTTGCGCCCTCTGCCGAGTTCCCTCTTGCCTTTCGGACTGCGCGGAAAATACGGCCAATCTTGACCAAGACCATCGATCGAGGCATCAGAGGTCTCCTCTACGCCCATCGCAATCGAGTACTTGGGGAGTTCC
This sequence comes from Phycisphaerales bacterium, assembly GCA_038225655.1. Lineage (GTDB taxonomy): Bacteria > Planctomycetota > Phycisphaerae > Phycisphaerales > UBA1924 > UBA4658. The sequence goes on along the minus strand of JBBRQY010000005.1, from coordinate 261,850 downwards.
GAGATTCTCCCGAGTTGCTGGCGCCGGCAGTCGAATATTTACGCGGAGAAGGCGGGCTGTTCAGGTGCATTGTCCGGCAAACCAGACTGTCAGGAAGGCAAAAATGTCTTGGACACGCGGAGTACCCGTGGTTCCATCTCCAAAGGGTAAGGTAAGAGGACTACCGGCAAACCAGTCGGCAAGAAAGACGAAGACATCCGAACCGTGCACTCCGTTGGCCGATCCAGAGCATTCGCCTCAATGCGTCGCCTGAAAGTCTCTGGGTTGGCAGCCTCTGGATCTGGCGCGCAGAAACGGCCATTTTCTTGGGAGAAAATGGCCGTTTCTGGAAACCGACGTTTTCTCCGAAGAGATTTGTCGGTCTAAGCGGAGAGGGGGGGATTCGAACCCCCGACACGGGCTAGCCGTGTACTAGTTTTCGAGACTAGCGCGTTCAACCGCTCTGCCACCTCTCCGAAACTCTACAAATCAAGGACTGGAGAACGTTTTTTCGGTAGAACCCTCGACTCAACTGTATCCCTTTGGTAGCCTTTCCGTAGCCCTTTATTCTGCGATGGAAAACCTGCCGAGGGGACCAGCATGGGAAAGCATAGCGGAGTGACCTGGTTTGCTCAACGGAACTGCTACGCCAAGAAAGTCGGCAAGCGCCGGTTCTACTTCGGACAGGACGAACGGGCGGCTGTGCTGGAATCTGCGGCCATCGTCCACCGCTGGAAAGAGTTGAACAGCGCCAGCATTGCCGAGACAGGTTCGCCACTGAGCGATTGGCCCAAAGGCGAGCCGAACCGTTACGCCCTTCAAGCCCGCGCCGGTCTGGTCGCGCCCATCGGTTCCGCCAGCGCCTCCCCGGTCGCTCTACAGACCGCTCCCATCGCTCCGGCGGTTCGGCGAGTAGCAGTGGGGGGCTTGACGACCGAGCAAGCCGCAAAGGTCTATCTCGGCGAGCGCAAGGCGGACAACATTTCGGAACGGACCTGGGAGACGGTTCGGAATAACCTGTCAAAGGGCATCGAAGTTCTCGGCAGAGAGCGCCCCATCGGAGACGTTGGCCAATCGGCGCTCGTCGCTTTCGTCGCCTACTTCAAGGTTGCTGACAACGCCAGCCAGATTTACGCCAAACATGTAGTGCAGCAGGTCAAGGCTCTTCTCTGCTGGGCTTCGGACCACGACCAGATTCAATGGGAGAAACCGAAACGGTTTGATTCCATCATGCTGATTCAGACCGTTCGCCCGCGCAACGAAAAGGAACTCGAAGCGCTGAAGGAAAAGAAACTCGGTCCCGACCGGCGATTCTTTCGCATCGACCAGTTGAAGGCCCTGTATTCTGCGGCCTGCCCCGTCATGCGGGCATGGCTCTTGCTCGGTTTGAACTGCGCTATCTATCCCGACCATATCGCCGGTCTGAAAAAGTCAGACTTCAAACGAGACGGAAAGCGAATCACCACGTTCGACCGAATCGAAACGCTCCGGTCGAAAACGCTGGTTGTCAGCAAGCATGATTTGTGGCCCGAAACGACAGCGGCAATCATGGCGACGATGAGCGACGGGCACAAGCATCTTTTTTCGCGCAAAGGAAACGGGCCTATTACCCGCACGCTGATTGCCCAGAAGTACAAAAAACTGCGGACCATCGCCAAGGTGGAGGACGCGCCTGGTTTCAAGTATCTGCGGCATACCAGTAAGAATGAAATCAAGAAACTGTCCAGCGAAGAAATCTCAGTTGTCCATGCGGCGCAGACGCCAAAGGAAGGCATCGACGCTATTTATACCGCTCCCAACTGGGAAGCCCATGCGGCGGCGCTGGTCAAACTGCGGGAAGTCTTCAAGGAGGTCTGGTCATAGGTCAGAGTTCGATATCCGGTATGTCTAGGAAGCCCCCGGTTCGCTCGGGGGCTTTTTCATTGGCGATGGGTCGCCCGGTCTTCCGCGCCTCCAGGAACGCATCCAGGTCGGTCTGGCGGACTCGGTAGTAGGCCCGACTGCCGATGTCGAAACGGACTGCGGGCAGGTCGCCAGCGACAATCCATCGCCTCACGGTTGCTTCACCGATGCCGACCAACTTGGCGACGGTTGACGTAGACAACAGTGGTGGCGGCAGCGGGAACCGCAACAATGCAAGAGCATCGTCTAGGGCTGTCAAGCGTTGTGCGAGTTCCGGCTCCATTAGTCAATCGAATCGCCTGCTCAATCAGCGGCGGGCAAGAACATCCAAGGGAGCAGATTTGTAAACGGCTCATTGTCGGAGTAGTTCGATACGAGCAGGAAGTTGCGAGTCGTTCGTGAAAGGCGGTACTCCATCGTCCCTGACGCCCTGACCCGCCGGCTGATTCCCTCCCCAAACTGGCGCAGAAATGACGTGACCACTGACCTGGGCAGGTCTGCTCGGTCAGCAATCAACGCCTCGGAGCGCCAGATTCCGTGACTTCCCTTCATCATCGCCGCCAGGCACTTGGCGCAGTGCTTCGTTTTCAATGTCTTTCGACGTTTCGCCATGCGTGTTCTCCTTGTTCGCTGTTTGCAGACTATCGCCTTCCGCTATCACCTGATAGCGGCCTTTCGATTTGTTGCGCCGTGGAGTCGGCCACCGCACTATGGATCAGGAAGACCGCAGACTCGCAGTCTTCCGGCTTGTCATGCCGCCGACTTCTGTGCCTGCCGCTGCTGCTCCATCGCCCGAAGAATCTTGGCGCTGCCGTAGTTGAACATCTTCTCGTTCGGCTCGACGTAGATCCAGCGCCTCCCCAGTTCGATGGCCGCCAAGCACATGCCGCCGGTACATCCGCAACAATCGAGAATGCAGTCGCCGGGGCGGGTGTACTTCAAGAGAAAGAAGATGTTCAGAAGATGAGGTTTTTGGAATGGGTGCGTTTCGCCGACCTGTTCTTCGCCCTTGCGCCGCTTCCGAGCGGCCTTGCGGGTATCGGCGAGTTCGATGACCCGTGGCCAGGTCTCGACATACTTGGTAAGTTCGGGATACTGATTGGCGAACGCCTGCAATCGATCATGGTCGAGGATTTCTCGGCGGCTCTTTGCCCCCGTGTCGCAGCCAAGTACCTGCTCTCCTTTGCGCTGCCAGGTCAGAAACAACTCGGTCGAGACGGCCATCGGTCGGGAGAAGTTGCCAGGCTGGCTGTGCTTTTTGTCCCACATTCCCATGACCTCATCCTCCCACCCGAGGTCATCCACGATGTCATGGCATTCTCTGTCGTAGAGTCTGCCGCCCCTTGCCCATTCGACGATCGCCTTGCTCGGCCTCAGTACCCGATGCGATTCGGCGAAGACGTTGCGGTGCAACTCTCGATACTCCTCCTCGGTCAAGGGATCAAAGTCCATGATGTTTGCGTCCGCATATGAACCTGCGAGCCATGAACTCTGGCCGCCCGCCTTGCGGTCGTCGATGTAGGGCGGGTCGAGCCACACAAAGTCGATACTCTGCTCAGGCAGGCTGCGAAGAACATTCTCAATGTTGTCATGCAAAAGTTGCTCGGACAACTGCGGATGCTGGCGCATGGCTTCGGTGACGTAGCCAAGGTTGGCGATGTCGGCCTTCTTCTTCTGCGTCTTCTCAAACTCCGACCGTACCTGCCTCGTGCTTGGAGTCTTTCCCTTCCGAGCATTGACGATGGTGTAGCATTGTTCGGCGGCGCTGGTCTGCTTGCAGAATTCTGACTCTTCCCCCGAATGTTTCCGCATGACCGCCACGTCATACGCAGTAAACCACGGGATGTCCGCCCGTTCCCTCTCTCCCTTGATGGTCTCCGCCGCCTGCTTGTACTTGCCGAGATTTGAACGTGACTTAGGACTGCCGAGCAGGACGAGAACTTGATCGAGAGTGCGTTTCAGCGGAGCGCCCATGAGTTCGCCAACCAGGTCGCCGATGACGTAGCCCTCCCTTGCGTTGCGGGTGAGCAACTCGGTCAGTTGCTTCGCCAGACCCGAAGCGGTCTCGACGAGTTCAGCGCTCAACCCCCTGAGAGGGTCCGTCTCCTCGATGCTGTGCCCGCCCTTCAATCGGGGGGCTGCGGGCGTCGGCGGGGCCGTCTCAGCGCTGAGATGGTTCTTGGGGAGGGTTTCGACGTTGGTTTTTCGCTTGCTCATAGATGCTTTCTGCGGGGGCTGAACTGCGCAGTGGCGGTCATTTCGCCGCTGTCTCAGCCGTCGAGAACAGAATCTACAGCATGTTTGTTTCACCTGCCAGCATGGGCAGTTCGGCAGATGTCAGGGTGGCTCAAAAATCCGGTTCTTCCTCGAACGATGGGGAAGCGGTCGCCTCAGCGGCATCGACGGCAGCCCTGAACTCTTGCAACGAGACGCTGTATCGCTGTCGAACAAAGTCGTCGGCGCTGATGCCGTGGTACTTCTCAACGAACCTTCGGGCGGTGAGGTCGAGACAGCGCGCCTCGGCTTCCAGGTCTGCGTAGTCCTGCTGCCAAGCGCTCGGGGTTGACGTGCCAAAGGGCTTGACCTCCCAATATGTCGGCGGCTCGACCGCCTTCTCGCTACGAGCGCCCTGAAGCGACGACAGCGAGACTCCCATCTTGCCAGCAATCTTGTTCAAGATGAAGTCCGCCGTCTCATGGTCACGACCTCGATGTTCAATCAGGAATGCCTTGCAGTCATGCTCGCCGAACTGGTAAAGCCATTCTTGCTCATCCTTCCGAAACAGCCGGTCCATCTCCGCCAAGGGTTCTGCGAGACCCGCAGATATCTGCCGTCTCACTACGCATTGCGACCTGTCGATATAGGCGGATGGAACACGCAGCACGATGCCGTCGCCCCTTGGATGGAGAAGCCCTGCTGCCTCATACGCCTTCAGCGCTTTGAAGAAGAACGAGCAGTTCGGCTTTCCGCTCTCTGCACCCTTTCGCTTTGGCTTCCGCTTGAGCCGCTTGTAGATTGCTCGACGAGAACCGCTGATCAGAATCGCATCCTCGCACCAGCCGTACATGGCGTATTTCATGGCGAGACAGACGAATAGGGATGCCTGCGCATGACGGGTTTGATTGTTTGGCGACTCCGCAACCAGGGCAGCGCTGACGTGAGCATACAACCCCTTCGCATCGACTCGGTTCTGTTTTGGCATGGCGGACCCCCAACAGGACAACAGCGCCGCCGCCGAACGGGGTTCCGCCAAGAATCGTCCGGGGCGCGCTGCTGAAGTTTGTGGTTGGCGGAACCGACTTCTCTCAATACCGCTTTATCGACCACCCTCCTCTGCTGAACGTCAAGCCTACACGGAATAGCGACCAGCAGGTTGTTCGAGACGATGACGACGGCGCTACCGCTGGTGCTACCGATGCGCAACCGAGGCGCTACCGCCAGCGCTACCTTGAGCGCTACCGATCCCCCTTCAGAATGGCGCTACCGCCCATAGAAGGATCCAATTCAAAGAAGAAAGAACAAAGGATAAAGATGGGAAGGAGCGGTCAAGCGCGCTTCCCCCAAGGGAGCCAGTCGATGACTCTTGGTGGGGAAGACAGAGGTTGAAGCGATTCAGCTGGACTCACCGTGTTCTGGCAGCGCCGTTCTGAGCAGGACGAGAAGAAGACCATGTACTCTGTCGATGTCAGCGCTCAGCGCTTCAGTCTTGCTCTTCTGTCTCCCATAGAGGCACTCGATAACCTGGCGCGCACAAACCAGTTGGTCCGGTTCGCAGGCATCCCAGCCATTCAACTCGTCTGGAATGGGAACAGTTGGTGGACCCGATAGGCAGAATGTCATCGTGTCCTCGTCCAGTTCGAGTTGGAACTCGCCCACTCCCTCAACGAGAATAATGATTGTCGTCTGAGGTCTGATGCTCATGCTCGACTCTTCGGGGTCATACAGTCAGTGGAGCGTGCCCGAAGCATTGCGACCCCGATGGTTCCATTGACGAGCATGTTCATCAGGCGGGTTCCCAATGCTGCCCACGTCGCCGCCTCTCGGAGACCGAGAAGGGCGATGCCAATGGCGATCAAGAGCAGCCCAGCGAGGAAGCCCAAGAGCCAATCGGCATGAACTGTTCGAGGTGGAGGCATCAGAAGGTCAGGTTTTCTGAGGCCGCATGGAGTTGGTCAGCGGTGCGGGCGGCGTAGCGTCGGGTAGTGTTCAAATTCTCGTGGCCCATGAGGGACGCCAAGCCAACGAGGTCGTTCGCATTCTGCGCCAAGAACTCGTGCCCGAAAACGTGCCGCAGCAGGTGGGGATGGACGTGAACGCCGACGATGGCGCTGTACTTGTTGAAGAGGTTGCGGACCCCTCGGGTCGTCAATGGCCCCCGTTCTCCGACGAAGACCCGAGAAGTTGCGAAGGGCGGACGGCAGTCCAGATACGTCTGCAACGCTCGGCGTGCTTGAAGGGGCAGCGGAACCCTCCGCTGCTTGCCCCCCTTTGCGTGGCGTACCAGCAGCCAACCAGAGCGGTCTGAGAGAGTCAGGTCTGCGAGGTCGAGGCCGCAGAGTTCGCCAACTCGAATCCCGCAGTACAGGAACACCGAGAAAATGGCGACGGCTCGAACGTCTTGGCGGCTCTCCGCCTCTCGTAGCAGTTTGCGGATCTGCGCCCGGTCGAGAGTCTTCGGTGCCAACTCCTGCTTGCGGAGTTCCTTTACGCTGTCCGCTGGCGACGATGAGACGTGACCTGCATCCTTCAGCCAGGAGAAAAAGCGACGGACAGAGACGAGGGAGCGGTTGACGGTCGCAACCGACTGGTTCATCTCCCGGCGCATGGCATCTCTGAAATCGGCACAATCTCTGACCGTAACTCTCTTCGGGTCAAAGGTCTCGTTGTTGGCCGAGGTGTACCAGCGCCCGAACTTAAGGAGGTCCGCTCGCACTGCTCGGCGGCTCGACTCGGCGTAGTCCGCCGTCTGGAAGAACCCGTTAACGAGGGGCAGGAGGATTGCGGCGAGGCTCGTCTCAAACCCATTATCGCCCGTATTCTGCATGGCTTGTGGCTCCAAATAGTTCTGAAACTGACCTGTTCCTGAGTCCAACTGGGGCGAGAAGTTGAATTATCGCCCGTCATTACCGCCCGAATCCCGCCGCAGCAAATGGCGGAAAACAGCCAACAAGACCTCGTTCGATGGCTGTCCTTCAGTGCCGTTTGGGAAGCAAGCCCGAAGGGCGTCGGCGGCGTTCTTGTCGCTCACCTCGGACAACCCGAGTTGTTGAAGGCCATTGACGAGGGCGACGGCTTCGCTTCTACCCGAGGCGGCAGGGGTCGTCGCCTTGCGCTGACGAGGCTTGCTGCGCTGGGCGCTCTGAGGACGGCTCGCAGCCGGCGACGGATGCGGAACTGCTCGACGGGCGTAGAACAGAATCGGTTGCCCGTTCATGCCGCAGTTTTTTGCCCGCACGGAAAGACATGCCTGCTGCGCCTCCGCATCGAAGAAGGGCCGACCCGTTTCGGCGTTCCGTTTTGGCGATGGGAATACTCCCGCTGCGACCAACTGTCGGAAGCGAGTTCGGCTCAACCCGACGAGGCGAGACATCTCGACGACGGTGACGATTGCTTTCTGGGGCTGCTCAGTCATGGCGAACCTCCTCGTTGGTCATGGACCGACTGCGAATGTGTTCGATGCCCTTGGACGTGAGAATGCGTCCCTGCTGGCTGCGCTCGATGAGGTCGCAGCCGATGAGGCGGTCCTCGATGACTCCGCTGACCGTCTGCGGTGCGACCCGAAGTTTGGAGGCGAGGACGCCCAATCGCATCGGAGACTGCGCCTCGAACAGAATCCGCAGGTACTTCCGTTCGTCGGGGCCAAGGCCGAGCGAGTCGAGTTCTTCGAGAATGAGCGTCCGCTCGAAATGCTCAACCAGAATCGTCGGCGACCCCTCGGAGCGCGCTGTCCGATGCGCCGCCTCCATCAGCCTCAGCGCCAGGCGGGGGGTTCCGAAACTCCGCACGGCGATTGGGGCAAAGCAGGCGTCATCAACTGCCCATCCGAGTTGACGGGACCGCTGGCGAGAAATGGCGACGAGTTCATCGACGGAGTAATTCTGCAACTGGCAGACGAGGCGGAAACGGTCTCGCAGCGGCGAAAGAAGGCGCTGCGGGTCGGTGGTAGCCGCCACAATGGTTGAAGGGACAATCTGAAGCCTGGTCGATGAATCGTTGTGCCTGTTGCGGATGAATACGGCCTGCTCGTCCATTGCTCGATACAGGGCAGTCTGGCAGAGCGGCGGCAGTTCGTGAATTTCGTCGATGAAGAGGACGGCGTTCGCCTTCTGGGGTTGGAGCAGAAACCCGTTCAAGGTCGAAGGGTTGGCCAAGGTCTGACCGAGCCGCTCGAAGAACTCGGACGCCATCTCCTTGGCGATGAGTTGCGAGAGCAGCGTCTTACCCGTTCCGCCGGGGCCAACCAGTAACGTGTGAGGGAAGGGCCGATTGTCTGCGAAGGACGCATCGAGGGCGACCTTCAGTTTCTCGACGACGGGTTTCTGTCCGATGACATGGTTCAACGTCGGCGGGACTGGCGGCGGGGTCGCCATGTCGCCTTGGGGGGACTCGTTCGGCATCCAAGTTCTCCTGATGCAGCGGCCTGCACTCTCAAGCCTCACACCAGGCCATCAGTGGAACCCGGTCAACCCGGAGCCGAGGACGAAACCCTAAATAGCCGTCACGGAACCGCAAAAATGCCTTTCAACCTTGCAGAAGTGGGGATGCGCCGACTGTCGCCGGGTCGAAGACCGTGACTGTTCCGACCGCCGTTCACTTCGACTCGAACCAATACTGGCGAGTTATTGGCGGGCAGAGTGCGGCCTCACCGACACCCATCTTTGCAAGCGTCCCCCCCTCCAAGGGTCAGTTGTCCCCCTCGGAGTTCGGAGCGCCATCGGCGGTGGCGGCGTTGAAACTCTTCCAGCGACGGAGTAGGAATCGACCCGTCTCTCGGAGTTCGGGAGCGACCTTGGCGTAGACCTTTGAGTTCACTTTCAGACCGATGGTGGTCAACATCCGATTCAGGTTCGTTCGGTCGTTGACGAGTTGCTCGCTCGCCGTTTTGCAGGTCCGTTGGGCAGCATGGTCTGTCAGGCGGAGGAGGAACCTTGCCCAATGGCGAGCCTTGGCCTCGTCAAGGCTGGCTTGATGCCACCGATATTCGACTCGGGGCGAGTCTCCAAATAGGTGGGTCAGGTTGACACCGGAGTTACGAGGAATCGACCCGAGCGTTTGGCGAAACTGGTCAAGCGTCTGACACTTGGCTGCGAGGCCCGTTTTGACCGGGAGTTTCAAGGCGTAGGAGTTGTTTCGCCTACTCGGAGCGATGAGCCCGTGGATAATGCTCTCGTAGCGCTGTACGACATTTACCAAACTGCGGATGACGGTCGGGTCTTTTCGGACTTCGGAAAGTTCGACATGGACATGGTGCCCGCATGAGGCATGTACCCGACCGCCAAGGTACCGAGCGATGGCGAGCGCCTTGGGGACGATGCGCTCCCAATCGTCCATGCCTGTCAGAATGCGGCTCTTCATCTCCAACGTCACCCACTTCAGCCCTCGAATGTCCGAGGGACCGGCGACGCTTGCATCGTATTCGATACAGAGGTCGCTCCCTTGGGGTACAGGAGCATGGCTGTATCCCCGGGCGACGGCGCTCAACCCGTTCGCCGTCAGAATCTCGGCGAAGACCCGACGAGCGTCGGCGCTGTCGGCGGTCGCAAGTTGGGGGAAGACGAACTCGAACTCCACTCCAAGCCTTCGGGTCTTATTCAGTTCGGCGATGAGCATGGCTTTCTCCAGCGCCTCGAAGGGCGTGGAGACGGCGGGCTTGGCGGAGGGTCAGTGGTCTTTGATGACGGTCACTGACGCCCCAGAGCGCTGGGCGACAGGAACATCAGAGGAGGTTCCCATGAGCCAAGGCGGGTACATCTACTGGTTTCGATGCGCCGTCTGTCACCACGTTTGGCAGCGTTGGGTCGCTTCGCCCGGAGCGGGCGGCATGGGCGGGCGGTGCCCGAACTGCGGCTGCGCAAACGTCGCCAAGATTGACGAGCAGAAGGTCAAGTAAAAGTGGTGCAGATGGGACCCAATCGCCCAGGGGGATGCTACGGACTGGGCGGTTCATTTCCACAAGGGCACCCGTCGTTTTCGTTGGGTTCCCATGCGACCGGGACACCCATCTTTGGTACTGCTGTGCCTGCCTTGCGCAGTCGGCCTCAGAAACGCCCGAAGATGCGGGCTGTTCAGCGTGAACTGCTGAAGGGGAGCGGCGAATCGAGGCATCAAGAGCCGAGTCGTTGCTTTCGTGCAGCGGCGACACCTTCGATGAAGTCTCGGGCGTTGTCCTCCGAGAATGGACTCGCCTTGGGGCTGAACCCCGGCATGGGGTCGAGGTTGCTCCACAGCGTTTCGACGAGTACCCGAGTATCTGTTCCGTCCTGCATGTGCTTGTCGAGGTAGTTCTGAAGAGCCGCCGCTTCTCCAAGCACCACGGTAAAGGCGAGAGCATCGAGGGCCATGCAGTCTCGCTCGACGATGGCCGCCATGACGCCCGGCTTCGGCTGCGCTGCATTCCAGAGTTTTGGTCCTTGTATGAGGACGAATGGAATTAGGCAGACGAAAATGACGAACGCCCATATCTGGCGACTCGACAGCCGACTTCGTACTCATCGTTCTGGTAACACTTGTTGCACTTGCCGTCCTCGACGACCCAACAGTCTTCGTCCCCCTTGGCGAGAACATTCGAGTTGCTGGCGCGCCCCTCATCGAACGCCTCTTCGTCGTCGTACTCGCAGAACGCATCGTCAGAAAAGACGATGTACTTGCCGTCTTCGGCTCCGCATACCAGCGAGTCTTGAGCATGTCGGCCTAGGGGTCGGTGGACAACTTTCGCACCGATTGGCATTCGCTGGGACGGTCTGATAGCATGATATCAGACTGTCCCCCCGGGAGCAAGCCAGAATGACTGACCAAGCGATGAAGGACCAATACTGCCTACGGAGCATTCCAACGGAACTCTGGGATTGGCTGGAACACCGAGCCTTTTCTCGCAAGGAAAAACTCAACGAGACAATCATCTCTCTTTTGGCGGAAATCCGCAAGGGCAAAGATGAACCGTCCCTGTCGCTGTTCTATCCGGGCGCGCGCCGACCATCCGGCCCCATCGACACCAGCACTCCCTTCCGCTTCATTGACCTCTTCGCTGGCATCGGCGGCTTCCGAGTCGGCCTGCAACGAGTCGGCGGTCGCTGCGTCTTCACTTCGGAATGGGATAAGTGGTCCCAAAAGACGTACAAGGCATGGCACGGCGATGACCCGCATGGGGACATCAACGAGATTGAGCCCACAGACATTCCCGACCATGATGTACTCGCCGCTGGATTTCCATGCCAGCCGTTCTCTATCGCTGGCGTCTCAAAGAAACGAAGCCTTGGTCAAGCCGATGGCTTCCGATGCGAGCGGCAAGGCAATCTCTTCTTCCGAATCTGCGATATCGTGGATGCGAAGAGGCCGCCAGTCCTCATTCTTGAAAACGTCAAGAATCTCCAATCCCATGACAAGGGGCAGACGTGGAGGGTCATCCGTCACGAGTTGGAGAGTCGCAAGTACGTTGTCCATGCCAAGACCATCGACGCCGCCGCCTACGTCCCCCAGCACCGAGAGCGCATCATTATCGTGTCCTTCGACAAGGCTGTATTTGGAGAGCATCCGCCCTTCGAGTATCCAGCGCCGCCAAATGGACCAAAGCCCAGGTTCGCAGACATTCTCGAAGACTCTCCTCCTTCGGCCTACACACTGACAGACCATCTCTGGAAGTATTTGCAGGCGTATGCCAAGAAGCATAAGGCAGCGGGCAACGGCTTCGGCTTCGGACTGGCTCCGATGGACGGCGTGAGCAGAACGCTGAGCGCTCGGTACTACAAAGATGGCTCGGAGGTGCTGATACCCCAAGCGGGGAAGAATCCTCGACGCCTCACAATTGTGGAGGCCGCTCGTCTAATGGGATACGGCGATTACGTCAAGGAACGGTCTGACATGCCGGTGTCGGATACTCAGGCGTACAGGCAGTTCGGGAATTCCGTGGTGCCCGCCGTCATTGAGGCGGTCGGTCGGGAGGTAGTCCTGACCATGCAATGGGCACGAGAGCAGTTGGCGACCGGCTGTTACCTCAAGGATGTGGTGCGGCATCCCGCTGGCGGAAAACAGGTCAAACATCGTCGCAATCGGGAGTTGCTATCGGCGTGATGTCCCTCCAGGATACGGGATGTCCGATACTCCCGTACCTACCCAAGCAGACCTCACCGCTGCAATGAGTCGGTTGACCCGAGCGAGTCTGCCCGGGGGTCCAGTCATCGTCCGTGAGGCTACGGCCATCGTCCTTCAAGAAATGGGGTTTACAGGGGATGTCGCATGGCTGAAGGCCAACTTCAGTGGGCTGGTCGAAGAGGTTCAAGTGAAAGCGTATGAACGGTACTTGGCCGTCGAAGCGCCAGCGGCTGCTGCGGCGTTTCGCCAAGTGCTTGGGCCGCTCATGCCTCCGAATCCGACCCAAGACGATTTTTTCCGAGTCTTGGGCAACAACTTCACGGCGCTGGACCGGTATTTTCTCGGCCTGACGCAAGGTCGGCGTCCTCGGGCAGGCAAAGCATTCGAGCAGGTCATCAGGACGCTGTTTGACCAACTCGGGTATCCGTACACGCCGCAGCCAATCATCGATGGCCAACCCGACTTTCTGCTGCCAAGCGTTGAGCACTATAGGAGTGTGGCGATGGACTGCATCATCTTTACCGTCAAGAGAACACTGCGTGAGCGATGGCGTCAAATTGTGACGGAAGGACAGCGGGGCTTGCACTTTTTCCTTGCGACAATTGACGAGACCATTCCTGCCAGAGACTTTGCGGACATGACCGCTAGCCGAATCTACATCGTGGTACCCGAGCGCATCAAAATGGCTTTCTATCCCACCGTCCAGAACGCCATTTCGTTCGAGGCGTTCTTCCAGCAGCACCTCGACCCCGCAATGGCTCGGTGGAAGGCCAACGGAGTAATCAAAGCATGAACAGGTTCATCAAGCGTCTTGCGGCAAACGAATTGGGAGCGACGGGCGGGCACCAAAAGGGTGGCATCTTGATTCCCAAGGGATGTGTCTCGTTCTTTCCCCCGCTGACGGGAATGAGCAATCCGGAGGCGATGATTTCGGCCCGTTTTGGTGCCGCCGTCTCATCGGCCCTCAGAGTCATCTACTACAGCGAGGGAACCCGCAACGAATACCGCCTCACTCCTGTGCCCCACGATGTGATTCGCAACGCAGTTGCTGGCGACATCTTCGTTCTCGATGGGCCGGACACTAAGGGTGAGTATGTCGGACAGGTCGTGAAACATGGCGAGGCTGAATACGATGCACTTGCTCGACGCCTGGGCAACGCTGCGGGTCTCGTCGCCGTCACCGAGTAGTCCATGAGCGACGTGCTGACCCCAACCCAGCGCTCGTTCAACATGAGCCGTATTCGGGGCAAGGACACCGCTCCCGAGATGGTCGTCCGTCGTCTCGTCTGGTCGATGGGCTACCGCTATCGCCTTCATGGGCCAGGGCTCCCGGGCCGACCCGACCTCGTACTAAAAAGTCGCAAAGTCGCAATCTTCGTCAATGGCTGCTTCTGGCATCGCCATCATTGTCCGAGAGGGCGCTCGACTCCATCCACCCGAGCCGAGTTTTGGCGCGCAAAGTTCGAGGCGAACCGCCAGCGGGACCGCCGAAACCTCCGCAGACTGCGAGCGATGGGCTGGACGGTCCTCGTCATTTGGGAATGTCAAACCACTGATTCGCCCGCTCTCGTCAATCGGATAGTCTGTGTCCTCGGAGCCCCACATGCCAAGACCCCTCTGCTCTCCCAAAATCGAGAACGCCCGAAACGCCGCAGACTGGTTGAGGCGAGCGACCAGAGATATCGGGCTCGGCTTCCACCCCGATACGCCCGCCAGCGAGTACATCAACGTCGCCACTGAAAAACCACTGTTCGTCGGTGCAGATGCCGAAGCGTTCGATGCCGCAAGAATGCGAGCCTTCGAGATGCTCGGTGAGAGAGTCTACGACCAAGGACTTCGCATCCAACAGCGCCACCTCAGAGGAGTTCAGACATGAACGAGAAGCAGGCCAACGCCCTCGCAGATGTCTTCGCCGGAGAGGCATGGGACAGCGGTGGCGGAATCTGGCTCGCCGCCTACTGGCGAGGCGACGGCAAGTACATCGTGTTCAGCGGCGATGCCGTCTGCGAGTACGACAGCGAAGAAGACTTCGACAACGCCAACGCCAGCATCACTCTCATTCTCGCCAGCGGCGATGAGGAATGGTGGGTCGTCGGCGACGACAAAGGAAATACGTTTTACCAGAACGACGAGTACGAAACCGGCTGGCGGGACCAAGAAGAGGCTGAACGTCAAGCCGGTTACTTGCAGACTCGGGAGGGCGGGCGATTTTTCGCCAAGCAGGTAGACGGCCAGTAGTACGAGTTCAACCTCTGGGTATCGACAGCCGTCTCACCCAGAAGCCCCTTCCGCCGACTTGGCTATCGGGTCGCCTTTGCTGCTCTGCCTGCTTTTCATGGGCAGACAGAAGTCGAGAATATGGCTCTGTCGGAAATACGGCTCGTTCATTCCTTGGGCTTGAGGGACTTGACCCGAGGCAGACGAGAGAGATATGGCTCTTGCTCCCAGCCAAGGGTTTGACACACGGCTTCGATGAGGTAGCCAGTCGGCAGTTGAAAGAGTTTTCCCGCTTCGCTTTCCAGAATGGAAATCGTCGATGCCTCATTGAAGAAGAACGATGTTGAAAGGTCCGTCTGACCATGAAGGACAGCGTGGTTGTTGCTGAACAGCATGTGGTACAAATGGTCAACCGTGATGGTCATCTTCTTGGCCGTATCAATCTCGGCGAGAAGTTCGGTCAAGAGCGTTTGCAGCGAGCGCCCAGGCATCGGAGATTGACCGTTCAGTTTCGTCTGCGGCCCATGAGGTTGATTGCTCTTGAGGTTCGATGAGTCGCCGCCCAGCGTTTCCGTCAGTTTGATGGCGTTTGAGAACCACGATTCGTTCTCTCGCTCCCAATGGGCGTTGTAGCGGTTCCAACCGTTCGCAACGACGGATGCCCAGCACATCTGTATCGAGCGCTCCGTGTACGGACGAGCGATGTAGTTAAGGAAATACGCTGGAACTGGTCCCGACAGACAATGCGTGGCCGCCTCAAGATGCACCTGCGCATGCTTCAAGCCGTCCGCCAATGGCCGGAAGTAGACGGCGCTTTGGTCCGCCTCCTTGTAGTACCGCTCAGACAGGTCGTTAACGAGCAGTGACAGCCTGTCGAGAACCATCGACATCAATAGGCAAGTCCGATTGAACTCGTCCTGGGCATTGTCTGCTGAATCGTTCGGCATGTCTGAATAGTAGCGGACAATCTTTGTCGCAGGCTTGACTGGTAGTCAGCCAACTGGTATACCCGTTCGGTTACTACCCGTTACCCCTATCTCTTTCCTGGAGCAAGCATCATGGCTGCGAAGACGATTGACTTATCCACTTACTCAGAGGGCGACCTCGTTGACCTGCGGAGGTCAATCGAGAAGGAGGGGCTGCGTCGGCTCAAGACGCTTGAGAATGACGTTGGCCGACTGAAGGGGATGCTCGGTCTGGTTGTCGGCGGCGGTCACGAGACGGGCAATGGACGGAAAGCAAGCGGGCGCAAAGGAACTGGCGGCGGCAAGCGCAGCAGGGCAACGCCCGAAGAGGTTGAGGCTCGAAAGGCCGCAATCGTCAAGGCTCTGAAAGGGACCAGTCGGGGAAACGGACTGAGCGCCTCGGAGGTCGCCGAAAAGGCGGGTCTGTCGGCGCTGTCGAACTTCTCGGTCGTCCTCTCGGGCATGAGGGACGGGGACAAGAGCATCAAGATGGAGGGAAAGAAGTCGCAGGCGCGCTGGCACGTGTGAGACGGCTTCCGAATCCGCCCGATGATGGAATCCCATTCTGACCGCAACCGCTCCGCCCTTGGGAGCGGTTTTTCGTTGGGCATCAACAGACCCGAATCGGCCAGAGATTGTCAATGCTATTTTGCGTCCACCGCTTTGTCGCCAGACTTGGCTACGTTGAGGTCGAATCCATAGCGAGCAATAGGCAGGAGAATTCCGCAAACGATAACAGAGCCGACTACGAAGCGGCGTGTCCAGCGAAAATTGTCAAAGCGTTCTTTGCCGTCGCCTATCACGAACGAAACCCGAGGGAAAAGCCACCAGTACCCGAGAAGGAACGCAATGCAGCCCGTGATGAGCAGGACATTTATCACAATGATTTTTACGAGAGTCCAATCGAAGGGCTTTGGCGGGTCGGGTAGCGCTTGAGGAAGAATCGGCTGAGGTCCCTTTGGAGGTTCCGAGACAACGTGGCTTGGCGATTCGGGCGTAATGGGCAAGACCTGGCGATGGGTGAACCATTGGACTGCCGAAGCGATAATTACGGACAACAGAATCACGGTCCAGAAAACGAAGAAAATGGCGTAGAGACGAGCGGCTTGTCTGCGGTACCAGGAAAGCGTTGAGTCAATGATGCGCCGATGCCAGTGGCCCGCTGTATCTCGCATATTGATGGTTTCTCGGTCGATAGCCGACAGCAGGCTGTAGACGGCATCTGCGTTAGCAGAATTGTTCACCTGCGCAGACAGCCCGATAGCGGCCCCGTCATTCATTCCCATGGAGTCGATGAACAACGTAGCCGTTCGGTCACTGGTCGTTACCGAAAATACAAGTCCGTATATCGCCGTTGCCTTTGGGTTTCGATGTTCTAGCAGTTCGGTAATCGTGGACGGTGAAGGCGGAAGTTTCTTCTGGAACACGAGGCTTGTAAGAGATATCTCTCCTCTGAGGATGGGACCGCCGCTCGCAAACTGGAGAAGTGTTTTCTCGATGTCCCGTATCGCAGCGGGGGTAACGATAAATGCGCCCCGATAGGTTGCGTTTGTGGCTGGGCCGACACCCGACAGCGGCGGAGTTGCTCGAAGATGTTCAACGCCGGGCAGCACCCGGTTCTCTGTTTTCGGCGGGTCTCGTCTAGGCATTCCGGTCCCCTTCCGACGCCGCATCCCGCATGTTCCGAACGTAGTCCCCGCCCAGGTCAAACTCGATTTCGTCTTGCGTCTTTTCCAATCGCTCGACTTCGGCGAACGCCTCAGCGGTCCCAGGTCGTTGCGCCCGAGCAGCGGCAAGCGCCTTTTCGTTGGCTTCCCATTGCTGGCGGAGGGCTTGTCGGGTCCGGTCGTCCATTCCGCAAGGCTACCAAGGCGCTCGGAGCCTCGGAACGGCCAGGGCATGGAGTCAGGGGAAACCCGCCTCAACTTGCACGACTTGCAACAAAGGGACACACTCCTGTCATGGAATCTCTTGCGCCCAAATCCGGCCCTGTCCCCGGCGTCCCTGCTGGCAAACGTTCGCTGACGACTTCGACGACCATCACGATGACCGTCAAAACGGTGGTTGAGGCCGAGATAATTGGCCCCAAAACGACTTCCATTGCCCATTTGCTGGGAGCGTTGGCCTCTGCCATTGCCAAGATGCTGAAGGCATTCGCCCCCAAAGGGGAATGATGCTTTGCCCCTCGCCAGTTCACGCTCATCGAGTTGCTGGCCGTGATTGCAATCACCGTACTGCCCCGGGGACGCAGCCGGGATTCTGGTCCTCGTATCAGTTCGCTTCGGACGCTCGGGAATATCTGGACAGTCAGGACGTTGTCAGGTACCCTGCAATCAACCGAACGGGAGGTACCGATGCGAACGATTGACCTGAACGCTGCGAGGGATGGGAGCGAGATAGTCAGAGGAGGGCATTACCATCTGCTCGCCCGTCTGGCGGACCCGCTAGAGATGGTTGAGGTCGTCGGGCTTGAGTTCGACCAGCCGAGCCTCATCGACGGTCTGACGATGACTCGGTACGTCGTCAGGACGCCCAGAGGGAGCGAGTTCGTCGTTGAACCTTGGCAACTCTCGTCCGTTCCGCCTGACGAGTTGTACCGTCAACTGTTGAGGGGCGGACCATCGAATCCGTTTCGGCTGTCTGTTTCGCCGGTCAGGTTGTCGGCGTAAGTGAAGGCTGGAGTAGACTGGCGCATGGCAACGGACTCTCTCATACTCAAGCGCTTTGACGATTTGCTCGCTCTGGCAGAACGAGTCGAGAAGAGTCGAAAGATGGGGGCATCGCATAGCGAGGTGATTGATACAGCCCTTTTTCGGCAGTGGTCAACATCGGCTCAATCGCTGATTGACCGTGCTTGCGGCACAGATAGTCCTCACGCAACGAACTTCAAGAGCCTTTGCGCCGACTTCCAAGACTACTACTACCAGTTTCGGGACTGTCATGGAGTCCTGGTAGCGGCGGCTGACGACTATAGAGGCGGCCATCTGTCGAAGTTGCGGGCGCTCATTGATGCCGAACTTTGCTCAGACGTTTTAGACCAGGCGGACGTTCTGTTCAGGGCCAATCACAAAGACCCCTCTTGCATCTTGGCTGGAATCGTCCTTGAGCGAGCGTTGAAAGAACTGTGTCGGGCAAGTTCCATACCGGAAGGAAAACTCGACAAGATGAACTCGGAGTTGGCAAGGGCAGGGGCCTACAACGTCGGAATGCAAAAGCAGATAACCGCATGGGCCGACCGGCGCAACAATGCCGCTCATGGAAATTGGTCGGCTTATTCGGATGCTGACGTTCGGGACATGATTGACGGCGTTCGGCGATTCATTGCCGAAAAGATGTAGAGGAGAAACGAATGACTTCGGCCCAGAATGAGACGCTCGCCGAAATGCGGGAGGCAATTCTTTCCGCCCATGCCGACGATGAAGCGACGGCGGAACTTGCTGGCAAGATTCTGACCGCCCATGCCGAAGACTTGGCCGCAACTCCGCTCAACAAGGCTGAACGCCCCATCCTTGTCTTCGATGAAGTTCTGCCAGACTTGGAACCCCTACAGCGATTCGCCGCCGTCAAGAGGGCGTATGCGTTGCTTGTCGCTGACGGTTGGGTTGAAGAGGTTCAGGGTTCGGGCTGGAACTGGACCACGGGTGACGGAGGGCCGACGTTGACGAGCCTCAAGTACCAGTTGACGAAACAGGCGGCGCGCCCGCTGTTCGCTCCCTAAGCCCTCCACAAAGCCGATGGCGGGGGTCGAAAATCCGTAGCCCGCTTGTAGCCCTTTGCGAGCGGAAACGAGCCTTGATTGGGTATAGATGCCGTCGAATTTAGCGGGAAATGCTCTATTCCCCGTTTTCGAGACTAGCGCGTTCAACCGCTCTGCCACCTCTCCGAGACTGGGCACTTCTTCCGCCGCGGGCTGGTTCTGCCGGGGCAGATGCTTGCGCGGGAGGGGGATGTTTGACCGAACAGTTGCCCCGGTCAAACGGGGTGGCCGCGGGGGGCTGGTCTGCGGCCAGGTCGCCGCATGGATCCGGTCCTGCCACGGCCCTTTCTCGCCTGGTTTACCATCGTCGCAATGACTGATGGTCTTGCCCAGAATCCCGTGCCAACTGCACCGCAAGAGCCCGGCGGACGGCCTGGCGTGGGTGTGCGGCCGAGTTGGGAGCCGTGGGTCGCCGGGCTGTTGCTGTTTGTGGCGATCGTCGCTGGGGCGTACATCGAGTACCGATCGGTGTATTCCGAGCGAAGGCGCACCGATGCGGGCGTGTTCTTTCGCGCCGGGTACGCGGTTCGGGCCGGGCTTGATCCTGCGACGGTGCCCGATGACAACGAGTGGTACTTCATCTATCCCCCGGGGGTTGCGGTGGGGTTCGTGCCTCTGGCCGATCCGCCCAGGTCGGTGGAGAGCGTGCCGCGGGGGGGAGTGAGCCCTTCCCCCGTCGTGGGAAGTCCTGCGGCCGCGGGTCCGTTTGTGCCGTATGCGATTTCCGTCGCCGTCTGGTATGTCATCAGTGTGGCGTGTCTGGTGCTGAGTATCGAACTGCTGGTGCGCACGCTGATCCGGGGCTCGCCGGATCCGCTGGTTCGCGCGTTGCGGCGCGATCAGGGGGGGTGGTGGAATCTGCGTTTATGGCCGCTGTTCATGGTGCTTCCAGATGCGCTTTCTACTTTGTCGCGCGGGCAGATCAATCTGGTGGTTGTCGCGTGCATCAGCGCGGGGATTTATTGTCTTGGGCGCAGGAGGCGATTCTGGGGCGGGTGGTGGCTCGCCGCCGCGGCGGGGATCAAGGTCATTCCCGGGGTGATTGTGTTCGACGTGCTCTCGCGACGCGGGGGGCGGGCGATCGCCGGATACGCCGTCTGCGGAGTGTTCCTGATGGTGGTGCTTCCGGTTGTGGCGTTCGGACCTGCGCACGCGTGGGAGTACACGCAGACGTTTGTGGATCGGGTGCTGCTGGCCGGGCTGCGTGGGAGCCAGAATGTGCTGCAGGCGGGGTCGGATCCGAGCGATTTTGACAATCACTCGTTCCAGGGCGCGCTGCACAATGTGCTGAACATCGCCACGCCGCGCGGCGAGCGGCCGGGGATGATCGAGCCGTGGGTGAAAGTCGTGCACGTGGCGTGCTCGCTGGCGATGCTGGCGGCTTCGGTCCTGATCGGAACGCGGCCGTGGGGGCGGGTTTCAGGCCGGGGAGTGGAATCCGCACTGGAAATTACACTGCGCATCGGGATGCTCTGCTGCGTGATGGTGTTGGCCTCGCCGATGTCACACCGGCACTACTTCGTGTTCACGCTGCCCGCGCTGGCGGCGCTGGTGTACATGAACATCATGCGATCACGACTTGCGGTGCCACAGGGATGGGGAGCTGCGCTGATTGCGGGGTACATCGTTCTGCAGACGATCCCACGATTCGTGGACAAGGGGGTGCTGCGCGATTTGCCGATTCCGACGGTGCTTACGGTGGTAGTCTGGGGTGCGTGCGCTGCGGCGCTCTTGCGCATAGCCCGGGAATCTCGTGCGGCGGTGAACGGTCCGGTACCGGGCTGAGGGTTTGTCGAACAAAAATAAAAAGACCCCGGGCATCTGGCTCGGGGTCTGATGATCGCTTCATTATCGCCGCGTCACTTCTTGTCTTCCTTGACCTCGAACTCCGCGTCGATCACGTCGTCCTTGCCGCCGGACTTGGCGCCGGGCGCACCCGCGTTGGGGGCACCGGCCCCGGCGGCGCCGGGTGCGGCGGCCGCGCTGGCCTCGTAGATGGCCTTGCCGAGCTCCATGCTCGCGCTCTCGAGTTCCTTCATGGCCCGCTCGATGGCGTCCTTGTCCTCGCCCTTGAGCGTGGATTCGAGGGATGAGACGGCCTGCTCGATTTTGCCGCGAACATCCTGCGAGACCTTGCCGCCGTGCTCTTCCATGGCCTTGCGGGTCGAGATGATCGAGGCGTCGGCGCGGTTCTTCAGGTCGACCACCTCGCGGCGCTTCTTGTCCTCCTCGGCGTGAGCCTCGGCGTCGCGCTTCATGCGGTCGATCTCTTCCTTGTTCAGGCCGCCGGAGTTGGTGATCTTGATGTCGGCCTTCTTGCCGGTGCCCTTGTCCGTCGCGACGACGGTGAGGATGCCGTTGGCGTCGATGGCGAACTCGACCTCGATCTGCGGGAGGCCGCGCGGGGCAGGGGCCAGGCCCGTCAGCTCAAACTGGCCGAGGGTGCGGTTGTCCTTGGCGAACTCACGCTCGCCCTGCAGCACATGGATCTGCACACTGGTCTGGCTGTCGCTGGCGGTGGAGAAGACTTCCTTCTTGCTGCTGGGGATCGTGGTGTTCTTCTCGATGAGCTTGGTCATCACGCCGCCGAGGGTTTCAACGCCGAGCGAGAGGGGCGTGACATCCAGGAGCAGGATGTTCTTGACGTCGCCTTGCAACACACCACCCTGGATGGCCGCGCCGACGGCGACAACTTCGTCCGGGTTTACCGAGCGATTCGGCTCCTTGCCGAAGAGTTCCTTGGCGATAAGCTGGGCCTTGGGCATGCGTGTGGAGCCGCCGACGAGCACGACCTCGTCGATCTTGCTCGCGTCGAGCTTCGCGTCCTTCAGCGCTTGCAGGCAGGGGTGCTTGAGGCGCTCGAAGAGATCGTTGGTGAGGGCCTCGAACTTGCTGCGCGTGATGCTCACCTGCAGGTGCTTGGGCCCGGCCTGATCGGCGGTGATGAAGGGCAGGTTGACGGTGGTCTCCTGCATGGTCGAGAGCTCGACCT
Source organism: Phycisphaerales bacterium (assembly GCA_038225655.1). GTDB lineage: Bacteria > Planctomycetota > Phycisphaerae > Phycisphaerales > UBA1924 > UBA4658. The sequence continues at coordinate 239,730 of JBBRQY010000005.1, read as the reverse complement.
TGGCCTTCTCCGCGCCTTCTTTGAGGCGCTGAAGGGCCATGGGGTCCTTGCGGATGTCGATGCCTTCCTTCTTGCGGAACTCTTCGGCGATGAAGTCGATGAGCTTCTGGTCCCAGTCGTCGCCGCCGAGGTGCGTGTCGCCGTTGGTGGCGAGCACCTCAAAGACGCCGTCGCCGATATCCAGAATCGAGACGTCGAACGTGCCGCCGCCGAGGTCGAAGACGGCGATCTTCTCGTTGATCTTCTTGTCCATGCCGTAGGCGAGCGCGGCGGCGGTGGGCTCGTTGATAATGCGCTCAACCTTGAGCCCGGCGATTTCGCCGGCGTCCTTGGTCGCCTGACGCTGCGCGTCGTTGAAGTACGCCGGGACCGTGATCACTGCGCGATCGACCTTCTCGCCAAGGTAGTCCTCGGCGGTCTTCTTCAGATCCTGCAGGATGAAGGCGCTGATCTGCTGCGGCGTGAACTCGCCCTGGTTCACTTTCACCTTGACGAACTCGTTGGCCCCGCCCGTGAGGGTGTAGGGAACCTTGCTCTCTTCATTGCCCGCCTTGCCGTAGCCGGCGTCTCCGGCGGAGGAGACCTCCGAGCGGCGGCGGCCCATGAAGCGCTTGATGGAGTAGACCGTGTTTTTCGGGTTTGTTACCTGCTGGTGCTTGGCGGGCTGGCCAATCAGCCGCTCGCCCTTGTCCGTGAATCCCACCACCGAGGGGGTCGTGCGGCTGCCGGAGGAGTTGATCAGCACTTTCGGCTGTCCACCTTCCATAACGGCCACGCAGGAGTTCGTTGTGCCCAAGTCGATGCCGATGATCTTGCTCATTGCAGTCTCCAATTAGACCTAAGCGGTATGAGCCGCCGGTATTCGTTCGTTCAATAGCCGTTCGGGATGAAGACCCGGACAAGGTTCTATTGGCAACCCCGATGCCAACCGCTCTGTGTTCCTTCGTCACACAAGCGGGCAGGAATGGGCCACCCTGATTCTTGCGCCGTTGCTCCGCGACCGCCTCGCCGCATGTACCGGTGCATCCATCTGCCGATCTGGCAGCCCGCGAATCGGACTCAGAACTCCGGCTCGGCCACCTCGAAATACTCCTCCTCTTCCGGGCGCACCACCCGAACGGGCACCCCCGTGGGAAGGGCGTCCAAGAACATTCTTCCGTACCGGGCGGTTACGACGCGTGGGTCGAGGATGACCACCTGTCCGCGATCCGTCTTGCTGCGGATCAGCCGCCCGAAGCCCTGCTTAAACCGGATGATGGCACGCGGAAGTGAATCCTGCATGAAGGGATTGCCGCCGGTGAGCTCGATGCGTTCGTTGCGTGCCTGCACCAGCGGGCGGTCGGGGGGCTCGAACGGGAGCCGGGTGATGATGACGTTCCGCAGGCGCTCGCCGCGCACGTCGACGCCCTGCCAGAAACTGGCCGCGCCGAAGAGGACGCCGTTTTCCTCTTCGACGAACCGCTTGAGCATCTGCTGACGCGAGCCGTCGCGCCCGTGAACGAGCAGGGGCCAGCGGCGCTTGGCGAGCGTTGCGCTCAACCGATCCGCGCAGGCGTGCATCGTGGCGAAGGAGGTGAAGAGGACGAAGGCCCCGCCGTCGGTGGCGTCCAGATGGTGCAGCACGCGCTTGGCGAGCCCGTCGGCGTAGCTCGGTCCGGCGCTTGATTGTCCGTTCGCAGGACGCTTCGGGTCCGGCACGGTGAGATCGACGACGACCTGGACCTGCTTGCGATAATCGAACGGGGAGCCGAGTTGCAGGGTGGCCGCGCCTTGGGCGCCGAGGTTCGCGATGACGTGCGTGAATGCGGCATCGGGCTTGGGTTCATTGCGTGCGCCGGCGTCAAGGTGTTTGGATTGACGCGTTGCCAGGGTCGCGCTGGTCAGCACGATGCCGATGCGCCGGGGGCCGTGCGCCACGGTTCCGTTCTGTGCTGTGGGCGGCGGGAGTTCGTCTTCATCGTCGCCCCCATCGTCCACCACGCCTTCGAGCGCCTCCGCCCCGGGATCGAACAGGTGCTTGCGGAGCAGCGCGGCGACCTCGATCGGCGCACAGGCCAGCGTTACGCGCGGCCCAAAGCGGGTCCGCCCGCCGCGTCCGGTCTCTTCGTGCTCGTCGTCATCGGCGGCAACCCCGCTCGGCTGCTGTCCGGCTCCCATTGCTGCAGGGCTTCCCCGCTTTTCGCCCTCAACCTCCACCCAGTACGCGTAGGCGGAGTTGCCCTGTTCGTCTGCGCCCAGCGTCTGCGAGACCATCGCGGTGCAGCATTCGGCGATCTCGCTGGCGCGGCGCGCGAAGGAGCCGAGCTCGAAGCGCTCGTTCTGATCCTCCAGCCCATCGCGAATGCGGCGCAGGCAGACGGCCAGCTCCTTCATCGCCGGAGAGAGGGGATTCTCCACGATGTCCGCGCGGCGGACGCGACCGCTTCCATCCTCGCTTCGCCGCCAGAACGCCAGCAGGTCCTCGAAGAACTCCGTGGCCGCCCTTTCGGCCATGCCCACGAGCGTGATCGCCCGGTCGATGGCGGCGGCATCTCCGGCCTGCAGCGAACGCTCGAGCAGATACCCCTTACGGCGGCGCGGCGAGTAAAGCGTGCGCAACAAGCGCATGACGCGGGGCATCGTGAGTGAGAGTCCGAAGTACTCGCTCGCCGCGTCTTCCAACCCGTGGGCTTCGTCGAAGATGACGTGGTCGTAGTTCGGCAGAATCGCCTTGATCTGCGTGGGAGGGGCTTTGGGCGACCCCTGCGACTCGCCGTCCCCATCTTCGCCCTTCTCCGGCATTCCATGGCGAGTTCGCAGCGCGAGATCGGCGAAGAACAGGGCGTGGTTGCAGACGATCAGATTCGCCTTCTCCAACTCGCGGCGTGCGCTCTGGTAGAAGCACTTCTGGTATGTCGCGCACTTGCGCCCCATGCAGTTGTCCGAGTCCGAGCGGGCATGATCCCAGACTTCCGGACGCGCCAGCACGGGGAGCGTGCTGAGCGAGCCGTCCTTGGTCGTGCTCGCCCAGTCCTCGATCACGTGCAGCGACTGCACGGACTCCGTGTCCGGGAGCATCCCGCTGCGGCGCGACGCCAGCCCCAGCCGGCGCAGCGAGACATAGTTGCCGCGCCCCTTCGCCAGCACAGGCAGCAAAGCCGGCACCGGCTTGGTCTTGTCCTCCGCCCCCTCCGCCCCCCCCGCCCCCCCCGCATCCAACTGCCCACTGCCCACTGCCGACTGCCCTTCCCTTCCCCCATCCCACTCGGCAAGCGTCTCGGCCAGCAGCGGAATGTCCTTGCCGAAAAGCTGCTCCTGGAGCGCGATGGTGGACGTCGCAATCACCACCTTTTCGCCGCGCCGAATGCAGCGCAGGATCGCGGGGGCGAGGTACGCGAAGCTTTTGCCGACGCCCGTTCCTGCCTCCACGAGGAGCCGGCCGCGATTCTCGAGCGTTCGCGCCACCTCCTCACCCATCCGCACCTGCTCCGGTCGATGCTCGTACCCATCCTTCCCCAGCGCGCGCCGCATCCGGGCCGCGATCGGGCCGTCCGGTCCAAGCAGTTCGCTCACCGTCAGGGGCATGGGTCGATCGTAATACGCAAGTGATCGTGGCATGGGCTTACCAACCCATGTTTCGGGCGTATCGCCCGAAGTGGCTTTTGCGAGCCGCAAAGTGACCAAGGCCCTCGACCCCGCCGCGGTCGAGACACCGGCCAGTAGGCCGGTGCCACGACTACTTCCGCACCACACCCAGCGGCACGCGCGATGGCTCCCCATCCCGCCTCGGATATGTCCGCGGCGTGCGCGTCGTTTTTTCCATCAGTACCAACTGGCCCGTCGGTGTCGCCACCGTTTCCACGTAGCGCAGCCCGATCAGGCCCATGGCCTTGGCGCTCTCTTCCACCTCAACGGCCGCTTTCGCTCCCTTGACCGCCACGACCACTCCGTGCGGCCGCACGAGTGGGCCGCAGAGCTCCACCACGATTGCAAGGTGTCCCAGCGCACGGGCGATCGCCGCGTCGTACTTCTCGCGGTGCTCCCGGTGATCCTGCCCGACCTGCTCGGCGCGTTCCAGAATGACCCGTGCGTTCATGAGTCCCAGCTCGCTGATCGTGCGATCCAGGAACTCGGCCTTCTTCCCCGTGGCTTCCACCATGGTGAAACGCACATCCGGCATCACGATCGCCAGCGGGATAGCGGGCACGCCTCCGCCGGAGCCAATATCGATGACGGAGAGCAACGCGGGAGGTGGGGGAGGTGGGGGGGTGGAGCCGGGCTTGATTGGGGCATCCCCATCAATCCGCCGCTTCGTCGATTCGTCTGTCATCAGAGTGGCCAGCACTGGCACGAGCGTCAGGGCATCCAGGATGTGCTTTGTCCAGGCCTGCTCAGGGTCCGTGATGGCTGTCAGGTTCGTGACCTTGTTCGCCTCCAGCAGCATGCCCAGAAACCGCCCGAGCCGCTCCACATCCCCCGGCTCGAACTCGACCCCGAATGCCCGAACCCGCTCCACGAAGTCCGGCGGCGGAACAAGGCCTGTCTGTGCGTCTGAGGTCATGGCTGATCATTCCCGCCAAGGAGCCCGATGCGCGAGCAAGGGTCGATTCCCTCCCGCTTTCTTCCGACAACCCAGGGATACTGAGGCGTTCAACCAACAAATCACCCATAATAGGGTAGTTAACAAAATAAGAACAATACTGAAAACGACGAAGTCTCTCCCTACCCTCTCCCCCCAGTCCTGCGGCCACCGCCGCCACTTTACCCCTTTCCCTTCGCCCACCGGAGCCGTCCATGCTCGGCAAGGTCTTCAAGGCGTACGACATCCGCGGCACCTACCCGGACCCTCTTGACGAAAAGATGGCCTGGCAGATCGGCTTCGGAGTCTCCAAGTTCCTCCTCGCGGATGCCGCCCACGCGGGCGAGACCAGCCCGATGATGCACAACATCGTCGTCGGCCGCGACATGCGGAAGAGTTCGCCCTCGCTCACCAAGGCGCTCATCCAGGGCATCAATGACCAAGGCGGGCATGTGGTGGATGTCGGGCTCGTGGACACCAGTTTCATCTACTTTGCGGTGAATCATCTGGACTGCGCCGGCGGTGTGATGTGTACGGCCAGCCACAACCCGCCGCAGTACAACGGATTCAAGATCTCCAAGCGCAAGGCCAAGCCCGTGGGCGAGGCGACCGGTCTGGCCGAGGTGCGTAAGCACGCGGCCATGACGGACAAGACGACGACGACGCATGCCGGCGGCCGCACCGAGCAGCGGAACCTGTGGGAGGCCTACGCGCGCCACGTGCGCCAGTTCCTCGACCTGAACGACGAGTGGGACAAGCGCACGAAGCTGAAGATTGTGATCGACGCCTCGAACGGCATGGCTGGGACGATGATTCCGATGGTCTTCGGCAAGAAGTCTCCCCTTGGGCCGGTGCAGGGGCTGGAGATCGTCGAACTGAACTTCGAGAACGCCAAGGGCGAGTTCGTGCACGAGCCGAATCCGCTGGTGGCGAGCAATCTGCGCCAGTTGCAGGAGAAGGTCGTCGCGGTGGGCGCCGACTGCGGCTTCTGCTACGACGGCGATGCGGACCGCTGCGTGGTGGTGGATGAGCAGGGCGCGATCGTCGGCTGCGACCATCTCACCGCCGTTCTTGCCCCGTACTTCATCAAGAAGGCGGGCAAGGGGACGGCGATCGTGTACGACCTACGCTCCACGAAGGCCGTGAGCGAGGACATCATCAAGGCCGGAGGCGTGCCGTTCCGAAGCCGCGTGGGGCATGTGTTCATGAAGTCCATGCTGGCCGAGAAGAACGCGATCTTCGGAGGCGAGCTCTCGGGCCACTTCTACTTCCGTGACAACTTCAACGCGGACTCCGGTGCGATCGCGATGTCCATCGTGCTCACGCTGCTGAAGACCACGGGGCGCAAGATGAGCGCGCTGGTGGCCCACGCGAGGCGCTACTCGCAGTCCGGCGAGATCAACTTCACCATCGAGGACAAGGATGGCGCGCTGGCCAACCTCCGCAAGATGGCCTTGGCCTGGTGCCCCGCGGCCCAGATCGACGAGCTGGACGGGATCACCATCGACGCTTTCGACAAGTCCACCAACCAGCATGGCGGGTGGTGGTGCAACGTCCGCAAGTCCAACACCGAGCCGCTGCTGCGCCTGAACCTTGAAGCGAAGGACAAGAAGACGCTGGATCTCATGTTGTCGAAAATCAGTCCGCTTCTGGGTGTCAAAGTCGATCACTGACAGCGTTCCGGGCGTACGCCCGCGTAACCTGTTCGCGCCTGAAACATCCTGCCCGGGCTCGCGCCCGGGCCCCAGCTTCCCATGAACCTTACCCAATTCCTCGACCACTGGAAGATCGTCGAGAACCCTTTCAGGGGCGAGGAAGCTCGTCAGGATCCGGTGTTTCTGCGGCTGGAGGCCGCGAGCCAGGCGGGCGTTCAGGGGAATGCGCCGTTGCCGGCCGCGGCTCAGCCCGTCGCGCCGGGTGTTACTTCCCACTCGGACTTTGAGAAGATCGCGGGCGACTTTGCCCAACCCTCCACATCGATTGTGTTCGGGGAAAAGGGCAGCGGGAAGACGGCCATTCGTCTGCAACTCGCCGATCGCCTGGCCGCGTACAACGCCCAGCATCCTGCCGAGCGATGTCTCTGGATCAGCTACGACGATCTGAATCCCATTCTCGCGCGCTTCTGCGATCGCGCCAAGGTCGAGAAGAAGCCGAACATCACCGACACGCTCGGCAAGCTGCGCCTTGTCGATCACATCGACGCCATGCTTGCACTGGCCGTGCCAGCGCTTGTGGACGCGTTCCTGAAAGAGACCACGATCCGGACGGCGATTCCTCCCGTGGTGATCGCACTCCCCGATGAGCCGCGCAAGCTCATCAAGAAGATGGACAAGCAGCTCCGGCTCGATCTGCTCGCGCTGCAAGTGGCCTATGACCGGCCGGATGTCACCTCGGGCGCGGAAATGCGGACGCGCCGGCTTCGCCGCCATCTCCGGATCGCCCCGCCGATCGGCTCGATGGTGTGGTCGTTCCTCGCGCTTACGGGCTGGATTCCGGCCGCGGCCGTGGCGTACTACAGCTGGACGCAGAACAAGCTCAGCTTCGACCCGACGCAGTTCACCCATGCCGACAGCATCGCGTGGTACATCGTCGGGCTGCTGACGCTGTACTTGTGCGTGCTGCTGAAACGTTCCGTCTGGGATCGGCTCAAGTACATCACCCTCGGGCATCGTCTGCGCAAGCAGATTCGGGTGAGCGTTCGCTCGGATTCCAGCTACGGCCGCTCGCTGCGGGTCGTGCCGCAGAGACTGGTGGATTCGTCCATCCTGCCGATGACCAACTCAGACGAGCCGCGATATGCGATGCTCGAGCGGCTGCGGCGCGTGCTCAAGCACATCAACTATGCGGGCACGATCGTCGTGATGGACCGCGTGGACGAGCCGACGCTCATCGCCGGCGATCCCGACCGCATGAAGGCCGTCGTCTGGCCCATGATGCACAACAAGTTCCTGCAGCAGCCGGGGCTGGCGATCAAGATGCTTCTGCCGATCGAGCTTCGCCACGCGCTCTTCCGCGAGTCCGCGGCGTTTTTCCAGGAAGCCCGGCTGGACAAGCAGAATCTCATCGAGCGTCTGGGCTGGACCGGCTCAATGCTCTATGACCTGTGCAACGCCCGCTTGCAGGCCTGTCGGACCCCGGGGGCTCAGCCCATCTCCCTCCTCGACCTCTTTGCGGAAGATGTCACCAAACAGGACGTGATCGAGGCCCTGGACCAGATGCACCAACCCCGCGATGCCTTCAAGCTCCTGTACCAGTGCCTTGTTGATCACTGTGCCAGCGTGACCAGCGACCAGGCGCAATGGCGCATCCCGCGGCTGATGCTCGACACCGTGAAGAAGGCCCAGGTGGAGCGTGTGAAGCAGCTTTACCGCGGCATCCGCCCCGCCTGAGCGGGGTGCGAGCGATGAGGAACAGATTTATCAGCCCCTGATTGGCCGGCGCATCGGCCGCGAGGATGGCGTGCGATTCGCCTCAGGGCGCAACGTCCCATTACTCCCCCGAATAATCCCACCCGTCCGCCCGAATCCCCCGGTCGCGCCGCCCGCGGTTCCATGACGCTCATTTTCCCGCGCCCCGGTCCGGCAACACGCCGAATCAGGGGTAGCGGCCGCGTGCATCAGCGCACACGGCCGCCAGTATGGGCAACCGCTTCTCAATCACTCGCCGCTCCATCGCAGTCGCCATCGGGGCGATCGGCTCTCTGGTGTACGCCTCGACCGCTCGCGCCGTGGTCACCGCTGATCCCCTTCCTGCGCCGCTCAATGGCTGGGTGGGCGATTTCCGCGGTTCCTCCTGCGTCGCCGTCGGTACGTTCTGGTTTGTGACGGCCAAGCACATTGGAGATGGCACGGGCCAGGCCATCTACATGCGCGGCCAGTGGTACACGGTCGTCGAAACCGTGCCGCATCCTGTTTACGACGTTCAACTCATCCGCGTCGCCGAGGCGCTTCCCGGCTTTCACCACCTTGCCTCCGGCGTCGGCCTTGGTGATCCGTGCGTGCTCGGCGGATTCGGCGCCACCGCCGGCGCGGCCCTTCCGAATAACTCCGGCTACGACTGGAACGGGCCTCACGTGGAGACCTGGGGCGAGAACACCATCGAGGGTGAGGGAAACCTGCTCGCGGTGCGGTTCGACGCACCGAACTCTCCGTGGGCCGTGCCCCACGAGGCAATCTTTGCCATCAATGATTCTGGTGCGGGCCTTTTCATCCCCGGCCCGGGCGGATCGCTGGATCTGGCGGGGATTGCCATCAGCGTGCTCGGCTGGGGCTCATCGCAATACACCAGCGCGGCGTTCTGCCTGAATGTCGATCTGTACCGCAACTGGATGGCCCCGATCGTGGACCCATCGCAGCCGGTCTCGTCCGCCGTCGGCGCCCCGCACGCCATGCTCACGATTCCCGGGCTGCCCGCATGGCTGGGTGGATCGATCGTGACGCTCGCGCTGAGTGGCGTGCGTCGCCGCCGCGATCGCATCGCGTGATCGCGGATCGCCTCTACTCCACTCTCTCCAACCGAGCGTATTGCAGCACGAGCGTTTTTCGCCCCGCCTGGCGGAACTCGATCTGGGCCCGGGCATCCTGTCCCGACGTGAGCCCCACGATCCTGCCCAATCCGAACTGCGGGTGACGCACCATTACGCCCACCGCCAGCGGCAGGCCCTTGCTGTCCTTCGGTCCGCTCGGCTTGCCTCGGCTCCCGCCGCCGCCCGATGGGCCATCGGGCACGAAACGCGGCCCGTCGCTCCCGCCGCGGGCATCGCCGATGCGCGAACTTGGCGTATCCCATCCCGGCTCGCTGAAGCCCGCCTGATCGCTGATGGTGACGTGCTCTTTGGGCAGTTCGTGGATGAAGCGGCTTTCGATGGTGCGCTCGGAGATGCCGCGGATCGTGCGGTAGCGTGCGCTGGTAATGATCAGGCGGCGCATGGCCCGCGTGATGCCCACGAAGCAGAGCCGCCGCTCCTCTTCCAACTCTCCGGGATGTTCCATCACGCGGGAGTGGGGCAGGAGCCCTTCCTCCAGCCCGACCATGGCCACACCCGCGAACTCCAGACCCTTGGCCGCGTGGAGCGTCATCAGCGTGACCGCGCCCTGTGCCGGATCGACGCTGTCCGCGTCGGCCACCAGTGTCACTCTTTCGAGGAAGCCGCGGAGGAGTTCGAGCAGCGAGGGTTCGCGCTCCGGCTGCTCATCCGGATTCAGCGGCACGGTGAGCGGATCGGCGCCGGGATCACTCGCCGGGTCGTATTTCTCTTCGTACTCGCGGGCCGATGAGACGAGCTCAGCGAGATTGTCCAGCCGTTCGGCCTCCTCCTCGCCCATCTTCTTGTACATGTCTTCCAGGCCGCTTTCGCGAATAACTCGCTCCACGAGCTCGGCAAGCGAGCCCTCGGCCGCGGGTGCGTGCAGCATTCCTGCGTCGTGGATGCCACCCCATTGGTCAACCATCGTGACGAACTTGGTGATCGACGTGCCGGTGCGCGAGGCGAGCTGAAGGGCCTCCGGCGCGACCCGCAGCGCATCCAGCACGCCCGCGCCACGCTCGGCCGCGAGCAACTCCACACGCTCCATCGTCGTGTTGCCAATGCCGCGCGAGGGCGTGTTCACGATTCGCAGCAGCGAGACCTCATCGGCTGGATTCGCCACCACGCGCAGGTACGCGAGGGCGTGCTTCACCTCTTCGCGCTGGTAGAAGGCCGTGCCCCGGGCGATGATGTACGGAATCGCCTCGTGTCGCAGCACATCCTCCACCACGCGGGAGAGAGCGTTGGTGCGGTAGAAGACCGCAAAATCCTTCCACCCGAGTGGCTCGCCGCCCTCCCCGCCCCCCCCGCTCATGCTCTCCTCGCGCCGTTCCTTGATCCAGTCCACCACGAGCCGCGCCTCTTGGTGCTCGTCGCGGCAGATCACGATCTCGGGCTTGACGCCCTGCGCGTTGGAGGTGAACAGGTCCTTGTGCTTGCGCTTCTTGTTGTTGCGGATCAGCGTGTCGGCCGCGCCGATGATGTGCTTGGTCGAGCGGAAGTTCTCGCCCAGGGCGATGGTCTTGGCTTTCGGGAAGTGGGTTTCGAACTGCAGGATGTTCTCAATGTCCGCTCCACGCCACCCGTAGATCGATTGGTCGGGATCTCCGACCACGCAGATATTGTGCGTGCCGGATTCTCCTCCGCCCGCCAGCAGCGATGCGATCTGGAACTGCGCCTTGTTCGTGTCCTGATACTCATCCACCAGCAGATACTGCCAGCGGTCGCGGCAGGCCTGACGCACCTGGGCGTTGGTCTTGAGCATCTTCGCCGTCAGCAGCAGCAGATCGTCGAAGTCCACGGCGTTGGCTGTGCGCAGGCCCTTCTGGTAGGTCTCGTAGATCTTCGAGATTGTCCGTCCGCTGAAGTCAAAGGCCTGCGCGGCGAACTCCTCCGGGCCGAGCAGATCGTTCTTGGCCGCGGAAATGCGGGAGAGCACGCTCCGCGCCGGCCAGTTGCTCGTGCTCACGCCTGCCTGCTCGATCGCCCGCTTGATGAGCGTCGTCTGGTCGTCCGTGTCGTAGATCGCGAAGGTCCCCGTGACGCCCAGGCCGCCGGCGACGTCCGCGTACTTCCGGATCAACCGCGCGCACAGTGCGTGGAAGGTCGTCACCGTCAGGCCGCGGCTCACCGAGCCCTCGCCGAGCATCTTCATCACACGTTCGCGCATCTCCGCCGCGGCCTTGTTCGTGAAGGTCAACGCCAGAATCTGCCACGCGGGGATTCCTTGCGCGATCAGGAATGCGATCCGCCTGGTGATCACACGAGTCTTGCCGGAGCCCGGTCCGGCGAGCACCAGCAGCGGCCCCTCCGTGCAGCGCACCGCTTCCTGTTGCGGCTTGGTCAACCCGGAGATGATCTCTTCTTCGCCCGGAACACCGCCGCCGCCGCGTGCGCGGCCGCCGTTTGCGGGCGTTTGTCCCGTTTTGTCCGTTGATTGATCCATGAGTGGCGCGACTTCCGTGTCCATTAGCGCAAGCGTAGTCGCAGTTCGAATCCTCATGGGGAGTCGTGCGGGAGTGGCCCTGCGCTTGGCACGGCGTCCGGCACATTCGACGTGGCGGACGCCAAAGCGGCTCCATCACGCCACCCGGAAAGACTCAGACGCTCGGCCGCCCTCCCTCGTTCTCTTCTGGGGCACGGGGCGGGGGTGCGCTGTCGGATCCCGAAATGCCCGATGGCTTGACGAGCACCGGTGCGGGCTCCGGCCCCATCGGGTGCGGGCTGGCGTCGCGTGTGATGAGCGCCACCTCGCTCGGCAGGTCGCGCACAATCTGCGTCACCACATCCCCCTCCAGCGCACGTGCAAACGCCCGACGCTGGCTCTTGCCCATGATCAGCGTGTCGCAGCCGAATGTGACGGTGTAGTCAAGGATCTCCGCGGCAACGTCCGTGGCGCAGATGTAGATCGGCTGCACCGGCACGCGGTAGCGGTGCGCCAGTGCGACGACCGCGCCCAAACTCTGCAAGGCCTGCGGATCGTCCTCCACCTGCGGCACGGTTCCCGGGGCGAGGTCCATCACGCGCAGCGTGCGCACATAGACGACAAAGAGCGTCGCCCCGCGGCGACGGGCGAGATCGACGGCGAACTCCGCTTGGCCGCGGCCGCGGGCCGCGAGCATGATCCGAGGCCGGCTTGGGTCCACCGGGAGCGGCTGCCGCTTGATCTCCGAGAGCCAGCCCTCTTCGGGCATCGGCACCGGCAGCGCGAGGGCCTTCTGGCGGGCGTACATCTGCATGCCGAACCGCACCACCAGCACCACCGCGATCATGGAGCCCGCGAACATCACGGCGTGCGGCTTGGCGATGCAGATCGTGAGCTCGACGATGCCCATGAGCACGCCGAGCGTCCACATTCCCGCCCGCTCCCAGCGGGCCATCGCAATGTTCCTGTTCACGGCGCAGCAGAGGAAGTTGATCGTGATCGCCCCGACCACGCCAATGGCGTACAGCTCCCCCAGCGCCTTGGGGTCCGCGACGAAGGGCAGGAGCAACAGGGGAAGGCCGCAAGCCACCAGCAGCCCGATCCATGGCACGCCCGAGTAGTTCAGTTTCTGCAGCGGGCGCGGCAGCTCCTTGTCGTGCGCCATCGAATACATCACCGACACTTTGGCCATCACCGCCGTGTTCACCGCACTGAGCAGCAGCAGCGCGAAGATGCATCCCGTGACTGTTCCGAACCAGATCCCGGCGCCCGGCCAACGCGCATCCAGCCAGTGTGTTCCGGCCCGGGTCGCGATCATCTTGACGGCCGTATCGCGATACGCCCGAACTTCCTCGGGAACCGCGTCGCTGTCGAAGACCTTGGCCGCGCCGTTCTCGCCCAGGGTGTTGTGCCCCTGCTCGTACATCTGGTAAGCCGGAACATCCACGGGCATATCGCCGGTGAAGGGTTTCTGGGCGTCCATCGCGTTCAGGGCGATCGCGAAGATCATGTTCAGCAGCACGACCTCGATCAGCACGGGCCAAATCGTCCGCTTGGCGGTCTTGGTGACGGGCTCCTTCATCAGCCCCGTCATGTTTGCGACGGCCTCCACGCCCGAGAGGGCGAGCACGATCCGCACCAGCGACTCCCACCGATTGCTCCACCCGGAGAGCCCGGGCCCCGCGTGATCAGCACCGAGATGGATCGTCGAGAGCCCCTTGACGATGAACGGGAGGCACATCGCCCCGATCACCGCACTGGCAATGATCGCCGCGATGGCGATGATGAGCGCGAACCGCCCCGCGCTCTTGGCCCCAAACCAGTTGATGACGCCGATTCCCAGAATCGTGACGATGCAGCACGCCACGATCAGCTTCCCCGGCACGCCGAAGTAGTGGAACGCCTCCACCGCGCTCAGGGCCGCCGTCACGATGTAGTCGCAGAGCAGGAGTGTCGCACCGATCACGCTCAGTGTGGGGGAGACCTGCCGCGCAGCGGTGTACACGCCTCCGCCCTCGGGGAAGCTGCGGCAGACGATGGTGTACGCCCAGGCCACCGCCGCCATGATCAGCGACATCGCTGCCATGTACAGCACCGAGGCGTGCCCGGCGTAGTAAAAGGCCAGCCCGAGCACGTACAGACGGCTGGTTCCCCAATCACCAAAGAGCAGCGGGCCGGCGTGGTACCAGTGCAGATCACGCGGGCGCTTCTGGGTTACGAGCATGAACGTGCGAACCGACGATGGAGCCCGGCGGCCAGCGAACGCCCGATCGTGCGGATCATGGCGAGCCACCTGCGGCCCATCTATGGGCGGATGCTACCCAAAACGCCTACCAAACTGCGTCCAGAGCGGTGTTTGTTCGTATGGTGATGATATATTTGGCCAGCAGGAGCCGGAACAAAGGGCGTCAACCTGTCGGTTCAGTTGCCGCCGACCTTCTGCGCATGCTTGTGGAAGTTGGATTTCGGCGGTTCGGCGGCTGGGGCCTCGGTGTTCTTGGCGGCTTGCTCCACCAGGGCTCGAACTTCGGGGGTGGTGGAGTCTCCACCTGTGAAGATCGAGTCCCGGAACGCGATGACCACCGCGCTGGCCAGCAGCACGAGCGCCGTGGCGAACAGGAGCATGTTCTTGGTTTTGGGGTTCATCTTGTTCGCTCAGCGCGGGAAGTCGCGGCCCTGGAGACCGCCGCGGGTGGCCCAGAAGAACGCTTTGTATTCGTTGAAGTGGGGGGTGACGCCGAGGTATGCGCCGCCGCCGACGCCGTTTTCAAGGGCATCGCGCCCGAGCGAGTACCCGGCCGAAACGGGCGGCAGATTCGGATCGCCCAGAAGCGAGTCGGGAATGTTCCAGGTGCCCGAGGGGGTGTACGTGTCGATCTCCGACTGCGAGCCGTTCGTGGTGAGTGCGTGCAGCTTGGAGAGCTTGATGCTGTCCACGCTTCCGTCTGCCGAGGCGAATCGGCCCAGTGCTTCGGGGTTGTTGAACATCGGTGCGTAGGGCTCTCGCCCGCCGCCGAAGTGGGGGCGGTCCTTCTTGCAGAAGTCGAATCGCTCGAAGACGATGACCTTGGCCTGCGGGCTGGTGACATCGTCAAGGCGATTGCGCCGCCAGAAACGAGCGCCGTCGAAAGCGCTGGGCTGGATCGCCTGACGCTGGGCGGAGCGGTAGGGCGCACCGTTGAGCCAGGTCGTGGGGGAGACCCAATAGGAACTGTCCCAAAGCCAGCCGGTGATTCCGTTCACGGAGGGGTCTGTCAGCAGGGCCGTCTGGATGCGCTGGTATCGCAGTTGGGCGAGAGTGTCGTTCGGGGCGAACAGGATCTTGCTGTTCAGATTGGTAGAGGTCATGTACTGCGTCATCAAGCTGCACCAGTGGGCAGCGAAGAGCTGCGTGGCATAGGCCTGATCGCCGAAATCCCAGTAGTACAAGGGGCCGCCTGCATTCGGGTTCAGCGAGCCGGACTGCACGATGCAGGCCGACCATCCCAGCCCGTTCCACATGTCGGGGTTCTTGGTGTCAAAGGGGTTGATGAACCCATCCTTGAAGTCGGAGCCATACGCGGCCTCCAGAATCCCACACTGGCGCAGGTTCGAAAGACTGACGGTGCATTGGGCCGCGGCGCGGGCTTTACCCAGCGCGGGAAGCAGAATGCCCACGAGAAGCGCAATGATGGCGATGACCACCAGCAGTTCAATCAGCGTGAACGCGACAACCCTCCGACCGGCGGTAGCGGCAGCGAAGCGAGTGCGCATGAGAGTGCTCCGGATTTTTCCGCGTCAGTGAAGAATCAACTGCGAGCGCCGGGAGTCGGAGAACCCGCCCCGATGCGTGGAGAATCGATCGAAATCAGTGCACCCCGACGGGCATCTTGCCGCTGCCGCGCGGCGGGGGATTGGGAGGGTTCGGGGCGATCTGCGCGTCGGTCGGGGCCACCGTGGCGGCGGCGGTGGCTGCGGCCTCTGTGACCTTCGGATCAGTCGAGGTCTTGGGCGCACCGGCGGGAAATATGGATTCGCGGAACAGAAGCACGACAGCCACGATCAGCAGCAATGCGGCCACACCACCGAGCAATACCTGCTTCTTCATGCTGTCCTCCACAGGCGTCGGTCAAAACCCATGCATTGCGCGTTGGCCAAACGTGCCACACCCCCGCCCCCATCAAGCCGTATTCATCGGTTACTTGTTGAGGTCATGGCCACTGATGCCCTTGCGGGTGGCCCAGAAGAACTGGTAGTAGGGGCCGCCGTTTCCGGGGGAGCCGTTCTGCAGGCCGTCCTGATCGATCCCGTACCGGGCCAGAAGGGCTTGGCTGACGTTCCATGTGCCGCAAGGCAGGAACTCGGGTGCATAGATGGGATCGGCGGCAAGCGTCCAGAGCTTGCTCATTCGGACGGTGTCCACGCTGCCGTCGACCACGGCGAACCGGGCATCGGCATCGGGGTTGTTCCAGTTCGGGAAGCCGCGCTGGCGACCGGAGGAGGGATTGGAGAGGGGGCCTGCACCGCGCGTGGTCTTGCAGAAGTCCATGCGCTCGAAGACGGTGACCTTGGAGGATGTGTAGGGAGCGTCATCGATGCGATTGCGACGCAAGTAGTTCACACCGCCCGCGCCGGTGGACGTGCTGATGGATTGCATGACGGGTGCGACGGGATTGGCCGGATATCGCGTTGCGCTCAGCCACAGGGTGGGGGAGAAGTAGTATGAGCCGTCCCAGATGCCGTCGCTGATGCTCCCGCCCGGGGCGTTCATCTGGGCGAAGAAGTCCTTGGAACGCTGGATGACGGTGGCGTCGGCCGGAGCGAACTGCACTTCGGACTGCAAGTCCGCTTCGGACGAAGCGTGATAGTTCAGCAGCAAACTGCCTGCGTGGGCAGCGAACATCTCGGTGCAACGAGTGCCATCGTCGAACGCCCAGTACGGGTGCGTCGCCTGATTGGTATAGCTCGGGAGTGCGATGTTGTACCACGCCACACCCAACTGGGCCTGGCTGTCCTTATCGAACGGATTGATGAAGCTGTCTTTGTTCTCGGCGCCGTACGTGGACTGCATCTGCGACATGGAGCGCAGGTTGGCAAGACTCTTGGTGCATTGTGCCGCGGCGCGGGCCTTGCCCAACGCGGGGAGCAGGATTCCGACAAGCAGGGCGATGATCGCGATCACCACCAGCAACTCGATGAGCGTGAACGCGCGTGACTTGATGTTGGACATGTGACGGTGCTCCATTCTGTCAACCCCGATGCTCGCGCCGAGACAATGTGTGCGAGCCCTGAACGTCGACCCCTCAAATACGAATACTCAGAAGCGAAGTGTAACGCAAAATTGATGAAGAAGCCAGTACGGGAAATGTTTGGAATAGCATCCTGCTTGCTCGGTGCGCATCCCCAGAACAGGGATCGACACGTTCGGCACCCTTGTGCATAGAAGGGATACGAAGGTTCATCGCTCATGGATGCGTGCGTACGGATTCTCTGGAATGTATAATGGATCACAGTATCCGCATTTGTGGCCTTTTGCTGAGGCCCTTGGCCTTCCGGCAAGTCCGACGACGCGGAGCTTTCCGTGTGTGCCACGCGGGAGCACCAAGCAGAATCCCCTGAGCAAATTGGCATCTGCGCGTGGGGTGAGGTCGGTGCGACTCCGATAACACACCTCGCCGCATTGTGTGTGCGCGGCATTGGCGCGAAACAACGGACGCTACTGGCACGTACTCCCCAGTAGCCCACACTCTTGGGCGATCGTTTGACTGTTTGGCGCCCGTCACTTAGGTTCAGCGGCCTTGCGGGACGCTGGACTCGTCTCCCGCCGCGCCGCACCCACCCGAGGATCAATGCCCGACCAGCCGCGAAAGCCCGATCTCAGCGAAACATCGCCCATGGACTCCAGAGCGAGGGCGGATGCGGAGCGCGCCCCGCGCATCGATGTTGAGCACGATCTCGCAGGCAATGGCCAGCCGGCCGGAGCGGCGGGGGGTGGCGGGGTTGGCGGAATCGGGAGCAGCGGCAAGACCAAGACCAAGGGCGGGACAAACGTCGACACGATCATCGGGAAGATCGTGGTCGATCAGGGTCTGGCGACACCCGAGGAAGTTCAGGCCTGCCTCGAGCAGGCCCGGGCCACCTCGCTCGATGGCAACTCCAAGTCCCTCCCACTGCTGCTTGTCGAGAATGACTTCATCACGCGTCGCCAGCTTGAGCGCATCAAGGCACAGGCCGAGGCCGAGCGCAGCGGGCAGCAGATTCCCGGTTACAAAGTGCTCGGCAATCTCGGCAAGGGCGCCATGGCGACGGTCTTCAAGGCCAAGCAGCTTTCACTGGACCGCGAGGTGGCGATCAAGGTTCTGCCCCGCAAGTTCACAACAAATCCGCAGTTCATCGAGCGTTTCTACGCCGAGGGGCGTGCCGCGGCCGCGTTGAACCATCCGAACATCGTGCAGGCCTTCGACGTGGGTCAGGCCGGCGACTACCACTACTTCGTGATGGAGTACGTGGAAGGGCGGACGGTGTACGACGACATCGTCAAGCACAAGCGGTATAACGAGGCCGATGCGATCGACATCATCATCCAGGTGGCCGAAGCCCTGCAGCACGCGCATTCCAAGGGGCTGATCCACCGCGACGTGAAGCCCAAGAACATCATGCTCTCCAAGGAGGGCATTGCCAAGCTCGCGGATATGGGCCTGGCGCGAGCGATGTCGGACAAAGAGGCCGCGGAGGCCGAACAGGGCAAGGCGTTCGGCACCCCGTACTACATCTCACCCGAGCAGATTCGCGGCGAGAAGGATGTGGGGCCCCCCAGCGATATCTACTCGCTCGGCGCGACGCTGTACCACATGGTGACGGGCAACGTTCCTTTCGACGGCAAGAATCCGTCGGCGGTGATGCACAAGCACCTGAAGGCCGAACTGGTCGCCCCGGACCATGTGAACCCGAAGCTCAGCGCGGGTATTTCCGAGGTCATCGAGATGATGATGGCCAAGGCCCCCTCGGCCCGGTATCAGACGTGCTCGGATTTGATCGTCGATCTGCGGGCGGTGCGGAACAAGCAGAGCCCCCCGATCGCCCACAAGGACATCGGCGGTACCGATCTGGAGAGTTTGGCCCAGGCGGAGGCCGCGGCCCCCAGTTTGCCCGTGGACCGGAGCGCTTCCCAGAAATCGGTGACGCTGCGGCCGATCCTTTTCAAAGCCCTGCTTGTCGCGTTTGGACTGAGTTTGCTGGGGAACCTGCTTCTGGCCCTGATTCCGCTCTTCCGATAGGGCCAAGGGAAGCCGGGATTGGGGCGAGCCTGATCCGACAGACTGTAATCCCGAGGTGAATTCGAGGTTTGGGGCTTGCCCGGACCCCCAATGTGTGTTAGCGTTTTGAAATGGTTTGGGAAGTGTTCCCAGCCGCCCCTTCCTTTGGAGTCGTGATCCGGTGACTGTGCATAAGCAGCAACACGATCGCGGCGCGGCCGGACCCACCGGCATGCGCCCATGATCGCCGGCGTTCTGGCTCATCTCCCTTCCAACGTTCACCACCACGCGAGGTCGTGGGGCTTGCGGCATGTTCCGCGCGCCCGCGCTCGCATTGTTCTTTACAGGAGCATCGCCCATCCCCCCTCCCCGTCCCTTTCAGCGTGACAACACCGTCAAGCGCACGCGCTTGAATCACATGATCCGCATTACGCCCGTCCGGCTCATTGGCGCCGACGACGAGATGCTCGGCGTTGTGGAAACGCCCGATGCGCTGCGCATGGCCGACGCCGCCGGGCTGGATCTTGTTGAGATCTCGCCGGATGCGCGCCCGCCCGTCTGCAAGATCATGGACTACGGCAAGTTCAAGTACGAAGAGTCCAAGAAGGCGCAGAAGAGCCGCGCCGCCAGCAAGACGACCGAGATGAAGGAAGTCCGCCTCGGGCGATCGGTGAAGATCGATCAGCACGACGTGCAAATCCGCATCGATCAGTCGCGCCGGTTCCTGATGGGCGGGCACAAGGTGCTCGTCACGCAGAAGTTCCGAGGACGCGAGATCGCGCACCGCGATATCGGGCTGCAGAACCTGGCCAAGGTCCGCGACCAGCTCGCCGACATTTCCAAGGTGGAGCAGACGCCGCGATGGATGGGCAAGCAGGCCAGCATCATCATCGCACCGGACAAGGTGAAGGTGGAGGCCGTCAAGCGCAAGATTGCCAAGGAGAAGGCCGCGAAGGAAGGTATCTCCGAGGAAGCCGCACTGAAGGCCCACGAGGAAGAAGCGAAGAAGTTGCTCGCTGCCGCCGAGGCCGCTGCGGCCGCGGCAGCAGAAGCGGATACGGACGACGACGACGACGAGGAATAGCGAGTGATATGGGCTGATCGGCCCGTGTCTTGGGCGCGGAGCCCGAGGGATCGCTCTCCGACCGAAACGTCCTCAATCTCAGAGATCTTCAAGACACGGGCCTGCGCCCGTGTTTTTTCATCCCGTGATGCGGATCTCGGGAGGGTTTTCCACTCGCCCGGCCCACGGGCCGATGTATGCTGAGGTTGGCGAAGCGTTCAGCCAGCCCACGGGCAGGAAGCCGGGGCTACAACTGCCGGTACCATACCGAACGCAGTTCAACTACGGGCGGAAATCCGCGGGATTCTCTCGCGGACTCGCTCATCCCGGGCGTGTGTTCTTTGTGCGATTGGTATCACTTCCATGGTCATGCGATGGCTCATCCAGGAGTGGATTGCCCAGTGGCTGGGCCTGCGTGATCGACTGCGCGCAGCGCCCGCCGATCACGAGACGTGGTGGCTGGGCATCCGCGAGCGGATCCTGCGTTTCATGGTGAGCCGGTACATCGATGACCAGCCCGAGGGAAACGCCAGAGCCGATGCAGCCCGCGAAGAGCTTCACGCGATCGGCCATCCGCCGTCGATGCCGGCGGAGGCGCGGCCGACGTACTGCCGCGTGATTCCGGAGTATCACCCGCCGCGGACGTGCGCCGACATGCAGTGGAAGCTCAAGAGCGTGAGCCGGATCAATGAGAACAAGCGGGCGCGGTGGCGGTGGTTGTGATTGGTGGTCCGTCTTTCCAGAGCTGGGCATGCAGCTTTGGAGACCGGCGCTGGAGAGCCGGGCCACCTTATACGAATCCGAAATAGAAGTCGTGCGTGTATCCGCGGGATTCGCTCGAAGACTCGCTCATCCCGGGCGTGTGAATCAAACAGGATTCGTATTAATCGTGGCGCAGAGCCACAATCGGGTCCTTCTTCGCCGCCTGGAACGCGGGGTAGAGGCCGAAGATGAGCCCGGTGGCCGCGGCGACGCTGAAGGCCAGGACGATTGATCCGCTGGTGATCTTGGTGGCCAGATCGAAGTTGGTCCGGAAGTTCTCCGCGATCACCGGGGCGATCCACCCCAGCAGCAGGGAGATGCCCACGCCGGCGCCGACACCCACAAGCCCGCCGAGCAAGCTCAGCACGCCTGTTTCAACGAGAAACTGAAAAACGATGTGCCGTTTGGTCGCGCCCAAAGCGCGGCGGATGCCGATCTCCCGCGTGCGCTCCGTCACGCTTGCGAGCATGATGTTCATGATGCCGATGCCGCCGACGAGGAGCGAGATGCCCGCGATAAAGCTCAGCACGATCTGCCATGTCAGAGCGTCTCGCCGGGCGTTCTCGAGCAACTGGAAGGGCACGATCATTCCCACATCCGGTTTTCCGGGCCGACGCACTTCCATGATCCGGTCCGCCAGCGCGGCGTACCCCATCACCTCATCGCGTGTGGGAGCAGTGAGATACACCTCGGAAACCTGCACCTCCGAGGCCGAGAAGTTTCCACTGGAGCGCCGGAAGACGCGGTCCCCAAAGACGAGTTTCGCTGTCGAGATGGGGATGTGCATGTCCAGATTCAGATCCCGCCCGACGAGCGCGGCCCCCGCTCCCCCTGCGTGCCCCACGGGTGCGAGCACGCCCACCACGCGCACGGCCTTGTCGTCGATCCGCAGCGTTTCGCCGAGAGGGTCCTCGAAGGGGAACATCGTCCGCGAGACCTCGGCCCCGATCACGCAGACCATGCCGCACTCGTCCATATCTCCTTGGGTGATGTACCGGCCGCGGGCGATCTTCAGGTTCGCCGCGTTCATCAGGTCGGGCGTGACGCCGAAAGTCTGGCTCGTCTGGCGGCGGTTGTCCTTGAGGATCTGTGCCCCGACTTCCTTGAGCGGGACACAGGCCTCCGCGTTGGGGAAGGCGGCTTGGAGCACGCGAAAGTCTTCCCATGTCATGCCGTAGCGGCTGGAGCGGCCGCGCTGCTGCCCGCCGCCCATCTGCTGGCTCTCGGGCGGCTTCTGCGAGCGGAGGATGATGTTCTTGGCCCCGAGTCGCTCGATGCGGTCCAGGGCCTGCTGCTTGGAGCCCTCGCCGATGGAGACCATGATGATGACGGCCGCGACGCCGAGGATGATTCCCAGGGCCGTGAGCGAAGAGCGCAACCTGTGCAGCCACAGGTTCGTCAGGCCGAGCTTGATCATCGCGAAGAGGAACGACATCTCACAACGATATGGGGCCGATGCCGCGCGGTTGCCGAATTGCGCTGGTGGCGTGGTGGAGTGGGGGTTGTACACCGCCATGATGCCGGAATCCGGTGGCGCGGGTGGGTAGTCCGGGCGCGGTGTTGCAACGCAGGCAGCAAGGCGTGGCGGACGCAAGGGCGTCCACCACGGCACCTGAAGGCGGCGCAGGCAAGCTACATGCTGCTGATTACGGGAACTTGATTTCTTTTCTTTCTTTTTTTCTTTTCCCGGTCGGGCCACTCGCACGCCAGCTTGGCAGTTTGTGTCTTGGAGATGCACTTGGCCGCCGATACACTGACCATCATGCCTCAAGGCAAGCCAGCCAATACCGGCCAGCAAGGCGTCTCCGCTCTTACCGAGCGGGAGTCGCCCTTTGGCTGGACGTTTGATGTGGTCTGCCCGGACGCCTCCGCCGCGGGCGCGGAGCGGCATGTGGATGTCGCGCTTTCGTGGGTGGACTACGAGTACTGGTCCCACGGCACGATCAGCCCGTCGGTGATCGCCGAGACGGTGGTGCGAGCGTTGCTCGACGCGGATCCCAAGCGAGAGTTTCCCGAGCGTTTCGATTGCTCCACAGCACGAAGATGGGTCCGCGATCTGGATCGGCGCGTTCGCGAGATGCTGTAGTTCGATGGCGTGGGCGGCTTGCCTGTGTGGCTTCGTTCAAACTGAGTGCCGATCGCCGACTTGGTTTAGCGACCACGTCAGCTTCGCCCGCGCCGCCGCTCCGCCTCCATATGCATTTTCAGGAACCGCCCGGTGTAGCTCCCTGCGACATCCATGACCTGCTCCGGCGTTCCGGCCGCAATGATCTGGCCGCCCTTGTCGCCGCCCTCGGGGCCCAGGTCGATGATCCAGTCGGCACACTTGACCACATCCAGGTTGTGCTCGATGACCACGAGCGTGTGCCCGCTGTCGGCGAGGCGGTTCAGCACCTGGATCAGCCGGTTCACATCCTCGAAGTGCAGGCCCGTCGTTGGCTCGTCGAGGACGTAGAGCGTGCGAAGCGTGGATGCGGCGGACTGCCGGACCGACGCCGCGGGCACATCGTCATCCGCTTCTACTTCGGCCGCGCCGTCGTCGCCTTCCTCTTCCTCGCTTCGATTCCTCTTGCCCGGCGGGGGTCCGCCGATCTTGCCGAGCTCCGTTGCCAGTTTGACGCGCTGGGCCTCGCCGCCGGAGAGCTGCGTGCTGGGCTGGCCGAGCTCGATGTACCCCAGCCCGACATCGCGCAGGCATGTCACATACCGGCCGATCCGCGGATGGGCATCGAAGAACGCGCAGGCCTGTTCCACCGTCATCGCCAGCACATCCGCGATGGACTTGCCGCGGAACGTGACTTCCAAGGTCTCGCGGTTGTAGCGCTTGCCGGAGCAGACCTCGCAGGAGACATACACATCCGGCAGGAAGTGCATCTCGATTTTCTTGAGCCCCTGCCCCTCGCAGGCCTCGCAGCGGCCGCCGCCGTTCTTGCTCGAGACGTTGAAGCTGAATCGTCCGACCTTGTAGCCGCGGATCTTCGCCTCTTTGGTGGCGGCGAAGATGCGACGGATCTCGTCGAAGATTCCCGTATATGTTGCCGCGTTGCTGCGTGGCGTTCGGCCGATGGGGCTCTGATCCACCTCGATCACCCGATCGATCTTGTTCAGCCCGGTGATCTTGGCGTGCGCCCCCGGGCGCTCGCGGGCGGCGTGGAGTTCCTTCTTGGTTGCGCGCAGCAGAATGTCGTTTACCAGCGTGCTTTTGCCGGAGCCGGACACGCCCGTGACGCAGACGAATGCGCCCTTGCCCTCGCCGTTTCCGAGCGGGAAAGAGGCGTCGATGCCGCGCAGGTTGTTCTCGGTCGCACCCTTCACCACGATCGCGTGCTTCGGGTCCAGTGCCCGTCGCTGCTCCGGTCGCGGCGTCTCGATCCGCTTCATCCCGCTTAAGTACTGCCCCGTGAGCGAGCGTGGCTCTGCAATAATCTCAGGAATCGTTCCCTGCGCCACCACCGTTCCGCCATGCACGCCCGGGCCCGGGCCGACGTCCAGCACGTGGTCGGCCGAGCGCACCATGTCCTCGTCGTGCTCCACCACGAGCACCGTGTTGCCGATGTCCGCGAGGTGGCGCAGCGTGCCGATCAGTCGGGCATTGTCGCGCTGGTGCAGCCCGATCGTCGGCTCATCGAGCACGTAACACGCTCCGACGAGCTTGGAACCGACTTGTGTGGCCAGGCGGATGCGCTGGGCCTCGCCGCCGGAGAGCGTTCCCGTCTTGCGGTCCAGCGAGAGATACTCCAGCCCGACGCTGACGAGAAAGCCCATGCGCCCGAGCAGTTCTTTCAGGATCGGCTCGGCGATCGTTTTCTGCTCCAAGC
Source organism: Phycisphaerales bacterium (assembly GCA_038225655.1). GTDB lineage: Bacteria > Planctomycetota > Phycisphaerae > Phycisphaerales > UBA1924 > UBA4658. The sequence continues at coordinate 215,344 of JBBRQY010000005.1, read as the reverse complement.
TCAGGGTCATGTCGCGGATGAAGTCGGCCGCGTCGTTGATCGTCAGGCGACTGAGCTCGGCAATGTTCAGCATTCGCCCGTCGTTCTGAGACCGCCCGATCACGGCCGCGCTGAAGGCCTTGGTCACATCCGTTGCGTGCGTGCTGCTCATCTGAACGTGCAGGGCGTCGATCTTCAGCCGGTCGCCCTTGCACGCGGGGCAGACGGCCTCGTGCATGTACTGCCCGAGCCACTCACGGATGAAGGACGATTCCGTCCGCTCATACCAGCTCTGCAGCGCGGGCCCCACGCCCTCGAACGCGTGCTTGTGCTTTTTCGCGTCCTCCGGCGTTGTCCCTTTCAGCAGGATCTTCATCAGCGCCGGCGAAAAGGCCGAGACCGACTGGTGCTGGCTCACGCCGAAGTGCTCGCAGAAGACGCGCAGTTTTTTGCGAAACACGCGCCCCATCGGCGGCGGCACGCGGAACGGCTTTACCGCGCCCTCGGCGAGCGACTTGGAGGCATCAGGAATCACCAGATGCTCGTCGAACTCCATGATCGTGCCCAGTCCGTGGCAGGCCGCGCACGCCCCGTGCGGCGAGTTGAACGAGAACAACCGCGGGCTGAGTTCCTCGAGCGCGCACTCCGGATGTTCCGCGCACGCGAACTTTTCGCTGTAAACCCGATCGGCCCAGAACGGTTTCCCGTCCTTGGTTTCTTCGACGGAGACCACCACCGTTCCGTTGGCCAGTTTCAGCGAACTCTCGACGGCTTCGGCGATCCGTTGTCGAGCTTCCTGCTTGAGCACGATCCGATCCACCACCACATCGATGCCGTGCTTTTCGTATCGCCCGAGGGCGAGCGGATTCTCCCCACCCTTCTTGAGAATCTCGCGGATTTCCAGGACTTCGGGGTTCTTCCCGCCCGGCGAGACACGCACGCGTCCCCACCCTTGCGCCTGCATGTCCTCGAGCACTTCCTTGTGAAAGCCCTTCTTTGCACGCACGACCGGCGCGAGGATCATCAGCTTTGTTTCAGGCCCGCCCAGACCCATCACGGCGTCCACGATCTGCGTCGCTCCCGTTGCGCTGATCGGGCGGCCGCAGCGTTCCACGACGGTGCCGTCCTTCTTCACGACCGTCGGGTGCCAGCAGGTCGGGCGGCCGCAGCGTGCGTAGAGCAGACGCAGGTAGTCGTAGATTTCCGTGGTCGTTGCCACGGTGGAGCGCGGGTTGGAGACGCCGCTCCGTTGCTCGATGGCAATGGTCGGGGGGAGCCCTTCGATGTCGTCGACATCCGGCTTCTTGAGCTGGTCGAGAAACTGCCGCGCGTACGCGGAGAGCGACTCCATGTACTTCCGCTGGCCCTCGGCGAAAATCGTGTCGAAGGCCAGCGAGCTTTTGCCGGAGCCGGAGAGCCCCGTGATCACGACCAAGCGATCGCGCGGGATGTTCACATCCACGTTCTTGAGGTTGTGCTCGCGCGCTCCGCGCACGCGGATGCAGTGCGACAGGTTCAGGTCGCCCATCGTCACGGGGTGCGCCGGCGTGGGTGGAACCGGTGTGTCGTGTACCGCCCGCGCCGCGGCCGCGCCTTTGTCCGGCGAGACCCGCGTCCGTACCGGTTTCGGTTCGATCGCCCCCAACGTCCCCGTGCTCGTGCGCCTGCCGCTCATCGTTGCTCCATCAACAAATCGCCCGTCCGATCGAAGGTCGGGGAATGTTAGCATGCCAGGCGATGAGGATCGAGGGCTATTTCTGGGCGGCGGGTGGGGGGGAGGAGGGTTGGGCGGAGCCACCTTCCTGCACCGGCGCGGCCGCCTGATTCTGTGCCGCCTGCCGCTTCATCATCCAGAACATGCCGAGGAGAATCGCGCCGATGCCGACTCCAATGAGGTACGTGCGCAGGCGCTCGCCGAATCCGCTGCGGGTATTGCCCCATGCGGTCGGGGTTGGCCTGGTTGGTTCGCTCGGTGCGCTCATGGGACTATTTCTTCGCCCCGCTGGCGGTCTTTCGGTCGAACTCATCGATCAGGCGCAGCATCTCCGCCGCGCGAGGGTCAAAGCCGCCCATCTCGTTCACCTTGACTCGGGCCCGATCCACCAATGGCTGATATTTTTCCAGCGAGCCGAGAATCTCCAGCATGTGCTTGGCCGGGTCTTCGGGTGAGAGCTCCACCACCGGGTTGAATCCGAAAAGATCCTCGAGTTCCTTCGGGCAGTGCCCGACGACGAGCGAGCCCGAGCCCATGGTCTCCAGGTACCGCTGCGTGACGGTCTCCACTCCCCCCGAGCCCTGCGGGCTTGTCATGGACTTCGGGTAGCACATCACGATCGCCGAATCGCCCATGGTTTCGTAGAGCAAGTCGAGCGTGGGGATCGCCGTGGCGTGCTTGCCGGGCTCATCGAAGAGATGCTTCTTTCCGGCCGCTTTCAGCGGCTCCCGGATCTTGTCGTGTACCTGCTGCATCTTCCGACCCATCTCGAAGACGTGTACGGAACGCTCGACGAGCTTCTTGCTGGGCTTCAGCAGAGATAGATTCTGCGCCTCGGGGAGCCAGTGCGTCTGCAACCCGGGGATCTGCTTTGCGAAATGCTCCGCGGCGGCCCGCGCCGTGAAAAACGCCAGCCGCACCCGATGCCGGCGCAGCAGGGCTTCCCACTCCGGCCAGTCCTGCCCCCAGGTATCGAAGCACCACGGCACGATCTCGCACCAGAACGCATCCGGGAACGCGGGCACATCGCTCGCCCACGAGAGCGTTACCAGGCGGCGCTTCCCGAGCGTCGCCACCCGGCGCATCAACTTGGCTTTCTTGCAGACCCGCGCCACCTTGCGCGACAGGCCCGACCCTTGACGCGACACTTCCCGTACGCCTTGGCGCAGCAGTGCAGCCCGCATTCCACGGGGCAGCGCGGCCCAGCCCTCCTGCGCCACCTCGCTCCACGGAACCACCAGATCGTCGCGTTTTCCAGTCATGGGCCGATGGTAGCCGCGCGTGCTGCGCGGGCTCACGCTCAGGGCCGCGGCGTGCGCTTCGGCGGCTTTCCATCGGCCGCGGCGACCAACTGGTTCAGCAGATGGTTGTGCCAGATATCCGCGTTCAGATCCACCCGCGCGTGCTCGCTGGCGGCCCGCCCCATCTTCTCCCGCTGCACGCTGTCGGCCATCAGCCGCTCCACGGCTGTGATGTACTGTGCGTCGTTGGTTTCATTGCACAGGAACCCCGTGACACCGTCCGCGACGCACTCGGACACGCCGCCGGTCCGGGTTGTCACGATCGGCACGCCTGCCCCCTGGGCCTCCTGGGCGGCGATCATGAACGTGTCCCACTTGGTGGGCACCACGAACAGATCCATCCGCGGCAGCAACTCGCCCACGAGCGAGTCGTGCGCCACTTTCCCGTGCCAGACGACGTTCTTGGCCGCGACATCCGTCGGCGCACTCCCCGAAACGATGTGCAGTTGGGCGCGATCCGCCCATCGCTCCTGATGCCACTTCAGCAGGCGCGCTCCGCCCTTGTCGGCCCAGTTTCCACCGATGAAGATCATTCGAATGAGTGGGGGGATCGGCTCTTTCGTCCGTGCGGTCGTCTCCAACCGGGCACAGGGCTTGTGGATGACCACGCGCTCCCGGGCGACTTGGTATTCCTGCTCGCACGACGCGGCCGCCCACTCGGTGGCGCAAGCGACCACATCCGCCGAACGCAGAATCCGCCCTTCCATGTTCCAGTCGATCGTGGGCGCGAGCCGCTTCATTCCCCGCATTCCCTCCCAGCCGCGCAGCGTGGCGTCGAGATTGATAGCAAACTTCGTTCCGGTCGGATTTTGCCCCGGCGTACGAAAGTCCCCGATTATCCCGCCGCGTTGCTGCGTGGTGATGTGGACGACGTCGAACCGGTCCAGCGGAAGGCGCTTGCCCGGCCCGATGAGCCCGCGCAGATAGATCCGCCAGAAGAGCATGTGGCGCAGGTAGCGGTAATCCAGTTCACCGACCGGCACCGGGAACTGCCTGCTCGCCAGCCGCAGCCACCCGGGCATTGCCAGGCGGACGTGCACCGCGTCAATGTCCTGGCGCAGGCCCGCGAAGTGTTCCAGATTTCCCGCGGTTGTGGCGAACCCGACCTCCATCCCATGCAGAAAGAGCACCCGCGCGGGACCGGCGCGCGTCCGCCCCGGCAACTGCCGCTCCTCGATCGCATCCGTGCTCGTGCAGACCAGTCGGTTCATTCAGTTGAGATTCTAACGGATGTCGGGTTCGACGGTCTGCTCACCAACCCGGCCCCTTTTTCCTTGACTTCTTCCCTGCCCGCACTCCGGGCATTCCCGCTCGTTTCTCCCCCGAATCGCCTCGTCCGCCGCTTTCAAGCTCCGATCGTTTGACGCGCTGTTTCCCGGATCCTCCGCCGGCGCCCGCTTTCAACTTCCGCACCTGGTCCCGCAGCTTGGCCGCCTGCTCGAAGTCCAGATTTTGGGCCGCCTCCAGCATTTCCTCTTCCAGCACCATGATCAGCTCGCCCTGCTCGTAGTCCTGCTCGTTGGACGCCACGGCCGACTGGGCCGTGCGACGGGCCCGCAGTTCATGCTCCAGCCCGCGGCGCACGGCTTTGACGATTGTCGTCGGCGTGATGTTGTGCTCGGCGTTGTAGGCGAGCTGCTTGGCGCGACGACGCTCGGTCTCCTTGATCGCGCCGTCCATCGCGGGCGTCATTTTGTCGGCGTACATGATCACCAGCGATCCGGAGTTTCTCGCCGCGCGGCCCATCTGCTGGATGAGCGCTGTCGCCGAGCGCAGGAACCCCTCCTTGTCCGCATCCAGAATGCAGACCATGGACACCTCCGGCAGGTCCAGCCCCTCGCGCAGCAGATTCACGCCTACCAGCACATCGAAGCCACCCTCGCGCAGCTCCGCCAGAATCTCCATGCGCTCGAGTGTTTCGATCTCGCTGTGCAGGTATCGCACGCGCAGGCCCTGTTCGTCGAGGTAGGTCGTGAGGTCTTCGCACAATCGCTTTGTCAGCGCTGTTACCAGCACGCGCTCGCCCCGGGCCGCACGCTCCTTGCAGCGGCCGACCAAGTCCGCGACTTGCCCCTGGGCCGGGCGCACCTCGATCAAAGGGTCCACGAGTCCCGTCGGCCGGATTACCTGCTCGGCCACAACCCCGGCGCACTTCTCTAGTTCGTACTTGCCCGGCGTCGCCGAGACAAACATCAGGCGGGGCGCGACGCTCTCGAACTCGGCGAATGTCAGCGGCCGGTTGTCCATCGCGCTCGGGAGCCGGAACCCGTGGTCCACCAGCACGCGCTTGCGGTTGCGATCCCCGTTGAACATGGCGTGGATCTGCGGCATCGTCACGTGGCTCTCGTCGATGATGCAGAGCCAGTCCCTGAAGTTCGGGCGATCCGACCCCGCCACCGTGGGGCCATCCCCGGCAGGGGCAAAGTCGAAGTAGTCCATCAGCGTGTACGGCCGCTCCCCGGGCCGTCGGCCATCGAAGAACCGCGAGTAGTTCTCGATTCCGGAGCAGTATCCGACTTCCTGGATCATTTCCATGTCGTACTTTGTCCGCGCCAGCAGCCGCTGCGCTTCGAGAAGTTTGCCCTCGGCCCGGAGTTCCATCACGCGAGCGTCGAGCTCCGCACGAATCGCCGCGAGCGTGGCTTCCAGCGTCTCATCCTGCGTCATGTGGTGGACTGCGGGGAAGAGGTGGTACGCCTTCTCCTGCGCGTCTGATTCGGTGGTATTGCCGAGCAGTTCCCCGGTCAGCGGATCGACGTACTCGATCTTCTCGATCTCGTCCCCGAAAAGCTCGATCCGCACGGCGAACTTCTCGTACGCCGGCCAGACCTCGATGAAGTCTCCCCGCACGCGGTACATGCCGCGCTGGAACTCAATGTCGGCCCGCTGGTACTGCATCGCGTTCATCGCCAGCAGAAACTCGCGACGGTCGATCGTGGCCCCGCGAATGATCCCCAGCACCCGCTTGGAGTACGCCTGCGGCGAGCCCAGCCCGAAAATGCACGACACGCTCGCCACGACGATGGTGTCCCGGCGCGAGAGAATGTTGCTGGTCGCGGCGAGGCGCAGGGCGTCCAGCTCCGGGTTTTTCGACGAGTCCTTCTCGATGTAGATGTCCCGCTGCGGGATGTACGCCTCGGGCTGGTAGTAGTCGTAGTACGAGACGAAGTAGTTCACGCTGTTGTGCGGGAAGAGATCGCGCATTTCCTCATAGAGCTGGGCCGCGAGTGTTTTATTGTGGCTGATGATCAGCGTCGGCCGCTTGAACCGCTGGATGGTGTGCGCCATCGTGAAGGTTTTGCCCGTGCCGGTGGCCCCCAGGAGCGTTATGCACGGCGCGCCGCCGATCAGATCGCGCGACAACTGCTCGATCGCCTGCGGCTGATCGCCCATCGGCGAATACGGACTGACGACCTGGAACGGGACCTGTTCGCGCTGCATTCCTCATGATAGAAGGGTGGCACTGGCGGCTTGTCTGCCGGTGGGCCTGCAACCTCACCCCGTCACAACCCACACCCCATCCCCAGCCCGCACCATCCCCTCCTTCACCACCCGCGCATACACCCTCGATTCACCCGGGTGCTCCTCCTGCTTGATCCGTGTTGAGTCCAGCCCTTTGAATGAGTTCCGGATCGTGGAGCAAGGCGCTGCGTACGACACCACCTCCAGTTGCACGCGATCCTCACTTTCGCCCACAACAAGTCGCGTCCCGGGCACCACCCGCGCCCAGTCGATGCCGATCACCGTCAGATTCTCCCCCGTCGTCCCAGGCCCGATGGGGTGCCCTTCGCCGCGCAGCCGCTGGATCACCTCCGACGAGAACAGGCACACCGCCCGGTCCGGCCCGCCGTGGTGCTTCCGGTCCTGCTGCCAATCCCCCTCCACGCCATCGCTCGTGACCCGCGCCTGGCGCAGGGCAACTTTCGGCACGCCGCCGCTGGACACACTGATCTGGTGTACGCGTCCGCTCACGCCCGAACTGTATCAAGCGCGGCGCGGGCGCAGGCCCGTCCGCCCCACGGCAGGCGCATCCCCCATTTCGCCATCCACCGCGCAATGATCCCGCCGCACTCGGGGCATTTTTCTCCGCGAATGCCGCGTATGTCATATCCGCACGCCGCGCAGCTCCCCGCCTCAAGCATTCGCGGCAGCCGCCACCACAGCATGCCCGCGATTCCCAGCGGACCAACGACCCAGGGCCACAGAGGCACATACGCCGCGTCCAGCGTTATCAGCGTGCCGCTCCCTGCGCTGCCGCCCACGATCATCCGCGCCGTCTTAAGATTCGGCCGCCATGCGCTGTCCGACCAGTTCATCACGGCCGCTTTGCGTCCAGACGCCGACATGCTCCACCTGTTCGTCGTCCACGTCACATCGTGCGTCGCCCACACCGCCTCAACCGTTCCACGTTCGATCCGAACCCCAATCCGTCCTGCGCTGAGCGAGCTCGAACGTGCAGGAATCACCACGCTTGCCGCCAGCAGCACACCCGCGACGATCCCGAGCGTTGCCGCGGCCCACATTGTTCGTCGTCCCCATCGAGCCCAAGTCGAGGTGTACGTCATGACGGTCTCCCGGCGAAATTACCCCCGAACCGCTCCCAAGAGCTCCCGCACCCGCGCCCGATTCAGTCCCACAATCGCCGGCAGCGCGGCCCCCACCGTGATCAGGGTCAGGATGCCCCACCCCATCGCGGTGGCGTCCAGCGGCAGGTGTGTCGTCATCTGGAAACCCAGTGTCAGCTCGTTCATCACCTGTCCCGCCCACGCGCCGTGGAAGCCGAAGGCGGTGCCGACGATGCACGCGCCCAGCGCGATGATCAGGGCTTCGCCGAGCACGAGTCGGGCGATCAGGCCTTTCTGTGCGCCGATCGCCCGCAGCACGCCGAACTCGAACTGACGGGCCTGAATCCCCGCCACGATCAGGTTTGCCACGCCGAAGCAGGAGACCAGCATCCCGCCCACGGCCACGAGCGAGAAGACGTACAGCGATGCCGAGACATACTCGCGAATCTCCTTGATGATGCCGCGCCCGCTCCCGGCATCCAGGATCTCGAACCCGCCGGCCTTGCGGATTTGCCTGATGGCGTCCGCGTCGGTCATCGTCGCAAACTGGCCATCGGATTTCAGATCGATCTGCAGCAGCCGCACCGTGGAGTTTCCCGCGACTCGTTTCAGATCATCGCGGCTGCCGAAGACAGCGTTCACGGCCACATCCAGAAAATCATCCCCGATCTCGAAGTACTTGCTCACCACATCCAGCCCCGGCGAGGCCACCACGCCCACGACCTTGAACTGGTGCTTCTTCCCCTCCAGCGAGAGTGAGAGGGTGTCTCCCACGCCGATCCCGCGCGCCACCTTGAACTCCTTGGCCACCAGTACCGCGCCGCCCTTGCGCAGCTCCTCGATCCCCGCGACCTTGTCCCCCTCCAGCCACTGAATGTTCGCCATTTTCAGAAAATCATCCGGCTCGAAGGCGATGAACGTTGTCAGCGCGTTGTCCAGGGCCTTGAACCCGAAGGCGTCGGTATGGAAGATCTGCACCGTGATCGGAGTGGACTTGGCGACAAACGGCAGGTCGGAGATCTTCTTCTGGGTTCGCTCGGAAATGTTCAACCCCGCCGCGAAGGCATCGGGGAACTTGAACGAACTGAGCACATCGCGATCGATCGACCGCCCGTTCGTCCAGATGCTGACCATCAGGGCCAGCCCCAGCATCATCGCCCCCGCCGTGAACCCGAATCGGTACGGCGTTGCCTGCACCGAGCGCACCAGCAGTCCGGAGGGAATGCCCAGCGCCTTCGAGAGCAGCGGCCCAAGCACCGTGGTGATCCCCCACACCACCGGCACCGAGAGCAGGAAGTACCCAGAGATAATCATCGGCAATCCGATGACCAGATCAGTGAGCAGCAGCAGGTCCGGGTTGCGCATGGATTTGAAGAGCACGATGTGCAAGGTCACCAGCACCACGCCGCAGACCAGGCAGAGAATCAGCCCCTTGGCCCGCGCCGGCTTGGAGCGCGAGGCCAGCGCCTCCAGCGGCGAGGTGCTTGCGGCCTTCCATGCCGGGAGCAGCGACCCGAGCAACCCCGCCACCACCGCCGCGACGACTCCCTCCAGCAGCCCGATCCAGTGGATTGTGAACCCCGCCGGGAAGTGATCCTTAAAATAGCTTACCAGTCCCCACGCGCCCAGCGTCCCCAGCGGTATCCCGACGCACGCCCCCGCCACGCCCACCAGCAGCCCCATCACGATCTGGCTCTCGGCCATCTGCCATTTCGTCCCGCCGATGCAGCGGAGCATCGCCAGCTCGCGTGTTCGCTCCGTCACGTTCGTTGTGAGCCCCGTCATGATGATGAACGCCGCGCTGAACATGGCGATCGTGCTCGCCAGCGTCAGCCCGATCCGCCCCGTCCGCTGGCTCTGATCCAGCCCGGTGGTGATCTTCGCGCTCGTCCGCACCAGCACGCCGGTACCCAGATCGCTCTTGTGCGCCGTGGCCACGCGATCCGCGTCGCGGCTGTCGGCCAGCACGATATCTATTTCCTTGACCGCCCCCGGCTTCTCCTGAATCACGCCCATTTGTTCGAGAGTCACCTGCGATTCCGCCCGTGTCACCACGCCCATTCCGATCCCCGGCTGACGCACCACGCCGACGATCTTCAGCGAAATCGCATCTCCCCAGCGTGACACGCTCACCGTGTCACCGACCTTGGCGCCGAGTTCCTTCATCCCCGCGGTGTCCAGCGCGATCTCGCCGAGTGCGCTCGCCCTTCTGCCCTCCACGATTTCCACGGCCCGCACTTGCGCGTCGAGTGCCGGGTCCACGCCGCTGCCAACTGTGGCGCATTCGCTGTTGGTCGCCGGGTTCTTCAGAATGATCGGCCCCTGGGCCCGCGGCACAACCACCCGCACCTCGGGCCACATCCGCACCTTTTCCAGCACATCCTGCGGGAGAGACTCTTTTCCGGTCTTGGAAACCCGCAGGTCCGCAGCCCCAACGGTGGCGTCCACACGCTGCTTCAGCCCCGCGTGCATCGAGGCCATCGCGCACGCCACGGTCGCGATCAGCGCGCATGAGAGCGAGACGCTGGCCACGAGCAGCATCGAGCGGCTACGCCGCCCGGACAAGCTGTTGATACCGAGACGCCACGCCGGCCGCATCGAGTCCCTCCGTCTGGATCTGCCCAAACAGCGTTCCATCCCGCAATACAAAGATCGACTCGCAGTTCGCCGCCGCGGCCGGCTCGTGCGTCACCATCAGCACCGTCATAGCGTGCTCCCGCGCCAACTCCCCCAGGAGCGACCACAACTTTGCGCTCGACGCCGAATCCAAAGCCCCTGTCGGCTCATCCGCCAGCAGCACCTTCGGCGAGTACAGCAAGGCCCGCGCGATCGCCACCCGCTGCTGCTCCCCACCGCTCAGCGCATCGGGCCGATGCCCCGCCCGCTCCGCCACGCCCAACTTGTCCAGCAGCTCCATGCTCCGCTTGTGCAGCTTCGCCGCGTCGTCCCCCGCCAGCATCCCCGGGAGCTCCACGTTCTCCCGCGCCGTCAGCGTTGGAATCAGGTTGAACTGCTGGAAGACGATCCCGATCTGCTTGCGTCGAAACAGCGTAATCGATCGCTCGTCCATCGTGTGCAGCGCGTTGCCCGCGACGTAGACCTCACCCGTGTCCGGCTTGTCCAGCCCGCCCAGCAGGTGCAGCAGCGTGGACTTCCCGCTCCCGGACTGGCCCATGATCGCGAAGAACCCCGGGCGCGTGACTTCCAGGTTCACGCCGCGCAGGGCCTTCACCTCGCGCTCCTGCAAGTGGTAGGCCTTATGAACGTTGACGCATCGGATCATCTTGGACTGCTATGCCCCTCTCCCGCCCACATTCGACATCGCACATCCCACATTGCTAGTGGTACTGCTTCCCGTACGCCGCGGCGTCCATGAGTCCGTTCATCCCATCCGCATTCCCCACCTTGATCTTCACCAGCCAGCCCTTGCCGTACGGGTCGGAGTTGATCAGCGAAGGGTCATCCACCACGGCCTTGTTCACTTCCGCGATCGACCCCTCTACGGCGCAATAGATGTCCGAGGTGGTCTTCACGCTCTCCACCTCGCCGATTCCCCCGCCCGCCTTGAAGGCGAACCCGGCGGGCTTCATCTCCACATACGTCACGTCCGTGAGCTGATCCACCGCGAACTGTGTCAGCCCGAGCGTCAACACGCCGCCCTCAAGTTTGTGCCACTCGTGCGATTCCGAATATTTCCGATCAGCGGGAACGGCCATGGAAGGGTCTCCGGGAGGAAGGGTCTGATGGTATTCCGCGATGAAGTGGGAAGTGGAGGTTGGATATGGGAAGTGGGAGATCACCTTCCATCGCCGATTTCCGCGCCTTTCGCTTCCCACTTCCGACTTCCTACTTCCCGCCGCAACTTCCTCGCCTACATTCCCGCCCGAGCATGCTCCTTACTCTCACCGCCAACGCTCTTCGTGCGCGCATCGTCGCTCCAGGCCGCAAGCCCAAGGGTGGCGGCGCGGCCGGTGCGCCCGACAATGCGCTCCAAGTGACGGACCTTCCGCGCTTCGCCCGCGATGAGATGGGCCTCTTCGGGCTGAACCTTTCGACCAATCTCCTCGTCGGCGCGGATCTCAAGCGTCTGGACGCCATCCGCGACGCCGCGGACAAGGCCGCCTGTCCGGTTCTGACCCTTGTCGAGTCCGAAGTGCAGGCCATGGGCACGACCAACGACGAGGTCGGCGACGCGGCCATCACCCGCTGCCATCGCGTTGTTCAGGCCGCCCACCGCCTCGGGTGCAGCTCCATCGGCGTCGGCGTGGCCTGCAAGGACAACGAGGACGAGATCGACTTCTGCATCGAACGCCTCCGGCGCGTCCTCTCCATTGCCGAGCGTTTGGAAGTCAACGTTCTGATCTGCCCAGCCCCCGGCGTTACGGCGGACCCGGAAAAGCTCACCGAGCTCATCAAGAAGGTCGGCGGCTTCAGAATCGGCACCTTCCCAGACTTTGAGACCGCCTCCAAGGCCCCCGATCCCTTGGTCTATCTCAAGCGGGTGACGCCCTACGCCTCGGCCATCACCGCCGCGGCTGTCCGCTACAAGGCCGGCAAGAAGCCGGGCGAGTTCATCCACGAGCCCTACGACCTGCGGGCCTTTGCAACGGTCGTCAAGACCGTCGGCTACACCGGAACCCTTGCCCTGGACTGCCGGGGCGACCAGGACCCGGTCGAGACCATCGCCCGCACCAAATCGCTGCTAGAGTCCATCGTCGGTATCGGTCCTCCGGGGACCGTGGATATCGAAGACGAGTTGCTGGGCCCGGACGTTTCGGAACCCGATGAGGCGCCCGATGACGACGGCGAGGAAGAATGACTCCGTGCCCGGGCCGCATCGGCCGAAGGTTCACGTGCGTGAGCACGCGGTGGGCGCGTTCCTTGACGAGGGTGGGAGCATGGCCGATCGGCTGATCATCACCATCGACGGACCCGCCGGCACCGGCAAGTCCACCGTCGCCCGCGCCCTGGCCCACAAGCTCGGTCTGGATTTCCTGGACACCGGTGCCATGTACCGCGCCGCCGCGGCCATCGCCATCGACTCCGGCGCGGACATCCATGATCACGACCGCTTTCTCGCCGAGGTCGAACGCCGCGACCTGCACTTTGATTTCGATACCGACCCGCCCACCCTGCTCTGCTGTGGCGAGAGCATTGTCCACCGCCTCCGCGACGCGGACGTTACCAAGCTTGTCTCCCCGATCGCCGGAATCGCCAAGCTCCGCCAGGAAATGGTGAAAAAACAGCGGCAGATCGCCATCGCCCATCCGCGACTGGTGACCGAGGGGCGCGACCAGGGCTCCGTTGTCTTTCCAGATGCCGATGTCAAGTTTTACATGTTCGCCTCCGCCCGCGTTCGCGCCGAGCGCAGGGCGCAGCAACTTCGTGCCGCTGGGCGCGGCGGCGCGGCCGCCGATGTGGAGAAGCTCGAGCAGGAAATCTCCGAGCGCGATCGTTCGGATACCGAGCGCACCGTCGGCCCGCTGACGGCCCCCGCCGACGCCGAACGCATCGACACCTCCGACATGCCATTCGACCATGTCGTGGAAGCCCTTGAAGCGCACGTCAAACGCGTTCTCGGCGCGAGAGAAGCGGCACGCTTCAGAACGCGCCCCCATCGGAGCGGCACCGTCTGATGCTCGCCCGACTCCGCGCTCTCGACCCGTCCCAGCCCGTGTACCAGATCCTGTTCTACAGGTTCGGCTACTGGATGCTGCTCTCCTTCTTCGTTCTTTTCTATCGCGCTCGCTTCTTCGGCACGCACAACATTCCGGACACCGGCGGCCTGCTCGTTATCGCCAATCACCAGTCCCTTCTCGATCCCCCGCTGGTCGGCGTCGGCATTCGCCGGCGCAACATGGCGGCGATCGCCAAGGAGGGACTCTTCAAGCATTTCCCCCTAGGCTTCCTGCTTCGGGGTGTCGGCTGTATTCCCATCAAGGAAGATCAGGGCGACGCCGGCGCTGTGCGCACCGCCATTGAGCAGCTCAAACGCGGGCGCGTCGTTGTTATTTTTCCGGAGGGCTCGCGGTCTGCGGATGGAGCGATGGACGAGTTCAAGCGCGGCGTCTGGCTTCTCATGTCGCGCTCGGGCGTTCCTGTTCTTCCCGCCGCCGTTGAGGGATGCTTCGACGCGTGGCCCCGCCAGCGCTCGCTGCCGCGCCTTATCGGGCAGCGCGTCGCCGTCAGTTATGGCACGCCGATTTCGTTCGTAGAACTCAAAGCGATGGGCTCCGAGCAGGGCCTCGCCCGTCTGGCGTCTGATGTCGAAACCCTCCGGCTCGACCTTCGCGAACGCCTGCGCACCGCCAGCCACGGCCGCACGCCGCGCCCCGGCCCCGGGGACCAGCGCCGCGTCCCCGCGGCCGGTTGAGCAGCCCAGCGACACCCCAAGCCGTGAAACTGGGCCCGCCCACCGCCTAATCACGGGATGGTTTCTCATTCTCGGACCCGGTTTAGGCCCGGTCTGTCCCTCTTTCGGGCGGTGCCGTCGGATTAAGTGTCATAGCCCAACCTCCGATGCCTTCCGACAGCCCTGCGTGCCTGAATCCTTTCTGACGCTGATGTATGATCGAACCGAGGCCCCCGCGAAAACCCAAGATCAGCAAGGCGTGCTCAACGTGACACACCAAGACATGCATCCCAACGCGGCGTCGCCTCTTCGTTCCTCTGCGCGAACGTTGATTCAGGTCGGCGCCTTCCTCGGCCTGTGCGTCATTGTCTCGGTCTCCGCCGTGGTCGTGAAGGCCGCGGTTGGAAATGGCCGCAACAGCATCGGTGCTCTCGCCGGCGTCAGCACGACCAATCTCCCTGCCCTTCCCCTCGCCGCGCCCGTCGCGGTCGATGTGAATGCCGAGGCCCCGATCGCCCTCGCGGAGGTGCATGATCCGCTCGTCGTCGCCCCCGAGCCCGTGAAGGCCGTTGAGCCCGAGCCGGTGAAGATCGATACCACCAAGTACGCGCCTTCCAACGACATCCGTTATTTTAACGGCCGCCCCATCCGCGCGGCGCGAACGATCAAGATGGTTGTCACCGCCTACTCCCCCGACGAAAAGTCCTGCGGCCCCAACGCCCGCGGCATTACTTCCAGCTTGCACAACGTCAAGACCAACGGCATGAAGATGGTGGCCGCCGACTCCCGCGTTCTCCCCCTCGGCTCGATGATCTCCGTCCCCGGCTACGACGCGGGCCAGGTCGTTCCCGTCCTGGATCGCGGCGGCGCGATCAAGGGCAACAAGCTCGACGTCCTCTTCCCGACCGATGCCGCCGCCCGCCAGTGGGGCGTCAAGAAGCTCGATGTGGTGGTGTGGGAATACGCGGACAATCTGCCGGCGGACGACTACCGCGCGATCCGCGATTCGCGGAACTGAGCATCCACAGTACAGCACCGCATAGCAAGAAAAGCATGGACTGAGTCCGTGCTTTTTTCTTTCAGCTCTTTGCCTTGCGCACTCCGTGCGAAATCCAGCCGTACCTTGACCGAAGGCTCAACCTGCTGCGAGGTTTACCGGTATCGTGGTGCGTGGGTGGCGGACAAACATCCTCGGCTCCCAAGTGCCAGTCCTGCGGGTACTCGCTTAGGGGTCTGTCTCGGCCGAAGTGTCCGGAGTGCGGCAACTGGTACAACCCACCCGAGCCGTTGCCCCCTTCGCGATTCCTCGATCCCGTCGCAAGCCCGCACATCGTCTGCTCAATCAATGCAATTGCATGCATGTTGGTCATGCTCGCTGCGATCGACTCGCGGCATGCGGTCGGTTGGGACTGGCGCCTCGGCGCAGCGGCCGCGTCGCTGGCCAACTTCTTTCTTTTCGTCATACTCGTGGGCGTGTTCTCACGCAGGTGCGACCTGCTCGGATTGTTTCTTGCCACCGTTCTCTGCATACTCAGTCTTCTATTCGCCACGGCCGCACAAGTCTGTTGATACTGTTCCCCATGCTTGCCACCTCCGGCCAGTCCCGCCCCCAATCCCCCGACCATCTGATCTCCCCCGCCCTCTCCGCCGCGCTCGACCGTCTCGATCTTTCCACGCGCCGCATGTTCCCCGGCAAGCTGCAGGGCGAGCGCCGCTCCAAGGCCCGCGGGCGCTCCGTCGAGTTCGAGGACTTCCGCCCGTACGTCCCAGGCGACGACCTGCGCCACGTCGATTGGAACGTCTTTGCGCGGCTGGACAAACTCTTCATCAAGATCTTCCAGGAGGAGCAGGACCTGGCCCTGCACATCGTGATGGATTGCTCGGCCAGCATGGACGCGGGCACGCCGAGCAAGCTCGTCTTCGCGCAGCGCGTCGCCATGGCCCTTGCGTATCTCGGTCTGGTGAACAACAATCGAGTTGCGCTCTGGCTCTGCGGCAGTGGGGGTGTGAAGCGATTGCCCCCGATGCGCGGCCGCACCAGCGTCCAGCGCGTCGCGAAGTTCCTCCTCGAAGAAACCTTCGCGCGCCCCGGCTCGGGTGCCGTGGTGGACGGCTTTGCGTCCGCCACGTCTGTTGCAACCAGACCGACCGGTTCCTCTCAACCCTCGGCCCCCTTCACCTCCGCCATGCGCTCCATCGCCAACGCCCGCACCGGCCGCGGCGTGATGGTGGTGCTTTCCGATCTCCTCATCCCCGAGGGGTACCGCGAGGGCCTCTCTCTCCTCGGCGCTGGCGCCGCCAGTTGGGACACCACTCTTATCCAGATCCTCTCTCCCGGCGAGCTCGACCCGTTCACGGAACGCTCCCCCCGCGGCGACCGCACCCTTCTGGGCGACCTCCGCCTTACCGACACCGAAACCGGCCGCATCGCTGAAGTCACCGTTACGAACGACCTCATCACCCGCTACCGCGCACGCCTGGACGCATACCAGAAAGACCTGCACGCCTTCGCCAGCGCCAGAGGCATGCAGCACCTCGTCGCCAGTTCGGATGCGGATGTGGCGGTGCTGATGCTGGATCAACTCCGCCGCACCGGTCTCGTGCAGTAGCTCTCGAAGGATTTCAAGGGGTGGCACTGGCAGCTTGCCTGCCAGTGGTGGTGCAACCACATTTCAGGCCTGCGCTGGAGTCCGCCTCTGCTCATTTCCCCCGGCCCCTTTTTCCAGCACCACTGGCGGGCAAGCCGCCAGTGCCACCCTGGCCGGGCTCACCCCTTCTTCGCCATGAGCCCCTCATACATTGCATCATCAATCCCCAGATACTCCCGCATGTGCTGGTCGTAGACCTCTTCATCCTGCTCCCGCGAAAGGTCCAGCCGAAGCTCGTTGATCACCTTCGTCCCCTGCGCGATCCACGTGTCGAACGTCTCTTTGGTGATGTTCGCCTGAATCCACTCGCCAACCGGGCCGCGGAAGGGCGGGCGAGCCATCCTCGTTCCCGGCCGCCCCGTCCGCTGACAGACGAACGCGCCCTCGGGAATCGGTCCCTCGTATTTTTTCTGCTTTGCGCCGGCCGCGAGCAGGTCCATGTCTGGCCCGCCCCCCGGCTTTTTCCCCGTCACCTGCGGCACATCTTTCCCCAGCGACCGGAGCAGTTCCCCCATTGCGTTCTTCGGCATCAGGTCGCCGCGCTCGGCGGCAATCGTGTACCCGCGCGTCGCCAACTGCGCCGCCATGTCCTTGTTCCCCAGCTTCTGGTAGCACTCGGCCGCCATCTGGAAGGCCTTGGACATCTGCGGGGCCAGTTCCGTACACCGGACGTAGGACGCCGCGGCCTCCTCGAACCGCCCCGCCTCATACAGCGCCTTCGCCAGCGAGAAGTGGGCCATCTCGTTGTCCGGATCGGACTGGGCCATGTTGGCAAACTGGGAGATACGGCGTTCGAGATCGCTCATGCACAAGGATAGAACACATGGCACATGGCCACATAGCACATTCAAGGCCGGCCTCCGATGTGCCATGTAGCCATGTGCCATGTGCCCTGTGCTCTATGTCCCCCGGTTTGATACGCTCCCCCCGTGTCCTCTCCCCTCGAAACATCCCTCGCCGGAATACTCCTCCGCAACCCGGTGATTTTGGCCGCGGGAACCTGCGGCACGCTGGACGAGATCGCCGGCGTGCTGGACCTTTCCCGCATCGGCGGCCTGGTCACCAAGTCCATCACCCGCCAGCCGCGCGAGGGGAACGCCACCTGGCGGATCATCGAGACGCACCATGGCGGCATGCTCAACGCCATCGGCCTGGCCAACCCGGGGATCGACGCATTTGAGGAGAACTATCTCCCCCGTGCCGCGGCGATGCCCTGTGCGGTGTTCGCATCCGTCGCGGGGTACTCGGTGGAGGATTACATCGCCGTCGCGGCCAGTCTCGACGAATGGAACCTGCCCGCGGTCGAACTGAACGTCTCCTGCCCGAACGTCAAGGCGGGGTGCGATTTCGGCTCCTCGCCTGCCGCGCTGCGTGAGGTGGTGGCGGAGGTGCGCAAAGTCGTCACGCGATCGAAGTTGATTGTTAAGCTCTCACCGTGGCCGATGGGTCTGCCCGAGATCGCCAAGGCCGCGATCGACGCCGGGGCCGACGCCCTGACGATCTCGAACACCATGCCCGCGATGGCGATTGATGTTGGGACGAGGAAGCCGCGTCTGGCGAATGTGACGGGCGGGCTCTCCGGCCCCGCGATCCATCCTGTCGCCGTGCGCTTGGTGTACGACGTTTACCGACTGGTTGCCAAGCCCGCGAACATCCCGATCATCGGCGCCGGCGGCGTGCTGCGATGGGAGGATGCGGCGGAGTTCATCCTTGCCGGTGCGAGCGCGGTGCAGATGGGCACGGCCCTGTTCGTTGATCCCCGCTCGCCGCTGAAGGTGGCGAAGGGGCTGGAAATATGGGTCCGCAAGCAGGGGTGCTCGTCGATCTCTGAGCTCGTCGGCGCATTGAAACTGGAATGAAGGGAACGGCATGAAGTTCGCGATCGCGATGGGACTGATCGTCGTTGGCTCGTGGAGGGTTGCTCCCGCGCAAGTGGTGGATGCGCCCAAGCCGCCGGTCGTCGTGGAGCCCGCCATCCGCGACGTCTCCGCCGACCTCGCAGCGATCATCGAGAAGCACAAACTCCCCGCGATGGCGGCGGTGACGGTCCGTCATGGCGTGATTGTGGCGCAGGGGGTCTCCGGCGTCCGCAAGATGGGGAGCGAGGAGAAGGCAACGCTCGGCGACCTCTGGCATCTGGGTTCATGCACCAAGTCCATGACGGCGACGATGTGTGCCATGCTGGTGGAGAAGGGCACGCTGCGCTGGGATTCCACGCTGGAAGAAGTTTTTCCTGGCGTTGCCCCCAAGATGCACGACGATTTCAAGAAGGTGACGCTGGCACAACTGCTGACCAATCGCGGCGGCGTGCCAAGCGACTTGCAGTTCGACGGTCTGTGGGGGAAGCTCTGGCACTTCCAGGGCACGCCATGGCAGGCCCGCCGCACGCTGCTTGAGAGTGTGACCGCTCGCGCGCCGGAGTATCCGCCGGGGACGAAGAACGTATACGCCAATGCTAGCTTTGCGATCGCCGGGCACATGGCCGAAACGGCCGCGAAGAAGTCGTACGAGGAACTGATGCAGGAACTGCTCTTCGCGCCGCTGGGCATGACCTCCTGCGGCTGGGGCTCGCCGGGCGCGGCGAGCGAGAAGGGGAAGATCGATCAACCGTGGGGCCACGGCAAGGCCGGCAAACCGATCGATCCGCATCCCGCGAAAGATGGGAGCGGCCCGGACAACCCGCCAGCGATCACGCCCGCCGGCCGGCTGCACTGCACGATTGCCGATTGGGCAAAGTACGTTTCCATTCACGAACTCGGCGGCAAGTTGAACGCCACCCGCGAGTGCAAGCTCCTCAAGCCCGAGACGTTCGATCGCCTGCAGAACCCGCCGGATGCGATCAGCGACTACGCATACGGCTGGGGCAGGTCGGAGCGCCCGTGGGCCGGACCCGCCACCCCCGCCGGGGAGCGGTACGTGCTGACGCACAATGGAAGCAACAACCAATGGTTCTGCGTGGCGTGGGTCGCGCCGAAGAAGGACTTCGCGGTGGTGGTCTGCTGCAACAGCGCGGCGGAAGGCGCGGCCAAGGCCTGCGATGAGGCGTGCTGGGCGATGATCAGCAAGGAAGTGGAGAAGAAGTAGGGTTCGCGTCAAAAGGGCTGGCGCTGGTGCTTGATGTGCTTGACCGTCGTCACGATGAGCGTGACGATGCCCGCCAGAAGCATCGCACCGCCGATGAGGAGCACCAGCATGGCCCCGAGGCCCGCAACGGTTTCCTTGCCCAGTTCGTCGGTGGACGCCGCGACGGTCTGCTGCGGCTGGAAGGTGCCCTTGACGGCGAAGGTGTAGTCGCCGGCGGCGGGGGGATCGAAGAGGCCGATGGCCAGGCGCGTCGAGCCGCGGACGTAGGAGGTGGTCTCCTGCCCGGGGCTTCGTACGAGGATGGACTGCCCTTTGGGGCCGGGTCCCGTGACGGTGATGTGCAGGTCGGCGGGGACGACGGGCGTGATGTTGGCGAAGGGCTCGGAGTCCTCCTGCACCCAGAGGATCATCGGGCGCGGGCGGTCCACGGAGATGTGTCCGGAGCCGGGGGGCTTGATGGAGACGCCGTGATCGGTGTTGTGCGTAGCGAAGATGACCATGAGCCCTCCGCAGGGCACGACCAGACCGAGGAAGGTGAGGATCGCCCCCGTGAGGTATCCAAGCCACCAGCGCGGCGGGCGGAGGGGGTTGCCGTCCTCATCGGTGTAATAGAGAGCGGACATACGGGACTCCGGGGCGCGAAGAACGGGTGCCCAGGAGCCAAGATACCGAGTTGTGCCGGAGATTCAAGGGGCGAGCATGATCAGGATTCGAGTTGCGCCGCGGTTTGGTCCTCACGCATGCCCGCGAGGGCCTTGCGAAGCGCGCCGCTGGGGCGGGGCTCGTCGGACGTGGTCGCGTCGGCGCTGGCCGCGATGGCGGGTTCGGGCTTGGGCTTGCGGGTGCGTTTGGGAGGTGGCGCGCCGTTTGTATCCTGCGGCCCCGGCGTTACCGCCGGGGTTCTGAAGGAATGGTCGGTGTGGACGACGTGGTCGATGGCGGACTCTTCGGAGGCGTCGGCCTCGTGCGCGGCTTCCACTGCGCCCGCGGCGATGTCGCCCTTCTCGGAGACCTGATCGATCTTGACAGTGACGCGCTTGGAGACGCCGCGTTCCTGCATGGTGACGCCGTAGAGGCGATCCGCGCTGGCCATCGTCCGCTTGCGGTGCGTGATGACGATGAAGTGGGAGTGATCCAGGAACTTGTGGATGGCGTGGCAGAAGCGTTCGACGTTGGCCTCGTCGAGCGCGGCATCAACTTCGTCCAGGATGCAGAAGCAACTGGGCTTGCTCTTGAAGATGGAGAGGAGGAGGGCGATGGCGGTCATCGTCTTCTCGCCGCCGGAGAGCTGGTTGATGGAGCGGGGCTGCTTGCCCGGGGGCTTGGCGATGACCTCGACGCCGGACTCGAGCCAGTCGATCTCTTCGGTCTGGATCTTCTCGCCGTTGGGGCCTTCCTTGACGAGGCCCATGAGGCGGACTTCCGCGCTGCCGCCGCCGAACAGGAGGCGGAACATGCCATCGGGCGCGCTGAAACGCTGCTGGATGAGCTCGAAGGTCTCTTTGAAGCGCTGCTCGGAGGCGATGTTGAGCTTGGCGATAAGTTCGATGAGCTGGATGCGTGCCGCGTCGATGTCGGCGACCTGCTTGATGAGGTCCTCGTTGCGGGCGACGAGGAGGGTTTCCTCGTCGATGGCGTCGAGGTTGACGTTGCCGAGTTCGCGGATGGCCTTCTTCAGCTCGTCGATGCGGGGCGCGGCGACGGCGTGGTCGACGCGGGTGAGCGTGCCCAGCTCGGTGTCCTCCAAGGCGGCGCGATAGTCCGCGTGCTCGCGCGGGAGGTCCATCGCGAGCTCCTGCTGGGCGCGGTCCTCGAGGTTCTCGCGCTTGACCTCGATTTCGCGCCGGGCCACTTCCAGCGAGTGCCAGTCGCGCTCGACATGACCGGCCTGCTGGCGGGCGATGTTTACCTTCTCGCCGAGGTCGGTCGCGGCGTTGATAACGAGAGCGAGCTCTTCGCCGATGATGTGGGCGTCTTCCTGCGCGGCGGTGGCTTCGGCAATGGCGTTGGCGATCGACTGGTCGGCCTCGGCGAGCACGGTCTGGTGCTGGGCGAGGGCATCGCGCCGGGAACGGACCTGATTATCGAGGTGGCGGCGGCGGCGGTCGGCCTCATCCGCGGCGGTGTCCAAACGCTGCTTCTCGCGGCGGGCGGCCGTGAGTTGCTCGCTGGCGCGCCCGGCGTGGACCTTGGCGGCGGTCAGCTTTTCGGCTGCGGCCTCGGCGTCGCGGGTGGCCTGCTCGATTCTGGCGTCGAGAGCCGTGGCGTGCTCCATCTGCTCGTCGTAGAGGCGGCGGAGGCGGTCGGCGCGTTCGCCGGTGGTCTGCTGCTCCTGCTCCACGCCGGCGCAGCGATCCGAAAGGGCCTGTACCTCGTGGGCGAGGTTGGACTGCTCGCGCTCCAGCCGGGAGAGGTCGGAGGCGAGGCGTTCGATGAGGGACTCGGCGCCAACAAGCTCGCGCTGCAGCGCGGCGACGAGCTTGCGCAGCTCGCCCTCGGCCTGCGAGAGCTCGGAGGCCTGGGCATCCACGCTGGCAAGGGCGGCGCGATCGGCTTCGAGTGTTACGCGGACCTGATCGAGCTCGGTTTGCAGGGCTTCAAGCTCGCTGGCGCGCTGCAGAACGCCGCCGCCGCCGGACTCGGCGCCGACGGGACCGGCAAGGACGCGACCATCGGCTTCCATGACGCGCCCATCGGGCGTGACAAACCGGGCGTTCTGGCCGACAAGAGGGCCTGCGCTCAGCAGGAGCGCGGCGTCCAGATCACGCACCAGAAGCGTGCGGCCGAGGAGGCGATCGAGCAGAGCGGCGACGTGGGCCGGGCGATCGACGCCGGGCTTGGGGGCGACCAGGTCGCGCACGCGGGAGACCGTGCCGAGCACGCCGCCGATGGTGCCGACGATGTGGTCCTGGGTACCACGGCTCTCCGAGCCGGGTTCTGGTGTCTGGCCGGCATTCGATTCGAGCGCTGATGCGGCCTCGCCCGGCTCGGAGAGCCGGGGTACCCCGATCTCGCCGAGCGGATCGGCGGGAAGGAACGCGACGCGCCCCGGGAGCGAGCCGAGTTCCTCGATGCCGGGGACGTCGAGCATGGTGCCGACGACGAGGGCCTGAAGCGAGGGGCCGAGGGCGGCCTCGACGACGGCGGCGTGCTCGCGCTTGACGTGGAGGAGATCGGCGAGAACGCCGCGGACGGCGGCGAAGCCCGCGTTCTCGGCGCGCTTGCGGAGGACGAACCGGACGGACTCGCCCAGGCCCGCGCCCTTGTCCTGAAGTTCCTGCAGGGTGGCGCGGCGGGAGTCGATGCGGACGAAGCTCTGCTGGGTTTCGGCGACCTGGCGCGTAAGCCCCTGACGATCTTCGCCGAGCTTGCCGAGGGCATCCTGCGAGCCCGCGAGATCGGCCTCGGCGGCGGCGAGTTTCGTGGTGGTGGTTTCGAGCGTGAGCCCGGCCTCGGTGCGGCGCTCGGCGAGGAGCTCCTGCTCGCTCTTGTTGCTGGCGGCCTTCACGGCGAGGGCGGTCATCTGCTCGCGCATGGCCGCGGCGCGGCGGCGGTCGCTCTCGATGGCGGCGAGGAGCCCGGCCCGCTCGCGGTCGATGCTCTGGGCCTGGGAACGCTTCTGGGATTGCTCGGAGCGCAGATCGTTGAGATTCTGCTGGGATTGGCCGCGTTGCTGCGCGAGCGATCCGAGCTCGTGCTCGGCGCGGGTGAGCTCTTCGGCGAGCGCGGCGATGGTCTCGGATTGCTGGGCGAGGGAGCCGGCGATTTCGGCGATCCAGGCATCGACGGAGTCGAGCTGCTTGGCGTCGTCGGTGACCTGCTTCTCGGATTCCTCGATGGCGCGGCGCGTCATCTCCTGACGCTGCTTGCCGGACTGCTCTTCGTGCTGGGCGGACTGCAGGCGGCTCTCGGCGCGGCGCTGCGAGGACTGGAGCTCGCCGCGGCGGAGCTCGTGCTCCTGCTTGTCGGTTTCGAGGGCGGCCAGAACGTCCACGGCGTGCTTGCGCTTGACATCAAGCTCGGTGAGCTGGTGCGTGAGGCCGGAGAGACGCTGGATGAGGTCGTCGTACTGATCGAGCACGACGACGGCGCGGAGGGCCTTGTACTCCGAGTCGAGGGTCTTGAAGGTGCGGGCCTTGGCGGCCTGCGACTTGACGATCTTCAGGCGGCGCTCGGTCTGGGCGAGCTGCTCGCGGGTCAGCGTGAGGTTCGTCTCTGTGCGATCGAGCTTGCGCTCGGCCTCGATGCGGCGGGCCTTGTACTTGGCGACGCCGGCGGCTTCCTCGAAGATCGTGCGCCGTTCCTGCGGCGAGGCGAGGAGCATGGCATCAACTTTGCCCTGCTCGATGATGGAGTACGCATCCGCGCCGATGCCGGTGTCGAGGAAGAGATCCACGATGTCTTTGAGGCGGCAGCGCTTGGAGTTGATGAGATACTGGCTGGTGCCGTCGCGGAAGAGGCGGCGCTCGACCTCGACGGTGTCGGCGTCGATGGGGAGGGCGCGGTTGATCGCATTGCGCTGGATGACGATCTCGGTGTCGGCGGGGAGTGCCGAGGGCTGAGTGCCGAGTGCCGAGTCGGTCGGAGTCGCGGCGGGTTCCGACGAGACCTCGGCGATGATCGCCGTCGCGGGCGCATCGGATTCAACGGCCGCTTCGGCGACGACGAGCGTCGAAGCGCTTTCGCCATGGTTCGAGAGGTTGGAGAGCGCGCCGTAGCGGGGCGCGCCGACGATGACGGGGTTGTCGAACGTCAGCGTGACGCTGGCCATGCCCAGGGGGCGGCGGCCGGCGGAACCGGCGAAGATGACGTCGGTCATCTCCTTGCCGCGCAGCGACTTGCTGGAGCGTTCGCCCAGGACCCACTTGATGGCGTCCACGACGTTCGACTTGCCGCACCCGTTGGGGCCGACGATGCCGGTGATGGGATCGTCGAAGCGGAACTCCGTCCGATCGGCGAATGACTTGAAACCGCTGAGTGTGAGTTTGGCCAGCCGCATACCGGAGCAACCTCCATGTCGCCCGCATTACAAAACAATCCCCCCAACCCCGAACGAGCGGTGAGGGTACACGAAAGTTCATCGACAAGCGAGGGGGAAGCGGATGACAGGGGACAAAGGCGAAGAAGATGGACCCGACGCCCTTGCCACCGAGGGCTTACTTGGCCGGGGTTGTGGGACGCTTCAGGGGGACGACCTTGCTCTTCAGGCCGGCGGATGCGGCGGAGGGGTCGGCCGAGGGAAGGGGCTGGGGACGCTCGGGCTTGAAGAGGGTTTCGGCCTGCTTGAGGGCGTCGGTGTCGGTTTCGGGGCGGTCGGTGAGGGCGTTGACCTGAGCGGCCTCATAGATCTCGGCGCGGAGGCGGTCCTCCTCGGTGGCGAAGATGGCGGAGACCGCGCTGACGTGGTGGGCCTCGTCCGTCCGGGCCAGGGAGTAGACCACGCCGACGGTCTGGGAATAGGACATTCCCAGGCCCGGCTTGGGGTCTTCGGGGGTGGGCTTGTGGGCGAAATACTGGATAAGGGCGGCGAGGTCGTCCGGGGCCTTGGATTGGCTGGATTGACCTGTGCGCGGGTCACGGTAGAAGACGTTCAGGTCGGCGTTCGGGCCATTGGCGGAGAGCATGAAACGATCGTTCCAGCAGGAGACGAGGATGGGCTTGTTGATGTGGACGCCGCCGAAGTCGTCAATGTGCTGGCCGGGCGTCCAGCTTGTGCTCATGCCGCCAAAGACGACGATGCGCGGCTGGCCCTGCTGGGTGATGTAGATAAGGGGCTCGGCCGAGGGGAGGAGCTCGAGGGAGAAACGCGGGTGGGAGGGATCGTCGCCGACAGGGATTTGCAGGATGTAGTTATCGTTTCGGGCCCGAAGTGCCTCGTAAGCGGCGACGCGGATTTCGAGGTTGGGGTCCGAGACGATTTCGCGCAGCGCGAAGTTGATGCTGGGGTTCGAGGGCATGTCGGCGAGCAGCCGCATGGATTCAACGCGCATTGCAGGTGTGGCATGGCGGGCGAGATCGATCAAGGGCGCGGCGGCCCGACTGTCGCCCAGACGGGCCCCGGCGCGAAGGGCGGCCAGCCGCGGGGCCAGCTCCGGATAGTCGTACAAAGAGTGCAGGAAGGGGAGTGAGCTGCGTCCGCTGGCTTGCAGGCACCAGCTCAGGTCGTCGGCGAGGGCGGGTTCCTTCTTGAGGGTCTCGACGTACTGCCGGGCGAACTCCTCGGGAACACTGGTGTCCACGCGCATGTGGCGGACGAGCTGGAGGAACTCGTCGGGACGCTCTTTGTATGAGTGGGGGACGCGCAAGGCAACGCTTTGGTAGCCGGAGGTGCCCGCGCCGTTGCCGCGGCCGCGGGCGATGGCCCCGTCATCGCCGGATTCACGGGGAAAACGGCTGTTAATAGTGGCGACGATGGAGCGAGCGCGGGCGAAAGAGTCGTTGTCGAGAACCATCTCGATCTGCAAGGGGGTGGTGACTTTGCCGCCGGCCAAGACGCGCCCGCTGGTGCGGGTGACCTGCAAATCGCCATCGGCGCCGACGGAGGGCTGGGAGAAGGGGTTGATGAAGATGGGGCCGGACGCGCTGCCGATGCGGCGGGTTTTGATGGCGCCGAAGACGGCCGCGGGGCCGATGCGCAGGTCGGTGGACCAGAGCGTTCCGCCCTCAAGGGAGGTGACGCTGGAGCCGGGGAGCGTGCGGACGTAGACATCGAACTGCGACCCCTCGGGGGCGCCGGGGGGGACGCGGGCCTCAACGATGACGACGGCGACATCGCGGCTGCGGAGGAACTCGGAGGGGGACATGCCCTCGAATCCGGGGTAGTTGGCGCCGATGCCGCCCTTTCCGATGCCGTTGCGGGCGGCTTCGCGCTCCATGGTGGTGGCGATGGACTGGTCAAGATTGTCCGAGCCGCCGGTGCCGGCGAGGCCGACGACGATGCCGAGCCCGGAGACCAGGACGGGATCGATGCCGCGGAAGGATGCTTCGGCCCCGATCGTGCCGCGCAGGGCGGCGGGAACATCGCGCACGACGGATGGTGGTGGAGCGACGCGCCTGGCCTCGCGCGGCGGACCGCCGCTGCACGCGGCGAAGCCGAGCGCGGCGGCCGCGCTCAGCGCGAGCGTGGCAATGCGGGTGGACAGGGAATCACGGGACCAAAGGGTCGTGGTGCCGACAGTCATTCGCGAAGCTCCATTCCCCCGGGCGGCGGTGCGCGAGCCGGTGGGCTCGAGCGGCAGGTCCTGCATGCCGTCCGCATGTGCGGCGCGGGGAGTTGCAGGAGGAGCATGGTACAGCGGAGGGGCAGGGTCGCAAACGGGAAGTCAAAGGTGGAAAGGGCGGCCCGGCAATGAGCTGGAAATGAGGGGGCGATGAAGGGACAGTCTGTGGGTTGATGTCGGTTGATGGAATTTGCATGGACCGCGACCCGTTGTGGGTGGGAGGGTTTAGGAGTACAAAAAAAACCACATGTCGGTGTTCGACAAAGGTGGGGATAACTTTTTCTTGACACGGCAAGTGTTTGCTGGGCCTGCACTTGCGATGAAACCGTCTGCGAGCGACAAATCGTCCACTGTATTTTGTGGTTGCCGGGCTTGCGGACACGATGTGTAGTGGTAAACTCCTCTTCCCCACGACTCGTGGGAACCCGCTCCAAGCAGATGTCTTGGATGAGTGTGGGCACGCTGCTTTGTCTTCTTCACTCGGTCCTACGTTAGCCAGGGATTGCTGATCGTGGGGCCAAATGTTTGGGCTATGGTTGGGCAAGTTGCCAACCAGCCGAGGTTGTCTCATGCCCGTTCTTTGTGATTCGCAAATTCGAGAGTTGATCCCGATCGAGCCGTTCGCGGAAGCGAGCAAGCGCGGCGGGAAAATCTCCTACGGGGTGTCGAGCTATGGCTACGACATTCGCGTGGGGAGCAAGTTCAAGATCTTTACCCCCACGCCGCGGACGGGGCAGATCACCGTAGTGGACCCGAAGGCGTTCAGCCCGGACCTGTTCGTGGAGGTGGATTGCGCCGGGTTCGGCACGGCGGAGAACGGGGGGGATCATGTGATCATCCCGCCGAACTCGTTTGCGCTGTGCGAGACGGTGGAGTGGATTGAGATTCCCCGCGATGTGCTGGTGATCTGCGTGGGCAAGAGCACGTACGCACGCTGCGGCCTGATTGTGAATGTGACCCCGCTGGAGCCGGAGTGGAGAGGCAAGATCACGCTGGAGATTTCCAACACCACGCCGCTGCCGGCGAAGGTGTACGCGAACGAGGGAATCGCGCAGCTGGTGTTCTTGAAGGCGGATCGGGTGTGTGCGGTGAGCTATGCGGATAAGGCAGGGAAGTATCAGGATCAGGTGGGGCTGACACTTCCGAAAGTAGATTAGGAGTTTTCGACGGGGAGGAAGGCAAGAGGGATCAGGCATCGAGCCATGAGGATGGAATGTCCGACCCCATCAAGTCATATCGGGACCTGATCGCATGGCAGAAGGCGTTTGGTCTGGGGTGTACGGTGTACAGGTTGGCGGGAACTCTTCCGGAAGGTGAAAAGTTTGGATTGGTCGCACAACTCCGGCGAGACTCGCGGCTGGCGGCCAGTCAAATCGCACAGGGGTACGGGCGGGGCAATACGGCTGATTATGTTTGGTTCTTGAAGCAGGCGAGGGGGACGTTGTATGGGCTGGATACCGAGTTGTTGTTTGCGTTGGAGTTCAAGCATCTGGAACAGCGTGTGTACGACTCGGTGAAGGGCGAACTTGAAGAGTGCGAGCGGGTGCTCGCGGGTCTGATCCGGAGTCTTGGTGCCTGATGCCTTGTGCCTTGATGCCTGCCTCACTTTCGAAAAGTCTGGACGATTGAAATGAAGATCACTCGCAAATTTACAGTTCAAGGCCAGGACCCCTTCGCCACCGTCAAGTGGGCGAAGCGGACTTCCAAGATCACGAATCCCGACGGCTCCGTCGTCTTCCAGATGGACGATGCGGAGGTGCCCGAGACGTGGTCGCAACTCGCGACGGACATCATGGTCTCCAAGTATTTCCGCAAGGCGGGGATTCCGCAGGGTACGTCGGGCTCTCCGAGCGCGACTTCGGGAAGCGAAGGACCCGGTTCGGAGAACCGGGGTACCCAGACCGGGCCGGAGAAGTCCGCGCGCCAGGTGATCCATCGGTTGGCCGGGTGCTGGAAGTTCTGGGGTGAGAAGCACAACTACTTCGACACGCCGAACGATGCGAAGGCGTTTTATGACGAGCTGGTGTACATGCTGGTACACCAGATGGCCGCGCCGAACTCGCCGCAGTGGTTCAACACGGGGCTGAACTTCGCGTACGGGATCACGGGCCCGGCGCAGGGGCACTTCGTTCCGGATCCGTACACGGGCAAGGTGGATCTGGCGAAGGATGCGTACACGCACCCGCAGCCGCACGCGTGCTTTATTCAGAGCGTTGGCGATGATCTGGTGGGGGATGGCGGGATCATGGACTTGTGGGTCCGTGAGGCGCGGCTGTTCAAGTACGGGTCGGGGACGGGGACGAACTTTTCCAATCTGCGCGCAGAGAACGAGAAGCTCTCCGGCGGCGGCAAGAGCAGCGGGCTGATGAGCTGGCTGAAGATCGGCGATCGGGCGGCGAGCGCGATCAAGAGCGGCGGAACGACGCGGCGCGCGGCCAAGATGGTCTGCCTGGACATGGACCACCCGGACATTGAGAGCTTCGTGAACTGGAAGGTGCGCGAGGAGATCAAGGTTCAGGCGATGGTGGAGGGGATGAAGGTCATCGCGAACAAGAAGGCGAGCGCGGCGGACCCGATGACGGTGGGGGAGACGGCCAAGAAGCTCGGGCTCAAGCTGGATTACGACTTCAACGGCGAGGCGTATCTGACGGTGAGCGGGCAGAACTCGAACAACTCCGTGCGCATTCCCGATGAGTTCTTTGATGTGCTGGACGCGGATGGGGAGTGGAAGACGCGGTATCGCACGAGCGGGAAGATCGCCAAGACGTTCAACGCGCGGACGCTGTGGGACGAGATCGGGTACGCGGCGTGGCGCTGCGCCGACCCGGGCGTGCAGTTTGATTCGACGATCAACGCGTGGCACACGTGCCCGAGCGGGGGGCGGATCAACGCGAGCAATCCGTGCAGCGAGTACATGTTCCTGGACAACACGGCGTGCAACCTGGCGTCGCTGAACGTGCTGAAGTTCTACGACAGCACGACGCGGACGTTTGATGTGGATGGGTACGAGCACGGGATCGATCTGTGGACGATCGTGCTGGAAGTATCCGTGCTGATGGCGAGCTATCCCTCCAGCGAGGTGGCGCGGCTGAGCTACAAGTACCGCACGCTGGGGCTTGGGTATGCCAATCTCGGCGCGATGCTGATGCAGGCAGGGATTGCGTACGACAGCGAGGAGGCCCGCGCGGTCTGCTCCACGCTGACGGCGATTCTGACGGGTCGCTCGTACCGGCAGTCGGCGATCATGGCGGCGCAGCTCGGGGCCTTCGAGGGGTACGAGCCGGACAAGCAGAACATGCTGCGGGTGATTCGCAATCACAAGCTGGCGGCGCACGGCGTGTCGCGGGATGTCGGCAACTATGAGCAGATGCGGATCGCGCCGGTGCCGATCAACCACGACATCATCAACGCGGGGCGCGTGAACATCGCCAACGCCGACGACCTGCTGGACCACGCGGTTCGCGCGTGGGATGAGGCGCTCGCGGCGGGCGAGAAGTACGGATATCGCAACGCCCAGGTCTCGGTGATCGCGCCCACGGGGACGATCGGCCTGCTGATGGATTGCGACACCACCGGAATCGAGCCGGACTTCGCGCTGGTGAAGTTCAAGAAGCTCGCCGGCGGCGGGTACTTCAAGATTGCCAACGACTCCGTGGAGCCCGCGCTGGCGGCGATGGGATACTCCAAGAGCGAGCAGAAGGACATTCTGACGTACCTGCTGGGAACGCTGAATGTGGATGTGCCGATGCCGGGCGCAAGCTCGCTGGGCACGCACACGTTCAAGGAGTGGTTGCTCCTCAAGGGTCTGACGGATGCGGACATCGCGACGATCAACGCGGCGCTGCCGGGCGTGTTCGAGCTCTCGTTCGCGTTCAACGCGTGGACGCTCGGCGAGGATGCGATCCGGCGATTGAACTTCGATCCCGACACGGCCAAGGGCGATCCCTCGTTCAATCTGCTTCGCGAGATGGGGCTGAGCAAGGTGCAGATCGAGGCACTCAATGAGATCATCTGCGGCCGCCAGACCGTCGAGGGCGCGCCGCTTCTGAAGGCCGAGCACCTGTCGGTCTTTGATTGTGCGAACAAGTGCGGCAAGCACGGGCTGCGGTTCATCGCGGCCCAGGGGCACATCCGGATGATGGGCGCGGCCCAGCCGTTCATCTCCGGTGCGATCAGCAAGACGATCAACCTCCCCAACAACGCCTCGGTGCAGGACATCAAGGACTGCTACCGCATGTCGTGGGAGCTCGGGCTGAAGGCCAACGCGCTGTATCGCGACGGGTGCAAGCTCAGCCAGCCGCTGAACTCCACGGGGGATGACACCTCCGCGCAGGACGAGCAAGACGCAAAAAAAGAGCCGATGGTCGAGGTGAAGCTGCAGGCGAGTGTGCCGTCTGCGGCTCAGACGCCTGCCGCGTCTT
This sequence comes from Phycisphaerales bacterium, assembly GCA_038225655.1. Taxonomy (GTDB): domain Bacteria; phylum Planctomycetota; class Phycisphaerae; order Phycisphaerales; family UBA1924; genus UBA4658. Next base: position 184,060 of record JBBRQY010000005.1, on the reverse strand, counting down.
CGACCGTTGAGATGGCGGCGGCGCAAGTCGCTGAGATCGTTGCTCCCGTGCAGCCGGTGATGGAGGTCCGGATCGTGGAGCGGCCGATGCGTCGGCGGCTGACGGATACGCGGGCGAGCATCACGCACAAGTTCAACATCGCCGGGCACGAGGGGTACCTCACCGTCGGCCTCTATGAGGACGGAATGCCGGGCGAGCTGTTCATCACGATGGCGAAGGAAGGGTCCACCATCGGCGGGCTGATGGATTCGCTGGGCACGGCTGTCAGTGTCGCGCTGCAGTATGGCGTGCCGGTGGAGTCGCTCGTCAACAAGTTCACGCACCAGCGGTTCGAGCCGGCGGGGATGACGGCGAATCGGGATATTCCGTTTGCCAAATCGCTGGTGGACTACATCTTCCGTTGGATGGGAATGGAGTTCATCCCCGGGTATCGCGAGGCGAACGCGCCGAAGCGGGGCGGGGCGGGTGGGGGCGATTCAGGATTCAGCGCAGATTCGGCCGATGAGGATCGGATTGAACGTCTCTACGACGCGGGCCACTCCCCGGGACGCGATCGGGCCAAGACCGGCCCGGCCGCGGCCGGCGAGGATGAAGAGGGTGGCGCCGCGCCTCGGATGGGTGGAGGGGTCACAGGTCTGGAGGACCGTGCATCGTGGAACACACCAGGAAGCGTGCGGAGCGAGAAAACAGACAGCGGCCAGGCGAATGCTGCGGGGCCGGGGACTGGCGTCCCCGGAAGCGCAAGCGGAGCCGGGCACCCGAGCGGCCGGGCGGGAACGCCGGCCGCGGGCCGCAGCGATGGAGCTTCGGGAAACAGAGTGGGAGGGGGAGCGCAGGTGAGCGTCGCGCGAGCGAGCGCGGCGAGTCCGACCGTCTCCGCCCTGTCCATGGCGATGCGAAACAACCAGGAGGACGCGCCCGCGTGTGACAGTTGCGGGGCGATTACGGTACGCAGCGGCACGTGCTACAAGTGCCTGAACTGCGGGGCGAGCATGGGGTGTTCGTGAATAGGTGAATGGCCACCCCGGAAATGCGCCGGGGTGGTTGTTGATTTGGAGTCGGTCCCGCCCGTGCGGGAGAGTGAGCGGCGTGCGTTGCGCGAGATGGAAGACAGTTGACCCGCGGTCCGTGGGGGCCGGCGGTTCGGGAGCGCGGAGGAAGGACCCCCCGCCCCGGACTGGGATGAAGGATCATCCCCCGCCGGATGGCTTGGATGGACAGACAAAGGCGAGCATCGCCACGGAGAATGCTTTCCCAGCCACCGATCCCCGGCCCCCTCGACCGCGGGGCCTTGCAGAGTAGTGAAGAGTGCCGAGTTCCGAGTGCGGAGTGGAAGTCGGAGTTGGAATCGGTGAGTTGAACAACATTGCCTCCCTCCCTTCGCCCCTGAGCGCACTTCCCATCGTGCTCGGGGGCACTTTTGTGGCATGGCCTACTGGCCGATGTCGCGGCCGCCTTGGGCCTCGTCATGCCACTCGCACAAAGAACACACGCCCGGGATGAGCGAGTCCGCGAGCGAATCCCGCGGATTTCCGCCCGTTGTTTAAGTGTGTTTGGTATCTGGGGTCACCCAAAGTCGGCCGGGCTAGGACGCCCGGACATGGGCTGGTAAGCCCATGCCACGTTCAGCGCCCGACGACGAAGACGTTGAAGCTATCGCCGAGCTCCGTTGGGTCTTCGATGGGGTGGGTGTAGAGGTTGCCGTCGGAGTCCATGGCGCCGGCGGTGCGGGGGTAGACGGCGGTGGTCTTAAAGCCGGCTTCCTCAAGGGCGTCGCGGAGTTCGGGGATGGACCAGAGGCGCCAGTGATAGACGAAGGCGTTGAGGAGGACCTGGTGGGTGGCCCGCCGCTCCGCGGCGGGTATGTGGGCAGGCCGGGGCATGGGACTCCGCCGCGGAGCGGCGGGCCACCCGGATTGCACGTCAAAATGCATGGCGTTGACGACGCGGGCGGTGAGGGGGTCGGCGGAGCGCTGTTCCCAGGAGTACAGGATGCGGTCGCGGGCCGCGGGGTGGTCCTTGGGGAGCTTGATGCCCTGATCGATCATGCCGGTTTCGAAACAATCCGCGCCGCCGTAGATGTCGCAGATAAAAACGCCCTTTGGATTGAGGCGCGTGCGGCAGCGTTTGAGGTACTTCACAAGGGCGGCGCGATCGTGGATCTCGCCGATGGAGAAGTTGAGGACGGCGATGAGGTCGGACTTGGCTGTGGCGCGGGAGACGTCCGCGCGAATGAGAGTGAGGGTGGGCGTGGTGGCTGAGAGTTGCCTGGCGCGGGCGAGGGTGGGTTTGTCGATATCGATGCCGACGGCACGGAAGCGTGGCGAGAGGGCGCACCAGGCGCGGGAGAGGGCGGCTGTGCCGCAGAAGTCTTCGGCGAGGGTGAGGGAGGAGGGGCGAGGAGGAGAAGAACCCGCCGCGGAGCGGCGGGCCACCCCGTCGGCGTGGATAGCGCGAAGCAGCTTGGCGTCGCGCGGCGGGTTTTGGGCGCAGAGCTCGTAGAGGGAGAACTTGTCCCAAGTGAACGGGGGAGTGGTGGGGGAGGGTTTGGGCATGGGGTGAGGAACCAAGGCAGCCGGGCCGCGGCGGCCCGGACATGGGCTGGTAAGCCCATGCCACGATGGGGATTAGGCCATTCGGACCCATTTGATGAGGGTCTTAAGGTTCGGGGGCTTGCCGTACATGAGGATGCCGATGCGGAAGATCTTGGCGGTAGCCCAGCACATGAAGATCATGGAGATCGCTCCGACGGCCATGCTCGCGGGGATCTGCCAGAAGGGAATCTTCTCGCTGCCGGCGATGCGGATGACCATGACGAAGGGGCTGATAGGTGGTATGAAGCTGACGACCTGGGCGAACATGCCGTTGGGGTTGCGCCCGATGGGCATCCAGAGCATCATGGGAATGACCATGACGATCATGATGGGCTGCATAAGGGCCTGGGCCTCGCGGATGTCGTTCACCGCGCTGCCGACGGCGGCCATCATGCTGGCCATAAGGAAGAACGCGATCACGAAGTAGATCGCGGCGTAGACGAGAACCATCGGCTCCAGCAGGTGGTTCAGCGAGAAGAAGACGAGTGCGCCGACGCCGGTGGTGGCGTAGAGGCCCATGATGAGCGAGGCGACGCCCATCTGCCCGACGATTTTTCCGACCATGAGCTGCATCGGGGAGACCGCGCTGAGCAGCACCTCCATGACGCGGCTGGATTTTTCTTCGACGGTGGACATCAGCAGGCCCTGGCCGCCGACGAGGACGGAGACCCACAGCAGAATGAGGAAGGCCCCGGGGATCATCATGGCGGCGACGCCGTTGTCGGAGCGCTCGCCCTCGTGCGTCACGACCTTGGTATCGGTGACGGGGTTGGAAGTGAGGGCGCGGATGCGGACGGGATCGAAGTTAGCGTCTTTCAGGCGTGCGTCGATGATGGCCTTGTCGACTTCCTCGCTGATGTCCTGAGTAACTTCGATATCGAGCTTGGGAGCGGTGAAGAGCTGGTAGTGTTCGAATGGGGAGGGCGCGTCGGCGCCGGCCGCGGGGGGCGTCTCGGCGCTTGCCTGAACGGCGCCCTGGGGAATGACAATGAGGGCGACGCGCTGGGAAGCATTGGCGTGGTCGTTGTCGCGGACGTTGGCGTCCATGAGGGGCTTCTTGGCCTCCTCTTCTTTGGTCTCGGCGGGAAGGATCTCGACGGTGAGGGTGGCGGCGGAGGCCTCCATGGCGGCCGCGGCGACCTTCTTGGTGCGGTCGTCGATGGGCAGGTTGATGCCCTTGGCCTGCATCTTGGCGTTGGCTTTTTCGATCTTCTTGGCGCGCCGGGATTTGAAGGAGTCGGCGTTGAGGGAGGTTTTGAGGGCGTCGGCGACAAGGCCGGAGTGATCGATGACGGCGATGGTTCCGGTGGTCTTTGGCGCGGCGGAGTTCATCAGCAGGGGCATGAGCGTGAGAGCCACCGTCATGATGACCGGCGGGAGCAGGATGCCCAGCAGAAAGCCCTTGGTGAGGACGGTGGCGAGGAACTCGCGCCGGGCGACGAGGAGGGTCTTAAACATGCGCGGCCTCCTGCCCGGTGTGAACGCGCAGGTCGTCGCGGCTGACGTTGGGATCCCCCGTTGCTTCGACGAGATCGATGAAGACGTCTTCGAGGTTCACGCGTTTGAGCTCAATGCGGCGGACCGGCATCGCGGAAACTACGCCAGCGAAGATCGCTCCAGGGTTCGTTCCACTTTGCAGTCGCAAATGGAATCCCTCAGATGTTGGCCGAGCGGTTTCGATGCCCGGGAGGGACATTGCGCTCCAGATCCCGTCCCAATCGATGGGACGGATCAGGAATTGGTCAAGTTTATCCGTGACGGGATCGACCCTCGCATGGAGCGTTTCTGTTGACCGAATCAATTGCGAGGACACAAATCCCGCTTCGTCGGAACTTGTCTGGATTGTGATGCCCTGAGCCGAGATCCAGGTATCGTAAACTCCATCAATTTTGAAGACCTTTGAAAGAAGATCCATCAAGTGCCCGTCGGGCTCGACGACGATGGTCTTGGGATCGAAGCGGTTGCGGATGCCCTGGAGCGTGTCGTCGAGAACCTTTACGCCGCGGTGGATCATGAAGACGCGGTCGCAGAGCTGCTCGGCCTCGTACATGGCGTGGGTGGAGAAGACGATGGTGCGGCCGGCCTTGTGCTGTTCTTCGATGAGCTCTCGCATCAGGCGGCGGTTCAAGGGATCAAGGCCGGAGAAGACTTCGTCGAGAATGAGCAGGTCGGGCTCGTGGATAACGGCGGAGATGAACTGCACCTTCTGCTGCATGCCCTTGGAGAGCTCCTCGCACTTTTTCTTCGCGACATCGCCCAGCCCGACCTTGCCGAGCCATTCGGCGGACTTCTGGCGGGCCGCCGAGGAATCGACGCCCTTGAGCTTGGCCATGTACGTGAGGAAGGGGAGGACCTTCATCTTGCGGTAGACGCCGCGCTCCTCGGGGAGATAGCCGATGCGGTCCTTGGACTCGATGGCGGAGGGGCGGCCGAGGACGGAGAGCTCACCGGAATCCGGGAAGAGGATCGACATGATCATCCGGATGGTGGTAGTTTTGCCCGCGCCGTTGGGCCCGATGAAGCCGCAGAGCGAGCCGGTGGGGACATCCAGGTCCAGGTTGCTCACAGCGAGCTTTGGGCCGAAGGTCTTGGTGAGGTTGCGGATGGAGATGGCGTTGGACATGTGGTGGGGGGCTCTCCGGGGGCGGATGATACAGGGGATTCACCGCGGAGGACGCGAAGATCGCGGAAGGGGAGAGGAGAAAAGATGGACGGAGCAAGTAGGATTGAGGAGTTATGCCGGAAATGACCGCCGCAATTCCACCCGCGCTGATTCGGAAGCTGGAGGAACTGCGCGCGCAGCTGGTGGTGTTGGAGGAGCGACTTTCGGACCCGGTGGTGCTGGTGGACCACCGCCAGGTGCGGGATCTGTCGATCAAAAAAGCCGCGATTGCGCCGGTCGTGGGGGACTACGCCGAGTATTTGGCGTTGGTGAAAGAGGCGGAGGGGTTGCGGGGGATTCTGGGCGGCGGGGACAGGGATCTGGCGGCGATGGCGAAGGAGGAGTTGACGGGGGAAGGGGGGGTGGAGGAACGGGCGGTGGCGGCGATCGAGCGGGCCAAGAGCGCGCTGGTGAATGCGGATGACCGGGCGATCGGGTCGGTGATTCTGGAGGTGCGGGCGGGGACGGGCGGGGATGAGGCCGCGCTTTGGGCGCGGGATTTGATTGATGTGTATGGGAAGTACGCGGCGCGGAAGGGGTGGGTGTTTGAGACGATGGAGCTTTCGGCCGAGCCGAGCGTGGGGGGAATTCGCTCGGCGACGATCAATGTGCGCGGCGAGGGGGTGTGGAGCGAGCTGTGCTTTGAGGCGGGTGTACACAGCGTGAAGCGGGTGCCCGCGACGGAGGCGGCGGGGCGCGTGCATACTTCGACGGCGACGGTGGCGACGCTGCCGGAGCCGGAGGAGGTGCAGGTGAAGATCGACTGGGCCGCGGATGTGACGGAGGATGTCACCACGGCGCAGGGGCCGGGCGGGCAGAATGTGAACAAAGTGGCGACGGCGGTGAAGCTGGTACACAAACCGACGGGGATCGAAGTGCGAATGCAGGAGAGCAAGAGCCAGCAGCAGAACCGCGAGAAGGCCAGAAGGTTGTTGATGGCGCGGGTGTATGAGTTGGAGAGAAGGAAGGTCCACGAGGCCCGCGCCAGTGCGCGGCGGGAGCAGATCGGGACGGGGGAGCGGAGCGAGAAGATCCGGACATATCGGTACAAAGACGGAATCGTGGCCGATGAGCGGCTGCCGGGGGAGTATCCGCTGAGAGACGTTCTGGCGGGGGAGCTGGATCGGCTGATGAAGGATCTTGTGGAGTTGGAGACGGCGCGGCGGATTGCGGAACTTTAAGAAGCAGAACCCGGAGCCGCTGGGGGCCATGGTGGGCGGATATCGGGGCGATCTGGTATGCTCGGCCGACGCCCCTTTGAGATCGAGGAGATCGCCATGACCGAATCGACGCCGCCGCAGGAGCCCGGACATTCTCCCCCGCCGATCCCGACGGCCACGCGGGTGCCTTTTCCGGCGGATTCCGCGCCGATGACGGAGAAAGAGGTGGCGGAGGGGAAGGCGTTCGCGATCATTTCGTATGTGCTGAACCTTCTGCGGGTGCCGTTCTGGCTTGTGCCGCTGATCATGCGCGACAACGACTTTTCGCTGTATCACGCGAAGCAATGCATGCTGCTGTGGATCGCCGCGATGGTGGCGAGTGTTGCGGCAGTACCGCTGATATTCATCTGCGGGATCGGCATTCCGGTCATCATCGGCATCGCGATCGCGACGATTGTTCTGGACGTGATCGGCCTGATCAACGCGAGCAATGGGCAGGCCAAACCGCTGCCGCTGATCGGGGTGTATGCGGAGAAGTGGTTCAGGGGAATCGTGAAGGTTTCAATGTAAGGGTCGGCAAGTACATGACCGGCGGTATGGCTGAAAATTGTCCGATTAGAACTGGGTAAAGTGGTCCCATTCACGGGCATCGCCCTTCGCATCCATTCGAAGCAGGATGAACTTGCACAGGGGTGACCCTTCGGGGGAGGGCTCGCGAGTGCAGAGATTGGCAGAGACGAAGAAGGCCGCCGCTTTTTGGACCGCAGGCATCCACGCGTCGTCGACGATGATGAGTTTGCCGGGGCCGACAAGTCTGCGGGCAAAGAAGATGTCAATGAACACGCTCTCGAAGCGGTGGTCGCCATCGATGAAGGCGAGGTCGAATCGTTCGTGTTCGGCGATCAGGCGCGGCAGGACGACTTCGGAGGGTTCTTCGAAGAGTTGATGATGCTCGGCGAGGCCTGCGTCACGGAGATGGCGGAGACCAGCGCCCTTCCACTGCGAGGTCTGGAAGGGGTCCATGGAGACCAGGCGCGGCGGGCGGGCGTCGGGGGCGTTCGCGTGTGCGGTCAGCGCGGCCTCCAGCAGGAATGAAGCGGACATGCCGAAGGCGAAGCCGGTTTCGACGATGGACGCGGCGTTTTCGGCGATGGCGAGATCGCGGAGGGCCTCGCCGCGCTCGTGGGTGAGGCCGACTGGCCAGACGGGTTTGGCGGAGTCGTCGAGGCAAAGGATCTGGCCGGAGGAATAGATGCGGTCGCGGGCGGCGCGGAGGGTGGAGAGGGTGTCTGTAGCGAAGATGGGCATGGGATGCTCCGAGGATCACGGGAGTATCGGCGGGGCCGGCGGGATGGAGTGAGGGAATGGGATCGGCGCGGGCTCGTTGCCGGTACACTCCCGCTCATGCCCACGCTTCTGTGCGTTCCCATCCTTGTGCAGGACGAGTCGGCCGCGATGGCGGACGCGGTGGCGGCGCGGGATTCAGGGGCGGATGTGGTGGAGTTTCGGGTGGATGAGTTTTTCTCAGGGGTGCAGGATGCGGCGGGGAATCTGGATGTACGCGAGGTGAACGGAATTCTGCGGCTGGTGGCGGAGTGTCCGTTGCCGTGCATCGTGACATGCCGGTCGGCGACGGAGGGGGGGCACTACGACGGGGATGAGATGGCGCGGGTCGCGCTGTATGAACGGTTGGGGACGGCGGGGGAGAGGCGAGGGGCGGACGCCCCCGGCGATGCGGTAGGGAAGGAAAAACCGCCGCGGAGCGGCGGGCCACCCGGGGGGCATCCGCCGCGGTATTTGGACTTTGAGATGTCGGCGTACGCAACGTCGGCGAATCTGCGGCAGAAGGTGCATCTGGCGGTGGATTGGCCGGAGGAGCGGCGCGAGGGGCGATCAGGGCTGATTCTGTCGATGCATGATTTTCAGGGGCGGCCGGCGGATCTGCTGCGCCGGGTCGCGGCGATGGGGCGCGAGGAGGCGGCGCGGGTGGTGAAGGTGGCGATCACGGCGCGGTCGCTGCGGGACAATCTGGAGTTGTTTGATCTGCTGAGGGAGAACGCCAGCGGGAAGCCGACGATCGCGCTGGGGATGGGGAAGTTCGGGTTGATGTCGCGCGTGCTGGCGCCGAAGTTCGGCGGGTATCTGACGTTCGCATCGCTGCGGGCCCAGAGCGCGACAGCGCCGGGGCAACCGACGGTGCGCGAGATGCTGGATGTGTACCGGTTCCGGTCGATCGGGCCGAAGACCAAGGTGTACGGGGTGGTGGGATGGCCGGTAGACCATTCACTCTCGCCGCTGGTACACAACGCGGGGTTCGAGGCGATCGGGCACGACGGGGTGTATCTGCCGCTGCCGATCGCGGCGGATGAGAAGGAGCCGGGGGGCGAGACGACATATTTGAGTTTCAAAGCGACGCTGGAGGCGCTGCTGGAGTATCCGGGGCTGGATCTGGCGGGGTTGAGCGTGACGATGCCGTTCAAGGAACATCTGGTGCGGTGGTGCGGCGAATCGCGGGACGCGGGCACCGTTACGAGCTGGGATCGGCAGGCGTGCGCGGTCGGTGCGGCGAACACTGTGTGGGTGGATGGTGGAGTGGTGGAGGTGGCCAACACGGATGCGCGGGCGATCGAAGTGTTGCTGGAAGGTGCGCTGGGCCAGTTCTCTGGCAAGAACGCGGCGATCATCGGCGCGGGGGGCGTGGCGCGGGCGGCGGTGTGGGCGTGCGCTTCGCGCGGGGCGGCCGTGACGGTGTACAACCGAACTCGCGAGCGGGCGGAGAAGTTGGCGGGGGAGATGCAGGATGGGCCGCGGCGTCAGTTTGAGAGAGCGATCCAAGTCGCGGAGTTGGCCGAGTTGGAGGCCAGCCGCGCGGATGTGGTGATCAACTGCACGAGTGTGGGGATGGTCGGCGGAGTGGGGGGGTCGGAGCCGGAGGGGATGGCCGCGCCGGTGGAGCGGATGACGCAGTTGCCGGAACACGCGGTGTTCATGGAGACGGTGTACCGACCGGTTGAAACGCCCATGCTTCGCGCGGCGAAGGCACGCGGATTTCGGACCATCGACGGGGTGCAGATGTTTGTGGAGCAGGCGGCGTTGCAGTTTGAGATGTGGACGGGGAAGCCGGGGCCGCGCGGGTTGTTTGAGCGGATTTGTCGGGAGGCGATTGCGGCGCGGGAGGGGGGAGGGTGAACGAGTTGCAGAAAGAAGAGCATCCGCGGGATTCGCGGCAAGGCCCGCTCATCCCGGGCGTGTCTGAGGGTGCAGCGCATCCGCTGCGCCGGCATGTGCTGTATCCAAACCAGTATGTGTGGTATGTGCTGGTCTCGTCGCTCGACCTTGTGATGACGAACACGGTAATGAACTACTTTGGGGCGAAGGAAGTGAACACGATCGCGGATGCGGCGATCCGCGCGTTTGGATTCTGGGGGCTGATCGGACTGAAGTTCGCGACGGTGGCGCTGGTGGTGGGAATCTGTGAGTTTGTGGGGAGCAAGCGGCCTGCTCTGGGCAAGAAGATCGCGGAATGGGCCGTGGCGATCTCGACGGTGCCGGTGGTGGTGGCGACGGTGCAGGCGATTTGGCATCACATGCAGTGATCAGAACCGTGCGGCGTAGGCCGTTCGGCCCTGTACTGATTAGTCCGGGATCGCGACGCCACTTGTGCGCAGGAGGGTTTTGAAACCCTCGCCAAAGACGAAGTTGTGCTCGGGGAATCCAGCTGCGCCGCCCCCCCCCAACCCCTGGTTCTGATCGAGGTGGCTGAACATCAGGTCGATGCCGCCGATGTTCACGAATCCGGCCTCGGGCTTGGCGTGGTCGAGGAGTTCGACGGTGCCTTTCGTGGAAGCGCCAATGGCGTCCATGCGTTCAATGACGGCGGTGTAGCGGAGGGTGCAGCCGGGAGTGGCATCGCGCGACAGTTCGGCGCGGTTGATCTTGGCGAGGATGACCTTCTCGCGGAAGGCCTCGGCGTGGCCGACGAGGATACCGGCGGTCTGCGCCATGCCCTCGAGGATGAGCGACATGGGCATGACGGGGAGTGCCTTGAGCCCCCGCGCGGGGTCCGCAGCGAAGTGGTCGTGGAGGTGCTCCTCGGCGAGCGAGACGTTCTTGACGGCGACGAGCTTCTCGCGCGGGCGGAGTTCGACGACGCGATCGATCCACATCCAGCGCATAGCGGAAGTCCGAGGTGGGAGGTGGGAGGTGGGATGTGGGAGGTGGGATGTTCAAGACACGAAGCCAATCCAGCTTGGAACATCCGACATCCACCATCGCACATCCAACATCAACTAGGCCGGTTGCTTGGCGAGCTTCTGCTCGACGAACTTAACGAGGGTGTCGACGGTGAAGGCGTGGGGCACCTTACGGACCTGGGGGTCGGCGTCGATGGAGGCGAAGTCCACCCAGGGCATGCGGGTCTTGAGTTCGCGCAGGCCGTCGGGGGTGATCTTGCCGTCCACGACAAACTTGGGGTCGCGCAGCACGCTCTCGGGGATCAGCTCGCCCTGAGCGATCTTGAAGCCGAAGGCCTGCTCGAGCTGGAACGAAATGTCGAGGATGTCGATCGACTCGGCCCCGAGGTCGCCGAAGAGGGTCGCGGTGGGCGTGATCTCGTCGGCGTCGGCCCCGAGGGCTTCTTCCAGAACGGTGCGTACTTTGGCGAAGATTTCGTCGTGGGTCATGGGCGGGGAGTGTAGGAATGTCGGATGTGCGATGCTGGATGTCGGATGTGGGAGGGAGGGGAAGGCCGCACATCAGTCGATTCGCACTGGCCGCAGGGTGAAGCGGCCGGAGACGGCAGTGGTGGGGTCGATTTCCGGGGCGGATTGGCCGCGGAGGACGGTGCCCTCGCCCTTGAAATCAAAGGTCCCGTCCGGGTTGGCCTTGTGGAGGGTGACCTCGACGCGCAGGGTCTCGCCGGGGCGGACGAACGAGCCGTATTTGAGCGCCCGGACGGAGCCGAGGACCAGACGGGTCGGACCGACTTCCGGGCGACCCTCAGCCAGCAGGCGTGCGGCCTGCACAAGCGACTCGACCATCAGCACGCCGGGGAGCACTGGGAAGGAAGGGAAGTGGTCCTGTAAATATTCCTCGGCCGCGGTCACCTGCTTGATGGTGACGATGCGGTCGTTAGAGCGTTCGAGGACTTTGTCAACGAGGCAGAAGTGCATTGGGGAGGGTAAGGCGGATGTGGGATGTGGGATGTTTGATGTGGGATGTTTTTGAAAAGGAAATGCGTGGGCCGGCTTGGTATTCTGATGCGATGGATGAGCATGAAATGAAGGCGCGCACAAAGGCATTTGCGCTCCGTGTGATTCGGCTCGTAGAGGCCCTTCCGAAAAACCGCACGTGCGATGTGATTGGGAAACAACTGATTCGCGCGGGCACTTCGGTGGGCTCAAACTATCGCGCCGTACGCCGTGCCAAGTCGACGGCTGATTTTCTCAACAAGCTGCGCATCGTCGAAGAGGAAGCCGACGAGTCCGCCGACTGGATGGAACTGTTGATCGAATCAAACTCGATCAAGGCGACACGCCTCGCGGGCCTGCTCCAGGAAGCCGACGAAATCACAGCTATCGTGGTAGCAACTGCCAGCACGACCAAACGCAGACGATAAGCTCCCCCACCTCCCACCTCCCACCTCCCACCTCCCACCTCCCACCTCCCACTTCCCACTTACGCTCTTGCATGCCCGCGACCATCGACGAGGCCATCTGCATACGCCAGTGGGACTGGTCGGAGACGAGCCAGACATGTGCGCTCTTCACGCGCGGGATGGGGATGGTGCGGGCGCTGGCGAAGGGGTCCAAGCGGCCCAAGTCGCCGTACTCGGGTGGGGTGGAGGCGTTGACGCGTGGGCGGATCGGCGTGATTCTGCGGCCGCAGTCGGAGTTGGGGTTGTTGACGGAATGGGACCTGGTGGAGCAGTTCCCCGCCCTGCGAACGAACCTGCGTGTACACCACGCGGGGCTGTACGTGGCGGACCTGATCGGGCACGCGATCCACGACCATGATCCGCACGCGGCGCTGTATGACGAGACGCTGGAGTCGCTGCGCCTGCTGCGCGGGCCGGAGAATGTGGGGCCTGCACTGCTGAAGTTTCAGTGGGGCGTGCTGGTGGAGACGGGGTACAAACCGGTGCTGGATGCGGATGTGCGGACAGGGGAGCCGATCGCGTCTGCGGCGTGGCATCTGTTCAGCCCGTCGCTTGGGGGATTGACGGTCGGGGAGGCGGGCGAGGGGGGCGGCGTGCTGCACGCCTGGCGTGTGCGTGTGCGGACAATCGAGTTGTTGCGGGGGCTTGCGGCCAATGGGCTCGCGGGCGTTGCGGCCGACGGTGCCGGGCGCGGTGCGGGTGATGCGCAGGGAGTGGAGCGGGCGAACCGGCTGCTTGCGTCCTATCTGCGTTATGTGCTGGGAATGGAGCCGCCGACCATGGGGTTGGTGTTTGGAGCGCGGTTGCCCAAATAACGGCGCGAAATCCACGGGATTCGCTCCCAAAGCGTCGCTCATCCCGGGCGTGTGGGAGGCGATAACCGACGGAATTCAGGGATCAGGGGATTGCCCGAGGAGGACCTGAAGCGGGGATGGGCGCGGGCCGATGGGAGGAGCGAGCAGTCGAACCGGGCTTCGTTGGACGGAGCCGCAACCCGGATCGCCTGCTTCGGCTATGAACCCAGAAGTGCTGGAAAGAGTGATGGCCTGTCGAGAGCTGCCGACGCTGCCGGCGGTGGCGATGCGCGTGGTGGAACTGACGGCCAACGATTCGGTGTCGTTCAAGCAGCTTGCCGACGCGATCCAGAACGACCAGGCGCTGGCGGCGAAGATTCTGCGGACGGTGAACAGCAGCATGTACGCCGTGCGGACGAAGTGCTCGAGCATCAATCAGGCGATCGTGATGCTGGGGATGTCCGCGGTGAAGACGCTGGCGCTGAGCTTCACGCTGGTGTCGGCGGTGAAGGACACGGACACCGGCGAGTTTGATATGGAGGCGCACTGGCGTCGCGCGCTGCACACGGCGATCGCGGCCCGATGTATCGCGAACAAGGCACGCCTTCCCAACGCCGAGGAGTGCTTCCTGGGCGGACTTTTGCAGGATGTCGGGATGATCGCGCTGAACCAGGCGCTGGGCAAGGACTATCGGCGGGTTGTGGGGATGGCGAAGGGGGACCACCGGCAGGTGCTGAAATACGAGCTCAAGGCCTTCGAGGTGCATCACGCCGATGTCGGGGCGATGCTGGCCAAGCGCTGGAAGCTGCCCGAGTCGCTGGTGATGCCGATCAAGTACCACGAGCGGCCGACGGCGGCGCCGATGGAGTTCACGGGTGTGGTGCGGGCGGTGGGGCTGGGGAACATTGCCGCGGATGTGATCGCGGCTGCCGAGCCGGCCGAAGCGCTTGGGCGGTTCTACGAGCGGGCCCAGCAGTGGTTCGCGCTGGATTACAGCCAGGCGGACGACGTGTTGAAGGCGATCGGCTGCCAAGTGCGCGAGGTGGCGTCGCTGCTTTGTCTGCCGCCGACGCTGAGCGTGGACACGGAAAAAGTTCTCCGATTGGCGAAGGAGCAGATGGGCGGAATAGCGGTGCATGCGGGCGAGCACGGCACGCAGGCGGCCCCCTCCGGCGACACGCAGGCCTGCGACGATCTGACGGGGGTTGCCAGCCGGTTGCAGTTTGAGCGGAGCATGGTGGCCGCGTTCGAGCAGACTCGGAACGGTCTTGGCGTGCTGGCGGTGGCGATGTTCGATGTGGACGGGTTGGAGGAAATGAACGAGCGTTTCGGGAGCGAAGCGGGAGACGCGGTGCTGATCTCGGTGGCGGGGCGGCTTGAGCGGGCGTTCGGAGGGTTCGGCGGGCTTGTGGCGCGGTACGACGAGGGGCGCTTTGTGGCCCTGCTGCCGCGCACTGATCGGGCCGTTGCGGTTCGCGCCAGCGAGCAGGTTCGCATGGAAGTTGCTGCCCAGCCCCTGGTGCTGATGGCGGCCAAGACGGGCGCGCCGCCGACGGTGACGGTGACGCTGAGCGTTGGCGTCGCCGCGCTGGACGGGGAGATGATCAAGCGTTTCGACGACCACGGCGCGTTGATGGCGATCGTTGAGCAGGCGGTTCGCGCGGCCAAGAAGGCGGGAAAGAACGCGATTCGCGTGTACGCTCCCGCCGCGGCGGCGTGAACGGCCTTACTTCGGCAACAACCAGCCGATGGTGCGGGGGCTGAACGGGAAGTCGGCGATGACCTTGCGCACATCGGCGACGGTGACCGCCGTGATCTTCGCGAGCTCTTCTTCCAGCGTTGAATACTTGCCGAGATAGGTCCACTGGCGGCCCAGCCGCTGCATGCGCCCGCCGGGGCGCTCGCCGGCGAGCGTGACTCCGGTGGCGGCCTTGCAGCGAATCTTTTCAAGGTCGGCGTCGGTGAGGGTGGAGGAGAGGTTGGCGATCTGCTCCTGGACGATGGTCCAGACTTCTTCGCGGCGCTCCGGGTCGCAGGCGACGTAGAGGAGGAAGTCGCCGCAGCCGTCCTTGGGCTCGAAGCCGACCTCGGCCTGCTCGGCGAGGCCGGTCTCGATGAGGGACCAGTGGAGGCGGGAGTTGTCGGGTCCGCCGAGGACCTGGGCCATGAGGGAAGCGGCATAGCGGCGCGGGTCGTCGGAGGCGGGAGCGGGGGCGAGGATGACGAGATAGGCGCGGTTGACTTTTTCGTCGCGCAGTTCGATGGCGCGGTCGGCGAGCGGTGGCATGCCGGGAGTGCGCACGGCGCCGGTGCGCGACCAGGAGCCGCAGAGCCGGGAGATTTCGCTGACGGCGGCGTCGAAGTCGATCTTTCCGGCGAGCGCCACGACGGTGTTGTCGGCGGAGTAGCGCTGCTGGAAGTAGTCGCGCATCTGCGCGCTCGTGAGATCGGTAATAGATTGCTTTGTCCCGAGGACGCGATGCCCGAGCGGATGCGTGATGCCGGGGAGTTTGGGATTCTTGCCGGCGAAATGCTCCTCCATGACGCGCTCGTAGAGGACCCAGAAGGGGTTGTCCTCATACATGGCGATCTCTTCGAGGATGACGTTCTTCTCGGTGTCGAAGTCCTCCTGACGAAGCGCGGGGCGGAGCATGTCGGAGAGGAGTTCGACGACGCCGCCGTCGCCGAGGAGGGACTCGGGAAGGACAGTGGCGTGGAAGCAGGTCATTTCGCTGGAGGTGTAGGCGTTGTTTTTGGCGCCGATGCGATCGAAGTCCTTGTTGATGCGCTCGGCCGTGCGCGTGGGGGTGCCCTTGAACATCATGTGCTCGAGGAAGTGGCTCACACCCATGACGCGCGACTCCTCGTCGCGGGCCCCGGTTTTGACGAAGAAGCCCGCGGCGGCGGAGTGGGCCCCGGCGTCGCATTCGGCGAGGATGGTCAGCCCGTTGTCGAGAGTCTGCTTGCGGAAGTTCACGGCCATGGGCGAAGGGTACTGCGGATGGGGCGTGTGGGCGAGAGAGAAGAAGGGAGCGGCGCGCAGTGGGTCCTGAGACGGTCTTGCGAGCATATAATCCACGGGCGGGCGGGAGGCCTGCCCACCGGAGCGCGCTGCAGTGCGGACATTCGAAGCAATGATCGCCGATTTTCGTTCCCTCTCAGACGAGGATCAACGTCGACTCCTGAAAGAGTTGACCCGCGCCCGTTTGGCCGAGACAGCCCGACGCATTGCGGACGGGACCGAGCAACCTCCCGCAGTAAATGATGAAGAGCTCAACCGGCTCGTTCATGAGGCCAGGCGCGAGGTGCTTCGTGCGCGCGGTCTTTGATGTCAACGTGTTGATCCGGTTTGCGTTTGGAAGCCGGCTCGTTGCGGGGCTTCTCCGGAGGGCTGCTGAGGGTCAGTATGCATTGCTCTCAAACGAACTCCTCGTAGAGGAGTTGGCCGCCACCGCTCTTAAGCCTCGCCTCGCAACTCGACTGAACCGATCTGCCTGCGATGATCTGCTGGCTTTTCTTAGGAATGGCGCGGAACACGTGGCGGTGGTTCCCCCGTTTCCATCATGTCGAGACCCGGACGATGCGTACCTGCTCGCCATTGCGAGTAATGGGGCCGCGGATTGTCTCGTCACCAATGACATGGATCTCCTCTCGCTCGCATCGATCGGCTTCTGTCAAATTCTGACGCCAGAGGCATTCGCTGTGCGACTCGATCCGCCGCAGACATAATTGCCTGACCGATGCGTGCGATCGCCGATAACCGGACTTCGGCAGATAACCAGGGCCCTCGCCCGCACACGTGGTATGGATGGTGCGTCGGCGGGTGTCGGAGCTTGGATCGCTGGCGGAGCCGGCGCGCCGGGGCACAATCAGTGCATCGCCGGGCCCACCTCCCGGCGACGCTCGAACATCTCAAGAACAGGGTTCAACGCCATGAAGAATCTCTCCGGCACGTCGTTCGATCATCGTCTCGAATCGCTCGAAGGCCGTTCGCTTCTGAGCGCAGGAGCATCTGATGCGGCCGCTGCGCCGGCCCCGGCTCATGAGGTCGTCGCCATTGTTGCGGACGCCGGATTTCTGAACGCCGCCAGCGACGCGAGCGATCCCAAGGGCCATGCCCAGACGACCGGCGATGCCGAGATGTACGACTTCGGTGGGGCCTGGGGCACGCAGGCCGCGGGCCAGCAGGTGCAGGCCCCGATTGATCTGGGTGGTGGGGCCGTGGATCAGGACCCGGGTGGGTCCATGCCGCGGACCGCGCCGTCCGATTTGTCAACAGTGGTTCAGGCGGATTTCGGGCACGCTGCGCCGTACAACGGCGCGGTCCCGGTCATCACCTACAACACGGATCCTGTGATGGTGGATGGTCCGGCGATAGATGCCCCGGTGGATGCGCCCGTGAATGCACCGGTTGTGAATGCACCGATGGCCGAGGTCGCCGCGCCGGTTCAGCCCGCCGCGCCGATCGCGGTGGTTCCTCCCGTGAGCGTGAGCGTCACGGCGATGGAGTGGATCGAGATCCCCGGCATGAAGTCCAAGACGGTGCCCGGCTCGACGATCGTGGATCAGGTCGTGATCGCGAGCACATTTGTGTCGCACTAAAACCTACCCGTGCGTTGATGAACGCGGTGCTTCGAGCAACTGCTGAAGTTCCCGGCACGCCTGTTCGGGATCGGCCGCGCTGCAGACCGCGCTGGAAACGGCGATGCCAGTGCACCCCGCATTGGCAAGCGTTCCCACGTTGGCCGCGTTGATGCCGCCGATCGCCAGGTGCGGGATGCGGGATGTCTGAGCATCGGCGAGGTACTGCCGGAGGTATTCCGGGCCGGCGAGCGTGGGCTTGTGCTTGGTGGTGGTCGGGAACATGGGGCCGAGGCCGCAGTAGTCCGCGCCGTCGCTGGCGGCGGCACGGGCTTGGTCCATGTTCGTAGTGGAGACGCCGACCAGAAGTGCTCGCCCCGCAATCCTGCGTGCATCAGCAATGGCGAGGTCCTCCTGGCCGAGATGTACGCCATCCGCACGGGCAAGCAGGGCGATGTCGGGGCGATCGTTGATAATGCAGGTTGCGCCGTGCTCGGCGCACATGGCGGCGAGGCGCTTGGCACGCGCGAGAGTCTCGGCCGCACCGAGTTCCTTTTCGCGAAGCTGTAAACAGTCGGCTCCGCCGCGGAGCGCACCTGCGGCGACGTCCTGCCACTCCCGTTCTGCGCACAGCGATTCGGTGAGAAGAACGCAGAGCCGCCACTGGCGGGCCCGGCCCGCGCCGAGAGCGAGGGTGAGACGTTTCTCAAGGTCGTAGACGCGGTAGCGAAGGGCCTTGGTCTCGGCGGCCGCGGCGGTTGCGGGATCGAGTTTGGCGCATTCTTCGATGACGCGAAGGGCTTCTCCGGCGCGCTTTCCCGCGGCGATCGCGACGTCGCGGACGTTGGCACGCCGGCGTTCGGAGTCGGTGGTGAGGGAGGTGCCGACATCTCCCGGGGTATCCCTCCAGGCCGCGAGCAGGATGGGGTCGAGCGCGGCATGTTGAGCAATGGACCGGAGGGATTGCCGGGCGTCCTTGAGATCCGCGGCCAAATCACCGTCAGAGAGCGTGAAGCGTGCGACATCTTCCATGACGCGCAGGGCCTCGCGGGCGCGGTTCAGGTTGGCGTCGAGGATTCGTGCGGATTCGTACACGAGCGATGGTAGTTGCCGAGGGAGGTGGTGGGGTTCCAGTATGGGCCGGGGTTCGGTCGATGAAGGTCGGACCTGCCAGGGTGGTCGGGGGTGGTCGGGGGGTTGGGAGGGCGGGGGATTCTCGCGTTACGATGTACTTATGCCCAACGCTCCCAACAACACCGCCGCGTCGACTTCTCTCCCACCCGAGCCGTGCGTGATCGTGATCTTCGGGGCGAGCGGCGATCTGACGCATCGCAAACTGATTCCATCGCTGTACGACCTGGCGCGCCAGGGCGTGCTGCCGGAACGGACGAAGATCATGGGCGTGTCGCGAACGCCGATGAGCGATGAGGAGTTCCGGGCCAAGCTGCTTCCGTCGGCGCAGAAGTTCTCAGGCGGGTTCGAGCAGGGCGCGTGGGACAAGTTCGCCAAGTCGATTCATTACCAGCCGGGTGACGCGGCGGAGATGACGCAGGGCGACCCGATGACATCACGCATCACCGCGCTGGCGCGCGAGGCGGGAATCCTGAAGTCCGATGGCGCGGGGGGCGGCTCGCCGAATATTCTCTTCTACCTGTCGGTCTCGCCGAACCTGTACGAGCCGATCATCGGCGCCATCGGCGCGGCCGGGCTGGTGGCCGAGGGCAAGCGCTGGTGTACGTTGAATCCGCAGGAATCCTCGTGGCAGCGGATCATCGTGGAGAAGCCGTTCGGATGGGATCTGCAGAGCGCAATGTCGCTCAACCGCGCGCTCGGGCGCGTCTTCGAGGAAGAGGCGATCTTCCGGATCGACCATTATCTCGGCAAAGAACTGGTGCAGAACATCGCCGTGCTGCGATTTGCCAACTCGATCTTCGAGCCGCTCTGGAACCGGGAGCACGTGGATCACGTGCAGGTTTCGGCCAACGAGACGGTGGGCGTGGGCACGCGGGCCGCGTATTACGACGCGGGGACGGGCGGCGCGCTGCGGGACATGGTGCAGTCGCACCTGCTGCAGGTGCTGGCGATGGTGGCGATGGAGCCGCCGAGCGCGTTCGACGCGGACGCGATCATGCGGGAGAAGATCAAGCTCTTCAACTCCGCCTCGCCGGTGGAGGTGGAGCGGGCCCACGAGAGCGCGGTCTTCGGTCGCTACGACGCGGACCCGACGACCGGCGACCCCGCGTACGTGCTCGAAAAGGGTGTGAACCCCGCCAACAACACGGAGACCTACGCCGCGATCCAGTTGAACTTCGACAACTGGCGATGGAGCGGCGTGCCCTTCTTCCTGCGCTCGGGCAAAAAAATGGCGCGGAAGCTGACGGAAGTGGTGGTGACGTTCAAGCGCCCGCCGACGAACCTGTTCAAGCACCTCGATCTCAATCCGGACTCGCGCCCGGCCAACCGCATCGTGATCAACATCGCGCCGAGCGAAGGAATCTCCCTGCGCGTGGACGGCAAGGTTCCCGGCGGGGCCCTCGGCGGCAGCGGGGGCTTCAAGATTGCCTCGGCCAAGCTGGACATGGACTACCAGCAGACCTTCGGCGGCGAGGCGATCGAGGCCTACGGCCCGCTGATTCTCGACGCGATCCGCGGCGACCGAACGCTCTACAAGCACCGCGACGAGGTGGAATCGTCCTGGCGCATCTGCCAGCCGTTCCTGGACAGCCGCAAGCTGCGAGCCGGGATCGAGACGTACAAGGCCAACTCTTGGGGCCCCGTCGGCTCGGATGCGATGCTCGGCCGGCAGGGCCGACAGTGGCACAATCCGCCGCCGAACGAGATCCGATAGCCGGAGGGTCCGCGGAATGTCGTTTGGCGAGTCTGCGACATGGCTTGGCCTACCCAAACAGGTTCCGATTCTGCTCTTCCGGACCCGATCGGGGTTGCAACTCGTACAGATGAGAGGCAAACTTTCCCCTGACTGTTCGGTGATTCGTTTTAAACTGACAGACCCGCCCAAGCTCTGGCCGCATTCGCGTCCAAGGAGAAGGTGCATGAACGCTCGCGGCAACTCTCGCACTCGTGAATTGTGTGGACCAGTGATGGCCTTGGCGATGGCGTGCGGCCTGCTCGTGGGCGCTTCGGCGCGCGCGGATGAGCCGGGCAAGGAAGTGGTTGTCCGGGCGAGCGGCGTGCAAACGCAGCGGATCATCTGGAAACCGCAATCAGCACACCCAACGTTGGGCAATCGCGGACCCGGGTGTCCACAGATCACCGCGTCGGTGGCCAACGCCTTCAACAGTGTGGACACGGGATCCGAGATCACGCTGCAGGCGGGCATGGTGGAGGGCGAAGGGTTCGGCAGCACATACATCGTGGCGGACCCGATTCCCGGCACGACAGCGATCAACGAAGCGTTTCCAATCGAGGTGAATCTCGTGGAGTTTCTCGCGGGCACCGCGGCGACGCTGAGCGGGAGCAATGGTTCAAACGTCCGGCTCGGATGGGGGATCGAGTTGTGGGACGGCGAGCCGAACGTGGGGACGTCGTCGGTCGTTTTTTCGGTGGAGTCGGATCCTGATCCGAGTTCAACGGGGCTTCCCGGAGACCTGATGCTGCAGCGCGTCTCAGGAACGGCCTGTGATCAGTTGACCGTGCTGCTGGGAGGTGCGCCCGCATCCGTGGGGAAGGTGCAGTTCTCGGTGGACCAGACCGCCGACCCGCTGGATCGCATGCTTGTGCCGGGCAACGCCACGGACGCGAGCGGCAATCACCTCAACACGTTCACCGTCATCGTCAAGATTTTCCACCACAACGCTCCGGGCGCCACGACGTGCTCGAGCGTGAACGTATGCAATAACGCGTTCCTCGCGACGGAAGGCACCCCGAATACCCTCAACTTCCCGACGCGGAACTGGCTGGTCGCGGTGCAGTGCTCGGGCGGCGCTCCGGCCGGGTATTCGCGTTTCAGCACGCTGAGCACGACGTACCGACCGACACGCGATGTGTTGCAGCAGGTGACGTACACGCCGGCCGTATGCGCCGGTGTGGCGACCGGTGCGTGCTGCTCCGGCGCTGGGTCCTGCTCCGTTGTGACGGCGGCGGCGTGTTCGGGTGTGAACGTCTATCAGGGAGATTCCACCACGTGCGGCGCCAGCACCTGCCCGACGGGCGCGTGCTGCACGGCCGCGGGTGTTTGCACGGCTACCACGCAGACGGGATGTGTTGGTGGGGCGGTATTCCAGGGGAACGGCACGAACTGCGCTTCCACTCCCTGTCCGCAGCCGACGGGCGCGTGCTGCGCCGCGGCGGGGACATGCGCCGTGACGACCGCCGCGAGCTGCACCGCGGGCACGTTCGGCGGCCCCAACTCGACGTGTACTGCGCAGTCGTGCCCGGGCGCATGCTGCATCGGCACGGGATGTCTCCTGGCATCGTTCGGCGATTGCGGCGGTGTGGGCGGGACGTATCAGGGAAACTCCACCACGTGCGTGAACAGCACCTGCCCCACCGGCGCGTGCTGCATTGCGAATACGGGATCGTGCTCCGTGACGACACCCGCCGCGTGTACCTCCGCCGGGGGCAGCTACGGGGGCAACGCGAACGCGTGCAATACGACCTTCTGCCCGCTACCGACGGGCGCGTGCTGCGCGTCCAACGGCTTCTGCCTGACGGCCCAAACGCAAACGGCCTGTACGAACGTCGGTTTCACGTGGCAGGGCGGGGGCACGGTCTGCCTGCCGAATCCATGCTCGGCCCCAGGCGTCTGCTGCCGCGGATCGACGTGTGCGACGGGCGTGGCGCAGGGCTCGTGCACGTCCCCGGGATCGGGAATCGGCGCGTTGTTTGTGAGCGCGTCGGCCGCGTGCAACTCCACAGGTGCGAACACGACGCCGTGCTGCTATGCCGACTTTAACAAGGCCAACAGCGTGACAGTGCAGGACATTTTCGACTTCCTCGGTGCCTGGTTTGCGGGTAGTCCGTACTGCCACCTGGGCGGCGATGGGACGGCGGCTCCTGTGGTGCAGGACATCTTCAACTTCCTGAGCGCCTGGTTCTCGGGGTGCTGAATCTTGTATTGAAGATCGGCTTCTGATAGTCTTTCGGCTCGGGCGCGATAAGGGCGCGTCCGGGAGCCGCGGGATGTTGCATAAAAGCGTGGTCAGTCTGTTGCACGCCGGGGGGACGCCGGGAGGTGCGGTACGCGCCTGGCAGATGCCGGCGATGGTGGTGACGTTCGGCTTGGCACACGTCTGCCAGGCGCAGACGGGAGCGTGCTGCAACATGAATGGGGCATGCACGCTGGGGACGGCGGCGCAGTGCGTCGGCGGGGTCTGGCATGGGGCTGGATCGTCATGTGCGAATCTCGCGTGTCCGCAGCCGATCGGGGCGTGCTGCACGGGGCCGGGCGGGTGCTCGTTGATTGGACGGGCGGCCTGCCAGCTCGCGGGGTCGATCTACATTGGCGATGGCGTGATGTGCGGGGCGGCTGGGGCGTGTCCGATCGGTGCGTGCTGCCTAACGGACGGTTCCTGCACGGCCGGATTGAGCCAGCAGGATTGCCTTTCCTGGGGCGGTACGTTTCAGGGAGTTGCTTCGACGTGCGTTGAGGTGATGTGTCCCCAGCCGGTCGGCGCGTGCTGCACGGCCACGAGCTGCGCCACCATTCCATCGAGCTTCTGCCAGGTCCTTGGCGGCGATTGGCGCGGCCCAGGCACGGCGTGTACGGCTGGCGGGATGTGTCCGGCCAGGGGCGTCTGCTGCCGGGGAGCGACATGCAGCACAAGCATCGCGCAGGCCGATTGCACGGGGCCGAGCGCGGGAATCGGGGCGCGCTTTGTGATCCAGGGCTCTTCGGCATGCAACGACGCCGGCAACGCCGTATCTCCCTGCTGCCACGCGGATTTCAACAAGTCGGGGACGGTCTCCGCGCAGGACATTTTCGACTATCTCGGCGCGTGGTTCGCGGGGAGCCCGTTTGCGCGGCTGGGCGGGGACGGCTTGGGAATGCCGTCCGTTCCGGACATCTTCGCGTTTCTCGGCGCGTGGTTTGCGGGTTGTTGATGCTGGATTTGCCCGTCCCACCCTATCCTCCGGGCGATGACAGACGAAGGTCCCATGACGCCGCGACCAAGCCCTTCGGCACCGCCGGCCGAGAAGTACGAACTCGCGCAGCGTCCCGTGCCGCCGCTGCTGCCGGGAACGGTGGTGCTGCGGCCCGATACCGACGCTGTCGTGGACGCGGTGGCGGCCGACCTGTTGATCCATGCGCACAACTGCGTGCGGGCGTTCGGCGACTTCAACCTCGCGCTCTCGGGGGGCACGACCCCGGTGGCGCTGTATCAGCGATTGATGATCGATCCGGCGTATCGCGAGCTTCCCTGGAGCCGCACGCACCTGTGGATCGTGGATGAGCGGCGCGTGCCGTTCGATGATGAACGCTCGAACTACAAAATGATCTCGGAAATTCTGGGGGACCATTCGGGGATTCCGCCCGAGCAGGTACACCCGATCTTCGCCATGGCCGAGGACGCGGACGAGCAGTATGCGCAGACGCTCCGCGATGTGCTGGGGTGGCGCGAGAAGGGGCACGATCGGCTGGACTTTGTGCTGCTGGGGATGGGGGCCGATGCGCACACGGCCTCGCTCTTTCCACACTCGCCGGCGCTGATGGAATCGTTGGAGGCGATGCGCCCCGCGCCGAAAAACGGGATGCCCAGGGACATGCCGCTGGTGCGGATCAACGCGGGGCCGACGGTGACGCCGCCGGACCGCGTGACGATGATGCTGCCGCTGATCAACGCATCGCGGTTCATCGGCGTGCTGACGACGGGAAAGAGCAAGGCGGCGACGCTGCGTCGGGTGGCGGCCCGTGTGGGCGATGCGAGCGCGCTCGCGGAGTTGCCGATCCTCGGCGTGCGCCCGCTGGGGGGTGAACAGCGCTGGTATCTGGACTTTGAGGCGTGCGCGGGGGTGGCGGAGCGGGCAGGTGGGGGGGAAGAAGCGAAGGCGTGAAGGCGTACCGGCGTAGAGTGGGGAGCGAATCTTCTTTTCTTCCACGTCTTACTGACTTCACGCCGCTACGCCTTTTCACCACACCATGCTCTCTGTTGAACCCAACCAACACATCACCTGCGGCGTTCTTTTTCAGGATGAGCACCTGCTCGTTGTGGAAAAACCCGCCCGCGTGCCGACGCAGCCGGGCAAGGGGCACCTGACGGACACGCTCCTCAACGGCCTCTTCGCCACGTACGGCAACCAGCTGCAGAACCTTGGGAAGGTGCGGGATTTCGGGCTGCTGCATCGGCTGGATAAGGACACCTCTGGCCTGCTGATCGTCGGGCTGCGGGCGTCGTCGTACGACAAGCTGCGCGAGATGTTCGTGAAGCGACTGATCCGCAAGTTCTACTGGGCGATCTGCGGGGCGACGCCCAAGCAGGACAGCGGCGTGATCAGGATGCCCATCGCCGAGGGGCACGCGTCGGAGAACTGGGCGGCCGGCGGCGGATCGGGGCCGATGAAGCTGGCGCACATCTCCAAGACAGGCAAACAGGCCGTCACGGCGTATCGGGTGCTTGAGAAGTCAGAGATGGCGTGCCTGGTGGAGTGCCGGCCCGTCACGGGGCGGCTGCACCAAATTCGCGTACACATGGAGGCGATCGGGTGTCCGATTCTGGGCGACACGTTCTATGGGCCGCGTCGCGTACACCACGCGGCGCCACGGCTCGCGCTGCACGCGCACCGGCTCGCGTTCACGCATCCGATGACGGGTCAGTTGGTGGATGTGCGTACGAACTGGCCGGGAGACCTGCGTCGAGCTCTGCGCAACTGCGGCCTGCATCGCCCCGACCTGAGCGATCGAACCAAGCCGGAACCGGCGGTGCCGCAGACGATTGAGATTGAGGGCGAGCCGGGGGAAGATTGACCTGCTCACACGCCCGGGACGAGCGACGCTTTGGGAGCGAATCCCGCGGATTGCTTAGGCGTACGGGAGTGCGCGGGCGTGCGGGGGGACGGATCATCCCCGGGATTCGCTCGAAGACTCGCTCATCCCGGGCGTGCGATCGCGTCCATGAACTGTGCGGCAATGCCATCGCAGAAGAGGAATCCGGCGTCGCTGAGTGTCCAGCGGCTTTCAGTGACGGTGAGGTGGCCCTGATCGACGAGCTTGCGGGCGATCGTGCGCAGGCGGGCGGCCGCGGCGGGGTGGAGGGATTCAACATCGCGCAGGAGTGGAGCGATTTCCAGCCCGGCGGCCAGTCGCAGGCCCATCATGATCCGCTCCCGAACGAGTCGAAGGGGATCGGGGGATTCCAGATCCACGACGGGCGAATGGCCATCGGAGGCAAGATAGTCCCCCAGGCGCGGCACGTTCTTGAACCGCCAGCTTCCCGCACTGAGCGTTGATCCGCCAAGCACGTGGGCACTCGCGCTCGGCCCCGCGCCGAGCCATTGCTCCTGAATCCAGTACGCGATGTTGTGGCGGGACTCGTGCCCGGCGCGGGCGAAGTTGCTGACCTCGTAGCGTTCCAGCCCGGCAGCGCGGAGCGTGGCCACGGTATGGAGGAACATTTCTTCTTCGAGCTCTTCAGGGCAGGGGGCGAACTCGCCCAGGGAGAGGCGTTTGGTCATCGCGGTGTTCGGCTCGTAGGTAAGGGAATAGCAGGAGAGGTGCGTGGTAGCGAGCGAGAGAGCGCGGCGGAGATCCGCGTCCCACTCGTCGAGCGTCTGTCCCGGGATCGCGTAGATCAGGTCCACGCTTTGGCGTTCCATCCCAGCATCCCGCGCGGCCAGCACCGCCCTCGCCACGTTCTCCGGGTTGTGCCAGCGTTCCAGCGTCTCGAGATGCCGAACGATGAAGGACTGGGCCCCGACGCTCACGCGGTTCGCGCCGCCGTCACGCAGCACGGCGAGCAGTTCCGGCGAGGTCGATTCAGGATTGCACTCGACGGTGAACTCGCCGTGGGAGATGGGGAGCCAGGGGTCGGCGTGCTCGGGGATCCATGGGCGGCGGATGATGGATAGATCAAAGAGCGTGTTGATCTCGCGGAGCAGGCGCTCCCAGAGTTCCACCCGGAGCAAGCTCGGCGTGCCCCCGCCGACGAAGATGGTTTTCAGGGGGCCGGCATGCGGGGCAAGGGCGCGAAGCTCGCCGATCAGCCGCTCCACGAAGGCCTGCTGCTGGTCGCGGGTGTCCACGAAGGAGTAGAAATCGCAGTAGTGGCACTTGTGAACGCAGAAGGGCGTGTGGATGTACAGGGACGTGATCGGCGGGCGCGGCTCTTCGCCCGAGGGGGGGTGTCCAAAGACCTCGGCGGGGAGGGCAACGGGGCGTACCGCCGCACCCGCTCCGGCCTGCGGCAGCCGTAGACTTGCGGTATGCTGCGGCAGTTGGTGGGGGGGCGAAGTAGTCATCGGCGTTCGAGTCGGCTCCCCATTGTGTTCCCCGGCCCGCGGCAGGCCGCTGTTCTCGCCGCCAAAGGATAGGTCCAGCGTGAATGTTTCCCTTGTGATGGTGACGGCCGATGGCAAGACCAAGGAACTTCCCCCGATGCACCTGCCGATCACGGTGGGACGGTCGGAGGAGAGCAAGCTGCGGATCCCCGTGGCCGCGGTCTCACGCAATCACTGCGAGCTGGTGGAGCACGACGACGAACTGGTGGTGCGGGACCTGAAGTCCAGCAACGGGACGTACGTGAACAAGGAGCGGATCAAGAGTCGGGAACTGGTTCCCGGCGATCTGCTGTGCGTGGGCCCGGCGGTGCTGGTGGTGCGGATCGACGGGCACCCCAAGGCCGTGGACGGGATCATCTCATGGGCCAACGGTGCGGTGGCCGCGGGCGAGGGGGGCGATACGGATCGACCCGCAGTGGCGGGCGTGCCGACGTGGAGCGGAACGGCCCCGAAAGAACCGGCCAAAGTCGCGGCGGCTCCCAAGCCCGCGCCCAAACCGGCCGCGAAGCCCGCGGGCAAGCCCAAGGGGACCGACGATGATCTTTCGAGCATCATCGCGGACCTGAGCGAGAGCGATTTTGATATCGACTTTGGCGAGGATGATGACAAGAAGGGGCCTGCGAAGCCCGGCCCGGCGAAGAAGTAGTTTGAAACACATCAGGGAATTTGGGTCCGCTGGTGCACCCGCTTTGGGCTCCGCATCGCGTTTATTTCCTGCGCCAGCGCGGCGGACGCAAAGCCGTCCACCACGACACCCGATGGTGGTGCTATCGCACGATCAGCACGCCGTGCGGGCCTTTGCCGACACCGACGTAGAAGTCCGCGGGAATCAGCGAGGGTGTTGAGCTGCCCTTCACACGCCAGAAGCCCACCTCGCCGTCCACCGCGCCGGGATCGAACGAGCGGAACTGTGTGACGCAGATGTAGTGGTCCTTCGAATCAAAGCAGATGCCCGCGGGCATGGCGTTGATCGGATACTCGCCGACGGTGGTGAGCGTGCCGTCGCGGGCGATCATGGCCAGCGAGATGGAGCCGCCGCGGTGTTCGGCGTTCGCACGCGGATCGTTCTCGGGGAGGTACGAGCGCTGCAGGTTGGAAGTCACGATGAGCGTCCCCGCGGCGTTGATCGCCATGCCGATTGGGCTGACGCCGACTTTCACGGTGGAGACGACGACGTGCTGAGACGGGCCGCCCTCGGCCGAATCCAGCCCGGCGGGCATGTCGCCCAGGCGGATAGAGATCAGTTGCCCTTCAGGCGCGCCGACGTTGTACCCGGCGACATCCTCGCCCCATTGCAGGTCATTGACGACAAAGTGCTTGCCGTCGGGCGTGAACGAACCGGCGTACGGGGACTTGCCGGCCTTCACGGGAGTGCCCCATGGTGCGATGGCGAGCGTGCCGTTTTCTTCGCGTTTGAAACGGTAGAACATCACCTCGCCGCGATCCTGCAGGGTGACGGCGAGCGCCTGTCCGCTGGGGTGCCAGGCGATGCTGGTGGGCTTGGCCTCGTCGTTGTCCAGACCGAGGAGGGGCCAGGCGCAGGGATCGCCGGTGAACGCGCCATCTTTGAACGGCAGTATGACGATCTGCTGTCGCGGCGACTGGGCCACGACGGCGACGAGGTCGCCATCGGGGTGTACGGCCACGGCGATCGGCTCCTTGCTCACCTCGGCGATGGCGGAAACCGTCGGCTTGAGCGGGTCAGAGAGGTCCAGCGCGGTGAGCTTGTTGCCGATGGGGAGATCGTCGATGGTCTTGGCGTCGGGCTTGGCCGCGCCACGGTATTCCAAGACAAAGGCGTACTTACCGTTCCTGGAGACGGCAAGGCAAGTCGGCGGGCAAAGGGCGGAGTTGGAGACGTCGACCTGCGCGAACTGCGTGCTCGGCTCGGTGATGGGCATCGTCACGATCGTGAGTGTGTCGTGCACGGCCGGATCGCGCTCGCCGAGTTCCCTGTTGGCCAGCGTTGTCGCGGCCATGTCCGCGTCGCCGACGGTGAGGAGGAAGCGCCCGGAGACATCGCCGGGCTTGCCCGGGCCGTTGACCTCACAGCCGGTGAGACCGGCGAGGGCGAGCAGCGCGGCCGCGCCGAGGGAGAGGCGGGCGGAGAGAATGGTCGGTGGGCGCTTGGTCCTGTCGCGCATGAGATCCGGTCTCCAGATCGTTGCGCGCTGACGGGCCGGCGCGCGAAGAAGCGAAAATGGGGTGCGCCTCCATGCGTGAGAGAATGTCCCATCCATGGGACTCGATCATGCTATCAGGTTCGTGGGGGAATGCTCACGGTCGCGCCGGGCGGCGTGAGTGCAACCGACAGCTTGTCCATCTCGCGAAGCGCATCGAGGGTGCGCTGGAGGTCTGTCGGTAGCGGCGCGCTGAAGGCCATGGGGCGGCCGTCGGCGGGATGTTTGAAGGCGATCGTCGCGGCGTGGAGCGCGACCCGCTCAATCAGGGCAGGCAGAACCGGTGCGCCGGGCGTCCGATCGACGAGGTTGGCGACCTTGTGGTGCTTCTCGTCCCAGACCAGGTCCTTGCCGCCGTACATGTCATCGCCGGCGATGGGATAGCCGCGATGCGTGAGGTGGACGCGGATCTGATGCGTGCGCCCGCTCTTGAGTTCGAGCTCGACGAGTGAGTACCCGAAGACGGCGTTGACATCGCGCGCGTGTCCCGGCGTGACACGGGCGATTGGTGCGGGCTGGTCGGACGTGGCCACGGCGCCTTCGGCGTTCCATCCCAGTTTCGGCTTGGCCGGTGCGGTTGGCTCGGCAACTTCGGGCGCGGTTCGGAAGAGTTCCCGCACGCGGGCGATCGTCAGCGACTGCTTGCCCAGCACGTCGTGGCGTACCACGTATTTCTCCCGGTATCCCCGCTCTTTGGACGGGTGCGGCCCGATGGGAAGATCGATCGTGTCGATCGGGGGCTCGTACAGGCCTTGCACCAGCGCGAGGTAGCGTTTGTCCACCGTGCGCCGCTCGAACTGCTGGCCGATTCGCCAGTGTGCCTCGTCGCTCTTGGCGAACACGATGAGCCCGGAAGTCTGCCGGTCCAGCCGATGCACCACGCCCGGGCGGGCAAACTCCTTGCCGACGCCCGAGAGCCCGCCCTCGGAGTTGTGCTGGAAGTGCCACGCCAGCGCGTTGATCATCGTTCCGTAGTTGTGCGCCCGCGCCGGGTGCACGATGATGTTCGGGGACTTGTTGATGACGATCAGATGCTCGTCCTCGTAGATGATTTCGAGCGGGATGTTCTCGGGCTGGATCTCCGTCGGCAGCGGGGGAGGGACGTAGACCTCCACTTTGTCGCCGGAGTGCAGTTTGGTGGAGGCCTTGCACTTGCCGCCGTTGACGGTGACGCCGCCCTCGTCGATAAGCCGCTGCAACTGCGTGCGGCTCATGAACGTGATGCGATCGGTGAGATACCTGTCCACACGCTTGTTCAGATCACGCTGCAGGACGAACGCCACGCGGTTGGGCGCATCGTCGTCCGGCCCGGCGGGAACGATGAGATCGCCCTCGGCCGCGGGAATGGATGGCCCAACGCCGTCGTCATCGCTCTCTGGTGAGGGATGCGAGATTTGCGATTGCTGGATGCGTTTGAGCAGGGCGTCCGGGTCGATCTGGCCGCCGCGCAGCACGACATCCGTGGAGCGCGGCGTGTCCGCGCCGCTGCGTGCCGGACGCCCATCCCATCCGTGCCCTGGTTCTCGCTCGGCCACGGTCGATTTCTCGGGAGGGAATGGCGTTAGGGCGTCGTGCCCGGCTTGGAGGGGTCGCCGGGGCTTCCCGGCGCGGCGGGAGGCGTGCTTGGGGCGGGCACGGGCGTCGGGGGTGTACCGACGGCGGGCGCGCCGGGAATGGTGACTGGAGACGAGGTACCGGGGCCACCGCCAAGCTGGATCTTTTCGCCGGTGGATGTCGTCGCCGTGAATCCGCCCATTGGGAGGGTGGAAGGTGTGGGGTCTTTTCCACCGGGAAGATCCGCCGCGGCGAAGAGCTTGGGGGGGTCCTTGAGCGTGTCAACCGCGTCGTGGCGCTTCTTGATGAGTTCCTGCAGCTTGGTGAACTTGAGCGAGGCGGCCTTGGCCATGGCCTGCTGGTAGTACTCCTTGGCCTTGGGGAGCTCGCCGCGATCTTCGGAGACGCTGGCGAGGCCGTTGAGCGAGCCGATGGCCAGGAGCTGCTGCCCGCCGGAAGAATCCGCCTCGCTGACAACGATTTGGTACAGACGCTCGGCCTCGGCGAGTTCTTTCTTCTTTTCGTCGTCGTTCAGGAAGTGCTTGGTCGCGTCGGCGAGCTTGGAGGGATCTTTTTCGTCGAGCTTCTCGCCGGCGGGAATGCCCGTGCGGGAGGCGGCCATGTGCAGGTCCGCGGCATAGGAGGTGGCTTCCAAAGCAACGGCCGAGCCGGCATGATCGTGGGCCACGCCCTCAAGCCCGGCGGGACTGGCGGACTTGGCGGCCTCGTTGAGCTGAACGAACGCGTCGTCCTTCTGCTCGCCGCGCCGGATCTCCCACTTGGTGTACCCGAAGTAGAGCCCGGCGATCACGGCAAGGCCCGTGACGAAGTGGGGGCCCCACTTGCGCATCATGTCGATGAACTCGGTGTTGAGCCGAGATTCCTGGAGCCCCGCGCCCTCGCGGATCTTTGTCTGCCGTTCTTCCATCGCCA
This sequence comes from Phycisphaerales bacterium, assembly GCA_038225655.1. Classification (GTDB taxonomy): domain Bacteria; phylum Planctomycetota; class Phycisphaerae; order Phycisphaerales; family UBA1924; genus UBA4658. Next base: position 152,493 of record JBBRQY010000005.1, on the reverse strand, counting down.
TGGTGATTGCCTCGGGTCCGTCCGGAATGGACGGGCCAAGATGGTAGGTGCTTCCCCCGCGTCCCCGCGTGCGGCCTCAAACCGACTGCTTATCGGCCGTTGGGGCTTGCCAGAACCTCCAAGCTCGCGGATCGGCGAGAATCTCCGCCGGAATGAGGGTTTCTCGGATGGCCTTCGCGAGCAGATCCAGTCCCAAACCGGCCCGGACGGAGACCTTTACGTCGCACGGCTCCGGGCTCGGGCCCAGATCGGAGCGCAAGCCGACCCGCAGCGAGAGCGCATGGGTCACGGGGGGCACGACAAATCGCGACGTGGCATCGGCGCAGAGAAGCAGCAGGTCCGCGCTCGCGGCCACGCGAAGCGCGATCGTTTGGGCCTCTGCATCCAGAGCATCTTGCGACTCGTTCGCGCCGGTAGGAAGCGGGCCTACGCCGGGCGTGTCAATAAAACGCACCACGAGCCCGGCGAGGTTCAACGCAACGCCGATGTGGTCGCGTGTGGTGCCCGGGACGTCGGCGACAATGGAGACGCCGCGCCCGGCCAGGGCGTTCAGGACGCTGGACTTGCCGATGTTCGGCGCGCCGACGGCGACGATGGTGGGGGGCTCGATAAGACGATTGAGCATCGCGCTGGAACTGCCGGGGAGTATGAGCGACGCGTCACGATCGGCCGCGGCCCAGCGGCGCGGTTGATCCAGCAGCAGGTCGATCGCCAACGGGCTCTGGGCCCGCTGGAGCGCGACGAGCATCCGGGCTTCGATGAGCGAGTTCGCCTCCGGGTAATGCTCCATCGGCGCGGGATCGGTATGGGCGATCAGGCCGGCGCGATCCAGAGAACCCAACGCGCGTCGGAGCACGACGTGCCCGCCGTGCGGGAAGATGATCGCGCTGGTCGGTGTGGTGCGAGCGACTACCACGATGTCCACGCCGGGCCATTCGCGCAGTCCGACGCGCTCGGGATCGACGGGTTTGATGCTTAGCCGTGCGAAAGTGCCGGCGAGATCGCCGCTGATTTCGATGACGCCGAGGGCACCGGTCGAGCCCGATGTGGGAGTTGGAGACGTCGAGAGGCGGTACCGGCAGATCATGGGTGCTCTCGGGTCCGTTCCGCTTTTGCGCCGCGCGGAAATCCTTGGGATTCGCTCGCGGACTCGCTCATCCCGGGCGTGTGTTAGTCAGCGACGTGTTCGTCGATCTTTTCCAGCCGCCGGATCGCTTCGAGCATGCCGATGAGCGTGAGGTCCGGCACGATCGCCTCCACCAGCGGATCGCTCTCGAAGAGCAGCGGGGCATCGCCGCCGGTGGCCACCACGCGGGGATATGCCTTGTAGAAAACCGCGTAGCGATCGATGAGTTCGTGGGCCAGGCCGCGCACCGCGCTGGCGACGCCGAGCGCGATCGCGTGGGCCGTGTCCTTGCCGAAGGGGGGGTTGGCGTCTTCAACATCAGAGTCGACGTTGGCCGGGAGCATTTCTCGAGACATGGTGATCAGCGGCAGCGCGGCCGTCTGCTCATGCAAAGCCCGCAGCATCATCTGCAATCCCGGCGCGATCGCCCCGCCGTGAAAGACGCCCTGACCATCCACGAAGTCCACCGTCACGGCTGTTCCAGCGTCGATCACGATGCAGGCCTGCTCGGAGCGGGCGAACGCGCCAAGGGCGTCCAGCAGCCGGTCCTGACCCACGCCGCTGGCGTCGGCAAGGGTGTGCAGCACGGGGATCTCCAGATCGCGCCCGAACCGCATGACCTTCACTTCGGCACGAAGCAGCTCGGCCTCCAGCCGTTCCACGGCGGGGGTGTTCACGCTGGCGATGACGGCGGTGGGCTCGCCCTCGCGCTTGCGGGCGACCTCACTGATGGCCGCGGCCACGGCCCCGGCGTCGTCGTTCACCAGCACCTGTGAGGGTTCCAGTGAGCCGTCGAGCGTCGGCGCAAAGCGCGTCCGCGTATTTCCAACAGAGACAAGCACGAGCGAAGTGGCCATGAGAAGAGGATAGGGGGAAGCGGAGGAAGGGCGTGGAGCCATGGGGACATGGAACCGATTCCGCGAGACATTCCCTGCATCTCAACGCCTTAACGCCTCTCTCGCTTGTTCACCCTACCCTCCGCCCATGGCCCGCTGCCGCGTCGATCAATCCATCAAGCGTGTTGAAATGGCGGGATTTGCCTTCCCGCTGGGTGTCTATCCCGTTGACCCTGTGGAGCCCAAGAGCGGGTACACCACCGCCTTCGAGCCCGCCGACGACGGAACGGATCCGACGACCACCGAGACCGGCGGCGAGTGGGAAGAGTGGCCGGATCGCTATGTCTTCGACATTCTCGTTCCCGCCACGCGTGTGGAGGCGCTCTGCCGCTCGCTGTTCTCGCTGCTGCCGGGCCGCAGCTACCCGATCCTGGATTTTCTGGGTCAGGACGAGTTTCGCGAGGTCGATCCGTACGTCTCGTATGACTTGCTCGGGATGGACCGATTCATGGACACGCTCCGGCGTTTCCGCGGTTTCTTCTACGAGGACGGCCTCGTCGGCTTCGGCGCCATGAGCGAGGAGCCGTTTCTGTACGTCTTCGTCGACGAGCACAAGGTTGTGACCGTGCGTGCCGAGGCGAGCATCAAGGAAAAGGTCGAAAAGGTTCTCAGTGCGTTCGATCTGGAGCAGGTCCCCGAACTGCTCAGCGCCGATTCTGTCACGCACGAGCATCGCTCCGTGCTTGAGGCGCCCAACGAGCGCCCGGATCTGCTCGTGGGCGATGAGATCATCGAGGTGCTGCGAGACGAGTGGCGTCTGGTGCTGAACATCGATCCGGAATCCAATCTGGACGAGGACGGCAAGGACCTTGGCATGACGGGGTGGCGGTGCATCGTCCGGTACGATCCCCCCGGGCCCCCCGAAAAAGCTGTCGGTTCGGATGAAGATGAAGAAGAAGACGAGTCAGCCGAAACTCCTGAGCCAGAAGTGGTGAAGGAAAAATCGGATGTCGAATCCCCAGAACTGGTGGATACCAAAGAAGTCCCGGTCTCCCGCTATGCCGAGATTTTTCTCACCGCGGATTCCCTGCACCGGGCCACGGACCTGGCTCTGGAAGCTCTGGAAGAACTGCTTGAACAGGCCGAGATTGACCCGGGTGATGACCCAATTCCCGAGCCCATGATGGTCGTTGCGGACCGCTGGAACGCCGAGGATTTTGCTAAAGCCGTCGAGCAGGTCACCAAGCAAAAACCTGATGTGAGTGAATCGGGTGTGCATCACGCCGTCTGGCTGAATTAACGCTTCGCCGGGCAACCGACAGTGTTCGGGCACCCCGTTCGATTTGTCGATCCCTTGCTTTTCGGCCTGGTTCGGCCAGATTGTGCGCCTCCAAGGGAACCCCTGCCCCGGAACTGCGCACAGCCCCCGACGACGCCGCGGCAACGAATCCGTGAAGAACTTGCCCAAGCCGGTTTGCGTTTGGGGCTCAAGGGCAGTATCTTCACCACCCCTTGCCGCGAGAGGCGCGCGAAGGGTGCGCCTCGATCCCCACTGGGACGCTCTATTGGTCAGCCAACCGGCTGGCAAATCGAGTGAACCGCCACGGGAACACGGGCGCGGCAACCTGCGAAACTCATCGGCAACGTCCGGTTTGGATGGATGCCCGACTTGGAGAAGCGTGACATGCGGATCGATCGCAACCGTTTGAATCGACAGACCCTTGCCGCCGCACTGATGCTCCTTGGAGCGCCGGTGCTGCTTTCCCCCGCCGCGGCCCTTGCGCAAAGCGCGGGCAAGGGGACGCCCCTTCCCAGTGCGGATGCGGCGCGGAGCGCGTCCGAAGCCCTGACCGACGCCAAGTCGCTCATGGGCGAGGGCAGGTTGATCGAGGCCAAGGCCGCGATCGACCGCCTGATGCGTTCGAGCGAGCTCGAGCACATGACCGCCGGCGAGCAGTCGCGCGTGCAGTCGCTCGTAAAAGACCTGAGCGACAAGATGATGCGGGCCGACCCGATGGAAATCTCGCTGCAGAAGGCCGAGTTTGCCCTCGCAACGGCCGACCTCTCCGAGGCCCAGCGCCAGGCAAACGCAGTCAACAGCCGCGCCTCGGCGACCGAGGTTCAGAAGGATCGTGCGGGCAAGGTGCTGATGAGCGTTCGCCAGCGTCAGCAGGAGATCGCTCCGATGATCGCGGGGCGTATCGAGCAGGCCCAGTCGGACTTCGCCGCGCAGAAGTTTGTCGAGGCCAAGGCCGCGATCCTGGAGATCCAGCGATCGGGCATCACCCTCAGCGCCGAGCAGGCCACCGCACTTGAGCGGGCCAAGCTGCAGATCATCGACAACGACAACGCGGCCGGTCACGTAACAACGATCGCCGATCGTGCAGGCATGGATGAAACTCGCCAGCCGGGCGCCGTTCGTCGCCCCGGCAAGGCCGACGAGCCGGGCCGACACGAGCCGCTCCCGCCCGTAATGGCCGCGCCTGATCAGCCCGCGCCGGCTCCCGCCCCCGCACCTATGCCGAGCGCTCCCGCGGTGGCGCAGCAGTCCGATCCGCAGCCGGCCGCAGCCCCGCAGCCCCCCGCTGCCGCGCCCACACCTCCTCCCGCACCCGCGCAGGACGACATGGTGACGCAGGCGATGCGTTTGCAGGCCTCGCAAGTGATTGCCGAGGGCGACGCCGCGTACGACTCGGCCAACTACCCCGCAGCGATCAGCAAGTACTCCCTGGCCATCGCCCAGTTCCGCGCGTACATCAGTTCGGCGGACGCCGATCGTGTGCAGAAGCGTCTGGACGAGGCGAAACTGCGAGCGGGCGGCGGTGGCGGCGGTTCGATGGCCAACGAGGTCGTGACCAGCATCAAGGTCATTCGCGATCGTGCCACGGCCGAGTTCAACTCGGGCGTGCAGCAGGCCGACGCGGCTCTCACACGCGGCCAGCCGGATGTGGCCCAGAGCGAGTACGCGAACGCAGGCCTGGCCGTTTCCCGTGCCCGCGCCCAGTTCAACGACACCGAGAACGATGCGTTCAAGAAGCAGCTCGACGCCCTGCAGGCCCGAATCGAAAAGAAGCGAGACGAGATTACTCGTGCGGCGATCGAGAAGCAGACCAAGGACGCCGCGGATAAGGCGACCACGCTTGAGAAGAGCCGTCGCTCGGAGACGGACAAGAAGATCGGTCAGAACATCGAGCGCATCCGCGAACTTCAGAAAGAGCAGAAGTACAGCGAGGCGCTGCAGATCATCGATCAGACGCTCTTCATCGATCCCAACGATCCGACTGCGCTGCTGCTGCGGGACATCATCCGCGACATGGACGTGTTCAAGCGCTTCAACGACATTCAGTTGCTCAAGCGGCAGAATCACGTCGATCAGACTTTGGACAACCAGGAAGCGACGGTCCCGCCGGCCCACATTATGGACTTCCCCAAGGACTGGCCGAACAAGTCCTACCAGCGCGGCGAACTGGCCGCGTACGCGGAGACACCCGAGAATCGCGCCGTGCTGGCCAAGATCACCTCGCAGGTGCCCTCGAACAAGATCGCGGTGGACTTCAACGAGAATCGCTTCGAGGACGTGCTGAAGTTCATCGCGAACATCACGACGATCACCGTTGACCCGGACTGGGAATCCCTCGCCGCCATCGGCGTCGAGAAGGACACGCCGATCACCCTGAAGCTGCAGAGCAAGCTGACGATCCAGTCCGCGCTGGAGCGCGTGCTGGGCAAGGTCTCCAAGGATCAATACACCCGCGCCGGCTGGTCGGTCGCCGATGGTGTGATCAACGTGGCCTCCGAGGAGGCGCTCCGCAAGCACAAGGTGCTGGTGATCTACAACATCCAGGACCTGCTCTTCCAGATTCCGAACTATCGCCAGGTTCCGCAGATCGATCTGAACAACGTGCTGCAATCCAGCGGCGGCGGCGGTGGCGGCGGGCAGAGCCCGTTCAACAACGCCAACGATCCGCAGCAGCAGCAGGACGACCCGGCCGTTCGCGAGCGCCGCGTCCGCCAGATCATCGACATCATCTACGCCAACGTGGACTTCGAGGGTTGGAAGGACAACGGCGGCGAGACCGGCTCCCTCCAAGAACTCAACGGCTCGCTCATCATCACCAACACGCCGCGCAACCACCGCGAGATCGTCGGCCTGCTCTCCAAGCTCCGCGAGATCCGCAATATGCAGATCAACGTGGAGACGAAGTTCCTGCTGGTGAACCAGAGCTGGTTCGAGCAGATCGGTTTCGACATCGATCTGGTGTTCAACGCGAACTCGAACCAGGTCACGCGGGCCCGTGCCAACGACGCTTCCGTCCAGCCCATCGACTTCTTCAACTTCGGATCGACCGCCGCGCGGCCCGGTCTGCAGCGAACGGTCACCGGCCAGGGATCGACCACTGTCCCTGTGGGCACGGTTGCTCCCCTGTCGCAAGCCACCGTGAATCCCGGCCAGCTCTCACCGATCGGCACGCTGGGCAACTCGCTCGGCCTGACGACCGCCCTGTCCGAGGGTGATTTCGCCTCCGCCGTGCTCAAGCAGGCCCCCGCGCTGGGCATCGCCGGCGCGTTCCTAGATGACATCCAGGTGAACTTCCTCATCACCGCCACGCAGGCCGACAAGCGGTCCGTGCGTCTCACCGCCCCGCGACTGACCTTCACCAACGGCCAGACGGCCAACATCTACGTCGCCACGCAGCAGGCCTTCGTCTCGAACCTCACCCCCGTCGTCGGCGACTCGGCCGTCGGCTTCAACCCGCAGACCGCGGTGCTCTCCGAGGGCGTGACGATGCTCATCGAGGGCGTCATTTCCTCCGATCGTCGCTACGTCACGATGAACATCGACTCGGGCGTCTCCCGCATCGATCAGATTCGCCAGTCCCCCGTCACGGCGATCGCCGGTGGCCAGCTCGTGAACTCCGGATCCACGCAGTCGTTCATCGAACTGCCGCAGGTCACAGTGACCCGCGTTCGCACCACCGCCACGGTGCCCGACGAGGGCACGCTCCTGCTCGGCGGGCAGCGTCTGATCACCGAGGTTGAGGTTGAGACGGGCGTCCCCGTGCTCTCCAAGATCCCGATCCTCAATCGCTTCTTCACCAACCGGCTGGAGACCAAGGAAGAGCAGTCCCTGCTCATCCTCTGCAAGCCGACGATCCTTATCCAGTCTGAGGAAGAGGAGCGGGCCTTCCCCGGCGTGAACGACCAGCTCCGCTCGGGTCTGGGCCTCCGCTGATCCGATCCCGAACCGACCGAACCAACGGCCCCCGCATCGCGCGGGGGCCGTTTTCTTGCCCCCGACTCCGATTCCTCGTCCCTCGCCCCTCCCGACTCCCCGCTCCCCTTCCTCCCGCATAGGATCGGAAGATTCACTCACCGGAGACACGCCCGATGCCCCCCAGCGGCGCCTCACGACTTCGCGTTAAGCAGACCAACGGAATCACCCAGGTCGAGTTCATCGATCGAAACATTCTCGACGAGGCGAACATCCATCAGATCGGTGAGGAGATCACCGGGCTGGTCGATGCCGCGCCCGCGCCGAAACTGCTGATCAGTTTCGCCAACGTGGACCATCTCTCCTCGGCCGCGCTGGGAACGCTTATCACGGTGAACAACCGTGTGAAGGGCCGCAAAGGCCAGCTGCGCCTGGCGAACATCGATCCGCAGATTGGGGAGGTCTTCAAGATCACCAAGCTCGACAAGCTGTTCCAGATCCACGAGACCACCGACGCGGCGATCGCCAGCTTTACGTGAAGCGATCGACGTTCTTCCCGCACCCGCCCCGGCTCGCCGGATGCACGCACCCCACACACTCCAACCCGACAAGGCCGTGATCCATATCGCCAACACGCGTGAGGACATCGAGCGCGCCGAGGGCGCACTGCTCGGGGCATTGGAGCGGTTCGGGTACGCGGACGCGGCCCGCTTCGCCGTGCGTCTTGCGCTGGAAGAGGCCCTCGTCAACGCCTTTCGTCATGGGCACAAAAATCTCCCGGCCGATACCACCGTTCGATTCGAGTTTTCCGTTGCCCATGACTCGGTCCTGATGGATATCGAGGACAAGGGCCCCGGGTTCGATCCGGGCAAGGTGAAGGACCCCACGCTCGACGAGAACCTGGAAATCCCTACCGGGCGCGGCCTGCTCCTGATGCGGGCATATATGGCCAGTGTGGAGTACCTCGGCAAGGGAAACCGCGTCCGCATGGTCTTCAAGCCCAAGCCAAAGGCGTAGCAGGCCAATCTTTGGGATGGCCGGGGGCGTACCATTGTCTTCCGGACAGGTTGGGTGGATTGATTCTAAGATGCATTTGTCCGGAATGAGCCCTGCATGACCCTGCGGCGGGTTCGTCCCCGCCCCTGTCGCCCCGAAGGACACGCACATGACCGTCAAGACCCCTATTTACATGGACCACGCGGCGACGACGCCCTGCGACCCTCGCGTTGTTGAAGCCATGTTGCCGTACTTCACGACGACCTTTGGCAACACCGGCAGCCGCAACCACTCGTTCGGCTGGGCCGCCGAGGAGGGGGTGGATAAAGCCCGCGAGCAGGTTGCGGCGCTCATCGGCGCCAGCGACAAAGAGATCATCTTCACGTCCGGGTCGACCGAGAGCAACAACCTCGCCATCAAGGGCGCGGCGAACATGTATGAGAAGGCCCCCGCCGGCTCCACTGGCCGCGGGCACATCATCACATGCGTGATCGAGCACAAGGCCGTGCTGGATCCTTGCAAGCGGCTGGCGAAGGAAGGGTTTGATGTCACGTTCCTGGAGCCGCCGCGCGATGGCGTGATCCGGGCGGAGCAGGTTCGTGCGGCGATGCGTCCGGACACGATCCTCGTGTCGCTCATGTGGGCGAACAATGAGATCGGGACAATCAGTGAGATCCCCGAGATCGGCAAGCTCTGCCACGAGAAGGATGTGATCTTCCACACCGACGCGACGCAGTGGGTGGGCAAGATGCCGACCAACGTGGAGCGAGACAATATCGACCTGATGTCCTTCAGCGGGCACAAGATGTACGGTCCGAAGGGCGTGGGCGCGCTGTACGTGCGGCGCAAGAAGCCGCGTGTGCGGCTGGTGGCGCAGACCGACGGCGGCGGGCAGGAGCGCGGCATGCGTTCTGGCACGCTGAACGTGACGGGAATCGTGGGCCTGGGGAAGGCCTGCGAGCTGTGCATGCAGGAGATGGAGCGCGATGGGGAGCGGCTGCTGAAGCTCCGTAAGAAGTTCGAGCAGGCCGTGACGAGCCAGCTCGACCACTGCCAGGTGAACGGGCATGCGGATCGCCGCCTGCCGCACATCGCCAATGTGTCGTTCGGCTTCGTGGAAGGCGAGGGGCTGATGATGGCGATGAAGGACATCGCCGTGAGCAGCGGGAGCGCGTGCACGAGCGCGAGCTTGGAGCCGAGCTACGTTCTCAAGGGTCTCGGGGTGGGCGATGAACTGGCGCACAGCTCGCTGCGCCTCTCCATGGGCCGGTGGACAACCGAAGAGGAAGTGGATTACACGATCAATCGCGTTGTGGAGGCGGTGAAGAAGCTCCGGCTCCTCAGCCCGCTCTACGACATGCACAACGAGGGGATCGATATCAGTAAGATCGAGTGGGCGCATCACTAGAGCGGAGGCGATCGGGAATGGCGACGGCTCAACAGTGGTTTCAGTCGGCGGGCGATTCGCTAAGCGCAGCGCTCGAAGCAGCGTCGAACAAACGCTGGCGATCGGCGTGCAGCCGAGCCTATTACGCCGCCCACAACAGTGCTCACGCGATATTGGCTCATTTGGATTCTGGGGTAGCGTCTCAGGCGAAATCGATTCCACACGGAGAACTTCCCGCTCGAGTGTTCCGAGCGCTGAGGAGCGCCGAGTTGCTTAAGGACCGGCCCGCCGATCTACTCCGAATTCGGCTTGTGGAGTGCTACAACATCCGCATTCAAGCCGACTACAAGTCTGGAGTACCCGTTGGACACGAGAGCTTTGGGGATGCTCTACCCGCAGCTCGACAGCTGGTGGACCTTGCCCGGAGTATTGTGCAATGAACAATGGCACGCAGTCCAAGTCAGACGTCATCGCCGCCGTGGACGCGGCAATTGCGAATCTAGACCCCGGTCTCCAAGGCACGTTGCAGCTTTCGCCCGTACCCTCCGGGGTCTATCAGGCAAAAGAAGGCGACTGGATCGTGCCGGTGGCCTCGGGCGCTAGTTCGGCGATGCACAAGAGCTACGAACTTCACCGCACGTTGTCTCAGATGCAGCAACAAGTGGAGAGTCGTCTACACACCTTTGTCACCATCACTCTGGACCACTGACCAGTTGGGTCTGATTGGAGAAGTCTTATGGCTTACGGACCGAAGATCATCGAGCATTACGAGAACCCGCGGAATGTGGGTTCGTTCGGAACACAGGCGGAAATCAAGAAGCGCACCGACGTCGGCGTCGGGCTGGTCGGCGCGCCCGAGTGCGGCGACGTCATGCAGCTTCAGATCAAGGTGAATCCGGGCACGGGCATCATTGAAGATGCCAAGTTCAAGTGCTTCGGGTGCGGCTCGGCGATCGCCTCCAGCTCTCTGGCGACAGAGTGGCTCAAGGGCAAGACGCTCGACGAGGGCGAGCAAATTCGCAACACGGATATCGTGCAGGAGCTCTCCCTCCCGCCGGTGAAGATCCACTGCTCGGTGCTCGCCGAGGACGCCATCAAGGCCGCGATCATCGACTACAAGACCAAGAACGGCATCCCGATCGAGCAGCACGACCACGCCGAATCGCACTGAGTCCCCGTACGTGGCGTGGGCGTCCCGCCCATGTGCCCATGTCCCACGTGTCTTGGTGCTGCCCACGAACCCGTCCGCCCGATTGCGCGTAGAATCATCGAACCAAAGACGGAGTCCAATCCCATGTCCGAGACGACAACCATTGCAACCGAGACCGCGGCCCCCAGCGCAGTGTTTCTGAGCGAGTCCGCCGCACGCGAAGTGAACAACATCGTGCAGCAGCAGGAACTCGACGGCTCCAAGATCCGCCTGCGCGTCGGCGTGAAGGGCGGGGGCTGCTCCGGGTTCTCCTACCTGCTGGACCTGACCGAGAGCCAGAAAGATTCGGACGAGGTCTTCGAGCAGCACGGGATCAAGATCATTGTGGACCCCAAGTCGTTGCTCTACCTCAACGGCACCACCATCGACTTCAAGGACGAGATCATGGGGCGCGGGTTCGTCTTCCAGAACCCCAACGCCACGAGCAGTTGCGGGTGCGGGTCGAGTTTCTCCGCCTGATTCAAGTGGCACGGTCGTGGGACCGTGCCGCTGTGTTTTTGCGGCCGGGGGGAGGGTGCATTCCCGGCCCTCGTACGAGCTTGATGGCGGGGTGTCCATCAGGGCGCGTACGCTCTAGGAACTTGGGCCGCGTGTGGCCCGCAACTCGGCAACCCCTGTTTCCTTTGGGGTGCCTCCGGAGACGTGCATGTCGCAGGCGTCCACGCCAACCGAGACCGCCCAGGGATACGCGCCCCCGACGGTCACCCAGTTCAGCGTCTTCCTCGACAACCGTGTCGGCAAGCTGCATGATTTGGTGCGCACGTTCGAGAACTCCACGGTGCGCCTCTTGGCCATCAGCGTGCACGACGCCTCGGATCACGCCGTGGTGCGGCTGATCACCTCGAACTCGCACGAAACCCGGCTGGTGCTCAACCGGCATCAGCTCCCCTTCAGCGAGGTGAATCTGCTGCTTGTTGAGCTGAGCAAGACGCACACGCTCGAGCGGATGTGCTTGTACCTCCTCGGGGCCGAGTTGAACATCCGTTTCGCATATCCGCTGCTGGATTGTCCCACGCACCATGCCACGGTGGCCGTGGCCGTAGACGACGCCACCCTCGCTGGGCAGATCCTTCGCCGCAAGGAGTTCCGGCTGCTGGGCGAGGACGACCTGAACCACCCGATCTGATTCGGCCCGATCTGATTCGGCGGGGCAAGGCAGGTCCGATTTGCCGGGATGTGATCGCCCACGCCCCATATTCGCGAAAATCGCCCATTCCACGATCAGCGTCCAGCCATCTTGCCTCGCGGCGGCGCATGGTACTGAGCAGCGGAGCCATGTTCGCTCCGATGATCCACACGCCGCAACGGGAGCTGCATCCGGTGCGGCGGTCTGGCGCGCATTGAGGAGGCGGTATGTTCTCGGTCCCATCCCGTTGGATCGTTTCTCGCCCGCGCGTGGTGCTGGTGTGCACGTTGGTTCTGCTGGGAGTTGGCGACGCGGCCAGCGCACAGACCGGCTTTGTAAACTTCGAATCCGCCCCTGTCCACGGCGCGGAGATGACGCCCGACGGCACGAAGCTGCTGATCACCAATACCGCCGATGCGCGGCTGGAAGTGTTCACACTCGGCGGATCGCTGCCCGTGTGGGCCGGTTCGATCTCCGTCGGCCTCGATCCTGTGTCCGTGCGGGCCCGCTCGAATACCGAAGTCTGGGTCGTCAACCACATCTCGGACACAATCAGCATCGTGGACCTCACCACGATGAACGTGATGTCCACGATCGCGGTGGGCGATGAGCCGAGCGACGTCGTCTTTGCCGGTTCGCCGCAGCGAGCGTGGGTGACGGTCTCGGGGCTGAACCAGGTGAGGGTATATGACCCGGCGAATCTCGTCGCTGCGCCGTCGATCATCCCGATCGCAGGGCATCGTCCCACGGCGATGACGACCGACGGAACGCGCGTCTTTGCGTCGATCTTCTTCGCGGGAAATCGTTCCACCGCGCTCCCTGCGTCCGTGATTTCCGCGCCCGATGGCCCAGCGGCCGGCATGAACCCGCCCTCAAACACCAGCACCAGCGCGTTCAACCCCGTGCTGAACGCCTTTGTGCCCATGCCGCCTCCAACGGGCATGTTCGTCAATCGCGAAACCACGCCTACCGGCGAGCGGTGGAAGGACGACGCCGGGCGATTCTGGGACGCCAAGGTGCCGTGGCTGCTCAGCGCCAATGCGATCGCGGTGATCGCCGCAAGCACGCAGGCCGTGACCTACGCGAAGAACATCGGCAACATCCAGATGGGGCTGGCATACAACCCCGTGGACGCGAAGCTCTACGTCGGGCAGATCTATCTGCACAACGAGGCACGCTTCGAGTCCTTCTCGCGCGGCCAGTTCCCTCGCAACAGGATCGCCAAGCTCGATCCCGCCACGCTCACCGGCGGGCTCTGGGACATCAACCCGCATCTCATGGTGACGCCCCCCGTAGCTACCTACAAGGCGAGCGTGACACCCGCGGAACGGGCTCTCTCCGTCGCCGATCTGCGCTCGCTGGTCTGGAAGACCGATGGCTCCGCGCTCTACGTCGCGGGTATGTCCACGAACAATGTGGCCAAGATCACACTCGGCGTGAACGGGATTGCCAGTCGCCTTGCGACGATCCCGGTGGGACAGGGCCCCGCCGGGGTGGCGTATGACGCGGCGCGCTCTCGGCTGTACGTCTACAACCGCTTCGACGCGAACGTTTCAGCGATCAACACCACGACCGATCTGGAGATCGGGCGCGTCGGCTTCTTCGATCCCACGCCCGCTGCAATCAAGATCGGCCGGCCGCTGCACTACGGCACGGCGTTCTCGTCGCTGGGCATCTCCGCCTGCAACTCGTGCCACCTTGACGGCAAGACAGACATGCAGGCGTGGGACCTTGGCGACCCGTCGGGCACGGTGAAGCTTTTCAATCAGAACTGCGATGTCCCCGGCGCGTGCACCGACTGGCATCCGATGAAGGGTCCGCTGATGACGCAGACGCTCCAGGGCATCGTCGGCAACGGCCCGATGCACTGGCGCGGCGACCGCGAGGATGTGCTCGCGTTTACCGGCGGGTTCACGGGCGTGCTTGGTGCCGCTTCGCCGCCGGCGATGGTGCAAATGCAGCAGCTCAGCGATTTCTACGCCACCCTTGCGTTTCCGCCGCAGCCAAATCGGTCCTTCACGGATGCACTTCCCGCGAGCGTGCCGGGATTCCCGGGCGTTCCCGCCAGCGGCGCGGCCCTCTTCTCCGGTCCGCCGATCGCCGGCGCGGGAGCTGCGATGTCCTGCACGCAGTGCCACTCCACGCCATCCGGCGCGGGCACGGTGATCATCTCGCCGTTCACACTTGGCCAGTCGCAAGGGCTGAAGACGCCGCAGCTGCGGAACCTGTACCAGAACGTCGGCTTCGACAAAGCGTCACAATCCTCCAACCGCGGGTACGGTTTCGGTCACGACGGTTCGGCGGGGACGCTCTTCGAGTTCCTGCAAGGGCATTTCACGACGTACCCGGCGACCGCCGCAGGGGATCAGCTGCGCCGCGATCTGGAATCGTTTCTCATGTGCTTCCCGAGTGGCACGCATCCCGCGATCGGCCTGCAGCAGACGATCACCGCTGCGAACAAGATGGATCCCACTGTGGCAGCCCAGATCGCCTCGATGACCGCGCTGGCAGACAGCGGCGCGGTTGCACTCATCGCCAAGGGCAAGCTCGCGGGCGCCGCACGCGGCTGGGTGTACGTGCAGGGTACAAACATGATGCAATCCGATCGGCTGGCGGAGACCATCCCGGTGGCTGCGCTCCGATCCGGTGTGCTGGCCGGGAACGAGGTCACGTTCACGGTCGTTCCGACCGGCACGGAGAACCGTGAGGGCATCGACCGTGATGCCGACGGGTTCCTTGATCGTGATGAGCTCGACAACGGTTCGAATCCGAACGATCCGCTCTCCATGCCCGCGGTTGGCTGCCGTCCTTCGATCACTACGCCTCCCGCGGCACAGTCCGTGGTCGTCGGGCACTCGGTCGGCCTGTCCATCGTCGCAACGGGGGCCGTCACCTACCAATGGCGCAAGGGCGGCGCGATTCTGAACGATGGTGGAACGCTCTCCGGCACGCATACGGCGTCGCTGGCCATCTCTGTGGCAGCGATCTCTGACACCGGAACGTACGATTGCCTCGTCGCCAACGGGTGCGGCCCAACTCTCTCCGCACCCGCGATCCTCACGATCAATTCCTGCCCCGGCGATTTCAACGGCACGGGAGGAGTGAACGTACAGGACATATTCGATTTCCTGAGTGCGTGGTTCTCAGGGCTGCCAAGCGCGGACTTCAACCATACGGGCGGCATCGGTGTGCAGGACATCTTCGACTTCCTCGCCGCGTGGTTTGCAGGATGTTGAACACTGCCCGCGTGGCCAACGGCGGCCTGTTCTCAGCACAGCGAATCTTCTGTGGCCCGCACGAGCGCACCACACAAGTGGGGGAGTCGCCCTTCGCGCCGATTGCTGGCACGGCGGCGCGCTTCGTGTAGTGTTGCCAAGGACGCGCCAGGCACACGCCTGCGAAGCGGCCAGGAGGTGCACTATGGGCGCGATGCTGTTCAACGGCGGTGGTTGGGTTCGAGTGATGCGAGGCGCGGCCGCAATCGGTTGTGCGTTCGCGCTGTTCGCAGCAACGAGCGCGGCGAATGCTCAGAATCTGGTTGTGGCATCGACCTCCCCCGGGCTGAACGCGAACAACATCGCGCGGGCCAATCCTGTCTCCGTCACATTCGATCGGCCTGTGAACACCGCCACGTTCACGCCCGTCAACTTCAAGGTCTTCGGAAAGGTCTCCGGCCCGTCGGCGGGAACGCTGGCGTTCTCGAACGGCAACCAGACTGTTACGTTCACGCACGGATCCCCCTTTATTACCGGGGAGGTGGTCATGGTCGTGATGTCCCACAATCTCCGCGGGGCCGACGGCACGTTTCTGCGATCGGCGGGATTCACATTCGAGTTCACCGTCGCCGCGGCCGGGGCGCATCACGTGTTTAAGCAGAAGGCGGTGATTTCCAATCGCGACGCCACGGGCGCGCAAACCCGCATCTACGGCGGCTTGGCGTGCGATCTGAACCATGACGGATGGTGCGACATGACCACCATCAACGAAGTGTCGGCGGATCTTCGTGTGTTCATGAATCACGCCGACGGGAGCGTCTTTGGCCCGACCATGGTCACGCCCTACACGCCGATACCCTTCGAATCCAGCCCGAACGAGGTCGGAGACTTTGATGGCGATGGGAATGTGGACGTCGTCACCTCGAGCGACGGCACTGGCCAGGTCGCGATCTGCTTCGGCAATGGCAACGGAACGTTCCGCACGCCCACGCTGGTGAACGTCGGCACGAACCCGCGCGGCTTTGGAATCCTGGATGCCAACGGCGACGGGTTTCTGGACATCGCGGTGGCCGACGCCGTGGACTACAAGGTTGTGCTGCTGCTCAACGACGGCACGGGCCACTTCGCACCGCCGATCAACATTCCCGTCACCGGCGGGCCGTACGGCATGACGGCGGCGGATATGAACAACGACGGCATTCTCGATCTAGTGATCGGCTGCCGCGACGACCACAACTGCCGCGTGCTGCGCGGGAATGGCGATGGCACCTTCACGCTCGTCTCCACGCGCTCGCTTGGCGGGGCGAACTGGGTCATCGTCTGCGGCGACCTGAACGGCGACGGGCGGATGGACGTGACTGCGGCCAACTCCAGCAGCGCCAACGGCTCCATTCTTCTTGGCAACGGGGACGGCACGCTCCAGCCGGTGACGATTCAGCCCACAGGCGGGCACACCGTTTCCACTGACCTGGCCGATATCGACGGCGACGGCGATCTGGACTGGATCATCTCGTCGTACGGCGCGGGGCTCTGGTATGTCTTCCTGAACGACGGAACTGGCCACTTCTCGCCGCTCACGCAGGTGGTCGCTCCGGCGAATCCTTCGTGCTGCGTGCCGATGGACATCGACAACGACGGGGACATCGATCTGGTGCTCACCGACGAGATCGCGGATGTGCTGGTGGTCATGGTCAGCGTGTGTCCGGCGGACTTCAACCTGAACAACTCGGTCAACGTGCAGGACATCTTCGATTTTCTCGCCGCCTGGTTCGCAGGACTGCCAAGTGCAAACTTCAATAGCGTGAACGGGATCAACGTGCAGGATATTTTCGACTTCCTTGGGGCGTGGTTCACGCCCTGCTGACGAGCTTCGGAAGGGCCGGGACAACCCGGAAATCCCTGCCGTTTGGCTGATCGACGCTCATGCCGCCCTTAAAACGGGAATAGTGAGCGCAAAATGGGGTGCAGGATTCGCGCCCCGTGGTACACTCGGGGTCTGTCCGTGTGCGCTGTGGTTGCGCACATTCACTGCCAAACTCCGGAGCCAGATATGTTGAATGCACGTCCCACCGCCCGCGCTGTCATTGCCTTTGTCGGCCTTGCTCTGTCGATGGCGAGTTGGGGGGTATGGGGTGGCGTCGCCCGGGCCGAGCCGGTGCAGGTGGTGTTGACGATCGGTCCCGCCGCGCCAACAGCGACGCAGTCCGCGATTCCTGGCGCAATCCCGGGGGGCGCCGGCGCAGTGACCGATCCGCGGTTCACAAACTTCAACAACAAGCTGTATCGCAGCCCGACGAGCAATCTGTGGATCATCGCGGCGACGACGAACCTGACGCCGACGTCGGCGGATCAGGTGCTGGTGGTGGGGAACGGGCTGTCGATCGTTGGTGGAGCCGTGGCGGCACGCGAGGGGATTACGAGCACCGAAGCTGGGGACCTTCTGAACTTCAGCCGGCTGGACGTTCCTCGCATCAACGACTCGGGACGGTGGGCGATGGCATATCGGCTTGCGAACGCTCCTGGCGGGGGAACCGCGACTGCGGCTGATGAGCGGGTGGTGAAGTGGGACGGCACCTCGCTGGTCACGCTTTTGAAGCCCAACGACCCCATTCCATCGATGGCGGGCTCGTTCTATGGCGGCAGCTTCACGGGAGCGTCGATCACGAACGCCGGCGACGTGGCCTTTCAGGCAACGGTCTCGCCGCTGACGGGAACGAACGACCTCGCCTTCGCGGCCACCGGCGCCACCGTGCTGGCCAACATCGGAGTGGATGCACCCACCGGTCAGGCGGGCGGCGGAACGTCCACCTGGACGGACATTGACACCGGCGGTCTCACGCAAAGCGGCACCGGCGCGCATTGGCTCGCCCTGGGCACTATCGGGGCGGATACGACCGTGAATCGCGTGGTCGTTGTGGATGGCGGCGTGACGATCCAGAAGGGGAGCGTGCTTGCAGGGTCCGCGTACACGTCACCGGTCAGCACCGTGACCAGCGCGATCATGGAATCCAACGGCGACTGGTTCGCCATCGGCACGAACGCCGACGGCGCGACGTGGATGGTGCGGAATGGGGCGGTAATCGCCGCGATCGGCCAGCCGATCACGCCCGGCGCAACCGAAACGTGGGAGACCTTCCGCGACGTCAAGGGCAACAACGCGGGGACCTGGGTTATCAGCGGGAACACGAACGCGGCCACACTCACCGACGATGTGCTGGTGCTCAATGGCGTGCGCGTGATCGCACGGGAGAGCGACCCGGTGGACCTGCTGGCCGACGGCTCGTTCGCGGGGAGCTTATACGTCCACCTCATTCAGAACAACGATGTGCTGAACAACGACGGGTACTACTACTTCGCCACGCGCCTCAAGAGCACGCCGACGGCGACTGCCGGCGCGGGAGGAAGCAACAACTCCTCCCTTTTGCGCGTGCTCGCCTGTCCCGCGGACTACAACGGCAGCGGGGCCGTGAACGTGCAGGACATCTTTGATTTCCTGACCGGGTGGTTTGCTGGAAACGTGCGGGCCGATTTCAATCGTTCGGGTGTGGTCAACGTTACGGACATCTTTGACTTCCTCGCCGGATGGTTCACGGGCTGCTGAATGTTCTGAGAGCGGTTGTTGCTGGCCACAGGACAAACTCCCCCACGAAGTGTGGGGGCTGTTTCCCCTGATGCTCGGTTGGGTGCGCGCGAGTTTTCTTTTCCGTTTCTTGGCTGTTCGCCAAGTTCTTTCGCCACTTCGCATGTACTGTGTGGATGTGGTGCGCTCCTTGTCGAGCGCAGCGCTGAGCGTTGTACGCAGGCCCTGCACTTGGGCCGCCGCTCATCCCACCGTTGGGTTTGGTCCGACCGCGTCGTTTGTCCGACTGGTCGCGGCCGCGGTTGAAGGAGTGATCACATGTCGATGAGTTTCAAGAGTCTGAGCGGAATTATTGCCGCGTCTCTGGCGAACTTTGCGTCGCTGGCCGCGGCCCAGCCAGGGGAGCCGGCCGATCGCCCCGCGATCTTGGCGGACATCAGCACGCTGCACTGGAAGGGCTGCCCCGAGTATCCGTGCAAGGCCAAGCGCGACGGGCTGATGCCAGGCATGCGTACCGATGTGATCATCGTCAAGTTCAACGCAGATGCGAAGGTGCGCCTGCGCGACGGCGAACTGGTGGATCTGGGCACGGGCCAACTGAAGGATCCCGCGGTGCAGGCGGTGCTGGCCAAGTACGCTGCGGCCGGGTGTACCTGGAGCAAGATGCACCACACCATCTCGGAGGACAAGCTCGACGCGATGCGCACCACGGCGATGCGCACGCTGGGCAAAATGATCACGGACATGAACGGAACGATGTTCCTTTCGATCCCGGCGGGCATGGACCAACTGCGAGCGATCGACGATTTCAACTCTCTCGATATCGTGGAAATGGCCGAGCAGGCCGCCGACGCCCTGGCCAATCCGGTCGCGGGCGACTACCGCAACAACCAGGGCTACCTCAAAATCGGCACCGAGGGCATTCAGGCCTACGGCGTCCGGCTTCTCGCCGGTGGTGATGGCTCCGCGGTGAAGATCGCGGATTGTGAGTATTCCTGGAACACAGCGCATACCGATCTCCCGGGCCTGACGCAGCTCGTGGCCAACGGCTCGGACCCCTTCGCAGACAACAACCACGGTACGGCCGTGCTCGGCGAGATGGGCAGCCGGCACAACGGAATCGGCACGGAGGGCGGCGCGTACGGCGCGCAGTTCTACGTCGCCGCGGCGAATACCAGTCCCGGCGGGTACAACCTGGCCAACGCTGTGACGGCGGGGGCCGCGGCGGTCGGGGTTGGCGGTGTCGTGATTATCGAGCAGCAGACGCAGGGCCCCAACTACACAGGCGTTCCCGCGGGCACGCAGTTCGGGCTTGTGCCCTCCGAGTGGCAGCAGACGGTGTACAACGCGATCGTGACGGCCATCGGCAACGGGGTTCACGTCTGTTCCGCCGCGGGCAACGGCTCGCAGGACCTTGACAGCGCGCCCTTTGGCACCGGACATAGCGGCTTCTATCCGTTCCAGGCCGCCCACGATTCGGGTGACATCATTGTCGGCGCGGCGTCGCCTCCCGGCGGATCTTCGACCGATCGCTCGCGTCTGGGCTTTTCGTGCTACGGCTCCACCGTCGACTTGCAGGGCTACGGCGAGAACGTGTACACGACCGGCTACGGCGATCTGTATAGCGCGACGGTGAACGAGTATTACACCTCCGGCTTCAACGGAACCTCCAGCGCAACCCCGATCGTGACCAGTGCGGTCGCGCTCTACAGCTCGATCTACAAGAGTCGGTTCGGCTTCTCGCCCTCCCCGGCCAACACACGCAACAACCTGCGAGCATTCGGCTCGGCGCAGACGAGCGGCACGAATCCCTCCAGCCAGAACATCGGGCCGCGCCCGAATGTGCTGGCGGCATGGAACGGCATCCTGACGGCTCCCTTTGCGCCCGCGAACAACGCGTGCGCCAGCGCCATCGATGTTTCGAGCCAGGGGGTGTTCGTCGGATACACCTCGGGCGCGACCAACGACGGCACGGGCAGCTGCGGCAGCGCGGGGACCAACGGCGATGTGTGGTACCGGTTCACCGCTCCGGCATACATTGGCGGAACCTTCGTGGCCACGACCTGCAGCACCCGAGACTATGGGTACACGGATCAGGGAATTGACACGGTGCTCTCCCTTCTGAGCGCGTGCGGCGGGACGGAGCTTGACTGCAACGACGACTCGGCGGGCACCTACGCGTGCCCGGTAAGCACAGGAATCAATCGCAACTCCGCCGTTTCCACAATCCTCACCCCGGGGCAGCAGGTGCTCATCCGGGTCTCGCAGTTCAGTTCCACCATTCTTGGCCCCTACCTGCTCAACATCCGCTTCATTCCCGCCAACGACGCCTGCGCATCGGCGGTCAATGTCTCCGGCGGCGGCACCTTTAACGGCTCCCTCGTCGGGGCCTCCAACGACGGTACGGCCTCGTGCGGCACCTCGGCGACGAATAACGACGTCTGGTACACCTACACCGCCTGTGACTCCGGCACGCTGCATGTGGACACCTGCGGCACGCACGACGCGCCGGGCGTGGATCTCGGCATGGACACCGTTCTCTCGGTCTTCGCTGCCTGCGGCGGGACGCAGCTTGCCTGCAACGACGACGCCCTCGCGGACCTTCCCTGCGGCGGCTCGGACACGAGCATTCTTCGTGACTCCAAGATCGATCTGGCGATGACCGCTGGCCAGAACGTTCTGATCCGCGTCTCCAAGTTCAGTTCAGTGGCCGACGGGGCGTTCCGGTTGAACGTCTCGTATTCCGCCACGCACGACACGTGCAGCGGGGCCCGGCTGATTGCCCCGGAGACGGTCACGACCTTCGACACAACCTGCATGACATCGGACGGCTTTGTCGAAGGCGGGTGCGTCACTCCGCTGCACGACATGTGGTTCTACTTCTTTGCTCCCTCGACGGGGCCGATGCGCATCTCGACCTGCGGGTCCTCCTTCGACACCGTGCTCGTGATCTACGACAACCTTTGCCCGGTCGGCAACAACAGCGCTTCCGTCATTGCCTGCAACGACGACTCCTGCGGTGTGCAGTCGATCGTGAACTTCCAGGCGGTCGCGGGCCACGATTACGGCATCCGGGTCGGTGGATACTTCACCGAGTCCGTCGGACCCGGCACTATCTTCATCTACTGCCCGGCGGACTTCAACCGCGACGGGGCCATCAACGTGCAGGACATCTTCGACTTCCTCACCGCATGGTTCGCGGGGAACCCCGCAGCAAATATCAACGGCGTGAACGGCACCAACGTGCAGGACATCTTCGACTTCCTGGCCATCTGGTTCCAGGGCTGCTGATCAAAGCCAAGGGGCTTGAGCCCTCGGACCTGAACTGTCCAAGTGCAACACACCGGCCCGCGCACAGGCGCGGGCCGGTTTTCTTTTTGCGGTGTCTTCAACTGGAGCGAAAACCGGCCGCGTGCGCGGCTCATACGAATCCGGTTTGATTTACACGCCCGGGATGAGCGAGTCTTCGAGCGAATCCCGCGGATGCACGCACGATTTCTATTTCGGATTCGTATCAGCTCAGATCGCCCGACTCTGAAATCAATGCACGCCGACGCCGGCGAGCCAGCGTTCCGCATCCAGTGCGGCCTGGCAGCCCATTCCCGCGGCCGTCACGGCCTGGCGGTAGATGCTGTCGGAAACGTCTCCCGCGCCGAAGACGCCGGGGAGATTCGTCTGGCTGGAGCGCGTGCGGAGGAGCAGGTAGCCCTTGTCGTCGAACTCCAGACCGGAGTTCTGGATAAACTTCGTCGCGGGCGTGTGCCCGATGGCCACGAAAAGGCCCTTCACATCCAGCCGCTCGCGTTTTCCGGTGACCGTGTCCTCGAGCATCACGCCCTCGATGTGCGTGTCGCCGAGCACGTCCACCACCACCTTGTTCCACAGCACCTTCGCGTTGTGACGCGACATGAAGCGGTCCTGCATGATCCTGCTGGCGCGGAACGAATCCCGGCGGTGGATGATGTACACCGTGGAGCCGAACTTGGTCAGGTACGAGGCCTCCTCCATCGCCGTGTCGCCCCCGCCCACGACGGCCAGCGGCACATCCCGGAAGGCCGGCAACGCACCATCGCAAACTGCGCACGCCGAGACGCCCCCGCCCGAGCGGGCCAGACGCATCTCGTTCTCCAGCCCGATCCAGTTGGCCACGGCGCCGGTCGCGATGATCACCGCGTGCGCGTGTACCTGCTGGCCCTCGGCGGTGTGCAGCACGTGCGGCTTCTTCGCCGGGTCCCTGGAGAACTCGCAGCGGACGATGTCGTCCATGATCACTTTGGTGCCAAACCGCTCGGCCTGCTGCTGGAAGTGGGCCATCATCTCCGGGCCGGTGATGCCCTTCGGGAAGCCGGGATAGTTTTCCACCTCGGTGGTCAGCATGAGCTGTCCGCCGGGGAGCACCGGTCCGGGGTCCTGCTTGGGCACGCCGATGTAGACCGTGGGGCCAAGGTTGGCGCGCCCGGCGTAGATCGCGGCCGTCCACCCCGCGGGGCCGGAGCCGATGATGACGAGCTTGTGGGCGAGTGAAGTCATGTGGGGAATGCGGGAAACGAACAACGAAAATCGAAAACAAGGGAAAATGCGTCAACGGACTCTAGTGATGCCGCGCTGCGAAGGTTCTGCGTTCGCGAATCGCTTTCCCTTACTTCAACTCGCCCTTTTCCACGAACCGCTGCCGGAAGAGGGACATCGTGGGGGGGAAGAGCAGGTAGTCGCCCTTCACGCCCGTGCGCGTCTGCGTAGCCAGGGAGGCCATGTCGCTCGCGCCGTCGGGGCCGACGGAGTAGATGACGTAGACCGTGTCGTTCAGGTCACGCTTGAACTCGGGATTTGGGGCCGCGGGGTAGAGACTGATCGAGTATGGCTTGGGCTGACCGAGGTTGTCCTTCTTGGTGTCGCGCATCGGCACGAAGAACTGCAGGTCGAACCCCTTGGCGGAGTAGGGGTCCTTGTCCACCGCGTCGATGAACTCCGGACGAGTAGCGGCCAGGTTCGTCGGCATGTGCTTCTGCCGCAACATATAGGCGTACGGCCCGATGCACATCCGCGTTCCGCCAAGCTCCACGCGAAGCTGCTGGCGGAGAGCCAGCAGGATGTCCATGTCATTGAACACCTCGTTCAGCGCGGCGAACTTGGTCGTGGTCTGAACGAACTTGCGGTAGTCCGTCGCCGTCGCAACGTACTTGTCGAACACCGGCAGCTCCCAGCGCCGCGCCCAGTCGTCGTGGATGCCCTTGAGCATCTTCAGCGTCTCCCGCTCGCCCGCGTGCCCGGCTCGCGCCGTCTCCCAGTACGCCGCGGCGGAGAAGATCTTCAGCGGGCGCTGCGTCGCGCTGGCCCGGGCCATCATGGGGGCAAAGGTCGCCTCGCTCGGCTCGTTGTTCGGGCCCATGATCTTGCGGACAAGCTGCTCCCGCCCGATGAAGTCTCCCTCGGGAAGGCGGATCTTGTCGAGTTGCAGGAAGCCCTTGCGCTCCTTCAGGCGATCGTTCACCTTGCGCAGCGATGTCGGGTCGGTGGTGTGCTTCTCGGCGATCAGATCCTGATAGACGATGTCCCGCACGCGCTCCAGCGCGACGAGCATGGATTCCATCGCCCACTTCTTCTCAAGAATCATGGGGCGATCGGCCATCTGACGGCAGACGAAGAGCCAATCGACCATGACCTTCATCGCCCCGGAGGCGTCCCCGGCCGCGGTCAGGCGTGAGGCCTCCACATGGGCCAGGATTCCGGCATTCTCCATGGCGGGCATGTACAGGTGTCTGGCCGCGCCCACGAGCGGGGGCTCGCCCAGGTCGGTGTACATCCCCTTGGCGATCAGGTTGACATCAACGTCCTTGGAGTCCACGCCGTATGGCTGGGCGAAGGCGAAGGCCTTCAGCCGGTCCTCCTCCTTGGTCACTTTGTCCAGGGCTTCGATGATGGCCTTCTGCGCGGGCTTCTGGGCCCACTCTGCGCACTCGGTCCACCCCGGCCCCTCGCTTCCAAGCAGCGCGGCTCGATCCTGCGAGCGCAGCACCGCCGGCGGCTTGTCCATCGCCGCCAGCAGCGGCAGCAGCACCACGTCCGTTCGGACTTTGTCCGAGATCGGGTGGTCAGGGTCGCTCACGAGCTTGTTCACGCGGTCCGTGAACTCGTCGGCCCGCGCCAGCGGCGCAAGAAGAGATCCAGCGGCGGCGGCGATCAGCAATGCGCCGCCAAACAGGCGGCCGACCGGGCGGGAGTGCGTCATGTCCTGCGGCTCCAGAGAGTTGCAAAGAGCCCCGCCCGGACATCGCCGGCGCGGGGGGACAGATGTTAGCAAGTCTCTCGGGCGGCGCGAAGCGGGCCAAAAACACACCCGGGCGTCCTGCGGACGCCCGGGCATTTGAGCGAGAGAGATTCGGGAGTGGCGGAGTGGGGGGGAAGGTCTAAATGACCATCCGCTGCAATCCCGTGTTCGGATCTGGCTCATCCGGATTCGGCAAATCGACCAGTTGATCGATCAGGGTGTCGTCCACAGCCATGGCGCTGTGCTCGTCGTGCTCATCCTCATCGGCCGCGGCGTCGGTGCCGGGACGCTTGGGGGAGCGAGTCGGTTCTTCGTCCCGCTCAGTGGCGGGGAAGCGGTTCTCGCGGAAGAAGCGGCTCGGCTGCTCGTCGCAGACCTGTGCGTTGAGCTTGCGCAGGGCCTCGTCGGCGATCTGGCGGACGCGCTCACGCGAGATGCCGATTTCCGTGGCGATCTGCTTCAGGGTCAGGGGTTCCTGGCCGTCCAGACCGAAACGCAGCCGCAGGATGCGGGCTTCGCGCTCGTCGATGGCATCCAGCAGGCGCCGGATGGTTTTGAGTTCCTCGTCGCGGAAGGTGTAGTCCTCCGGCGCGGCCATGCGGTCGTCGGCGAGCAGGTCGCCGATGTTCATCACCTCGCCGTTGTCGTCCAGCGGGGCCTGGGCCGGGGCGCGGAAGGCCTTGACGGCTCGCTTGATGATCCGGACTTTCTTTAGCGGGAGGTTCATCTCCTCTGAAAGCTCGTGGAGCGAGGGCTGGCGACCCATCTCGCGTTCGAGTTTCTGGCTGGCCTGTTTCCACTTGGCGATCAGCTCGACCATGTACGCCGGAACGTGGATTGGTTGCACGGCGTTGATCAGGGCTCGCTTGATGGCCTGCTTGATCCACCATGAGGCGTAGGTTGAGAAGCGGGCGCCCTGGGCGGGGTCGAACCCTTCCACGGCCCTCAGCAAGCCGACGTTTCCCTCCTCAATCAGGTCTTGGAGATGCAGGCCGCGGTTGGAGTAGTTTTTGGCGATGGAAACCACGAGCCGCAGGTTGGCCCGGACCATGCGCTCGCGGGAGGCGGCGCAGTTGTCGTTAATGATGGCCCACCCGAGCGTCTTCTCCTGATCAGCGGTCAGGAGGGGCGTCTCGTTAATCTGCTTGAGGTACAGATGCAGACCGGACTGCAATTCTGCCCGAGCAGGCGATTTAGTCGTTCGAACGCCTCGCACTGTTTCTGACCTCTCACCGGCGAGAACCGCCTGAGTTTCGGCGCAAGCCCTGGGCTCGCGAAGGCCGCCGGGAATCCCTTCGCGGGCACGATTGCCCCGGTTGCATCGTCGCGTGTTCCATCGTGCTTGATACAAGGCAAGCGGTGTGCCGCGGCCACATGGCGAGCCAACGCAGTTGTGTGGCCCATGACGGCCAAGACTGGCCGAGTGGACCGTTATCGGCCGGTCCTGGCCACAAAGTGGCCTGACAAGCGCGCCCCTCGCTCGTGGCCGGGAGGAACGTACAGTAAGGTGTACTCGTAGAGTCGATGGGGGACAGAGGTCCGAATGGCGGACCCAAACCCCAAGGAGTCGGTTCGCGAGGGCACCACATGGGCCTGGACCTCTCCAACTTCCTCGATCAATGGCCCTATGAACCGGGCAAGATCAACGTCCGCCTCGTGGAGGGGGATGACGGGGAGCCGCGCATCCAGTTGCGGATTGATCTGGGAATCATGCAGCTTCGCACGACCGGCCGCCCGGACGGAAATCGTCCGAACGGTTTCGAGAGCTTGCTGGAATTCCATGAACACCGTCTGGACGAGCACACCGAGCAGCAGGGCTCGGCGAGCGGGTTTGTCCTGAACGAGGATGAGTGCCGGGAGCTTCGTGAAGAAGCCGTTCAGTATTACCACCGGTACGTCTGCGAGATGGTGCTGGACGAATACGAGGGCGTGGTGCGGGATACCAGCCGCAATCTTCGCGTGCTGGACATCTGCAACAAGCACGCGGAGACCGAGCAGGACCGAAACGTGCTGGAGCAGTTCCGGGCGTACATCGTGATGATGCGGGCGCGGGCCCTTGCCAGCCAGGCCCTGAAGGACGAAGAGCCCAAGGCCGCGATCCACGCCATTGACGATGGTCTGGAGACCCTGCGCCATTACTACTCCGAGTCCGGGCAGATGGAGACATTCGACGATTCCTCGGAAGTGCAGATCCTCAAGGGCATGCGTGATTCGCTTACGCCCAAGCTCCCTGTCAGCCAGCAATCGGAACTTCGCACGCGCCTGGCGCAGGCGCTGGAGCAGGAAAACTACGAGCTCGCCGCGATCCTGCGGGACGAGTTGAAGAACATGAAGGAATGACCTTCTCAATCGGGTGGCACGGGCGGCTTGTCCGTCCGTGGTGCGCGGCCGGCTCGAGTGCATGTTCACCCGGGCAGCACCCGCGGGATTCGCTCGCGGACTCGCTCATCCCGGGCGTCTGAGACGGTGCTACTTCCCCACACAGAACGTTGCGAAGACCCGCCCGATGACGTCGTCCGGGGAGATGTTTCCGACCAGTTCGCCGAGTCCGTCGAGCGCACCCCGCAACTCCCCCGCCACCAGTTCCGGCGCGGCGAGCGAGCGAGCAGCAACGTCGAAAGTCTCCCGCGCCGCATCCAGCCGCTCGCAAGCCCCCGCCAGCGCGCGCCGATGGCGCGGCAGCACCCACGCCCCTCCCGAACTTCCGGCGATCGACGCCGCATCCGCGATGGCCCGGCGCAGCACGCCCAGATTCCAGCCGTCGAGCGAGCAGACGCCGATCGCTCCCTCGCGTTCTCGCTCCGCACTCGGCAGATCCGCTTTGGTTCGCACGCGAATGACCGGCCGCCCCGCGGGAGCGTTCCCGGCCGCGTCGAACTTCCCGCGCGGATCGCAGAGCACGACGACGCTGGCGCGCTGGATCTCCGCCCGGGCCTGTTCCTGCGCTCCCCGTTCGATGGCGCTCGGTCCCTCGTCCGCGGCAACATCCAAACCCGCCAGATCGACGAGCGAAACCACAGGCCCGCACGCCATCTCGCGGGAGAGGTCCAGTTCTTCCACAATGGCATCCCGTGTGGTTCCCGCAACGCGCGAGACCATGGCCCGTTCCCGCCCCAGAAGGGCGTTGAAAAGCGTGCTTTTGCCGGCATTGGGCGGGCCAACGAGCACAACGCGAGGGGAATCCGTCAGCCGCTCGGCCCCCGCCGCCGCCCCCAGTTCCGCCCGAATTGCCGATGAAAGCCCGTCCAGCCGCGCCGCCAGTCGCGGCGGCGCGATGGGCACCACATCCTCCTGATCCGTGAAGTCGATTCCTGCCTCCACGAGGGCGAGCAGATTGGCCGCTTCGTCGGCCCACGCCCGATACCGCTCGCCCGTACGCCCGCTCATCAGTTCGGCCGCGGCTGCGAGCTGTTCATCGGTTCCGGCCGCAATGAGTGCCGCCACACCCTCGGCCTGGGCCAGTGTCATCTTGCCGTTGAGATACGCGCGTGCGGAGAACTCGCCGGGCTGGGCTTCGCGCACGCCGGGTTCGGACACGAGGCGTGCCGCGATCCGTTCCAGCAGCACGGGATTCCCGGGCACGACGATTTCGGCGGCATCCTCCCCCGTATACGAGCGGGGCCCGTCGTAGCGGATGAGCAGACATGGGAGCAGGAGCGCGTCGGTCAGGCGCAGGCGCGTGGCGATGATGGTGTTCCCATCCGCGGGAATCTGTTCAAATAGCCGCGAGCAGAGCTCGTGTGTGCCCCGTCCCGAGAGGCGAAGTACGGCCCGGTCGCTCCTTGTCCAACCGGTGGCCACCGCAGCGATGATGCTCTGGGGGGTCATGGCGTGGGGGCGGAGGGGGGGGAGGGGATGGCGGCCTTGAGCACGTCTTGCACGGCCCGCTTCACGCCGGACCACTCCGCTCCGGGCGTCTTATTGACGGTCATCCATGAGCCGGAGAGCAGCACGGAGGAAACGCCGGGAATCGCGAGAAGTCGTTCGCCGAGCGGATCGCCGGCCGCATCTTCTCGCTTGCGAAAGGAGCGGATCGGCGCGGGCAGGGGTGCATTGAGGATGCACTTGAGCGCGTTGGGGTTCGGGGTCGGCTGGAACTCGACGATTCGGTGCGACATCGGCGGAGCATAGAAGCGTCGATTTCCCGCGCCGTCGGCCCATCTTTCCGCGAGGGCCGCATACGATGGCCGATATTGGGGCGCGGGTCGGAGTGGGAGGGGCCGGATTCGGGGACTTTGTCGGGTGGGCGGGGTTGTGGCGTTCGCAAAGCGAGGATTCCAGCAGCGATGATGTGGGATCGCCTGACACGACTCGGTGCGCGGCTGGGCGGCTACCCATGGTGGCAGGTCGCCATTGAATTCGCCGTCATCTGGATGGTGGTCTACGCGATTATCCGCTTTGTGCAGGGAACTCGGGCCGCCGGCGCGCTCAAGGGCACCCTCGTCCTGCTCCTGTTCACCACGCTGCTCATCCGCATCGTGGGCGCGGCCGACTCCTTCCAGCGCGTCAAGTTCCTGTACGATCACTTTCTCACACTTCTGGCCATCACCCTGATCGTCGTCTTCCAGCCCGAGCTGCGGCGCGGGCTGATCCGGCTCGGCGAAACGCCGCTGCTCCGTCGTTCACACGGCGCAGCAAAATCCGCCGTGGATGCCATTACCGACGCCAGCGCGTATCTCAGCCGCGCCAAGTTCGGCGGACTGATCGTCGTGGAGCGTGAGAACTCCCTCAAGGGGCTGGTGGAGGGCGGAACGCCGATCAACGGCCATCTCACGGCCCGCCTGCTGCAAACGATCTTCTTCCCCGGCTCGGCGCTGCACGATCTGGCCGTCACGATCAATGGCTCCATGGTGACGGCCGCGGGCGTGCAGTTGCCCCTTGCCGATCCCGCGGAGATGCCCGATTCGTCCCTCGGCTCGCGCCACCGCGCCGCGGTTGGCTTGAGCAAGGAATGTGATGCGATCGTGATCGTCATCAGCGAAGAGACCGGCACAATCTCCCTCGCCGAGCGCGGCAAGCTGGATCAGGGCCTCGACGCGGATCGGTTGCGCGAGGAACTCACGCACCGCATCGGCGGGCGGAAGCCCGGCCGCGCGCCCCACCCCCCGGAGTCCCACGGTTCAAGCTCGAACGGCGTGCATATCGAAGCCCGTCACGATCCCAACGCGGACACTTCGCAGCTCGCCGCACTTTCCGACCCCCGCGACTGATCCCACCCGCATTCACGCACCATGATCCTGAGCAACAACAGTTCCCGTCTGAAGTCAGCCCTGCTCGCGGCGATGATCGCCGTGCTGGTGTGGGTCTTTGCCGAGGGGGAGAGCATCTCCTCCCGCTCCGTCATCGCGACCGTCAACTTTGCCAGCGAACCGGTGGGGGATCTGCTTATTCGGCCCGACGACCCCGCATTCCATGGCACCGCCAGCGTGACGCTGGAGGGAACAACCCGCACGATCGACGCCGCGGCGATGATCGTGGGCAACAAGTTCCGGTTGGCCCCGGGCGTTGCCGGCGTTCCGATGACCCCCGGCGAGGCGCGGTACGTGGATCTGCGCGAGGCGCTCTCGAGTCTGCCCGAACTGCGCGACATCGGCAGCACCGTTGCGAGTGTGGAACCGCGCCGCGTGAACGTACACGTCATCCGGCTGGTCTCGCGTGAGTTGCCCGTACACGTCGAGCTTGGCGCGGCCGTCGTGCTGGATTCCGAGCCGGTCTGCATGCCCGCAACGATCACCATCCGTGTTCCCGAGGGGATGGCCGGGCGTATTCCCGAAGGCGCGACGATTTCGGCAACCATCGCCGATGCCGATCTTCATCAGCTTCGTGCCGATGTTCCCCAGAGCGTCTCCGCAATTGTTCGGGCGCCCGAGGGGCTGGCGGGGGTTGAGAACGTTGTCTTCTCGGCGGAGCAGGTCTCCGTCACCCTGCGGCTCAAACGCACGGTGGACACCATCAAGGTGCCGACAGTCCCGGTCTGGTTCTCCATGCCCCCGAACGAGGATTCGGGCAAGTGGATTGTCGAACTCCAGGACAAGTTCATCACGGATGTCACGCTCTCAGGCCCGTCGGACCAGCTGCAGCGCATCCGTTCGGGCGAGTGGCCCGTCAAGGCGATGATCGAGCTCTCCAGCGACGATCTGGCCAAGGGCATCCAGAGCAAGCTCGCGGTCTTCCCCGACCTCCCCCCCGGTGTCAGTGCCGCGGCCAACAGCCAGATCGTGCGGCTCAGCCGGGTCGTCAAGCGCGACGCGAAGTAGCCCTGCCCGCCCCGTTCGGGGTTTCTTGGGGTATGTCGGGCCATGTCCATTCGGTCCCGACTGGTGAAACCCGCGAAGGGGTGCGCTACCCTTGCCTCCCCCTGTTGGGCCGGCCGGTCGGCCGCTCGCCCGAGCAGGGGTTCAAGCACCCAGGAACGACCATGAAGATCAAGACCGACGAGATCGCCAGTGTGATCAAGCAGGAGATCGCCCAGTACGCCGCCGAGCTGGAAATCAGCGAGGTTGGACGGGTGGTTGAGGTCGGCGACGGCATCGCCCGCATCTACGGCCTGGCCAAGGCCATGGCCGGCGAGATGCTGGAGTTCCAGTCCAGCGCCGGCACGGTCATCGGGCAGGTGTTCAACCTCGAGCTCGACACCGTCGGCGCGGTTATCTACGGCGACTACCTCTCCGTGAAGGAGGGTGACCTCGTCAAGTCCACCGGGCGTCTGTTGCAGGTCCCCGTCGGGGAGCAGCTCCTCGGTCGCGTCGTCGATCCGCTCGGGCGCACGCTAGACAATGGCCCGGCCCTGAACGCCACCGAGTTCCGTAAGGTCGACATCATCGCCCCGGGCATTGCCGAGCGTCAACCCGTCACCGAGCCCATGCAGACGGGCGTGAAGGCCGTGGACAGCATGATCCCGATCGGCCGCGGCCAGCGCGAGCTGATCATCGGCGATCGCAAGACCGGCAAGACCGCCGTCGCCATCGACACCATCATCAATCAGAAGCAGTTCTGGGGCACCCCGGACGCGATGGTCTGCATCTACGTCGCCATCGGCCAGAAGGAATCCACCGTCGCCGCGACGGTCGAGACGCTCCGCAAATACGGCGCGATGGACTACACCATCGTTGTCGACGCCGCATCTTCGGATCCGGCCCCCATGCAGTACATCGCCCCGTACACCGGGTGCACAATGGGCGAGTACTTCATGTGGCAGGGCAAGAACGAGGGCGCGAAGCTTTCCAATGGCATGCCAATGCCCAAGCACGCCCTGTGCATCTACGACGACCTTTCCAAGCAGGCCGTGGCGTATCGCCAGCTCTCGCTGCTCCTTCGCCGCCCGCCCGGCCGCGAGGCCTACCCCGGCGACGTCTTCTATCTCCACAGCCGTCTGCTGGAGCGTGCCACGAAGCTCTCCAAGGAGAACGGTGCGGGCTCGCTGACGGCTCTTCCGATCATCGAAACCCAGGAAGGCGACGTTTCGGCGTACATCCCGACGAACGTGATCTCCATCACCGACGGCCAGATCTACCTCGAACCGGAACTCTTCTTCGCGGGCGTTCGTCCGGCCATCAACGTCGGTATCTCGGTCAGCCGCGTCGGCGGCAACGCCCAGATCAAGGCCATGAAGCAGATCGCCGGTTCGCTGCGACTCGACCTCGCGGCCTACCGCGAACTCGAAGCGTTCGCCCAGCTCGGCACCGAACTGGACAAGGCGACGCAGAAGCAACTCGATCGCGGAGCCCGCATGGTGGAGCTCCTCAAGCAGCCCCAGTACGTGCCTATGCCCGTGATCGACCAGGTCGTCTCGATCTTCGCCGCCAGCAAGGGCTTCATGGACGACGTGGACACCAGGCACGTCGCCGAGTTCGAGAAGGGCCTCGCCCACTACTTCTCCACCACCGCCAAGGCTCTCCGCGATGAGCTGACGACCAAGAAGGCGATTGACAAGGAGTTGGAGAAGAAGCTTCTGGACGCCTGCACCACGTTCAAGGGAACGTTCAAGGGCAAGTAAGTCGGCGGAACATTGAAATACGTATATTGCACAGCCCCCGACCCGTGTCGGGGGCTGTTTTTTCACCGCCAATGGGCATTGCACGTTCGCCTTGCGGGTTAGGGACATTCTGGTACGCTGTACATGCCCGGCCCACCTCCGATGGGCGTGAAAGGGGACATGCACCGTGCGACCATCCCGTGCCCGCGTCGTCGGCCTTCTCTTCGCAGCACTCGCCACGATGCTCCCGGCCGCCGGGGCGATTGCCGCATCGGTCGTCGGTGAACCGACGATTGATGTGCGTGCCGGCGCAACGGCGCTGCGCGTCGATGGATTGCTCGTCCAATCCACCCCCGATGCCATCGCCGAGGCCCGCCTGACGCGTCTGGCCGGCACCGGGGCCGCACTCACGTGGAATCAGACCGATGCCCGCGGCGTCACGCAGCAGTATTACGCATTCACGCGGGGCATCACGCCCCCCGCCGCCGCGCCCGAATGGTCCCGCCCGATCGAGAATGGTGGGGGCGGGGGAGGTGGTGGGGGTGGGGGGGAGAATGCCATCCTTGAACTCCGCTGGGAGCGATTCGATCCCCTCGCGCCGGGGGTCAGGCGTTTTCCTGTGCCCGCGCCGTTGGCCGCCAACGCCGACCATCGCGCGTTCATTGTGCAGTTCGCGGTTCCCCCGTTCGATGTTCTGCGCTCGCAGGTAGAACGGCTCGGGGGCGTGATCTATGCCTCGCTGCCCGCCGCAGCGCTGATCGTTGATCTGGATCCGAAATCGATCGACGCCGTTCGCACGCTTCCCGGCGTGCGATGGGTCGGCTCCTTCGAGCCCGCGTACAAGAGCGATGCGAACATCCTGCGCGGCTATCTCCCGAAGTTCGGCGGAAACGACGCCGGCGCTCGCGCCGAGTTCCAAGCCAACTGGGGCAAGCCGTACGTTCAGGCGATGGAGTCCTTCGCCGAAGGCAAGCCCGCGAGCTTCTGGATTCAGGTCCATCGTTCCGGCATTCCCATGAAGAACATCGTCGCCCACGCGATCGGCCAGCTCGGCGGCGTCGTGCAGGATCTCACACCCGACGACAATCTGCTGCGAGCCCTGCTCACGCAGCAACAACTCATCGGCGTGCTCGCGCTCACGGAAGTCGCCTTCGTCGATCCCTGGAGCCCGGCCGAAACGGACATGGACATCGTCCGCCAGATCTCCGGAGCCAACGCCCTCGAAGCCGCCACCGGCTTCACCGGCCAGGGCGTGCGCGGCGAAACAATCGACACCGGCGTGCGCGTCACCCACCAGGCCTTCTCCGCTCCCGGCCCCGCGCCGATCGTGCGCACGAACTCCACCGACACGTCCCATGGCACCAGCACGTTCGGAATCATCTTCGGCGACGGCAGTGGAAACCCCGCCGGGCGCGGCCTGCTTCCCGATGCCGCGGCCAAGTACGTCAATACCTACACGTCCCTCTCCGGATTCGGCGGCACCGCCTCGCGGTTGACGGTGACGGCCGCGTCGGTCGATCAGAACAACGTCGTCTTCCAGAGCAACAGTTGGGGAAGCGGGCTGACAACCGTGTATACCACCCTTTCGCAGGGCATGGACCAGATCATCTTCCAGACGGGCCTGCTCATCTGCCAGAGTCAGAGCAACAACTCCGATCGCAACTCGCGCCCCGAGGCGTGGGCGAAGAACGTGCTCGCCGTCGGCGCGTTCAACCATCAGAACACGCTCTCCCGCGCCGACGACGCCGTCGGCGGCGGTTCCATCGGCCCCGCCGCGGATGGACGCATCAAGCCGGAACTCGCCCACTTCTACGATTCGGTCCTCACCACGACCGACACCTCGGACACCGCCTACACCCCGACGTTCGGCGGCACCTCCGCCGCCACGCCGATCATCTGCGGCCACATGGGCCTGATCTTCCAGATGTGGCACGAGGGAATCTTTCCGGGCTTCGGCCATCGCGCCAGTGTCTTCGAGAGCCGTCCGTACCAGACGACCGCGCGGGCGCTGGCGATCCACTCCGCCTATCGATACACCTGGACGGCCGGCGGACCGAACGCGTCGATCAATCGCAACGTGCAGGGGTGGGGGTGCATCGACCTGGCACGTCTGCTGACGCTGGCCCCGACGATGTACGTCGAGAACGAGGCGAAGAATCTGCTCGCGGGGCAGTCCGCGTCGTACACCTTTGATGTAACGGCCGGATCGCCCCTTCTTGCCCTCACTATGGCCTACGCCGATCCGCCGGGCACGGTCTCTGCCACGCAGCACCGCATCAACGACCTTTCGCTCCGCGTCACCGCGCCGGATGGAACGATCTGGTGGGGGAACAACGGCCTCGCCGCCTCGAACAACTCCACCCCG
The DNA here is from genome assembly GCA_038225655.1 of Phycisphaerales bacterium. Taxonomy (GTDB): domain Bacteria; phylum Planctomycetota; class Phycisphaerae; order Phycisphaerales; family UBA1924; genus UBA4658. Next base: position 117,197 of record JBBRQY010000005.1, on the reverse strand, counting down.
GGTGGAACTTCGAACACGAAAGACACGCTCGAGAACATCTTCGTTCCCGCTCCCGCCGCCGGCCGATACCGTGTGGACGTCTTTGCCGATGTCATCGCGCAGGACAGCAACCCGCGCACGCCCGGCGTCATCGACGCCTCCTTCTCGCTGGTGGTCTCGGGTGCCGCACGCACGCCCCTTCGCGTGCTCACGCTCGACGGCGCTCGCACCGGCTCCTGCACGCTCGGTGGCACGGCCCTTTCGCTGGCCGACAGTCCCGCGTTCTCGGGAGAACGAACGTGGCTGGCCGATCCCTCGCTCTTCGGCGGCGCAGGGAAAGTGGACCGACCCGTCGCCGTTCTACCCCCCGTGAACACGCTGACCACCAGTTCTCTTGGCGGCGCGGATGTGGTCGTGCTGACGGGGCTTGCCTCGGGGCTCTCGGCGTGCGAGAGAAACCTGCTCGCCCAGTTCGTCCGCCAGGGTGGCGGCGTGCTCGCGATGTACGACAACGCTGGTGCGGATCTCGCGTCCATCTTCGGCGCATCTCCGGGGGGTTCGGGCACTTCGCAATCGTTCGATCCTGTTCCTGCGGCCGCTGTGCTGGCCGGGCCGTATGGCGCTGTCGCATCGCCGATCACCGGGGGCCCCTGCCGCGTCTTCGATGCGATTGGCCCCAACGGCGTCCCGATGCTGCTCTCCGGCTCCCAACCCGTCGCGGGCGCGTTCACACTTGATCTCGGGCACGCGGTGTTGATCAATGACGCGGTCTGGGCTGAGTCCGCCGGTTTCGCTGGGTGCACACCCCCGCCGGCTGCAAGCGCCGCGGCGCAGTCGCTGTTCCTGAACTCTCTCGCCGCGGTGGCCCCGCGCAATCCGATCAACTTCAACTTCGGCTGCTGCTACGCCGCGGACTACAACGGCTCGGGCGCGCTGGAAGTGCAGGATGTCTTTGACTTCCTGGACGCGTGGCTCGCCGGCGACCCGCGAGCCGATTTCAATGGCTCGGGGCTGAGCCAGCAGGACGTTTTCGACTTCATCGTGGCTTGGTTCTCGGGCTACTGAACATTGGCCAGGACTGGCCAGTATTCCGAAACTCGCGTCATTCCCCTGCAAAGAAGCCCAGATTCTCGCGTCAGAGAGCGTGATTTTTTGTCCCTCGAATCTGCCGTGCCACAACTCACGTATCTGCTCGGCCCCTTTCGAGGGCATCGGTTGGCTCCCCCAATATCGCGCACCCGGCGCGAACCAGGATTGTTTCATGTGGCACTTCCGCGGCGTGTGCTGGGCTGTCTCTGTTGTCGCTCTGGCGATCGGGGCGCCCACGCTCTCGCTTGCGCAGACCACCATCACCCGCAACCCGGACAAGGACAACACGCTCTACCAGTCCACCGCCGGCACCACAAGCAACGGGCAGGGCGTTGACCTCTTTGCCGGGCGCACCAACGAGTCGGCCAACTTCATCCGCCGATCGGTCATCCACTTCGATCTCAGCGCGATCCCCGCCGGATCCACCATCAACTCCGTGTCGCTCTCCATGCGCCTCAACCGCGCCGGGGCCGCGGGCAACGCGAATGTGGCGCTGCACCGCGCCACCGCGAACTGGGGCGAGGGGGCGTCCAACGACACCGGCACCACCGGCCAGGGCACCACCGCCGCGACCAACGACGCCACCTGGCTCCATCGCTTCTACAACACGCAGTTCTGGACAACCGCCGGTGGCGACTTTGCCGCCGCGGCCAGCGCGACGACATCTGTCTCCACTTCCGTAGGCACTCGATTCACCTGGTCTAGCGCGGCGATGGCTGCGGATGTGCAGTCCTGGATCACCACCCCCGCCAACAACTTCGGCTGGGTCGTCCGTGGCGATGAGACCCGCGCTCAGACCTCCAAGCGGTTCGATTCCCGCAACGTCACCACCGTCGCCAACCGCCCGATCCTGAGCGTCGTGTACACGCCCCCGGCCCCCGCCACCGGTGCGTGCTGCGGCCCCAACGGCGCCACGGGCACCTGCACCTTGCTCACCGCCGCAAGTTGTGCCACGCAGACCGGCTCGTATCAGGGAGACAACTCCGTCTGCGTTCCCAGCCCATGCACGTTGCCCACCGGAGCGTGCTGCTCGACCGGAAGCACCGCCTGCACGGTTTCCACGCAGGCGGCCTGCGCGGCTTCCGCTGGTGTGTACCAATCAGATGGCAGTGTCTGCTTGCCCAATCCCTGCCCGCAGCCGACGGGCGCGTGCTGTTTGACGAGCGGCCTCTGCTCTGTGCTCACCAGCGCGGCCTGCGCCGGCCAGGCGGGGGGAGCGGGAACCTATCAGGGCAACGCGACGGTCTGCGCCGGACAGGTCTGCCCCATCATCCTCACACCGTTCGTTGATGCGCTTCCCATCCCCGCCGTCGCCACGCCGACGACCGGCACCGCGGGCGGCGCGGCTCATTACGACATCCACATGGTTGAGGTCTCCCGGAGACTCCATCGCGATCTGCCCAATACCACTGTCTGGGGCTACGAAGGCCAGTATCCCGGCCCCACAATCGAGGCCCGTCGCGACCAGCCGATCTCGGTCTCCTGGATCAACGATCTGCGGGACATCACGACGGGCCAGCTTCGCACCCAGCACGTGCTTTCGGTGGACACATGCCTGCACGGGCCGGACATCACAGGCGTCGTGCCGCGCACGGTTGTTCACCTGCACGGGCTGCGCGTAGCGCCCGAGAGCGACGGGGATCCGGACGCGAACTTCCCGCCCGGGGCCCAGTCATCTCTGTACAACTATCCGAACATCCAGCAGGCCGCGACGCTCTGGTACCACGACCACGCGCTGGGGATCACCCGCTTGAATGTGTACATGGGGCTCGCGGGGTTCTACCTGATCCGCGATGCGGCCGAGGATGCGCTGGGTCTGCCCGGCGGGCTGTACGAAGTGCCGCTGGTGATTCAGGATCGCTCGTTCAACCCCGACGGTTCGCTGAAGTATCTGGATACGTGGCAGGACCATTTCGCCGGTGATTTCATTCTCGTAAACGGAAAGGTCTGGCCGTTCCTGAATGTGCGTCAGGGCAAGTATCGTTTCCGCATCGTCAACGCAAGCGGCACGCGCGTGTACGCGCTCACGCTCTCCAACGGAGCGACGTTCCAGCAGATCGGCTCGGACCAGGGGCTTCTGGGCGCGCCGGTTCCATTGACGCAGCTCACCATTGCCCCCGGCGAGCGTGCCGACATTGTGATCGACTTCTCGGCGTATGCGGCGGGAACCGAGATTGTGCTCACCAACAGCGCGCCGGTGCCAGCCCCCGGCGGCCCGCCCGAGACGGTTATTCCCAATGTCATGAAGTTCGTCGTCGGATCGCAGTCCGGGTCCACCGGTGCGCTGCCGGCGGTGCTTGTGAGTGGGGGGGTGCCAAGAACGCCGGAGTCCGACGCCGTCATCGATCGGCCCTTCAGCCTGATGCCCGTGCAGGACACGCAGTGCCCGGCGCACGGCAGCATGTGGCTGATCAACGGCCTGATGTGGGACGACATCACCGAGATGCCCCGCGTGGGCACGACGGAGATCTGGTCGTGGATCAACCGCTCGCCGGATGTCCACTCCATGCACATCCACCTCGTGCAGTCGCAAGTGCTGGACCGCCAGGATTTCGTTCTGGGCACCGATGGCGCGGTGATTCCCGTGGGCCCGCGCGTTCCTCCGCCGGCCAACGAGGCCGGCTGGAAGGACACCGTGCAGACCCAGCCCGGCCAGATCACGCGGGTGATCCAGAGGTTCAGCGACTTCTCCGGAATCTTCCCGTACCACTGCCACATTTTCGAGCATGAAGATCACGAGATGATGCGTCAGTTCAATCTACTCTGCACCGCGCCGAGCATCTCTGCACAGCCGACGGGCGGGACGCGCTGCCAGGGCGCCAACGCCGCGCTCACCGTCGCCGCCGCGGGCGATGCGCTCAAGTTCGTCTGGCGGAAAGACGGCGTTGTCATCGCCAACGGACCCACGCCCACCGGGGCAGTGGTTTCCGGGGCGCTCACCGGCTCACTTTTGATCGCCAACGCAGCGACGGACGACTCGGGAAACTACGACTGCCTCATCACCAATCCCTGCGGCCAGGCCGCCACTATTCCCGCGAGCGTCCGATTCTGCGTCGCCGATTACAACTGCAACGGCGCGATTTCCATCCAGGACATCTTCGATTTCATCACCGGCTTCTTCCAGCCCAGCCCGCGTGCCGACGCGGATCGCTCCGGATCGACCAATGTCCAGGACCTCTTCTACTTCCTGAGCGCCTGGTTCGCCGGCTGCTAATTCGCCGGTTGCTAAATGGTTCGGTCTGAAACTGGGGGCTCGGGCTGCCCTGTGCGCCACATCTGGCCATCTTGCCGGGATAGTGGCTCGGGTGCAAATCCCCGCCGGAGCGGCAACATCTCATCTCGTGTGTGGGGGAGCGGGCGCACGGCGCTGGCTCTGGTTGGCACAATCAGGAGTGTTCTTCATGCGCCACGCAATCCGCGTTCTTGGTGTCGGTGTTGTCGTCGCTCGGGCCGCTGTGTTGGCATGTCTGTCGCTCGTTGGCGTGGGATTGCCTGCGGGCAATGCCGGCGCGCAGATCGCCTCGGGGCCGCTGAAGATCGAGTTGCGTCCGGTCGTTTCCGGGCTGGTTTCGCCCGTGCAACTCAAACAGCCCCTCGACGGCTCAGGGCGACTCTTTGTCGTCGATCAGGCGGGCATGATCCGCGTCATTCAGAATGGCGTGCTTCTGCCAACGCCCTTTCTCGACCTCACGGGCAGCATCGTGACGTTGAATGCCGGCTACGACGAGCGCGGCCTGCTCGGCCTGGCCTTCCACCCGCAGTTTGCCACGAACGGACGCTTCTTTGTGCGTTACTCGCGCCCTCGTCCCGGGGTTGTCGGGGTTGACCGGTGCGCCGCGCCGCCTTTCAACTGCCACACCGAGGTGCTCGCCGAGTACGTCGCCACGCCGCCTTCTTCAAACGTCGCCAACCCCACGGGCACGGTGCTCTTCACGGTGGACAAGCCGCAGTTCAACCACAACAGCGGCGGGATTGCCTTCGGTCCCGATGGATTCCTCTACTTTTCCATGGGCGATGGGGGCGGGGCCAACGACGGACTCGCCGACAGCCCGCCTTCGCACGGGCCGACGGGCAACGCGCAGAACATCGCCGTCGCCATGGGCAAGGTGCATCGCTTCGATGTGAGCACGCCCGGAACGCTCGTCGCGCCTGCTTCGAACCCGTTCATCGCGACGGCGGGCGCGTACGCGGGCATCTACGCCTATGGATTCCGAAATCCCTACGACTTCAGCTTCGATGATTTCGGTTCCGGGGCGACCAACTCCCTCATCGTCGCCGACGTCGGTCAGGATGCATTCGAAGAGCTGGACATCGTTACCATCGGCGGCAACTACGGCTGGCCGATCCGCGAGGGGAGGCATTGCTTCGATCCCTTCCACACCACCACACCTCCGGCCACCTGCAACTCCACGGGAATGACCGAACCGGTCTTCGACTACGCGCACACCTTCACCGTCGGCACGACGACCAGCCCCATCGGGCTGGCGATCATCGGCGGCTACGTCTATCGCGGCACGGCATTCCCGGGCCTCGTCGGGAAGTACGCTTTCGGCGATTTCTCCACCACGTTCGGATCTGCCGACGGCCACCTGTTCTACGCGAACATGGGTGCGCCGAACACTCCGACTGCTCCGGGCCCGATGCTCCGGCCGATTCTCGGCGGAACAGATCGAACCCTGGCGCGGTATGTCAAAGGCATGGGGCGCGACAACGCGGGAGAGCTCTACGTGCTCACGGGCACCACGCTCGGTCCGGCAGGGCTCACCGGCGAAGTGCTTCGAATCGTTCCCTGCCCGTCGGACTTCAACGGCTCGGGCTCCATCGAGGTGCAGGACATCTTCGACTACCTCGCCGCGTGGTTCGCCGGCGATCCCCGCGCGGACTTCAACAACCTCGGCGGCCTGAGCGTGCAGGACATCTTTGACTTCCTGGCCGCGTGGTTCGCCGGATGTTGAACGATTCGCTCACGGCAGCAGGTTGTGACGCATCACCGCCATGGCCGGGATCGGCGGATAGCGAAGACGAAAGCGGTACGCCGCAAAGTCGTTGAGCGAGTGTCCCAACCGCTGTGCGGCCATCTCGATCATCTCGCGGTACCGCGGGATCTCCAGCATCGTTGCGTCCGGCGGGCAGGCGCCCAGTTCGGCCACTTCCGTCGGCACGGGGAGGAGCGCGGCGTCCTTTCCCCCCGCGGGGTACTGCGGCCCCCCCGGGAGCTGGCTGTACACGTGCGCCGTCGGATTCATGGCCACGCGCAGGTCGCGGTGGATGAACAGATCGTGTACCAGCTCTTCCACCGGCGTGGAGAGGTTCACGATGTGATCGCCCGTCTCGCCGGGAAAAGACTGCCGGATCGACGCGACATCACGCACCATCCACCCCAGAAAGACCGTCGCCGCGGCCGTCTTGCCCACCGGCCCCTCCGCCAGCATGAACCGGTGTGTCTTGGCCGGATGCTCGACGGAGAGCATGTCGGCCTGTGGCTGCGAGCAGAACTGGCGGAGCAGCGGCACATCGCCCCGGCGAATGCTCGGATCGATGGGGGCAAGCTTGGTCGGGTATTCAGCGTCGAACTCGCTCTCCCCATCCCACGCGTGGACGGATGCCACCGCCCAAGGCACATTGGCTCGCAGTCGACGGAAACCGAGCAAGCCGCAGACCACGGCCAAGTCCAGCGTTCCGTCGGCCGCTCCCGGCGCAATGAGCTGTGAGGCGAGTTGCAGCCGCGCGTGAACGCCCCACACCGCGGCGCCTGCCTGATAGCCGGACTTGCGGAATGCCTCCATGCGTTTGGATGCAGTGCGTTTGGCCGAAGCCCCGGCCATCATTTCCAGTGTTTCGCGGTCGCCCGAGTGCGTTTCAATGAAATGCTCAAACACCTCGACGGCGTCCCAGAGCGATTCCACGGTATGGTTCGGCGCGCCGTGCTTGGTCATCGCCCGGGTAAAGATCTCGATGCTCGGCCGGCGCGGAATGTGCTGCACGGCCTCCCAGGCATCATCTTCACGGACCACGCGGGAGATCTTCCAGGTCAGCGTTTTGTCGAGTCCGAACTTGCGGGAGAGTTCCTGGGGCTCGCCGGGATCGGCGCCGACGGAGAACAGCACATCCGCAAGCGCCTGGCGAAGGCCATTGACGGCAAGACGCCCGTCTTCAGCAAACGGTCTGGATTGAATCGTGGTCAATGCCCGTCTCTCGGTAATCACCCTCGAAAGGGATGAATCTCTTGCCCGGGCGGAGGATACGACACGGTTCAGACCCGTACGGAAATGCGAGACCGTTCTCTGGAGAAATACATCGGCTGCGACGGGCTTTGCCCGCGCACACACCCGATCGTGATGTCAAGAACTCGGTCTCATCGATTGTTGGGTGAACTCGGAGGGCTGATATTCCATTCGAGAACAAGTCCTCTCCGCCCGTCAGGGATATCCGGAGTTGTGCGGCCTGACCGCCCGCGCAGAGCCCCGGCACGGACAGCGGATCGCCGCGCCGTCGAGAGCAATCCAGACTCGATTTCGTCCGCGTTGTATCCGTACGGGTAATGAGACGATCAAGCAGAAACGCCTGCGGCGGGTCCACTCCTTCTCCTCCCGGGAAAACGCGGGCAATCGGCCAATCTTGGCCACTACTCCCCCATGCTCGCACAAATGTGGAGTAGTTCTCGGACTCCATTGTGCCGACTTGCTCGCACTTCGGAACCCTTGCAGAATATGGTCCGGATGGAAGGCGTCCGGGCAGACCGATGGCATACTTCAATGTCCTTGCCTGTCCCGAGGCGGATTTCGTTCACCCTCAGGCCCTTGTTTCTCAGGATCATCTTCATGCCCAGCAAGAACAGCGTTCTCCGGCTCTACGGGCCGGCGGTTGTATGCACCCTAACCGCGCTTTGCGGCACGGCCCACGGGCTGGGGGTCCAAGACGAGTGCGACACGACGCCCGCACCGGCAGTGGCCGCGTCAGCGCGAGTCGCGCCGACCATGACACGAATGATGTCGCTGCTGGAGATCGAGCGGCTCTCGCTGGAGAAGGGTGTCGCGATGTGCTTCGTCTCGAATCCGACGCAAGCCCAGCTTGACGAGATCATGGCCCGCTACCAGGCGCTCCCGCCCCCGCTGGTGGGCCTGGGGAATCGTTATTTCTCGGACAACACCGTTTGGACCGGAAACGGCTCGCAGGGCACATCCGGCCGCGCCATCAAGGCGAACCTCTCGGTCTCCTTCCCCGCCGACGGCCCTCTCTGGGGCAGCCCCGCGAGCACGGCCAACAACCTCAACGCCACGTTCACGACGCTCTTCGGCGCCGGCAACGGCGACCGTGGACGTGAACTCATCCGTCAGGCGATCGGCTCCTGGCGTCGGTTCAACGGCATCGTCTACACCGAGGTGGCCGACGACAACACGGCGATGACCTCCTCCACCGCCCACACGCTCGCACGCGGGGATATCCGCTTTGGCTGTATCCCGCAGGGCACGTCCTCCGGCGTGCTCGCATACGACCTGTTCCCCAATGGCGGGGCGGACATGACCCTGAACTCCGATCAGTTCGGCACCGGTGCCATGGGCGGCACGGGCAACAACTACCGCTATCTCCGCAATGTCGTCTCCCATGAGCACGGGCATGGTCTGGGCTTTATCCACCCGGTTCCATGCGACAACACCAAGCTCATGGAGCCCTTCATCAACGTGAACTTCGACGGCACCCAGATCGACGAACGCCGCGGCGCGGGTCGCAACTACGGCGACCGTTACGCCGGCAATAACTCCGGCATAAACGCCAAGGATTTCGGCTCCCTCACCGCCCCCAACGTGCATTCGATCATCGAGCGGAACCTCTCGACAAATGGAACCGCGGGCTTCAACGCCTCCGGAGAGGATTGGTTCAAGTTCACGCTCGATTCCGCCCAGGATGTCACCATCACGGCCACGGCCACCGGCGGAAACTACACGGAAGGCCAGCAGTCCAGCGGATGCTCCGGAACCACCGCGGCCGTCAACGCTGTGGGCGCCGGCAACCTCAGCGTCGAGCTTCGCAACGGCGCCAACGGCGCCACCGTGTTGCAGACTTCCAACGCCGCGGCGGCAGGCAGCCCCGAAACCGTCGTCGCTCCAGCGCTCGCCGCCGGAACGTATTGGGCGCGGATTGTTGACGTTGGCCCCAACGCCGCGGCGGATCAGTTCGTCCAGCTCTACGACATGACGATTCGCGTGGGCACCTCCCACGCTCTGCCCGTGGCCATGGCTGGCATCAACAAGCGCATCCTCGCGAACACCAACTGCTTCTTCATGGGCAACATCAGCTCATACGCCACGGACACCGGCGCCAGCATCACCTCCTACGCCTGGGACCTCGACGGTGACGGGGCATTCGGCGGGGCTTTCGATTCCACGCTCGCCCAGCCCGTGAAGCAGTATGTCTCCAACGGCACGTATGCGATCAAGCTTCGTGTGACCGACACCTTCGGGATGCAGAATTCGGACACGGTTTCCCTCGTCGTCTCCGGTGCGACCGCCGCCGTTACTGGTGTGACGCCCAATCTCTCTGGCGCCAACGTCGCTGTGCCTGTCACCATCACCGGTGTGAACTTCAAAGGCATCACCAGTGCCTCGCAGGTGACCGTTTCCGGGTCCAGCGTCACCGTCACCGGAACACCGGTGGTCAACCCGCTGGGCACCCAGATCACCGGGCTAGTGTTCAACGTCGCCGCGGGCGCGGCCGGCGGGGCGTTCAACATCTCCGTCACCAACTCCGACGGCTCGGGCACGGCAAGCGGCAACGCCACCGGCACCGGGCTCTACACCATCAATGCCAACTGCGTCGCCCCGCAGATTACCGCCCAGCCGCAGCCCGCCGGCGGCTGTGCGGGCGGCTCGGTCACGTTCACGTGTGCCGCGTCCGGCTCGGTCCCCACGTTCCAGTGGCGGAAGAACACAGTGCCCATCTCCGGCGCAACTTCCAACTCTCTCACTATCAGCCCGCTCGTCGCCGGTGACGCGGGAAGCTATGACTGCATCGCCTCCAACGGGTGCGGCAGCGCCCCCACCAACGCAGTCACGCTGACGTTCGGCAACATCAACATCGTCTCTCAGCCCGCGCCCACCGCCACTGTTTGCCCAGGCGCCAGCGTCGTCTTCACCGTGACGGTCTCGGATGTCGCCACCTTCCAGTGGCAGCATGACGGCACAGATGTTGACGGCCAGACCGACTCTTCAATCACCATCTCCCCGGTCACTGTCGACGATGCCGGCGGGTACAACTGCATCATCACCACCCCTTGCCGATCGCTGACCTCCAACACCGCCAACCTCACCGTTCGCGCACCCGTCAATATCACGCTGAATCCTTCCCCGGTGAGTGTCTGCGTCGGGTCTCCCGCCTCCTTCACGATCGCGGCCACCGGCTTCGGGCGCACCTACCAGTGGCGCAAGAACACGGTCAACATCGGCGGGGCCACCACCCCCACGCTCTCGTTCCCTGTCACCGCGCTCACCGATGCCGCTTCCTATGACTGCGTGGTCACCGGTACCTGCGGGGCCCAGCCAACGAGCCCGGCGACACTCGACGTCTGCTCCGGCGTCTCCGTGGACACCTCTCCCTCCAATCTCAATACGTGCCCGGGCGCGACCGCCTCGCTGAGCGTCGTCGCCTCCGGGACCGCCCTGAACTATCAATGGCGCAAGGGCGGCACGCCGATCTCCGGCGCGACGGCAAGCACCCTGGACTTCAACCCCGTCACAGCTACTTCGGCCGGGTCCTACGACTGCGTCGTGAGCAACTGCTGCAACACGCAGTTCTCCACCGCCGCAACCGTGGTGGTCTGCGCTCCGGACTTCAACTGCTCCGGCTCCGTCACCGTCGCGGATATCTTCGACTTCCTCGCCGCATGGTTCTCCGCCGACCCCCGCTCCGACTTCAACAGCATCGGCGGCATCAATGTCCAGGACATCTTCGACTTCCTCGCCGCTTGGTTCGCCGGCTGCTGAATCACCTTCTCACCACTGGATGGACTCTCCAGACCCCCGGGGCAACCGCCCCGGGGGTTTTCAATCACGGGGCGCGACGAACGTGCGGCGTTGCTCGGTTGCCGCATTTTTCTGAGCAAACGTTCATGCGCAGGCACGGAGTTTTGTGCCATACTTCATGTGTCGAGCGCGGCCGCGACGATGCGTCCACGCACCAGGGGCTCTCTCCATGATCCGAGAACTAATACGAACTTCTGTCGCCTTCGTCGCCGCGACGGCTTTGGCCGCGCAAGCGGGCGCACAGTTCAGCTTCAACACTTTTCCCAGCGCGACGGGGTTCAACCTTGTCGGCTCCGCCGCGGTCACCGGCGGGAATCTGCGGCTGACGACCGCGACGAACAACCAGCAGGGCGGCGCGTGGTACGCCACGCGCCAGACGGTTGCGCAGGGATTTGCCGTGGACTTTGTGTTCCAGATCACCAATCGCAACAACGGCGGTGCCGATGGCTTTGCCTTCGTGATCCAGAACTCCTCTTCAACTGCGATCGGCACCGGCGGGGGCGGCTGCACCCTCGGCTACGACGGCATGCCCAACTCGATCGCCTTCGAGTTCGACACGTACCAGACGACCGGCGCGTGCGGCGGAGCGACGAACACCAACGATCCCAACGCCAATCACATCTCGATCCATACCCTCGGCACCGCGCCGAACAGCGTCGCGGAATCGGCCTCGATCGGCATCTACAGCCCCTCGGCCGCCACCGCCGTTGACAACGGCTCCACGCACACCGTGCGCATCATCTACGTCCCCGGCACCATCACGTTCTTCTACGACAACCTGACCACCCCCGTCATCACCGCGCCGTTCAGCTTCGCCACCGCGCTGAATCTCAACTCCGGCCAGGCATGGCTTGGGTTCACGGGCACCACCGGCGGCGCCAACGAGCAGCACGACATTCTCTCGTGGTCGTTCACGCCCGCCTCGCTTGCCAATCCCGTCGGCGCCGGCGCCGAGACGCCCAATCCGATCAACGCCGGGGCCACGGGGTTGGTCACCGTCGCCGTCACGCCCGCGACAGCCGCGCCGAACACGATCAGCTCGGTCGTAGTGAACGCTTCCACGGTGGGGCTGAGCTCGACGCTCGCGCTGAACGATTCCGGCACCGGCGGCGATGCCCACGCGGGCGACAACATCTGGAGCGCGTCCCTGCCACTCGCCTTCGCCACCGCCGCCGGGGCCAGGTCGCTTCCGTTCACAATCACGGACGTGCAGAGCCGCACCGGCACAGGGGTCATCGCCTTCTCGGTCAACGCCGCCAACCCCGGCGACGACCGTCGCCCGGCCACGCCCACGATCACGGAGCCCGGCAACGAGGGACAGATCATCAACGCCTCGGACCTGCACATGGTGACGGCGAACATGGTGAGCCCCGTGGGCGCGAACCACCTCTGCAGCGATTGGGAGATCTGGAAGACTTCCGGCGCGGTCCGCGTCTGGCACGCCACATGTGTGTCCGTCGGCTCTTTGAAAGTACACATCCACCTCGGCGACGGCATCTTTGAAGGCCCGTACGCGGGACGCACCATCCTCGAGTACGACACGGATTACTACTACAAAGTGCGCCATCGCGACGACTCGGGCGATCCGGTCTCCGAGTACAGCTACTGGGCCACGCGCAACTTCCGTTCCGCCCCGCCTACGCAGATCTTCCCGTACGAGGAGGATGATCTCGTTTCCTCCCCTACGCCGGTCTGGCAGGTGGATGGAGTGGGGCCGGAAGTCCTTCCCGCGGGGGCATCGATGATCCTGGGCTCCGTTGCCGGTGATGTGCTCCTGCGAGTGGATGGCACGGCGAGCGGCAATCAGATCACGAATCCCGCCGCGCTGGCCGGGCATGTGAATGTACGGGTAACGGTGAATGCGCCCGTCGCGGCGGCACTCTCCATCGCGCCTTCGACCATCACCGTCGTGGATCACGACTGCAACCGCCACGCGATCTATCTCCCGGCCATTTCGCTCCCCGCGGGCGGCGTGGGGCTCTACTGGGTCACCAGCAGCGGCAGCACCTATATCGCCGCGGCGGGGCAGGCAACGCCCGTGTTCACGACGCTGGCTCGGTCCACGCTCTCGCCGTGGGAGATCCGTCAGCCCGGGTATGTCGTGGAGCAGTTCGCTTCCGGTTTCCAGCTTCCGGTGAATATCGCGTTCGTAAAAACGCCCGGGCCGAATCCGACCGATCCGCTGTTCTACGTGACGGAGCTCTACGGACAGATCATGGTGGTGACGCGGAACGGAACGGTGAGTGTGTACGCACAGAGTCTGCTGAACTATCCGCCGACGGGTGTATTCCCCGGCTCGGGCGAGAGCGGCGTGACAGGAGTCGTGGTTGATCCGGCGACAGGGGATCTGTTTGTCACGATGCTCTACTCGCTGGTGAACGGCGATCCCACGCAGTTGCGGCCGAAGATCGTTCGCATGCACTCGAACGATGGCGGCATGACCATGGCGACCGCGACCACGCTCGTGACTTTTCCCAATGAACCACAGGGCCAGTCCCACCAGATTTCCAATATCACCATCGGCCCGGACAACAAGCTGTACGTGCACATGGGAGATGGTTTTGACCAGACTAAGGGACAGGACCTCACCTCCGCCCGCGGCAAGATTCTGCGGCTGAACCTGGATGGCTCATCCCCCACCGATAATCCGTTCTACAACGCGGCCGACGGCCTCACGCCGCGCGATCAGGTCTGGGTGTACGGCATCCGCAACCCCTTCGGCGGCGCGTGGCGGTCCAGCGATTCCAAGCACTTCACCGTGGAGAACGGGCCGAGCAACGACCGTATCTTCGTCGCCGTGCCGGGGCAGAACTACCTGTACACCGGCTCGGATGCCAGCATGGCCAACTTCAATCTGCTGGGGATCTCGACGAGCCCGCTTACCAGCATCTGGTATCCGGCCCACGGCCCCGTGAACATGGCCTTCGCGCAGACCACGACGTTCGGCGGCTCCGGCTTCCCCCCGGGCGTGATGGACCATGCGTATGTCACCGAGTCCGGCCCGACCTACGCGCAGGGGGCGCAAACGCTCGGCAAGCGCATCTCCGAGTTCGTCTTTGCGCCCAACACGGGCACCCTCGGGCTCGGCCCGAATCCGCTGGTGGAGTACACAGGCGCGGGGTTCGCCTCCTGTGTCGGCATTGCCTTCGGTCCCGATGGGCTGTACTTCTCCGAGCTCTATCGCGATGCCGGCCCGGCCCCGAACACACGCGGGGCCAATATTCTTCGGATTCGGTACGTCGGGGTCACCGGTACCTGCCCCGCGTGCGCCGCGGACTTCAACGGCGTGAATGGGCTGGACGTTTCCGATATCTTCGACTTCCTCGCCGCGTGGTTCGCGGGCGATCCCCGGGGCGATTTCAACGGGGTCGGCGGCACGAACGTGCAGGATGTCTTCGATTTCCTGGCCGCATGGTTTGTCGGGTGCTGACGTGCGTTTACATGCTCTTTCAGCCCCACGTCATTCCCCGCGATTGATTTGGCCTGAAGCCATCCCTCTATGAGTTCTCATTCATACGGATACCGTAATTCGCGGGTTTTCGCCCGTATGAGCCAACACTTAGTGAAAAGCACATCATCTGGCCCGGGGACGACAGAAGATCTCGACAAGTCCTGCCGAACGTGGTAAACGTATCAAGCACGCGCGAGAGGGGCCTCCGCGCACATCGGCCATGACCACCACCCCCAGCGATCAGTCCATGCGCACGCCCAAACGGCGTTCGCGTCTCAAGAACAGGAGTTGGAACGTGATTTCGAAGACCTTCTCGCGTGGAACCGTCGGACTTGCGGCACTCGCCGCACTGGGCGCTCTCGGCCTCGGCTCGGGTGCTGCCTTTGGGCAGTTCGTCGACACCCCGATCCCCCTCAACTACAACTTCCACGGCATGGGGCATACCACCGAGGCGGTTGCCGGAGCCAACGGACCGAGCGCGGACATCGTTCAGTACCGTTCGATCTCCGATCGCGGCCTGGTTTGGGACCCAGCGAACGTCCACGCCATCGGCACCAACCCCCTCATCGGCGCCACCGGCCTGCCGTACTCCCTCTACGACTTCCTTGGGTATGGCAACTGCACCGCCGCAAATGCTGCGGACAACGGGCTGGACCTGGTCCACCTCGGCAATCGTGCCTTCCGTACATTCGATGACGCAACCGCCTCCGCCAACGGCCCCGCAACCAACTGGATGCCGAGCGCCTCCATCAGCACGCTCGTCGGCAGCGGCACCGCCGTCACGGCGACCACCGCCACCCCGCATGGGTTGGCCGTGGGCAATGTCGTCTGCGTGTACGGTGCTTCGACAACCGGCCACAACGGCACGTTCGTCGTCGCTTCCGTGCCCGATGCCGTAACGTTTACATACCCCAACACGACCGTTGCTGGTTCTTCCACCGGCACGATGATCGTCACGAGCTTGGATCACACCGGCGACCAGACCACGGTGCTCACGTCGCCGATTCCAGTGGATAACCAGTCCGAAATCGGCGTGCTGTACACCGTCAGCGACTCGGGCGGACAGTTCGATGTCGTTCTGAACTTCTCTAACAGCACCTCTGTTGCCTGCCGCGTCTCCGCACCGGATTGGTTCGGAACGCAGACCGATCCCGTCAGCCCCGGCTCCCCCGTTGTTCGCCAGACCAAGGTCACGCACACGGTTTCCGGCACCACGTATAACACCTTCCAGGGCGTTTCCAACACGGATGCGTGTCGTCTTGAGACCTTCCTGACCACGAACGCCGGCCCGAATCTAAACGTCATTGAGGCCGTCATCAGCGTCAATAAGATCATTGCCAGCGGCAACAACGTCGCCGGATCGCAGCTCACCTCGATCACCTTCCGCAACCCGCTCTACCCCCCGACCACCTGCACGGCCATCACGCTCAACGGCACAACCGCCACCGCGACCGTTGGCTCGTCCGCGGGCTACCTCGTCGGCCAACCCATCCAGATCTCCGGCGTCGGCACCACTCCCGCGGTGAACGGCTTGTACACGATCGCCTCCGTGCCCACCGGCACGACCTTCACGTTCACCTCGGCTCTCTCCGGCACCACCACGGCCCAGATCCAGGGCAACGGGGCGCAGGTGAACTCCATCACCACGACGTCCGGCGTTGCCACCGTCACCTTCGCAGCAGCCCACGGGCTTTCAGTTGGTCAGAAGGTCACTATCACCGGCACCTCGACGACCGGGTATCTCGGCACGTTTGTTGTCACCAGCGTTCCTACGACCACGACTCTGACGTTCGCCAGCCCGACCACAGGTACGGCTGTTGCCGCCCGTCAGGTCACCCGCGTGGGCCAGAACCGCGGCTACATGATCTACGCCGCGTCCGTCCGATCCGGGACGCCCGTCAATGGATCCTGCTCCACGGCCATCACGGCCAACGCCGGTCTCGGCGCGGCAGGCGATAATCCCGGCAACAACAACCACGCCTTCGACGGCATCAACACCCCCTGCGGCGGTGGAAACGACTCCGGCGGCGTCTGGTACGTCTACACGCCCGCCGTCTCCGGCCTCGTCGAAGCACGCACCTGCCGCGACGGCGACCCGAGCATCGACTCCCAGGTCCGCGGCATCACCGGCGTGACCACCGCTTCCGCCACCGATGCGACCGTCATCCTCCCCATGGACACCACGCTGGCGGTCTACTCCGGTTCCTGCGGGTCTCCGGTCCTCGTCCCCAATGGCTGCAACGATGAAGGTTGCAGCGTCTCCTCCCGCGTCCGTTGGACAGCCACCGCGGGCGTCCCTTACTTCATCCGCGTCGCGGGCAAGAATGGCGCCGTTGGCTCCTTCGTCCTGCACGTGGACAACGTCGCCCACACCGATCTGACCATGCCCCTCCAGTACAACTGGAACGGCATCTGCCACGGCACCACGGTCTCCACTTCCGAACAGTGCGTCACCACGCCGATCGTCCACGAGAATCGCTCGGACCTGAACGGCTTCCGCGGCATCTCCGATCGCGGCCTCCTCTTCGACCCCACCGGAAACACCAAGAACGACTTCAACTACGGTGGCACCGTCGGCTACCAGGGCATGGTCTACACCGTCTACAACACCGCCCTGCAGAACGACATGGTCCACCTCGGCACGCGCGGCCAGGCGTTCTCTCCGGCCGGCACCACATGGGCCACTCCGGCCACCGCGAATCCCTCGGCTGGTCTCCAGCCCCTCTGGCTCGCCGCCGGTTACAACCACAACAGCGTCTCATCGAGCATGACCGGACTGGGCGCGACCTTCGGCCCAGGCACAAAGATCGGCCTGCTCTACCACATGACAAACGTCGACACGGCAACAGCTCCCTACAGCTTCACTGTCACGCTCGCGTTCTCCGACAACAGCTCTCAGGATGTGGTCGTCAAGTGCACCGACTGGTACGGCGGCACAGGCAATCCTCCTCCCTACAACGAAGTGCTCCCCGCCGCGGGGGCCGGTGTTGAGTCTCAGCGCGTCCTGGGCATCTATCACGCCGTGCAGAACTTCGATCGCGGCGACGACGCCCCTTCGGGCGCCCTCAAGGTACTCGAAGCCGTCATCTCGACCGACTCGCTCAACGCCGTGGGCTTCAACGCTCCTTCCCACGGCACGCTTTCTTCCATCACCTTTAAGAGCATCGTTGCGGCCAACGCGGGCGCCAATGTCGGCATCTACGCCGCCACGCTCCGCGATCCCGCCTCTTTCAACCTGAACTTCCCGCCCAGCGGCGTCGGCACCGTCACCCCCAACCAGTTGCCCGTGGGCTCGACGGGCAAGATCACCGTCAGCGTCTCGCGCGGTTCTGGTTCCCCCAACAACATCAGCTCCGTCGTCGTGGACACCTCCTCCCTCTTCGGCCACGCCCCCGGCACCGACTCGCTCGCGCTGAATGACTCGGGCGCCAACGGCGACGTTTCCCCCAACGACAACATCTGGAGCCGCAACATCTTCTTCGCGGCCAGCACGCCCAGCGCAACCAACGTCATGCCCTTCACAGTCACCGACGGTCAGAATCGCACCGCCACCGGCAACATCATCTTCACGCTGGTGACCCCCACCGGAACGCTCACGCCCGCGGCCGTCAATCGCCACGGCTCTACGAAGGTCACCATCAACGCCGGCACCGGCACGAGCTACACCTCGATCACCGTGGACGGATCGCCGATCGGCCTTGGCGTCATCGCCATGAACGACTCGGGCACCAACGGCGATGCGACGGCCAACGACGGCATCTGGAGCCGCGACATCGTGGTCCCCATCAACGCCACGCTCGGCGCCGTGACCCTCAACTACACGGCCACCGACTCCGGCTCGAACATCATCAACGGCATGGTGACGGGCACCATCAACGCCAACACCGCCACGATCACGCCGAACATCGGCGCCCCCGGCGACACCATCTTCACCTCAGTGGATCTCGGCGTGAACAACGCCACGCCCACCGACGTGGTCTCCGTCTCCATCGACCTGTCTCCGATCAACGGCGGAGTGGTCGCGTTCAACGACTCCAACCTGAACGGAGACGTCTCCCTCGGCGACGGCATCTGGAGCGCCAACTGGGTCGTTCCCGCCAGCCCTCCCGCCGGCGTTGCCACGCTCACCTACACCGAGACGGACTCCTTCGGGCGCGTCCAGACCGGCACGTTCTCCTTCACGGTCAACATTCCCCCTACCAATGACGAGTGCACGACGGCACTCCCCATCGTCGTCGGCACGCCGGTCAACGGCACCAACGTCGGCGCCACCGCTTCCGTCACCCTGACAAACACGGGCACCGGCTCGTGCACGCAGGCCAGCTTCGCTGTCGGCGCTCACATGGACGTCTGGTACGCATTCGTCGCTCCGGCCACTGCCGCCTACACGATCGATACCTGCGGCTCGACCATGCCCGACACCGTCCTCTCCATCCATTCCGGATGCCCTGCCACCCAGAGCAACATCCTCGATTGCAACGATGACTCCACCCTTGGCACGGCCTGCACTTCAAGCGGCGTCAACTCACGCATTGCCAGCGTCACCCTGACCGCCGGCCAGACCTACTACATCGGCGTCGCGGGCTACAACGGCGGCACCGGTGCATTCACCGCCGTCGTCAACTTTGTCAACACCGTCGGATCCTGCTGTGCCGGACCGACCTGCACACGCACCGACGCCGTGAACTGCGTCAGCGGCACCTACACGGACGGTGCACTTTGCTCCCCGAACCCCTGCGGCGCGGCGGGCATCTGCTGCCGCGGCTCCACCTGCACCACGACCTTCGCCTCCGCCGGGGCCTGCTCCGGATCACTCATCGGTGGCCAGACCGCTGGAGCGTCCTTCCCCTCCGGCGCGTCGTGCAACACCGGCGGCAGCAACACCACACCCTGCTGCTACGCCGACTACAACAAGGCCAACGGCATCTCCGTCAGCGACATCTTTGACTTCCTCGCCGACTGGTTCGCCGGATCTCCCTTCGCCAACACCGGCGGCAACGGCTCTCCTGCCGCTCTTCAGGTTCAGAACATCTTCGACTTCCTTTCCGCCTGGTTTGCCGGCGGCTGCTGATCCCCCGCGGCCGCCCCTACTCGGCCGCCCATATCTCTGACCTCCATCCGGGAGTGGCCCGAATCCAACGATTCGGGCCACTCCCTTCGTTTTTGTCGTTGTAACGGCTTTTCCGGTCGCGTTGCCAGTCCCACTTCCCTCGCGGGCACAAATCCGATACCCTTTACCCCGTGCTCAGGATTCCACAAGATTGGGTCTCCCGCCTTCGCCCTCGATTCGAGGGGCGGTCCGTCTGCGTCACTGGCGGGGCCGGCTTCATCGGCGGCCATCTGATCGACGCCCTGCTCTCCCTTGGCGCGATCATCACCGTCGTGGATGATCTCTCGAACTCAACGGCCGAGCACATCGGCTCGCTGATCGATATCGAGCCCGAGCGTGTCCGCTTCGTTCACGGCTCCATTCTGGATGACGCCGCACTGCTCGACGCCTTCGATCGCGCCGACACCGTCTTTCATCTCGCCGCCGTTTCCAGTGTGCCACGCTCCATCGCCGAGCCGGAGCGTTCCTATGCGGTGAACGCCGTCGGCACGCTCCGCGTGGCAGAGATCGCCCGGCGTTGCGGGATCAAGCGGATCATCTACTCCGCCTCCTCCAGCGCATATGGCGCGAACGAGCGATTACCGAAGATCGAGACCGACGTTCCCGAGCCCGTCTCCCCATACGCGGCGAGCAAACTCGCCGGCGAGCACATCATGCTCTCCTGGGCCCGGGCTTATGGTCTCTCCACGCTCTCGCTCCGCTACTTCAACATCTTCGGTCCGCGCCAACCGGCCGACTCGCCGTATTCCGGCGTCATCCCCGTCTTCGCCAAGATGCTCTTCGCGGGCAAGAGTCCGATCATCTTCGGCGATGGTCTGCAATCCCGCGATTTCACCTACGTCGCCAATGCCGTGCTTGCCAATCTTCTTGGCGCCGCCAGCGATCGCCACTTTGCCGGCGAGGTCGTGAACATCGGCGCCGGCGAACGCACCGAGCTCGTCGCCCTCGCCCGTGCCATGGCCGAGCATCTCGGCGTTCCGCAGCTCAAGCCCGCCTTCCAGCCGGCCCGCGCCGGAGACGTTCGCCACTCACTGGCCGATCTCTCCCGCGCCCGCGACCTCCTCGGCTACGAGCCCATTGTTCCCATGTCCGACGGGCTCCTCGCTACGGTGGAGTGGTACCGCCAGATGCTCCCCGGCCAGCACGAGCGCGAACGCGCCTGAGCAAAGCCGAGTCACGCACTCGGCCCGAACACTCTCCCCAAGCCCACTTCTTCACGAACCCCTCACACAATCCATGCACTCTCTCCTCACACTTCCCGGCGCCCTCTACGAGCTTCTCCGCCTGGGCATCATCACGCGATTTGACTTCAAAGGCCCCTATTGGACGTGGCGCACGAACACCGCCTTCGGGCGTGGCATGCCCGAATCCAAGGCCGAACTGATTCGCAACGTCCTCGAATACGCCCGCTGGGTTCGCCGGATGCGCCGCGGGTCTTAACCGCGCACCCTCGCCGGACGCTGTATGATGGCAGCATCGCGGTGGTGGGAGGGGAGAGGGCCTGTGCGTGGGCCCATCGTGGAGCATCCCATGTCCGAGCAATCCGAGAGTTCTCCCAGCTTCGTCAAGGCCTTTATTCCCGGCTTGGTCGTCGGCGTTATTGTCGGACTGGCCATCGGCGTGGTTGTCGGCCCGATGCTCGACAAAAGCTCCGGCGATGTGAAGATCTCTCCCAAGTCCAGCCACACGCCTACAGGCGAGCGCGATCCGCACCCCGCCGCGGCCGGCGGCGACAACCCGTCAACTCCGTCCAAGCCCGCCGACCAGCCAACCGACAAACCGGCCGACAAGCCCGTGCCCGCACCCACTCCCACCAAGCCAGCGCCGGAGCCCACCGCGGGCACGCCCAAGCCATGACCGACGCGATCGACACCCCACGCATCGCCAAGCTCGTCCGCCAGCACGCCCGCTCGTCCAAGCTGGCCGGTGTGGACTTTCTTCCGGTCACCGGCGGCATTGCTGCGTCCATGCCCGTTGCGCCCATATCCGCCGCGCCGCCGACCCGGCTCCCGACGGCTCCAGTTTCGCGCCCGCTCCCGCCGAGCGTCGCCCGTGCGCCAAGCGCGCCGCCACAGTCCGCGATGTCCGATGTACATCCTCTCTCCGAACCCGTCATCATCGAGCCCAAGATCGACATCGTCTACACCGATGCCCCCCGCATCGCGGCCCAGCGGGCTCTCGATGAGATCCGTGCCCGCTACGAGCGCGACGCACCCCACAAGCACTTCGTCACCGATCACCACTCGATCGTCTTCGGCGAGGGCGATCCGCGTGCCCGGCTGATGTTCATCGGCGAAGCGCCGGGCGCGGACGAGGATCGCACCGGTCGCCCCTTCGTCGGGCGCGCTGGTCAGCTCCTCAACAAAATGATCGAAGCCCTCGGCCTGAAGCGGCAAGACGTCTACATCGCCAACATTCTCAAGACTCGTCCCCCCAACAACGCCACGCCGACGATGGACGAGTGCGCCCGCTGCGCCCCGTACCTCTTCGATCAGATCGGCGCCGTCCAACCCGAGGTCATCGTCACCCTCGGCCTTCCCGCCACCCGCGTCATGCTCAACAGCGCCGCATCCATGGGCCAGCTCCGCGGCGTGTGGAGCTCGTTTCCCCCGCCCGGCATTCTCGCGCCGAGCATCATCACACCCGTTCCGGTTATGCCCACGTACCACCCGGCGTTTCTGCTTCGTGCGTACACGCGTGAAAATCGTGCGAAGGTCTGGTCCGACCTCCAGCAGGCCGCGCAGCGGCTCGGTTTGGCCGTTTCATCTCGAGCCGCTTCCGGCCCTGATTAAAGCAATTTCGAAGTCTTTTTTCGGATGATTTGGAACCTTCCCGCGACGCGCGGCGGACAGTTTTTCGTCCGATGGCGGACCACAGAACGCAGGCCGAGACCCCACGACCGCCATCGGCCTTCTTCAGACCCCCACGAGACCCGGCGCTTGGCTTTTTGGCTAGGCGCTGGGTTTTTTCATGCGCCCAACACGCCCGCGAAAGGCGAGCCGTCGGGTGTCTCCCACGGATTTCATGCGATGACGAGCGGCCGAATTTTTTCGGACGTTCACTTTCCTGCCGGTGTTCCCAGCGTCGGTGCCGCCGCGCCAAAGTGCAACTCAGTTCCCTTCGGCAGCTTCTCGATCCGCGTGATTGCGTAGGAGTCGACGGTCTTTCCGTCCCTGCCATACCAGACCGCCAGATCAAACCCCACCGCATCGCCCACCGCCAGACCCGCAAGCGAAACAGCCGCACCGGTCATGAACGGCATCGACATGCTCGCCATCCCGCGCGTGCCGTCGGCGTTCTCAAAGTCATTCACCGGTTCGTGCTCGATCACAAGTTGCGACGTCGGCTTCCCCGGCGATGCCATCATGCGGATCGCGCCGCGTGCCGCGTACACCTTGTCCGGCGCGCGTTTGCCCGCCACCGGCGCCGTGCTGCGCGGCGTGAAGGACCGAATCACCACGAACGCGGCTATCACCGCGGCCAAAAACGCAACGACCGCCGCAAGCATCAGCAAGCGGACGGCCGGTTTCTTACTCGTAGTCATGTTCGGCCCGTTCCGATCCGAACGGCTTCGAAGAGCCCGCTCAGGCGTTCTCGATCTTCACGAACTCCGCCACGGCCTTGAAGTCCGGAGCGATGCTGAAATCGAACGTGCACGTCCAGGAGTTGCCCTTCACCAGGCGAACGATCTTGCCGACCTTCTGACGCTGCACCCAGTCGCGGTTGCCACGGTTGTACGTCACCGTTGTCCGCTGGCGCTTGTGGTGGCTGTTCTTCAGGCCGCGCGTGACCGAGGGGTCGCGCCGCATGAGCCGCTCGATAGTCTTGCAATCCGCGGCCGCCCGGGGCAGCTTCAGAACGGTGCATTTGATCTTCTGGCCGGCCTTGAGGGTGTCGATCATGGTGGTTCTTCAGAGCGAAGTGGGGGGGACAAATCCGGGAAAAGTCAGGAGGGAAGTGTAGCGATCGGCCGCTTTGAATCCACACGTGCCGAACCTTGGTCGCTCGGCTTCCGAACATGCTCTGAACAAAACCGCACGCTTTTCCGCCCTACTATCTCTCCCCATGTCCCAATCCACCCCCCCGACTCCCCCTCCCGCACCCAAGTTTGACCCCTCTGCCCCCCACATGCAGCGGCCCAAGATCCGCAATCTGCGCGGGTTCCCGGTCAATGGCACCGATCCGCAGGGCAAGCAGGTCACCATGCTCGGTCTGGCCGATGCCCGGCAGATCTCTGATCGCATGGTCGTCACCGCGCCCGCAGTGCAGTCCCTGATTCCCCTGATGGACGGCTCCCGCTCGGTGGATGAGATCGTCACCCAGGTCGGCCGCGGGCTGACCTTGGACATCATGCAGGGTCTCGTCGCCCAGCTTGACGACGCCTCCCTCATCGAAGGCCCTACTTTCCAAGCCCTTTTGAAGAAAACACGCGAGGAGTACGACTCCACCGACGTGCTTCCCCCCGGCGGAACGGCCCAGTTTGCCGATTCGCTCGTGGTGCAGTCCCTCGGGGCCGACGCAACCGAGGATCAGAAGCGCGAGCACGGCCCCAAGAAGCTCCGCGAAACCTTCGACCTCTGGATGGCCGAGGCCCTGAAACAAGCCCCAAAGCCCAGCTTTGATGCGTTGCCGAAGGCCGTCGTCGTGCCGCACCTGGACTATTCCCGCGGCTGGATGAACTACGCCCATTCCTATGGGCGCATGCGCGTCTGCGATCGCCCGGACCGCATCGTTATTCTCGGCACAAATCACTTCGGCATGGGCACCGGCGTGGTCGGCTGCGACAAGGGCTACGAATCTCCGCTCGGCGTCTGCGCCCTTGACAAGCAACTCGCGGATCTGCTCCGTGAAAAGCTCGGCGAGAAGCTCTACGCCAATCGCTACGACCACGAGCGGGAGCACTCCATTGAGCTGCAAATCCCATGGATTCAGCACGTTTTCGGCAAGAATGAAGCGGGCGAGTTCCCCCGCGTCTTCGGGGCGCTCGTCCACGATCCCGCCGCGAACAACGGCGAAAGCTACGACGGAACCGGCATCGCCCTGGAGCCCTTCGTCGCCGCGCTCAAGCAGTCGCTCGCCACGCTCGGCGGACGCACGCTGATCATCTCATCCGCCGATCTCTCGCACTGCGGCCCCGCCTTCGGCGACCCCAAGCCCCTCGCTGGCGACACTCCCGAAGCCAATGAGCTGCGCAACAAAATCGTGCAAAACGACCTGCAAATGCTGGAGATGGTCGTCAAGAACAAGCCCAATGATCTCGTCGCCGCGATGGCCTGGCAGCAGAATCCCACCCGATGGTGCTCCGTTGGCAATCTCGTGGCCACGCTCTTGACGACCGAGCCCGCCGAGGTCGAGCTTCTCAACTTCACCGCCGCCATGGACCAGCAGGGCATGACCTGGGTCTCCAGTGCGTCCCTCGTCATGCGCTGATCCGGAGCATTCGTGACTCTCGGTCCCGGCCAGTACGCGCTGATCGCCTTCGGGGGTTTGCTCGCGCTCGCGGGCTGCTGGCTTCTATTGGCCAACCGTGCCAAAGCGAAGCCCGCTCCGTTGCACATCGCCGATTCCGGGGGGATTCCATTCCCTTCCCAATCCTCAAGGATCATTACCGCCCTCGTTCTCCTGATCGGCGGCTACCACCTCGTCATCTGGTCGTTCCCAACCTGGCTCACTGCGGTCCAACTCAATCGAAATATCTGGTATGTTTGGATTTTGATTGGAATTGGTGCGATTGGCGGATCCCTTCTGATGGATCGCGCGGATCAACAAAATCCTTCGGATGGCGGAGACGACACGCCCTGATGGGCCATGTGCTTGCATCGTGGGCTCGTGGTCACGCCGCAGCACGGGGGTGCCGGCGGGCTTGACGTTGCGCCGTTGGCATGGTCGAATGGTCGCCCGTCCGCGCCGCGCCGGAAACCCGGCCTGAGCGCGAACGTACAGAAGGAGCAGAGTCGCCCGCCGCCAAAGTGGTGGCGGGCGAAGAGGCACGACCGACAGCCCGTGCCCACTCGGCGGGACACACGCCCGCAGACACCGTACTCTCCACGCCCACGAACCACCACCGGGGCTCGCGCCCGGAAAAGGACACCACGATGGCCGCAGGAAACACATGCTGGGGGATCGAGCTCGGCGCATACGCGATCAAGGCGATGAAACTCGAGCGCAGCGGCGACGAAGTCAATGTGCTCGAGTACGCCGTCATTCCGCACAAGCGGGCCCTTTCCACTCCGGACGCCGATCCGGCCGACACGCTGCGCGTCTCCATGGGCCAGCTCGTCAGCCAGTTCGACCTTTCGGGGTCTCCAATCGCGATCTCGATCCCGGGCCATTCCGCCTTCGCCCGCTTCGCCAAGCTCCCTCCCGTGGAGCCGAAGAAGATTCCCGACATCGTGAAGTTCGAGGCCGTGCAGCAGATCCCCTTCCCCATCGATCAGGTGGAATGGGACTACCAGACCTTCGCCAGCCCGGACAACCCCGATGTGGAAGTTGGCATTTTCGCCGTGATGCGTGAGCGCGTCATGGAGATCCTCGCCAAGTGGAACGAGATCGGCGTCACCCCCGACTACGTCACCATCGGCCCCGTCGCCGCGTACAACTCCACCGCCTGGGACCAGAACTTCGGCGACAAGACTCCCGGCACCGTGATCCTGGACATCGGCACGACCGCGACGGACCTGATCGTCTGCGAGCCGGGCCGCGTCTGGGTGCGCACCTTCCAGATCGGCGGCCATCAGTTTACCGAAGCCCTCGTGCAGGCCTTCAAGCTCAGCTACTCCAAGGCCGAAACGCTGAAGCAGCAGGCCGAGCAATCCAAGCACGCCCGCCACATTCTGCAGGCCATGCGCCCCGTCTTCGGCGACATCGCCCAGGAAGTGCAGCGCTCCATCGGCTACTACCAGTCCAGCCACCGCGACGCGAACCTCACCCGGCTCATCGCCCTCGGCTCCACGTTCAACCTTCCCGGCCTGCGGAAGTATCTCGGCCAGCAGCTCCAGATGGAGATCATCCGCCCCGAGAAGTTCAACCGCGTCAGCATTGAGGGCCCGCGCGGCGCCGAGTTCGAGGCCGCCACCGGCAACCTCGCCACCGCGTATGGCCTCGCCCTGCAGGGACTCGGCTTCCACCACGGCATCATGGCCAACCTCATGCCCGTGAGCATCGTGCGTGAGGCGATGTGGAAGAAGAAGACCAAGTGGTTCGCCATCGCCGCCGGGTTGAGCATTCTCGGCGCCGGTACCTGCTTCTACAAGCCCCTCATGGAGCGGGCGACCACTCCGAGCGACGACCACAAGCCCGTCGAGATCGCGCAGGTCGCCAATCGCATCAAGGCCCTCAAGAACCAGTGGAAGAACGACGTCGAGAGCAAGTTCAAGACGGACTATGCCGCCGCCAACGTCGCGCTCCTCCTCACCAACCGCGACTACTTCCCGTTCATCGAGGACGATCTCGGCCAGATCATGGCCGCCGCCCGCGCCAAAGCCGAGGAAGGCCTCAAGCCCGGCGAGCAGGCCAACGCCCCGGTGTTTATCGCGTTCAGCACCGAGTATCACCCGCCCGCCGGTGCCGCCGCGGACCCCAACGCCGCGCCCGGCACCGCTCCGCCGCCCGTCGATCCAGCGGCGAATCCCAACACACCCGTGGGCGCCCGCATTCTCGCCAATCTCGATGTCTCGTTGATCACCGACGATGCCACCGCCATTTCCACCGACAGGTTCATGACCGACACAATGGTGAAGTGGCTGAAGGATCACAGCGATCGCGCCGGCGTGCCCTACACCATCGAAAAGGACTCCATCAACGCTTCGATCGTCAAGCGTGAAACGATCGCCAAGCCCAACGAAACCGCCGGCGCGGCCCCCGCCAGCGGCACTATTGACCCCGGTCCCGGTGCCTCCTCGCCCCGCGGCAACCCCAAGGGCGGCGGCGGCATGATCGGCGGCCCTCCCCCGACACAGCTCGATGACGGCGGCTCGGGCATCAGTTCGGGCACAGGCAATCTTTCCGGCGGCAGCCCCAACCCCGGCAGCGGCGGAGCATCCAGTCTCGATTCGCTCGCTCCCCTCCCGGCCCCGCCTCCGGCCGCGCCCCCCGGCAAAACACTCGTCACGTACAAAGTCCACTTCGAAGCCGTCATCAAAGCGCCCGAACAACCCGCCGCCGCCAAGGAGGGCAAGTCATGAAAAACCTCGTCCCCTGGCTCAAGTCGCACTGGATCATCCCCGTTCTCACGCTCGTCGCCCTCGCCGCGCTGCCCACGGCCTGGTACTTCGCCGAGGACATGCACGCGACCGACCTCGCGGCCTTCCAGCAGCGCGTGAACGCCGACAACGACTCGGTCGACCAGAAAAAGAGCGCGACGCAGACGGTGTACATTCCAAGCGTGGACGGCACCGGCCACCAGCTCGAGAAGACCGCCGTCGTGAACGAGGCGCTGATCAAGCGCTACGGCGAGATCTGGACCGAGGTGCAGAGCAAAATCGGCGGCGTCTCCGAAAAGGGCATCGCGTTCAACAAGGGCGATCACAAACTGCTCATCGACGGACTCTTCCCATCCCCCGCCGACCGCATCACCGCCGACAACAAGGGCCGCGAGTTCATCGAGCGGAACATGCAGTTTCATAAAATACTCCTCGCCGACATGAAGTCCGGCGAGCCCGCCAAAACCGAGGACATCGCCAAGACGCTCTCCGATCGTCAGCAGGCCGAGGAGCAGCGCGTCAAGGCCGAGCTCGGGCGCGACCTGGACGCCAACGAGCGAGCCAAGCTCACCGAAGAGCTTGTCGGTCTCCGCCTCGCCGCACTTCGCAAGCGTGCCGCCGAAATTTCCGTCTACGCCGACATGTCCATCTTCGAGGGCGTGCCCACCTCCATTCCCGAGAAGGCGCCCACCGTTGTGCAGTGCTGGGACATGCAGGAAAAGGCCTGGATCGACCAGGACATCTGCAAGGCCGTCGCACTTGCCAACGCCAAGGCCAGCGCGGGCGTTCCGGATTCGGTCGTCAAACGCATCAGCAAGATCTCCATCCACCCTCCCGCGTACGCCGTGGGCGAGCAGAACCCTTCTCCCGCGCCCTTCGAGGCCGGCGAAGATAAGCCGCCGCTGGATTTCGGCGTCTCCATCACCGGACGCGTCAGCGGCCCGGGCCATCGCAATCGCTGGTACGACGTCCGCGCCGTCTCGATCGAGATCGTTGCGTCGTCGGCACGCATGCCGCAGTTCATCAACGCCCTCTCCGCCACGAACTTTGTCACCGTGCTGGATCTCGATCTGGCCAAGGTCGAGCCCCTGACCGACCTCCGCGAAGGATTCGACTACGGCGATGAGTATGTGGTGAGGGCGAGCATCGTTCTCGAAACCGTCTGGCTCCGCGACTGGCGCAAGCAGCCGATGCCGCCCGTCGTTCAGGCCGCACTCGGCATGGCCGAAGGGGCTGACGCTGGCGCAGCCGCTCCGGCCGCCGCGGCCGCCGCCCCGTCCCCTCGCACACGTCCTCCGGCTGCCGGCAAGCCCGCGGCCGCTCCCGGCGGTGGACGCGGCGGCCGTGGCGCCGACCGCGGAGATTGATCGACCTGTTTCCTTTTCGCGTTCGAATTCCGCACTGACTCCCGACCTAACCCCACGGACATTCCCATGAAGCTCAAAGGAATCAGCTCGTTCGAGCAGCACGCCGAGAAGTTTGTCGCAGGCCTCTTCGGCCTCGCGCTGCTCGCCGTGCTGGCCTTGCAGTTCCTCGGCAAGCCCTCGCTCGTGAAGGTCGGCACCGAGGAGGTCACTCCCTCCCGCGCGTACGAAACGATCGCGGCCAACGCCAAGCGCGTGGATGACAACATCAAGCGTCCCCCCGCCGATCTTCCCGAGAACGGTGGAATCGTCACGCAGGGCTTTGCCAACTTCAACGAGAAGATGACCGCCCCCATCGCCCCGCACACCGAGATCGCCGCTCTTGACAAAGCGTCCGGCCTCCCAGGCCTGAACAAGGACGGTCAGGCCGCGGCCAACGCTCCGATCAACGAGATCAAAGTTCCCGCCCCGACGCACGCGCTCGCAGCGATCAATATGTCCACCGTTTCCCCCTCCGAGCAGCAAAGCGCGGACGTGGCCAAGGTCCTCCCCGACAAAGCGCCGTTCGATAAGGCCTCCGTCACAGTTGAAGCCATGTTCGACGGCACCGCACTGAAGACCGTCCTCGCCGAGGATCCCGACGGCCCCACCGGCCCCGCTCGCGCAGTTCCCGCAAACTGGTACAGCACCGGCGTGCAGATCATCGGAGTCGAGCTCCACCGCCAGACTCTGAATGCCGACGGCACGTGGTCCGAGCCCGAGAAGGTCCGCCAGATGCCCGGTCGCCCGCTCTACGTCGACAACGCCGACAAGCTCAACGACGCCGCATCTCTCAAGGATGCTTCGAAGTTCGCCGCCGACCAGAGCGAACTGATCCGCCGCACGCCGTACTTCAACGCCATGTTCGGCGAGAAGTGGACGCCCCCGTCTGATCGCGACAAACTGCTCGATGCCGATGCGGACAAGGCGTCGATCATCCGCAAGAAGAATCAGGAACTGAACGCCGAGGAGCGTGCCAAGAAGGCCGCCGAGGATCAACTCACCAAGGTTGGACAGCCCATCGCCCCCACGCCCGGCCAGGGCGGCGGTGGAGCTGGTGGCGGCAAGGGCCACGGCGCATCGCCCCCTCCTCCCGGCCCCTCATCCACTCCCGCAGGTCCCAGCAACGCCGACGAAGGACGCAAGAAGCAACTCCGCGCGGCCATCGACAAGCACCAGGAGAAGATCAACACACTGAAGACGGCGCTCCGCGAACTCGGCGCCCCCGTCGAGGGCGACACCGCGCCGGTCGTGATGGCCGACCCCACCGCCAAGCCCAAGCAGGAGCCCGCCGTTCTTGAAAACGCGGCCATAAAAGTCTGGGCCCACGATGTCTTTGTCGAGCGCGGCAAGACCTACCGCTATCAGGTTGGTCTCATTCTCACCAATCCCTATTTCGGCCACAGCGCGGCCATGCTCCCGGCCCAGGCCGACAAGCTCGCCAAGGCCGGAATCCTCCGTTCCGCCGGCTCCGAGTGGACCGATCCCATCTTGGTCGATCCCGAAACCTACATCTTCTTCACCTCTGCCACCGAGGATGAGCCCAGCTCCAACCGCACCGCCACCGCTCGCGCCGAGATCTTCAAGTTCAAATGGGGCTTCTGGCGCAAGGGTGCCACCACGCTCGAACCCGGCGATTCGGTCATCGCAGACGTGAAGGTCCCCGATTTCACCAAGCTGCTTGCGGCCGCGCCCGCCGCCGATCCCAATCAGCCCCAGCCCGCCGCACCCTCGCCGCAGATTCCAAGCGGGAAGGGTGGAAAAGGAGCCACGACCAGTGCCTCCGGCATCGGCTCGCCCCCACCTTCCACCACCGACACAACCAACACGCTCGTCTCCAACACACCTCCGCCGATGGTCAGCGTTCCTGTGGAGGACAAGCAGATCATGATCGGCGTCGGCCAGGGCACGGTTCGCGACGCCGCAGGCAAGACCAAGTCCGCCCAGCAGGTCTACATGCGCGAGCCCGACGGCGAGATTCGCATAGTCATTCCGGACGATCAGAAGTCCGATGCGGCGTACTCACGCGTCAGCCGCTCCGCAGACCGGGGTCAGAAGGAGCTGACGCCAGCCGCGGACAAGGCAAAATCGCCCATCACCCTTCCAAACTCCAACAATCCAAGCGCTCCGGATGCTCGTCCCGCACGTCCAAGTGGGGGGTAAACCCGACATCCCCCAGAATTGGAAGTGGAGAGATGGCAGAATTCGTGAATGCAAAACCACCTGCGGCTTGACTGCACGGAGCAGCTTCCTAAAGTCCCCCCCGCTTCCATAGGGCTCTGCACTTGGAAGCGACAAGAACGAAAACGCCACGAAAATGGTCGTTTTCGGGTAGAAGCGGGTTGATCCCGCCAAGCCAAGCGTCTTTGAAAACCCGGAGTTGAGCGGATGATTTGAAAAGTATCCGAGGCCCCCAAGGCCCGGCCTGGTGGTGTGATGCCATTGGGACGGAGTCGAAAGGGTTCGGAACTGCGATCACCGAAATCAAGAGCGCTAAAATAAGTAAGTAAGTAAGTAATGTGCCTTTGTGTTGGAAGCCCGCATCAAGCGGCGAAGTGGAAACGGAAGCGTCAGACGCAAGTCTGACGTGGAAGGACTCACGACGCTCGGTTGGTGTGGTCAAGCCAACAAGGGCGCGCGGTGGATGTCTTGGCGTCTAGAGGCGATGAAAGACGTTGGAACCTGCGATAAGCCTAGAGGAGCTGGTAACCAAGCTGTGATCCTAGGATTTCTGAATGGGGAAACCCACCCGAAAGGGTACCTTCACCTGAATGCATAGGGTGAAGGAGCGAACGTGGCAAAGTGAAACATCTCAGTAGCCACAGGAAAAGGAAGCAAAAGCGATTCCGTGAGTAGCGGCGAGCGAAAGCGGATTATTCGACAGACCAGATGAACCGGATGGAATGCCGGACCTGAGAAGGTGAAAGTCCTGTATCTGCGAGTCGAAGTGTCTTCAAGTAGGGTCGGGCTCGTGAAACCTGGCCTGAACATGGGGGGTCCATCCTCCAAGACTAAATACTCCTAGACGACCGATAGCGAATCAGTAAGGCGACTGAAAGATGAAAAGCACCCCGACGAGGGGAGTGAAAGAGTACCTGAAACCGCGCGCTTACAAGCGGTGGGAGTCCTACGGGATGACCGCGTGCTTTTTGCATAATGAGCCGGCGAGTTGGTCTGTGCGGCGAGCCTAAGTCCTACCGGGACGGAGGCGGAGCGAAAGCGAGTCTGAACAGGGCGTTCAGTCGCACGGGCCAGACGCGAAACCTTGTGATCAACGCTTGAGCAGATTGAAGTGCGGGTAAAACCGCATGGAGGATCGAACGCGTGACCGTTGAAAAGGTCTGCGATGACTTGAGCGGAGGATTAAAAGTATAATCAAACTGGGAGATAGCTCGTTCTCTCCGAAATAACTTTAGGGTTAGCCTCGACAG
Source organism: Phycisphaerales bacterium (assembly GCA_038225655.1). GTDB lineage: Bacteria > Planctomycetota > Phycisphaerae > Phycisphaerales > UBA1924 > UBA4658. The sequence goes on along the minus strand of JBBRQY010000005.1, from coordinate 84,514 downwards.
GCAAGCGATGGGGGTAGAGCTACTGGATGAACTTTGGGGTCTACCCGACTACCGGGTTCAACCAAACTCCGAATACCATCGCCCAAGTGTCGGGAGATAGACGGCGAGCGATAATGTCCGTCGTCAAGAGGAGAACAATCCTGATCGCCAGCTAAGGCCCCGAATCCATGCTCAGTTCGAAAGGAAGTCAGATTGCAAAGACAGCCAGGATGTTGGCTTAGAAGCAGCCACCATTTAAAGAGTGCGTAATAGCTCACTGGTCGAGGAATCTGGCGCCGATAATGATCGGGAATAAGCATGGAGCCGAAGCTGCGGGCTCACCTCACGGTGAGCGGTAGGAGAGCGTACTTGCAACTGCGAAGCGGGAGGGCAACCGACCGTGGAGTGGCAAGTAGTGCATATGCCGGCTTAAGTAACGATTAACACGGTGAAAATCCGTGTCGCCGTATGTTCAAGGGTTCCTGGGGAAGGTAAATCCGCCCAGGGTTAGCCGGGTCCTAAGGCGAGGCCGAAAGGCGTAGTCGATGGAAAACTGGTTAATATTCCAGTGCCAATGCCCAATAGCGACGGAGCTCCAGACTCAGCGGGACTGCTAGATGTCCAGGCCCTTGAGGCCGATGCTGGGAACGGGGCTTCCTAGAAAAGCGGGCGTGCCCGTACCAAAACTGACACAGGTGAACGAGGCGAATAGCCTCAGGCGCTCGAGAGAACGGTCGTGAAGGAACTAGGCAATTTAACTCCGTAAGTTCGCGATAAGGAGGGCCTACTCCCTCACGGGAGAGGCCGCAGAGAAAAGGATCTGGGAACTGTTTATCAAAAACACAGCTCTGTGCTAACTCGGAAGAGGATGTATACAGAGTGACGCTTGCTCAATGCCGGAATGTCACGGGAGCGGGTCATCGAAAGAGAAGCTCGCGACTCAAGCACCGGTGAATAGCGGCCGTAACTATGACGGTCCTAAGGTAGCGAAGTTCCTTGTCGGGTAAGTTCCGACGCGCATGAATAGCGTAATCACTGGATCCCTGTCTCCACGACCGACTCGGTGAAATAGTAGTGGCGGTGAAGATGCCGTCTACCCGCAGCAAGACGGAAAGACCCCGTGGACCTTTACTATAGGTTTCTACTGGACACGAGCATAAACTGCGTAGCATAGGTGGGACCCTTTGAAGTTCTCGTTTTGGCGAGAATGGAGGGAACAAGTGAAATACCACCCTGTTTGCGTTTGTGTCCTAACTCTGATTCCCATGAAACTGGGCAGAGGACAATGGGAGCTGGGTAGTTTGACTGGGGCGGTCTCCTCCCAAAGTGTAACGGAGGAGTGCAAAGGTCGGCTCATCACGGATGGAAACCGTGTGAAGAGTGCAAGTGCATAAGCCGGCTCTACTGCGAGACCGACGGGTCGAGCAGTTACGAAAGTAGGCACTAGTGATCCTGCGGTCCCGTATGGAAGGGCCGTAGCTCATCGGATAAAAGGTACCCCGGGGATAACAGGCTGATCGCGCCCGAGCGTCCATAGCGGCGGCGCGGTTTGGCACCTCGATGTCGGCTCATCACATCCTGGGACTGAAGGCGGCCCCAAGGGTTCGGCTGTTCGCCGATTAAAGTGGTACGCGAGCTGGGTTCAGACCGGCGTGAGCCAGGTCGGTCCCTATCTGCTGTGGGCGGTCCAAGCTTGAGAGGAGTCAACTTTAGTACGAGAGGATTGGGTTGGACGAACCCCTGGTGATCCAATTGGGCTGCTAAGCCCACAGTTGGGTAGCTACGTTCGGCAGGGATAAAAGCTGAAAGCATCTAAGCTTGAAGCCCCCCTCAAGATGAGGCTTGGTTGTCGCAAGACGAAAGACCCCTGGTAGACCACCAGGTTGATCGGCCGCATGTGTAAGGGCAGTAATGCCTTCAGCTGAGCGGTACGAACGGTCGAAGGCTTGACCACTCCAACCGGTTGCCGTGTGTACTCCACACGCCACTCGGTGAGTGCTCCAGCACAACGCACATTTGATCTTCCGGAGATTCGTCTCCGGAAGTTGGAGATTCATCTCCAATAGTTTGTGTGCTACTGATTTCGGTTTCGCACGGGTCCGAGTGCCTCGCACTCGTCCCCGCAAATCATCCGCTTTTTACTCCGGACTTACGTCCGGGCCCCTCGAAAGAGGCGCCCGTTCTTTGTCGGTGACCATACCCAAGGAGTCACACCTGTTCCCGTCCCGATCACAGTAGTTAAGCCCTTGGGGCCGATGATAGTGCATCGCGCGAAAGTAGGTCGTCGCCGGCTTTATGACCCCGCTCAGGTAACTCTGGGTGGGGTCTTTTCTTTTTTGCCCCGCCTCCTGCCCCGCCCCCTTTCGGTATCCTCTCGCATGGCCCGGTCGATTATTGTCCTGCTCATCCTCGCTCTCGCGTCGTCGGCCGCCTTGGCCGACGGCAAAGTCTTCCCGCGCTTCATTGCCGCCCTGCCCGCGATCCCGGATCAGCAGGCCATCATCGCTTGGGATGCCCCCTCCTCCACCGAAACCCTCGCTATCGATACGCAGTTCGTCCCCGCTCCGGGCGGTGCGGCTCCATTGGCCGGTGATTCACCCTACGCCTGGGTTGTCCCGCTCCCGGGCCCGGCGGCCCCGGAGATATCCGCGGCCACGCCCGGGCTCTTTCCCACGGTCCGCAGCATCTTTCTCCCGCGTGTCTTCGACAACGGGCCGGAGGCCATTGGCCCGATCATCACGATCACGGTCTTGCTCTTGCTGGGCGTCTGGATCTCCATGCGCGGCCAGGGCAGCTCCGTCGTGTCGGTCGTGTTTGTGATTGCCGTGTTCATCTATATCGCGGCGATGCTCCTGCCCAGCTTGGGCATGGCGCGTTCCTCGGCACGCGGCCTGGCCCCCGGCGTCGCCCTGCTTAGTTGTTCGACGATCGGTTCGTACGATGTGGCCGTTGTCGGCGCGGACGCCGCGGCCACAGGGCAATCACCTGACAAGGCCCTGGGCGATTGGTTTGCTGCCAACGGGTTCAAACTCCCCGCCTCTGCCCTTCCCCTTCTGGCGGATTACGCCGCCCGTTCGTGGGTCTTTGCGGCGATCAAGCTCCGGCCCGAGGACGCGGTCGCAGGCGCTGGATTCCTCTCGCCCCATCCGCTCATCTTCAAGTTCAAGACCGCTGCTCCCGTCTACCCCATGCGCCTGACCGGGCTGGAAAATGGCCCCCTCTCGCTGGACCTGTACGTCTTTGGTGCGGCACGCGCGAGTACGCCCGGCCTCAAGGAGATTCGCTGCGACTATTGCGAGTTCGGTGAAAGCGTCGAACTATCCGGGAGCTCGCGCCACACCAGTCGAATCGCGATCGGCCATCCCGTCCTCAAGGGCATCGTCGGCGCACTCCCCGCGGCCACCAAGCTCTCCGGCACGCTGACCCCCGCGATGCAGAACGCGGACATGCCGATCTCATTCTCGACCTTCGAGCGCAGCGGAGCGGTGAAGCACAGCCCACGGGCCGCGCGATGGCGGGGGCTCGAGATCGGCGCGGCGGTTGTTCCTGCAGGCATCATCGTTCTGGTTGTCATTGGCGCCATGCGGAAGGCGGATTGCCGCTTCGTGTTCCGCAAGCTCCCCTGGCTTGTTCCCGTCGCGAGCACGGTTGGCCTGGTGGTCTGGCTAACGACTTCTACTGTCGCGGTCGATGAAAGTTCCCGCAGCCCGGCCCACCTACGCGGCCGTGACTACGACGCTCAGGATCTTCCTGAGTTCGTGGTCGCCGAGTTCAAGACTTGGGATCACGCCCCTTCAATCGACGAAGTGCGCTCGGCCGTGCGAGCGATCGTGGGAAAGCACGGTATGGAACTCAAGGAGGGGGATTCGCCCCACAACTGGCTGGTTCGCCCCGGCGAATCGGAGGGTCGGATCGACCTGATCACGCACAACTGGTGCGGCGCTCCTGATGTGCGCCGGGTCTGGTAGCCCTCACGCCCATTTCGTAATGTGCCAGGTTTTCTTCCCCCGCCGCAGCGCGATCACTCCGCCGGGCAGCAGCGTCGCCTCGCTTACGCGGGCATCCGCCGCGGCGGCCCTTCCGTTCACGCTGATCGCTCCCGCGCCCAGGTGGGTCCGGGCCTCACTCTTGCTCTTGGCCAGCGTCGTGAGCGCCAGCAGCTCCACCAGGGACATACCCGCCCCGCCGTTTTCCGCGAGCAGGGCGCGATCGTGCGAAGTGGTGGGGGCGCTGGCGAGCAGATCCTCCGGCAGCACGAACGGCGCATCGGTGCCGTCGCCTCCGCCCCCTTTCGCCGGCTTTGCGAACAGGGCACGCGTCGCTTGCTCCACCTTTTCCAGCTCTTCCTTGCCGTGCAGCAGCTCGGTCATGTGCCGGGCCAGGGCGCGGTGGGCCTCGCGCTTGCCGGGCTCGCGTTCGTGCACCGCGGCCAGCTCCTCAATCTCGCCATGCGAGAAGAACGTGAAGGTCTTGAGGAACTTCACGATGTCCGCATCCGCCGCGTTGAGCCAGAACTGATAGAACTGGTATGGGCTCGTCCGGTTGGGCGATGTGTCGGCTTCGTCTCGCTTGGCCGTCAGCCAGACCGCGCCCGACTCGGTCTTGCCGAACTTCGTGCCGTCGGCTTTGGTGACCAGGGGCCATGTGAACCCGAACGCCGGACTTGGGTACCCCGGTTCTCCGAACCGGGTTTCTGACTTGCCTGATTCCAAGTCCCGGTTCGGAGAACCGGGGTACCCGGTCCGCCGGATCAGATCAATCCCCACCACAATGTTCCCGAACTGGTCGCTCCCGCCCATCTGCACGGTCACGCCGTGTGACTTCCAGAGATGCGCAAAGTCGTACGCCTGCAGGATCATGTAGCTGAACTCGGTGTAGCTGATCCCCTGGTCGCGGTTGTTCAGGCGGTCCTTCACCGAGTCCTTCTGGATCATCATGTTGACCGAGAAGTGCTTCCCGATGTCGCGCAGGGCCTCGAGGTAGCCGAGCTTCCCCAGCCAGTCGATGTTGTTCACCACGATCGGTTTTGTCGGCGAAGTGGGGGAGAAGTCCAGTATGCGATCGAAGATCCGGCGCTGCGACTCAACGTTCGTGTTGATCTCCGCGGCGGTCCGCAGCATTCGCTCGGCGGACTTCCCGCTCGGGTCCCCGATCAGCCCCGTGCCGCCCCCCATCACCACCACGGGCGTGTGTCCGGCAAGCTGCCACCGCCGCAGCGCGATGATCGGCACCAGGTTGCCGATGGTGAGCGAGTCGGCCGTCGGGTCGAACCCCGCATACGCAAGCCGCCGCCCGGAGGCCAGATGCGCCCCCAGCTCCTGCTCGTGCGTGCACTGCTGAAGCTGGCCGCGCCAGCGAAGATCGGTCAGAAAGTTGCCCGAGGGCGTGTTCATGGAGGCCAGTGTAGGGAATCGACGGAGGCAGTCCGCGATGGCCGCCGTGCAGGTTGCAAGCCGGCCCTGACTTGTCGATTGATTGAATGAACCCCCGTCCAGTGCTCGGGCATGGGCCAGCACGTCCGCTCGCTTCAGCGCCCGAGCAGGACTTCCACGTCAACCATCATGGTCTCGGTGGGTCGCAACTCCTTGAGCCGCTTGTCGAGCAGTTCCAGGTCGCTCTTCCGATAGACCTCACCGGTGATCTTCAGACTCTTCGGATCGTCCGGATTCACGATGGCATAAATCATGTTCAGGTGCGGTTCCTCGTGGATCTTCGCGGTGAGTTCATTCGCGGCGAGATGTGCTGCATCGGTGGGCGGTCCGCTGCTCGGTCGGTTGCCCGACCTCTCTCCCATCACAGAGAAGGCGATCCAAACCAAGCAGCCAAAGATAACGACCGCCACTCCGGGCAGGAACCATCGGTTTGATTTGAGTGAGGCGATGCCCATAGTTTGACTAGCGTGAATGACCGGCGAATGGAAAGAGCGCAGGAATCATATCCGCGTCCAGAAAGAAAAAGGACCTCCAGAACATGTTCCGGAGGTCCCAAGAGTATCACAAAGTGTCGTCAGGATCAGGGCTTCCAGTCCCACTTATCCGCGATGTTGCACCAGTGCTGCATGTCGCGGAGGCCGACTTGCGGCTTGTCCACCGTCATCATCTCGACGTGCCCGTCCACCAGCGTGGTCGTGGCCTTGTTGAAGTGGCGGGGATGCACGAAGCCCCAACGCTCAGGCGCGAGCCCATCGTTGTACTTGGTGTTCGCGGAATCCCATGCCGGACTGCTGCCGCCAGTATTCGCGTAGCATTGCGGGTCGGGGGGCATAACGCTGTGGTAGCCTGGAACCACTCTGCTCGGCACGAACGGCACCGGCGTTCCGCCATAGCCGGCACCCGCCGGGCCGCCGCAGGTCTGCACATCCGTGGAGTGCGCCCCGGTAAAGGTCATAAGCGTCGACGGGCGAAGCACCTGATCGATCCGGGTGACAAGCCACTTATTGCCTGCTGGCAGGCCCGTTCCAACGTGGGGCAGAGTGGAGGCGGTACCCACTACCCCCGGGCCACTTCCGTTGAACGAACCGAAGCGGTAGTTGCCGCCCATGTACACGGTGTTGATGCCAAATGTCGGATGCCACTCAATGGCGACCTGATACTGATTGCCGTCGTACAGCACCGTATCGTTACCCGCTTGTCCAGGGCCGGACGGAGTCCAGTCGCGAGCTTGGAAAGCCGCCAATGTCGGCGCATCGTACTGGATCGTGTTCACGGGGAACTCGGTGTACGAAATCAGGCGCCACGGCCACTCCTTGATGACGTTGCCCTCCATCAACTTACCCTTGAGGGTTGGGTCCGGGCACACAAACGAAATTCCCTGACTGTTTGGCGGCGGCGGAACGTGGGCCCAGGACCATGAGATATATGGCACGAGCACGGCGTCTTTGTAGTCGGTCAGATACTCGTGGTACGACGTGCTCATCTGATTCGCAGCGGCCTGCTCGCGCATCATCTTCGCCGTCTTCCTTGCCTGCCCGAGCGCCGGCAGCAGAATCGCTACGAGCAGCGCGATGATCGCGATGACCACGAGCAGCTCGATGAGCGTAAAGCCCTTCTTCGATCCGACGATTCCACCCGAATGCTTCATATCCGTCATTGTCTTTCTCCGCAGAGTGTGTACCCGCACACGCAGGAGCCGGAACTCCGAAACCGAACGGCCCGGAGCGTTCGGAGGCCAGAAAGGCCGCGCCGAACATTCACCAATGTACCACTTTCTGATCGTATGGGCGGTTCCCACGGGGTGAAAGTATGCAAAATGTCGGGAATTGAATTGTTCAGGGATTGGTCGGGGCCACTGGTTTGGGGTATGTGCGGCGGTCATCGTGCAGCGCAAAAGCCGAAAATTCGCTCGCAATGGCCGAATTCGATCTCGTCATTCCCCCGCCAATCCGGATGAAAATCGGGCTTTACAAACCCTCGCCGGATGAACGCATCCGTAAATTCGCAAAGTCGCGGAAGGTGCATTTCCCGTCGTTTTTCGTTTTCGCCCCGCCCCGCCCACGCAGAGCATCAGTTGCTCGCCCCAATGGACCAGTCCGCGCGGCTGGCCGCGCTGGCCCATCGCGTCATGTCATCCAGAGCGCGGAACTCCGCAAGCTCCGCGTGGGAATCAAAGTGCATCACGGCCGCGCGGCCTTCGTGGCGGTAGTCCAGGTTGCCGAACTGCACGGGAAGCGCATCGGGGTTCTGCACCGGCGGAGTGGTCAGCCACAATCGAGTGCGCGTGTACGGCCCCTCGGCGCGGAAGAAGCCCGGCACCAGCGCGCCCCCATCCGGGTTCACGCCCTTGCACGAGGCGAAGACGATCTGCCGGCTCGGGCGCACGGGCTGATCGATGCGCGTGACGTAGAACGATCCGAAGTTTCGCGCGGCAACGGCGTTGAAACCGGAGCGATCGGCATCGCCGCCGCAGAATGTGCTGTTGAGCCCGAAGGATGGCGAAAGTGAAATAACATACTGGAAATCAGGCCTTTCCAGGTATCGGCGCAGTACGTTCTCGTCCTTGTAGAGCCCGCCGAAGTCGTACTGCATGTATGGCGCAAGCCGCCACGGATACCGCTGCGCAGGCACGCCGTAGACCGGCTGCCCCGCCTCATCCAGCACGCTGAGCGACAGCACTCCGGGGATTGGATTCGCGGTGGGGGGGTCGACCCATTCGGGCGGGCAGTATCCCGGGATCAGCGCGCCGCGGCTGTCATCCGCGTACAGCGTGTACGCCGTCATCAGGTGCTGACCCGCGGAAAGTTCGCGGGCTGTGCGTGCCGCACCTCGCGCCTTCGCCAGCGCGGGCAGCAGCAGCGCCACAAGCAGCGCGATCACTGCGATGACGACGAGCAACTCGATGAGCGTGAACGCGCGGCGGCGCACCATGACCGTCCTTTGCCTCCCCGATGTGCCCGGCCACACTTCGCGACAGGGCTTTTACCGGATTCCCTTCCGGTTGTCCCCGGCGGCGATCTGGGGGACAAGTTCTATCGTAGTATCCCGTAGGGCAGGAAGAAAAACTGCCTGACAGGAATTTCATCGGTTCTGTGACAACAGGAGTACGCATGAACGCTCGCAACGGAATTCGAGTTGGTCTGCTCGCACTCAGCACTTTGGGATTCGCCGGCGCGGCCCGGGCCCAGACCACCACTGGCTCGTTTCCCACCCCCGCGATCGACCGCTGGATGTACTCGTTCAACCAGACGCCCGGCACCGAGACCGAGGCCCGCTGCTTCTCGCCGCTCTTCTCCCCGTATCAAAGCTCGTTCGACAACCGCGACGGCCAGTTCCTCGTCGCGTGGGATACGGCCCCCGCCGTGATCCCCGGCCAACTGCTCAACCACTACCGAATCATCAGCGCGACGGTGACGGCGCGGGTCAGCGGCGACAAGCGCTTCAACTGTGACAATACCGCCGACGCCTTCAACACCTACCTTCCCACCGATCCCGCGTACACACCGGATACGGATATCGGCCGCCCGCTGGAGATGTTCGTCTGCGGCTACCGGAACGGCTGGACGGCGCAGTCTTTCACGCAAACCAGCCCGTACGCCCCGGGCGCACCATTCCCCTTCCCCGCACGCTCGCTCCGCAACATCTTTCCTGCCCAGTACGACAACACGGGCGCGTTGATTGATGTTTCCAACAACGTTGAGGATCGCTTCAATGCCCGCCCCATCGGCGTCGGCTTCGCCACGACAAACGTCGATGTGATTGCGCCCCCCGGCCCGGTGAATGCGGGCGATCTGGTGCCGCAGAACACGGACATGGTGTTCAACGTCGATCTGCACCAGCGCGAGGCGCTCGACGCGATCAAGCAGGGCCTTGCCGCCGGGCGGCTTGAGTTTCTGATTACTTCCCTCAGCATCACCGACCAGCAGGCGAGCACCGTTCCGCGTTTCTACACGCGCCAATGGGTCGTCGCCAACGGCCCGGACGCCACGGCACACCCCGCCAAGCTGGATGTGGTCGTCTGCGTCAGCCAGCCCGGCGATTGGAACTGCGACCACCAGGTGCAGGTGCAGGACATCTTCGATTTCCTGGCGGACTGGTTCGCGGGCAGCGGCGACTACAATGCCGACGGAACCACTTCCGTGCAGGATATTTTCGACTTCCTCGGCGCATGGTTCGCGGGGTGATACTGATGAATGACGCCGGTCAGAACTTCACAGGGGACCATCGTGAGACGTCCGAAACGGCAACGTCGAACGGCTCCTCCGCGGCCACGGTCCGTGTGCTGGGGTGTCCGGTGCCCAAGTGGGCGCGCTGGCCGGCGGTGCTGGCGTTCCTGTTCTTTTTGGTCAAGGGCCTGATCTGGCTTGCGTTGCTGGCAGTGGGCGTCCGAAGCGTTTCCGGTGGCTGAATCGGCGCGTCGTACCTCGACCTGCCCTGTGGTGAGACAAAGGAGTCTGACATGATTGGCGCTACTTTGACGCTTTCGGAGATTCTGCGCGCGGAGACCAGCGAGCAACACGGCAAGGCCGAGGGCAAGGTCGTGCAGCAGGCCCTGCTGAAGGGCGCGATCACACGCGAGCAGTACGCGGCATGGCTGGGCCAGATGCTGCAGATCCACGCGGAGCTGGCCGCGGCAACCATCGCCGCGGGGCGAATCGACGCCCGGGCGCTCATGACCGGCGAGGCGGAACTGCACGCCACGCGAATTCGCGCTGATCTGGCGAGTTTGGCCGTGCCCGAGGCAAAGGCGCTGTCGGCCACGGCGGAACTGATCGCGCGGATTCGCACGACGGGCCCCGTCGGGCTCATCGGAATGCAGTACGTGCTCGATGGGAGCATGAACGGCAACAAGTACATCGCGATGGGCGTGCGCCGGGCGTTGGCCCTCTCGCCCGGCACCGCCGATACATATATGGACCCGTACGGGGATCGACAGCGCGCCGTCTGGAGCGCGTTCAAGGCCGCGCTGGACCAACTCGCCCTGAGCGAGGGCGAGCGGGCGGAGGCGGTGGACGGGGCCCGGGCGATGTTCGACGGAATTGCGGCGATGAATGAGGAACTGGGCGCTGCGTGGTAGTCGCGGCGTGGGCCTGTCGGCCCATGCCACTTTAAACCAGCATCTCGGCGATCTGCACGGCGTTCAACGCGGCCCCCTTGCGGAGCTGATCGCCGCAGATGAACAGGTCAAACCCAAGCACGGGCTTGTCGTAATCCGCGGCCGTTGGCTTGGCGGGCAGACGGCTGGCGTCGGGGCGGATACGCCCGACGAGCACATCGTCCTTGCCGCTGGCCTTCAGGGGCGTGGGGAAGAAGTTGGCCGCGCGATCGTCGATCACCTGCACGCCGGGGAACTTGGCCAGCACATCGCGGATCTGCTGCGTCGTGGCGGGGCGCTTGAGCGTGACATTCACGCTCTCGGCATGGGCTCGGCGCACCGGCACGCGGACGCACGTGGCGCTGAGCGCGATGCTTGGGTCGTTCCAGATCTTGCGGGTCTCCAGGATGACCTTCGTCTCCTCGGTGTTCAGGCCCGTGACGGGGTCGATCGCCGTGTTGTGGCTGAAAAGATTGAACGCGTACGGCTCATGGAAGACCTGCGGCACGACGGGCTGGCCCGCAAGATCGGCCTTCGTCTGCGCTTCTAACTCGTCCATCCCCTTCGCCCCCGCGCCCGACGCCGCCTGGTACGTGCTCACGATCGCCCGCTCCACACCAAACGCGTTGCGCAGCGGTGTGAGCGCCATCAGCAGGATGATCGTCGAGCAGTTCGGGTTGGCGATGATGCGCCCCTTGCCATCGCGCGTGCGAATCGTGTACGGCCGCTCGCCGAGCGATTCCGGGTTGACCTCGGGGATCGTGAGCGGAATCCCGTCGGTCATGCGGAAGCACGAGGAGTTGTCCACGGTGGTGCAGCCGTGCTCGGCCGCCTGCACGCAGAACTCCTTGCTGATCGCCGAGCCGGCGGAGAAGAGCGCGATGTCCACGCCGCGCAGGGATTCGTGCGTCAGGGCTTCCACCGTGATGTGCCCGCCGCGGTACGGCAGTTTCTGGCCCGCGGATCGCGCGGAGGCGAGGGCCTTGATGGAAGCGTGCTTGAAGGCGCGCTGCTCGAGAATCTCGAGCATCTCGCGCCCGACCGCGCCGGTGGCTCCGGCGACTGCGATGTGGGGAAGGTTTGACATGGTCATCTCGGAAAAATCACCACTGAGAACACAGAGGACAATAAGAAAACCACTGCAATCGACCGAACGCACCTGTTTTAGTCAGTGCCCTCAGTGATCTCAGTGGTGGGTACGTTGGGTTACGACGCCCGGCTCACCACCTGATCCGCCATCGCCATCAGCGTTGCTTTGGCCGCGGATTCCGGCAGGTCTTTGAGCAGGGCTTTGGCCCCGGCCACCAATTCCCGGGCCGCGCCGTGGGCGTGGTCGATGGAGCGCGTGGAGTCGAGGGCTTCGAGGAGTTTCTTTGCGGCCGCGGGGCCGAAATCCTCCAGCAGTTGCAGCGTCTGGCCGCGTCGTTGCGGCGTGGCCGTGGCAAGATGATGGATCACCGGCAGCGTCAGCTTGCCCAGCTCCGCGTCTTTCCGCAGCGGCTTGCCCACCACGCCCTGATCGCCTGTCAGATCGAGCAGATCGTCCTGGATCTGGAACGCCACGCCGAGTTTGAGCCCGAACTGCTCGAATCGATCAGCCAGATGGGAGTCACCCGGCTCGGAGAGCCGGGCCACGCCGAGGGACTGCATCGCCCCCAGCTTGCAAGCCACCGCGATCAGAGAGCCCGTCTTGCGCTTCACGATCTCGAAGTACGTCGGCTCGTCGATCGAGAAGTTCTCCCGATGGTGCAGCTGCAGCAGCTCGCCGGCGCACAGCGTCATCCCCGTCTGCCCGATGAGCAGGGCCGCCTGTTGAGACGGCAACGTCGCGCACAGCCGATACGCGGCCGAGAACACATAGTCTCCAAGCACCACCGCCGCCTCGTTGCCGCGCAGCCGGTTCACCGTCGCCCCCTGCCGCCGGATGTCCGCCTCGTCGAGCACATCGTCGTGCACAAGTGTGGCCATGTGGATCATCTCGCAGACGGCCGCGATGGTGATGTGGGCATCTGAAAGAAGTGACGGCGCGATCGAGTGGCGAAGCGACGAATTGGGGGATGAGGGGGATGAGGAACCAGGAGTGGCGGCGGCCAGGCCCGAGAGAATGACCAGCGACGGCCGCAGCATCTTGCCGCGATAGGTCTCCAAGTGGGCCACAAGCCGCTGCACCGGGGGCAGATCGGATTGCAGGGCGCGATCGAAGGTCGTCTCCACCCGGCGCAGGGCAACTTCCAGCAGCGAGGCGATCTCGCCCAAGTCGGGGAGTGTGCCGGAAGCAGCGGGCCGAGGTGGGTGGGAGGACATCGCCGCATGGTAGGAGCCGGCAGCCCGAAGTTCGTTCGTCGGTAGGAAGATGTGGGGGTTCGAAGAGGGTCCACATGCGAAAAACCGGCCGCAAAGGAGTTCTGATCGCCATCGCCTGCTGGCTGTTCATCGGGGCAATCGCCAATATCGGGGTGGCGTGGGCCTGCTCGCTCTGGGAATCCACACGCTTCGGTCACGTGATCGACGCCACGATGGAGGTCGGCTCGCGCAACGCGGCCGCGCCATGGCCCTCAACTCCGCCCTCCGGGTGGTCCCAAGAAGCGGCGCCCTCGTCGTTCGGGGCCGACCGCCCCTGGGCGTCATGCACCGAATGGGTCTCCGTCTGGCCGATGATCCGAAGAACCCCTTCGCCAGAATCGCAGACATTCCATGTCATCCGATGGGACGTGGGACTTCCGGTCAAGTCGATGTCTTGGGAAGGATGGACACGAATGGACGCGACGGCGACAATCGTGAACGAGGACTCCAGCTTCATCCGTTCCGGCATCACGCTCGATACCGGCCCAGTCCTCTTCGGAGTGAAATCGCGAAGACTCCCACTCAACGTCAACTGGTCGCTCTTTCTTTTGAGCACAGCGTTCTGGGGAGCATCTCTCTGGGGCATCACTGGCGGCTTGAGCCGTTGGCGTCGTCACTGGCGCGCCGAGCGCGGCGGCTGCATCCACTGCGGCTACGACCGCACGGGCCTCGTGCCAGCGGCCAAATGCCCGGAGTGCGGATTGTCCGCGTAACCGCGAGCCGCCTGCATCGACAGTGTTCTCCGGCAAAGGGAACCGCCGAGCGAGTGAGGATCGGTCTATCGCGTCTACTGCGATCTGCACGATGACAGGGCAGTGGAGAGTCACCATGGGCGGCCGAGGCAGAATTCTGGGAAAAGTAGTTGCATTCTGGGTCGCCGGTTGCGTTGTGTCCATCGGCTTGGCGTGGGGAATCGACCTGTGGCTTGGAAGTGTCGAACCCCCAGAAAGGAACGCTCCTCGCGTCTGGGTCACTGTCCCCGTGGAGAGTGTGGACTGGTGGCCGCAGGAGGAGTTGCACAGCGATGCGGTGGAGGGGACGCGAGTTGGTATTGGGAGCGGAATCACCATCGGGATCGTGGATGAACACGCACCGCACGCGTTCTCGGAGAGCGCGTGCATCCAGACCGGCTGGCCGCTGCGGTGTGTATCACGTCGCCAGGCGTACTTCTCCGCGGGCGGATATGGGAGCGGATACGTGGATCACGATCGGAGCGCGTGGTTGCGCGGGGTAACGGTCTGGCCGTTGCAGCCGATCCTGACCGGAGGGCGTCCGCCGCCTGAGTTTATCCGTGAACGCCGGATTGCTTTGCGGCCGATGGTGGCGGGAGTGGTCGTGGATGGTGCGGTATTCGGTGCGGCGCTCGGGCTGGCGGTGAGAGGCTTGGCCGGCGTGCGAGCGTGGCGGCGCGGACTTGCGAATCAATGTACAACGCGTGCGTAGGCCGGGCTGGCCTGCCGGATACGAAGATCCGTCCCGAGCGCGGCATCGCCCCCGCGGCTATTTCTCCGCACTGATATACACCACCCAGCTCGCGCACGCCTCCCCCTGCTCGCTTGCGGTGAAAACGCCGTTTCCTTCGCCGTTGTCGTCATCGCCTTCCCAGTACACCGTCGTGCGTGCGAAGCCGGCCTCTTCGAGCAGGTCCCGCGTCTCCTTCAGCCCCCAGAGCCGCCAGTGATACGTGAAGGCATCGCGCATGCGCGAGCCATCCGGGAAGGCGAAGTGGATCTTGCAAGTCAGCTCGGCAGTGATCGGGTTGTAGCTGTTCTGATCCCAGATGTACGTGAACGGAGAGTTGAAGCCCACCATGCTCGGCTCGGAATCGGCGCGCCCCGGGCGCAGGATCGGCCGCCGATCCTGCATCTCCCGCATCGCGTCCGACCCGCCGTACCCGTCGAGGAAGAAGACGCCCCCCTGCGCCAGATCCTCGTGTACGCGCCGGAAATAGGACAGCATCGAAGCCCGGTGATGGAAGATCCAGTACGAGAAGTTCATCGCCAGCACGCAGTCCAGCGTGCCGCGCATATCCGGATGCTCCACCAGCACATCGGTGGTCCGCAGATGGATCCGCTCCCGCTGCGCCGGCTTCAGCCGCGGCTGATTGTGGGCTCTCCCCCAGTCCATCGGCACCGGATCGAGATCGAATCCGAACGCCACGTTCGTGGGACGCCTGCGAACCCACTCACAGCAGGTATTGGCCGTGCCGCAGAAATCCTCGCGGAGTCGCGCGGGTTTTCGCCCACGCAGCGTCTGGAAGGTTTCGTCAACAAAGTCCACCTCCGCTTCCACGCACTGAACGGACCGCTGGTAGCAGTCGTATCTATCCGCACGCTTGGCCAGCGAGAGCGGGGCGGGGCGGGGCTTGGTGCGGCCGCGACGAATAGCGGCGGATTTTGGTCGTTGTTTGGCGGACATGGGCTCTTTCAAAGGGCCGGAGTGTACGGAGTGCGGCCCATCGCGTGTAGCCCCGCGAAGTCACGCGCGTCCCCGGTCGATGAGACAGAGCAAGGGCCTAAAGTCGTGGCCCCATAACGACGGTTCCAGCCCGCGATGGTTCAAGGAGAGTGGTGCATGCGTCTCACGATGGTCGGCACGGGATACGTCGGTCTGGTCACGGGCGTCTGTCTGTCCAACACGGGCAACGACGTTCTCTGCCTCGATACGGACACGCGGAAGATCGACACCCTCAAGCAGGGCGGCTGCCCCATCTACGAGCCCGGCCTTGTGGACCTTATGGAGCGCAACATCGCCGCGGGACGGCTGAAGTTCTCCACCGATCCCAAATCCGCTCACCGCGATGCGGACATGATCTTTATCTGCGTGGGCACCCCCTCCGACGAGCGCGGCCACACGGACCTGAAATACATCGACTCCGCCGCGGACGACATCGCGGACGTGCTCAAGACGCTCGGCCCTTCGCAGAAGCCCAAGATCATCGTCGTCAAGAGCACCGTGCCGGTCGGCACCACCTTCCGCGTGCGCGATCGCATTCGCGCCCGCGTCGGCGCCGAGATTCCATTTGAGGTTGCCGACAACCCCGAGTTCCTCAAGGAAGGCGCGGCGATCGACGACTTCAACAAGCCCGATCGCGTCGTTGTGGGCGTGGAGAAGGAGTGGGTCGGCGAGTCCATGAAGGACCTGTACGACCCCTTCGTCCGCAACGGCCACCCGATCTACATCATGGATGTGCTCTCGGCGGAGATGGTGAAGTACGCCAGCAACAACTTCCTCGCCACCAAAATCAGCTTCATCAACGAGATGGCGAATCTCTGCGAGGCCTACGGCGCGAACATCAGCCGCGTGCGCGAGGGCATGTGCTCGGACAAGCGCATCGGCAACGCCTTCCTGTATCCCGGCCTCGGCTACGGCGGCTCCTGCTTCCCCAAGGACACGCTCGCCTGCATCATGATGGGCGACAAGGCGGGCATCGAGGCCACGCTCAGCAAATCCGTTCACGCCGTGAACCAGAAGCAGCGCGACCGCTTCTTCGACAAGATCCAGGCCCACTTCAAGAACAGCGGCGGCCTGACCGGCAAGACCCTCGCTTTCTGGGGCATCGCCTTCAAGCCCCGCACCGACGACATCCGCGAGGCCCCGGCCCTGACGCTGATGCGCAAAGCCCTCGGCTACGGCGCGGCCTGCCGCGCGTTCGACCCTGTGGCCAACGAGAACGCCTCGCGCGAGGGTCTGGGCTCGCAGGTGACAATCACCGAGAGCATGTACGACGCACTGAAAGACGCCGACGCGCTGATCGTTTCCACCGATTGGGACGAGTTCAAGAGCCCGGACTTCGACCGCATGCGGGCGCTGATGAAGGGCAAGGCGATCTTCGACGGGCGAAACCTCTACAAGCCAAGCGTGATGGGCCAGCAGGGGTTCCACTACTACTCGGTGGGACGTGCGCCGGTGCATCCGCAGTAATGAACGGCCTCCCGGCCCCTCCGTGGGCGTCCGTGTACGCTGGACACCATGGCGGGCACTGAACGGGTCATAGCGATCGACTGGGCCGACGCCGCGTCTCGGGTGCAGCGCGCATCGATCGAATTCCTCTACGCCGACCCCCCCTTCAACACCGGCTCCACCAAACGCACACCCCCGAACGCCAAGAAGCGAGACGCAGTTCCGACAACCGCCCAATACGCCGACTCCTTCGGCTCGCCCCAGGATTTCATCGCCTGGCTCCGCCCGCGACTGCTCGCCTCTATCCCCCTTCTCAAGCCCTCCGCCCTGATCTGCCTCCACGTTGATTGGCGCACCTCCCACCACGTCCGACTCCTCCTCGACGATCTCCTCGGCGCGGACCGTTTCGTGAACCATCTCATCTGGTCCTACGGCCTCGGCGGCTCCTCCCCGCGCCGTTTCGCCCGCAAGCACGATGACCTCCTCCTCTACTGCCTGAACCCCGATGCCTACTGGTTCGACCCGCCGCGGGTTCCCGCCACCAGCAACCGCCTCCGCGGCCAGTCAAAGAAAGCCACCGACGTTCTCGACATCCCCTCCATCAATAACATGGCCAATGAACGCACCGGCTATCCCACGCAAAAGCCCCTCGCCCTTCTCGATATGCTCGTCCGCGCCTGCTGCCCCCCGGGCGGCACGGTTCTTGACCCCTGCTGCGGCTCCGGCACCTCGCTCGTCGCCGCCGCGCTCGCCGGACGCGCCGCCATCGGCCTGGACATCAGCCCCGCGGCCGTTGCGCTGTCCCGCAAACGACTCGCCGCCGCCGCAAGTTCGTGAACGGCCGCGGCCGCCTTGGCGTATCATCTCTCCAATGTTCGGAAACGTCATCGCCTGGTACGCCCGGCGCATAGTCAACGTGAACATCAACATCGTCCTGGCGGGCGTGCTTGCGCTCGTCCCGGTGCTCGGCGTCGTTCGCATCGCCCAGCACCTGCTCGCCACGCCGCGCTTTCAGAACGGCGTGCTCTACGAGAAGCTCGAAGCCCACCACCAGCTCGTGATCACCGCCGTCACGTTCTTTGCCGATGTCATCTTCGACGTCGGCATCTACTTCGTCCTGCACTGGCTGGCCAACCATGCCCCGAAAAAGACCTTGCCCGTTGGGGTCGAGCAGCGCATGGAGCGCGTCGCCGATGCCGCCGCGGATCACGTTCCCTTCTTCAAAGACGCGGCCAAGGTTCAGCTCCAGCGCGCCGTGCTCTCCCCCCTGCTCTATTTCCTCTGGCTGGGCATTCAGTTCGTCGGCATGAACGTGTATGGGCTCACCGCTGTCTGGGCCACCGTGCTCGGCTTCTGCGTTGCCATCGGCACCGTTCGCACGCTGCACACGTTCTGGATGCTCCGAGAGGAGCGGGCTCACTGCGCCGTGAGCGAAGGTCGCGTCTGCGGCAAGTGCGGCTACGACCTTCGCGCCACGCCGGCCGAAATCTCCGGCACATGTCCCGAGTGTGGCAAGGAGTTCCGCCGTCCAGTAAAGGTCGCCCCCGCCGCACTCCCGCACGCGACTACGTCCAACGGCGCATCCGCCAAGGGCGCGGCTCAGTCCTTAAGCGAGAACGGCGAGAAGTCCGTGTCCCGGTCGTAGTGGTCCACGCCCTCGGCCCGCTTCAGCCAGCCGCAGATAAGGTATGTCACGGGAGTCATCACGACCTCGAACATCACCTTGAAAAACCAGTTGAAGACGACAACCTTCACCAGCGTCTGCGCCTCCCAGATGCCCGCGAAGGCGATCGGGTAAAAGATCACGCTATCCAGCCCTTCGCCCACGATCGTTGAGCCGATCGTCCGCGTCCACAGCATCCGCCCCTGCGTCCAGATCTTCATCTTCGCCAGCACGTACGAGTTGGCGAAGTCCCCCGCCCAGAACGCGATCATGGACGCCACCACGATCCGCCACGTGTTCCCGAAGCACGTCTGCAGCGCGGGCTGCATCACCTTGTTGAACGGCTCGTTGGGGTCCGCGGGCAGGTGGATCACCACCCACCCCATCACCGTCGCGAAGATCATCGCCCCGAACCCCGCCCAGATCACTTTGCGTGCCTGCGCGTACCCGTACACCTCGGTCAGCACATCATCGAAGATGTACGAGATCGGGAAGAACAGATTCCCCGCCCCGAACGTGAGAAAAGCCCCGATCCACGGCAGTGAAAACGGAAGATGCAGGATGCACGTCTTCCCAGGCCCGATCAGGTTCGAGCAGAGCAACACTGTGACAAACGCCCCGAGCACCAGCGGGTAGTACCGAAACCGCGGCCGCGGCTCGCCGACCGTGGACATGCCCTGCATTCTCGCCATGTCCGGAGCATACACGCTTGGTATGAGCGTGTCCGCGAGCGAATCCCGTGGATTTCACACCATGCACATGCCGTGTACGAACCCGCCCCGTCCACGCCCCGTTGTATCCTGTCCCCCATGTGCGGCATCGCCGGCATTCTCAAGGTCTGGACCCCCGACCAGCGCGACCGCGCCCTGCGCACGCCCCACGCCCAGTCCATACCGGAGGAATGGCTCGACATCCTTGATGATTCCATCAAGCACCGCGGCCCGGACGGCCACGGTCGCTTTCGTGACCGAGCGATTCGCGCCGACGGCTGCGTCGTGGATGTCGCCCTCGTCCACCGCCGCCTGAGCATCATCGACCACGCCGGCGGCCACCAGCCCATGGTCTGGCTGGGTACCCCGGCTCTCCGAGCCGGGCGCCTGCTCACGCCGGACGAACGCGAGCGCCACAACGCCGCGCTTGTGGCCGGTCGGAAGTCGCAAGAAAAGCCCGGGTCGGAGACCCGGGGTACCCAAGACGACCTCATCGCCGTCGTCTTCAACGGCTGCATCTACAACCATCGCGAACTCCGCGCCGAACTCCAGAACGCCGGGCACGTGTTCAGCACCGATCACTCGGACACCGAGGTGCTGGTGCATGGGTGGAGGGAGTGGGGCGTAGGAGAGCTTGTTCAAACTGGAAGACTGCCCCTGCGATCGGAAGGGCTCTGCTCGAAGCTCCACGACATGTTTGCGTATGCGATCTGGGATGCAGGCAAAGCGACACTGTTGCTGGCCCGAGATAGGTTTGGCCAAAAACCGCTTTATCTTGCCTCTCTCCCTGAGCGCGGTATCTGGGCCTTTGCCAGCACGGTCCCCGGGTTGGCATTGCTCCTGCGCGAACTCGATGCGCCGTTCGAGCTGGACGCGGTGTGCACGCAGCGATGGCTTCGGTTTGGGTGTGAACTTCATCCTCCCATCACGTCGATCTCGGCACTCCCCATCTCGACGACGATTACATTGCCAAGCTCCGATGCCTCGCCCCAGTGGTTTGAAATGCGTGAGTTCTGGAGTGATTTCTGGGTCGGTCCATTCGGCGACATTGGAATGGGACGGCACCAGGAGCTCATCGAGTCAAACGTGGAAACTTCGCTTCGAAAATCGGTGCTCGAACGGCTCGAATCGGATGTCCCGCTTGGCTGCTTTCTCTCGGGCGGCGTGGACTCATCGCTCCTCGCCCTCTTCGCGGTCCAGTCAGTCGAGAAACTCCGGACGTTTTCCGTGAAGATGCCGGTTGCGTCGATAGACGAATCATCGTTCGCAGAACAAGTCGCCAACCACATCGGCACGCATCACGTTACACTCGATTGTGCGCCGAATCCCGCCGCGGACCTAGTTGCTGCAATAGTCGAAATGGGACTTCCGTTTGGCGATAGTTCACTACTTCCGTCACTTTGGGTGAGCCGGGCGACGCGCCGAGAGGTCTCCGTGGCGATTTCCGGCGATGGGGGGGATGAGCTCTTTGGGGGGTACGACAGATATCGCGCCGCCACCCTTCTCGCTCGCTGGCGTTTCCCGCTCGCGCTTGTTCCCGGGAGCTCGGACGCCAATCCAAAGTCGAAGCGCACGCGACTTTCCCGTCTAGCCGACGCAGCTCGTCACGATGGTTACCGCGATCTGGTATCTGTTTTTCCCGCGTCAATGATGCGACGACTCTTCCCGGAAGTTTCTCGTGGGGCGATTCGCTCGAATCCGTACACGTGCTTCGGTGCCGCAGGTGCCATGGATGACGACCTTGCGTGGTATCTTCCGAACGATCTGCTGCGCAAGACAGATTCCGCATCTATGTCGGCCGCTCTAGAGGTACGTTGTCCTTTCCTCGCGCCTGGAGTTGCCGGTCCCGCATCAGGGGCGACCGTGGCCTCGCTCATGCCCAACGGCCAGCGCAAAGGCCTCCTCCGCGCCGTCGCCCGCAAATACCTCCCCCCCGAGATCGTCGATCGCCCCAAAATGGGCTTCGCCATCCCCATCGGCGAGTGGTTCCGCTCGGACTACGGCGGCCTTCGCACCATGCTCCTTGATCACCTGAACTCCACCGAGCCCTTCGGCCCCCCGTCCCTCGGCATCGACCTGAACATGAAGTTCATCCGCCAGATGCTCGACGAGCACCTCGGCACCGGCCCGTCGGGCATTGTCAAACGCGACCACTCCCAGCGGCTTTACATGCTGCTCGTCCTCAGCATCTGGGCCAAGTGGGTGGGCGCGCTCCGCTGACCCCTTTTCTCCGCAAGCCCCGCGTGCGAGCGTGGGGTCCATCTCCCCCAAAACGATCCAAGCCCCGCTACCTTGCGGGGCCTGGATCGAAAAAGGAGTTCGTCAAACCAGATTTCGTCCGGCCGCTCCCGCAACTTGATTCTCTCCGCTCTTCGAATCACAAATCGCTCAAAAGCTGAAGACGATGACCGCGAAGTAGTCCACCTCGTGCTTTTCCCGGAAGCTCGCCGGCGAGTGCTCGTACCGATCCTCAACGCCCAGCTTCAGCGACATCCCATGATCCGGGTCCAGCACGGCCTCGTACCACGCCTTCAGGTCCGCACGGGAACCGTCGGTGTGCTCCATGTCCAGATTCGCGCTGGCCGACGCGCAGAACTTGTTCCGGGGGTTGATCCGCAACTCCAGATCCAGCGACGGCGAGAACTCCGCGTGAACATCCGGCGTGGGCGATCCAAACTCGCGGCTGGCACCGAACCCGCTCCGACCAGTCAGCGTCAGCGTTTCATCTTTCCACAGCGTCAAGCTCAGCCCTGCCTGTCCCGAAAGCCGCCAATCCCATTGCTGGAACTGGTCGTACTCGCTCCGCCCGGCGACGTAATAACTCAGCGAACTCTTCGCTGTCACCGGCCATTCGGTGCGGCCATCGGCCTGCACACGCTGCTGCGTCTCCGTGTCGTCCGAACGCGTGTACCACCACCCCAGCGCGGCCGTGGACACCATCTCCGGCGTGTTTCGAGTGGCATTGATCAGGCCGCGAAAGCTCTGGATGGGCGTCTTTCCCGCGGTGCCGTTCAGCCCCGTCTCCACCGTGAACTTCCAAAGGTCCAGCAAACCCGGCTCCGGCTTCGGCGCTGCGGGCAACTGCGGGGCCGCGGCCGCCGCCACCGGAGGTGGGGGGGCAATAGCAGGCGCGGCATACTTGATCTCCGGCTGGGCCGAAGTGGGTGCCGGAGCAGGTGCCGGAGTAGGGGGGTTGGCCAAAGGTGCTGCCGGAGGCACGCCAGGCGCGGGAGTCGCCGGGGGTGGTTCCTTCTGAATGTCCTTCACGCGCTCGCGAGCGATCGACATGCGCCCGATCAGCGCGTGTTCGATCACCATTGGATCCGCGTCCGACACGATCGTCGCGTGGAAGGTGTCCCCGTTGGTCAACGTGATAATGACATTGCCCGTCAACGAGGTGGGGGGGGCAGGGGGGGCGACCGGAGCCGGAGTTGCAGCCGGAGCGGGCGCGGCCGGCACAACAGGGGCCGGAGCAGCAGGAGCAGGTGCAGCAGCAGCTGGGGCTGGGGTAGTCGGGGCTGGCGCAGCGGGAGCAGGGGCCGGAGCAGGCGGGTCTTCGGTCGCGGCGTGCGCAGTTGTTATCCCCGCCGCAAGTGCCGCGAGAAGTCCAATCGCCTTGGCCGTCGGTCGTCGAGCCATCGCGTGCAGCATACCGGAAAGTCCCCCAATGGGCACCCTCCATCGGCCGAATTTGTCCGAGTTCGTTGCCGGGAAGAAAAAAACAGAGCCGGGCGGCCTGGGCCGCCGGCTCTGGATGTTCTGAGCACAGTTTGGGTGTGGCTCTCGATGGGCTCCTTGCCTTCCAGCCAATCATCCGGAGACCTGCGCCTCGGCTCGAATCGGATCAAAAGTTGTACACCACCGTCGCAAAGTACAGCACGTCGTTCTTCTTCCTGGCCGCACCGGGGTTCGAGTTGTATCGATCCTCGAGGCCAAGCTTCAGCGACAGGTTGTTCTTCGGGTCCACGATCACCTCGTACCCGGCCTTGGCGTTGGCCCGGTAGTCGGTAAAGCGGTGCAAGCTCGGGTAGTAGTCGACCGACGCGAAGACCTTCTGCCGATCGTCGATCTTGTGCTCCCAATCAAGCCCCAAATCGAGTTCCGGCTCGATGCGCTGCTTGCTCGTCTTGAACTCCTTGGTGGCGCCAACGCCAACGCGCCCCAGCAGCAGCGTGTTGTCCGTCTTCATGAACTCGTACCCCACGCCGCCGAACAAGCTCACACGCCATTCCCAGTCCTGGAACGTGTCGTACTCCGTCTTGCCGATCGCAAAGATCCGCCACGGAGAGCCGATTTTCCAGTCATTCCGCAGGTTGATTTCCCCGTGCTCCAGGTTCTTGTCCCCGTCCTGCGTGCCGTAGACGTAGGAAATTCCCGCGGTAGTCGTCATTTCGCTTGTGTCGCGTTTGGCGTTTGCCGCGGCTCGCATGCTCACGGATTCGCTGTTTCCGTCCGAGCCATTGAGCCCGAACTCCAGCGATCCGGCCCACCCCTTCCAGAACGAATCCGGATCGGGCTTCACTTCGGGCGCGGCGGGGGGAGCAGGGGGCGGCGGCGGCGGGGGAGGTGGGGGCGTTGCCAGATCAACAACCGCGGCCATTCCCTTCACATCGTCCTTCGACAGCGAGAGCTGTCCCAGCACAGGGTGCTTGATGACGATGGTCTTCCCATCGTCCGAAATCAGCACGCCGCGGATCACGTCGCCGCTGCTCAGCGTCGCATCCACTTTCTGGCCCGGCTGCTGGGCCAGAGCCCCGCTCGTCATCGCGAGCGCGGCCGCCAATGTCACGCATGTCCGAATCTTCACGGTTGAACCCTCTTCTCAAATGCGACCGGAAACCGCCACGCCCCGGGCTTCCGCCGGAGCAACGGCCAAGCATACCGGCCGCGTGCTCGCACGTCGGAGCCAGCCCTCCAGCCCTGCAAACGCGGCTCGCACTGGCCGAAAACCCGCTGAAATCACGCCCCGCCCGACCTACCCTTGCCCCTCTAGTCCACCAAGTTTTCCACAATTCCATTCTGCCCACATACGACCCGCTCCCCACCGCCTCCCCCTCCCATGCCCCTCCTCTCCTGCACCAATATCCAGTACTCCATCGGAACCCGCGTCCTGCTCGACGGGATCAGCTTCTCCGTCGAACCGGGGCAGCGCATCGGCATGGTCGGGCGCAACGGCTGCGGCAAGACCACCTTCCTCCGCATGCTCGCCGGGCGGGCCAAGCCCGACATCGGCTCCGTCACCCTCCAGAAGGGCGCCCGCATGGGCTACCTCACGCAGGACCCGGAACTGAACCCGGAAAACACGCTCCGCTCCGAGGCCGCGGCCGGGTTCATTGAGCTCGGCAAACTGCACATCGAGCTTGAAGAGGTCTACCACCAGATGGCCCTTCCGGAGAACGCCGACCCGGACCTGATGCAGCGGCTGATGGATCGCCAGTCCGACATCCAGCACCATATCGAGGAGATGGGCGGCTACGACGTGGACCACAAGGTGGATGCCGTTCTCCACGGCCTTGGCTTTACCGACGGCCAGTTCAACGTGCAGGTCTCCAAACTCTCCGGCGGCCAGAAGGGCCGCCTCGCGCTCGCCAAACTCCTCCTCGAATCACCCGACATCCTCCTGCTCGACGAACCGACCAACCACCTCGACATCGTCGGGCGCGAGTGGCTCGAAGAGTTCCTGGTCAACGAGTTCAAGGGCGCGGTCCTCATCATCAGCCATGACCGCTACGTCCTGGATCGCGTCGTGCACCGCATCGAGGAACTCGAGAACGGCCGCCTGATCGACTATCCCGGCAACTACACCGCGTTCATCGATATCCGCCGCGAACGGCTCAAGTCCCAGCAGCGGGCCTACGAGAACCAGCAGAGCGAGTGGGCCAAGGAAGAGGAGTACATCCGCCGCTTCCGCGCCGGCCAGCGGGCGAAAGAAGCCCAGGGCCGCCTCGCCAAACTGGAGCGGCAGAAGGAACTCTTCGCCATCGAGCGCGTCGCCGAGATGAGCAGCGCGAAGTTCGGTTTCCCCGAGGCCCCGCGCTCCGGCGACCACGTCATCGTCGTCCGCGAAGGGTCCAAGAAGTACACCAACGTCATCGACGAGGAAAACCCCGTCCCCCACGAGAAGGTCCTCTTCCACGAACTGAACGTCACCATCTCCCGCGGCGAGCGCTGGGCCGTCATCGGCCCCAACGGTGCAGGCAAAACCACCCTCATCCGCTGCATCCTCGGCCAGACCCCGATCGACTCGGGCGTCACGAAACTCGGCTCCAGCGTCGTCATCGGCTACTACGCCCAGTTGCCCCCGGAGGTCGACGGGGACCTCGCCGTCTACCAGTACCTGCAGCGCATCATCCGCTCCGAAAACGAGAAGCAGATCTACTCCGAGCAGCAGGCCCGCGACCTCGCCGGCGCGTTCCTTTTCGCCGGGCGCGATCAGGACAAGCAGCTCAAGGTCCTCTCCGGCGGCGAGCGCAGCCGCGCGCGGCTGGCCGGCCTCCTCGCTTCCGCCAAGAACCTCATCATCCTTGACGAGCCCACCAACCACCTGGACATTCCCAGCGCCGAGCGCCTCGAGCAGGCCCTGCACGTCGATGAACAAGGCGACGGCTTCGCCGGCACGCTGCTGCTCATCTCCCACGATCGCGCCCTGATCGACGCCACCTGCGATCATCTCATCGTCCTCGACGGCAAGGGCAACGCCGAAGTCTTCACCGGCACCTACTCCGAGTGGCACGCCCGACAGGCCGAGCGGGCGAAGGAAAGCGCTCGCACCGAGCAGGAAAAAGCCAAGCGAGCCCAGCAGCCCAAATCCGCTCCCCAGCCGGCGAAACAACCCGCCAAGCAGGAACCCAAGTCCAACGGCCAATGGGCCGCGCCGGTGGTGAAGCCCGTGCAGCAACAGAAGCAGGGCAAAGGCGGCGGCAACAACAACGGCGGGAGGGACGGTGGTGGTGGGGGCGGCGGGGGTGGGGCGGGTGGGGGGGGTGGGGGTGCCAAGGGCGGCCTCTCCTGGATGCCCGCTGACCGTCTCGAACAGGAAATCGAGAAGCTCGGCAAGCAGCTCAAGCACCTCGACGACGAGCTTGCCAAGGAAGAGGTCTACCGCGACGCCACGCTCTTCAAGAAGACCCTCGCCGAACGCGAAACCGCCCACTCCGCCATGGAAAAACACGAGCAGGAGTGGCTCCGCCGCGCCGAAGCCAACGGGTGACCCCTTGGGCGCGTGCCGGATTGTTCGCGTATGATTCTCCGCAGCAATCGGAGCCCGCGCCATGACCTTCCGAGGAATCGTTCGCAACGGCAAAGTCGAGCTTGAACCGGGCTCTGATCTACCAGAGGGAGCCCCGGTCGATGTCAATCTCCGGTCTCGATCCACTGGGAAACGCAAGTCCGATCGCCCCGTCGATCCTGCATTCCGAATCAGTGAGCTTGCCGTTCCATCCGGACGAACGGACGGGGCGACTGAGCACGACCATTACATCTACGGCACTCCCAAACGTTCCTCGCGAGCTTCCGGCCCGTCCAAATCGAAAAAACGCAAAGCGCCGAGGGCTCGGAGATGAGCCGACGTCCACTTGGCCGCCAAGTGTTCGTCGACGCGAGTGCGTTGATCGCGCTCGTCAATGAAGATGATGCTTTGCACGAACGTGCGCGAGCGGTCGAGCAGGCGCTGGAAGAGTCCGGCGCACATCTCGTCCTGAGCGACGGCATCCTTTCTGAGTTTCTGGCATACACGTCGAACCCACCCCGACTGCGTGCGGCAAGCATCGCGGCGGCGGACGCGATCATGGCCTCGTCGCAGGTCACCATCATCCCCGCCACCCGCCGCGCCTTCCTCAAGGCATTCGATCTCTACCGATCCCGCCCCGACAAGGAATGGTCTCTCGTGGACTGCTCCTCCGTCCTCATCTGCCAGGAACGCGGCATCCGCCGGGTTTTTGCCTCAGACCGCCACTTCCGACAGGCCGGCTTCGATATTCTCCTCCCCTGAATCGAGGCCGGATCGGCATCGCCGGTACACTCCCCGGACCCCGCGTCCGATCACGCTTTCCCGTGCAGTTCCCCCTGCTTCCCGGTCGATGAGTAGCGATATGCCCCAGCACCGCGCGGACACCGTTGAAGGCCCCCAAATCCCCGGAAATCCGGATGCCCCCTCCACCGGCCTCACCCGCCGCGAGGCCATGGCCGGCGGCTCCCTTGCCATCGGTGCGCTCCTGCTCACGGGCTGTTCCGGCTCCCCCAAGCCCTCCGGCGCGGCCCTGCCGCCGATCCGCTGGAACGCCGACAACTCGCCCCACATCGCTGCCGCCCCCCTCTCCTTTCAGTCCTATCACGCCACAGTCCCCATGGATGGGGGTCCATCTTCCATTCCCGCCCCGGCAGGACCTGATGTTGTGCCCCCATCGGGAATCGTCCCGCGCTCGCAGTGGGCCCGCCTCGGCGTCGCTCGCCAGGACGACATCTACAGCATGAACGGCATCCGGCGCATCACCGTCCACCACGACGGCATGCCCCCGACTTCCCTCGGCTCTTTCCGTCAGGTCGCCAGCCGCATCGAGCAGATCCGCCAGTCCCACGTCGTCGGCCGCGGCTGGGCCGATCTGGGCTACCACTACGTCATCGATCCCTACGGCCGCATCTGGGAGGGTCGCTCCATCCGCTACCAGGGCGCGCACGTCAAGGACCAGAACGAGAACAACCTCGGCATCCTCGTGATGGGCAACTTCGAAATGCAGTCCCCCACCACCGCCGCCCTCACCTCGCTGGACCGCTTCCTCTTCAGCCAGATGCAGCAGTACCGCATCTCTCTGACCAACGTCCGCACGCACAAAGAGCGAGCCCCCACCGCCTGCCCGGGCCGAAACCTGCAGGCCTACATGATCCAGACCCGCTCCGGCGGCGGCACGCTGAACACCCTGGCCGCCCGCGTCGGCCTTAACCGCGGCTGAGTCCTTCACGCCCGGGATGAGCGATGCTTTGGGAGCGAATCCCGCGGATGCTCATCGCAACTCCGTGACCGCCCTCACTCCGGCACACTGATATTCACCGCCTCGATCCCCATCGCCCGCCGGTGCTCGGGATCGATCCGCAATATCACCCCGCACGCCCGGTTGTCCCCGTCGGCCACATCCAGCGATGCCGGCATCTGCCGCGCCATGTTGCTCAGCGTTGCCTTCACATCCCGCCCGATCACGCTCCGGTGCGGCCCGCACATCCCCAGATCCGTGATCGCCCCCACCGAATGCTCCAGCACCCGCGCATCGGCCGTCTGCACGTGCGTGTGCGTTCCCACCACGCCCACCACCCGCGGCCCCTGCTTGCCCTCGCGCCCCGACCACTTCTCCAGGCAATACCACGCCATCGCCTGCTTCTCGCTCGTCGCCTCTGCGTGGATCTCCACGATCACCATCGCGTCCTTGTCCTCTCCTTCGCCAAGCAGTGCCATCTCACGATCCACGCACTCAAATGGGCTGTTGCTCATCAGCCCCATGAACAGCCGCCCCAGCACGGTCAGCACATAGACAGGCGGCGATTTGGGCGCCTTCTCCGGCAGATCCACCCGCACGATCCGCTTCCCCGGCGCCCCCGCGCTCAAGTTCGCCGGCCGCCCGATCGGCTGCAGCGGATCCTCCAGCATCTCCAGAATCGCCCGATCCTTGAACACATGGTCGCCCAGTGTCACCGCGTCCACGCCGCTCCGCCGCAGCTCCTTGTAGTTGTCCGGCGAGCACCCCGACCCGTTCCGCGCGTTCTCCCCGTTCACAATCAGCGAATGCACCGCGTGCAGATCACGCAGCTTCGGCCACGCGTGCGCCACCGCCCGCCGACCCGCGGCCCCGACAACGTCCCCCAGAAATGCGATGCGAAGTTCGCTCATAGACGCGGATGGTACGACCCCGGCATCCGCCCACGTGGCATCGGCTTACCAGCCGATGTTCGGCCGGCTCTGCGGCCGAGGTCTCTTGCTGCTGCGCACGCTGCACGCCGAATCCATCGTCAATCCGCCTTGGGATCCTTCCCGCACTCCGAGCACACACGCTCGAACCGCCCCATCAGATCGTACCGGCAGTGCGGGCAAAGCCCCTTTGCCCGCGCTCGGATTCCCCGCTCTCTCGCCGATGGAACCAGCAGCAGCACAAGCCCCCCGAGCACCATCAGCGGCCCCGCCACTCCCGCCACATTCGAGAGTACGTGTGGCCAGTGCCATTGCGTCTGCTCTACTGTCCAGAACTCTCGCTGGATCGTCGCGGCATGGTCTCGAATCGTCCCCTTCCGCTGTACGTGCGCCAAGGCCCGCGTTTCGATAGGAGCCGGCCGCGAAGGTCCATTCGCCAGCGCGCCATCCACCGCTTTCCGCACCGCGGCCCACGTTGCCTCGTCCGTCGCCAGCCCACTGGACTTCCACACGGACGCGTCGAGCGTGCATGTCCACTCCGAACTCATCGTCAGAAACTGAATCCGCCCAAACTCCGGAGCAAAAGCCCCCTGCGCTCGCGATGCACTCAGTTTCCAGAATCCGATCCCCTGCGGCTCTCCGGCCAAGGACATTCGATCCGCCCGCACCACGCCGTCCGTCCCCAAAATCAGCGACCCGTGATCAGTCCACGTTGGCCGCACACGCCTGAAGCCCGTCGTCAGCGAGACCGTCCGCACCGTGTTCGCCGCCGGAGCCAATGCTGAACGCACCGCCGCGAAATGCGCTTCCATCAGCCCAGCGCCGATCAGCAGCCACGCCCACGCGCGAAGCCATAGCCAGTGATTGTTCAGTCGCCCCAGCACCATGCGATCAGTCTACACGACGACCCCCAAGCGACTGCTACAAATGCCCCATCTCCCCCCGCGCCATCAACGGACCGCTCGTCGCGATCAGCCCCGGAATGAACGGTGATACCAGCCGCGGATCCCCTGGCAGCACGCGTACCACCAGCCCATAGTGCCGGCTCGCGGCCGCGCCATTCCTCTCAGCGACCTGCTTCACCACCGCCTCGTAGTGGTACGTTCCATCTCCGCCCGCCAGCGGGGCCTTGCACGTCATCGTTGCCGCGTGCCCATGCTGGATGTTTCCCTTGTCATCCACCGGCCCGTGGTACGCCTGCACCAGCACCTCATCAGGACGCAGCATCCCCAGCCGCACGCTTGCGGCCACGGCCATGCCATCCCCGCCGGGCGCGGCCGCACATTCCGCGTGCTTCACCCGCACCGGGTGCCAGAGCTTGCGATACCGATCGATATGCTCGGCCACCTCGCGTGCCGGCGTCAGCGAACCATCCTCGCCCACCAGTGCGGCGCTCGCCTGATGTGCCGGGAAGTAGTATTTCGTGGAATACTCCGCCACCATCCGCTGCGTGCTGAAGTACGGCGCCAGCTTCCTGATGCACCCGCGCATCCGCGCCGTCCACTTCTTCGGCACGCCCACCGCGCCGCCCTCGCGCTCGTAGAAGTCCGGCACGATCTGCCCCTCGATCAGCTTGTACAGCGCATCGGCCTCGAATGTCTCACGCTTTTCGTCGGGCGCATCGTTTGGATAAATGCCGCTGTCCTCGATTTTGTACCCGGCATCCGGCGTGAACCCCTCGTCCCACCAGCCATCCAGAATCGAAGCGTGCAGCACGCCGTTCATCGCGGCCTTCATCCCGCTCGTCCCGCTCGCCTCCAACCCGCGGATCGGCGTATTCAGCCAGACATCGCAGCCGCGCACCATCTCGCGGGCCACGTCGATGCCGTAGTCCTCCAGGAACACAATCCGTCCCCCCGCTTTCTCCGTCCGGGAGAACTGCACGAGATCGCGGATCAGGTCCTTCCCCCATCCGTCCCCCGGGTGCGATTTGCCCGAGATCACCAGTTGCACGCCCCGCCCATCCTTGCCGCGCAGCAACGCGGCCAGCCGCTCCGGATCGCGCAGCAGCAGCGTGCCGCGCTTATACCCGGCGAAACGCCGCGCAAACCCGATCGTCAACTGATCCGGCTTCAAATCCGCGTTCGCCCCCGCCGTCTTGTCGTACCCCGCCATCTTCCGCACATACGAAACAAACTCGCCGCGCGATGTGTTCCGCGCCGCCCACAGGTCCGCATCCGAAATCTTTTCCACGCCCGCCCACACCGAAGCATCCTGCGGCCGCTTCGCCCAGTCCTTGGCCAGATGCTTGTCATACAGCGTTGCCATCGGCGTGGAAATCCACGTCGCCGGGTGCACGCCGTTGGTCACGTGCCCGATCGGCACATCGTCCTCCGCCACCTCCGGCCAGATCTTCGCCCACATCGAGCGCGACACCACGCCGTGCAGCTTGCTCACGCCGTTGGCGAAGCGGCTGCAGCGCAGCGCGAGAATCGCCATGCTGAACGCCTCATCGCGATCCCCCACATTCTCGCGCCCCAGCGCAAGAAATCCTTCCAGATCCAGTCCCAGCAGCTCCGCGTAGTGCCCGAAGTAGTGCGTCATCAGCCCCACGGGGAAGCGGTCGATCCCCGCCGGCACCGGCGTGTGCGTGGTGAAGACACACCCCGCCGCCGTGAACTCGCGTGCCTGGTCGAACGTCAGTTTCGTCCCCTCGCGCACTTCGCGGATTCGCTCCACGGCCAGGAACGCCGCGTGCCCCTCGTTCATGTGATACACCGTCGGCCGCTCGCCGATCGCATTCAGCGCGCGCACGCCGCCGATGCCGAGCACCAGCTCCTGCTGGATGCGCCGGTTCTGATCGCCCAGATACAGGTTCGCCGTGATCTCCCGATCCTCGGGGGCGTTCTCGGGAATGTTCGTGTCCAGCAAGTACAGCCGCACCTTGCCCACATCGGCCCGCCACACCGCGCAGCGCACCTCGCGCCCCGGCAGGTGAATCCCCACCGTCAGTTGCCGCCCGCTCTCCAGATCCATCACACGCAGCACCGGCTGGCGCGGCGCATCCAAAGCGGGGAACTGCTCCACCTGCATCCCGCCCGGATCCAGCTTCTGATGGAAGTACCCGTTGCGATACAGCAATCCCACCGCGATCAGCGGCAATCCCAGATCGCTCGCCGCCTTCAGATGGTCCCCCGCCAGAAGCCCCAGACCGCCGGAATAAATCTGAAAACACTCGTGCAGCCCGAACTCGGCGCAGAAGTACGCCGCCAGAAACGGCCTTGGGTGCCCCGGCTCTCCGAGCCGGTTTGCTCCCCCTCGATCAACCTTCGCCGTGCTCGTTTCCGCGTACCACCCGCGATCCTTCATATGCGCCCGCAACTCATCGCGGGCCCGCCCCACCATCTCCACCAGCTTCGTGTCGAGTGCGAGCGCCTCCAGCCGGTGCGGCGAGAGCTCCACCAGCATCCGGATCGGGTTGTGCCCCGTCTGATCCCACATGACTGGGTCCAGCCGCGCAAAGCAGTCCTGCGCCAGCGTGGAAGTCGACCAGTGCAGGTTGTACGCGACTTCCACCAGCGGCGCAAGAGCAGCGGGAAGAAACGGATTCACGCCCGGAAGCGTGGCGATGTTCGGCGATGTCGGGCTAGTCGGCATGGTGTCCACAATCTATCGGAAATCCAAAAGGAACTCACCGCTGAGAGCACACAGACCACTGAGCCGGACCATCCAAGTCCATTGTCTTTCTCAGTGTCCTCGGTGTTCTCAGTGGTGAGACTGGCTCGTCCTCACTTCTTCATCGCCGCGATCTTCATCGGCAAGCCGAACAGATCGATGAACCCGCGCGCCGCCGTCACGTCGTACCCGTCCATCGCAAAGCCCGCCAGCTTCGTGTCGTACAGCGATTTCTCCGCCGTCGCGCCGATCGCCTGGGCCCGGCCCTTGAACAGCTCGATCGTCGCCTCCCCCGTCACGTTCTTCTGCGTCTCATCGACGAACGCCTGCAGGGCCTCGCGCAGCGGGTGGAACCACTGCCCGTAGTACGTCAGCTCGGCATATCGCAGCGCGACCTGCTGCTTGAAGTGCGCCGTATCGCGCTCCAGCGTCAGTTGCTCGATCGCCTTGTGCGCCTGGTACAGAATCTCTCCGCCCGGCGTCTCGTACGCGCCGCGGGACTTCATTCCCACCAGCCGATTTTCCGCCAGCACCACCTGCCCGATCGCGTGCGGCCCGCCGATCCGGTTGAGCGTCTCGATGATTTGCTCGCCGCGCATCTCCTTGCCGTTCACCGCCACCGGGTTGCCGTGCAGGAACCGCACGGTCACCTTCTCGGCAGTATTCGGCGTCTGCGCCAGTGGCGCGGTCATCATCCACACATCGTCGTGCGGCTTCTGGTCCGGATGCTCAATCTCCGCTCCCTCGTGCGAGCAGTGCCAGAGGTTCCGGTCGCGCGAGTAGATTTTCTTTTTCGTCTGCGCGATCGGGATTCCCTTTTTGTTCGCGTAGTCCACTGCCGCCTCGCGGCTGGTCAGTTCGAACGCGGGATCCTTCCACGGCGCGATGATCTGCAGGTCCGGCCCGAGCGCCATGTACGTCAGCTCGAACCGCACCTGGTCGTTCCCCTTGCCCGTCGCGCCGTGCGAAACGGCGTCCGCGCCGGTCTTCCTCGCCGCGGCCACCTGCCCCTTGGCGATCAGCGGCCGCGCGATCGACGTGCCCAGCAGGTAGTCGTACTCGTAGATCGCGTGGGCCCGCAGCATCGGGAAGCAGTACTGCTCGGCGAACTCGCGGCGCAGGTCATCCACAATGACCTCGTCCGCCCCGCTCTTGAGCGCCTTCTCCTCAATCCCATCAAGCTCGCCCGCGCCCTGCCCCAGATCCGCGGCATACGCCACGAGCTTCACGCCCGGGTACCGGTCCTTGAGCCAGGGAAGAATGACGGACGTGTCCAGCCCGCCGGAGTAGGCGAGCACGATTTTCTTCGGTGTTTTTGCACGTTGTTCGGGCATTGGATCGAACAGTAGCAGGGGCATCCTGCCGCAGACACGCGCCGCCGGGACCAAGGTTTTATCAGGCGTTCCAATCAGGTTCCGGCCACGATCCACCACTCAGTCCAATGGAATGGTCTATTGCTTGACAAACTGCGAACATGGCGCAAAGTAGTGGGTTGAACTCGGCATCTCGCCCTCTCGGCTCGTATCGGGGTGGGGGGTGGGACGCATCAAGGAACCGTCATGTACGCAACGAAGTCTGTTGCCCTCGTTATCGCAGTCGCACTCGCCGCTTCATCCGCGGCGACGGCCCAGCTGCGCATCGCGCAGTGGAACATCACCAACTGGGGCAGCTCGTCCGTGGCCGCACGCGGCACGGCGTTCCAGACATCCATCTATGGCATCGCCCCCAACGGCATGCAGATGGCTCCTGATGTGCTCATCGCGCAGGAGATCTTCCAAGGCAATACGACGCCCGGCTCATACCCGATTCCGAGTTCATTTCAAATGACCGGCCAAGACAGCGTAACGGCATTTCTCAGTCTGCTCAACAACACGACCGTTCCGCCCAACCCGAACATCGTTTCGCCCGGTGACTGGGCCGCAGCCACATACGTTGCCAATCAGGGCGACACCGGCAACGCCTTTTTCTACCGAACGTCCAAGGTCCAACTGCTGGACACTGCGACGCTGGGGTGTGGGTTCGCCAACGCGCCCTGCGGCCTCGCGGGCGGTACCATCGATGTCGGCTCCGGCTCGGCCCAGTCCCCCCGCGACAACCAGCGATGGCACATCCGCCTCGTCGGCTACGGCGCGGGCGTCGGCACGGAAATTTACCTCTACGGCGGGCACCTCAAGGCCAGCGATGGTTCCGCCGAGCAGGCCCGCAAGGTTCCCGAGGCGCAGCGCGTCCGCACCGACGCGGCCGCTCTGCCCGCCGGGTCCAACTACATCTTCGGAGCCGACTTCAACGTCCAGACCTCCACGCGAAACTACTACCAGATTCTCATCAGCGCGGGCACCGGCCAGTTCTTCGATCCCATCAACAAGCCCGGTGGGTGGAACACCAACTGCAACTTTCGCAACATCCACACCCAGGAGCCCTCGGGAGCTTCCACCGGGGGCATGGACGACCGGCACGACCAGCTCCTGATCTCCGCCGCGCTCCGCGACGGACAGGGCCTGTCGTACATCCCTTTCGTTCCCGGCGGAAACATCAACGCCGCGTTCGTGAATCCGGCCGTCGGCGGGTGCGCCAACTCCGGCACGATCGTGCAGCAGAACCCCGGCGCGGGCTCTACGTCGTGGTACGACGCCAACCACTCGTACCGCTGCTGGGGCAACGACGGCAACCACTACAACTTCGGCATCGATGATCTCGGCAACGGCGCCAACTCCATGGTCGGCCAGGCCATCGCCACCGCTCTGATCGTGACCGTCACGGCCGGCGGCGGGCACCTGCCCGTCTATCTCGATGCTCAGGTTCCGGCCAAGCTCGGCGCACCTTCGGGCACTGTTGACCTGGGCACCATCGGCCTGAGCACGCCAGCGACCTACTCGCTCATGATCACCAACGCGGCCGACCTTTCGCGATACAGCAAGGACGGCACGGGCTGGGGGATCGACGGGCTGTCGTATTCGTTGGCCGTCGCGGGCACGGGCTTCTCGATCACGGGGGGAACCGGTCCGTTCGAGCGGCCCGCAGCGCCGGGCGCGCCGGCAAACTCCCATGACATCGTGCTGGACACCTCGACGGCCGGCCCCAAGAGCGGGAGCGTCACGATCACTTCCGACGATCCGGACAACCCCACGCGGGTCATCACGATCATCGCCAATGTCTCCGGCTCGTCGCCTGCCGGCGCGTGCTGCACAGGTACGGCCTGCACCGCGACCACGCAGGCGGCCTGCTCGGGCTCGTTCCAGGGCGCGGCCACAGTCTGCGGCGGCGCTGGCAATCCCACGACGTGCTGCCCGGCCAACTTCAATCAGACCGACGGCCTGACCATCGCGGACATCTTCGACTTCCTCAGCGCGTGGTTCGCAGGTCAGCCCAGTGCCGACTTCAACCACGTCGGCGGCATCAACATTGCGGACATCTTCGACTTCCTTGCGGCCTGGTTCGCAGGATGCTGAATCAGAGCCGGACGGGCGGCCTGTGCCGCTCGGCTCTGATCAATCTTCGTCTTCATCGTCCGCGCCGTCGGCCATGCCGGGCTTGGGCTCGCCAAAGAGCGCCGATCCGATGCGGACCATGTTCGCGCCTTCGGCAATGGCGGCCTCGTAGTCGCCGGACATGCCCATGCACAGGATGTTGAACTTCGGCGAGGCCACGCCGGATTCACGGATCTCCTCGAACAGCTCGCGGGCGCGCTCGAAGGTCTTGCGGGCGCGAAGGGCGTCGGCGTCCAGGGCGGCCATCGTCATCAGCCCGCGCACCTGCACGTGGATCATGGTCTCGACCTGCTCCACCAGGTGGGCTGCGGCGGCGATGGCACACCCGTACTTCTGCGATTCCAGCGAGCAGTTGACTTGCAGGAGGATCTCGATCGGCTTCTCGCGCTTGATAGCGATGAGCTGGAGCTCCTCGACGAGTCGGAGGGAGTCCACCGAGTGGATGAGGCGGCAGAGCTCGACGGCCTTGCGGGCCTTGTTGCGCTGCAGGTGGCCGATCATGTGCCAGCGGATCTGGGTGGGCAGGCCGGCTTCGGGCTTGGGGGCGGGCGCGCCGAGATCAGGCGTCGCTCCGGGCTGCCATTGCACACCGGGCATGGAACGCTGACGGGCCATCCACTCATCCATCTGCGCGGCCCGCTGGACGAGTTGCTGCACGCGGTTCTCGCCGAAGTCGCTGTGGCCGAGCTTGACGAGTTCGCGGATCTGGTCCGGCTCGGCGGTCTTGGAGACGGCGATGAGGTGGACGGAGTTGCCCTTGCGTCCCGATTTCGCGGCGGCGTCGGAGATGCGCTGGCGTACTTCCGTGTACTTGTCTTTGAGGGTTTCGAGAGTCGTCATGGTCGGATGCTGGCCTCCTGCCTGCCGACACGATTGGTCCGGGAGCAGGAGCGTAGAGAGGGAAAGGGGCTCCGGCCACAGGTTCGGGATGCCGGGCTATCGTGAGGGAACGGAGAAACGAACATGTCGAATGAGAACCTGAAGCAGCGGGACAAGGCGGTTGGGGTGGGCGATGCCGTGGGGGACTTCATGGTGAAGGACCAGGACAAGAACGACTGGCGCCTGTCGGATGCGCTGAAGAAGGGGGATGTGGTGCTCTGCCTGTTCCCGTTCGCGTTCACAAGCGTCTGCGGGACGGAGATGCAGTGCGTGACGCGCGAGATGGAGGCGTGGAAGAAGAAGGGGGCGCAGGTGGTGGGCCTTTCCTGCGATTCCATGTTCACGCTCAAGGCGTGGGCGGAGAAGGAAGGGTTCAAGCACACGCTGCTGTCCGACCAGCATCGGGCCGTGACTAAGGGGCTGGGGCTCTACTGGGCGGATATGAACACGACCAACCGGGCGACGATCGTGCTGGGCCGCAGCCCGGACG
This sequence comes from Phycisphaerales bacterium, assembly GCA_038225655.1. GTDB lineage: Bacteria > Planctomycetota > Phycisphaerae > Phycisphaerales > UBA1924 > UBA4658. Next base: position 47,022 of record JBBRQY010000005.1, on the reverse strand, counting down.
GGCGCGGCGAGGTGAAGTGGATGCAGGCCCGCCAGCCGGGGAGCGCGATGAACTGGGATGAAGTGGTGGCGGTGATCTCGTAGGAATGTCGGATGTGCGATGTCGGATGTCGGATGTGAACGTGGAATGCGGATCGCACGAAGCGAGGTCAGGGCTTGACGGGGGCGGCGGGCTTTGGGGCCACGGCGGGTGCTGGTACGGGTTCGGGCTTGGGTTTGTTGGCCGCGTCGGCCTGGGCCTTCTTGATCTGGTCGATGCGGTCGAGGTAGAAGCGGCGTTCCATTTCTTCGCCGGAGGCGTCGATGGCCTGCTGGGTGATGACGAGGGCCTCGTCGTACCGGGCTTCGCGCTTGAGGGCTTCGGAGTAGATACCCAGCGCGCTGGAGACCTTGCCCTTGGTCAGATCAACGGCCTGCTTGGCCACAGATGTCGCGAAGTGGCGATCGGTGGGAGAGAGCGAGGGATTGCCGACGAGATTGTCGGCGAGCATCATCAGTGCTTCGGGCTCGTTCTTCAGCTCGTTGTCGGCGAGATGGTGGGCGTAGACGAGCGAGCCGGCCGCATCGTTGCGCCCGCCGCAGCGGATCGAATAGTGCTGCACGAGCAGGAGGGGCGCCAGATCGGGGCGGACCTTGGCGATCTCGTCGAGGGTCTTCTCGGCATCGTCCCACTTCTGCGCATCGCGGGCCTCGGAGAAGACCTTATCGAGTTCCAGAAAGCGGACGTTGTTCTCGGCGTACTTCTTGGCGTCGAAGGTTCCGGCGGCGACCTGGGCGGCGACGGCCTCGAGCGAATCGTTGGGGTGGCCGCGCCAGGCGATTTTGCCGGAGCCATCGACGATGAACGCGAAGGGGATGCTGCCCTGCTTGGAGGCGATGAGGTAGTCGCGGTTGGTGCCGCCGGCGTCGAGGGCGACGGTGTACTCCATGCGAGCGGCCTGCTTTTCGACGAATGCCTTGACGGTGTCGAGCTTCGCCGCGTCCTGATCGATGCTGACGCCGATGACGGTGAGCTTCTTGTCGGGGTACTTGGCTTGCAGGGCGGTGAGCTTGGGGATGTTGATGCGGCAGGGGCCGCACCACGTGGCCCAGAACTCGACGACGTAGGCGTGGTCCTTCTCGAACTTGACGGGACCGCCCTTGACCCACGCGGCGATGTCGAGCGCGGGGGCGGGGTCGCCGATGTTCAGGGCTTTGGGCGCCTCGGGCGCCGTGCCCGCGGGTGGCTGGGGAACGGGAACGCTGGGCTGGGCCGTCGCGAGGGCGGAGGAGAGGAGGAGTGCGGCGGTGGTAAGGATGCGGCGCATGGGGGATCCTGGTGGGGGGAATCCAAGTGTGGAATGTGAAACTTCAAAGCGGGAGCGTGTGGGCGGCGGGGCCTGTTCCGAATAATCGTAGAGCGGGAGGGGGTTCTACAGGATTAGGGCGGGAATGTTGCCACATTCGGGGCAGGGGGACGTAGGGGGGAGGCCGGTGCGGGGGTAGGCGCAGGTGAGGCATTGGCCGCGGCGGCGAATGGCCTGCCGGGCATGGGGATGGAGCGTGCACAAGGGTGTCCTAAATGAAGCCGGGCCAGATGAAGCGACCCCACGCGCCAAAACGCGGAATATTGGTTTGGGGTGTAACGGCGATGTGGCGCGACTGATTGACCGCGCCGAGAGCCGCTTGGATAGGTGGCAGTCGGGGACACGATCATCCCGGGTCAGGCGCCGACGAGGACCGAGGATTCTGCGAGGGGTCACGAGTATGACGAAGCGGTGCGGCGTGCGGGCATATCATCGCTCTGATGTCCGAAAAAACGCTCGACAAGGAGTTGACGGCTGCGCCTGCAGACTTGCCGGCCTATCGGCCGTTTCCAATGCTTGCACAGGCGATCCGTTCGCAGACCGAACGCATTCTTGTGGAATGGCGGAGGCGGATGGTATTGGCGATGCCTGAGCTGCGCGAGCTTTCCGTGAAGCAGTTCAGCGACGACATTGCCCGCATCCTTGGAGCCATGGCCGATGCGCTTGCGTCGAGCGATCCGCCGGACCTTCGACGACCGGTGATGACGGCACCCGTCCACGGCTTCGAGCGATTCTTGCAGGACTACGACTTTGCGGATCTTTTCGCCGAGGAGCGAGTGCTTCGCCGGGTGATCGTCGAACGCGTGGAAGGGGAACTTGGCCGGCAGTGCGTGCCGGATGAGGCCGCCGCGCTGCACTCGATGATCGACATCATGCTCCAGCAGGGCGTGATGGCGCTGGTGCAGCAGCAGAAGAAGGAGCTGCGACGGTCCGCCGAGACGCAACTGAAGTATCTCTCGTTTCTTTCCCACGACATCAGCAACAACTTCGGGGTGATCGGGATCAACCTGGAGTTTGTGCTCAAGCGGCTGGCGCGGCATCCGGAGATGCAGGAGACCGCGGGGTTCGTCTCGGCAGCGATTGAGACGATGCAACGTACACGCGATGGTATGCGCGGGCTGCTGGAGCACGAGCAGCTCCGCAACTCGAACGCGGTGCCGAGCACTTCGCTTGTAGAGTTGCGTGCGTTGGCCGAGCCAATCGTCATGCTGGCACGCAGGGAGGCGGCACAGAAGAATGTTGGAATTGAGCTGGAGATTCATCATGGCGTTATCGCCGAGACCAACGCAGACCTGGTCTCAATCATTCTGCAGAACCTGATTGGCAACGCGGTGAAGCACGCCGTGGGTCGCGCCGACGCGGTTGGCACCGTTCGTATTACCGCTACGCGACAGCCGGAAGGTGCGGTCGCCGGCGGCGGCGCATCGGTCAAAGAAGCGGGCGGCGTCTGGGTTGTGCGAGTGGCCGACGACGGCCCGGGCATCCCGCCCGAAAAGCTTCAGGGGCTGTTTGAGGCCTTTAAGTCGATTCCGCAGCCCGGCCGGTCGGTGATTGCCGACGAGGGAGGATTTGGGCTTGGCCTTGCGATCGTTGGCCAGGCAGCGCGGTTGCTGGGCACGACGATCGATGTGCAGACCGAACTCGGTCAGGGCTCGACATTCTCCTTCGCGGTGCCGATTCCCACCGGATTGCTGTGAGTCGAGGGCAGAGCGGAACTTCGGCGCAGAAAGCGGCGAGTGCGGCGCTGTTTGAATGTTCATGTTCTAAGTGGGAGCGAGATCGAAGCTGCGAATGGCTGCGATGTTGGAGGGGGTGATGAGAGAGACCTGCTCGGGTCGGGCGCGGAGAGTGCGATTGAGAATGGCATCGTCGGCGGACATGAGCGAGCGGAGTTGGGCGAGGTCTTCGGGGGAGGCGGTGGGAGGGAAGGGGAGGTGGGAATTGGGAGGGGGGAGGGTGGAAGTGGGGAGGGGGTCGGGGTGGGGTGCAGCACTTGGCGCGAATCCTCGGGATTCGCTCGCCCCCCCAACAGACTCGCTTATCCCGGGCGTGTGGGGTAGAGCGTCGTCGATTTCGCAGGGGTCGGGGGCGTTCAAGATGGCGACGGCGCAGCGGCGGATTTCATCGGGGGTGGCGGCTTCAAGGAGTGCGCACTGGAGAGCGTGCAGGGCTTGGAGGCGGGCTTGGGCGAGGGTTTGGGCGTAGCGGGACATGGGAACTCCCAGAACATGGCATGTGAGCACATGGCACACAGCACATTCAGACAAAAGTGCGGCTGCTCTATAGAGGGGCGGCGATGCGCGTTTGCGCGCGCAAATCCGCACGGAGCGCGGGGATGGAATGGCGCAAGTCGTTACGGAGACTGGGTGGAAAAAATCTGAGGAAAATGGAAAGAGGGGCTTGGCGCGGTGCGGATTTGCGCGCGCAAAAGCGCGCCTGATGCCCGGGAGGGGGTTGACACGAGATCGTCCACCACGGCGCGTAAAGGAGGCGTGAAACTGGGTTGCAACACCACGGGCATCAAGATGCCCGTGCCACCGAATGGTGTTTCCGTGCCGCCGCTTGGCTGGTTCGTACACTCAGGCATGACGAAGACACAGAACACGCCGATGGTTTTGATTGTGCGCGATGGGTGGGGAGAGAATCCGAACCCTTCGCATGACTCGTTCAACGCGGTGAAGCTGGCGAAGACGCCGGTGAACGATCGGCTGCGCGCGGAGTGGGCGTGGACGCTGGTGAAGACGAGCGGGGAGGATGTGGGGCTGCCGGATGGGACGATGGGGAACTCGGAGGTGGGGCATCAGAACATCGGGGCGGGGCGGATTGTGGAGCAGGAGTCGCGGGTGATTACCAAGGCGATGGAGCGCGGGTTTGAGCAGGTTGCCGCCGTGCGGAAGGCGATTCTCGCGGCGAAGGAGCGGGGTGGGGCCGTTCACCTGATGGGAATCAACTCGGATGCGGGGGTGCATGGGTTGCTGGAGCATCTCTTCGCGTATGTGCGGGCGTGCAAACAACTGGGGCAAACGAAGGTATTTGTGCATCTGTTCAACGATGGGCGGGACACGGGGCCGTACACGGGGATGGAGTTTGCCGCGCGTGTGGAGAAGGAGTTGGGGGCGATCGGGGTGGGGAAGATCGCATCGGTGATCGGGCGGTACTACTCGATGGATCGGGACAATCGGTGGGAGCGGGTACACAAGGCGTACGCCTGTTTGACGGGACGAGACGGGGCCGCGCACGGTGTGTTGAGCGCGACGACGACGAAGGCCGGTATCCAGGCGTATTACGACCATCCATCGGGGGAGACGATGAAGGGGGATGAGTTTGTGACGCCGACGATGATCGGGGCGAATGCCGAAGAGATTGCGGCATCGCGCGTGCGGGATGGCGACGCGGTGATTTTCTATAACTATCGCGGGGACCGGCCGCGGGAGATTTCGGCGGCGTTTGTGTTTCCCGATGACAAGTGGGCGAAGGTGAAGCCGTCGCCGGATAGCGGGAAGAGCGGGTTTGATCGTGGGGCGAAGCTGAAGATTGAGTATGTGATCATGACGGAGTACTGGGAGCAGTTGCTGCCATATTGCGAAGTGGCGTTTCCGCGGCCGCCGAAGCTGGTGAATATCGGGGGCGAGGTGATCTCCAAGCTGGGACTGCGGCAGTTCCGGTGCGCCGAGACGGAGAAGTATCCGCATGTGACGTTCTTCTTCAACGACTATCGGGATGAGCCGTTTCCCGGAGAGGTGCGCGAGAATCCGCAGTCGCCGAAGGTGGCGACGTATGACATGAAGCCGGAGATGTCGGCGGAGGAAGTGTGCGCGGCGGTGTTGCGGCGGCTGGCCGCGCCCGATTGCGAGGAGTTCATCGTGGTGAACTTCGCGAACGCGGATATGGTGGGGCACACGGGGAGTTTGCCCGCGGCGATCAAGGCGTGCGAGACGGTGGATGGGTGCGTGGGGAGGATCGTGGAGGCGACGCTGAAGCGCGGCGGGAGTTTGATTGTGACCGCGGATCACGGGAACGCGGAGCAGATGTGGGACCCGGTGAACAACGCGCCGCACACTTCGCACACGGTGTATGACGTGCCGCTGATCGTGGTGGGGGAGAGGTTCCGGGGGAGGAAGATGCGCGGCGATCAGGATGCGAGCGGGTGGTTCAGGCCGGAGGTGCGGGCCAAGCGCGGGCGGCTGGCGGATATTGTGCCGACGGCGCTGGAGATGATGGGGGTGGAGCGGGCGGGGGAGATGACGGGGAGGACGCTGTTGGCGTGATGCCACACAGAACCCCCGCGGTAACGCGGGGGCGCGGTGGACGCACGCGACTGCGGCCCTGCATTACTGCGGGGGGGGGTCTGTATGTGGGCGCAACGCTGGCCCCCGCATTACTGCGGGGGTTCTGTATGTGGGCGCAACGCTGGCCCCTGCATTACTGCGGGGGTTCTGTATGTGGGCGCAACGCTGGCCCCCGCATTACTGCGGGGGTTCTGTATCGTCTTGGAGTTTGTTCAGGGAGGATTCAAGGGCGGCCAGCCGCTTGGTGAGGGACTGGACCCGTTGGTTCAGGGACGCGATCTCGGCGGAGAGGTGTTCGGTGGTGCGGTCGGTGTGGGCGATGGCCTCTTCGAGCTGGGTGAGGCGTGGGGCCGGATCGGGAGAGTTTGGGGATGGCATGACGTGGGCCCGGGGATTGGATAGTCTGTGGGCAATGAAGACGAACATTTCAATGAGCGTGCGGACTGTAGTCTTGGCGGCGGGCGCGCTGGCGGGGGCTGGCGCGTGCCGCGCTGATGAGATTGGGGCGTGGGACCTGCCTGCGCCGACGTTGACGCTGAACATCGCGGATGCGATTTCGACGATGGATCCGCCTGCGGAGGAGAAGCCGGCGGCGAGCGCGAAGGTGGAGGAACGCAGCCGCGGGTATGGGAAGACGGGGAGCCGGTGGTGGACGGCCGGCACGGCCATTGCGAACGACTTTCATCAGGCGACGGATGTGAACGTGCATCTGGCGTTCAGCCAGTTCCTGGCGGATGACTTTGAGTTTGCCGTTGAGGCGGCGGTGTGGTACTTCCATCAGCCGGGGGACGACACTGGGGGCGTGAGCGGGAGCATGGTCTTTCGGTGGCACTTCTGGCACGCCGATGACTACAAGTGGTCGGTGTTTGCGGATGCGGGGATCGGGATGCTGGGGGCGTTCAACAATGTGCCGGATGGTGGAACGGGGTTTGATTTCCTGCCGCGGATTGGCGGCGGATTCACGTGGGCTCTGGATGACAGCGTGGAAGGGGAGAGCCGGGGGTCGCGGCTGATGGTGGGCGTGCGGTACCACCATATTTCGAACGGGCGGATCGGTGGAGATAGCCGCAACCCGGCGCGGGATGGGGTGGCGGTGTATGCGGCGCTTGTGTTTCCATTCTGAGAAGAATGGGGAGCAAGGCGTAACGGCGTTGGGGCGTGTGGGTTTACGCGGCCTTGGCTGCGCCCGGGATGGCGTGGGCGAGATCGGCGGTGATGCAGCGGTTGCGTCCGGCGCGTTTGGCGGCGTAGAGGTTTCGGTCCGCGGCTTCGAGCCAGCGATCGGGGGTGACATCGCCGATGGGGCCGGAGGAGCCGACGAGGCCGACGGAGACGGTGATGGGGGAGTCCGGGTGGCGCGACCAGATCTGGGCGGCGAGTGCGGCGCGGATGCGCTCGGCGACTATCTGCGCTTCGGCGGGACCGGTGGAGGGCATGATGAGGGCGAACTCTTCGCCGCCGTAGCGGCAGGCGATGTCGGGGGAACGGCTCTCGGATTGGAGAGATTGGGCGAGGCCGACGAGGACCTGGTCTCCGGCGGGGTGGCCGTAGGTGTCGTTGATGCGTTTGAAGTAGTCGATATCGAGCATGGCCAGGGAGAGGGGCGTGCCGTAGCGGCGGGATTCGGCGACCTTCTCGGCCCAGCGCTTGTCGAAGGCGGCGCGATTGCCCAGGCCGGTGAGGCCGTCGACCTCGGCACGCTCGGCGAGGAGGCGGAGGAGGTGGTCCAGGCGGAGGGCGGCGCGGAGGCGGGCGCGAAGCTCGGCGAGATCGAAGGGCTTGGTGACGTAGTCGGTGGCGCCGAGATCGAAGGCGGTGACTTTGTCCTCGGAGCCCGCCTTGCCGGAGAGAACGATGATGGGGATGGAGTTGGCGGCGGAGTCGTCTTTGAGGGCGCGAAGGACTTCAAAGCCGTCCATGCCGGGCATGTCGAGATCGAGGAGAATGGTGGAGGGCTTGTGCTGGCGGGCCATGTCCACGGCTTCGGCGGACTTGGTGGTGCCGACAAGCTCGATCTGCTCATGGCGGAGGCGCGCCTGGAGCAGACGATGGACGTCGATCGAATCATCGACGAGCAGGACTACGGGTTTGTGTTCTGTATTCGCCACGGAGCGGGCGGCCTCGGGAAGGTTCGGCGGACTCAGATGTCAAGCGACGCGGACGCGGGCGCAGAGGTTGACAAGCTCGTCAACCTGGCGGGCGACGGTTTCAAGATCGGCCTGTGGGCCGGGGGCATGGTTGAGAGTGTGTTCGAGGTTGCCCGCGGCCGCGCCGAGGGTTGCGAAGCCGTAGCCGCCGCCGGAACCCTTCAGCTGGTGGGCGAGGCGTTTGAGTTCGGAGAGGTCGCCGCGTTGCCAGAAATCCTGGAGTGTGCGGACGCGATCGGGGATCTCTTCGACGAAAAGCTGGATAAGCTCGGCCATATCAGGGTCGCTGGCGAGCGTGCTGATGATCGGCGGGGCGGTCTGTGGACTGGGCATGAGGGACCTCCGCATCCGTGATCGACCGGATAGGGGAGGGGGTTGATCGCGATCTGGAGGGGATGTTCTGAGAAGAGGGAAAGTCGCTTCGGAGATTCAGGGCATGAGGGATAACCGGGGATGGTTCGTTGGGGCATCCCTGGGGTGGCTGGGTGTTCGGGTGCGATAACTTGCGCACGCGGCGGTGCGGGACGACGTGGGGGCTGCCCGAGATGCGCTCAGCAGCCGCCGGCGAACCAGTCTCCGAGGAAGTCGAAGATATTCTGGGCCGAGAGCGGGGCGGAGGAGCCGTCCGAGCCGGTGCGGGAGAGGGGGCTGGCGGCGAACCAGTCGTGGAGGAAATCGAAGATGTCTTGTGCGCTGAGCATGCCGGACTTGTTGTAGTCGGCGTAGCAGCAGGGGGAAACGGTGTTGCCGGGGGCATTGCAGGTTGGCGCGGTGGCGAAGGTGGCGCCGGCGGCGGAGCCGATGGGGAGTGCGGCCGCGCATGCGGCGGCGGTGGTGATGGAGGTGGTGCAGGTTGCGCCGCGGCAGCAGACGCCGGTTGCGCCCGCGGAACTGTTCAGAACGAAAGCGGCGTTGCCCTGGAGGGGCGCGAAGGCGTGTGTGGCGGAGAAGAACCACTGCTGGGCCAAGGGAGGGTCGAAAGTCTGGGCCTGGGCCCAGCCCCACTGGGGCTCGGTAGAGGATCCGCCGCGGTCGAGGATGGCGACGACGCTGATCCAGTACGCGCCCGCGCTGGGAAGTTGGACGGCCGAGGGAAGGGTGACGGAGTAGTGATAGCCGTTCCAGAGCTGGGGGGCGGGGAAGGTGTAGTAGACGGTTTCGGAAAAGGCGAAGACATCCTGGGAGGAGAGCAGCGCGCCGGGGGATGTGTCGTTGTCGGCGTAGAAGCGGATGGTGAAGCCGTGGGTGTTTCCGGGGACGACGGTGACGTAACCACCCCAGAACTCGACGGAGCCGATGGTCCAGGGGGAAGTGGCGGTGAAGTTGTCAGCGACTTCGGAGAACCAGCCGAGGCCGTTGGTGTTGCGAGCATCCTGCGAGGAGTAGCCGCCAACGGAATCGAAAGGGTTCTGGCGGAAGAGCTCGTCTGCGCTTGCGCGGGGGGCGAACGTTGCTGCGAGAACTGTTGCGAGGACTGCGGCGAGAGCGATGCGGAACGCGGGGGCGGTGGGGTGGCGCATGGTGAACTCCCGGCGGTGGTGGTGGGTGTGCGGTGCAGCATACCGCGCGGCGAGGTGGAAGCGGAAGGGTGTTTTTCGGAAGAACGGGGGGTTGGGGGTGTAAAACGGGGGTTGGGAGGATTCTGTACACTGGCGGGGGCGTGGGAACTGGTGGCCGCAGGGAGGCTTTGACGGGAGCGCGAGCATGGATTGGCACTTCGTTCAGATGATGATTTCGGCGACGGCGTTCGGCGCGCTGGGGATCATTCTGATGTTGGTGGGGTTCAAGGCGTTCGACTGGGTGACGCCGCGGATCGATGTGCAGAAGGAACTGGCGGAGCGGAACAACATGGCGGTGGCGATCGTGGTGGCGGCGGTGATTGTGGCGACCGCGATGATTGTGGGGAAAGTGGTGAGTGCGTGAGGAAACCCAAGCACATGGGCGGGACGCCCATGCCACTTAGCAGCCGGTGAACCAGGCGGCGAGGAAATCGAAGATGTCCTGGCTATCGATGATGCCTGAGTTGTTGAAATCGGCTCGGGGGTCCAGGGTGAACCAGTTTGCCAGGAAATCGAAGATGTCCTGGGCTTCGAGGGTGCCGGAGCAGTTTACGTCGGCGGGACAAAGGGGGGCGCGGTCGAGGACGACGGCGGAGCCGGCCGCGGCGCGGTCGGTGAATGCGCCGACGATGGCGATGGAGCCGGAGGCGGAAAGGGCGCAGGCGTTTCCGAAGGAGCCGGCGCCGACGCCGCTGGCGGCGATGTACTTGGGGCGGGGCTGGGCCCAGTTGTTGCCCGCGCCGGTGCAGACGTAGACCGCGCCGTTGTAGGAATCATCCTCGGGCGATCCGACGATGGCGGTGTGTCCGTCGGCGCTGAGAAAGCAGGAGGAGCCGTAGCGGCCAGCGCCGACGTGGTCGACGGGGAGGAACTTCTGCTGTTCGAGCCAGATGACGCCGTAGCGATTGATGATGTAGGCCGCGCCGAGGAAGTTGTTGTCGCCGTAGGAGCCGACGAGGCAGGTGTTGCCATCTGCGCTGAGGGAGACGGAGGAGCCGAAGTAGAGCGGGAAGCCGGTGCCCTCTTGCGCGATGAACTTGGGGCCCTGGAGCGTCCAGAGTGTGCCGGTGCGCACGAAGAAGTAGGCCGCGCCGAGGTAGTTGGAGTCGCCGTATGCGCCGACAGCGGCGGTGTTTCCATCGGCGCTGATGGCGACGGAGGATCCGAAGTACTGGACGACGCCGATGCCGCCGATGGAGACGAGCTTGGCGGATTGGGTCCACGCGCCGTTGGCCTGGTTGAAGATATAGGCGGCGCCGGCGTAGGCGTTGTCGCCCTGGGCGCCGATGATGGCAGTGTTGCCGTCGGCGGTGATGGAGAGGGAGAAGCCGAAGTACTCGTTGTTGCCGATGGTGCCGGTGGGCGTGAGCTTGGTGCCGAGTTGTGACCAGGTGGAGTTGAAACGCTTGAAGACATAGACAGCGCCGATGGAACTGTGGTCGCCGTAGGAGCCGATGAGGGCGGTATCACCGTCGGCGCTGAGCGCGGCGGAACAGCCGAAGTAGGGCTGCGTGCCCTCGCTGCCGGTGGCAACCAGGCGGGGGCCCTGCTGGGTCCAGGTGGAGCCGGAGCGTACGAAGATGTATGCGGCCCCGACGAACGTGTTCTCGCCGTACGCGCCGACGAGGGCGGTGTTTCCATCAGCGCTGACGGCGACGGAGAATCCGGCGCGGCAGCCGGAGAGGCCGCAGGTGCCGCCGGTGGGGAGCAGCCGCGTGGTCTGGTGAAGCTCGCACTGGGCGCGTGCCAAAGGGGTGAGGGCGAGTGCGGCCAGTGCGCCGAGGAGGAGGGAACGGATGGTTCGGTGGTGTTGCATTGGGGTGTGCGCGGTGGGCATCGATCGGCGGTGGGAGGGTCGCTCGAGGGAACAGGATCGGTCTAAAGGAATGCGGGCGTTGAGCGAGTGGCGGAAGAGATGAAAAAGGTCCGGTAGTAACGCTTCCCGGGGGGCCCCCGGGGGGGTGGGGGGGTGCGGGCGCAAGGAATCCGCCAAGGATGTGTACGCGGGAGGTGTGATGAAGGTTTCGGCATGGGTTGGGTATTGCGTAGCGGGGTGGGATGCGGTACTCTCTGGGCTGGCCGGACAGAGGAATCGTGGGATAACCAGAGGAGCGAGAGATGCGTGCGAGCGTTATGTGCGTGGCGGCGGTGGGCGTTGTGTGCGTGAGTGGTGCGGCGCAGGGGCAGGTCCGTGCGGAGTTCCGCATCGTGGAACGCACCGGCCAGTCCGCGGCGGACTCGAGCGACAACGTGCTGAACTTTGCGGTGCAGGCGCGGATCACGTCACCGGGCAACACGCTGGGGCTGGGGGAGTACGCCTTCGCGATGGTCATCAACGGAGAGGGCGAGTCTCGCGGCGTGCTGTCGCGTGATCGGATCACCGCGCTCAATGACGGGACCTACTACTCCGGAATCGCGGGTCCCGGGGCCGGGTTCGCAAGCGGCGTGGCGCAGCAGTTCGGCTACACGGCTGCGATCAACTCGCAGTTCAACGGCCTGATCAATCAGAGCGCTGGAGTCTGGACGCAGACGAGTTCGCAGGACATCGGGCTGGTCGTTGGCAGTGCGTACGGTTCGAGTCTGCTGCAGGCGCCGGGAGTGGATACGGATGGCGACGGTACGCCCGACACGGCGATCGGCGCCAACGCCGTCATTCCGCAGAGCATCATGGGGCCGTACTTCGCGGCGGGCCAGTTCATCGACATCTATCGCTTTCGGTACACCGTGACAGACCTGTCGGCGCGAACACTGAACTTCCAGTTGCGCAGCAGCGACACGACGCCACTGCCCCAGGCCTGGACGTTTGTCTCGGCGAATCTGCAGCAGGGGCTGTGGGGCGTGTCGCCGACGACGCAAGTCGCCGTCTCGGCTGCGGATTTCCAGGGGATCTCGATCGCCGTTACGCCAGCGCCGGGCGCTGCGGGGCTGCTGGGATTGGCGTGTGTGGCTGGAATGGGACGACGGCGGCGCGTTGGCTGAGCATCCAGCAGCCAACGAACTGGTTTGATCAGCAGCCGCTGAACCAAGCCGCGAGAAAGTTGAAGATGTCCGGCACGCCTGGCGTGCCGGAGAGGCCGTCGCCGCCGAGTCGGGCAAAGGGCCGAAGGGCAAACCAGTCGGTGAGATAATCGAAGATGTCCTGCACGGAGATGGCTCCGGCTTTGTTGTAGTCCGCAAAGCAGCAGGGCGTAGTGGCGACGGCGACGGCGTTGCAGGTTGCGCCGGGGCTGAATGATGCGCCTGCGGCCGCGCCGGTGGTGGTGCAGGCGGGTTGGGAGAGGATGGCGCAGGTTGCGCCCCGGCAACAGATACCGCTGGCGGGTGCGCCGTAGGTAAAACGATCGGCGGCGGAAGTGGCGGAAAGGCCGTAGCCGAAAATGGTATTAAGGTAGTTTTGCGAGTTGGCGGCGGTGGTGATGCCGGATCGGATGCGGACGTCAACGGTGCCGGAGCCGGGGGGGACGGAGGCGGTGATGTGGGCGTCGTCGGTGATGGTGATGGAGGCGGAGGGTGTGGCGCCGAAAAGGACCTGGAGTTGGCCGGCCGCGCCGGAGAAGTTCTGGCCGGTGATGGTGACCGTTGAACCCGCGGGCGCTTGCGGAACGCTGAGCGCGGTGACGATCGGGAGAAGAGTGACGACTTCGAAATCGGCGTAGTGGAGCGACTTGAGGCCGTGGATGGTGTCCTGGATGTCGTTGTCGTTCCAGGTGAGGGCGTTGGTATTGTTGGCGTCGGGGGAAAAGCTTGCGCCGGAGAAGAAAAAGTTTGAGCCGTTGTCGGCGAGGATGAGGCCGTAGTCCTTCATGGCCTGGGCGATGATGCGCGATTGGGGTAGGAGCGTGGAGATGTCCACGCTGGCTTTGAGGCGGAAGCGCGAGCCCATGGGGGGCTGGATGGCGGGGTTGGTGTTGCCGGGATTGGCGACGTGGGAGGCCGGGTAGATGTATTGGTTGAGTATGACGGCGTTTTGCAGCGTGAAACGGATAGCGTGGCGGATGACGCCGAGGCCGCCACCCCCACCTTGTGCGACGGGAAGACCTTCATCCGGGCGGACGAGACCGGGAAGGATGGGGAGGCCCGCGGCGTCGGCGGAGGTCCACCCGAGGGTGCGGAAGGTGTTGGTGTTGAAGTTCCAGACGGCTTCGGAATCGGCGTGCCATTGGCCGTCGGCGTTTTCGCTGGGACGCGAGCAGCGGTAGAACTCGTAGGCGATGTTGTTGTCGATGTCCCAGAGGAGCAGGTGGGAGTCGCCGCGGTTGGCGAGGCCGACGAGGGGAGCGTTCTGGAGATCACCCTCGATGACGACGGTGCCCCCTGCGGGAAAGGGCGCGGCGATGACGTCGCTCTGGTTGGCGTAGGCGTTGATGATGACGGAGATGTGTGGGACGGCGTTGCCGTGGACGAGGTTGTAGGGGATTCCGTAGAGGGTTGTGTTGTTGAGATAGTCCTGGCCGAAGTCGGGGTGGAGGCGGCCGTTGGAGTAGGTTGTGGTGATGGAGTTCATGATCGCGGCCGATGTCGGCGCGACGGGGGCGTTCGTGATCTGTTGGTTCCACGGGTTGTCGGCGGGGAAGACGGGGGGCGCGGCGGGGGCGCGTGGCGTGATGAGAAGCACCGCGAGCAGCGCGCCGGCCAACACGATGCGGTGGGCGCCGATCACTCCGGAACTGCTGTGGGTGGTATCGGGCATCGGGTTGTTCCTTGGCGGGTCCGAGCTGCCTTCAACGCGGCGTGGCGCGTCTGCGGAGCGTTCCATCGGCTGGGCTGACCGCTGGATTGTAGGTCCCGGCGTTCAGAGCTGCGGGTTGTGACGATCCGCGGCGTGATGGGACGTCGGTTCCGCGTGGATGTCGAGATGCAGCCGGTGCAGGGTGCGTTTGGCGAGGGGCGTGAAGACGAGTGCGGCGCAGGAGAGGAAGACAAGGCCGGCAAAGAGGGCGTACGCGGATGCGAAGACTTTACCGCCGACGGTTGCGATCGGATTCACCGGGCCCATGCCGCCGAGGATCATGGCGGCGTTGAGTTCGGCGTCGAGCCAGGAGAGATGCTCGAGGCTGTGGTATCCGAGGGTGCCGAGCCCGAGTGAACCGAGCACGAGAACAACGGCCATCGACACGCCGCGGGCCATGTGGCGGAAGAGGACGGAGGAAGGCGGGAGCGGGCGGATGAATGGTGGATGTTCCATGCGTCAGCGTATGGGGAAGACGCGGAACGGGCTGGATGGTGCGATCAGGGGGTGACGACGATGATCTTGAAGGAGCCGGGCTTCATGGCGGGGCGAGCGGGGCGGGCGTTCTTGGGGGCGTCCTTGGCGGGCTCTTTCGCGGCTTCAAACTCGGCGGTGGGGAGGTAGATGCGGCGGGATTTGGCGTCGAGGGTGAGGGTCTTGGCGCGGGGGGCGGTGGGGAGTGTCTGGACGACTTCAAACTTGTCGTCCTTGGTGGAGACGACACTTAGCGTGCCTTCGCCGTTGGAGGCGAGGATGAAGCCGCCGATGGCGTCGAACTCCGCGCCATCCACCCCTTTGCCGATCGTGGGGCTGGCGAGCACTTTGCCGGATTCGATGTCGAGGATGACGACCTTCTGGTTGGAGCAGACGGCGAAGAGGCGCTTGTGGGCAGCATCGAAGGCGAGGCCGGAGGGACCTTCGCCCGGAGCGAGGGGGAAGCGCTTTTCGACCTTCATGGTCTTGGCGTCGATGCAGATCACTTCGTTGGTATCTTCGACGTTGACGTAGACCTTGCCGGCACCGTCGGCGATGGGGAGCTCGGGCTTGCCGCTGATGGGGACGCTTCCGGCCACGACGCCGTCCTCAGCGAGGATGACCGTTGCATCGTTGCTCTTGCCGTTGAAGCAGAAGACGCGCTTGGTGACGGGCTCAAAAATGATGGCGTCGGGATTGTCGCCGGCCTTGATGGTCTGGAGGGGCTTGAGAGTCTTGAGATCGAAGACGGTGACGGTGCCGGCCTTGCCGTTGCTGGTGAAAGCCTTGTTCAAGCCCGGTGCGAGGGCGACGCCATGGACGCCGGAAGTGTCGGCGATGTCGCCGAGAGTTTTGCCGGTGAGACCGTCCACCACCATGACGTGGGTGGCGCGGGGGATGTAGAGCCGGTTGGATTCGGGATCAACGACGAGGAGATCCCAACCGCCTTCGCCGCCGATGGTGAAGGTGGATGCAACGTGGAAGGGGGTGGGGGTGTGGGGGGCTGGCGCGGATGTGGCTGCCGGAACTGTGTTCGCTGTCTTTGACGCGTCGGGCTGGGCGAAGATCGAGAGTCCGACGATGAGGGAGAGGGTTGCGATGGGCATGGGAAGACTCCTGAGAAGGAAGATCGTAAGCACCTTCGCCGAGCGCACGAAAAGCGGCGGCGGCCCCTCGTTGCTGAGTGGGGCTGCCGCCGGAGGGGTGTCGATCTCGCGCTATGGCGCGACCAGGAACATGTTGGCCTGAAGGCCGGTGACGCCGGTGTTTCGCTGAACGATCTGGGAGAGCCTGGTCGACTCGAGTGCTGTGATCTTGGCGGCGGGAAGGCGAACCACGCGGCCAGAAAATCGAAGATGCACCGCACTTCGATCACGCCGTTCTGATCGAAGTCGGCGCGGCAGTAGATTGGCAAAGTGCGGCGCTGGTGCGGCGATCGAGTTGCTCAGCAACCGACAAACCACGCGCCGAGAAAATCGAAGATGTCCTGGATGCTGACGCCGCTGAGTCCGTTGAAGTCCGCGGCTGGGTTGCCGGCGAACCAGGCGGCGAGGAAATCGAAGATGTCGCCGACGGACACGGAACCCGAGCAGTTGAAGTCGGCGCGGCAGGAGGTGTGGACGGCCGCCGGCTGCGGGACGTAGGAGAAGCCATCACCGGAGGAAGTGGCGGTGAGGCCGTGTCCAGAGCTATCGGTGAGCGTGGCGCCGTCGAACTCCCACGCGGCGAGGAGGCCGACTTGCGGGCCGGTATGCTGGCAGGAGGGAATGCTTGCGATCTCGGCGGGTGTGCGTGCGTGGTCCCAGATGCGCACTTCGTCGATCAGGCCCTGGAAGCTGCGTGAATACCCTGCGCCGAAGTTGCATGCGCCGATCAGCACGGGCATCGAAGTTGAGTAGTAGACGACTGACGTGGGCGTGGCCACCTGAGAGTCGAGTTGCCCGTTGATGTAGAGGCGGAGCGTGGTGCCGTCGAAGGTCATCGCGACGTGCGCAAGTGTTCCCATGGGAATGCTGGCGGTGGATTGAAGGTAGGTTCCCTGGACGAAGAGCTGATGCGTGATGTGCGCGAAGACCTTCTGGGTGCTTGATGACCAGAAGAGGCCCCAGGAGGTGAGACTGTCTCCTACAGCGCCTTCGCTCGGCTTGTTGACCAGCGCGGCGCCAAAGCCGTCATTGGCGAAGCCGTAGCCGGGACCATCGCCGCGGAACCATGTTTCGATTGTGAACTGCTGGGGTGAAAGCGATGCGGCTGTAGCGGCCCGAACGTACGCAGCGTTGGCGAGCGTGATCGATTCGGGCTGGGCAAAGGCCATCGGCGCGAGTGATGCGGCGGCGAGACACGCGAGGGCAATCATGAGAAGGCCACTGTGGTTCCGGTGGCCTCTGGCTGTTGAACGCGGTGCGTGTGTCATGTCCGGTATCTCCTGCTGCATGTTGTTGTGAGTGCTTTGAGTCGTGATTGGCGTGGTGGGCCGAGGCGGCTACGGACAGCCCGCAAACCACGCGCCCAGGAACGCAAAGATGTCGTTGACGGCCACGATGCTGTCGCCGGTGAAGTCCGCACCGGTCGATGCGGCAAACCAGGCGCTGAGGAACGCGAAGATGTCATTGACGGAGACCGTGCCGTTGCAGTCGAAGTCCGGTGGGCAGGGGTTGTAGGTATTGAAGATGTACGCCGCGCTCGGAAACTGCGTGCCGGGATTGCCGTTGCCTACCTGTGCCACGACGCCCAGGACCGCGGTGGTGCCAGAATAATCCGCCGGGGAATGTAAGAAGTCTTCCGCCAGGGGTGCCGGCGCGACGAGTTGCAGGCGCGGCACCCACGTTCCGCCGATGCCCGACCCCGTCGGGCGCGTGTACACGTTGGCCCACGCGCTGCCGGACTGAAAGTAGATGTCACCCCCGGCGATGAGGACATCGCCGAAGAGACGAACGAAAGCGGGGACAGAACCGCTGCGGTCCCACAGGAACTGATGCCTGGTCCAGGTGGTCCCGGTTCGCGTGAAGAAAGTGTTCATGTTCAGTTCGACGATCACGGCGGTGTCGCCGTTGATGGAGACGCCGCCAAGGCCCAGGTGTTGCTGGGTGAATCCGGGCATGGCGATGAGTTCGGCCTGCTGCGCCCATCCGCTGCCGACGTTGTTGGATGTGTACACGTACGCGGCCCCGGCCTCCACACCACTCGCGTTGTTCTTGTATGGCGCGGCGATGATGGCTGTTGCTCCGGAGATGCCGCCGGAGACGGCGACTGATATGCCAAAGCCATCTCCCGCGGCGGCGTCCGGGGCCGTCAAGCGAGCCACCTGTGTCCAGACGCTTCCGACGTGCAGCGTGTCGAGCGTGTAGATGCGCGCCGCACCGGCAAAGTTCAGGCCGTTCGCGGGAGCATAACGGGCGCCCACGACGGCCACCAGGCGCGAGACGCCAACGGATCCGAGCGCGACGGAGGTGAACTGATCGTCGGTGTTGGGCAGTGTCGTTTGGAGCGACCATGTCGTGCCGGAACGCGTGAACACGTACGCGTTGTGGGATGTGTACCCGCAGACAGCGATGGTGTTTCCGAGGATCGCCACGGACGCCCCGAACGCGCCCTGCTCGCCGGGAATAAAGAGCTTGGCCTGCTGGGTCCAGGATGAACCGTTGCGGACGAACACGTAGGCCGCGCCATACGAAGAGGTGCTCGGATCGGCATGTTGCGGAGCCCCGACAACAGCGGTATCGCCCGAGATCGCCACGGCCTCTCCGAAGTGGTCGTTCGCGGCACGATCGCCGGCTACGAGCTCGGCGGTCGGCATGCATTGTGCCGCGGCGGGTCGGTTCGGAATCGCGCTGAGAAAGATCGTGGCTGCGAGAGCCAACCGGATCAAGGACATACTGGTCGTCATGGCAGGGTTCTCCGGACTAAGGGACGGGGCGAGAGTGCCCAAAGCGTCAAGGAAGGCCAGTCGCCAGACTTCAGGCGCAGCCCGGCGCAGAGTTCCGCCAGGAAAAAGTGAATCGCTCGATATGCCGCTCTTGCGAAGCCGATGGGGCACTCGCCGTTGTGCGAACCATGGATGGGCCGGTCGCCGATGAGTGGCCGCGGGCGATCAACGCGATCTACGAATAGACTGCTGCACATGCCCGATCATCCTGCATCTTCCTCCTCAAGTTCGGCCGGCCAACCCCCAGACCCGCAGGCGTTTACCGCTCTGCTGGATTCGGCCGCGGCGGGGGATCAGCAGGCGTTTGCGAGACTGCTGGAATCGGTGTATTCGGAACTCCGCGCCATAGCGCAGAATCACATGAACGGAGAGCGTCAGGGGCACACGCTGCAGGCCACCGCGCTTGTGAATGAGGTGTATGTGCGGTTGATCGGACGTGCCGATGTTCGCTGGGAAGGGCGCGGGCACTTTTTCCGCGCCGCGGCGGAGGCGATGCGGAAGATATTGATCGACCACGCACGCTCGCGCGGCGCGGCGAAGCGGGGGGGCGGGAAGGCGGCCCTTTCGATTTCGGGCGCGATCGATTTGGCCGCGGACGCGGATCCGGCGGGATTTCTGGCATTGGATGACGCCCTGTTGCGCCTGGAGAAGGTGGATGTGCAGGCCGCCGCGGTTGTTCGGTTGCGGTTCTACGCCGGGCTGAATGAGGCGGCGGTAGCGGATGCGTTGGGGATTTCGGAACGAACGGTGGCGCGGGAATGGGCGTTTGCGCGCGCGTGGCTGCGGGACGCACTGGAACGGGAAGAGCTTTAGGAGCGTGGGCATGGCTGATTCGCTGGATGCACGCGCCAAAGGGGTGTTCGATGGCGCGGTCGATCTGCGCGACGAGGAACGGGCTGCGTTTCTGGAGACCGCGTGCGGGCAAGACACCGTGCTTCGTGCGAGGGTGGAGGCCCTACTGGCCTCGGACAGGAAGGACGATCGGTTTCTCGGCAACCCAACGATGGGTGCGGCGGGAGATGGCGGAGCGGGCGCGGGGGGAGAACGTCCGGGAATGCGGATTGGGCCGTACAGACTCGTGGAACTCATTGGCGAGGGCGGTTTCGGCTCGGTGTTTCTGGCCGAACAAGAGGAGCCCGTTCGCCGGCGCGTCGCGTTGAAGATCATCAAGCTGGGCATGGACACGCGGGCGGTGGTCGCGCGATTCGAGCACGAGCGGCAGGCCCTTGCGCTGATGGACCATCCGAATATCGCCAAGGTGCTGGGCGCGGGAGCGACGGAGGCGGGGCGTCCCTATTTCATCATGGAGTACGTGAAGGGCGAGCCCATCACGACGTATTGCGATCGGGCGAACCTGAACGTGGTGGCGCGGCTGGAGCTGTTCACGCAGGTTTGCCGCGCCGTGCAGCACGCCCACACCAAGGGGATCATCCATCGCGACATCAAGCCGAGCAATGTGCTGGTTGGAGAGCAGGATGGGCGAGCATTCTGCAGAGTGATTGACTTCGGCATTGCCAAGGCGACGCAGCGGCCGACATCCGATAAGATGGTCTTCACCGAACTCCGGCAGTTCATCGGCACGCCGGAATACATGAGCCCGGAGCAGGCGGGGAGCGATCGGGACATCGACACGCGCACGGATGTCTACTCCCTCGGTGTGCTCCTCTACGAACTGCTCACGGGCGCGACGCCATTCGACCCGAAGCGGCTGCGCTCGGCCGCGTTCGGTGAGCTGCAGCGGATCATTCGTGAGACCGATCCTCCCGCGCCGAGCACGAAGCTGGGGGAGTCGAAGGAGACCGTTGCCAGTGTTGCGGCGGTTCGCGGCACGGAGCCGCGCCGGCTCGGCTCAATGCTGCGCGGCGAGCTGGACTGGATCGTGATGCGGGCGATCGAGAAGGACCGGGAGCGGAGGTATGACTCGCCCGGCAACCTGGCGATGGACGTGGAGCGGTATTTGCAAGGTCAGGAGGTGCAGGCCGCGCCACCCGGGGTTGGGTACCGCATGAAGAAAGCGTTGCGGCGGCATCGAGTTGGCATTGCGGTGGCGGGGCTGATCGCCCTGTCGTTGATTGTCGGGCTGGGCGCCGCGATGTGGCAGGCGAATGTGGCCGCAGGTGATCGGGATCGGGCGCAGCTTTCCGAGGCCAAGGCCCAGGCCGCACGGAACGAGTCGGAGCTGCGCCGAAAGGAGATCGAGCAGGTCGCGGCGTTTCAGCAATCGCAGTTGGAAGGGATCGATCCGGAGGCGATGGGCAAGCAGTTGCGGGATCGGATGATCGCCAGCGCGAAGACCGGAGAGCAGCGACAGGGTCTTGGCGCAACGCAGATCGCGGAGCACCAGGAGCAGCTCGCCAAGATGCTCGGGGATGCAAATCCCACGGATGTTGCGCTGAGTGCGCTCGACGAGAACATCTTTGCTCGCGCCCTTCGTGCGGCCGACGAGCAGTTCAAAGATCAGCCGTTGGTCAAGGCCCGCCTGCTCCAGACATTGGCTGGAACGCTGCGGGATCTGGGGCTTCTGGACCGTGCGACGGCTCCGCAGATCGAGGCGCTGGCGATCCGGCGACGGCTGCTCGGGAACGACGATCCTGCAACGGTGGCTTCGATCGCCAGCATGGGATCATTGCTGCTGGCGCAGAATAGGTTCGCGGAGGCGGAGGTGGTGTATCGCGAGGCGTTGGCAGCCGCGCCGCGCGTCCTTGGGGAGGATGATCGTGTGACGCTGGGCGTGACCAGCGATCTGGGGTTGGTTCTTCAGTCGCAAGGGAAGCGGAAGGAGGCGGAGCCCTACTTCCGCGATCTGCTGGCACGATTCCGCAGGGTGCTTGGCCCGGATGCGCCGGAAACCCTGCAGATGATCAACAACATGGGCGGGCTCATGATGGACGACGGCAAGCCCGACGCGGCCGAACCGTTCTTCCGCGAGGCGCTGGATCGTCGGCGGAAAGTGGGCGGTGAGAACGATGCGGACACGCTCATGTGCATGAACAACCTCGGGCTTGCGCTGGAGAAGCAGGGCAAGCCGGGAGAGGCCGAGCCCATGTATCGCGACGCGATGGAGCGCAGCCGCAAGGCCCGTGGAGACGATCACCCCGACAGTCTGCTTTATATGAGCAATCTTGGGTTTGTGCTCGGGACGCTCGGGCAGATGTCCAAAGCGGAGGAACTCTCCCGAGACGCGTTGGAGCGTCGGCGGGCGAAGCTGGGCGGCGATGATCCGGACACGCTGCAATCGGCACACAATCTCGGGGTGATTCTCCTTGAGATGAAGCGGCCCGCTGAGGCCGAGCCGCTGCTGCGCGCGGCGATGAGCGGACGGGAACATCGGTTTGGAACAGACTCGTCGCCGGCGCTCGGCTCTCGGAAGGAGCTGGTGAGGGCGCTGATCGCGCTCGGGCACTTCGAGCAGGCCGAGGCGCTGCTATTGGAGACCGAGCGGCGAGTTGCAGATCCGAAGTCCGGGTCTGTTCGCGCACACACGGCGACCGTGCAGAGACTGATCGACTTGTACAACCTGTGGGAGCTGACCGAACCGAGCAAGGGCCATGCGGCGCGAGCCGCCGAGTGGAGGGCGAAGCTCGACGCGGCCGAACCTTCGGGGCAGACTCCTGGGATGCCAAAGTCGAACTGATGCCAAACGCATCTGAACTACGGGCGGAAATCCGCGGGATTCGCTCGCCCCCCCAACGACTCGCTCATCCCGGGAGTGTGTTCTTTGGCCGTGGCGCGGCTACGCGCATCCTCCGAACCACGCGCCCAGGAAGCTGAAGACATCGCCGACGTTGGTGGTTCCGTCTCCGTTGAAGTCGCCTCGCGGATCACCGGCAAACCACGCTCCCAGGAAGTCGAAGATGTCTTGAACGCTCAGGCCATCGACGCAGTTGAAATCCGCCTGGCAGAAGACGAGAGACGCCGGATTGCTGGTTGCCATGCCGCAGTTATTGTGGACGACGCAGTCGTACGAACCCGCATTGCTCGGCTGGGGTGAGGGAAAGGTGAGCGTGGGGCCAGTCGCGCCGGGGAGATCGACGCTGTTGAGTCTCCATTGGTACGAGATGGGCGGTGCGCCCGAAGCCGTGACGCTGAAGCTCGCCATGCCGCCGGGGCATGCGTGCTGCACGCTGGGATGTGCGGTGATGGCGGCCGGAACGCAGGACCCCGAGGGATCGCACGTGGAAGGGAGCCGAGTTGAGAGGACAAGCGAGAAGGCGCGAATGGTGCCGGTGTCGGTCGGGAATCCGTCGGCGGCGATGAGCTGCCAGGTTCCGTTGGGAACTTCGCCATTCAGCACGGAGAGGGGGGAGCTTGGAGTGAACGAGCCGGTCCACGGATTGCCAGTCGCGAGAATGCTCTGGATCGGGGACGATGCCTGATCGTCCAGAGTGGTGTTGCAGAAGTTGTTGCCACCGTTGTCCACTCCGCCCGGCCGATTCATCAGCGTGACAAGGGTGCCCGAGGGGCTGCGGAGCGTGATCGTGAGGTCTCCGACCCAGGAGTGATCCAAGCCGACTGTCGTCGAGCCGACGGTTGCGTTGCAGGAAGTGCCATTGAAGCGGAAGTTCACGTCGCTGATCCGTCCCGTCAGCCCGGCGACGACGAGGGGGATGGTCACGCCTGCGGGGCTGTTGTCGGGAATCGCCACGGGAGGGCCGCTGTAGGTGATGGTGATCGGGCCACTGACAGGCCCGGGTTGTCCGGTAGTGAGCGTGAAGGGGTAGACGGCGGGCGCAGAATCGGACGAGACGTTGAGCGTGAGCGAGATGGGGTCGCCGCAGGGATGCGCGGCGGAGACGCTGATGACGAACGGCGTGAGGTTTGACGAGGAAGCTGCGCCGGCTGGAATGTTCGCGTACGGCGCGGCGCCGGTGACAATCGAGACCGTGGCTGTGTTGGAGACGAGGAGCGCGGTGACGTTGGTGGCCGCGGCTGTTCCGGTGTTCTGAAGGGGAACAAACACGCGGATCGCCGTTTCACCGGGATCGACGCGCCCGTTGCCGTTGCCGTCGCCGGTGGAGTCGATGATGGTGTTCGCGCCGGTTCCGGTGATGGCCACGGTGCCGCCGAACTGGAACGGAACGGGATCCGAGGCGATGCCGTTGGCGACGACGAAGAGATTGAACGTGCCGGGAGGAAGATTGAGCGGAGGCCTGAACTCTGTGGTGACGGGCTGGAGACCAGTGCCGACGCCGGTGCTGCTCCAGTTGTATGTCCGGGCGTAGTACACGGTTCCCGCCCCGTCGATGAATCGAACGAGTGGATAGTTGCTGTCCATCTGTGCGTCGTCGCCGTAGGCCGCGCCCTCGGAGATGCCGTTCAGCCCGGTGCCCGTGAGATGGAAGCTGCCATCGGGATTCGGGCTTACGGTAGAGACCACCGGCTTGCCGGCGGCCAGAGGCGCGCCATCTGGTTGATAGACGTACAGATCAGCGGCGAAGTGGGAGAAGAGCACGTTGCCGTCCGGGAGTGTCAGCATCATGGTCGCATACGGAGGAAGCGGATCGGATGTGCCGACGGGCGCTCCAACCGAGGCAAACGAGTTGGCGATGGGGTCGTACTCGTAGAAGGTGGTAGGGCCGGGAAAGACGGGAGCGTTGTTTGCATCTAGATATACCTTTGGGCCGACGGCGCAGAGAATCTTGCCGTTGACCATCATGGCCGCGGGGGCGTCGGGCGTGGACTGGTTGTTCGGAATGTCGGGTCCGGCGGCCCATGCGCCGGGGGCGGTGGTTCCGGTCGGTGTGTACAGGGCGGTATGTCCGCTGGCGCCGAGGAAGAAGGCGCGGCCATCGGGGAGGCGCAGCGCGGCTCCCATTTCTCCAAGGACCGGGTCGTACAGAGCGACGGGCACGACTCCGTCGTTGATCCATGTGTTTGAGGCGGGGTTGTATCGCTCCGAGTTCACCCCGAAGGGATCGACCGTGAGGATCGTGTTGTCGGCCAGCTTGACCCAGCTTGCTTCCGCTTCATACGCGCCGCGGAACAGGGTGGGTCCCGCCGACCACGAGTTCAGCGCGGCATTGAATATCAGCGTGCCGCCGTAGGTGGCCGGGGCCACGGGGGTGACGAGCACGTTGCCATTGGCAAGGATCTTCGAGCAAGAGTCATAGAACCCCTGGTTCTCCTGCGCCGAGGGCGAGAGCAGGGCCGGATTGAGGAGCGCGGTGGGAACCGGGATGCTGGTCCAGGCGTTGCTGAGCGGGTCGTAGACCTCGGAGGCCGCGCCGCCGGTGCCATACTCGCCGCCAGCTACGAACACTCTTCCATCTTTTAAGACCGCCGAGGAATACCAGAGCCGGGAGTTGTGCATCGGGGCGAGGGTGGTCCACGTTCCATTGATGTAGCTGCCGTGAGAGTCGGGCGTGAGCCGGTACCACGCGCTACCGATCGAGTTTGAGTTGTTGGCGGCCATCACTGTGCCGTCGGAGAGTTGCAGCATGAGGACGACAGGCCCCGGCGCGTTGCGGGCCAGCCGTGTCCATGTTCCGGCCGCGTGGGCGGTTGATGAGCCGATCATCACGGCGGCGAGCGCTAGACCTGAGGGCGCGGTGCGGCGCGAAGTGGCAAGGCACGCGGCCATCGCACATCCACCGAGGTTCGCGAGATACGTCCACGCGGATATACGAGTTGTCATATCAAGCCCTTGTGTGGCGGGCCATGCACCAGCGTGGACCCCGCCGGAAGGCAGACTAGCACGCCGAGCCGATGTCGTGTGTGAAATCGCTCGGAATCGGCGGTTTCCACCGAAATGGTCGGCGTGCGGCCTCTTCGGTGGGCTTTCGAGCGGCCAAGCGGGCCTTCCCTGGCTTCGGGATAGAAGACTCCTCAACGACCAATGGGGCGCCAAGGACAAGGCACAGAGAACCGAACGGGGAAATGGAGGGGCGTGGAGACCATGGTTGACACGCGATGCAAGAGGCACGTTCTCGTGGTGAGCGGCTCGGCCTCAACGATTGGTGTCAAGGGTGGATCGTTTGGGTTGGAGCCGGAGTGTCTTGATCTCGAAGGGATGGAACTTCAAGTCTCTCAGAGGCGTGGAGGAGCCGGCGGGCTGTAGAGCATCTTCAATGAAGTTCACTTCGCCAGCGAGCTGGACTGCCTCCGTCGGTTTTATCGTCGGTGTGGCCGCGCGGCCGATTGGCTCGTAGAAGCGGATGGCCAGATCGTCTCCTTCCTCGGTGCGCTTCAGGCCGGTCGCCACTACGCCGCTGGTCTGTTCGCTGAGGAGACCCCACTGGAGCGGGGCGGCGCCTGCGGCGTCGTATGGAACGGTCGCGGCGATCAGGGGTTGGTTGAATGCGCCGGCACGCTGGGCCAATCCCGCGTTTCGCCAATCGCCCGCGTGCGGGGCGATGGCGTAGCGCCAGTGATGTGCGCCGGGATTGGGAACGGGGTCCGGCTCGAAGGAGGCGCGAATGAGACTCATGGTGAGTCGGGACCCGGTGGCCGCAAAGCCGTGCTTGGAGTCGTTGAGAACAGCGATGCCGCCGGAGTCATCGCTGATGTCCGCCCACTGGAGCGCGGGAAACTCGCGACCTTCGGCCGGACGGGAGAGAGCGCCGAAGGGAACGTGATACGTCGCGACGGATTTGTCCGCCCGGACATCGAAGGCGACGCGGAGCAGAGCGTTGGGGCTGAGCTTGCTTCCGATGCCGTTCCACTGGCAGTCGACATCGCAGGTGATCTGGTCGCTCTCGGCGTTCACGCGAAAACGCTGCACGATTCGGGACTCGGTTCCGAGTGCATTCCACGAGGGCAGCGCGTACGTGAAGGTGGCTTCGGCAAAATCGACTCCATGGGCGAACGCCGCGGCGGTGGGGGGGATTGCATCCACCTTCTCGATCTTCCCGAGCGTCCACGCGCTCATGCCCTGCACGGCCTCCCAATGGGCTTCAAGGCGGCCGAGGCCAGTGGCGCACAGTTCCCGCTTGGCTAGCTTGTCGAACAATCGCTTGATATGACCGTGGGCGCGGTCGAACTCGACGATGAGGCGGTCGGTCTCGATGGTGGCGCCATCGTCGCGAATGTCGAGGTGTTCGCGGGCGGGCTCGCCGCGGGTGAGGCGGAAGACGCGGTAGCCGAATGCGGGAACATCCTTGGCCATGAAGCGCACGAGGTGGCTCGGTGCGTCGATGAGGGTGACCGGGGATGCGCTTCCATCGGGCGCGTGGGCGATGCAGTGAGTGGCGTCGGGTGCGTCTGAATGGTCCCAGCCGCTCTTGACGAGGTAGGTTTCCACCCATCCTGATCGCGTCCAGCCGCTGGGGTTGAAGACCATGATGCTGACGCCGCCCGCGTTGGGCTTGACCTGCACCACCAAAGATTCCATGGCACGGGTGATGATGTCGCGATCATCGGCGATGACGCGACCCAGCGAGGTCTTGGTGCGCTCGTAGGGTGCGTGGATGCCCGAGCCGGGGAGCGTGTCGTGGTGGTGGTTGAAGCAGATGTCCTCCCAGTTGCGCCGGAAGTCGGCGCGCGGGTAGGCGAAGGTGCTCAACGACGCGACGGCGGCGACGGCCTCGGCGGTGGTCGTGAGCGACTCGGCCTGGCGGTTCAACTGCTTGATCTCCGAGTGCGAGGTGTAGCAGCCGTCAAAGACGGGGTTGAGCTCTTCATGGATGACGGGGATCTTCGTGAGGTCGTAGGTGGAGAGCTTCTTGAAGAACTCCGAGGCCGTGGAGAAACGGATGTTCGGCGCGCTCCCGGATTTCATCTGTTCCAGAGCCCACTGGATGTGCTCGCGCGTCGGGCCGCCGCCGTGGTTGCCGACGCCGTAGACCCAGAGCATGTCCTTGCTGCCGGTGGTCTTGTTGAACTCCAGCATCTCTTCAAACTGTTTGTACGAGAGGTCGGAGTTGTACCAGGAGCCGGTGGCGGGCTCGTCGAACGCCAAAACGCGGCTGCCGTCGAGACCTTCCCACCAGAAGAGCGGCTTGTTCTTTCCGCCGCGGCAGAAGTAGTAGTACTGGCATCCACCCAGGCGCAGAATCTGGGGCATCTGGAATGTGTGACCGAAGGTGTCCGGTTCCCAGCCGACGACGGCGGTTGTGCCGAACTTCTCGCGGAAGTAGCGCTGGCCGTAGAGGAACTGGCGTGCGCTGGACTCCTCGCCGATCATGTTGGTGTCGCCTTCGCAGACGCGCCCGCCGACGAGCTCCCATTGTCCGGCCTTGATTTTTTTCTGGATGTCGGCGAAGAGGGCCGGGTAGTGCTGCTCAACGGCCTGGTACAGGCATGAGCTGCTCTGGCTGAAGGTAAAGCCGGGGAACTCGTCCATGAAGCGGACGACCTGAGCGAAGGTGTCGTGCGTGAAGACGATTCCTTCCTGCCATTCCCAGAGCCATTGCAGGTCGATGTGGGCGTGGCCGACGAGGTGGCCGGTGAACTTCTCCATGGCGGGGTGGGCGTGCGTGAGGGCGGTGCGGGCGGTGTGGAGTGCGGCCTCGATCTCTTCGGCGGTGGCTCCGGCGCGCTCCGCTTGCTTGATGGCGGCGTCGGCCTCGGCGGCGTGCTGTTTCATGTGCTCGTCGGCATCGCGCTCGGCGAACTGGCGGATCAGGGCGGCTTCGCGGCGGGTGTCATTGAGGGCCTGGAGGCGGCGTCCGAGATTCTCGGCTTCGAGGATGGTCTTGTCCATGCTCTCGGCGCGGACCATTGAAGAGTCGATCGCCACGCAGACGGGCTTGTTCGTGTAGCCGTTGTTGATGAGGAGCGCGTGCGTCGGCGGCGGCCCGTTTTCGTAGATGACGGTGCGAGAGCCGTCGGCGTGCTGCACCACAACATCGTCGATGAACTGGGCGTAGCGGCCGTCCTTGTCGCCCTCTTCGGCGAGATTCCAGGAGACGATGGTCCGCCCTTTGGCGGGAGAGATGTCGATCTTTCGTGTGAGCCATTTGCCCAGCGCGGCGGAGAGATCGCCATCGCCGTGGGCACGTACGCCGTGGTCGTCGAGCAGTTTCAGTTCCCGGAGCGCATCGCCACCGCCCTCGAAGTCGGCGTCGATGCCGCCCTTGGGCTCGGGAATGTGCGGATCGAGCAGGATTCGGTAGGAGAGGACATCCCCGGGTTTCACGAGCATGCGCGTGTCGGCGAAACGCATGTAGGTGTACCAGTTGCCATTCCCCTTGGCGAGGTTGGTGGTGACGAAGGCGATGCAGCGATCCGGCGAAGCGGGAGCAGTAGTCGATTCGGGGGGTGCCGAAGGCGCGGCAACGGCCATTGAGCAAGCCAAGAGAGCGATTGCCGCGGTTGAGGTGAGCATGGATAACTCCTGTGGGACGGGAATGTACCCGGGATTGAGGGTTCGGCGATTGGACTCGCGTGGCGTCGGGGGCGGATGGCCAGCCGCGGCGGAGCATCATCTCAGAGTAATCTGCGCAGAATCGAGTGGCTGCCGAGCAGAATGAGCGGGGTTTTATGGCAGAGATGCGGTCAGTTGGTAACGTTTACGTAACGCGCCGGCGTTCGATGCCCCCGATCGGCTGGCAGGCCTGAATAGCAGGGGAATCTAGATTTGCGCGATGGAGGAACGACCGTATGAAGATCCGATCCATTTCCGGACTTGGATGTCTCACTGCGTTGGCCGCACTCGCCGCGCCTGCGATTGTGGGCGCCCAGACCGTCGTGAGTTTCCATGATGCGTTCGGCGATTCGTTTGGCGATCCTCCGACATTGTTTGTTGGGCAGGGGGCGTATGCGGATGCCGGGAACAACACCTGGAACCGCTTTGCGGCGAGCGGTGTTGTCAGCGGTCCCGCATCGGCATCGAACGGGGGCTTGACGCTGATCAATGCGACCGTGACGTTCGGCTTCAGCAATGGCGGGCAACCCCCGCCCGATCAGGGTCTGCCGGACTTTCTGCTGGGCAACTCGCTGGTTGTGAACGGCGCTAATCCGCTCGGAACCTTTACGCTTCAGAATGTGCCGCCCGGTTCGTATGACCTGTACTTGTACGGAACGAACTACGACCACAATCGTGGCAGCATCTTCACGGTCTCCAGCGGCTTGGCCAATGGCGGGACGAACGCGACACTCAACGGCGACCTTCTGGCGTACGCCGAGGGCGTCAACTTCGTCATCTTCCACAACGTTTCGCCGGATGCGAACGGAACGATCACAGGCACGTGGGCGCCGAACCCGGCCGATGGCGTCGGGAACCCGAACATGGCGGGCGAGGGAAACTTCAACGCGCTGCAGCTTGTCGGCGTGCCCGGCTCGGTTGGTGCGTGCTGCATCGCAGTCGGGTGCGCCCAATCGACCCTGGCGGCGTGCACCTCGGCGGCTGGTACATTTCACGGTGTGGGCACGACCTGTGCCGCGGCCAACTGCCCGCTCCCGGGTGCGTGCTGCGTCGGTTGTGCCGGATGCTTCGTGATGGCGGGTGCGGCGTGTACGGGCGCTGGGAGCGTCTATCACGGCGATGGGACTGCGTGCGGCACGGCAGGGTGCGGCATTGTCAACGGAGACTTTGAATCCGGAGACTTCACCGGGTGGACGCAGTTTGGTGACACCAGCTATACGACGGTCTGGACGAACATGAGCGACGATGGCCTGACGACGGCCCACGGCGGCACGCATGGCGCGGAGTTCGGGGCAGGCCCGCCCGATGGCGGCGGCATTCAGCAGGTTATCCCCGTTCATGTGGGCGACCAGGTGACCATTGGTTTCTGGTACAGTGTTCCCGGCGGCGCGCCCAACTTGTTCCGTGCCGACTTTGACGGGCAGACGCTTGTGACCTTCACGGACGACACGACGAACGTGCAGTGGACGCACTTCTCATACCCCGTAACGGTGACGCACGACAATCCCACGCTCGCGTTCACGTTCTACAACGTGCCGTCGTGGGGGAACCTGGATGATGTGACGGTGTGTATCCCCGCGCCGGGAAATGGCGGCGTCTGCTGCCGCGGGGCCACGTGCAACACGACGGTCTCGCAGGCCAACTGCACGATCGGCGGGGCGAATCCCGCGGGCGCACGCTTTGTGAGCGGTGCGGCTACGTGCAACGGCACGGCAACCTCCAATGCTCCCTGCTGCGTTGCGGACTACAACAAGGCCAACGGCGTGACCGTGCAGGACATTTTCGACTTCCTGAGCGGCTGGTTTGCGGGATCGCCGTATTCCAACACGGGTGGAAGCGGAGCTGCCGGCGCGCTGAACGTGCAGAACATCTTCGACTTCCTGACGGCTTGGTTCTCGGGGGGATGTGCGTAACGGGTGCCGCGATAATCGGACACAAAACGCGGGATGGTGCGGCGAAGCGATTTGGGTGCCAGGCCACGTTCAAGGACGTGGCCTGGTGGGCGTTCCGGCGGCGCGAGGGCACCGAGGTCCGTTGCCTGGCGCGTGATACGAACCCGAAATTGAAATCGTGCGTGCATCCGCGTGCGTGCATCCGGGGGATTCGCTCGGAGACTCGCTCATTCCGGGCGCGTGAATCAAACAGGATTCGCATGAGCACGCAGATCAGGGTTGCTGAATGGGCTTCGGCTGCGGTTGGGCAGGGGATGGGTTGGCCGCGGCGCGAATATCGCTGAGCACGGTCGCGCATTTCTTTCGGAAGGGGTGCTCGGCCGGGTACAAGCGGTCTGCCATATCCGCGGCCTGTTGGGCCATGTCGATGGCTTCGTCGTGCTTGTTGAGCTTAGAAAGGCATTGGGCGGTGAGGCCGAGGACGTTGGCGAGCTTTGGATGGTCGCCTTTGTAGGCCTTGCGGTAGGCGGCGAGTGATGCGAGATAGAGAGGTTCGGCTTCGGCCGCGCGTCCGAGCTTGACGAGATTGGAGGCGAGGCCCGAGCGTGAGGTGGCGAGATCCGGGTGGTCGGTGCCGAGCAGGCGGAGGCGGAGGTCGATGGCCTGCTGGTAGTAGGGCACGGCGTCCTCGCGTCGATTGAGCGCGACGAGGACGGCGGCGTAGGCGTTCAGACTGCTGCCAAGGGACGGGTGGCCGTCCTTGAACATGCGTTGGCGCATCTCCATCGCTTCACGGAAGAGGGGCTCGGCGTCGCCGGGCTTGCCGGTAGTCATGAGCAGGCCTGCGAGATTCGTGATGCTCCCGGCGATGAATGCGTTGTCGCCGGAGTAGAGGCGGCGTGCCATGGCGAGCGCGTCTCTGAAATAGGGCTCGGCCTCTTTGGGACGGTCGAGGGCTTGCAGGACGAACGCGAGGTTGTTGACACTCACGAAAGTGTCGGGGTGATCGCCGGGGTGGATGCGTTGGCGCATCGCGAGGGCCTCGCGATAGAGGGGCTCGGCCTCGGCTGGGCGGCCGAGGGAGTCGATGACCCCGGCGAGATTGTTGATCGCCAGCGCGGTCGCGGGATGATCGCCGGTGTGGAGGCGGCGGCGCATCGCGAGGCCGTCCTTATAGAGCGGTTCGGCCTCCGTGGGTTTGCCGATCGCTTCCAGCAGGCCCGCGTAGTTGTGCATGGCCGCGGCGAGTTCGTCATCGTCGCGCACGTGGCCGTCCGGGCCGGTGGCCAGGCGGCGCTGCATTTCGAGAGCTTCGCTGTGCAGGGGCTTGGCGGCCGGAAGTTTTCCCTCTCCTTCCAGGGAGCCGGCCAGGCCGCTCAGGGCGCGGGCGGTTTCGGGGCGATCGCCGGGGTGCAGGCGTTTGCACATCTCGAGCGACTCGCTGAAGAGGGGCTCGGCGAGGTCGAAGCGACGCTGGAACTCGCCGCGGAGTGTGCCGAGCTGGTGCAGACACTCGGCGGTTTGAGCGCTGTCGCCGGGAGTGCGAGCCCGCGACAGGGCGAGGGCCTTGGTGAGCATGGCGTCGGCGGGTTCGAAGTGGGCGATGCTGGCGAACGTGGCGCCGATGGTGCGGCACAAGCTGATCTCGGCATCGGGACTGGCGGCGAGTTCGCCCTTTTCGATGCGGGCCGCTGCGCCATCCATGATGTCGCGCAGCATCGCGGTATCGCGCCCGAGCGCGACAGAGGGGCCGGCGGAAGCGAGGGTGGTCTGGAGGAAGTCCGCGAGGTTTTCGGCGGTGAGCTTTTCGGCGATGGCCTGCCGCTTCTCCCGCTCGGCGCGGAAGAGCCCGACGCTGGTGCCGACCACGCCGAGGGTGAGCGTGAGGAAGACCAGCGTTGCTGCAACCACCAGGCCGCGCCGACGCAGCACGAACTTGCGCATGCGGTAGAGCGTGCCCGGGGGTGCGGCGAGCACGGGCTGGCCGTCGAGCGAGTTCTGGATATCCGACGCGAGCGCATCAGCCGTGGCGTAGCGGCGTGCCCGATCTTTTTCGAGGCAGCGCATGACGATCCAGTCCAGATCGCCGCGGACGAGCGCGGCGAGCCGTGCGGACTCGGTGGCCCGGCTGGCGGCGACTGCGGGGAGGCCCTCTCGCATGGTGGAGAGACGTGTGGAGGGCTTTGGCGGGTCCTCCTCGCGGATAATGCGCTGCATCTCCCCCCATGCGGCGGAGCGGAGGGCGGCGGGATCGAAGGGTGTTGTGCCGGTGAGGAGTTCGTACAGAAGGACGCCGAGGGAGTAGATGTCCGAGCGGGTGTCGATGTCTGCGTTGGAACTTCCGGCTCCTCCGGCCTGCTCCGGGCTCATGTACGCGGGCGTGCCGATGAGCTGGCGGAACTCGGTGAGGGCTGTTTGGTCGGAGAGGCGGGCTCCGTCGGCGCCGGTGGCCTTGGCGATTCCGAAGTCGATGATCTTTGGAACGGGGTGGCCATCGACCATTGTGACCAGCACGTTGGCGGGCTTGATGTCGCGATGGATGACACCCTTGGTGTGGGCGTGCTGAACGGCGAGGCAGACTTCGCGGAAGAGTTCAATGCGATCGCGCGTGGAGAGGTGATGGGCGTCGCAGTATTCCACGATTGGCTCGCCGCGGACGAGCTCCATGGCGAAGTAGGGACGACCGGAGCCCGTGGAGCCGGCGTCGAAGACTTTGGCGATGGAGGGATGCTCCATCATCGCCAGCGCCTGGCGTTCGGCCTCGAAGCGTGCGACGACGGCGGAGGTATCCATGCCCAGCTTGATGATCTTGATCGCGACTTCCCGCACGACCGGCTCGAGCTGCTCGGCGAGGAAGACGACTCCAAAGCCCCCTTCTCCGATTCTTCGGACGAGCCGGTATTTGCCAACGATCGTGCCCGGGGCCTCAAGGCCGACGGGATGGTCACCGATTCGAGTTGCTCCGGGGGTAGGGCCTGGGGACGCGGCGGTTGGCGTTGTGAGGAACGCGCCCGCGGATACGGCCGCGTCGAGGAGACTTCGCACCTCGTCACGCAGAAGAATGTCGCCCGCGGCCCTGCGCTCCACGAAGTCCGCGCGTTCGGCGTCCGGCAGTGCGAGCGCCTCGGCGAGAATATCCGCGATGTTCTTCAGTTGGTCGGGGCGGAAGGAAGCGTTCGGTTGGTCTGGGTTCATGGTTGCGATGAGCGTTTGAGTTCACGGGCGAGCCAAGCTCTTGCGTAGAGCCAGTCCGCGTTCACGGTCCGCTCGGAGACTGCGAGCGCGCGGGCCGTTTCGGTTACGGAGAAGCCGCCATAAAAACGAAGTCGAACCACGTCGGCAAAGCGGGGGTCGTGCGCCTCCAAGCGACGAAACGTCTCGTCGAACGCAAGTATGTGCTCGGCTTGGTTTGCATCCGCCAGATCCGCCACATCGCCGATGGACTCCAGCGGCACTCGCGCGGGGCGATCGGCCTCAGCCCCGCCTCGTTTGAGGGTCGATCGGGCGCGGCCATGCTCGATCAGAATCCTGCGCATTGCCTCCGCCGCGCTGCGCAGAAAGTGCAATCGCATCTCGGGAGAGGCCGATTCGGCAGCGCCGGGTGCGGCGGGATGGCGTTCCAAGCGAAGGAAGGCCTCGTGGACGAGGGCGGTGGCGGTCAATGTGTGCCCGGCCCGCTCGCTGTTCATCTGCATCTGCGCGATGGCACGGAGGTGGCCGTAGACGGTTTCCGCGAGGTCGCCGTGGGAGACTGGAGTTGGCATCGGGGGCTGTCCGGCGGGAGAGTGCATTGACCGGCGAGCATACCTGAAACTGGGACTTTCTACGGCGAGTTTGCTGCACTTTGGCGATGCTGAACTCGCCTTGTCAGAGATTGATCGGCCGACGGTGGATTTGCAAGTATCTGTCATCAAAGCACTTGCGCCACGGTTCCGAGAGTGGTGCTTCGCGGAGGGCGGGGTTTGGCGATCGGGATGAACCTCCGATCGAGATGCAATCAGAGAAATCTCTGCGCGAGTTCGGCGAGTCGTCGCTGATTGGGCACGTCGATTCGGTACGGGACGGCCCAGATGAGCGGGTATGTGCCCCTCTTGGCCGCATCAACACCGGACGGCCTGAACGCGCTCGCACACCGAAGAACGAACGAAGGAGAACCGCATCATGTTGTCAGTCAGGAATGTCATCGCATACGCATCACGACGCGCACCGCGCCCTCGCATGTGCACCATGCTTTGCGCGGGTGTTGCCGTGCTGCTTTCCGGAGTCGCTGTCTCTTCCGCCGCCGCGCAATGTACCACGGCCATCCAGGCCCAGCAGTTTCTGGCCACCAAGGCCAGCGAGGGTCTGAGCAATGAGTTCGGGTCCACCGTGATGATCTCGGGGAATACCGCCGTGGTGGGGACCCGATACCATCCGACCAATCCCGGGCATGACGATGGCAGAGTGTCCGTGTATGTGCGAAGCGGCGCCGGGGCTCAGTGGGTGCTGCAGCAGACGCTCCATCCATCCATCATTGCGTCGTACGACTACTTCGGTGACGCTGTGGCCATTGATGGGGACACGATTGTGGTCGGCGCGACGGCCAACTCTCCGGGTGAGGCCTACGTATTCACACGCACGGGAACCGTCTGGACGGAGCAACAAATTCTGAGCGTGACAGGGGGATATTCGTTTGGGCGCGGGATCGCGCTGCTCGGTGACCGCCTCGTCGTGGGGGACAACGGCGCAAACAGCTTTCACGGCCGAGCGCACTACTACACCCGCACTGGCGGATTGAACGGCACCTGGTCGCTGATCCAGACACTGCAGGCGCCCTCCTCGGTCTATTTCTCCGGGAGCATGATTTCGATGACCAGCGATACGCTGGCGATTACCGAGTCGGCGAACAACAACGGGACCGGGGGACAAGTGCGGATTTTTCTGCGTACGGGAAACGCCTGGAACCTTCAGCAGATCGTGCGCCCGACGAACCAGTACGTGAACGATGAGTTCGGATTCCGCACTTCGCTGATCGGTGACACGCTGCTGGTGGGGGCTCCGCAGGATCAGGATCCGAACGTTCCGAGCAGTGTTAACCGCGGCGCGGCGTTTGTCTTCTCCCGTACGGGCACCGCCTGGACTCAAACCGCGAAAATCTTCTCGAGCAACTCGGTTCCAAACGAGTGGTTCGGCGGCAGCGTTGCGCTCGGCAACGAATTCTTCGCGGTGATCGGGGCTGGCGGCGACACCGACAGCACGCAGCATGGATCGGCGTACACGTTCCGGCGCACTGCCGGGGGCGGGTTCTGGGATTTGCAGAATCACCTTGTCCCGACGGGCGGCGGCAGCGCTGGGGATCG
Source organism: Phycisphaerales bacterium (assembly GCA_038225655.1). GTDB lineage: Bacteria > Planctomycetota > Phycisphaerae > Phycisphaerales > UBA1924 > UBA4658. The sequence continues at coordinate 11,020 of JBBRQY010000005.1, read as the reverse complement.
AATCGGAGAAGAAGTTGCCGTGAGCGGCACGTCGACCAGCGCGACGGTTCTTGTCGGCGCTTCGGCGCTCTCCTCCAACAGCAAGCCCGCCATGTATTCATTCGAAACGACGCCCAGCACGTTTGTGCAGACCCAGACGCTTCTGGAGCCGCTGCACGACAACGACAATCTGGGCTCCTGTGTGGCGATCGACGGGGACTGGGCCGTGGTGGGCGTGCCCCGTGCAGACTTGGTTACGGGGAGCGGCACCGGAACAGCAACCGTGATCGACGCGGGGGAGGCCCGGGTGTATCACCGAGTCAACGGCGATTGGTCGCAGACGGCCACGCTGACAGCGCCGGGTCTCAGCGCCGGCAACCAGTTCGGGTACGCGGTGGCGATCAGCGGGACACGGATCGCCGTGGGCACTCCGTTCATCGATCCATCGGGCGTCTCGGGCTTCGCCGGTGCGGGAATGGTCTACCTGTATTCTCTGATTGGCTCGGCCTGGCATCTTGATCTCAGTCTGAGCGCGAGCGATCGAGCGGCGAACGACCACTTCGGCTCGGCCGTTGCCATGCTCGACACAACCCTTGTCGTCGGTGCTCCGGGAGACAACAACGGCGCCGGGACGGACGCCGGTGCGGCGTACATCTACACGCTCGCCTCCGGGGTGTGGGGAGGAGAATCGAAGCTTGCCTCGCTGGATCTCGCGGCGAGCGACGGGTTTGGCACCGCGGTGGCGGTGATGTCCGCGACGCGGGTCGTGGTTTCATCGCCGGGAGATGATGACCAGGGGACGAGCTCCGGTTCGGCGTACCTGTTCAATCTGCAGCCCATCATCAACGGTCAGGCGTGGACGCAGGTCCGGAAGTTTGTCGCGGCCGACGGCTCGACGAGCAGCTCCTTCGGCACTTCACTGGCCGTGAGCGGGAGCACCATGATCGCCATTGGCTCTCCGCTCAACAACACGACGCTGGTGGATGCCGGCGCGGTCTACGTGTTCACGCAGTCGGGGATCAATCAGAATAGTTTCGACCTGGGCGTGAAGGTCGTTGCCACCAGCGGCGGCGCGAGCGACCACTTTGGAACGCAGATCGCATTGAACAGCGGCACGCTGATCGTTGGTTCACCACTGAATGACGCGGCCGGGTCCAACGCGGGCGCGGCCTATGTCTTTCGCAAGCTTGGTGGAGTCTGGAGCCAGCAGCAGTCTTTCCACGGAAGCGACACCGCCGCGGGAGACCAGTTTGGATCGGCCGTGGGAATCTCGGGCGACACGGTGGTGTGCGGCGCTCCGTTTGACGACAACAACACGGGTCTGTCTTCCGGATCGGTGTATTTCTTCGACTACGCCCTGACGGCTCCGAGCGTGAGCGTGGACCCGGCCCCGGTTTCCGTGTGTCGGCGGACCAATCAGGCGGACTTCTTCGTCGGCGTTGCGGGAGGTGGCCCGTACTCGTATGTCTGGCGGCGTAACGGAGTGTCGCTCTCGGACATCGCGGGGAAAATTGCCGGCTCTCGGACGTTCCACCTGACCATTTCGAACGTAGCGCCGGGCGATCTGGGCTCGTACACGTGCGCGGTCAGCAATCCGTGCAGTTCGGTGATCAGCGGTGCGGCCGCGCTCTCCGGGTGCTATGCCGATTACGACTGCTCGGGCACCGTCGGTGTGCAGGACATCTTCGCGTACCTGAGCGACTGGTTTGCGGGGGCGCCTTCGGCGGACTTCAACGGAGTCGGCGGCATCACCATTCAGGACATCTTTGACTTCCTTACCGCCTGGTTCGTTGGTTGCTGACAGCGCGGCCACACCTCCGCGGGTTGGCCCGAACCAGTCCACGTCGGCCGGGAGCGCACGCAGTGCGCTCCCGGCCGTTTTTATTAGGGGAGCGAGGATGCCGCTCCAGCAAATGGCCGCAGGCGCAGGAACTTGAGTACGCCGAGCCGATCTGGGCGAGGGCCGGTGAGTTGATCTTCGCGGCATTGGCGTCGGAAGAAGAGGTGCCCGTCTCCTCCTCCCACGCGATTCTCATACGAATCCGAAATAGAAATCGTGCGTGCATCCGCGGGATTCGCTCGAAGACTCGCTCATCCCGGGCGTGGGAATCAAAGAGGATTTGGATCGTGCCCCGAGCGAGCATGTCTCTCGCTACGGCAGCGGATCGTCGGTGCGAGCGTTGGACGTGGCCAGAGTTGCCCGAAGAGCCAAGTAGACTTCCATGTCAACAGCCGGCAAACCACGCCGCGAGGAAATCGAAGATGTCCTGAACGTTGATGCCTCCAATGGCATTGAAATCTCCGCGCGGGTCGCCGGCGAACCAGGCGCTGAGGAAATCGAAGATGTCGGAGACTTCCAGGCCGTTGACACCGTTGAAGTCCGCGGCGCAGGAGGGGCAGGCGCCGGTTACGCCGACGTAGCGGATGCGGAGAATGTTGGCGCCGCGTGCGTTGGGGGCCGTCGTGTTCAGGTCTTTGTAGAGTTCGGAGAAGTACAGCCCGTCGGGACCCGCGGCGATGCCGACGCAGGAGGCAAAGCCCGCGCCGGTGTATTCCACGATCGGGGCCGGGCCGGAGATGAGTGTGCCGGTGTTGGGGGCGAAGACGAACTCGCTGATGCGCTTGCCGAGAGTCTGTGCGCCCTGGCCGTACGTCGGCCCGGACTCGGTGACGAAGGCGTGATCCATCTTGGCCGGGGGGAAGCCGCTGCCGTTGAACGTCGCGGTCTGCGTGAAGGCGACGTTGACGGGGCCATGGGCGGGGTACCAGATGCTGGTGAGCGGATTGGTGGAGATGCCGATGAGATTGAAGTTGGCCATCGACGTGTCCGAGCCATCGTAGAGATAGTTCTGCCCGGGCACTCCGATGGTGATGCGGTCGTTGCTCGGGCCGTTCTCGATGGTGAAGTGCTTGCCATCGCTGGCACGCCATCCGCCGCCGAAGGGGTTGCGGATGCCGTAGAGCCAGACCTGGCTGCGCGGGTTCGTGCCGTTGTAGAACGGATTGTCCGTGGGCGAGGAGCCGTCGAAGTTCAGGCGGAGAATCTTGCCGCGGGCGGAGGTGAGGTCCTGGCCCTTGGTCTGATCGAAGCCGTCGCCCATGTGGACATAGAGCTTGTTGTCCGGGCCGATGGTGATATTGGAGATCTGGTGCGACTGGCCCTGCGGCTCGGTGGGGAAGGTGACGAGCACCGTCATGCTGGCCATTGTCCGCCCGCCGTCGGTGGAGTGCATGCGAACGATTCGAGGGCGGAGCTGCGTCGGGTCGCCAGCCACCAGCGAATAGAGCATGGTGACGAAGAGATCGCCGGTGGTCGGCTCGACGGCGACGCCGGTGACGCCGCTCTCACCCGAGCCGGGGAAGACGCCGGTGGGGGGGTAGTTCAGCAGGCCAGTGGCGTACACACTCACGGTGCCGTCGCGCGTCACCATCATGATCTGGCCGTACAGCTCGGTGACGTAGAAGAAGATGTCGGAGGGGTTCGGGCCGGGGCTGGGCACAAAGGCGATGTTCACCGGGAGCTGGAAGTTGGAGGCGAACTGCTCGACGACGTAGCCGGGTTGGCGCAGTTCCCAGGGGGAGAGCGTGGAGCGGGCCAGGGTGGCGAAGACAGGGACGCTCTGACCCGCGGCGGCGACATAGGTGCTGCCGCTGGTGGTCACCCAGTAGAGCGCCTGGCCCCCCGCGGCCAGCGAGATGGCCGGGAGGTAGATGGCGTGGCGGTTGCAGTCGTGATCGACGACGGTGATCGTGGATGGTGCGATAGAGAGCGGCGCGCCTGCCGGAGCGTTGAGCGTTACACGGACATTCACGTGCCCGGTGAGCGCGGCGGGGTTGGTCAGTTGGTTGCCGGAGGCACTGCCGTCGATGCGGAGGAGGAGATCGCCGGCGACGGAGCCGAGAATCATTGATGCGCCGGCGGGGAGCACTTCCGCACCGACGCCATCGACCTGCCAGACAGGCACGGGCGAGGTGACCAGGTCGTCTTCCTCGTACGGGAAGATCTGCGTTGGCGGGGCGGAGCGGAAATGACGCGTGGCCCAGTAGCTGTACTCGCTGACGGGGTCGCCCGAGTCGTCGCGGTGGCGAACGCGGTAGTAAAAGCTAGTGTCGTATTCGAGAATGGTCCGCCCGGCGTAGATTCCTTCGAAGACGCCGTCGCCAAGGTGAATGTGCACCTTGAGCGAACCGATCGAGACGCACGTGGCGCTCCAGACACGCGCATCCGCGCCGCCGGCACCGCCGCCGATCTTGTAGATTTCCCAGTCCGAGCAGAGATGGTTGGCCCCGACGGGGCTGATCATGTTCGCGGTCACCATATGCAGGTCGGAGGCGTTGATTACCTGTCCTTCGAGGGCCGGTTCCGTGATTGTCGGCGTTGCCGGGCGACGGTCGTCGCCGGGGGCGGGGGCGTTGACCGTGATCGGGATGCTCCCCGTCGCCGTCCGATTCTGTGCGTCGACGAGGGCGAACGGGAGCGAATGCGGGCCCGTCGGCGCGGCGAACGGCGGCGTGAGCGACGCGCTCCAGACGTTGTCGTGCGCGGCGATGTCGCCGCCCGTGCCGGAGTCGTTCAGCGCGAGCGTCGAGCTCAGGCCGATGGACGAAGCGTCAACGATCACGGTGGTGATGGCGTTGGGGGAGCCGGTGCCGCGCGTTGTGTTTACGGAGATAAGGCCCGTTCGGCCCGCGACGATTGGGTTCGGCGCGGCGTTTCCGGTGCCGCCGGGGCCGTAGTTCGGGTTGTAGCTCGCAGGATCGCGGAGCGTGGCGGCGAAGATGGCGAATCCTGAATATGTGGAATCGTGGGCCGCGTTGCCGGAGCGGGGATTGCTGAAGGTGATCGAAGCGAGCGTCTTGCCCGAGGGGTTGAAGCCGCGGGCCATGAGCGAGCTGGTCGAGATCACGGCCTCGTCAACCTTGACGGTGGTGCCGGAGTCGATGGCCTGATCGGTGGTCTCGATGGCGTGGAAGAGGCCGAGAACACGCTGCTGATCCAGCCCCGATCCTGCGACCGGACCGGGCAGCGTTTGCCCGTTCGGCCCAGCCCAGTCGGTGGCCTGAATCGTGACGGCGATGCTGGTGGAGTCGCTGAAGCTCAGGATGGCGTCGAAGGTTGCGAGCGTGTTCACGGAATCAACGTTGCTCGCGTGGTACAGAATGCCGATCGAGGTGCTTGCACCGAAGACAGCATTGAGCGAGGACACGACCGTCGTCTGCGGGCCCGTCTGATCGACGTTTCCAAGCCATGACGGGGTCAGTCCGGTGAGGCCGTTCGTGCCCGTGGGGCAGGCGCCCGTGAACGGACGGGTGGAGTTCGCGGCCAGCAGCCGATTGCCCAGATGTACGATGTCGACGACGCCGGGCGTGGAGATGACCGAGTATCTCAATCCCTGGTAACCGAACGTGCCGGCGATGTTCAACGAGTTTGCGGCGACGCCGTCGCAGAGCAGCCCTTTATCCGCGATGGAGCGGTATCCATTGAGGTCGCAGCGATTGTCGTAGGTTGTTCCGGAGTTTGCGGGAAGCGTCTGCTCGGAACTTCCGTGGCAGATGCCGTTGAAGTTGCAGGCCAGCGGGATCGGCACATCGATGTGCGCCGGATCGTTGATGTGGAGGGTAAAACTGCCCGTAGCACCGTTGTTTCCGGCCACGCGGATGAAATACTGGGTGCCGGCGGCCGCGCTCCACTGCACGAGCGAGCCGGTGGCACAACTGTTGTCATCGCAGGCGATCGGCTGGCCGCCGCACGCTGTGTAGACCGCGATGGTGGTGTCGAATGTCGTGGCGACGCCGCAGGTCCGGGCGTCCACCACGGTGTTGCCGGTGGCAACATAGCGGAACCAGACGGCCGAGGAGTCGTTGTTCCCGCAGCCCGATGGCGGCGCGCCGAACGTGCGGACGTTTGTGGCCGCGATGTCCCCCGCGACGACAGTCTGCGGCGTGGAGCAGCTCGCGTTGGTGGGCTGTCCCGTGCGAACGGTGGCGGCGAAAATGGCGTAGCCGCGCCCGTTCGGCGGATAGGTCAGTGTGCCGCCGGCATCGAGAAAGGCGATGGATGTCAGCGTCTTGCCGACGACTTCGGGGTGGGCGGGCCATGCGCCGCCGCCGACGCCCGTGACGATCATGGGCACGCTGATCACGGCTTCCACGACGTTCAGGTTCGGGCCGCCGTTCGTCGTGCTCCAGGCGCCGATGCGCGGGGCATCGACGTTCTGCGCGCCCTGGAACGTGACGAACGCAGTGGTGCCCTCGGTGTGGCGGAGTTTCGTCTGGCTGGTGATGGGCTGATTTGCGACAATCGCGGGATCGGCCGGACTGCCAAACCAATCCGGGCAGGCGATCGTGATGGCCGGAAGAGAGGTTCCGTCGGAGAAACCGAGCACGACGTTGATCTGACCGCCCCCGTCCGAACCGTGGTAGAGCAGTCCGATCTCGGTGTTCGGGTCGATGGCGACGCCGGGAGAGATCGTCGTGGTTTGCACACTCACGCCGGGCGTGCCGGACTGGTTGCAAACGCTCCAGCTTGGAGCGATGCCCAGGTTTGTGCCCGTGTTGGCCGCGGCTTCGTAGGCGTAGATCGTCGCCGGGGCGAAGCCGGCGCAGCGCGAGCCAAGATGCACGATGTCCAGGCCGCTGGGGTTGGAGACCGGTCCGAGGGTATCGAAGAAGGCGTATGTCAGCCCAGTCGCGCCCAACGATTGACCGGAGTACGAGGCAAGAGAGTGGGCGTTGGCCGCGTCGAAGATAAGGCCCCGATCGGAGATCGAGCGAAAGCCCTGAGGCGCGTCGGCGTTCGCGTTGGTGTTGTTCCCGGGCGCTTCGCCCGCGTGGGCCATGCCGTGGAAGTTATAGTTCAGCGGGATCCGACGATCGACGATTTGCGCGTGCGCGGCTCCTCCTCCAGCGGTGAGAGCACAAGCCGCAGCGAGAGAGAGACGAAAAGTACGAAGAGTTCCGATGAACATGGATTCTGTCTCGATGTGTCGAATGAGCGATGACGTGGAGTGGCGAACGAATCGGAGCCCATCGCCATCGCGGCTCCGATATCTCCCTTCGCACAGTCTGCCACAGTGCGAAGGAAAACCTGTTTAGACTGACAGAATCGGACGTTTCTTGGCTCGCCCAACCGAACACAACTCAAATATCGCGAGTGTCGGCGGTTGTCCGATGAAGAGAATGAACGGATGTTCATTTCTTGCCGCCAAAACGCGAACCGGATGATGCCGGCCGCGGATGCATCCAACGCGCTCGGGTCGGTTGTCGCTGGTGTAGAGAGGGTGTGCGAGAGTGGGTCAAGGGAAGCGCTTGATTCCCGGCGAAGACCCGTGCAGATTGGTGAAGGGCGATTTGGGTGTTTGTGATGCTGAATGGGTTTCGCTACTTGGGGGTCCTCAGGATGGCGGCAAGATTGTGACGGCGGAAGTTGCTTTTCTTCAGTCTGGCCGATTGCGACGCTTCGTACTTCTGACATGGCGGACGTCGTCCGTGATGAAGGGCGCGGCGGCGCATGACAGTGGAATGAGCACAATAAACGTGCGCCGTGGGACAAGAGTGGAGGTTGGTCGCGTTCAAGCTCCTGATGGTTGCGGCCGCACGGTTCGGCGCGTTCGGCACCGTCCGATATCCGGCAAACAGGGCCATCGCTGCGGGCGGCGCATTGTGGGGGGGAGAGCGAGCGCGTGCTTGACTGCCGACGGCCGAAGCGCGGCAGGAAGCAAACCGATCGTTCTCGAAGCAATCGGAGCCACTCATGCGACATTCCGCAACCTTTGTTCTCGCACTCGCTGTTCTCTGCGGCCAGGCACACGGCCAGCAAAAGGCACGCGTAGCGAAGACGTCACCGACGACTACGTCTACGTACACCTCACCTTCAACATCTTCCTCCGCCTCTCCGCCTGCGGCGAACGATCAGGGTTTGTCAGCTATTCTGGCGAGATTGGAGCAGGCCCGGACTCTGGCCAAGGCCGGACAGCTCGACGAAGCGGCGACGCACTATGTGTGGGCCTGGCGGCAGATCTCCAAACTCGGTCCCGAGCAAGTTGCTTCGCGAGACATGACCATGGGGCGGGAGTTGACCGCGCTGGCACACGATTCTCAGGATGCAAAGAAAAAGCTCGTCGAGCTCCGCGATGCGGCGGCCGAACCGGTCACGGGCGGCAGTGCCACGCCCGAGCAGATTCGCGAATGGGTGGTGCTCAACACCGTCGTCGGCGAGGGCGAACGAACGCTGGACTGGTTCGATCGACAAAAGAAACGAAGCGACGCACAGGCGAGCTTCCGCACCATCGAGTGGGCGCTCGTTCCCATGCTGGAGCGCAGAAACCGCTGGAGCGATGTGCTCGTTGTTCTTGGCGACCCATCGGCCAGACTCGACGAGGGGCTTCAGACGATTGACAAGGCGCGAAAAGCCAAGGCCAAGGAAAAGGGGGGCGCGGCCCAGAGCACGGGCGACGCACTCGACGCGGCCATCGAGGCCACGCGCGTCACTTCGGTCAGAACCTACGCGGCTCTACTTGGCTCGAATCAGCAGCCCGCGGCCGAGCGTTTCGCTCGTGGGGCCATTGAAGCCGACCCCGGACCAGCCATGAAAATGGGGCTGGTTGATGCCGCGCTGAGGGTGGGAAAAGCTGTCACGGCGCACGGCGCGTGGCTCAGCGAAGCCGAGGTCGCCGGCGCGGATGTGACGAAGCTTCGTCAACGATGGTCGGACGCCATGAAGGTTGCGGCCGCGCCGCACCATTGAGCCGCGCCATTGATCAGCGGGCTGAGTCTCAAAGAGCGTAAGCGGCAGTACGTTCGCCATTGAGGTGTGGATCGGGCGTGCTGCGCCTACCTTGTTCCTCCAGCGAGGAATCAAGGAAACGCCACATGGCTCATTCCCGCAGACTCGCCGCGTTGCCCCTGACCGACCTGCACTATCCATAGGAGGGTCCGGCATATGCCGAGCGCCAACCAAGTCGTGTTCTTGTTCGACATCGACAACACACTTCTCGACAACGACCACGTTGTCCGCGATCTGGCCAGCCACCTGGAGCGGCATCTGGGAAAGGACCGCAAGGAGCGATACTTCGCGGTCTTCGAGGAGCTTCGAGCCGAGTGTGGATATGCGGACTATCTCGGCGCGCTGCAGCGATATCGCATGGAAAATCCGGCCGATCAGCGGATCTTGCAGGTCTCGTCGTACCTGGTGGATTATCCCTTTGCGAACCGTCTGTTCCCGGGCGCTCTCGACGCGATCGCGCATTGTGCGCAATGGGGGCCGACGGTCGTGTTGTCCGACGGAGATGTGGTTTTCCAGCCGCGGAAGGCCGAGCGATCGGGAGTTGCGGAGGCGGTGAAGGGGCAGGTGCTCATCTACGTACACAAAGAGCAAATGCTCGCGGATGTAGAGGCACGCTATCCGGCCGATCAATACGTGCTGATCGACGACAAGGTGCGGATCCTGGATGCAGTAAAGAAACAGTGGGGGAGCCGCGTCACGACGGTGTTCCCACGCCAAGGGCACTACGCCTTGGATGAGAAAACAGTCCGGTCATATCCCGCACCGGATCTGACGGTGGATCGGATCGGTCAGTTGCTCGAACTGGACCGCCAGACGATTGTGGGCGCATCAGGAGCGCGATAGCCCCCTGATCGGGTCCGATGCTGTGCTTCGCAGTGTGTGTGCCGAGCACAGAAATATGGCCAGCGCCGCCTCCGCTGAATCCGATCCATCGTGCTGTCGGGCCGATCTACAATCGAAACATGCAACCAGAGATCCGCACCGCTCATCTGGAATACACGATTTTCGGGCACGCGCTGCGCCACGACCCGGCCAAGAAATATGGTCCGGAAATTCTTTGGCTCCTCGGGCGCGTCTGGCCGGTGATCAAGGCCCAGAACATCGCCCACGACGGGATCAATCGTGTCGCGTACGAGGGGGATGGCACGGTGTTCGCGGGGCTTGTTCTTGCCGGGCCTGACGCCGAACGGGCGGCGGAGTCGGCCGGGCTGGAGCGCAAGATGATCCGCCTCACGCGGTATGCGGTCTGGAAGCATGTCGGTCCGTATCACCTGCTGCCCGCAACGGGCGCGACGATGACAAAGGCGCTGGAGGCGAGCGGTCAACGCACCGGCTGGCCAATGGTGGAGGTGTACGGGCATTGGACCAGCGACGAGAGCAAACTGGAGACCGAGACGTTCGTGGCCCTTCGCTGAGTGCAACGCCTTCTGCGGGGGAGTAGCGGGAGATGAGATGCGTTGGTTTTCGAGGCGCGACCTATTGGGGTCGCGTGCGCACGGGAGAGCGATTGTCATCGTTCCGCCGCTGGGCCTTCGCGAATCGGACGGTGGGCGTGAGAGGGGAGATGTCGAGATGGGCGGACGCGCCGATCCTCCGAGCCGCGATCGTGTGTATGTCCCTGACGGATACGCGCACCACTGTGCTGTCGGGCGAGTCGGCGTGTGGCGTGACCATCGCAGAAAGCGTAAGTCGCAACGAGCATTGTCCCGGCAGAGTGACGGAGATCTGGCACCATTCTTCTTCCGGAGCCGCCACGACAGCTTCGGAGAGCGAGTGTACTCGGTGGTTGCCCGAGTTGTGGACGTTGACCAACCCCGCTCGGCGTAACAACGTCAGTTGCCGGCTCACTGCCGGCACCTTTCGTGCCAACGCTCTCGCCAGCGAGCCGACATCCAATGGACCACTGGCGAGAAGGACAAGGATTTCAAGCGCCGGCTTTCGCTGGCACGCTCTTAGGAGCTGGCGCATCGATTCGAAGTCGTTTATCAACCCTTTCGCTGGTTGAGATCGTGAATCTTCTCGCGGCATAACCACTCCCATAAGGCGAAGGCGGCCACCTCGCTCAGAGGACCGGTCCTTCCTTGGAGAAGCGATTGCTGAGGTCGGTTTGTGACAGGAACGTCTGATCTTTGGCTCGCGGGGATGCGTGGTCTGATCCGGCACGACTGACCACCTGGGCGTTCCTGGCCGGCGTCCGCGCTCAGGCGGCCCTGAGGCTCAGGCTCTTCTTGATGTTGCAGGCGGTGAGGATCATCG